>NZ_LR733856.1 GCF_902506455.1 Sphingomonas sp. 8AM | reverse complement strand
GGCGGGTGGCGGGTGGCGTGGGTGCTGGCGCTGACCGCAATGATCCGCCAAATTGGCATGTAGGAGGCAGCCGATGTGCAACAGGTTCCGCATGACCGAGGCGCAAGCCGCGCTCGCCGCGCGCTACGGCATCACCGCACCTTTTCCGCCCGATCACACGATCCCGCCGCCCGAGCTGTTTCCCGAGAAGCCGGCATGGGTGGTCCGCGACGAAGATGGCGTGCGCGTGCCGGACATCATGGCGTGGGGCTTCCCCCACAAAGTGCCGGGCAAGCGGATCGACAAGGTAACTGGCAAGCCGGTCCTATTGAACAAGAGCGTGACCAACGTCCGCAATTACACCTCGCCCTTCTGGCGAGCGGCGCTGACGAACCCCGCGCGCCGATGCTTGGTGCCGTTTACCGCATTCAGCGAATACGGGCAGACGCGCGGCGGAGACGGCAAGCTACCGCTTCACTGGTTCGACGTACCCAGTCGATCGATCGTCAGCTTCGCCGGCGTGTGGCGCCCAGCGGAAGCGGGTGCGGTGTTCGCCTTCCTGACGACTGATCCGAATCCGTTGGTGGCCCCGATCCATCCAAAGGCGATGCCGGTGCTGCTGCACGAAGATGACGAAGAGGCTTGGCTGACCGCACCCCTTGATCAGGCGATCCAACTAGCCCGGCCATTTCCGTCACAGCTTATGCAGGTTAGTTAGCGGTTCGCGCGACACGATCCGGTGCGTAGAAGCATGATTGTCGAGAGGATGTAGAATGCAAGAGGGACTACTATCTGCGGACGAAGCCTTGGAGCGTGAGCATCGACCAGATGGTTTTGGGGAGTACTCTACTGCTTTCGTGTGCCCATTCCCGGATTGCAGGGTCTACGCGAACCATGATTGGGGCAAGCTTACCCATGCGACGGTAACAGTCGAAAACTTCGGCAGAGATAACCGCTACATGGAAGATCTGGACATTCGGTGCGCCAAATGCCTTTCCTGCCGTCGAGAGACGATTTGGATTGATCAGAAAATGGTTAGGCCCGCGAGCAGCGATGCGCCGGCGCGGGCTGCGGACATGCCGAGCGATATTCATGAAGAGTACGATGAGGCCGCCGCGATCTTCAATCTATCGCCGCGTGGCTCTGCCGCTTTGCTCCGGCTTGCCGTGCAAAAATTACTACCTATCCTTGGCGCCTCCAAACGGGATATCAACGATCAGATTGGCGAGCTTGTCGGGGCAGGGACCATCAGCAGGCGGGTGTCTGATGCGCTCGACACGTTGCGTGTTATCGGCAACGAGGCGGTTCACCCCGGCACGATTATTTTGAATGACGATCGAGCGACGGCTTTGGGGCTGTTCCGACTACTCAACTTCATTATCGAAAAAGCGATCACCGAGCCAAAACACGCGGATGATCTTTTTGCGAAGCTGCCGCAAGGCAAGAAGGACGGTATCGAGACTCGGAACGCTCACGCTACAAAGCAGAATAGCCAAGCCCTTCAGCCATAGCGCTGACATGATAAACCCATCTTTTTCCAACGGTTCCGCTTAAGAAGGAAAGTCATGGACCATTTTCCCGGAACTCTGTTCGTCACCAAGGTGCAAGCTGCGCTTGCTGAGGGCAAGCAGATCGTTGTCTATGCCCGCGGGATCGGCCATCCATTGGCGATCGACGGCGTCCAATTAGACGGTCCACTGGCAGTATTCTCGTCGCCAAACGGCGAGTGGATCATCCGGCTCGACGCCCTAATAGGCCTAAACGTCGCAACCCCTTACGATGTCGGGGCACTCGTCGGATAAGGGGATGTGAGCCGCCGTTTACGACCTACGCCGAAACGGTGCGGGGGCGGAAGCGGATCACCTCCTGCCCCAGCCGGTCATTCACCTCGAGAAACGCGGCCTGTATCGGCTCGATCTCCAGCTCGAAGAACATGGCGGTGGCATCCTTGGGGTTGCCGAATGCCGAGCCCTGCGCCGGCACGATCCCGAGCAGCTGCGGCGGCACGCGGTGCGCGGCCATGACGTCGGCCTGCGTCGCGTTCTTGATCCCGAGGAACTCGTCCTTCGCCCCCACCTCGGCGATCGGGATGATCTTGATCGAGCCATCCTTGCCGTTTGGGGCGTGCACGAACATGTTGCGGAAATTGCCCGGTCCCTTCGACGCCTTCATCGCCGCCTTGATGGCGTCGGTGTCCTTCACGTCGATATCGCCGGTGGCGTAGAGGATGTACCCGGCATGGCTGCCGTTCAGGTAATAGCGGCGCCGGAACAGCGTCGCGGCCTCGTTGAGCAGCGCGGCCTGAAGCGCCGACAAATATTCCGGGACGCCGTACAGCTCCTGATTGACGTCCGGCATGGCGAGGTGAACCACGCCGGGCGCGAGCTGCGTCGCATCCTTCACGCCCGGCACCCACCAGTAGTCGCCGTCGACCAGTCCGCGGCGCGTATAGCGCGCCATGGCGTGCCGCAGCGCCAGCGTGTTGCCCAGCACCCCGCGCACCGGCTCCAGATAGCCGTTCCCGAAAACGATATAGTCCTGCACCGCCTTCTTGAAGGTGGCGCGGTCGATCAGCGACGTCGGGTCAAGCGACGCGGCGACGAGATTGACCTTGAGCAGAATCGCCGAGCTGTGGTGCGGCGAGACCCGGAACGCGCGCGCCAGCCCGTCGAGCGGCAAGGGCGGCTCGTACCAGCGGTCGTTGTGGTAGCATTCGAGCAGGTCGATCCACTGCCGGCGATCCAGCACCGGCTCCGGGTCGCCAAATGCGAAGCTCTCGACGTGCCCACCCGCCGCGGCGGTCGTCGGCACGTTCGCCCCAGCGTCGATCGCCGAAGACGATGCCACCGCCGTCTCCATCCGCGACATCCGCCGCGCCTTGCCCTTCGCCACCGAATATCTCCACAGTCATGCCCGGCCGGCGTTGCCCGTCCAGCGGCTCGTTGATGAAAATGTGCATCGCTGCCCATGCGAGATCGGCGTGGCCGACATCCTCGCTGCGCGATGCCTTGAACGTGATCGCGCGGCCGGACCCGGTCAGCGCCTTCTTGATCGACAGGAAGCTCGATTGCAGGTCGATCCACCCGCCGTCGAACTCGACCCGCTGGCGAGCGAAGGTGTGCTGCGCCTTCATGACCATCGACGCCTTGGTCTCCAGCGAATATTCGATGGCGACGACGCCGCGCATCTTGTCGCGCAGCAGCTGGTAGACCGCCGCACCGACGCCCTTCTTGTCGATGCCGAGGTAGGTGCAATTGTAGCGACCGAGACGTGCCAGGACGAAATCGGCCTGCGTCTGGAAGTCGCCCTTGATCTGGTGACGCTCCAGCAGCCGGAACTTGCCCTCCGGCCCGGTCGGCGGCAGCGCGATCACCAGCGCGGCATTGTCGCCGTCCGTGCCGCCCTCGGCCGGGTCATAGCCCGCCCAGACCTCGCGGTTACCGACCGGCCGCGCCGCCAGCAGGTCGACGTCGCGCCAATCCTCGATCACGCTGACGGTTGCGCGTTGCAGCTCGTTGAACTTGAACGCCGACAGGCTGTCGTCGACGAACTGGCACATGAGCAGGTTGGCGAACTCGTCAGGCGCATATTCGACGCGCAGCTCGTCGACGTCGAACAGGTCGCAGCCGCGCGCCGCGGCATCCTCGATCGTGACGATCTGGCGCCAAACCTTGTCCTCGCACAGCACGCCGGCGGCGAGCCGGGCGTGGCTGACGTCAATCTCGACCCGGTCGGCCTTCTTGACCCGGCGGTTACGGCGCTCGCCCGTCCAGTAGGGATGCGCCTGATGCGCGACGCTCGACGGCGTCGAGAAGTAGGTCCGCCGCCAGCGCTTGTGCATCGCCATCGCGCTGGCGACCTTGTTCAGCTCCTCGAAACCATAGGTCCAGAAGAACTCGTCGAAGTAGAAATTCCCGTGATAGCCCTGCGCGGTGCGCGCGTTGGTGCCGAGGAAGATCAGCTCGGCCGCGGGCTCGCCGTCCGGAATCGTGTCGGCCGACAGGACGATCGGGTCACCCTGCAGCTTTACCCCGACGCGCGCGGCGAACTGGATGATGTAGCCGCGGAAGATATGCGCCTGCGCCTTGGAGGCGGACAGGAAGATCTGGTTGCCGCCGCCCCGCAGCGCATCGAGCAGCGCCTCGCGGGCGAAATACCATGTCGCGCCGATCTGGCGCGACTTCAGGATCATGCGGGTGCGCTGATCCTTCGCTGCCCACCAGTCTTCCTGATAGCCGAACAGCTCCTTTTCGAAGATGGCTTCGAGCTGCTCGACCTGCTCGGTCGTGAAATGGTTCTTGCTGCCCGGCTTCTTCTTCTCGCCGGCATTGCGGTTGGCGACCCTCTCGTTGAGATCGCCGGCGTTCCCGCCGGGTGCCTCGTAGCGCCGCACGCGCGCAGCCGAGACAACCTGCCGCATCAGCAGGTCGATTTCCTTATGGTCGCCGCCGGTCTTCTGCTCTTTCGCGATCAGAGTGTTGAGCCGGCATTCCAGCGCGTCCTCGATCTTGGACAGCGAGGGCGCCTCGTCCCATTTGTCGCGCTGTTTCCACGCCTCGACAGTCGGGCGCTTCAATCCCAGCTCGTCGGCGATCTGGGTGACGCCCCAGCCGCGCCAGTACAGGCTGCGCGCCTGCCGCTTCGCGTCGACCGGGATCGGGAACGCGGAGGCAGGGAGCGGCATTCCTGTATCGGGTGGCAGCTTTTCCATGGCGCGGGACCGTAGCCACGCCTGTTCCCCGAACCCGACGCCTGTTGCCTGTGGAATAGCCATTCCACAGGCACGCGCGCTGGCAATCACGCCCGGCTTTCCGCTTCTTCGCCGTCATCGAACGCGCCGCCCGCCCGGCGCTGTCATGCGAACCGAGGAACCGCGCCGCCATGAAGAGCCAGTATTTCCGTTGCTTCGTCGCCGGTAGCACGATCAGCGACGGCCGGACGATCACCCCGGAGATGATCGACCAGATCGTCGAGACGTTCAACGCCGAGACCTACACGCCGCGCATCAACGTCGAGCACATGAAGGGCTATAGCCCGGAGCCGCCGTTCAATGGCTATGGCAGCGTCATCGGCGTCAAGGCGCAGGATGACGAGATCACGATCGACGGCAAGGCCGAGAAGCGCCGCGCCCTCTATGCGCAGGTCGACGGCAACGCCCAGCTGGTGAAGCTCGCCAAGGCCGACCAGAAGCCGTTCCCCTCGGTCGAGCTGACCCCCAGCTATGCCGGCATCGACAAGATCGGCCTGATCGGCCTCGCCTTCACCGACAGCCCGGCGTCGATCGCGACGCAGCGCCTCCAGTTCTCGCGCAACGCGCCCGGCTCGTTCCACGCGCACGGTGCCGACGCGGTCGCGCTGGAGTTCGAGGCGGCACCGGCCGACCCCGCTGGGATCGCCGATGCGATCAAGACGGGCTTCGCGGGCATCGCGGCGCTGTTCTCGCGTGGCGAGCCGGACAAAAAGGAAGAGCCCAAGCAGAAGCCTGAGGCCGCGAACGACAATTTTGCGGCGTTCGCCACCGCGATCGGCGACCAGATGGCGACGCAGCTCGCCGCGGCGATGCAGCCGGTGATCGATGCGCAGGCCAAGTTCCGCAGCGACTTCGACGCGCTCAACGCCAAGCTCGCGAAGACGCCCGACACGAACTTCAGCCGGACCCCGGCCACCGGCGGCAGCGGCGCGGTCCTGACCGACTGCTGATCGCCGTCACCCACCACCCTCGCCCGACCGTCGCCCCAAGGCACGCCGCACGGCCTGCCGCACAGGAACTCGCCCAATGCGCAACCCCACCCGTGTCGTCTACAACACCATGCTCAGCCAGATCGCGACGCTCAACGGCGTCGACGCGTCGGTCGTGCAGGGCGAAAAGCAGTTCGCCGTCGCACCCACGGTCGAGCAGAAGCTGGAAGAGGTGATCCAGCAGTCGAGCGACTTCCTCGGCAAGATCAACATCATCCCGGTGCAGCAGCAGGAAGGCGCCAAGGTCGGCCTCGGCGTGACCCGCCCGATCGCCAGCCGCACCCTGACCAACAGCGGCACCGGTGTGCGCCGTCGCCCGATCGACCCCACCGACACGCTCGACAAGGGCCGCTACTTCTGCGCCCAGACCAACTCCGACACCGCGATCAAGTACGCGAAGCTCGATCAGTGGGCGCACAAGCCCGAGTTCCAGACGCTGTTCCGCGACACGATCGTCAAGCAGCAGGGCCGCGACCGGATCATGATCGGCTGGAACGGCGTCTCGCGCGCCGACACCACCGATATCGCGGCGAACCCGCTGTTGCAGGACGTCAATCACGGCTGGCTCTACAAGATCCGCAACTTTGCGCCGGCGCGTCACCTCGCGGGCGGCATCCTGACCAAGGAAACGCGCAACGCGCAGGGTGTCGTCACCGCGGCCGGCAAGATCTACGTCGCGGCCGGCACGCCGGGCACCGACGTCGATTACGTGAACCTCGACGCGCTGGTCTATGACGCGATCGAGATCATGGACGAATGGCACCGCGACGACACCGACATCGTCGTGATCGTCGGCCGCGATCTGGTGCAGGACCGCTTCCTGAACGTCATCAACGCCGCCGGCGACAAGGCGACCGAGATGGAGGCGCGCAACCGCATCCTGACGCTGCCCAAGCAGATCGGCGGCAAGCTGGCGGTCATGGTGCCGTTCTTCCCGGCCAACGCGCTGCTGGTGACCAGCCTCGATAACCTGTCGATCTACGTACAGGAGGGCACGCGCCGCCGACAGATCAAGGACGCACCCGAATATGACGAGGTGCAGGACTTCCAGTCGGTGAACGAGAGCTACGTGGTCGAAGACTACGGTCGCTGCGCGTTCGTCGAGAACATCGTCCAGACGAAGAAGCCGTAACCGGCTCCGTCCCCCGAACAGCCCGCTTTCCACAGGACACGCGCATGAGCCTTGCTCGTCGACATCGGGAATATATCACTTCCCTCACCGCCGCGTCCGCTCCTGCCATGGAAAGCGGACTGGCTCCCGCCGCGGCGTCCGACGTCGCGGCGGGGCAAGCCCCCATCCCCGCCGGCGGCATCAGCACCGCCGCGCACACGATCAACCTGCGTATGCAGCACGATCTGCGCCGGCTGAAGGACATCAAGTCGGTCGCCAACCGGGTCGCCGTCAAGCACACCATGATCGGCGAGTACCGGGCATGGTGCGACGGCCTGCTCGAAGCCGGCCACAGTGCCGATCGCGGCGCGCTCGCGCCCACCGGCGCCGACGAGGTGCTGCCCACCATCATGGTCTGGGCGATCGATATCGGTGATTGGTCCCGCGCGCTGGAGCTGGCCGGACACGTCCTGCGCCACGACGTAGCGCTGCCCGCCCGCTACAAGCGCGATCCTGCCACGCTGATCGTCGAGGAAGTCGCCGAAGCCGCGATGAAGGTACAGGCCGGCGGCAATGCCTTCCCGCTCGACGTGCTGGAACAGGTCGAGGCGCTCGTCGCCGGCGTCGACATGCACGACGAGGTGCGCGCCAAGCTGCTGAAGGCGATCGGTACCGAGCTGGCGCGCGGCGTCGATAGCGCCAGCGCCGACGATGCCCGCCGCCTTGCCATGGACGCCATTGCCCAGCTGAGTGCCGCGCAGGCGCTGCATGACCGCGTCGGCGTGAAGACGCAGATCCGCGCGCTGGAGAAGACCCTTTCCGCGCTTCCGGCGCCAACGCCGGCCCGACCGCTTCAGGAACTGGAGCGCGCCGTGGGCGCCCTTCAGTCCGCAACCGATACCGCCGGCGACAAGCCGGCGGACTGACCTCGCCTCCCGGCGCTCGGGGGCGAATCGCGTGAGGCGGGAGACCTTCGGGTCGCAGGGCCGCCCTCAACCCGGTTCCCACCCCCGAAACTATCAGGAACCTGCCATGTTCGCCGACCTCGTCGCCATCATCCTGCTGATCCTCACCGTTGCCTTTCTCGGCGTCGGGGCAGCGCTGGCGTTCGTCGGCACGATCGGCGCGGCGATCGCCATCGCCGCCGAGCGCCAAGCCGACATCGAAGTGCCGGCGCGCATCGGCTTTGCCGTCATCGCGCTGCTCGGCCTCCTGATCTTCGTGCTGGCGACCATCGCCTTCATCCCGCAGCTGCCGTGAGCGCGCCGCTGATCATCCCGGCCTTTGCGACCAACGCCTGCGACGCCCCCGTCACACCCGCCCAGCCCGCTCCCGAGCCGGTCGCGCATGACAGCTGGTTTCCCGGCGTCGACCTGACGGCACTGCGTGCGCAAGCCCGGCTGCGCGACTCCGTGACCCCGGATCGACTGCGCGAGGCGGTGCTGTCCGCGCTGATCTGGGTCGGCGACCAGCTGGTTGACTGGCAGGCCGCGCAGATCGCTGCCGGCCACGCGACGCTTGCCGACGTTCCGGCCACCACGATCATGGGCGAGAGCCGCAAGCTGATCCTCTACCGGCAGGCCGTCACCTCCTGGACGAAAGCGCTGGTGGTGGAACGCTACCGCGACACCGATCTGACCGGCGCCGGCGACCGGCGTGCCGTGGATCTCGACCCTTCCGTGGGCGAGCTGCGTCGCGACGCCATCCACGCGATCCGCGCCCTGCTCGGGCGCACGCGCACCGACGTCGAGCTGATCTGATGGCTGACACTGTCACTGCGCGCGCCGGGGACACGCTCGACGAGCTGGTCTGGCGCACCTGCGCGCTTGGCCCCGCCGATCTGCCCGGCGTGATCGCGCTCAACCCCGGCATCGCCAACGCCGGCCCGGTGCTGCCCGCCGGCACGATCGTCACGGTGCCGCCCGCGCCGACCGCCCCGGCAACGCCCACCCGCGACCTCATCCAGCTCTGGGACTGACCATGAAGCATCTGATCCACGAGGCCGCTCTTGCCACCAGCGCCTTTGTCGCCGGGCTGATCCCGTCCGCGCTCGGCGCGGCGGTGAGCCTCGCCTACGAAGCCGGCCTGACGTGGCGCCAGCGCTTCGTCCAGCTGTCGGTCGGCGTCTGCGTCTCCTATTTCGTCGGCGGCGCGATCCACAGCATCACCGACTGGAGCGCGTTCGTGCTTCAGGCGATCCAGTTCGTCACCGGCATGATCGCCTACAAGGCGACGCCGCGGATCACGCACGCGCTGGTCGAGCGCGTCGCCGAGATCCCGGCCGCGCTGATCGACCGCTTCCTGCCGCGCGGGGATCGCTCGTGAAGGCGCCCGCCATTCGCACCGGCGCGCAGCTCGCCGCCCTGCCGCCCGCGACCTACGATCGCGCCAAGCTCGTCGCCGAGCTGGTGCGCGACGAGGGCGAGCGCTTGCGGGTCTACCGCTGCACTGAAGGCAAGCGGACGATCGGCGTCGGCCGCAACCTCGACGCGATCGGCATCACGCCCGCCGAGCAGCGCGCGCTGGGGCTCACGGTCGGGATCTGCGTGCTGACCGGGATCACGCCGGCACAGTCGCGCGCGCTGCTCGCCAACGACATCGACGCGGCCGAGCGCGCGCTGGATCGCCGCTGGGCGTGGTGGCGCGGGCTGAACCCCGCCCGCCAGCGAGTGCTGCTCAACATGTGCTTCAACATGGGGCCCGCCCGGCTTGCCACCTTCGTGCAGGCGCTCGCGCGCATGGAGGAAGGCGAGTTCGGCCGGGCTGCCATGGCGATGCTCGCCTCCAAATGGGCGACGCAGGTCGGGGACCGCTCAATCCGCCTCGCCACGATGATGCGCACCGGAAGGGATTCCGCATGAAGCTCTCGCCCCACTTCACGCTGGCCGAGATGACCGCCAGCGCCACGGCTGCCCGCATCGGCGACAGCAACCAGCCGCAGCTCGCCGCGCACGTCGACGCGCTGAAGCTGCTGTGCCTGAAGGTGCTGGAGCCGGTCCGCGCGCATTTCGGACGCCCGGTGCGCATCAACAGCGGCTTCCGCTCGGCAAAGACCAATGCCGCGGTCGGCTCGTCGTCGACCAGCCAGCACCGGCGCGGCGAGGCGGCGGATATCGAGATTGACGGCGTGTCGAACGCGGATCTCGCCGCGTGGATCGCCGGCCATGTCGAGTTCGATCAGCTGATCCTTGAGGCGCACCGCGCCGGCGACCCGAACAGCGGCTGGGTGCACGTCTCCTACGCGGTCGGCCGCAACCGCCGGCAGGTGCTGACGATGACGATCGGCACGCATGGGCCGGTCTACGCCGCCGGCCTGCCCGACTGATAGGGGTGAAGATGCTCAAGAACCTGCTGCGCGGGCTAACCGCCAAGCTGCGCGCCGAGATGGCGTTCATCGTCCTGCTCGCGGTCGCGGGCGCGGGAGCATGGCTCTACGTGCAGCTGCGCAGCGTCACCGCCGACCGCGACGACCTGCTGCGCCGCGCCGAGCTGATCTGTGCCAGCGCCGGCGGGGATTTCACCGCGGGCAAGCTGAAGCGCGGCGAGGCATGCCGCCTGAAGATCGCCGGGCTCGCTGACTTTAAGGCGCGCACCGACCAGATCACGGCCGAGACGCTCGCCAAGGCGCTCGCCGATCACGACGCCCGCCAGCTCACCGACAACAACGCCGCGCGCCGCGCGGCCGAGGCGGCGCGCGACGCCGCGCACCGCATGGAGATCGCCGATGCCGAAGCCGAACGCCGCAACCTTGTTGATCGTGAGTGGACTGCTGCTGTCAACGGTGTTGCCGGGCTGCGCGCGCCCCCACGCTGAGCTGGTCGAGAAGCCGGTGCCCGTCGCTGTCCCTTTGAAGATCACGCCGCCGGCCGAGCTGCTCACCTGTGCCGAGCGCCCGGACGGGCTGCCCGAAGATCCGCAGCTCGTCGCCCAGATGCCGACCCGCCTGCGCGCCGGCGTGATCCGTCTCGCCCGCGCCTTTGCGACCGCCGCCGGCCGGCTCGACCGGCTGATCGACTGGAATGCGCCGGGCACCTGCGCCCCTGCCGGGGAGCGCTGAGCGATGGCGGTATCCACCATCGAGCGGCGACGTGCTGCGCTCTTTGCCGCACTGGCGGCGGACGGCCGCGGCACGCTGATCGCTGACCGCGTCTCCTATCTGGCCAGCACCGCGGCCGGCGGGTTGGTCGCGACGCTTACACAGGCGTTCGGCGCGGGCACCACCTTCGAGCTGATCGGCGCGGCGCCGGCGCAGCTCGCGCTGGCATCCGGGGGCCGGATCGTCGCCGGTACCGGTGCCGCCACGGTCGGCTCGAAATACGAGATCAAGGTGCGCGCGACCTCGGCTGACGGCCGACGCGACACCACCGAAACGCTGACCTTCATCGCTGGCTTCGCGGCGGCAAGCGACGTCCCGGCGAATGCGCTGCTCAGCGCGATCGACGGCCAGCCCCTCATCAGCGCGATCGACGGCCAAATCCTGACGGGAGTGAATTGAACATGGGTACCCTGAACAAGGCCGAGCTGCTCGCGGGCGGTATGATGACCGCGCTGGCCGAAGGCGGCTTCTACCCCGGCAACCTGAGCCTCAGCCTTATCGGCGTGGGCACGGGCGACAGCCGCAACGCGCAGGTGGCGCCGACCGTCAATCTGCCGGAGGCGAAGACCGCGCGCTCGCCGCTTAACTGGGCGCTGGCATTGACCGGGCAGCGCGCGCGGGTCTGCTTTGTCGGCGGCATCAGCGGCGCGCAGATCCCCGTCTACACCGGGTCGGACTGCCCTGATCCGCGCTATCCGGGTCGCAATAACCTCGAGGCGATGCTCGCGAGCCCGGCAGGCATCATCTACTTCGACGGGCAGATCGCAAACGACATCGGCGCGGTGGCGAACAACGCCGATGAGGCGACGCGGAACGCCGCGGCCGACGCCATCTGGGGCAGGCTCTTCGCGATGTTCGAGGCGGTGCGCAAGGCGGGCAAGCGCATCATCTATGTCGCCGAGACCGGCTCGCCGCTCCTCACTGCCCCGCAGGTGGCGGTGATGGTGCGTGTGTTGCAGCGCGCACGGACGTACCTCGCGCGCATCCCGTGGGGCGCGTACATCGAGACCGCCGACCTCGTTTACAACCTCACCGGCGGCACGGCGCAGAACCCGCTTTCGAAGAAGACCAACCCGGCCGTCAGCGACGGCGGGCCGCACTGGACCAGCTACGGCGCGCACCTCGTCGGTGAGCGTATCGCGCCGGTCCTCATGGCATGGTGCCCGCCGAACCCGAAGCTGGTGCGCAGCGCCTTCGAGACGTGGGCGAATGGGGCGGTGCAGATGAACCAATCGCCGCTCGGCACGGTGCTTGGCGCCCAACCTGCGGACACCAACTGGCTGACCTTCAACACGCCGCTGCCGCTCGGTATGACCGCGGTGCGGGGCTTGAACGACGCCAACAACACCGGTGAAGCGAAGGCCACCATCGGCCTCGTCGACGACCCGCGCGGGTTCGGCAAGGCATTGAGCGTCGCCGCCACCTTCACTGCGGCTGCCGAGTATATCCAGTTCGATATGGTCTGGGATCCGCTGTTACTGACGACGCTGCGCGCCGGCGACCGGGTCAGCGGCGGTTTCGCTTGCAGCGTTGCAGCGGGCAGCAGCGGTGCGACGGCACCTTGGGGCTACACCCGCCTGCGCGTCGACGGGGCGGATCTGACGAGCTTCGACATGTTCAACTACGGAAGCAGCAGCGCTGGGGCGGACTATACCACCGCCTATGCCTATGAGAGCATGACGGGGCCGATCACTGTACCGGACGGCTTCGCCGCCATCACGCAGGGATTCCAGCGCATCCGGCTCAGCGCCAGCGGTGCCGGCTCGCAGACGGCACTGCTCAGCCGCTTCACCGGCGTCCGCGAGTTCGCGGATCAGGTCACGCGGTACAACTAGGAGCGCCGGCACCATGACGAAGATCGACAGCCTGCGCGACCTCCTGCTTCGTGCGGTCCCCTCGCTCCGGGCCAATCCGGAGACGCTGTCGATCTTCGTCGACCGCGGGCGCGTGGCGGCGCGCGCCGGCGCCACCATGTCTTTCGAGTACCGCTACACCGCCAACCTCGTCGCGCAGGACTTCGCCGGCAGCCCCGACGAGATCATCGTGCCGGTGCTGGCGTGGATTTCGCGCCATCAGCCCGAGCTGATGGCCAAGCCGAACGGTGAGCCGATCGCCTTCGAGGCCGAGCTGCTCGACGCCGACACCAGCGACCTGTCGCTGACGATCGAGCTGAGCGAGCGCGTGAAGGTCGAGGTTCTGCCCAACGGTGACCGCAGCATCACCCACGTCAGCGATGACGCCGACACCTTCGACCGTTTCGATGGCCTGTGCGGCGTGAACCTGTGGCAGCTCTACCTCAACAACGAGCTGTCGGCCGAGTCCGCGAGCCAGCCGCGGCCATGAGCGACGGGCTGGACGAGATCGAGCGGCTGGCGCGATCCTGCCTGCGCAGCGTGGGCGCGTCCGAACGACGCCAGATCCTGCGCGGGCTCGCGCGTGACATCCGCCAGTCGCAATCCGACCGCATCGCTGCCCAGCGCGAGCCGGACGGCAGTGCCTTTGCGCCCCGCAAGCCGCGCGAGGCCGAGCAGGGTGGCGGCTATACCGTCAAGTTTCTCTACCCGAAGGGCGCAGCCGAGCCGCGGCTGGTCATCATGAAGAGCTGGGTTCGGCAAGGTCCGCTGCTCACCGGCTTCGATAGCGAGGCCGGCGCGATCCGCAGCTTCTTCTGGGACAAGGTTGCGCAGTGGTTGCCCGTCGAGGGCAACGAGCGGGTGCGCAGTGGCAAGCTGCGCCGGCGCGGCGCGATCAAGTCGAAGGCGATGTTCCGCCGGCTACGTACCGCCCGCTACCTGAAGAACGGTGCGACCGCAGACGAGGCGTGGGTCGGCTGGATGGGCGGTGCGTCGACGATCGCCAGCATCCATCAGGAGGGCGGAAGCGACCGCCCGGCCAAAAAGGGCAAGGCGGTCCGATATGCCCGCCGCATTCTACTGGGGCTCACCGCCGCCGAGCGTAGCATGCTCGTCGACCGACTACTCAATCACACCATGACGTCGTGAATAGCCTTGTTGTAGCGAGCCTTGAACGGGATGCTCACTTGTCACTTCGCCGCAGGTGCCTATGCTCAAAGGATCGCACGGGAGAGATTGATGGCGAAGCGGCAGCGCATGCGTTATCCAACAGCCTCGTATCACTATTTGGTGAAGCGCACACGCGGCGCACCTGATAGTGACGAGGTGGGGTTTACTGAAGCAGAGTTCAAAAGGTTAGTAACCCGCCTCCACGACATAACCCCCATTGATTTCGAAAACGAGGAAGAAATTCGCCGCATCAAAGTGGGCGAAAATATACCCTTGTTAGCTATAACAAAGATATCGGATACTAGATATTTCGGTCGCTACGAAGGCGCATATTACGGCCAAGAATACAGAAACACGAAATTTGGCACGATTGATGCCGACAGCCTGAACCTTCGTACATTTCACTACATCGTCGACCTCCGACGTGACGGACGAATTGTACTTGGCACCCAGTACCTCGGCAATTACGGCGACTACGAAGGACTGAACTACTTTTTGAGTAAGATTCTTCAGTCGCAAGAATTTGTAGTCAGAAGTAAGTCTTTCACGAGCCTGAGGTATGAACTGGGCGCTGGCACGCCGGTCGAACTGAAAGTCACCCTTCGTCGAAAAGGTGCCAAGGCCGGCAGCGCCAGTCTTTTTTCGAAGACGGGCGTTTTTGCTGTGAAAAGAACGGAGTACGGAGAAGGCTTTGATTCGGACGTTGCCGGCTTAGCTCCCAAAATTAAAGGCTCCCTCGAGGATCGCAAGGCGGCTATCGCGCAAGTCATCTCACAGGGCGACATTATGAGCGTTGATGAGGATGACATCGCCGGTTGCACCGTGCTAATGCGGCAGGACAATCACAGCTATACTGTTTACCTTCTTGGAGAAAACTCTTCTTCTACACGGTTTCCAATATCGGTTCAGGTGCCCAAGAATGGACTTCTAGATTACGATCGCGTTTGCACAGAAATGACAAGATTGCTCGACGAAATTGTAACGCCCGGATTACGATAGTGCCTGCAAAGCACGCCCTTGATATCGCAAAGGCAAACTATGCGACCTACTATAACGAACAGGCAGACAAGCCTGAGGCGCATGGTAGACGACTATTCGTGCAACTATCCCTGTCCTTAATCACAGCTAGCACTCTGAGATCTTTATCTGACGACTGTATCTCGGTTACCGTCACAGCACTATCCATCCTGCTGGGTTTCGCGTTTTCTTCTGTATTTTCCGCAAATGCCTCCGCAGTACGGGATCTACCCGATCCGAAGTTCCCCGAGGATTTTGATGAAATTGGCTTGATTTTCAAGCTATCCAGCTACTTTAGAACGAATGTAAGCTATTTTGTCCCGATATCCCTCGCTTGCATATTCTTATTACTACTTCAGATGCTTGAATTAAGTTTTCCAGCGCTTTTAAGTTGCGCATTTCACAGCTACGAAAGCTTTGCACAAGTTAGAGACGGCATCTATCTGGCGATTAACAAGCTCCTTCTTACAACATCGATCTTTCTATTTTTAGAAGTGAGCTACACTTTTTACAGGATGTGCTTCACCGCTCTTGCGTTGCTTAGGATCAAAGATCATTACCTTGCAGAACGGACTGGTCACCAAACCAAATAGAGCCTGTCTCACCTATCAGAATCGATTGAGTTCCCGATCTAAAATTTTCTAATTTGCCGATCAGCCTTGCGCATGCCTGTGGAAACCTATTTCCACAGGAGGCCGAGCTGGCTTATAAGCGCAAGCGCGCCACCAGATTGCGCAATGGCCGACATTGCCACCTTCACCGCCGTCGATCTCTCCCGCCTCCCTGCGCCCAGCGTCGTGGAGCCGCTGAGCTATGAGCAGATCTATGCCGAGATGCTCGCGCGCCTGAAGGCGTTGCTGCCGACGTTCGACGCGAGCGTTGAAAGCGACCCCGCCGTGAAGCTCCTACAGGTCTGCGCGTATCGCGAGTTCCTGCTGCGGGCCCGCGTGAATGACGCCGCACGCGCAGTGATGCCGGCGTTCGCAATCGGCGCGGATCTCGATCAGCTCGCCGCGCTGGTCGGCATCGCCCGGCTCCTGATCGACGCTGGCGACGCTTCGCGCGGGATCGCTCCAACCTACGAGAGCGATGACGAATTTCGCCGGCGTCTCGTGCTGGCGCCGGAAGGCTATTCGGTGGCTGACGTGCTCCCCAAAGCTCCTCCAGTCATAACTGGAGTCCGGGGTTGTCATGGTGCCCGTCGGGGCGGTGTTGCACAACCCGCTTGGCAGCATCGGCGGGCGTCAGCCCGCCAACACCACTATGCG
>NZ_LR733855.1 GCF_902506455.1 Sphingomonas sp. 8AM | reverse complement strand
GGCGGCGGCGGCGGCGGCGGCGGAGCCGCTTCCTCCGGTGCGCCGAAGTTGTACGTCACGCCACCCAGCAGGCTGTGCGAACGGAAACGACCGTCGTACGAGCTGCCACGTGCGTCGAACAACTTGACGTTGTCGGCGTTGAAGAAGCGATACTTCAGCGAAACGTCGACGTTCTCGCTCAGCGGTGCACGGATACCGGCCAGCGCCTGCCAGGCGAAGACGGTGTCCGAGTCATCGAGGAAGCGATAAGCGTTGGGTGCCGAGGCACGTGCCTGGACGCGGGCCACACCGGCACCGCCGCCGACGAAGCCCTGAAGGCCGTCGTCTTCGCCGAAGTCGAGCAAACCGTTGACCATGAAGCTCAGCGCCGAGGTACGGCCGCCGACGCCATCATAGGTGCCCGGGTTCGCCTGCGTCGAACCGCTGAGCGGAACGCCCGCGGTCGTGCGGAGGCTGTCGATGCTCGCGCGACGATAACCGGCTTCGGTTTCGAGGCGGAACGCACCGAAATCGTAACCGACGACGCCGTCGACATCCCAGCCATAGTCGTGATCGACAGTGGCGGTGCCGCTGCGGGTCGAAGCGTTCGTACCGGCGCCAACAACGCTCCAGTCGATATCCTCGACGATCATCGCACCGCCTTCAACGCCTACATACCACGCCTTGTCGCGCGCGAGCGCGGGCGTGGCGAGGGCGGTGGAGGCAAGCGCCATGATCATGGCTAGCTTACGCATCATAATCCCCTTTCCATGGTGTCACTACGGACAGCGCAAACTCACTATCGAAAGGATGGTTTCGTCACAAGTCGACAAATACCGCCTGGTGTGACGCAATTGCCACAGTAGGGACGCGGTAAGAACGCTGTTCAAGTCGCGATAAGTCCATGCTTTCGCAACATAATCAAGATCGTTTCGACGCAGGCACGAAGTTCCGCGTCAATCACCGTGCCGCCGGTGGGCACGGTGATCGACGCTGCGCGGGCGCCGACGACCTGCTGACCCGAAACCAGAAGGCTGGAGACGTTCACTTCGCCGATCCGCCAGCCACTTCCGTCACACACCGCGCTTTGCCCCGTCGGCAGGTGGCGGGCACGCAACCCGGCGCGCGGCGCGACGAAACGCCATCCGCCCGCAGTCCAGCCGGCGATCGCGCCGGCGTTCCCGCTCCAGGCGCCGGTCGGCGTCGCGCCGACGATCCAGCATTGTCCGGGCTGCGCCGTTCCGGGCGGCGCGTTGCGGCCGACGTCCTCGACCGTCGCCTGCACCGCCAGATCGAGCAGCGCCAGCGCCTCGTTGTGCCACATTTCCTTCTGCGCCTGTCCCGCCGCCAGCATCGGCAGCCCGAGCCGGGCGCTATCCTCGTCGGTCATCAACTTTCTCCCTCGATCAAGCCGGTCGCCGCCGCCGACGCGGCAAACGTGCCGAGCTGGCGGACCGCCACCGCCGTCGCGCCAACCGGCACGACGGCGACCGGGACGGTTACCGCGGGCCCGTCGCTCTCGATCACCCGTGCCGCTGCGCCCTCGCCGATCGTCACGCGATAGCGTTCCCGTTCCTCGCCGAGCGGTGCGTCGCCGTCGTCGCGCCACCGCCAGCCGAGCCGACTCCGCCGCACCCAGCGCAGGTCGAGGCCGCCGTCGGCGCGCCGGCGCGCACGCACGCGCACCGGCGCGGGCGGAGCCAGCGAGATCCCGCTCGCCACGACGCTTGCCGCTACCGGCTGCGGGTCACCGGCCCCGCTCGCCAGCAGCCGGATCGTATCGCCCGGCTGCGCGCGCGGCAGCGTGATCGTCGCGAAACCGCCGCGCCCGACCAGCGCGAACGCCGCGCCGGCGTCATGCGGCGGCGTCAGGGTTCCCCGTCGCCCGCGCAGCAGGGTCGACAGCCGCCAGCGCGTCGGTGCGATCTGCGCGGCATCCCGGAACTGGATCAGCTCGTCACCGAGCAACGCGAGATTGCCGCCGCGGTCCAGCGCAGCATCGTCGATCGACAGCAACGTCAGCGCGTCATGCGCCATCTCGACCTCCAGCGTCGCGCGGCGATCGACGAGCCACGCAGATCCCGCCGGCACGCGCGATACCAGCCGCCCCACCACCGCCGCGCCGGTCGTGCCGCCGGCATCCTCCCACGTCGCGGTCCCGTCGTCGCTCATCAGCAGCGCGGCGCCGCGCCATCCCGGCGCCGTACCGTTCGCGAAGACCGCCAGGCGCAGCGTCTCGCCACGCCCGTCGTCGAGCGGCGGCAGTTCGGCGGCGACCAGCCACGTCGCGGCCAGCGGACGGTCGGGCGCGGCGAGCACGCGACCGGCGTCGGCGGGCAAGGCCGGCGTCGCGTCTTCCGGCGCTGCCAGCCACAGCGTCACGCCGTCACCGCTCGCCTCGACGCGCGTCACCCGCCACGTTGCGCGCTCGCCCGGGGCGCGCAGCGCATCGCCGGGCGCGATGCCGATCGCGGTTGCGTCCAGCGTCACGCGGCGGGTCACCCGCGCACGCTCGGCGCGCTTCAACAGCGCTTGCGCCAAACCCCTCGCCTGCGCCGCATCGAGCGCAACGGGCAGCTCCTGCGCGTCCTCTCGCCAGCCGCCGCCGGGGCGCGCCGCCTGCTGCACGCCGATCTGGTAATCGCGCGCCGGATCGTAGCAGGCGAGCCGCACCCGCTGCGGCACCGTCTCGATCGGCAGCCGCCGTTCGGTCAGCTCCGCGTCCGCGGCGATCGGCACCGCTGCGCCCGGTGCATCCGCCAGCCGCAACGCCGCACCCGCGGGCACCCACCAGCCGCCCGCGATCGCTGCCAGCAACGTCAGCGCGTCCGCCACGCTTTCCGCGCCGGTCGCATAGCCGGGCAGCCGCGCCTGCGGCCCGGCGCCCGTTACCGCGCCTGCGCCCAGTGCCGCCGCCACCGCCCCGATCGTCGGCGGAGTTGCATCGCCGATCACCTCGAAACTCAGCGACGGGATGCGACTGCCGAACGCCTCCAGTGGCAGGTTCTCGAACACCGCATAGGCGATGCCGCGATACGCCGGCGCCTGTGTTTCGAGCGCGGCGATCAGCGGGTCGGCGGTTTGCGCCTCGTCGCCATGATACAGCCGCATCGTGACCGGCAGCTTCCAGTCGCCCGCGGCGCCGCGCACCAGCTGTCCATCCGCCCAGACCCGTCCGATCGCCGCGACCGGTCGCGCCGACAGCGCCACCGCAAACGACGCGGCATAGCGATAGCCTTCGACGCCCGGACGCCCCTTGCCGCCGCGCGACACGCTGCGCGTCTCGATCAGGTCGGCGGCCCAGATCACGCATCCGGCGACGCGCATCGTCCCGAAGATCTGCGGAAGCGGCGCGCCATAGGAGGAAGTCTGCACCTTCAGGTCGCTCAGCCGCGCGCCCGTACGCCGCGGCGACGGGGCGAGCACGCCGCGATCGACGGCATGCCCCAGCACGCCGCCGATCGCCGCGCCGGCCGGTCCCCCGATCGCGCCGCCGACCGTCGTCAACACCAATGTCGCCATCTCACTCTCCCTGCGGCGTCCAGCGCCACGCTCCCTCGATCGGCCACGGCACCGCACCCGGGCGTGCAACCACGCGCCGCACCAGCGCATCGGCATGGATGATCCCGTCGTCGGCCCGCACCGCCAGATGGAGCTGCGTCGTCGCCACCCGGCACAGCAACACGTCCCCCGGCGCAGCGCCGTCGCACGGCTGCAGCGCCGCCGGCACCGCCCCCGCCGGCAGGCGACCGCGCGCCACCGCATAGTCGCGCGGCACCGTCACCGCTGCGCCCGCACGACAGAGCGCCACCGCCACCAGACCGACGCAATCGAGGCCCAGCGCCGGGTCTCTTCCCTGCGCCCGGAACCGCACCCCCACCAGCGTGCGTGCGGCGGCGAGCACCCGCTCGCCCGCCGTCATGCGCCGGGGAAGCGGGTCAGCAGGTCGACGCCCGGCAGATGCGGCTCGCCACGGAAGTTCGCGACATTGCCGAACCGCGACGCGCATGTCGTCAGCCGCCGATCGCAGCCCTCGACCACCTCGACCAGCACGCCGTTGTCGCCGGCAAACACCGGCGCGGCCCGCAGCGTGAGCACCGCCCCGGCCGAGCGCTCGATGGCGCCCGTCAGCCCCGTGTTCGCGCCGCCGAACCACCGCAGCACACCCTCGCCGTAAGCATTGCTGGCCGGCTCGACCGCATCGAGCGTCACCTCCACCCCTGCGGAAGCCACCACCCGCGCGAATCGCCGCCGCGTCGCCATCGCGACCCGGCAGCGCGCATCGCCCAGCGTCGCGCGGCATGCCGGCGACGTCGCCTCGCTCGCCGGCCGCTCCAGCTGCGCCTGTACCCCGCGCAGCTCGGCGGTGAAGCCGCGGTCGGTCAGCTCCACCTCGCCAATCCGGCCCTCGCCCAGCGGCACCGCCGGCGCCACGGGGTCGCTCCAGTCGGTCGCGAAGATCGCCACCCGCGCCGCATCCCAGCGCCCGGCGAGCAGATCGTCGCGCCGGAACGCGCCGGCACCCAGCGCGCCGGTCACCTCCATCGTATCGGCGGCCAGCCCTTCACCGCGCACGATCGCCGACGGCACCATCCCCGGCGCAGCGCGGTAGGTCACGCCGTCGATCGTCAGGTCACGGTCGTGATCGGTCAGCGCCAGCATCACGCCGTCGCGCCGCTCGACCCGCCAGCACAGCGCCTGCGTCACCAGCCGGTCGCTCATGCCTCGCGTACCTCGATCAGCGGCACCGACGGCGCAGCGCCGGCCAGATAGGTCGCACGGGTCACGCTCAGATGATCCTCCGCAAAGCGCACCGGCACGTCGAAGTCGAACGCGGCCGCCACCACCGCCCCCTGCGCAGGTGCGGCGTCGAGCGTCACGATCCCGCCCGGCGCCAGCGTGAACGCGGTCGTCGTCACACCGCCGACCGTCACGCGCACGCTCCCCGCCACCGGCCGCGTGATCCTCCGTGTCGCCGCATCGTAGCGCCGCACCAGCGCGAATTGCCGCGTGACGCCGTCGCCGGTCCCGATCGTTTCGCCGCTCGCACGCCAGTCGAACGGATCGCGCAACCGGAACCCGCGCGCCGCGCCCAGCCGTGCGCGATAGAATGCCAGCAACGTCGCGACGTCCGTCTCGCTGCGCACCCCGGGCCCGACATCGTAGCGGGTACGCGCCTCCGCCCACGCGACCCGGCGCGTCTCGCGCCCGCCCGCGCTGGTCGTCACCCCCGTCGAGAAGGTCGGGGTCACTTCCGCCTCACGGCCCAGCGCGAGCGGGAACATCACGTCGTCGAAAGCTTCCACCGCATCCTCCTCCTGCCAATAGACGAGCCCGTCGCGCAGCACCTGCGGCAGCGCCCACAGATAGACGCCCGCCGCCTCACGCGCCCTTGCCGCCCCCGCCGCCGCGACGATCATGCGCCATTGCGCGCGATCCTCGGCACGCAGCACGAACCCGGCGAGATACTCCTGCTGCCCGACCGGATAGCCGAGCCGTTGCGTCACCGCGGCAGCGCCACGCGCGCTCGCGCCGGTGTCCCCGGCGGTCACCCACGCGTAATCCTCCCGCTGAAGGACATCGAACGCCGGCGCCGCCCAGCCGGTCGGCAGATTCATCCGCCGGATCTCGGGCGCAGCGCTGTCGAGCACGGTCGGCAGATAGGCGAGGAGATAGGTAACGCACCCTGGCGCCGCTGCCTTCACTGCCGCCGTCAGCGCCGCGGTCGACGCGGCCAGCGCCGCCCCTGCACGATCGAGCGTCGCGCCCTGCGCCGCATCCAGCGTGCCGCGCACGTCCGCGATCGCGACCGGCGCGAACGCCGCCTTCGCGCCGTCGTCATACAGACAGGGTCGACCGTCCGGCAGCACCCACCACCACGGCTCGCCGATCTGGAAGCGCGGCGCGAGCCCCGCCCCCGTGCCGATCGCGACGAACGCCACCGCGACGCCGCGCAGATATGCCATCGCCCCCGCATGGGCGGGCGAAAGCAGCGTCGACGGCGGCGTCCATCCGGTCAGCGCCGGCGATCTGTCCGCCGCGCGCTGCTTCCACGCCGCCGGGCAATGCGCGTCGAACAATTCGTAGGACAGCGACCAGATCACGTCATAGCCGAGCGCTTTCGCCCGCGTCGCGAAGTCGCGGTGCCACGCCGCGCAGGCGACGTTGAGCGTGCCAGCCACCATTCCGCCGCTCAGGCGGAAATAGTGGCTCATGCCGACATAATGGACGATCGCCCCGCGATAGCCGAGCTGCAGCGCGTTGCGGAGCAACCGCGCAGGGGTCAGATGATAACTGTCGTCGTAGCCGCTTGCGATCCGCAGATCGTGCTCGGGCAGCACCACGTCGCCGACCGCGACCACCGCCCCCGCGCCATCGCAGGCGATATCGCTCAGCTCGACCCACGCCTCGGCCGGCTGCGGCAGCGCCCCGCCCGCGACGTCAAAGCCCGGCGCGACCAGCGACACGAACATCCGGTCGATATCGCCCGCCCACACCGGATCGCGCTCGCCGGGCAGCACGAACCCGCCGTCGAGCGTTGCGAAGTCGATCGTGACGCGCGCATCCTCGGGCGTGCCGCGCGCATAATTCCACAGCCGCACGTACCATGACCGCGCCCGCCCCCCGGCATCGCGCCCCTCGATCGTCAGCACCGGCCCGTTGACCGCGTCGAGCGCCAGCACACCCGCCGACTGCCACCGGAACGACAAGCGGCACCCGCGATAATCGCGCGCCGTGTCATAGCGCAGCAGCGGATGGTCGTGCCGGTCCGCGCTCTCCCAGATCAGCCCGGCCAGATCGTCGCGGTTGTAGAACACCGCATCGACGCGCAGCGCATCCGGCGCGATCGTCGTCACCGCCGCCATCATCGGGCGCGGAAAGTCGACCGTCCAGTAAACGGGGTCGAAGCGCGTCATCACGCCCGTTGCCTGCCCGGCCCGTGCCTCGGTCAGCCAGAAGCCCATCATTCCGCCTCCATCAGCGCCGCACGCACCGCCCGCGCCACCTGCCGGCTTGATCGCGCCATCGCCTCGGGTGCCGCGGCGCCACCGGCATTGATCGTGATTGCCACCCGCACGTCGCGCGCGCCGCCGCCCGACACCGCCACCTGTCCGCTGGTCGTCGGCACGAACACCTCCGGCCCGCGCTCGCCGACCAGATAGGCACGCCCGGGACTGACCGGCCCGCCGGTCGCGCGCCCCGGTAGCCCGAGCAGCCCGCCCA
>NZ_LR733854.1 GCF_902506455.1 Sphingomonas sp. 8AM | reverse complement strand
GCTTCGGCCGCCTCAAACACTTCCGCCGCTTCGCCACACGTTATGATCGCCGCACCGTCCACTTCACCGGCTTCGTACATCTCGCCGCCGCCATGATCTGGCTACGCTGAATGTCGATCCGACCTAGCAAACAGCGTCGAATGCTACCTGCGATCGGTGTTTCGACCCAGAGCCGGACATTCGCGGCATTTTCCCTGCCGCCCGACTTCAATCATTCGTTCAGGAGGACAAAACGTGCTCCCCAACGTTTCCGCGCGGATCGGCCGATCGCACTGCACCGAGGGCGGGCTACGCTGATCGCGCGATCTAGCCGGTCCACGCGTCACGCGCCGGCGTCGACGTTGCTGACCGGTGCCGCACGGCCAGGCGCACGGCACCATTGCGTCAATAGCGGATCAGCGCCCCGATGTAGAAGGCGCGCCCATTATCGATCTCCTCGCGCAGCAGGCGGAAGTCCGGGCCGAACAGCCGTTGCGGGCGATAGTCGGTCAGGTTCTTGCCCTGCGCGACGATCGTCCAGTGCCGGCTGAGCTTCACGCGCAGTTGCGCGTCGAACAGATCGCTCGGCGCATAGCGGCGGTCGCCCAGCGGATCGGTGGTCGAGACCGAATAGAGGATCGACGACAGATGATTCCAGGCGCCCTGCACGGTGATCGGGCCGAGCGTGTAGAACAGCTTGGCATTGGCGACGACGTTCGCGCTCTCGAACAGGCCGGACAGGCGGCGCTGAGTGACATTGTCCGAGAGCGTCACGGATGGCGGGGTCGGATCGAGCAGGGTCAGGTTGGCCGAAACACCCAGGTCCGCGAGCGGCCCCGGCAGGAACGGCATCCGTGCGACGACCGCGTTCAGCTCCAGTCCTCGGACGAGAGGGCGACTGGCATTGACCGGGCGTATGCGGGTAACGAGCTGCTGCACGCCGTCGAAGACTTCGCTGGCCTGATTGCGGACGACAAGAATTTCGTCCGCGATGCGCTTCTGGAAGAGAGCGGCCGAAAACAGCGTGTCGCGATTGACGTAATATTCAACGCTGAGGTCCAGATTGTCCGAACGCCGCGGGCGCAGCCCGGGATTGCCGCCGGTGATGCTGACCGACCCGGTCGAACTGTTGACGTTCACCACCTCCCGCGCGGCGAGATCGTCATAGTTCGGCCGACCGATCGTCGTCGCATAGGCCGCGCGCACGCGCAGCGCCGATGTGACGTCCCAGTCCGCCTGCGCCGACGGCAGCCAGTCGCGATAGGCCTGATGCTGCTGCCCATAGATATAGGCTGTGCCG
This sequence comes from Sphingomonas sp. 8AM, assembly GCF_902506455.1. GTDB lineage: Bacteria > Pseudomonadota > Alphaproteobacteria > Sphingomonadales > Sphingomonadaceae > Sphingomonas. The sequence continues at coordinate 6,822 of NZ_LR733854.1, read as the reverse complement.
CGCAGGCTGTTCGATCCTGTCGACAGCGCGGTTTCCTCGTATCGCACGCCGCCGGTCAGCCGGACCGGGCCGCGGGCGAAGCGCGCCATGGCATAGGCCGCATAGATGTCTTCGGTCAGGGCGTAATCCGATTGCAGGCTGCCGCCCGCGTTCGTGCTGTTCGCCGCGAAGCTGGCGCCGCTGGCGTCGAATACCGCGCGGGCGACCGCCGGCTCGACCAGCAGCATCTTCTGCCCGCCTCCATTATACGGCGCATAGGTCTCCGGGGCGAGCGCCCCCGATAACATCAGCGTGCTGGCGTTCGTGTTGCGGTAATTGTCGACCTGATAGTCATAGCGCCGGTCGAGAAAGCGGGCATAGGCGCCGGCGGCGACGCCCAACCCCTCATCCTCCATGCCGACGGCAATGTTCGCGCGCGCGGTCAATGCCTGCTCGCGCTGGTCGTCGCTGTTCGTGCCATATTCGAACTGGCGGTAATTGGCGGCTGCGGTGATGAACGCCGGATTGGCGAAGGTGAAATGGGTGAAGCTACCCGGCGCGATGTCGTAGCGATAGGCGAGGTTCGTCGTGTTCGCGATGCGATAGGTCGCAAGCCGCGCGTCCTGACGATAGGTGGCGACGGCAAAGTTCACGCCGAGATCCGCCTTCACCCGGTCGTTCGGCGTCAGCGTGCCGGCAAGGTCGGCATAGCGCATCCGGCGGGTCTGATCGTAATTGACCAGATCGACCTGCGCGTTGGCGCTGGACACCGTGCCGCCCGTCCCCGTCACGTTGCTGTAGCTGCTGTAGCGGTTGTTTGCCGTGGCGGTATTGGCCGCCACCAGGTTCGACTGGCGCTCCTCGTCATTGGTGTGGCGGAAATCGGCGAGTGTCAGCGCCGCCCTGAACCGGTCATGGTCGTCGAACTCGAACTTGCCGAACACGCCATAGCGCTCGCGGACATTGTCGTAATGCAGCCAGCGCCGCCGGTCGGGCGCGACGAAGGCGTTCGACACGTTGTTGGTCGGCGAGACCAGCCGGTTGCCGGTGGCGGGATCGAAATAGAGGTAATTGTCGCTGGCGGAGTTGAGCGAGGCGGAGTCGCGGCGGAAAAAGCTGCCGGAGACCACCACGCCGAACGTGCGATCGGGACCGAAGGTGGTTGAGACGATCGCCTCCGCCTGACCCGAGGGGTTGGCGTGACCGCGGGTGCGCTCGAAATCCCATGTGCCGACATCGAACCGGCCGCCGACAAAGGTGCGGCCGCCACCGTCGAACGCGCTCCGCGTGCGCAGATTGGCGGTGCCGCCGATCGCGTTGGCGTTCATCGCGGCGGTGACCGTCTTGTAGACCTCGACCCAGCTGGCGAGCGAGGAGGGAATGACGTCGAGCGAGACGGTGCGCCGCCCGGTCTCGTTCGCGGGCAAGGTCACCCCATCGATCTGGACGAGATTATAATCGGCGCTGAGGCCGCGGATCGACAGATACTGCGCCTCGCCGCGCGCATTGTTCTGGATCGTCGCGACGCCCGGCACGCGGGTCAATGCCTCGCCCAGCCCGAAGTCCGGCAGTGTGCCGATCTCGTCCGAACTGATCGTGTCGGCGATAACCGGGATGGCGCGCTTCGCCTTGACCTCCCGCACCGCCTGCAACCGCGCGCCCGTGACGACGATGTCGCCATCGCCCGGCTCCTCCACTGCCAGCGCCGTCTGGGCGAACGCCGGCCCCGCGATCGCCGTGGGCAGCAGCAAGGCAGCACACGCTGCAGCGGACATAGTCATCTGAAAACCCTTCCCCGTTCCGATATGCTCCTCTATTATTCACTATAGGTGACATATAGGTGACGGCGCAGAGGTGCGCCTCGGCGAACGAACAAAGGAACGGGATCGATGCGGCTTTTCAGTGCCTTGCTCTTAGCGGCCGGTATGGTGGCGGCGGCGCCCGCGCTTGCGGCCGACCGGCTCTATGCGTGCGGCGACGACCAGATTCGCGAATATCGGGTGAGCGGCGACGCGCCGGTCGAGACGTGGCGCTGGACCGCCGCCGATGCCGCGGACCTGCCCGACGCCTATCGCACCCCGCTGCTGGCGCATATCGACGACTGCAAGCCGGTCGAGGGCGGCAGCGCGATCCTCGTCACCGCCTCGACCGGCGGAGTGGTGCTGATCGACCGCGCGACCGGCAAGGTCCGCTTCCGCGCGACGGCGCCGATGGCCCATTCCGCCGACCTCCTCCCCGGCGGGTATGTCGCGGTGGCGCTGTCGCTCCACGACGAGGGGAACCGGCTCCAGCTCTATCGGGTGGGCCGGAATGAAGCCCCGCTCGCCAGCGTGCCGCTGCCCTCCGGCCATGGTGCGGTATGGGATGCGCGCCGCCGGCGTCTGTTCGCGCTGTCACATGACCTGATCCAGAGCTTCGCGGTGGATGTCCGCGGTCCCACGCCGCGTCTGACCGAGAGCGGTCGCTGGACGCTGCCCGGCCGCCGCGACGGCCATGACCTATCGCCGACGCCCGATGGCGGCTATGTGGTCACGACCGACGACGGCGTGTGGACGTTCGATCCGGCGAGCGGCCGCTTCACGACCCTTGCCGCGCTGAACCTCAAGCTGAGAGTGAAGGCAGTCAGCGTGTCGGCACGGGCGATGGCATGGGTGCAGGCGGAAGAGAGCTGGTGGGCGCATGGTTTCACCCTCGCCGCGCGCGACGGCAGCGCCCCGCGCCGGATCGAAACGCCGGGGCTGAAGCTGTACAAGGTGCGCTGGATCCCGTGACCTGGCGGCGCGCGCGGATCGCCTATTGCATTGCCCATGGCGGCAAGAGCCTGTTGTGGACCGCCAGCGACCTTCTGACGCTCTACCTGCTGGTCACGGTCTACCGCGTCGATCCGATCGTCGCCGGCGCGCTGTTCCTCGCCGGGCTGGCCGCCAATGCGCTGGCCGATCTGGCGGTCGGCCTGTGGCTGGGGCGGCATCCCAGCCATGCCGCGCGAGTGGCGGGCGTCGGACTGGCGCTCGCAGCACTCGCCTTCCCCGCGACGGTGCTGGCGGCGGCCTATGGGCCATGGGCGCTGCTGGCCGCGACGCTCGTCTTCCGCATCGCCTATGCCAGATGCGGCGTGCCGCACAATGCGCTGATGACCCAGCTCGGCGACCTGCCGCATCGCGCGACTTGGCTGGCGCGCGGGCGGACGATCGGCACGGCGCTGGCGTCGCTGCTCGCTGCCCTGGGAGCGAGCGGCAGTGACCGCTTCGCCACCGCCCCGCTGCTCTGGGCGATCGCAGGTGCCGCCCTGCTGATCGGATCGGCGATGATGCCGCTGATCGCCGCGTATCCGCCGGCACAAGACGGTCGGGGCAGCACCGCAGGCCGGGGTGCCTTGCACTGGCTGCTGTGGCGGTTCCTTCTCGCCAACGTCGTCGGCGCCGTGGCGACGGGCGCGCTGGCCAAGGCGGTGCTGCACCTGCCGATGGGCATCATGGCCCCGGCCAATGGCACAACGATCCTGACGCTGCTGATCCTCGGCCGGTCGGCATCGGCCTTCGTCCCGCTCTGCCTGTCCGATTCTCAGCGTGGGTTTGCCATCCTGGCGGCCGTATATGCCTGCTCGGCCTGCATCGCCGCGCTCTTCCTCTTGCAGGCCGGTCCGGCGATGCTGCTGCTGCTCGGCATGGTCATGGGGCTGGGCAACCTCGTCGGCTGGGCGCTGCTGCCGGCGCTGGCCGATGGTCCGCGGGGCTATGGCCTCTATACCATGGCCTCGAAGCTCGCGCTCGGCGCTGCGGGGCTGGCGCTCGCCGGCGGGCTTGGCCGCGTGCCAGTCTTCGCGCCCGGCGCCTTCCCGTTCTTTGCCGCGGCCGTCGCGATCGCCTGCCTTCTGGCCGCGCTGCTCGCCCTGCCGCGCTTGACAGCGGTGCGCGCGCGGGCCTTCCCCGCGCCATGAACGGCATCACCGCGGGTCGCTTTCCGGCCCGCTTCCTCCGCGAGGACGGCCGCCGCACGGCCACCGCCAACGAGCGGGTCGTCATGGACCTGTTGTCGCGCGCCGGCCCGGCGAGCCGCGCCGATCTGGCGCGCGTGACCGGCCTTGCCCCGCATTCGATCACCCGGCTGGTCGAACCGCTGATCGCCCGCGGCTTGCTGACCGAAGCCGTGCCGGTTGCCACCGGCCGCGGCAAGCCGTCGGCCAAATTGTCGCTGGTCGGCGGCGCGGCCTTTGCGGTCGGCCTGTCGGTGATGACCGATGCGGTGTCGCTCGCGCTTCTCGACCTCGCCGGAGGCATTGCGGCGGAGCGGACCGAGCGGCTCGCCGACACCGCCATCCCCGCTGCCTGCGCCCAGATCGGACGGATGATCGATACCGCGGTCGCCGAGTCAGGCTGGGACCGGCAGGCGCTGGTCGGGATTGGCGTGGGCGTGACCGGCTATTTCATCGGCGACGGGGCGCGACTCAACCCGCCACGGCTGCTCGACCCATGGGCGCTCGTGCCGCTCGACACCCTGCTCGCCGGCGCGCTGGGCGAGAAGGTGTGGATCGACAATGATGGCAATGTCGCCGCGATCGGAGAGGCAATGCTCGGCCATGGCCGCGTGGCGCGCGATTTCGCCTATCTCTATTTCTCGGCCGGCTTTGGCGGAGGCGTGATCTCCGCCGGCCGGTCGCTGCGCGGGCGGCACGGCAATGCGGGCGAGTTCGCCTCGATCCTGCCGGGCGACTGGCCCCAGCCCAATCTGGAAGCGCTGCGCCATGCCTTTGCCGAGGCCGGCACGCGCTTCCCGGACCTGCACACGATGCTGTCCGCCTTCGATCCCGATCATCCGGCGGTCGATCGCTGGCTGGAAGCGAGCCTCCCCTCGCTAAACCTCGTCGCCTCGGCGATCTCGGCGACGCTCGATCCGGAGCTGATCGTGCTCGGCGGCCGCCTGCCGGCGTGGCTGGCCGACCGGATCATCGCACGAATTGCCCTCACCAACCCCGAACGCCGCGACCATCACCGCCCCAACGCCCGGGTGGTCGCCTCCCCCATCACCGGCGACGCCGCCGCGATCGGCGCCGCAACCCTGCCCCTGCGTGCAGCATTCTTCGGAGCGGACGAGACATTGGGCGGGTTGGAGTAGCAGCAAAGTACGCTTTCCGTTGATGATGACTCGGGTCTTCAAAAGCATTCACGACGACCCAATCCCGGACGTTCAGCCCACAATTTTCGCTTCTCGAACGCGGTCATTCATTCAGGGTCGAACTGGACCACAGTCGATGACTGCTCACGACCATCCTCAACGTTCGCCCAGCATGAATATGGCGTCAAGATCCCGGCATGAAGGGTGTCTTCAACATCAGCGGCATCGCGCCATGATGGCGTTTTCTGCGAGAAACGAGGTGCCAGCTATTCCGAGGAGGCGAAGCAGTGCGCCGGTTTTGCGACTTCTGTCCTAATGCTGCCGGGCGATTACGGTTTTGGTATGCTCGGGGTGATTAGATGTGGAGGCTTTGAATCGCCATCACGAGGCATGCCCGGCAGAGCAGACGCCGAACAGCCAGGAGCAACGGCGATCTGTCGGTGGCAGGGGGTGACGGCGTCAATAGCGCGCCGCTTCCGCGCGGATTAAAATGCTTCCATACTCATGCGGTAGCGTCGCGTGCCCACGTGCCGCATCGAGACTGAGCCTCTCTGTCTTACACTTGCTTACGGGGAAGCTCGCGGACACTCAACGGAATTGCGACCTCTCACACGTTCCAACCACCTAAATCGGTTAGCAGCTCGCTCGCGCGAGCATCGATCGTCGCCCAGTCTTGCGGCCACGTCGGGTTAAGCGCGCTGCCAGCGAAGACGATATACTCGATCATCCCTTCCGGGGCTCCAGCCCCATTCCTTGGATTGGGCCTGACGCCTCCGAGTGCGCTCGCGAGCGCAATTGACATCTCGCCCAACGGGGCCTTGAACGGGCCGCCGTCTGCAACGATCGCTGCTGTCACGCGCCCATTGGCGAGCGATCGCACCATGGCAAGGTCGCCGTAGCGTCCCGTACCTTTGACGCCGTAGAAGGCGCCTGGAAACACGATGTACGGGATAGTCTCGGCGTTGACGTACGTGCTCGGCGCCGTCGCCGCTCCCGAATTATTGCGGAGCGACGTCTTGCTTACGAAGTAGCCGGCGTAATCGCCCGTCGGCTGCACGTAGGGACGATCGGAATCAGCCGGGTCGACCACTAGGGCGCCGCGCCAGCCGCGATGGGGGTAGCCAGCATTTGCATTGGCATCGATGCCGATGTCTTGTGGATGGTACGCCCGCGGTGATCCATCGGCGTCTAATGTGACGTGCGACGTCCTGAAGCGATACGCGCCCGCGTCGCCGACGTGTTCAATCCGAACTCCTTCATAGTCGAACCAAGGCTTTGATCCGGTCATGGCCGCCGTCCTGCTGGAAGTGCTCGCGAGGGTATTTGCGTGTAGTTTACCGGGACCCGGTGTCCATCAGCCTTAAACTGAAACACGAAATAGGGCGGGATGCATACGCCCCTACGGTCGCCTTGCCCGCCGTTGCGGGCCAGCCATGTAACGTCCGGCATGCCCTCGCCGAATTGGGTGATCCTCGCGCCTTCGCGCTGCTCAGTTAGGTCGAGCGGCGTGTCCCTGGCGACTTTTCGCTGGTCCCTGCGGGTGTCAAACCGGCCTTTGCCGTCTGCGGCTGTGTACCCCATCGGCGCGAGAAAGATATAATGTCGAGTGCGCCGCGCGCCTTGACGCTGCGCACCATCGCCAAGACATCGGCAGCGGTGACCACCTTGAGGTCGATATGCCCGAGCGCTGGAAAGGCATCGCGCCCAAGGCGCAGCCGTTCGGCACGG
>NZ_LR733852.1 GCF_902506455.1 Sphingomonas sp. 8AM | reverse complement strand
TAGAGTGCGATCCATCTAAGTTGAAGCGTAGCCGCTGTTGCGGAGATAGTTGGCGCATTCGTGGGGTGGGAAGGCGTCGAGAAGCGAGCCGATCTGCTGCCATGTCGTCTCGACCGATCGGGTGTTGGCCTTGCGCAGCAGCGTCTTGAGTTTGGCAAAGACCTGCTCGATGGGATTGAGGTCGGGCGAATAGGGCGGCAGGAACAGAAGCCTGGCGCCGACGGAGCGGATAAGCTGTCGCACGGCCTTGCTCTTGTGGCTGCCGAGGTTGTCCATGACGACGATATCGCCGGGCGAAAGGGTAGGCAGCAGGAACTGCGCGACATAGGCGGCGAAGCTCTCGCCGTTGATGGGGCCGTCGAGCACGAGCGGCGCGTCGATCCGATCGTGCCGGAGCGCGGCCAGAAAGGTGAGTGTGCGCCAGTGGCCGTGCGGCACCTTGTCGACCAGCGGCAGGCCACGAGGGGACCAGCCGCGCAATCGCGTCATGTTGGTCTTGGCCCAGGTTTCGTCGATGAAGACGAGCCGACGCGGATCGATCCTGCCCTGATACTTGCGCCATTGCGCGCGGCGTCTGGCAATAACGGGCCGATCCTGCTCGCGGGCGATCAACGTCTTTTTTTGAACGTGATCCCGGCCTCGCGCACGATCCGCCACACCGAACCGTAGCTCGTCACCACGCCGCGCTCGCCCAATTCCGCCACCAGTCCGCGCAACGTCACGTCCGGCTTGGTCGCCAGTCGCTCCAGCAGCCACGCACGTTCGGCAGCCAGCGAACGCGGCTGCTTGCGTCCCAGCCGTCGCGCCGCGGCGCTGCCCGTCGCCCGACGTCGTTGCGACCACTTCGCCGCACTCGCCACGCTCACGCCGAACAGTTCAGCCGTCGCCCGGCACGACCGGCCACCCAGAACCGACGCCGCTACCCGCTCACGCAAATCATCCGAATAGGCTCGACCCACACCTGCCGACCTCCGCACGGCCAGCACCTTGAATCAGACTTCCAGCGCCGTGTGAATCCCCGATCGACTCCGCTCAGATGACTCAGACTCTAG
>NZ_LR733853.1 GCF_902506455.1 Sphingomonas sp. 8AM | reverse complement strand
ATAGTGGTGTTGGCGGGCTGACGCCCGCCGATGCTGCCAAGCGGGTTGTGCAACACCGCCCCGACGGGCACCATGACAACCCCGGACTCCAGTTATGACTGGAGGAGCTTTGGGGAGCACGTCAATCAGTTACGGCCGGGCTGACGATCACGCCGAAGTTTCTGCCGCGCTTCAACTTCAACGTTGATTATTATCGCATCAAGATCATCGGATTCATCAGCTATGTAGATCCGTACATCGCGTTCATTCAGTGTCAGGCGGGGGAGGATTTCTACTGCTCGCGCTACAATCGAGATACCGTTTCCGGCCGGATCGACGTGGCGGGATCTTATGCGGACAATCGTCCGGCGAATTTCGGGCGACAGATCAACGAAGGCGTGGATTTCAATACCAGCTATCGCTTTGACACGCTCGAGGTCTTCAACAAGGATCTCGGCGCGATCGACGTCAATTTCGTCGGCAATCTGCGTACCAAGAACGAACAGCATAAGCTGCCCGGGCAGCCCGTTTTCGACTGCACCGGCTATTACGGCTATGGCGGCAAGGAGAATTGCGGCTCTGCGCCGAGCGCGGCGTGGCGGCATACCCTGCGGGTGGTCTGGGCGGTGCCGTGGAGCGGTCTGGCCGTGAATGGACTGTGGCGTTACGGCGGAGCCGTCAAATATTCGGGGCTATCGTCCAATCCGGTGCTCAGCACGCCCCCGACGGCAACCGACGCGATCATTTCGCGCCAGAGTGCCTATCTCCCTGCGGCGAGCCTGTTCGATCTTGGCGCCACGATCAAGATCGGCAAGGTCTCGTCGCTTCGCCTGACCATCAACAACGTCCTCGACAAGGATCCGTATCTGATGGTCAATAACCATGGTGGCTGGTACAATACGCAACCGCAGATGTACGACGTCTTCGGGCGCAAGATCACGATCGGGTTCTCGACCGCCCTCTAGGCCGGATCGACATTCAGGATTCCCAAACGCCGTGAAGGCTGATTCATAGGCATCCGTGTCGAGGCTCGGAGCGAGTGATGGGGATTAAGCGGTACGAGTTGAGCGAGGCGCAATGGTCGCGG
>NZ_LR733850.1 GCF_902506455.1 Sphingomonas sp. 8AM | reverse complement strand
GGCGCGGGTAGGGGTGGCGCCGGAGGGGTGGGCGGACCCGCGGGAGGAGCCGGGACGTCGGCCGCGCCGATCGCGCCGTCCGGTCCTGCGATCCGCCATTGCCAGCCGGGATCGCTGCCGAACGCCGCGACCCGCTGCGTCAGCCGCGCGCGGGCGACGCGCCCCTCGTCATCGACCACCGAGGCGAGCACCAGCAATTGCGCGTCGAGGCGCCGGTCGAGTCCCTCGGTCACGAACCGCCCGAGCAGCCCCGCCATCACTGCCCCCGCCAGCCCCAGCGCCAGCAATGTCGCCACCGCCGACACCAGCAGCATCCGCGCCTGTAGCGATCGTGGCACCCACCGCGTCATGCCGGACACACCAGCCGATAGCCGCGCCCGCGCACCGTTTCGATCAGCGTCGCGCCGATCTTCTTGCGCAGCCGCCCGACGATCACCTCGAGGCTGTTCGAATCGACATCGGCATCGCCCTCGTAGACGCGCTCGAGCAGGTCGAGGCGTTCGATCACGGCATTGCGGTGGAGCATCAACTGCGACAGCACGCGCCACTCGAACGCGGTCAGTTTGAGCGGCAGGCCGTCGAGCTCGAACACGCCGGTCTGCGAATCGAACGACAGCGCGCCGCACGTCAGCAGCGCCTGCGCATGGCCCGCCGCGCGGCGCATCAGTGCGCGCAGCCGCATCACCAGTTCCTCGACGCGAAACGGCTTGACGAGGAAGTCGTCGGCGCCGGCCTTGAACCCGGCGACCTTGTCCGACCAGCCGTCGCGCGCGGTGAGGATCAGCACCGGCAGGTCGCGGTTCGCATCGCGCCATGCCTTGAGCACCGAGATGCCGTCACGCCCCGGCAGCCCGAGATCGAGCACCGCGGCGTCGAACCGCTCGGTCTCGCCGAGATGCGCGGCGTCGACGCCGTTGACGGCAAGGTCAACCGCGAAATTCTCCTCGCGCAGCGCGCGCGCGATCGCCGGCCCGAGATCGCGGTCGTCCTCGACCAGCAGGATACGCATCTTGCCCCTTCCTTCCTGCGTTGCGCCCTATGCCGGTCGCCTAAACCGAAACTGAACGATCCGGTTCAGCGCGGGTGGCGGGGCGCGCGCCTAAACATCGCTCATCAACCCGAAGAGGAGTGAGTGATGAAGGTTTCGATGATCCCGCATCTGTCGCGCGGCCAGCGGATCGCGCTCGGCGGTGCCGCCTTGCTGGCGATGGGTGCCGCCGGCGGTGCCGGCGCGGTGCAACTGACCCGCCCGAGCGTCGAGATGGCGCCGACCGTGCCGACCGCGATCGCCAGGCTGCCCGCGACCAGCGGCATCGTGACGGTGCGCGGGCGCGTCGCGGGTGTCTATGGCACGCGCTTTCTGGTCGAGGATGCGAGCGGACGGACGCTGGTCGACGCCGGGCGCGGCGCGGGCACGCTGACCAAGGGCGCGCCGGTGCTGGTGCAGGGGCGCTTCGACTATGGGCAGTTGCGTGCGCGCTTCCTCGCCGATCAGGGCGGGGTGCGCGAGGTCGGCGCACCGCCGCCGCCTCCGGGGGCTGGCGCGCCGCCGCCTCCTCCGCCGGGTGCCGGTGCACCGCCGCCGCCGCCTCCGGGTGCGGGTGCCCCTCCGCCCCCGCCGCCGGGTGCCGGTGCACCGC
>NZ_LR733851.1 GCF_902506455.1 Sphingomonas sp. 8AM | reverse complement strand
TGACGTGCTCCCCTGAAACTCCGCCAGTTTGAGCTAGAGTCCGCCTTCGTGAGGAGACGGATGTGAAGAAGAGCAGGTTCAGCGAGGAGCAGATCATCGCGGTGCTGCGCGAGCAGGACAGCGGGATGAAGACCGCCGACGTGTGCCGGAAACACGGGATCAGCAGCGCCACGCTGTACGCCTGGAAGGCGAAATACGGCGGCATGGACGTGTCGCAGGCGCGCAAGCTGAAGGTACTGGAGGACGAGAACGCGCGGCTGAAGCGGCTGCTGGCGGACGCGATACTCGACAACGCCGTGCTCAAGGAGGCGGCAGCAAAAAACTGGTGAAGCCTGCCGCTCGCCGGAGAGCTGTCGAGGAGGCTCGGCAGCGCTTCGGTATCAGCGAGCGTCGGGCATGCTCCATCTTCGGCGTAGATCGAACGTCGGTGCGCTACGCGCCCCGGCGTAGTGATGATGGCGACCTGCGGTCGCGGCTGCGCGAGATCGCGGCAGAGCGTCGCCGCTTCGGCTATCGGCGGCTGGGTATCATGCTGGCTCGCGAGGGGCTGGTCATGAACCACAAGAAGCTGCTGCGGCTGTACCGCGAGGAGAACCTTCGGGTCAGGCGCCGGCGCGGTCGAAAGCGAGCCATGGGCACCCGAGCGCCTATGGCGCTGCCACAAGGACCGAACCAGCGCTGGAGCCTCGACTTCGTCAGCGACACGCTGATCAGTGGCCGACGTATCCGCATCCTGGCGGTGGTCGACGACTTCACGCGCGAATGCCTGGCGCTGGTGGTCGACACCTCCTTGTCAGGCGCGCGTGTCGCTCGCGAGCTCGACGCCATCATCGCTACCAGGGGAAGACCACCGCTGATGATCGTCAGCGACAATGGCACCGAGCTGACCAGTCTCGCGATCCTGAGATGGACGCAGGAGCGGCCTGTCGAGTGGCACTATATCGCGCCCGGCAAGCCGCAGCAGAACGGCTATGTCGAGAGCTTCAACGGCCGCCTGCGCGACGAATGCCTCAACGAGACGCTGTTCGTGTCGCTGGGCCATGCCCGCTCAGTGCTGCGGCTCTGGCGCGATGATTACAACCATGTGCGCCCGCATAGTGGTGTTGGCGGGCTGACGCCCGCCGATGCTGCCAAGCGGGTTGTGCAACACCGCCCCGACGGGCACCATGACAACCCCGGACTCCAGTTATGACTGGAGGAGCTTTGGGGAGCACGTCA
>NZ_LR733848.1 GCF_902506455.1 Sphingomonas sp. 8AM | reverse complement strand
CAGGAATCCTGCGGCGACCCGCAGCCGGCGAGCATCAGGACCGTCGCCAACGCGACCGGAAATTGTCGAACCACGGGGTACCTTCCTGAAAGAATGACATCTTCTTACGACCAACCGGGCGACGCGCCAGCATTGCCGTTGTGATCTGGCGCAATTTCTTCCGGCGCGGCACCGGCGCCGCCAACGTGCGGCGATCGCAGGAGGTTGTTAAGCGCGCGCAGCTAACCACCCCTTCCCATCGCACGGTGCAAATCTTAGAGACGCGCCGACGTGCGTCGGCTGCCGGCACGACGCATCGGGGGGAAGCGCGACGATGGAAACGAACTCGGGCGTCGACGCGACGCCGCTGATTGTCGATCTCGACGGTACGCTTTCCCACGGTGATGTCTTCTGGGAGGATCTGCTGTCCGAGGTCGGCGGTAATCCCATGACATCCGGGCCGATCTTCCGGCAGATGCTGCGCGGCAAGGCCGCGACGAAACATTTCATCTCGGAACGCGCCGCCTTCGATGCCGGGCATCTGCCCTATAATGCTGCGGTGATTGACCTGATCGATGCCGCACGCCGCCAGGGGCGCAAAGTCTATCTCGCGACCGGCAGCCATGTCAGCCGCGCGGAGGCGGTCGCCGCGCACCTCGGCTGTTTCGACGGCGTGTTCGCCACCACGATCGAGCGCAACCTGACCGACGTCCGCAAGGCGGCGTTTCTTGCCGAGATGTTCGGCCACGGCGGGTTCGACTATGTCGGCAACAGCGTCGCCGACATCCCGGTGTGGCAGGTGGCGCGACGCGCCTATGTCGTCGCGCCGCAGGGGCGGCTGACGCGGCGGCTGGACCGGCAGGGGATCGTGCACGAGCGCCTGCCCGAACGGGCCTTGTCGCGCATCGGCGTCTGGCTGCGCGCGATGCGCGTCCACCAATATAGCAAGAACGTGCTGGTGTTCGTGCCGATGCTGGCCGCGCACCGCTTCGACCCCGCGACGATCGTGGCGTGCGTGACGGCGTTCGTCGCCTTCTGCCTGATCGCGTCGAGCGTATATTTGATCAACGACCTGATCGATATCCGCGCCGATCGCGGCCACCCCAGCAAGAAGAAGCGCCCGATCCCGTCCGGGTTGATCCAGCCGCCGGCGGCGATCCTCGCCAGCCTGCTGCTCATCGTACTGGGCGGTGCGGTCGCCGCCAGCGCGTCGCTCGCGTTTGCCGGGGTGGTGGCGAGCTATTTCGTGATGACGCTAGCCTATTCGACGTTCATCAAGCGCAAGATGCTGGTCGACAGCATCACGTTGTCCTTGCTCTACACCGCGCGCATCGCCGGCGGCGCGGTCGCGGCGCAGGTGGTGCTGTCGAGCTGGCTGACGATCTTCTCGCTGTTCTTCTTCACCGCTCTGGCGCTGATCAAACGCTACACCGAATTGCGCGTGCGGCTGCTGCAGGACCTCGCCGATCCGTCCAACCGCAATTACCGCAAGGAGGACCTGACCGTGATCGGCGCGCTGGCCGCGGCGAGCGCGGTCAATTCGGTGACGGTGTTCGCGCTGTACGTCGCCTCGCCGGTGGTGGCGGCGAACTATACGCGGCCGTGGGTGCTCGGCGCGATCTGCCCGTTGCTGCTGTACCTGCTCGGGCGGATGCTGATGATGGCGCATCGCGGCGAGATGGACGACGATCCGATCGTCTTCGCGCTGCGCGACCGTAACTGGCGGCTGGCCGGCATCGTGCTGTTCGCGATCTTCGTGGCGGCGATCTGATGGAGCGCGCGCACCGGCATCCGCCGCTGACGATCGCGGGGCTCGTCGCGGTCGCGTTCCTGTGCGCGTGGCTGACGATTGCGATCACCGGGCATGAATCGGGCGCCGGGAACAACCTGTTCCATCTGCCGATCCTGACCGGGCTGTACGACCAGCCCAATTTCGCAGGCGATCCATTCATCCAGTCGATCCGTTTCTACGCCTCCGGATTCTGGATGCTGCTGCGGCACACCGCCGATCGCGAGACGATGCTGGCGTTCTTCCTGCCGTTGCAGGTCGCGTCGCGCTTCCTGTTCTTCGTCGGCGTGCTGGCGATGGCGCGGCCGTTGCACGTCACCGGCGTGCGTGCGACCGCGACGCTGCTGGTGCTGGTCGCGCTCGCCTATGCGCTGCGCGGCACCGCGCCGGCCGGCGACGGCGGGCTGTTCGTGCCGATCTTCACCCATTCCGAGCTGGCCAACGGTACGACGCTGATCGCCTTGGCGCTCGCGATGCGCGGGCGGTTCGGCGCGGCGGTGTTCGCGTGGAGCGTCACCTTCTTCATCAACATCTTCATGGCGGTGTGGCTGGCGCCTGCGCTGGGGCTGCTCGCATCGCTGGCGCTGGCGCGTCGCACCGTCGCGTGGCCCGGCTTACTGCTGCGCGTCGCGCTGGGCGGGGTCGCGAGCCTGCCGCTGCTCGTGCCGGTGTTGATGAACGTGCTCGGCAATCCCGAGTTCGGGCACGCGCCAGCCTTCGACTATCCGACCTTCCTGCGCGATTACTGGCCGACGCACTTTCTGGTCGACCAGCTCGCGAAGCGCGATCTGGTCGTGCTCGCCGGGCTGGTCGCGACCGCGTGGGTGGCGAGCATGACCCTCGCCGCGCGCGCACGCACCGCGGTGCAGCTGGTGCTGCTCTCCTATGCCGCGGTGTGGATGGTGGGGGCGGTGGTGCCATGGCTCACCCGCTCGCCGACGATCCTCAACCTGCATCTGCTGCGCTCAAGCGCGATCATTGTCATCCTTGCCGTGGTCGTCGTGGCGGCGGCGATCGCGCGGCTGACCGTCAGTCCGGCGAAGGTCGACCGCCGGTTGTGGGCGCCGCTGCTCGCGCTGTTGCTGGTGGCGGGGCCGTATCTGATCCTGCTCGTCCCGGTCGTGCTGGCGGTGCGACAGCTACGGGTGGTCCCGGCGATCTTCGCTGCGCGCGGGGTCGCGGCGGTCGCGCTGGCAGTGATGCTGGTGTCGGTCGGCTGGGCAATCCGCACCTCGGTCGCGGAGGATGCGCGCTTTCGCGCCGGGCAGCGCGAGTGGCTGGCGCTGGCGGACTGGGCGCGGACGCACAGCGCGCCGGGCGCGCTCTTCCTGCTGCCGACCAAGAACATCAATTTCGCCGGCTCGTTGCCGCACGACGACAATGGTCCCGGCTTCGTGCCCGGCAGCGACGTATTCGAGACCATGGCCGAGCGGCGCGTCTGGGTCGGGTTCAAGGAAGGCGCGGCGGTGATGTGGACGCCGGGCTATTACGACGAATGGCATCGCCGCGTGGCGGACGTGCTGCGGCTGCGCACGCTCGCCGACCGCCTCGGCTATGCGCGGCGCAACGGCGTCGGCTATGTCGTCGATCATTGCACCGGCGCGGTGCGGCCGGTCCATGGCGGCGGCGACCTGTGCGTCTACTCGGCAGGGACTTGAGCGGCCCGGCACGTCAACGCGTCAGAACCGGTAGCGCGCCGTGCCGATGACGGTGCGGGCGGCGCCGGAGGTGCAGCTGGTCGGATTGCCGATGAACGCGAAGCAGCTACCGGCATAGACTTTGTCGAACAGGTTCTTCACATCGAGCGACAGGCGGATCCTGCGGAACTGATAGCGGGCCGCCGCGTCGACCAGCATAAAGGCGGGGCCGCCGATCGTGTTCAGCGCATCGGCGAGGGTTGGCCCTGATGGCGAATGCCGGCACCCAGTCCGAGGCCCGCCAGCCCGCCCCCGGCGACCGCATCGTCGACGTAAGCGGAGGCGAGCTGCGCCGGGATGACGATCGATCATGCCCGGGACGCCATAGCCGCGATGATCTGCTGACCCATAGAGGAGAGACGTGAACTGGCGAACTGGCACTCAGAGCGGCCAGACGCGGCGCGTCATAAGAACCACTCGAACCATCTTGACCGAGCAAAACCTGACCTGTCGGGTCGAGGCGCTTCAAACTCGCGAAGTGCGGTCAGCGATGATGAGGGGGAATGGTGCCCAAGGGCGGATTCGAACCACCGACACTGCGATTTTCAGTCGCATGCTCTACCAACTGAGCTACTTGGGCGCACCGCTTTTCAGCGGCGAGGCGCGTCCCCTAATCCGTGTCGGGGCGGGTGTCCAGCGATTCCGTGTCGATTGTTTCACCGGGCAGGCGGTAGCCTTCGCCAAGCCATTGCAAGAGGTCGCGATCCTTGCAGCCGCGGCTGCAGAAGGGGGCGTGGGCGGGGACCGTCGGGGCGGTGCAGATCGGGCAGCGGGACATGTTCATCAATCAAAATACGGGGCACGACCGGTGCGTCGTAGCAGTGTTGCGAGCCATTCGGGACGGGATTCGAGCCGCTCGCGCACCGCGGGGCGCAAACGCATCGCATTCGACGCGTCGGGCGGGATGCGTTCGAGTTGCCGCAGTGCCGCGCGGGCGGCGGCACCGACGGGATCGTCGCGGACCCGCTCGGGCAGCGAGGCGCGGGGGCGCGGGCGGACGATCTGGAGGAAGCCGAAACCGTTGACCGCGGTGCGCTCGAACGGCGGCGGCAGCGCGGCGTCGAGCGCGGCGGCGACCTGCTGACGGAGCGCCTTGCCCGCGATGCTGGGGAAGTCGATGCCGATCGACCCGCCGATTGCGTGGCGGCGGATCGCGAGCGCAACGGCGGTGGCGGCGCGCACTGCGAGTTGATCGAGCGGGCCGTCGCCGTCGACGTCGAACAAAGTCATCGCCGGGGTCGGGGTCATGCGCAACGCGCCGCCCGCGAAGGCGATCTCGCCGCTTTGCGCTTCCTCGATCACCTCCGACCAGCCGGCCGCTTCGAGCGCGTCGGGCTGGTGCGCGCGGAGCGGGCACACGGAATAGGGCGAGGCGGTGATGCGGGCGAGCAGATCCGGGCCGGGTGCGGGGGCCAGGTCGGTGACGCGTGCACGCGGGCGCTTGGCGCGGCCGGGTTCCGGAATCGCCTCGCGGATCACCTCGACCGTGGCCGCCGCGCCAAGCGTCACGCCGGACGGAGCGCGGTCGAGCATCACCTCCTGCCCGTCGTCGAGCGTCGCAATCAGCTTTTCGGTGAGCCGCGCGCGCGCGACGGTGCCGACGCGCAACGTCTCCGGCAATTCGATGCGCGCGGCGAGGATGCGATCACCGGCGACCAGCGCGGCGCGCGCCTCGCCGATGCCGTCCTCATAAAGCCATTCAGCCAAAGGCGACGCCGCTCGCAGCGAGCAACGCGCGCGTCTCGAACAGCGGCAGCCCGATCACGCCCGAATGGCTGCCGTGAAGAAAGCGTACGAACGCCTCCGCGCGGCCCTGGATCGCATAGCCGCCCGCCTTGCCGAGCCCCTCGCCGCACGCGACATAGGCATGGATCTCGGCGGGGGAGAGCGGCTTGAACGCGACGATCGTGTCGGCGAGCCGCACGCGCCCGGTGCCGTCGGGCGCGATCGCGCAGACCGCTGACAAGGCATGGTGACGCCGCCCGGACAGCAGGCCGAGCAACTCGCGCTGGATCGCCTCGTCAGTGGCGGGAGGCAGGATGCGGCGGCCGACCGCGATCGTGGTGTCGCCGGCCAGCACCGCTTCGTCCGGCGCGCGCGTGACCGCGCGCGCCTTCTCGACCGCGAGGCGCAGCGCATAGGCGCGCGGCAGTTCGCGCGGGTGCGGCGTCTCGTCGATGTCGGGCGCCACGACACGGTCGGGCACGACACCGAGCCGCGCGAGCAGGTCGCGACGGCGCGGTGAGGAAGAGGCGAGGACGAGGCGGGTCATGATCGCGCGCCCGGTGACAGGCGCGAGGGTATGATGGGGACGGGGCGCGTCAGGAGGGGCCAGGACCACCGCGACCCGGCATGAAGCGGTAGGTGATCCGCCCCTTGGTCAGATCATAAGGGGTCAGTTCCACCAGGACTTCGTCGCCGACCAGCACACGGATGCGGTTCTTGCGCATCTTGCCGGCGGTGTGGCCGAGGATTTCGTGATCGTTCTCGAGCCGGACGCGGAACATCGCATTGGGGAGCAGCTCCACCACCTGCCCGCGCATCTCGAGGAGTTCTTCTTTCGCCAAACGGGGTCTCTTTCGCGTTGAGTGCGCGCGGCCTTAGCCGAGAAGACGAAAAAAGGAAAGGCGCGCGAAGGAGGGCACCGCAATGGCGCCCGCGTCGCCGGAGACATAGGTGGCGCGGGCGCCATTGCGGTGCCCTCCTTCGC
>NZ_LR733849.1 GCF_902506455.1 Sphingomonas sp. 8AM | reverse complement strand
CGCATAGTGGTGTTGGCGGGCTGACGCCCGCCGATGCTGCCAAGCGGGTTGTGCAACACCGCCCCGACGGGCACCATGACAACCCCGGACTCCAGTTATGACTGGAGGAGCTTTGGGGAGCACGTCATGAGACGTCGCCAGCCGCCTCCCGCACCGTACCGCGCGCCAGATGAGCGTAACGCTTGGTCGTCTGCTCGCTCGCGTGGCCCAGGATCTTGCCGATGACGAGCAGCGACATGCCGCTGGCAGCAGCTACTGACGCAAACGTGTGACGGAGGTCGTGAAGGCGCGCGTCCTTCAAGCCGGCGCGCTCGCGCACCCGCTGCCAGAACGGCTGTAGGTCCGTGAGGCGGCCGCCAGGCAGCTTGCCCGTGAGCACCCAAGGGTTGCCGTCGACCCGCGGCATGTCGCTGAGAACGGCCAGAACCGGATCGCCGACTGGAACGTCCTTGGCGCCCGTCTTCGAGTCCGGCAGCCGCAGCAGCCCTAGCTTGAAGTCGACGTAGCTCCACTGCAGCGTCATGATCTCATTCAGCCGACAGCCGGTGAGCATCAGCAGACGCACGGCAGCGATGGCTGATGGCATCTCAATCTGCTCCGCCGTCATTTCGGCCAATACCTCACCGACGCGGCTCAGCTCGGCGGCACTGAGGAAACGTTCGCGCTTCTTCTCCGGGTACTTCTTGATCCCCTTACGCGGGTTGGTGCCCTCGGGGCGGTGACCCCATTCTTCAGCCAGCCCGAACATTTTGGAGATGACTTCTATCGTGCGGTTAGCTTGGGTTGGCTTAAGACCAAGATCCCGGTGCAACCGGGCGATGTCCTGCCGCGTCACCTCGTCGACCCGTTTGGACCCGATAACAGGTAGGATGTAGGAGTTAAGCGAGCGGCGGTACTCCGCGGCCGTGCTCGGCTTTACCCACAAGGCCACGTGCCGATCGTCAAAGATCTGGGCGAGTTGCCGGACGCTCAAGGCCCGGCGCTTTGCATCGCGGTCGGCGGCGGGGCTGCCGCCCATCTGGACCTTTGCGGCGGCGGAGCGCGCTTGCTCACGGGCTAGCGCAAGTGAAAGAACCCCCACCTCACCAATCTTAAGCTGACGCCAGCGGTTGCCGTCGTCGCGGTAACGGTAGACCCAGACCCGCCGGCCAGACGTCAGAAAACGGATGCCAAAACCGCGGACGTCATCGTCCCAGAGGAACTCCTTGTCGTGGGTGGTTGTGGACTCCACAATAGTCTTCGTCAGCTTGGCCATGAGCATCTCCTGATACCTGCGCTGCCTCCAAGCCGTTTCCAGGAAGCACCTGGGAAGCAAGGTGCAAAGTAACGGCGCGAAGGTGCAAGAGAATCACGAGCGGCAAAATTGCCTTACAGTCAAGCAAATGGCCTGATGCAGCGCAAGATGAGGTAAGATTGAGAAGGGGTGCGTAGATTGCGCCACAGAACTCATAACCTGAAGGTCACAGGTTCAAATCCTGTCCCCGCAACCAAACCTCATCATACCAAACCGTCGCAGGATATCCCGCGGCGGTTTTTTTATGCCCGTTTTCCGCCGGTTGTGCCCGGTTCAGG
>NZ_LR733846.1 GCF_902506455.1 Sphingomonas sp. 8AM | reverse complement strand
ATCCCGCTGTCCTGCTCGCGCAGCACCGCGATGATCTGCTCCTCGCTGAACCTGCTCTTCTTCACATCCGTCTCCTCACGAAGGCGGACTCTAGCTCAAACTGGCGGAGTTTCAGGGGAGCACGTCACTCAGCATCGATCTTCCGCAGCATGGCGGCTGCGACACTGAAAGCTTCTGCTCTATCCTGACCACCTCGTTTATTTCGCTCAACTAAGCGCCGTGCGTTCGGCAACCGCGTCCGCCGGCCCGAGGGGGCCGGCGGAGAGTGAAAACTTGCAAGCAAAGCAACCGGTCGAATTCCTCAGTTGAATGGCATGCGCGCATGTCCAACCTGCTCGCAGCAAAGTCGCATGCGCTCTGCGCTTGCCGGGATCCACAACGTGGAGCTTTGAACATCGTTTCAGATGGGCGGAAGAAGACGGGAGCCTGCATTCGAAGCATTGCCACGAGGCCCGACGATCCCACAACAGCAATGGGACGGCCTCTGCTGCGACGCATGCGACGTGAGGACCGCCGCATGGTGTTACGGCGGTGAGACCCTCGCAGCGAAGACGCTATACCGCCAAAATTACGAAACAGGACGCCGTGCCGCTTAAACCATCCTACACAGGCCGGTGATGACGCCGTTCCTCGCCGTTCAGCCGAGCAGCCATAACCAGTTCCGCGCGCTGATGCTGTTCGGGCGTAACGTCGCGTCGTACAAGTTCGCGCTCGCTAAGGCGCTGCTCGAGGTGGCGCGCGGTAGCGACGACCTAGTCAGGTTAGAACAGTTGGCAGTTCCATACACACGCCACCTGCGAACTCACCTCACGCTGGCATCGAAACAGGGCACCAGCCGGTCCAGCCGGTTCCTGGAAGCTTGCAATGGAGTCAATGCTGGTTCTGTCTCGGAGGACGAACTTCGGTCAATCACGGTATCGCTCGGCTTCAACAACGTCATTGATGCCTTCCACCGTCTCGGGCCCAATGACATCGAGCAGCGCTTCTTCCTCGACGAGCGCGCCGCCACCGGCGGCATCCGAATAACGGACGCGCTGCAGCACCTCGCGCGCGACGATTCCGCCTCCGACCTGGAATCCGAGACGGAGGCGCGCTGGCGCCTGGTAGAGACAGCGTGGGAGCTGGGAGTCACCAGTTCGCTCATCACCTATGATGACGGGACCCAAGCGTTCACTGCCGCTGGAGGCGCCCGGCGCGTGGCGGTCACGTCCGCGAGGGCGGCGCTAAACGGCTACCAGAAAGGCCGCTGCTTCTACTGCTTCACACCTATTACTATCGAGCCGGGGCAGCTCACCGCCGACGTGGACCACGTCTTCCCTTGGGCGCTGCGGTCGCTACTGACTGGGAACCCGGACGGTGTGTGGAACCTCGTGCTTGCCTGCCGCGACTGCAATCGAGGCGCCGGCGGCAAGTCCGACTGTGTACCGGCGCTTGATCTGGTCGCCCGCCTGCACCGCCGCAACGAGTTTCTGATCACCAGCCACCACCCTTTGAGGGAAACGTTGATGGCACAGACCGGCGCGGCTCTCGCCCTCCGAGCGGCATATCTGCAGGGCAACTACCGGGCGGCGAAGCTGGCGCGGATCATCGAGTGGGACGCCCCCATTCGCGACGACGAGGCATTCTAGATAGTCGCTTTGCTAACGACGACGGACATCCACCGGGT
The DNA here is from genome assembly GCF_902506455.1 of Sphingomonas sp. 8AM. Classification (GTDB taxonomy): domain Bacteria; phylum Pseudomonadota; class Alphaproteobacteria; order Sphingomonadales; family Sphingomonadaceae; genus Sphingomonas. The sequence goes on along the minus strand of NZ_LR733846.1, from coordinate 35,433 downwards.
CAGCTGGTCATCGTAGCCGCCGCCTTGCTGCTCCTCGACCTCGAATGATTTCCACGAGCCCGCTTCCGAGTAGGCTGTCGTCAGCACTTCCATCGACGGATAATTATAGTAGCGGCCGAACCGATCGCGTCCTTCCCCTGTACCCACCTTGTAGCTGGCATAGAAGAGCCCGCCCGGTCGCAGCGCACGATGAACCCGAGACAGTATGGCGGACAGGTCCGCGATGGGGACGTGCAGCAGGCATGCGCTGGCCCAGACAGCGTCGTACGCTTGCTCCTCGTCGAGGTCCTCGAACAGGAGCACGCGCACCGGGATGCCGAGGACCGCTGACGCCTCTTCTGCCATCTCCGGCGACCCGTCGGTCGGCACCACATCAACGCCACACGCTATCATGGCTGCCGTGTCACCGCCGCCGCCGCAACCGAGCTCCAGCACGCACGCCGCACTTGGCAGTCGCTGGAGAAAGCGAGCTAAATCTCGGCTCTGTTGGCCGCGGTAATGCGCTACATACGTAGCTGCTTCAGTATCGTAGAATGCGAGCGTCGCCGGATCATGCATTGTGGCGCCACCCGGTTTCGCGCAAGTTTATCGACTGAGTTAGGTCGACAAGCATGTCAGTTGAGGAGCTCAAGCAGCCGCTCCTCGACCAGGGACCAAGGCTTACTCAGGTCCACCGTCGCGAGCCGAACGCGATGTCCATGGACGGCATAGGTCGCGTCGAGCTCGTGCTGCGCCTGCGGGTAGAGCAGCACGCCTTCCGCGAGCGGCGCGGTCGGCTCTGCCACCGCGTCGTTCCGCAGGTACGCGAACAGCTGGTACAGGTTGTCCGATCGGAAGCTCCGCGAGCCGCGGTACTGTTGGAGAGCGTCGGCGTAGTACTTGGTGTCCATAATGATCCGCCGGTCAGCGCTCTCCAGGTACACGTCAGTCCGCATGGCCGGGAGCCGCCCCACCCCGTTCGTCTCCAGCGGCACCGCCTGCCACTCCAGCTGGTACGACCTGACCCGAAATGCACGCTGACGAAGTCGGTAAAAGTTGCGCACGAACTCCTCGAACACGCGCGCCATCTCGCGCTCGTCCCGAAGCACGTCGCGGAACGCGTAGCCCGACCCGTTCGTGGTCGGCATCATACAAGCCAACGCCAGCTCACACACCTTGAGCAGTAGGTCGTAGCGCGCGTTGTTACGGTGGAGCTGGACGCGAGCGAACGCAGCGGCACTCAGCCGGACGTCGACAACATCGGGCATGCGCTCCCGGAGCCGGAGCAGCTCCTGGGCCAGCCCCGGGTCCAGGGTGGCAACGTTGGCGAGACGCCCTAGCGAGGCCTTAAGCAGCTGATTATGCAGCAGATCGTGACTGAGCTCGTCGTAATTGCACGTCACTCGGCGCCCGTTCCGGGCGTACAGCCTCAGCGTCGGGCCGAGCTCGACGCTGCCGCGGATAGTGGCCAGCTCCTCCTCGCGCGGCAGATAGCCGCGGTCCAGCCCGCGCCGGAGCAGCGAGCGGGTGCCCTCGGCGAGGACGCGCGCGAGCAGGTTGGGAAGGTCCGGACTATCCTCCGCCCCTGTCGAGATAGCACGCGCCTCCTCGAACCGGTTCCACGCATAGCAGTACAGGTGATAGAGGTTGCGGATCGGAATCGGTGAGGCGGTCAAGCGGCGGCCAGCAGCCGGGCGCTCCAGCTCTCCGCTTTATCAGGCGCGTCGAACCAATACTCCCTTAGGAGCGGCGCGAGTTCGGTGCGCACCACTCGGCGGTACCAGTCTCGGTCGTGCTCGCCAGCGCTCGGGCCGGCGCAGAAGAAGCTGTGCCCAATTGCAAACCCCGGCCCTAGATTCACCGCGTCGCCGACGATCTCGTCGTTCAGCTCGCCCACGCGGGCGCGCAGAGTGCGCCGCACCTCGTCTCCGACGCCCAGCACCTCTAGGTGTCGGTCGAAATGCGGTGAGGTAAGGTTGGGGGCTAACGACACGAACGCAAAGCGGCGGCGCAGGGCGTAGTCCACCACCGCCAGCGAGCGGTCGGCCGTATTCATTAAACCCATGACGTGGACGTTGGGCGGCACGTGGAATGGCACCTTGCCTGACGCGAGCGGCATGGCCCATCGCGGGTCGCGCTTGTCAGGCTCGATCAGGAGCATAAGCTCGCCCATGATCCGGCTTAGGTTGCCTCGGTTGATCTCGTCAATAATGAAGACGTAGACGCGGGTTGGGTCGGCCTCTGCTCTCCGACAGAACTCAACGAATTTGCCAGGCCGGAGCTCGAAACCGTGCTCCGCGGGGCGAAAGCCTTCCACGAAGTCTTCGTACGAGTAGGATTGGTGGAACTGCACGAAGCCGACCCGGTCCCGATCCTCGACACCCATCAGCGCGTAAGCCAATCTGTGGGCGGCGAACGACTTGCCCACGCCCGGTGGGCCCTGAAGTACGATGTTACGCTTGGCGTGCCACAGGAGCAGGATGTCCTCCGCTTCCCCGCGGTCGAGGAACAGTTCGGCCAGCGCATCGTCCAGCGTGTATGGCGTCACCTCTTCGTCGTAGTCCCGCTCGGGCGCGCGGTGCTCGTCGGCGTAGGGCAGGTTTCGCCCGGTGAGCTCGACATACGCGCGGTTGAGGATGGACCGTAGCGTCGGAGTGGCCTCGGTCAGGTAAGCGCCCTGGTTAAGGCCGCGCCGGCTGTTATAGAAAAGCCCCTTGGCCCCGCTCTCTGCCAGCTCCTTTAGCTCGGACGCGAACGGCTCGGCCTCGAGGAACGCTTCACGCGACAGCGGCGGCTCAAGCGGGTGGTAGTCGGCAAGGGCGACCCGGTAAGCAGGCTGGTCAGCCCAGTCACTGCCCGCCAGTCCTACGAAGGCCTTATCCGCGGCACTTTCCGCCACCGACACGCCCGTGATCGCCTGGTTGTCGACCAGGTGGAACACGACGTCGCCTGGCCGCACCTCCAGCATGTTGGCGTATATGTTCCGGTCGTTGCGGGACCGCTGCGGTGACCAGAGCGCTCGGCCAAGCGCATGCTCGCCTGACAGCCGATCGGGCCGGTTGCTCGCGATGGTCTTCTCGATCCAAAAGCGCCTCGGCGCTTCCGCCGCGTTGTCGCCGAACTGCTCGGCCCAGCTGGTCTCATTGCGATACCAATGCAGGTCCTGCGGCTGATCGTCGAAGGCGAACGCGATGAGCTGGTCGGCCATGTCTTGACCCGCGGTAACCTGCCAGATGGTGGATCTGTAGGTGTAGAAGTACCAGTCGCGCGGCTTGAAATCCGGCTCCCACTCAACCAACACCCGCTCGCCGTCGTCGGGGTTGTGTGTGATCACGCCGCGGGCCTTGAGGCGCATCACCGACACACTACGGCCACGTCCGTCAAATGGTAGATTGTGCTTTTGAACGAACGTTGCCTTGATCGCGATGCGCTCGCCCGGCCGCATCGACCGAACCTGTGCCGCTTCGGCCTCGGTCGGCGTGCGGATCTCCCACACGCCGTCTCGCAAGAAGCGCTCTGCCTGACTGTCATTGCCGCCAAATGCGGCGCCGACGAACCAGTTATTTACCACCTCTCGAGCTCCTTCCTCGTTCAAGCACGGCACGGCGAGCTTACTCAAACCCCAACTTACCAAAAATTTTCTCAGTGGCGACTACCACGTCACTCACATCCTGCGCGACGTTGATCGCTAGAGCCACGCATCATGTCACGATTGATGCACGGCTCCGAAAGCTAACATGCAGCTTTCAGAGCCGTGCATTTTTACCCATGCTGCCGCGTCGTCTAGCTTAGCCGATTGAAGCCTGAAGAGCGCCCCCGAGATATTCCAATTCACGCCGGCGTGACTCGATGTCGCTCGCGACCGCGGTGTCGCGCTTGTAGCCGGCGATCTGCTGCTCCATGCCTTCGAGCTTGGAGAGCATCCGGCTCAGGATCTTGCATGCCGCGAGGTCTGCGACCCGACGCTGCTCGACGTCCTTCCACCATTGTTCAAGTGCCTCGACACCCTTCTCTAGCGATTTAAGGACTAGGACATCTGCCGCGGCTAGGCGCGCCACGGCCTCGAACACCCGGAGCCTATCGCCGGGCCGGGGGTTCTCCTGATCGACCACCTCGACATAGGCACGAGCAAAATCAAACCGCTGGCTCGTCAACACCTGAAAATAGCTAGGTTCAAGGCGTGCCCGCCGCATTTTCGCTGTGATACGCTCCACGGCCTCGATCGATAGTTCGGCGATACGCCTGCGGTCACCACGTACTCGTGCGGTCTTAATCAGCTCGTTATTGGCGTGGAGATGCGCGGCGAGAGCGATGTCGCGCCCAATTTCGTTCGAGATTCGCGTCCGCGTAAATTCGCGCAAGCCTGTCCAATCTTCAAGTGCGGTTTTCGCTTCAATGATGTTAGGCAGCAGTTCCGACTTGGTGCTACCTAGTTTGACAGCACGTTCAAGTTCGCGATCTGCATCACGATATTTTGCGGGCCTGACGCGCAGATAAGCGGATCCGAGGATGCTAGCCGCGTCACCATTTTCTTTGAACTTCTTGCTAAGCTCTGATGCGACAATTAATGCCTCGTCGCGCTGATCGGCTCCCCACATCCGCACGATCGTCCTGATCCCGGCACCAACCTGTCGTTCCTGGTTGCCGCTTTTCTCGTGAGCCCGCGCAACCGCCGCTTCGACTGTGTGTGCAGTAGTACCAAGCCGGTCCTTAATGAGGTCGAGAACGGCTTGTAGCTCGCTTGGGACGCTAATGGCCGAATCGCCGTGCGTCCGGGTAATCGTGGAAATGAGGTGATAGGCCTGTAGTTCGGATATCTGATCGCGAACCGTACGTACCGGCATATCGAGCACCTCGGCAACGTCGGCTAGCGTCGTCTCGCCAAGCAGTATAACAGCATAGAGGACGCGGGAGGGCATCGCATCAAGGTTTCCAAGTTCGCGCTTAAAGGCGAAGCTGCGCACTTCCTCGCCATCAGCGCCTTTCCATTTCTCGACGACTTCACGCCGGTCCTCGCCGAGCTTGACCAGCCGTACGATTGAAGCAGCGAACAGTGGTGAGCCCGATGACGCTTCAAACACGTCCTCGAGGTCCTGCCCCGCATACGGGGTTATTCCGAATGCGGTACACAGATTGCTCAGATGAGAGTCAAATGCCTCGCGCTCTAACCCTCGAATCTTAACGATCGCGGTCGGCGGCAGGCCCTGATCGATCCGCGAGGTCATCAGAACTCGGGACGGCGGCTGATCGCGGCCGACCGTTCGCAGCGCGAGGCTGTTTAGCGCTGCAACCGACTCCTTCTGCTCATCTGGCAGCAGGGTATCGAGGTCATCAACGATGATCAGCGAGGGGATGATCAGCAATCCTTCGACCAGCCGGTCCGTGATCTCAGTGAGGCTTGGATCTTCGTCGGAGACTGGCAACTCGAAGTGCAGGGCCTTCAGAATAGCATTGAACAGGGAACTTAGGTCAGAGAAGTCGACGCGAGAGGTTGGCACCATTTTACCTCGAAGCGCTGAGAAGGTCTGCTGCTTAGCGGTTAGCCAGATGACAGCTTCGACTTGGCCTGCGCCAATGTCGGTAACCTCCTCCGCGAAGCGGTAGGCGAGCGTGGTCTTACCCAAGCCACCGATCCCAGTGATGAGGCGAACCGGGCTGCGCGAATCACCGATCCATTGGCGAAGACTCGCCAGTTGCTGGTCTCGCCCGACGAACTCGATGAGGTCGTCGTCGCGTGCGGGCAAGTGCGATTGAACCGGTACCGGGCCTAGCCCCACGATCTGCTCGGGCGGGAGTCGGTCCGAATGCAGGAACTTCCAATCTTCGTGCGTGTTCACCGCAGCGCGACATTCATCGCGGACGCGGACATATACCTCTTCTTGGAAACATGGCTTTCCATTGGCCTTGTCCGGCCCCTTACGCAGAATCTTTACCGGCGGAGCACTGGCGGCGCGGCGCGGGATGAGCAGAAGACCCAGTGTCAGTGGCTCAGGGCGCCCCGCAATGTTCATGTCGACATTATTGTAGAAGCATTCAATGTTAGTGCCGGAATAGCGCTGCAAAGACTTATTAAAATCCGCACAATTGAACGAATCGGTGATGCCGGCGACGCGGTTCCTGCCTTTGTCGCTCACACCGAAAACGATGTAGCCGCCAAAGGCATTATGAAAGGCGACCGCGTCCTTGACAAGTTCTCCTATAGCCAGCCGGTGATCTTGCTTTTCGCCATCGGTGGGGTCGCTTCCCAGGACTGGGACCTTGATTTTATAGTCCCAGAGCTGGCCCTCAAAATCATAAGGCTTGCCCGATGGAAGTAGTAGAGTGAGCACCTCTTGCGTGACCGAACGATTGTCGACTGCTACTTTAAGGCTATCGATTAGGTTTTCCGTAGCCATCGCGATCCCCAACGCCCGCATGACATATCTCATGCTAGTTTCGAGAAGCTTATCGCAGGCGCGGCACGGCGCAACGTCTGAATGCTCCGTGGTGGAAGGTTCGTGCTTAGACGACGCAGGCCGCCGCCGCGCCGGCGCATGGAACTTCCACCCTGTGACACCGGATATTGAGGTTAGGGTGCAGCAGTCGTTCTTCCTCCGGGCCGAGCCTGATTTGCCTTAGCGGCAGCTTCCGGGATCGGCGTTGCTCGCGCCCTACGACCGACATTGGGCGCCTTGCTGCTGGGCGGCCCCGTGCTAGGCGAACGGCAGGTTTTGCCAGAAGCCGCCGTCAGACGCGCGATCCGCGAACGTCGTTTACTGGTCAAGAGCGACCGCCCGCCTTTTCCGCGGCGACCCAATCTCGGCCGTTCACCACTGTTTGAGTGCGCCCCGAAACCGGCCATTCGTTCAAGTGCGGCGTTGCGGCCGGGATTGGGCCGTGAGTAGACAGACTGCTTGTAGCCGTCAGCCACGGAAAGCCGACTTCCGCTAGCTTGCGCGCGCCTAGGCAACCCTCAACAAAATTACAGCCGTCGGCGAGGACTGATGGCGCCTAAATGTTCGTAGCCGCTGCTGCGCGATTGCCGCTTAGCGCGAGTAGCCCTCGATAGCTTCCGCCGCACAGTTCAAGTGCGGTTTTCTTCTCCGGGAGAAAAGCCTGGCGATAGAGGCCGTAGAGTTCGCCAAGGATGTCCTGTCCGCTAGCGCGTCGCGCCAAAGCTTCGACGACGCGCGCCGGGCCAAACGCGATCTTTCCTGTCCGTCCCTCGAGACTGAACCTCTCGACCTCGCGGCGCACGACAGCCCCGAACACCCAATCGCCGATTTCGACATAGTCGAAGAAGAAAGCTGCAGTCGGCGCGCTCACTCTTTCCACCGGCGCCTGGGCGAGCTCGAACGCGCCGTTGAAATCCGTTCCCGCCACCATGCCGTTAAAGTCGACAATGGCGTTCCACGCTATGTCGATCTCGCGCTGCGAAACAGCGAGGCCAGGCGGTAGGATGCCAGTGCTCGCCTTTTCGAGACAGGCGATCACGTTCGAGAATTGCTGTAGCGCATCTTCCTCCGAGACGTCGGCTAGGCTCACTTCGGCCGGGATATTAGGATAGCCTTCGCACGTTACCAGCAACTTCAGCGGCCCAGCTGCGGCAGTTCGCGTCACCTCAATGAGCGCACGGTGCGATGCCAGCCCGCGCTGGCGATCAGGATCGTGGTTGAGAGTTACTTGGCCCCGATTCTTTCCATCAACAACGATCTCGAGAAAATCGGCCACTACCCGCAGTTTCATCACTTCTTGCGGTGCGTGAATCGCCGGTAAGAACAGCTCGCCATCCAGCCAGATGTCGGCGCCATCTTGAGGCCGAACGCGCACGCGGGCTGGATGGGGATGCGACCGTAGATGTGCAACATCCGGCGTGCCGGAGAACAAAGGAATCTGTGCATCTATTCCGAAACGGCGCTGAACGAGCGTGATGGCAACAGTCGGTGCGGCTTCAGAAAGTCCGATCTGATGGTCAATCAATGCTTGGAGGTCTTCGACCGCGAAACTCAGATTGCCGTGTATCGCGCCGTCCTCGAAACCAACAGTTGCTACGAGCACCATCTTTTCCTCTGCGTAGCGCATTCGGCCCGCAACGGCGGCTTCGAGCCAAGCGACAAGGTCGTAGGTATGCTCATCTTGCTCCGTGAAGGCACAGCGGACTGTCAACTTGTGGAGGTCGGTTCGACCTTCCTGATCGGCCTTGCGCGCTCGCTTTAAGGTGATGGCGATTTCGTCGCTCCAGAAGTGGCGAGCAAAAATCCGAACCGGCTCGCCTCCCTCCGTCGCCTGGTAGAGGACGAGGAAGCACGGCGTCGGCTCCTTCGCGAATCGCAGGGCGTTGCTGAGCTTAAGATCGACAAAGGGTCGGCCCTTCTCCTTGGATTTCACCTGAACGCGGGCCGACATGCCGACCGGCTGAAGGTCGGCCGGGACGCCCCCCACCGCCGTCGCTCCAAATTCGACGAGATAATCCCAGCCGGTGCGATCCTGCCGCGACTTGTTCCGCGTCACGCCTGCGCGCGCGCACTGCCTGGAGAAGTCGTCCTCAGCCCATTCCGATAGGTCGATAATCCGCGAGGTTTGCATCTCGATTGCCCGCTCAAAATTATCAGTTGGCCTGCCTATCTAACGGCTACAACCCTGGCCGTACGTTGAGAAGACGAGAATGATCGTGAACCGCCAAACCACTGAAAGCGCCGGATGAACCTCGCCGAATATGAAAATGGCGGAAAGCCGCTTTATGCCGACTTCGCGGAGGCGGTGGCGGCGATCCTCGACGCGGCGATAACCGAACAACATGACCTTCGGCTTCAGAACATCCAGCACCGCGCCAAGTCCATTGATTCGCTGCGGGCCAAACTTGCCAAGGCAGAAGCGTCGACGGAGGCTTCGATCGCTGACGTTGCCAAGGACGTCGCAGGATGCCGGTTGATTTTCTACACGAACGGAGACGTTCACCGCTTCGGGAAAAGTGGCATTTTGCGCGACAATTTCGCGGTCGATTATAATCGCTCGAAAATTCACTATCCCGACAGCAAAGAGGACGGCGCAGAGTTCTTCATCTCTGAAAATTGGGTTGTCACGTTGAGCGACGCTCGCTGCGCCCTACCTGAATACCGCCGGTTTGCCGGCTTGAGTTGCGAGATCCAAGTTCAAACCATTCTCGATCATGCTTGGGCCGAGATGGCGCACGACACCATCTACAAGCCGATGACCGACGTGGGTTTTGGCGCTGCCAAGGTCGAGGCCATGCGCAAGCGTCTTCGCAAAGTGATGCAGGAGTCCCTTCAGCCAGCGGGCTTTGCCTTCGACAAGATCGCGAGCGACTACACTCAGCTGCGTGACGGCAAGGCCATCTTCGATGGCGACGCGCTCGGCGCTATTCGCGCCTGCACTGATCGGAACGGTCTCGACGACGCTGTCGACAAGTTCTCAAATTATGTGCTGCCCAACTACGATGACTATATCGCCGCCGCTCCCGACATCATCGACGTCCTCGCGGACGCGATCATTCGGGCGCACACGATGCCGGACGTCCCGAGCATGGCCTTTGGTCGCGAGTATCCGGGAACCAAGAGCGACGCAGTTATCGCCAAAATCAGCCGCATTTTAGAGAGCGGCTATCTTCTCTACGCAAGCCCCGAACGCATGTTCGATGCGCTCATCAAGATGCGCCAAGCCATGACGACCGAGGACGATAGCGAGCCAATCGACGACCTCACCCGGCGTTTCGCGCAGCATGATCGTCAGGCCTGGAAGCAGGTCGGGCCTGGCCTCCAACGACTGCTGGTCGATCGCATCGCCGGTTTTGACGATGCTGCCCTCGTCGCGGCGTCGCCCAGCGTCATCATCATGCTTCGTGAGGCGCTATCAAGCACGGTGACAGGAACGAGTTGGCAGGCCGAGTCAATGACGTTGCATACGGGGTCGGTTGCAGTGACCGACCAGCTCAAGTCGGTTCGTCGCGACGCCCTTCAACAGCTGGAACGCTTGCATGGCCTTTTAGACGAGGGCGGCGAGCGCAGACGACTGCGCTACGCCATGCTTGCGGCGGGGAATACGCCGAACAATGCCGGCTATACCGACCTGCTCGGCGAGGTCATCATGGACGACCTTGCGCGCGTGGTCGGGTTCTTCAAGTCGGTCCTGCCCGACCTCGGTTTGGAAGCGAAGCGCCGGGTCGAAGTCGATCTGCACCATCGATATTATGGGTATCATGCCCTGCCGCCCGGCATGGCGGAAAATCCTGAACTAGTGGCCGCACAGGGGCGGCTGCTTGAGGCCGTCGCCGCGTGCCGGGCGGTGCTTGACGGCGACGCCGACCTCGATCGTTACCGCTGGCTCGTGGGGCACGACAGCGTAACGCCGATGATGTGGGCGAAGCCGGGCTTTGATTATCAGGCGGCGGCGAAAGAGCGCTCCGACAAAATCGATGCTCTTGTTGCGACTGTTGATGCAGGAAGCGGCGACGAATGGCTCGACCGGCTCGAACGATATGTCGAGACCCAGAGCAACGACATGGCGACATTCATGGGCTTGCAGGAGTTCATCAAGAAACTCGCCATCTCCCAGCCCGACATCATGCTCGCGTGGTTGCCGCGCCTGAGCAGCCGGTTAGCGGATTGGCTCCCCGGCATGCTGCATGGCTTGTCGGACGCCGGCCATGCCGCTGCGGTAGTTCCCCTAATCGAGGCATGGGTAGCCGAGGACAGGCATCTTTCGTCGATCGCTTGGTATCTTCAGTTTGCCAGTGTGCTTCGGTTTGATCTGCTCGAAACGATCACCGCCAAGGCACTCGCCACGAACAACGACCAAGTATTGCACAACGTAACAGTGGCCGCAGCCCGTCAGTCGACCGAGCACACCGATGGATTGTTTGACCGCGTCTTTCTGCCGGCGGCGCAGTCGTTGTCGTCCCGTGGACTATTCGGGTGGGCGGGCGGCATGTTCAACTGGGATCAGCTTGGGCTGTTGAAAGGGCTTTCCCCGCGGCAAGTCGAACCGCTTCTCGCACTTGTCGTCGACATACCGCGGCTCGGCACGAGCGGTGAAGCCCTTTTGGCCGTGATAGCTAACGAGCATGTTCAGGCCGTCATTGATCTCATCGGTCGGCGCTTTTCCCACGAGCGCGAGAGTGAGGATTTTCGCTACGAAGATCTGCCATACGGGCTGCATTATCTCCGGGCGCCGCTTGCCGCGGCGCCTGCCGAGGTGGTCGCCGCAGCACGCCGCTGGCACGACGCCGATCCGAGCCTGGCGCAGTTCCGCGGCGGGCGCTTGATCGCGGAACTGTTTCCCCATCTTGAACATCCGCTGCATCCACTGCTCCACAGCCAGATTGAGGAGGGGCGTGACGGAATCGAGTTCGTCCTTTCCGTGCTGCGCGCATACAAGGGTGAGGAATTCCTTCATCCGCTGCTGCGCGCTATCGTCGGCTTGCTGCCCGCCGACGACGAGCTGCTTCACATTGTCGATATTGTGATCGATTCGAGCGGTGTCCTGACTGGCGAGTATGGCAGCGTCGAAGCACAGAAATCGCGCAAGGCGCTTGTGGCCGAATGGACCACCGACGAGAACGAGGCAGTGCGCGCCTTCGCCGCGCGCTTTATAAAATCGGCTGACAACCAGCTCGCAGTGGAGCGACGTCGCGCCGACCGCTCCGTCGCGTTGCGCAAGATCGCATATGAGGACTAGCGACCACCGCATGATACTCCGCGAGTACGATGTTGATGACGCCCCCGCCCGCCGCCTGCCGTCGCCGGGAAAGTGCATTTACTGCGGCGCGACTGGCGTCGCGCTGAACGAAGAGCATGTCATTCCCTACGCCACTGGCAAGAACGCGACGATCCTTGAAGGCGCGTGCTGCGAAGCATGCCAGAAAGTCATCCAACGCTACGAGCAGGAAGTCCTCAAAAAGCAGCTTGGCGTATTCCGAGCGATAGTCGAGGCACCAACGCGAAACAAGAAAGATCGACCAAAATTTATCACCCTGCCGCTTGTCGAACATGATGAGCGGGGACAATCCCTGCGCGAACTTGGCGATCACCTTATCACGATCGAGGACGGACCTTTAATCCTCAACCTGTGGCAGTCTCCGCCTCCCCGTATCCTCGGCGAGAAGATCGATCCAACCTACGCTGAGGTCGGCCGTGGCGCTTTATCGAGGCCGGCCGCGCTGACCCGATCCTGAAGAAAGCGGCGATGGAGCTCGGCGTGCCGAATATCGGCTTCAAACTGCCGGTCGTTGACCGACTTCACTATCTGCGTGTGCTCGCCAAGACAGCCCATGCTTTTGTCGCTGCCGAACTTGGGCCGGATGCGTTTGAGCGGTTCCTCACCGACCTCATACTCAACCGATCCGACGACGTCCGGGGAATTCGTCGGCGACCTGGCGGGCGTTGCCAGCCTCGAAGGGGCAACCGGGCATTCGTTCAAGATCACAATGGGCGAAACGCCGTCGTCCCTCGGCCCGGCGGCGGGCCTGATCGTTGTGTTCATGCAATTTTGGGCTCATCTTGGGTCTCCTCCTCACCTTGTCGTCGTGGGGAGGCCGCTCATCGATATGCGGGCTCACTTTCAAGATCGCGCATAGCCGCGGCGATCAAGTGACGGCGGTGGCTTGGCCCTTCAGCATATCGGCCCATGCCAAAATCCACATGAGTCGGCGTTGCCGTCGCAGAACTATTCTCCCGCTCCTTCGCCGGGGGCCGTGATTCCCAGGACCCCTTCCAAGGCTTTGTCGCGCGCACGGCGGGTGTCCGGCAGGGAATCTGTGTCGATCGCATCCGACCACGCCGATTGAACATTCGGGTCGCCCCGGTGCCGCTGGGCCATCGCGGTTACTAGGACAGCGCCGAAGTAGCGGACGAGGGACGGATCGTACTCGAGATGCCGCGCGGGAGATTCGGTCTTCGTCTCGTCGAGGATGAGGGCGAGTCCCACGCTCAGCATCTCGTCCAATCTCGCGGGAATGCGCCCCGCATCCTCTCTCATCACGTGCGCGGTGAACCGGAGCAGGCGCGCAAGCGGTGCAGGCCTCCGCACGGTGATCGCCTGCGCGATCTCGCTCCACATCGCCGCTTCAAAGGTCGGCTCGCATCCTTGGCCGTCCACGACGTTGCCGATGAAGCCGCCGAGGAGTTCCGATCCGATTGTGGACCTGTCTGCGAGCAGTTCCCGCAGCCGCTGCGCCGCCTCGGCCTTTTCCAGCATGCCCATTCGAACAAGTATTGAGAGCGCGGGTTCGATCCGGAGGGGATGCCGGTCGAGTGCGAAGAGTTTGCGGATTGGCTCGATCGCGCTCGGACGATGCTCTGCCCGCTGCGCCAAGCTGGCGGCCATCTCCGAACTGTGCACGACGATGTCCGTGCGATCGTCGCCCAATATGTCGGGATGTTCCGGCGGTGGGGCGTGGTCCGCGACGAACGCGTGCAACCGGGCGATCTCACCCAGCAGCCCGTCCTCGTCGAGCTGGAACTCCTTCTGTCCGTAGGCGTAGGCGAGCGCGCCTTCGGCAACCACATTGTCCGTCAGCGGCGCACGGGTCAGCAGGGCCGCCGACACCGCGGCACCGACGTCGACGTGTGCCGGCCGGGGGAGCAGGAGGAAGGAACTGGGATAGAAGACAGTGTCGCCGGGCAGGCGGCCGTCCATGTGCGCCGGTGCCCAGAGTGCGTCGCCGAGAAGCCGGCGATCGTCTTCGTCGAGCAGGTTGGCATCGAGAAGCCAGTTGATCCGCGAGGACGCGGCGCTTCGCGTAGATGGATCCGTCAGCGACCCGACGGTTTGTGTGACGACTTCTCGCCATTCCGAGTTCGTCGCCATAGTGGCGTAGTCACGCGACAAGCCGGCCACTACGTCAGCGGCATCGCTCGCATAGTCGCCGACGTTTGGTGGTATCGCGCTCTGGAACAGCGCCAGGACCATGGCGTCCCGGTCCGACGCGGATGCCGCCTCAATGCTGCGCCTAGCGAGGTGTCGCAGCTCGTTTCCAAGCGCCATCTTTCGCGTAAACCGCGTATCCGCATAGAGCGATAGGCAGATCTTGAGGAGCTGCGGTGCCCGGGCGGGCGCTCGCAGGATGACCCGTGAGGCGATTTCCACCGTCGACTTGAGCCGATCTCGCCAAAACCCCGCTTCGGGTGCTCGCGCCGCGATCCGAGCCCGCGCCGCGTCGATGAGTCGGATCAGTCGGTCGATCAGGCGGTCGGCCTCGGCGGCGTTCATCCTGGCCACGGCTGACCGGGTCAAGATTTTGTCGAAGGGCTTGCTGCTCAGACTAGACGCGGCTCTCAGGAAAGCGTCGATCGCCCGGGTGGGTGCTACGTCCATCAGCCAGCGAGCCGCCTCGGAGAGTATCTGTGAGGTCACCCCCGTGTTCCCGATGCGGACGGGAAGACCGGTTTCCTCCTGAAAGCGCAGCGCCTGGTACGCGATCAGGCGCTGAATCCTGGGGTCGACGCCGCTCAGATGATGTGTGACGTTGAAGGTTCCGGGATCGAACTTCTGCGTGCGTTCGATCGGCTCCCGCACCGGCGGTATTGCCTGCGCCAGCCGATCGATCAGTCTAAAGAAGTCTCGCTTGCCTGGGCAGCCGCGCGACTGAAGCTGGTCCTGCCGGAGGTCGAAGCGGTCGCGGACCGCCTTGGTCTCGGCCCACCGGCCGAGCTCGCCAAAGAGCACGGAAGACCGGAAGAGCAGCGCGAAGCTCTCGCGCGACCAGGCCGCGATGTCCTGGCTTCCGCGCAGCGTCTGCGCGCGTATCAAGTTCAGCGCCTGCGCCGAGAGATCCGCCGCCGCGCTGTCGCGGCCCAGGTCGGCGAGAAGTCCCGCCTTGCGCAACAGCGAGAAGCTGTCTCCCCGGATTTCCCATGCTGTCACCAGCTCGTCGAGCTTGTCGACGTCCAGTTCTGCCCTGTGCCACAGTATGCGTTCGTATGTGAGCCGGTCGAACGTAACGCCATCCTGGTCGTCGATCTTCGTGTCCAGCCAGTCCGCCCATCGAGTGAACAGCACCGCGTCGTTTTCCTCGCGGGCATGCCGGATGATCGCAGCGACCAGCGCGCGGAAGTGGGCCGCCTGACCAGCGTCCAGATCGTCGTAGCGTCCGACCATGGCGTCGAGCAGTTCCACGATAATGTCGTCCACCGTCAGGATCAGCGGCGCGAGCGCCGTTTCGAGCTGCCAGTTCAGTTCGAAAAGGGCTTCGAGCCTCTCGTCCTCCTCGACTGCCCGGAGGCCCCGGATGATGTCGTAGATGGATCGGTCAATCCTGCCCCACAGCAGTTCGCTGGTGTCTAGCGGCGGCACGATCCAGCCGGGGAATACCGAACGGTTCTGGCGCCACTGCGGAACCAATCTGCGGAGGGTTTCGACCGCTGGGCCGTGGCCGGTCGTTTCAGGGTCGGGCAACGGTGCCCTGGGGTCGAGCCGCGGCGTTACGAACGCCAGCGGCGGCACAAACCCGGCCGGAGGGCGCGGCCAGCGCTGCGCGGGATAGGGTTCCGCCTCGCGCATCCGTTCAAGAAACCATTGATGGGCGTGCTCCATCCGACGGCTCGCCGGCCAGCTTTCGAAGGGCGGGAGCTGCGCTAGATCGATCGGCTGGATGCGACGGCTCTCGAGCATCTTGCGCTTCGGTGCGCTCAGGCCGAGCACGCCGACCAAGTATATGAGCGGCGCTTTAGGACCGAGCCGATCGCGGACCCACCCGGACCAGAACAGGAAATTCGGATCGTCGCCGGAGAAGCCGAGCAGCACTAGCGTGTTCTCCATCGCCAGCTGCTGCGCCAGGTTCACGAACGCGCCGGATCGGATCGGATACGTCCGGAAATCCTCCTCCGTGAAGACGAACGGCCGGTGGGCGGGGAAACTGCCGTGGAGCTTGATGATCCGCGGCGCCCGTGCCTCCGGGATCTCCTCGACGGTGCGCAGGACATCATAGACGCGTTCCTCCGCCCTGTCGGCCGCCCGCTCGAGCAGCGTATCCCAATTTGTGGTCATGATGTCTGCCCATGGGAGCTGAACGAGCATCTGGTGCAGCTTGCCGGGGACGAACTGGCGATCCGGGACGTGACGCAGGATCAACTTGTCCAGCGCATCCCGTCCGAACTGCGCTTCGAACTCCTCGGCGACGCGTAGGTATGCGCTGGTTGCGCCAACCTGCTTGAGCAGCCAGTCGCGATGCGGGGCGTGTCCGGAGCCAGGCGAAGCCGCCTCGTCGCGGCCGATCGGTGGTGCCGGGTACAGCTGGTCGACCATCGTCAAGTAGATGTCGTTCCAACCCGGCATTGAACCGACGGACTTCCGGACCGGCGTGGCGTTGCGGCTGAATCCCGCGCCGACCAACAGCGCTGCCGAGCCAACGGGTTCGCGTGCCCACAGGGCTTGCGAGATGCGCTCTATGTGCGGTTCGTCCGGAAGCAGAGCATCAGTCCTTTCTGTATTGGCGATCATCTCTCATTGATGACTGAAACTAAACTAGGCTTCGCGTTTCGACATCCTTTATTCTCCCTAGTGGAATCTGTTATTCTCCGTCTCAACCTTCGTTGCGGAAGTTTTACCCAGTCGAGCAGCGCGGATGCCATCCGTCAAGCCTGAACGAACGGTCGCTTCTTTAGGGTGCGACGCTTGCAGCGGCTGGCCGCAAACCACCAATCAGGCTGAACTATTCTGCTTAAGGTGGGGCGGCTTCGACGTTCGACGACCAGCTAGCGGAATGGTTGTATTTGGGGTGTATAGCTTCCAATCTCTCAAGCTGAACGAGAGGCAGCTTGCCGTCCAGCCTGCCCTTAAACGGCCTTTCCGGTTTCCACCAGATCCACCCTGCCGGAATCAGTTGAAGTAGTGAGCGTTCGGATCGTCCTGATCATCTTGGTCGATCGATATGCGCGTACGCGAGGCAGGGGAAAAACCAAGCTCGGACACCAGCGACCGCATGATCATCGCCTGCCGGTTTAGCACACCAACCCAAGGCGACTGGATTGGAGTGCCGTTCGCGGTCTTGATGATGGTTGGTCCATTGTTCAGCGCAACGGTCGCTTCTTCGTGCAGCGCCTGTGACACGCACCACGCCGTGAGCACGGCTTGATCCAGCTTCTTAAGTAGACCGTACGGCGCGTGCTCAATCGCGTAATTCCAAATACCCTGTTGCCGCTCGTTGAAGTGGTCCGGCGGTTCCTTAAGGTCGCCGGTTGGCTGAGGCTCACCAGCACGGCTCGTCATGCGGTAGTTCTTACCTTCGAGCACTTTCAGGTGTGTGGGCAGAGCCTTGCGGCCAGACGCGCGATTACCGGCCATCAGCCTTCACCTCCGAACTGCCGCTGATGTTGAACAGCAGAAAACGTGTCGCCATGACCTACCAGAGTGGAATACATACCGGTGAAATCTTGCCAGCGCTGGACGATTACGTCGACGAAGCGCGGATCAAGCTCACACAAGCGGGCAGCGCGCCCCAGCATTTCGCAGCAGATCAACGTCGAGCCGGACCCACCGAACAGGTCGAGAACGACATCGCCAGCTTTGGTCGAGTTGCGCAACATGCGGGCGATCAGTTCGACCGGCTTCATGGTCGGGTGCTCGTCGGACCGCGCCGGGCGATCTACCCACAGGACGGTAGGCTCGACTGCCTGGACGGAGATGTCGGTCCCAGAAATCAAAAGGGACTGCTGGCCCACACGGACGAGCACAGTACCATCGGCGTTCTGCGAGAAGACCGAGCCACCTAGCTCCGCGATCGTCGTCGCCTTTCGTCCACCATACCAGCGGTGCGCCGCCCCAGGCTTCCACCCGTAAAGCACAGGCTCGTGCTGCCACTGATAGTCGGAACGCCCCAGGACCAGCGCGTTCTTTCGCCAGATTAGGCAGCCGGACAGCTTGAACCCTGCGCCCTGAAAGGCCGCACGGAAAGTCAGCCCTTCCGTGTCCGCATGAGCGACGTAGCAGGCCGCGCCCGGTTTTAGAGAGGCGATAGCGAGAGACAGGGCTCGCGTGAGGAAGGTGAGGAAGGCCGCCGCCTCCATGTCGTCGTTGGCGATGCTACCCGCCCGCCCTTGGTAGGCGACGTTGTAGGGCGGGTCTGTCCAGCACGCGTCAGCCAGCTCGCCATTCATGAGTTCGGCAATGTTGGCTGCAGACGTGCTGTCGCCACACATCACGCGATGAGAACCGAGCTGCCAGATGTCGCCGAGCCGCGACACTGGCGCTGGCCGGACATCCGGCACGTCGTCGGGATCGGTCAGGTAAGACGACTTGGTGGCGTCGAGCTTGCCCAGCTCCTCGTCCGAGAACCCGGTGAGGTCCATGTCAAAGCCGAGCTCGACTAGGTCGCGCAGCTCGGCGGCCAGAAGCTGCTCGTCCCAACCTGCGTTCAACGCCACCTTGTTGTCGGCGATTACGTACGCGCGAACCTGGGCATCGGTCCAACCCACTGCCTCAACGATCGGAACCTCAGACAGCCCCAACGTCTCGGCGGCGAGTAGTCGGCCGTGGCCGGCGATGATCGCGTTGCTCTCCGCTCGTATGAGCACCGGGTTCGTCCAACCATACTCTTGGATCAATCGAGCGATTTGTAAGATCTGCTCGGCGGAGTGCGTTCGGGCGTTGCGGACATACGGGACGAGCTCCGCCACCGCTCGCATCCGAACCTGCGCCGACGGCCAGGCAGACGCGTCCAGCGCCTTGTTGATGCTGACAATTCCAGTGGTCTGCCTCTCGTTCAAGGCAGGCTTACGGCGGCTAGAGGTACGCTTAGGTACGGTCATCTGACCCCCCTTTCATTTTTCGCTTTTGAGAGATTTTTAGCCCCACGCCGGTGTCCGGCCGATACCGACGAAGTTTTGACGCCCCCCTCATGAATCGCTGGGATGCTCAGGCGGCCGGTAGGCGCACGCCGCTTCCCAAGCCGAAGCGGTCGCAGGGATTGGCCGCACAAGCCGCCTCTCATGCGGCGATTCGCGGCTTGTGCTTGATTCAAGACTTGAATGATTCTGTCCGCCATTTTGGCGCAGGCCCGCATGCCATTTTGGCGTCGTCGCGGCGCCAGATTGGCCGTGGCTCGACGCTATGCAGAAGGTGATGACCCGCTTCGTACGTCCGGTCCCTTCGAAGTGGACCTTGATGAGGCCCCGCGCTCGCAAGATACCCAGATGGCGGCTGACGCTACGCTTTTTCAGGTCAAAGTAGTTGGCGATCCCGCTGTCGCTCAGAGTGCATCGGTGAGACTTGTTGCAGAGCGCCGTGAGATGGAGCAGCAGGTGATCTGCCGAACGAGAGCCGCTCCGCTGCTCCCTTCCCCAGTCCGCCAAGCGAAACGCGGGCGAGCCACCGCGAGCTTTTGCAGCCATCATCGTCCGAGTTCGCCCGTGAGCACCGAGCCGGAACGCTCGAAATCCTCGAGATCGCTCAGCCGGTAGCGAACACGTCCGCCAATCCGCACGAAATTTGGCCCCTTGAGCCGGTACCGCCAACCTTCGAGTGTTCGCGTGCTCACGCCCCAGCGCCGGGAAACGAGCTCCTGACACAAATAGGTCGTTTGGGATTGTTCGATGGACATGTCGTCACTCCAGCGTTGTTGCTGGTTCGACGAGCTACGGAGCGTCCCGCGTTCTAGTCTACCGGTTCGGAACGCTTCCAAGCATAATAATCTCGGGAGATGGTGCTGGGCGACACGTCGAACTCGGCTGCGGCCTTGTCCCGCGCGGATCGTACAGAGCAACCTTGGCATATCAGCTGACGTACGCGGGCGACACGATCCGCCGCCGGTTGCCGCCGTCGCAGAGCTCGACCGTCTGCTGAATGGTCAAGTTGCTTCTTGCCGACCTCAGCCGCTCTATTCCAATCATATCGAAGCCGAGCCTCCGTGAGCGCCTCCGCCAGCTTCATCGCCCAAGAGATTGCTTCCCACGGCCGCCCGCCCGCTAACGCCGCCTCAGTCATGGTGGCGTTGGCGTCCATTTCTCGGATGTACCAGGCGATCGTTGATCGTTCCCGATATCGAGCGTTGAAAATATCACCGCCTAAATACGCGGGATCCTTGTCAGCCTCAGCGGCATCTTCAGCTCTCTGCAAAGCAGCATCTCGGCGTATCGCTGCTATTATCGGCTGCTGAGGGCCCCAATCCTGTGCCGCGGTGATCGCCATTTGTTCAAAAAAGGCAACGATTTCTATCGCTCGATCTGGATCACTTGTATCCAACAACTTGCGCTTGCTAGCAGGGCGCCACGTGATCCCGTCACCGATCCCAAGATCGTCTGTCATCCTTAATCCTCAAGCTGCTCAAACTAATGGGTCACTGCAAGGTTGGACATCAAGGCGCGCCGAAGAACTGAAATTATTGAGCTGCCGCGCGGGGCCTTGATAGATCATCTTTGCCGAACGCGACCGACCATGTCATCCGCCCAATCGAGAAAATAGGTCATATTAGGCGCGTCGGTATGACCGCCCTCATGCTGCCGCCAAGCAAGCTCACCATTAAGCAGATTGGTGCCCTGCGGCGGAAGCAGCGCCGTGCGATAATCGTGTCCGCGACCAAGGTCTCGCCGGCCAAGCAGGGTCCACGCGCGCCCCGCCGCCACCGTCGCCATGTAGCTGCCTTGCTGATCGAGCCAGTTGGCGTCGCCCTGCTCCGGTACTCCGTAGCTCACAAAGGCAAGCCGCGGCGCCACCAGCGCCAAAAGCTCATGTGACTCAATTGGCAAATCGTTGGCGGTCTTGCGCCCGAGGCGTCCGCGTTCCGTCCCGTACTTGAGGAAATTGCCCGCCATCCAGTGGTACTCGCTGGTGCCCGTCAGGTTCTCAACCTGTTCACCGAAGTTGCGTCGGTGCGGTTTGACCCCGCCCTCCCCCGACGATCCGATCAGTACCATCGCGAAGCGCTCGTCGAGCGCGGCGGTGACCAGCGCCGCCTTTCCCCAGCGCGACACGCCTTCGATGCCGACATGCGCCACGTCAACCTCTGAGCGCGTGCCGAGATAATCGAGGAGCCGGCTCGCGCCCCAGCCCCATGCGCGTAATGCGCCCCATTGCTCCGGCGTGCGAGATGCGCCCTTGTTGACCAAGCCGATGATCCCCTCGCGCAGCCCCGCGCCATTGTCTGCCTGGATGGTCGATGTATCGAGCAGCGCTACGCCCCAGCCGGCTGCAATCACCTTGGTTATGCGCTCGTCGTCGGGCGGGGGCGCGACAAAGCCGCCTGGTTTGACGAACTCAAAACCGGGATGTGCGGCGAGGATAGTCGCGAGCGCAGGATCTCGCGCAACTAACGTCGCCTTGAGCGCTGCGTCGAGCCGCGCCGCCTCGGCCGCATTTGGCTGGCTTGGTGACGGATAACGTGCTGGCGCGAACATCATCAACAGGGGCACAGGGCTCTTCGCGTTCGCCGGCAGCACCAGCGTCGCGCGGATGTCGACGTCGATCTCCGGCGCTGCCCGGTTGTCGACGTGACCGACGAGCTGCTGTGCCAGCACCGGCTTGCCACCAGAATATTCGCGATCCGCGGTGTCGATGCGCCATGTCACTCCGGGTACGTTCACCGGGATCCGCCCGTAGATCTCGCGCTCGAACAGCTCGATCAGCTCTGGCCGCCGCCGCTGCTGCCACATCGCTGCGGTCGTCACCGGTCGCCCGTCCGCCATTGTTAGCAAGTCAGGCCAGACTGGATACGGATTGGCTTTGCCAGGATCGTAATTAGCTGCATTTGGTGCGGCCGGATCGCCGCTCGCACCGGGGCGCAACTGGGTTATACCGAGCTGACGCATCATATCTGCATGGTCCTGCTCGGCCGTCCAAGGCCCGGCCGCCAGTGATGCGGAGGCGAGACATGCTGCGATTAAAGCACCGCCTATGCGCCTAACGTTCATCACCGCCCCTCCTCGCCGCCTTGAAGCGCAACGCCTTGTTACAGCGACGTTTTGACGATCGTGCAGAATGGAGGCAAGTGCGAGACATGCCACGTCCACTAAGGGAGGTAATTGCCCCTCCCGCGCGGTTCACCTTTCGATCATCCACATCCGCTCATCGCTTTCGCTGGACTAACCATCGCCGTCGCGGCAAACCGCGCTCGCCGGCTCGAGAGGGTCGGTGGGGCGTGGAAACTCCAAAAGCAGTGCAACCGGTCGAGTTCTTCGGCCGGGTGGCATGCGCGCATGTCCAGCCGGCTTGCCGGTAAAGGCGCATGCGCGCTGTGCATTGCCAGTGTTTCCAACATCCGGCTTCGGGCCGTCGCTCCAATGGACAACGAGCGACGGAGACCCCGCATGCAGTACCGCCTCCTTCTTACTTCCATCCTCACCACTAGCCTGCTGGCCGCCGCCGGTTGCAGCACGACAACAGTCGCTGATCTTCAGCAGCGTGCGCCTCGCGAGGTTTACAAGACAGACAAGCCGACAGACGAGGTCACCCGCTGCCTTATCGAGAACCTCGGACGCCTCGGAGCGCCCAACATTATCAAGCGTCCGGACGGAACGACGGTGCTGCACTTCACGCTTGAGAACGACACTTCTGCCACTTTCACCTTCTCACCAGGGCAAGTGGAGGTCAGGACGATCAGCAGGATTGTGCCCTTCCGCAAGAGGACTGAGGCCTGCCTTTAAGGACACTCTTAGCCGCACATCGGTCCCATCGCGTCGATGGGACCGCCTGTTGGCTCCCGTACATATGCTTGATCACCAGCCTCTGCCGAGTGCGAACAAGTGGCAGAAGTAGATCAGGCGGCATGATGCGCGGCAGCCGCTTTGCTGCACCCCGCAACTTCCGTCATCGCCGACCCACGCCAGTCGGCGCCAGTTTTCTGGCCGCCTGGTCGTTGCACGATCGTCGAGCGACCTCGCGGCACCGCTCGCGACCGTGCTCAGCTAGGGTGTGCCGCTGCCCTAGACTATGGCCGGGAATGTCTTAGCCTGCTGGCATGCATTGGCCATTCGTCATCCATCAGAGCTACGATCGTCGTATGGACATCCACGCGCGGTTTGGAGGGCAGCAGCAGAGCGGCATCTCGACGCCCGTCCGCTCTCCAGGGATCTTCATCTTCACCGGCCAAGGGGCCGGCGCCATAGGATACAAAGATCAACACCTCCCGGATGGTACTCTGCGGTATACCGGTCAGGGGCAAACCGGCGACATGCAGATGATCAGCGGCAATGCCGCGATCCGCGATCACTCTTTGCTCGGCAAAGATCTGCTCGTGTTTACACAGCAAGCGAAGGGCGGGTTGGTCAGGTTCGATGGACTCTTCGCCTGTTCCGGCTGGGAGATCGAGCGACAAAGGGATCAGAACGGTGCGGAACGCGACGCAATCGTGTTCAATCTCGTGCCCTTTCAAGAGCTCGAACTCGAAGGCGATCAGCTCGCTCTTGAGCCGCCGCCGCCGACTACACCGGCCGAGCTACGCGCACGAGCTTATCAAGCAGCTACAAATGTGCCGGTTGCAAAGGCGAACAACAGCCCTGCCGCAATCCTATTTCAACGCAGTCGCGCTGTCCGCGATTGGGTACTTGAGCGCGCCGCAGGCGTATGTGAGGGCTGCGGCAATCCCGCGCCGTTCACCACGTCAAGCGGTCGCCCCTTTTTGGAGGCTCATCATATTCGGCGGTTAAGCGACGGGGGCCCCGATGATCCACAATTCGTGGCGGGTATTTGCCCCAACTGCCATCGCCGCGCGCACTTCTCCGCAGACAAGGACGACTTTAACGCCGAATTGTTGAGCACTGTCGCCACCAAGGAGGCTGCTTAACCGGTCGGAACGACCCTGCGTAGCGATCGTCATGCTCCTGTCGTACCCAGCAAGGCAGAAAACGTGGCAGGCAAAAAGGCAGCGAAGTGCGTCGTCATCACCGGCGCCTCGAGTGGCGTAGGCGCCGCCACCGCACTCAGGTTCGCGAAGAGCGGCGCTCACCTCGTGCTCGCAGCACGAGGACAGGCAGGGCTCAATGACATCGCGGCTCGTTGTCGTGCAGCCGGCGGCGAGGCGCATGTGCGGACCGTGGATGTCACCGACGCCGGGGCCGTCGCGCAACTTGCTTCAGAGGCGCGCGACCTTCTCGGCCGCATTGATCTATGGTTCAGCAACGTCGGCGTCGGCGTCGTCGGCCGCTATGAAGGCGTGCCGATCGGGGATCACGCGCAGGTCGTCGCCGCCAACCTCATCGGGCACATGAACGATGCCCATGCGGTGTTGCCGATCTTCCTCGCGCAGGATCATGGCACGTTCGTCAACATGATCTCGGTCGGCGGCTTCGTCGCCACGCCCTATGCGGCAGCATATGCCGCCAGCAAGTTCGGGCTGCGCGGCTTCAGCGAGGCGCTCCGCGGCGAATTGTCGAAGCACCCGCGCATCCACGTCTGCGACGTATACCCGACCTTCGTCGATACACCCGGCATCGACCATGCCGCCAATTACACGGGCGCGAGGCTGTCACTTCCGCCCGGCGCGCTGGCGCCGGAGACGGTGGCCAAGGCGGTTGTCCGGCTTGCCGATCATCCGCGGAACACCACGGTGGTCGGCGCGCCTGCCATAGCCTTGAAGCTCGGTCAGTTCTTCGTCCCGAACCTTTCGGCAGCGATGATGAACGGGTTCATGGATCGCTGGAGCGACAAGGCGGAGGCCGGTCCGGACAGCAGCGGCGCGCTGTTCGACCCGCCCGCGAGCGTCAGCGGGATCGAGGGCGGTCGACGTCATCCCGACCGGCGGCGCAAGGCAGCGGCGGTGGGCGTCGCGGCCACGGCCGGGCTGGCCGTTCTGGGTGTCCTGCGGTGGCGGCGGGCATAACCGCGCCCCTCACCACGCCCGACGCGCGCTACATTATCGTGCGCGGGCGGTTATGGCGCCGGAGCAATCCGTCGCTGGCGCCGCACGTGCGGCAGGCGCTGGTCGACGAGCTCATGTCCGCCCGCCGCGCCGTGCAGGCTGCGATGCGGAGCGACGACGAAGCGTCGCTCCGGCAAGCGCGCGCGCGCGTCGATGCCGCCAAGGTCGGGCTCGGCGAGCGTGGGCCGGTCTGGTGGACCGACGGAACGCCGGACCTGAACCGCCATATGGCGCGAAACACCGGCTATGCGGAGTGGTACGCGACGGTGGAGAAGGACCAGTGAACGTGTTCCTCGACTTCGAAGCGTCTTCGCTGGCGGATCGAAGCTATCCGATCGAGGTGGCGTGGGTGTTCGAAGACGGCCGGTGCGAAAGCCATCTGATCGCACCGGCACCCGGCTGGAGCGACTGGGACCCCGACGCCGAACGGATCCATGGCATCGCGCGCGAGACGTTAATCCACGAGGGCACCGCGCACGAGCTTGTCGCGGGCCGGATGATGGAGGCGCTGTCCGGCCACGCGCTTTTCGCAAGCGCGCCGTCGTGGGACGGCAAGTGGATGAGCGCAGTGCTGCGGGCCGCCGCCCTTCCCCGCCATGCCCTGCGTCTGCAGGACACCGACGTGGCGCTATGCGAGACCGCCGCCGCGATCCTGCGCGAGGTCGTTCCGGCACACGAGCTGACGACGACGGTCCGCGACCTTGTCGCGCGCGTGAATGCGACCAAGAGCGACGCGCCCGCGCACCGCGCGCTGGCCGATGCGAAGGCGGAATGCGACCTGTGGCGAAAGGTGCGCGACGACGCCTTGTCCTACGCTGCCGCGCGCGCCGGCGCATGAGCCGTCCGACGGCGCGCGCGCGCATGGCCGTGCTGCTCGGCGCGCTTGTCGCTGCCTGCTCGCCGTTGACCACCTTCGACGCATTGGTCCCGAAGGACCGCGGCGGCCTACGCGTCGCCCGGAACGTTCCTTACGGCCCTGACCCACGCCAGCGCCTTGATGTCTACGCGCCGCGTGCCCCGTCGACGCGACCTCGGCCGGTGGTGGTCTTCTTCTACGGCGGAAGCTGGAACAGCGGCACGCGCGCGGGCTATGCGTTCGTCGGCCGCGCGCTCGCCGCGCAGGGGTTCGTGACGATCGTGCCGGACTATCGCCTGGTCCCCGCGGTCCGATATCCCGCGTTCCTCGAGGATGGCGCGGCGGCGGTGCGGTGGACGATGGCGCATGCCGGCGAGCACGGCGGCAACGGCAAGGCGGTGGTGCTGATGGGGCATTCCGCCGGCGCCTATATCGCGGCGATGCTGGCGGTCGACCCGCGCTGGCTCGGCGACGAACGCGCCGCGGTGAAGGGCCTAGTCGGGCTCGCCGGCCCCTATGATTTTGCTCCCTTCGACGTCGCCGCGAGCCGCGCGGCGTTCGGACGCTGGCCTGATCCCTCCGATACGCAGCCCGTCAGATGGGCCGGGGCGGGCGACCCCGCGGCGCTGCTGCTGTACGGCACCGGCGACACCGTCGTGCAACCGCGCAACAGCCGCGCGCTGGCAGCAAAACTGCGGGCGGGCGGCGTGCCTGAAGAGGTCCGCGCCTATTCAAAGCTCGGTCACGTCGGCATCCTGCTCGCGCTCGCCCGCCCCTTCCGCGGGCGTGCGCCGGTGCTCGCGGATGTGTCAGCCTTCGTCAGGCGCGTGACCGAATAAGCGCTGCCGTGGCGGATCCGGGGCGATGCGCGTCGATCAGCGTCGGAGCATCAGCGCGCGACAAGTTCGCCGTTCTTGAGAACGAGCCGGACGGCACGCAGCGCAGCGACGTCAGTCGTCGGATCACCGGCAACGGCGACCAGATCGGCAAGCATGCCGGGTCTTACCGATCCAAGCCGATCGCCAATCCGCATCCAGCGGGCGTTGCCGGCGGTCGCCGCCACCAAGGCCTGCGACGGCGTCATGCCCGCCGCCACCATCAGTTCCAGCTCGCGGACGTTGGTGCCATGCGCGAAGACCCCGACATCGCCCCCCATGCAGATCGGCACACCGGCCCCGAGCGCCCGGCGGAAGCTCTCCCGGCTGGCGCGCACGGCGGCCGGCGCCGGCTCCGCCCCGTTCCAACCTCGATAGCGGGCACTTGCGTCCGCAGCGGCGAGCGTCGCGCACAATGCAATGCCTTTCGACGCCATCGCCGCAAAGATCGCGGGCGTGCCACCATAACCATGTTCGATCGTATCGACGCCCGCTTCCACCGCGCGGCGCATGGTCGGGCAAGGCGAAGATCGAATGGCACTACATCGCGCCGGGCCGACCGATGCAAACCGGCTATGTCGAGTGCTTCAGCAGCCGCATGCGCGATGAGCTGCTCAACGAGACGCTGTTCCGCAGCCTCGCGCACGCCCGCACCGTGATCCGGGATGGGCCGACGACTACAATACCGAGCGGCCACACTCCTCGCTCGGCTACGCCACCCCGGCAGCCTTCGCCGCCGAGATCGTGAAGCAACGGCCTGGACGCGTCCAGGCCGTTGCTTCAAGTGCGCTCGTGCACCACAACAACCGCCGGTCTCTGGTCCCGGCTGGACGGAAGCCGAGGGTCACGTCAAGATCAGGGGAGTTCATGCTGCGAAAAGGTAAACAGGCCTCCTTCAAGCATAGGAGGACGACTAGGCGTCCCCCTTCGCGCGAACCGAAAGCATCGAGCGCGCTCGCTATACCCGCGCTGATCGCGGCCACGGCCTCGCCAGTGATCCTCTTTTACACGGCTGGCTATTTATTAGCTTTTGGTTATTTCTTGGCGCTCGGCCCGGCGCTGATGACAATCTTCTCCCCAACGGAACTTGCCCTGGTAGGATTTGCACGTCTGTCGGGCACGATCGCGACAGGCGTGTTCCTTGCCTTTATTGCGGTATCAGCTTCATATTGCTTGCCTAGAAAGACGAGTCGTAGCCGGCCTTACGGGTCAATCAAGGGCAAATTCGCGACTGGCAGCATCGGCTTCGTTGCCATGATCATGATTGTCGTGGGAAGCGTCGGAGCAGGTTATCTGGCTACGCTATTGGCCATCGTTGCGCTCATCATGACGCTAGGCATGACTTTGGCTTTCTTGCGCGGCAAAGAGGATTCCCTCAGGCGTCGTGACAATCCGTGGCGCTGGGCTTTGCCCGCTGTCCTACTTCTGGTCGGCTTACCCTCGATTGGCGAAGCGGGTTTTCGCGAGGCCGTGGACAATCATCGCGCGCAATGGATCGTTGTCCAATCAAAACCAGCCAAGCTGATCATGCTTGGATCGGGTGCGATGATCTACGAATTGGGTGAACGACGATACCTCTCAGGACCACGTGGCGAAAACCCCATGCCCCTAGGTCGGCAGGTGACGGCTCTCCGTCCGGACGCAGCAAATTGACCCAATGCCGGTCATTCTCCGGGATCTTGACCCTTCTCGGAAGAAGCCGCTCGTTCATTGTAGCCGGCGACGTAGACCATGGTCGGTTCGTTGCCCGCGCCGACGTCCATCTGCTGAGCGAACACGCCCACGCCCACGAGCCGCCTGGTTGGGTTGAGCGGGATCGCCGTGCCTCGGCCATGGATGGGGAACATCTGTACCGCCGAGAGACCCAGCACTATCAGCGGCAGGCACAGCAACGCCCCTACGGCGATATGCCAAGATGCGTCACCGTCGAGCCCCCACGCGCAACCGGTCGCGTGGAGAATTAGTGAGGGGATGACCGCGAACGCCAGGCAACCGTGCACTATCGCCAGCAGCGCCGCCCGTAGCGGCAGGTGGACGTCGCACACCGTTTAGCGGGAGAGATAGAGGGCCGGCAGGTGGTCGAATGAAAAGACGAGCAGCACGCCTCCCGCCTACCTCATCAGCTGAGTCTCCGTGAGATCGCGCAATGTCTCATCGTCGGCCGGCCCTGGCCTCGAGCATCGCGGAGGTTGACGAATGCAGCGGCAGCCTGAGGACCTCCGCGCCCGCGAGGGTTAGGCGGGCTACCTCGGGCATCCCGCCCTCCTCCAGAGCGACCAGCGTCGGGAGGTCGCCAAGCGCGAGTGCACCACGTTCCGAAGGCGCCAGCCGGCAGACGTCGGCCCAGGCGTCCCGCAGCTCCCGCCAGACCCGCGCAGACAGCGAGGGCCTGGTGCAGACCGTCAGCCAGTTGGTCAGGTGGATGCCGACGTGGACCAGGGAGGCGGGGTCGGCATGACCGGGTGACGCGAGCCACGCCAGTCCGTCCAGTGCCGTCGTGATGTAGTCCGTCGCTGGATCCTGCACGTTGTCCAGGTCCCGTTCG
This sequence comes from Sphingomonas sp. 8AM, assembly GCF_902506455.1. Classification (GTDB taxonomy): domain Bacteria; phylum Pseudomonadota; class Alphaproteobacteria; order Sphingomonadales; family Sphingomonadaceae; genus Sphingomonas. Next base: position 6,397 of record NZ_LR733846.1, on the reverse strand, counting down.
ATGGCCTCAATTTGCGCGTGCGTGCTCTCGAGCGCGACCGGGTCCCGATCCAGGATCGTCTCGGCCAGGAGTTCGCTCATCGCTTGATGCGCCGCCATTCGCCCGGCGTCGTTCCACTCGGCGGCGGGCACGCTTCCAATCGTCGTCGGCAAGTGGAGCAAGCCGTCGGCTTTGGCCTGCAGGGCCGCCTGTCCGGCGGCGACGAAGGTGGGCAGCAGCGCGACGAAGGCCTGTACGTCGCGTTGATCGACGAGCGCCGCCAGCTGCCCGCCTCGGAGCGCGACGGACGACAGCGGGGTCACCTTGCCCTGCAGCTCGCGCTCCTGGAATCTCCTCGTCAGCAAGTCCCCGCGACCGAGCCGGAACTCGAGCAGCGCCGCCATCGACAGCGCGGTGTCCAGACCGACGGCGCCCGTCCGGTCGTCCGGAAGCGTCGGCTCGAGCAGCGACCAGGTGCCGGGGTGCTCCTCGAGCAGCAGGGCCGTCCTTCCCTCGTGGCGCGCCTTCAGCCACTGGGCGACCTGGGTCACAGCCTGGATGGCAAGCCAGCTCCGTTCGGAGGGATTTTCGGGCAGCGCCTCGGCGGCGAGGTGGACCTCTCCGAGCTGCCCCAACGCCGCCTCCCAATCCCCGGCCGCACCGAACTCCACCGCGGCGTCGCAGAGCAGGCCGACGCGGACGCCGGGATCGAGGACCTTCACCTTCTCGCTGGCGTCGTGCGCCTCGAGGAACAGCGCCGCGGCCGCGCGGCGATCCCCGCTCCGGGCGGTGCTGGATGCGGCCGCGACGAGCATGAGCGTACGCTCGAGCGGCTCGTCGGGGCTGTAGTCGTCCCGTATTCTCGCCAGCATCGAGCTGGCCTCAGCGTGCCGGCCGGCATGGGCGAGCACGCCCGCCCTGGTCCGGGCCACCGCGGGGTGCGCCGCGTACTTTGCGGCCACGAAGTCCAAATGGTGCAGTGCGCCTTCCTGATCGTGGAGATACTCGTCGAGCATCACGGCCGCGGCACGATGGCACTCAATCGCCACGGTCCGCTCCCCCCAGCCGTCGGCGATCGTCGCCAGGCGACGGTAGGTATCGAGCGCCGCCGTCGCATCGAGCTGGCCGCTCGTCGCCAATTTCGTCCAGACCCCCTGGATGAAGAGCGGCGGACCCCCGAGCAGCGTCGTCGCCGCGGCGAGCCAGGAGCGGCGCCGGTCCGGCTCTACGCTTTCCAGAAGCCGGAAGAGCTCACCGAGACCCTGCAGGTCGCCAATGCGGTTCGTGCGGACCAGGAAGAAGAACTGGTCCTCGATGAGGCCGCCGAGGTCTGGCCTCCCCATACCCTCGAGCATCTCGGCCGGGACCTCCTTCCGCTCGACCATCGAGACGTAGTCGAGCAGCCTGGGCACCCAGACCGGCGGCGACACCTCGGCGTCCTCGTCCGTCAGCACCGCGAGCAGCATAGTGTACCTGGATGCCGAACTTGCCGGATCGGGCATGCGGGCGAACTCGGCGTCGGCGGCGGCTAGGTTGGCGTCCAGCATGGTCGGGTTCGGCAGCGTCAGCGTCGCGATCACCTGCGCCAGGCGCAGGGTCGCCGACACGCCAAGATTCTCCGGCACGAGCCGTCCCTTCTTCGACGAGAGGAAGGGCAGCGCGACGCACGCGCTAGCCACCGCCGAGCGGTCTTTGGCCGTCAGGATGGCTCCGGCGACGAAGGAGAGGCCCCTGACGTTCCTCGTGGCGGCCGCCTGGATCAGCAGCTGCGAAAGGAAGAAGGCGTTCAGCGGCCTGCGTGATGTGAGGTGCTCGACCACGGCGTTGCGGACCGCCTCGCGCTCCACGTCGCCGAGCCCGGCGGCGTCAGCCGTCGCCAGCAGCGGCGAGAGCTTGAGCCTGTCGCCGCCCGCGCTCTCGATCCAGGGACCGATCAGGTAGTCCAGCAGCACGCCCGGTCGTGGCAGCGGGCGGTACGCCTCTGCGACCGCCATGGCGAGCTCACGATCGAAGGCACCGACGAGCGTGGCCAGCCGGAGGAGCAGGACGTGCGCGTCGGGGTCGAGCTCGTCGAGCAGCCGCAGCGCGATGCCGGCGCGCACCCCTACGACCTCGGCCGACGCGCCCCCGTCGACCAGTCCGGCGAGCATGTCCGACCGCGGCCAGTCGCGGGAAGCGAGACCGACGACGCGGGCGTCGACGAACAGCGGGTGGCCGCCGCCGCACGTGAGATGGAGGATGGACGCCCACTGCCCGGGATCACCGCCGGCGGCCGCGACGATCTCGGCCGTCTCGTCGACGGTCAGGTAGCTCGCCGGGGCGGCCTCCACCCGCCACGGGTCGAACTCGTCGCCCGCGGTCGTCAGCGGTCCTCTCTCGCTCGTGACGACGAGATGCAGCCCCAGACGCGCCGTCTCCGTGGCGAGCGAGCGCAGATGCCTTTCCCAGGCCCCAGCCGTAGTCACGGGCAGATCGTCCAGGACGACGCCGACGAGGCCCTGCCTCGTGAGACCGGCGACCGCCTTCCGCAACGTCGCGGCCGTCTCCGCCGGGCTCATCCCCCTCATCCGGACGAAGTGCCACGCGCCGCCGAGCTTCGCGGCCAGCAGCGTGGCCAGTCTCGACTTGCCCAGCCCACTGCTGCCATGGATCCACGGCACCGTGCCGGACCCGCAGATTTCGGCCAGCCGATCGACCGCCTCTCGTCTCGTCGAATGGCGACGCGGCAGGGGATCCGGCGACACCTCGAAGAAGTCGGGGAGCGTTGGCGGTGCCGCGCCGCGCATCTGCCGTACGGCGCTGAGTGGCATCGGGACCGTGGTGGCCCTCTCCCAGGCCCGCTCGAACGCGAGCCTGTCCACGCGCCGGTCCTCCTCCAGCACCAGCCTCAGGAGGTCTAGGAGGAGCAGCGGAAGCGCGCGCTCGCCATCGCTCGGCATCAGGTCGTCCGCGATGGCCCTCAGGGCGAGCCGGTCCGACAGGACGTCGAGCGCAGTCCGTGTCTGGTCTGCGCCGGTCGTCCAGACGAGCGGTCGCAGGAGCCTGGCTCTAAGGGTCTCGTCGTCGGCCTGGGCCAGGAAGGTCGCCAGGGCGTGCGGCCATTCGAGCTCGAGGAGGTAGGCGCGCACCGGTGATATGTCCTGCCCGATCGCCGCCCGGGCCCAGTATTCGACGCCGGTAGCGCCTCCCGGGAAGGCCGCGCCGCGCTCGTGGCCCGCGGGCGCGGTCGTCAGGAAGTGGAGGCTGATCCGGATGTCGGGGTTGGCCTCGCCGAACTGCCACAGGGACAGGATCGCTTTCCGCGCGTCCGGCCGGCGGAGCGTGAGCGGCGTCCCGGTCGTCTCCCGCTTCACCTGCGTCATGTCTAGGGCGCCGGACCCGACGACGGCGTAATCCTCGGCGACCTCGACGAGCAGCGTGTCGCCGTCACCCAGCTCCATCCAGGCGAGCAGGGTGACGATGAGCTGATGCGCGTAGCCGCCGAGGCTGGCGACCGCCTGCCGGGCGCGCTGCTCGTCAGGAATGTAGGGTGCCGGGCGGTTCAACGATGCCTCCTCGCGCGACGCGTCCTCGACCGGTGCCGGGGCGTGATAGCGCCTGCGCCACTGCACCTCGGCGCGGGAGACGGCACGACCATCCGGGACGATTGGTGGGTCAAGGTCGGCACCCGTCTCACCACGGAGCGAGCAGGGCTGCGGGGATCGAGGCCGCCGCCGCGTCCGCGGCCGTGTCCCGCAGCGACGGTAGCGCCAGCTGCTCGGGAGGGTTGAGGGCGACATGCGCAAGGGAGGCGATCTTGGGTGACATCCCGGATCATGTAGCACGGCACTCGACCATTCGCGCGATCCGTTCCGCAAGGTCCTCTGCCGCATGAGCGTAGGTTCGGGTGCTCGGCACGGAGGACCATTCCGATCTTTGACGCGCATGGTTCCTCAACCCTATGATAATCGTCGTAACCGGATGGGAATGAATCCCGGCGTTCCGAGTCTAGGGTGGGGTGCGGCGAGTTGTTGCTTCGGATGCTTGGTCTTCCCGAGCGCGGACGGGGGGGTGAGTCGGTGTCGATACTCGTCGGCCCGAACGGGTCGGGGAAGAGCTCGCTGCTGCGCGAGCTCGCGGCGCACTACCGGCATAGCCGCGAGGTGACGGTGGTGAGCAACACGCCGCACGACCGGTTCCAGGGGCTTTCCGACGTCCGGCGCATCGCGGTCGGCAGAGTCGGCCAGTCTCCGCGGGCGATCGTGAAGGGCGCCGTCGGCCAGTCGGTAGACGCGGACGATTCAAGGTTCCACCAGATCGGCGCGACGCTCGAATACTGCGGCTATCGCCCCAGGTTCGGGTTCAGGATCGATCCGGACCGATGCTACGGACGGTCGCTCGACGAGGTGCGCTACGAGATCGATTCGACGCAGGAGCGCAGGGGCAAGGGGATCGAGGACCCGTCCGGGGATCTCGCGCGCGCCGCAGACTATCTGCGCAGTCATGACTCCGGCGAATTCGTCTGGGTCGAGACCGGCGGCAAGGCGTACGAGCATAGCCGCGGCCGCGACATCGCGCCCGTACTGCGTTGCGAGCGTCAGTTGCGAAGCCACCGCTTCATTCGCGGCGTCCGCGTCTATCTGTAGCGGGAGCGCGGCGAGACCATCGAGATGCAGCTGGCAAGCTCGGGTCAGTTGGCGCTCATATCGTCGCTCCTCTTCCTGATCGTGAACGCCGGACGCGACCCGCTCATCATCGTGGACGAGCCGGAGAACAGCCTCCATCCGAACTGGCAGCGCGAGTACGTCGACAAGCTGCTCACCGCGATGAGCTACCGGGACGCCACCATCATCGTGGCCACCCACGCGCCGCTCGTCGTTACGGGGGCGATCACCGACGGAGGGGGCAAGGTGTCGGTCTTCGAGGTGCGCAACGCGTCACCGACGCGCCTGCCTATCGACGATGCCGGCGGCGCGACCAGCAGCATCGAGGAGATACTTTGGCGCGCGTTCGACACGGTTACGCCCGCGAACCACTTCGTCAGCGAGCGCCTGGTCGCGGCGATGACGGACTTCGAGGAGGGCCGCTCGTCGAAGCAGGAGGTCCTCGGCCTCGTCAACGACCTCGACAAGGGGAGCTTCGATCCCAGGCAGAAGCGGTTCTTCGAGGCCTTTCGCGAGCTGCTCGACAAGGTGGAGGCGGTCCGCGAGGGCCGCGGTGGCGGCGATGGCTGACCCCTACCTGCCCGCGCTCGCCGACTTCGCCTTCACTGACGATGAGCAGGCGGTGATCGATGTCGCGCTCGCCACCGTGAAGCCGTGGGACTGGGAGCCCAAGGGGAACACGTTGACCACGTTCAAGGCGGTGAAGACGCGAATACGCGACATCCACATGCAGCGGCACAATCACCGCTGCTGCTACTGCCGGCGCGATCTGCATGGCGCCGGGCACTTCATGATCGACCGCGAGCACGTGCTGCCGAAGTCGCTGGAGCCATACCGCCAGCTCGCCTTTGAGATGTGGAACCTCGGCACGTCGTGCAAGCGGTGCAACATGGAGTATAAGGGGGACAAGGACGACTTTGTCATTGTGAAGGGGGACCCAGCCGCCCTGCAGGACGGCGCCAACTACCGCCTGATCCATCCCAACTTCGACCGCTACAAGGACCACATCTCGCGCTCGGCGGTCGAGGACGACGACGTCGTGGTGGTGACGTTCACCAAGGTGCCCGGGAGCGCGAAGGCGGAGTACACCTACGACTACTTCAATCTCGCCGGGCTCGAGCGGCAGATCCAGGACCAGTCCCAGGGCGCCTTCGTCGTGGAGCTTCCGAGCGAGGGCGGGCTCGAGGTCAGGAGGCTAGCGGAGAGCCTCGGCCAGTGACCCGGCGAATCCGAATGCGAGCCCACATGCTCGCGTTCGTCAGCGATCGCCGACGCCCGTTCGGGATTGTACCCGCGTCTCGTCCGGTGACCGGCACTAGGATGCTAAGTTGCCGTCGAGCGCTAGATGGACGAACGCCTGCTTACGCTTCGTTGCGGCCCAAAGCGGACGTGACGCATTCCACCATCAGCGGGCCCCCTGAGCCCCCTACCCTCTCTTGTGAACGAACGGCAGCTTACCGCGGTGAGCAGCCCGAAACCGAACAGACCACTTACCATCCGGCATGACCTGGCGGTTGATCGGCGAGAGCAGCGGGTTCGCATACGCAGGATTTCGCTTCAGCTTGCTACCTGCTCGATACCTGGCCCGCCTTTGTCGTCGGATCCCAGACGCAACAAAGCCCGCTAAGTGTTTCCACTTGCGGGCTTTTGTTGGTTGCGGGGACAGGATTTGAACCTGTGACCTTCAGGTTATGAGCCTGACGAGCTACCGGGCTGCTCCACCCCGCGCCGAGGTGTTGGGGTTGTGAATGGGTTCTGATGTGCGGGCTGCAATG
>NZ_LR733847.1 GCF_902506455.1 Sphingomonas sp. 8AM | reverse complement strand
GGTTAAGTGAGGGGGGAGGGGTAGACGTCCCCGTGAGCTGAAATCGGCGAATGCTGCCGCCCTTCCCCCCACCACCATCGCTGTCCTGAACGGGCGCAACCTCGTGCCCCGTTACCCGCTCCGGCCCACCAGAGCCTCCCACGACATCAACTGACCTCCATCCGGCACCGCACCCTGCGCGGCCGGCAGCGCCTCCGTGCGCCCTCAAGCCTCAACTCACTTTCGAAAGGAACCACGATTATGCCCATGGCAAAGCTCGATAATGCGTTCGTGATGGCCGCCCGCTGTGAACCGGGCAAACGCAAGACGGATTTCTACTCCGACGAGGTCAAAGGTTGGGTCTGCGAGGTGCGCCCCTCTGGCGGAAAAACCTTCTATCTCCGTTACGATCACAATGGTCGCCAGAAGCAGATAAAGCTGGCCGCCTTCGGCGATGCACCGCTAGCGCAGATTAGGAAAAAGGCCGAGAAGCTCCGTGCCGAAGTCGCGCTCGGCGGCGACCCCGCAGCCAAGAAGGCGGAGGCCCGTGCCGTGCCGCTGTATGGAGAGCTGGCCTCCCAACACCTCGCGGACGCCAAGCTGCATCAGAAGAGTTATGCGACGACCGAGATGTATTCGCGGCGTCACATCGTCCCGAAGTGGGGCAGGGTGCGCATCACAGACATCGACAGCCGTGCCGTCGCTCACTGGCTTGCCGAGAAGCGGGCTGAAGGGTTGGCCCCGGCCACAGTTGAGAAAATCCGCGTCATCATGGGTCGGTCATTCGAGCTTGGACAACGCTGGGGCATACCCGGCTGCACCACCAACCCGACACGCGGTGTGCCGAGGAAGCCGCTCAACAATGCCCGTGAGCGCTTCCTGACGGCGGAGGAGGCGGAACGGCTGCGGGCGGCGGCGGCGCTCTCGAAGAACACCCAGCTGCCGCACATCGTCGACCTATTGCTCTACACCGGCGCTCGGGTTCGTGAACTGCTGGATGCGCGCTGGGAGCACGTGCACGTCGATCAGCGGACGTGGCTTATCCCGACGTCGAAGACTGGCAAGGCGCGCCACGTGCCGCTGAGCAGGGCCGCACTCGACGTCATCGCGGCTTTGCCGCGCTTCAAAGACTGCCCGTACCTTATCCCAAATCCGGACACGCTGAAGCCGTTCGTTTCAATCAAGCATGCGTGGCAAGCTGTAAGAAAACTTGCCAACCTTCCAGGCTTTCGGATCCACGACACGCGCCATTCATTTGCCTCATTCTGCGTCAACGATGGTGTTGATTTATTCACAATCGGTAAACTACTTGGGCATGCCTCCTATCAGAGCACTCAGCGCTATGCGCATTTAGCAAACGACACCTTGCTCGCCGCCGTTGAAGCCGGAGCGAAGAAGCAGCGTGGCCTTCCCACGATCGCCTGAACCTCAGTCCCCATCCCGCACGCGCTGGATGGGGCATCACCTCTCATTTTTTTCGGAGACAGTTGAGTGAGTACCAAAATCCAAGCTGTTAAAGTCATGTCAAAGAAGGCGCAGATTATGTTGGGCGACATGAAGCGTTTTCGTCACTCGATGGGCTTCTACGCGTCGTACCATCTCGTGCGCGAGGGCATGATCGAGATGTGCATCGCCGGGGGCATAGGTGAGGCCGACGACATTCTGTATCTTGTTAAGCAGCTGAAGGTCCGGCCTGAAGAGGCGTTGGACACGCTTCGCAAGTACGAGGGGGATGATCCGACGCTTTATCGTTGGAAGCGAGATGCTGTCGGCCGGTATCGGCTCCATGTGCAAAGGGCGTTCCAGCATATTCGGGACGAGACGCCGCGAGCCGATGAGTGGTTCTGAGACTCCGTAGGTGACCTCCAGGCCTTAGAGGCTTAACGACGGCTGCTCCGAAGCCTTGGTGCCGTTATTGCGCCGCTTCCGATCGCGCCGACATGAGCTGCGATGGGTAGGGTTTGGCCAGCACAACGGCATCGTCGAACGAGCACGTAAGCCAGCGCTCCTCGTCTTCCTCGTCGAGCAGCACCGGCATGGCTTTGGGATGGATCGGCGCAACCAGTGGATTGGGATCGGTCGTCAGAAACGCGAACACCGCGCCGCCGCCGTCAATCGGTCGCCACACGCCTGCGAAGCTGACGATCGGCCGGCTGGGCACGTCGAACCAGAACAACGGGCGCTTGCCAGTCGGTCCGGGGCCGTACTCGCTGAAGCTGGTGAAGGGGACGAGGCACCGCCGCTCAGGGTTCGCCAAGGCCGACTTCCAGAACGGCGAGGTGTAGTTCCGTACGTTCGTGACCTTGGTGTCGAGCAGCACTGGCTTGCCGGTCCCCTTGTCGATGCGCTTGCCCGGCACCTTTCGCGGGAAGCCCCAGCGCATGATGTCGAGCGCACGGGTGCCGCCCTCTTGGCGGACGACGTAGACCGGCTTGTCGGGGAATAGCTCAGGCGGCGGTATCGTGTGATCGGGCGGAAAAGGCGCCTCGATGCCGTAGCGGGCAGCCAGCGCGATCTGCGCCTCGGTCATGCGGTAGCGGTTGCACATGGCCTTATGGTGCTGGCTGTCGCGGCGGAGTCAACTTGCGCGCACGGTGCCCTTTCGCCGCCGCCGCCTCCGGTTTAGAGAAGCCCAATGCCGGGACGATGTGCGACGGACGAGATGATCGTGCCAAGCTCAGGGCATCTAGGCTCGGTGGGCACCGGGCTGGCCTATTTCCTAGCGGCGCTCGGCTCGATGCTGCTGACCCTTAACGCCAAGGGTTTTGGGACGATTTGGCCGGCTAGTGGCATCCTTGTTGCTGCACTGTTGATTGCTCGGCCGGGACAGGCCGCAGGGCATCTCTTGACTGCAGCAGTCGCGAGTGTCGCAGCAAATCTGCTTTCTGGGGTCGGCGTGACGAACGCACTGGCGTTCACCGCGGCAAACATTGTTGAAGCGACGATTGTCGTACGGCTGTGCCAGCACTGGCATGGCGACGAGCCCCCTGACATGACGTCCCCGCGGCAGGTTGGTCGCTTGGCGTCGGCAACAATCTGCGGCGCTTTTTGCAGTGCGGCCCTGGCAACGTTCATCTCGGGCGCGAACAACATCGACTTCTTTCTGTCATGGTTTGTGACCGTCTCGCTGGGCATGATGATCGTCACGCCCCTGGTCCTGACCGGCTGGACCCTGACGCGCCGTACAGCGCGCGTGCGTACCAATCGATCTCCGTGGGAGATCGCCGCGCTGCTCGGCATGATGGCGTTGGTCAGTTTGCTGGTGTTCGGCCAATCGACTTATCCGATCCTTTTCGTGCCGATGCTGGCGCAGATAGCGGTGACCTACCGGCTGGGCCCCTTTGGTGCTGCTGCGGGCGTCGTGATCGTGGCAAGTACCGGATCGGTCATGACTGCGCAGGGCTTCGGGCCGCTCACTCCGCTCCATCTGACATCAGCGGCCTTGCTGTTTCTCCAGATTTACCTGCTGGCGCTCTTGATGTCTGCGTTGCCGCTGGCAGCGTTGCTCGCGAAACGCGACGAGCTGGTGCGGCAGCTACGCATCGCACACCTAGAGGCCGCGCAGACCGCGACGGCGGCAATGACTGCGGCGGATACGGACCAGCTTACCGGGCTCGCCAGCCGCCGCTGCATTCTGTCGCTGCTTCATGACGCAATGGCACAAACGCCCGTGGCCGTGGCTTTGCTCGATGTCGATCATTTCAAGGCAGTCAACGACAACTACGGGCATCAAACCGGTGACCGAGTGCTGCGCCGGGTAGCTGATGCGATTGCAGGAGTCCTTCGTTCATCCGATCGCGCAGGTCGATTCGGCGGCGAGGAGTTTCTGCTGATCCTGCGAGGCGCAGAGATCGAAGCCTTGATGGCGATTGCTGAACGAGTGCGCGGCGCAGTGGAAGCCTCTACCCCGCAGTCAGACGAGCCGCCCGTCACGATCAGCATCGGCGTCGCGATTGCCTCAGAAGGGGAGAGCGCCGAAGCGCTAATTCACCGTGCTGATCGCGCGCTCTATGCCTCGAAGATTGCCGGGCGGAACCGCGTGCATGCTGCTGAGCAACCCTCCTTTTTGTAGCCAAAACGGAGCGCACCGGCTCCGTAGAGTGTGCGAAGCGGTCAGAGACTAAATAGCTAGGGTTGGTTGACTTGGTCGACCTCGGCACCCTGATCAACGAGACACTGCACGATCCAGCGATAAGGAAGATGGCAGCCCGTCCACGGGTGCCGCGGCTCGGCCGTTGCAGCTTTCCAGAACTCAGTGAGCAGCCGTTGCTCCCGCACAAACGGACGAAAAATGTCCAGCGCAAGCCGAACCTCAATCGTTCCAACAGCCTCCCGCGCCGACCGCTGCGCTGCCTCGCGCAACACCTGAAGCGACAGGTTGATGAGCGCGTGGCGATGGGCGCGGCGCCGGGCACGCTGCTTGCCATAGACGTAGCGATCGGAACGACTGTCGTGCGCTTCCTGCGCAAAGATGGACGGAGCGACGTGTTGCAGCACGTTATCGGCCGGTGGCTCCCGCGCGCTGATCTGGCGGGCGTCGCGGGCGAAGGGCGTTGTTTTCCAGGCTCTGTTCGGGGCGACACTACGAAGCGGCGAGTGGACGTCATGCCTCGCTGTAGGGCCGTTTAATGTAGGTTGCCATCCGGCTCAAAATCACGAAACGGAGCGGACGTAGCCTTCGCCTCCGTCGCTCAGCGCGCGGGGGTCGCTAACCACCAAACCCGGTCACTCACTGCCAACCAGAGCGGCTTGGGGGCATGCCGCCGATGTACGACAAACAGGACATTTGCGACGGCGATAGCCGGCGGCCTAATCTTCCCTTTCAGGCAGTGTGCGCTTTGGGTTCCCCGTGCGCACGATCGTTGGCCAGCCAGTGCTCTAGCTGCATAGCCTCCATAGGCCGCGCGAACAGGAACCCTTGAGCTTCCTCACACCCGGCCTCCGCAAGGATTGCTGCTGCTTCCGGCGTCTCGACCCCTTCGGCTACGACGCGAAAGCCGAGCTTATGTGCCAAGCCGATCATCGTCTCCACCAGCACGAAGTCGGATCCATGATCCTGGACGAGGTCGCGCACAAAGGCCTGGTCGATTTTGACTATCTGCGCTGGCAACCGTTGCAGATACGCCAAGCTGCTCTGACCGGTCCCGAAGTCGTCAATCGCGACGCAAGTGCCCGTCGACGCCAATTCACGCAACATGCCGAGGGCCTGCTCAGGCTGATCCATGATCGCGCTCTCGGTAAGCTCGATCTCAAGCTGATCAGGCCGCAGATGACGCTTGAGCAGGCCCAGCTGGATGCGCTGTATAAGGTCGAGCTCCGCCAGGTTTGCAGCCGAAACGTTGATGGAAAGCGTTAGGCTGATCCCCTGTGCAGCCCAGTACGCGAGCTGGTCCATTCCGGCATCAAGCACCCACTGCGTGACCGCACGCGCGAGTGATGTCTGCTCGACAAGCGGGATGAATTCGGCCGGAGAGATCTCTCCGAGTGTCGGGTGACGCCACCGCAGTAGCGCTTCTGCGCCAACGCAGCGGGTTGTCGCCAAATCTATGCGCGGCTGATAGACGAGCCGCAACTGGTCCCTCGCTCCCAGAGCAGCACCAAGATCATGGAGGAGGTCATACTGGCGCCGATGCGTTCGATCGTTCGCAGCGGAGTATAGGCTGATCGCTCCGTCGGCAGTACGAGCATCCTGAGCCGCGCTGACGGCACCTCGCAGGATATCGTCAGCCGATATGTCTCCCAAGGTGAAGGGGCGCACGCCGACGGCGACGCTGGTGACGAAGCGGACCGAGGAGGTGGTCCGCAACTGCTCAAAGCGGGACCGCAGCACGTTCAGGTACGTCGCTTGGTCGAGCCCCGGTGGAGACAGGAAGGCAAATTGGGTGGCGCCGACGTGATAGACCGTACGGCCAGGGTCGAGTGCCTCCCGGAGAGTCATCGCCGCTTCCCGGACCATCTCGTCCACGCGCCCGCCGCCGAGAACACGCGCCATCTTGCTGACCTGATCGTCGCGAGCGAGATCGACTACGATGGCGAAGCGCTGCTCACCGGGCAGGTCGCGTGCGAGATCGATCAGATCTTCTCGGAACTGGGTGCGGCTAGGTAGAGCGCTGACGGGATCGACGCGCCCGAACGCGTGTTGCAGCTCGATCTGCGACATGACCATCGCCGCCAGGTCGGTGAGCGCTCGCAACTCGCCCGGCGAAGCTTGGCGAGGCTCCGTGCCGAGCACGCATAGCGATCCTAAACCATATCCGTCGCTGGTGACGAGCGGGGCGCCAGCGTAGAAGCGGGTGCCGTTCTGCGCGAGCAGGCTGTCTGCATAAAACGGGTCGGCAAGGAAGTCGTCAATCACCAACGGCTCGGCCGTTTCAGCGACCTCTGCACAGGGCGCCTTGTGGCGTGGGATACTCCAGTGATCGATGCCGACGCGCGACTTGAACCACTGCCGATCATGATCGGTGAGCGAGACCGCGGCTACCGGCAGGCCAAATATCTGGCTTGCCATGCGCGTGATCCGGTCGAAGCTCTCGCTAGCCGGGGTATCAAGAAGTTTCAGTTGCTGAAGGGCGTTCAGCCGAGCTTCTTCCTGGAAATTTCGCACCGAACGCTCCTTCGGCTGCGATGATGACATAACCAGCTTAACAGATTGCTAAGACTCTGGAGCTGAGGTGAAAGGCTACCTCGTTGCAAACCACGCTGTCGCAGAATCGGTGATATATGCGGCCTGACGTGCTCCCCAAAGCTCCTCCAGTCATAACTGGAGTCCGGGGTTGTCATGGTGCCCGTCGGGGCGGTGTTGCACAACCCGCTTGGCAGCATCGGCGGGCGTCAGCCCGCCAACACCACTATGC
>NZ_LR733844.1:2591092-3661091 GCF_902506455.1 Sphingomonas sp. 8AM | reverse complement strand
CGCCCGCGCCGGCCGCGCAGGCCCCGGTCGATGTCGAGGCGGTGCTGACCGGCATCGCGCAGCAGAAGGGCAACCCCGATCTCAACTGGCGGACGTCGATCGTCGATCTGATGAAGCTGCTCGACCTCGATTCCAGCCTCGCCAACCGCAAGGAACTGGCGACCGAGCTCGGCTATACCGGCGAGAAGGACGGCTCGGCCGAGATGAACATCTGGCTCCACAAGGCGGTGATGCGCGAGCTGGAGAAGAGCGGCGGCACGGTGCCGGCGGCGCTCAAGGACTGACCGGGGCGTGAGCGGGCGGTGGCGGCGGCGGGCTGGCCGCCGCACCGCCTGACGGTCGTCCGGTACCACCGGGCGCGGGTCATTCGCCGGGCGCGGTGGTCTGGATCGCGAGTGCATGGATACGCTCGGCGAGCAGATCAGCGAGTGCCCGGTTGACCAGCCGCTGTCGCGCGACCCGCGACTGACCGGCGAAGGCCGCGCTCTCGACGATGACGCGGAAGTGGCTCTCGCCGGTCCCGTCGTCACCGAGATGGCCGCGATGCTGCGCGCTTTCGTTGATGACCTCCAGCCGGGTCGGGGCGAGTGCGGCGGTCAGCCGCTGGGTGATCTCGGCGGCAATCGAGCCGGTGGCGATGTGGTTCATGCGACCCCATATAGCGCCCTTTCAGCGTCAAGCGACGAGTGAGTGGTGAAGCCCCGAAACGATCGACCCCATACGCGTTTTCATGGCCGGGTGGCGGACTCGGACAGGCCCTGCGCGCATCCCGGCTGCGCTGAGGCCGGCGAGTTCCGCGCGCCGCCGCTGGAGGGTGCCGGCGCGCACGACGGCCCGCCGCGCTTCCGCTGGTTCTGCCTCGACCATATCCGCGCCTTCAACGCCGGCTACAATTACTTCGACGGCATGACTGCCGATGAAATCCACCAGGCGCAGCGCCCGTTGGCCGGTTGGGAAGCCGAGACGCGCGCCTTCTCGCGGACGAGGATGGGCGATCAGGGTCCACGTTGGGCGGACTTCGCCGACCCGCTCGAGGCGATTGGTGCGAAATACGCGCGTACCGCGCCGCGCCCGCCCGGCCGCGCGCTGACCGGCGAAGACCGCCGCAGCCTCGAAACGCTCGGATTGCCGCAGGATGCGGACCGCAGCGCGCTGCGCAAACGTTATTCCGAGCTGGTCCGCCGTTATCATCCCGACCGCAACGGCGGCGACCGCACGCACGAGGCGGCGCTCGGCAAGGTCATTGCCGCCTATCAGCAGCTCCGCCGTGCGCCGGCCTTCGCGTGAGCGTCAGATCACGTCGAGTACCAGCCCCAGCTCGCGGGCCTCGGCCGCTTCGATGTACCAGTTGTTCGGCGCACGTTCCTTGATTTCGTCGAGCGTCACCTTGCTGCCGCGCACCAGATCGGCGAAGCCTTCTTCCTGGATACGGATCGAATCCTCGATTTCGTTCAGCTTGGCCTTGAGCACCGGCGCCAGCGTGTTGAGCGGTCCGGAAAGCTGGATGGTCGAGTTCATCAGCCGCTCGTGGATCATGATCCGCGAGTTGCGCGTCAGAAACCTTTTGTCGACCGGGAAGGCAGACATGAAGGTCGCGCCCGCCGAATAGACCGCGACCTTGCCGAGGAACAGCGCCTCACGTCCGGTATATTCGCGCAGCAGCCGGATTGAGTCGCCCATCGCCCGCGCCATTTCGGGATCGCCGCCAAGCGTGGTGATCGAGACGACGATCGGCCCGTCGCCCGGCGCGGCGGCGAGCTGGTCTTTGAAATTGGCGTACATCATCTCGTCCACGGTGCCGTGAAGCTGGATGTGCGGGACCGCGAGCAGCGGATACGAATTTGCGTTGTTATCGGTCATGCCGCGCTCAAGCCGCGAGCGCGGCGCGAGTTCCGCCGCTGTCCTACATCGCGGCAATGCGGTATTCCGAGCGTGACATTCGGCACACGCTCTTTCTCCGCTACGACAAAAGCCGTAGTACATTCACCACAGCTGTCGCCGCGCATTTCAGCCGCGGCCCGCTTCGTGTCGCGCGCACTAGAAAACGTGGCCCCGGGATCAAGCCCGGGGCCAGGATCGGCGCTTAGTAAACGCGCTTCTTCGGCTTGATATACTCGATATCGTCGGTGAGCGTATAATCGTGCACCGGGCGATAATCGATGTGCGTCGCACCGCCCTTGCCGCCCCAGCCATCGAAGGTGGTGATGGTATGCTTCATCCAGTTCGCGTCATCGCGCTCGGGGAAGTCCTCGTGCATATGCGCACCACGACTTTCCTTGCGATTGTCGGCGCTCTTCATCGTCACGACCGCCTGGCCGATCAGATTGTCCAGCTCCATCGTCTCGACCAGATCGGTGTTCCAGATCAGCGAGCGATCCGCAACGCTGACATCGTTCATCCCCTGATAGATCGTCTCGATCTTGGTGACACCCTCGCCGAGCAATTCGCTGTCGCGGAACACCGCGCAATGGCGCTGCATGGTCCGCTGCATCTCGGCGCGCAGCTTGGCCGTCGGCGTGCCGCCCGTCGCATGGCGGAAATGGTCAAGCCGGCCGAGCGCCAGCTCTTCCGAGCCCTTGGGCAGCGGATTGTGCGGCGTGTTCGGCTTGAGCGTGTCCTTGAGCCGCAATCCGGTCGCGCGCCCGAAGACCACCAGATCGATCAGCGAGTTGGAGCCGAGCCGGTTCGCGCCGTGCACCGAAACGCACGCTGCCTCCCCGACCGCGAACAGCCCCGGCACCACCGAGTCCGGATCGCCGTCCTTCAGGCGCACGACCTCACCGTGATAGTTACAGGGGATGCCGCCCATATTGTAATGGACCGTCGGGGTCACCGGCAGCGGCTGGCGCGTCAGGTCGACGCCCGCGAAGATCTTCCCCGTCTCGGTGATCCCCGGCAGCCGCTCGTGCAGCACCTTGGGATCGATATGGTCGAGGTGGAGGAAGATATGGTCCTTGTCCTTGCCGACGCCGCGGCCCTCGCGCATCTCCATCGCCATCGAGCGCGCGACGACGTCACGGCTCGCCAGGTCCTTGGCGGACGGGGCATAGCGCTCCATGAAGCGCTCGCCCTCGGAGTTGGTGAGATACCCACCCTCGCCGCGCGCGCCCTCGGTGATGAGCACGCCCGCGCCGTAGATGCCGGTCGGGTGGAACTGCACGAACTCCATGTCCTGCAACGCCAGTCCGGCGCGCAACGCCATGCCATTGCCGTCGCCGGTGCACGTATGCGCCGAGGTCGCCGACTGGTAGACGCGCCCGCCGCCGCCGGTTGCCAGCACCACCGAATGCGCGCGGAAGCGGTGGATCGAGCCGTCTTCCATGCACAGCGCGATCACCCCGCGGCAGGCGCCGTTCTCCATGATGAGATCGAGCGCGAAATATTCGACGTAGAAGTCGGCGTCATACTTCAGGCTCTGCTGGTAGAGCGCGTGAAGCATGGCGTGGCCGGTCCGGTCGGCGGCGGCGCAGGTGCGCTGCACCGGCGGACCTTCGCCCATGTTCTGCATATGCCCGCCGAACGGCCGCTGGTAGATCGTGCCATTGTCGTTGCGGCTGAACGGCACGCCGGCGTGCTCCAGCTCGTAGACGGCGGCGGGCGCCTCGCGGACCATATATTCGATCGCGTCCTGGTCGCCGAGCCAGTCGGAACCCTTGACGGTGTCGAACATGTGCCACGACCAATGGTCGGGCGAGTTGTTGCCGAGCGAGGCGGCGATCCCGCCCTGCGCCGCAACGGTGTGCGAGCGGGTCGGGAAAACCTTGGTGATGCAGGCGGTCTTCAGGCCGCTCTCGGCGATACCCATCGTGGCGCGCAGCCCCGAGCCGCCCGCACCCACGACAACGGCGTCATAGGTGTGGTCGATGATCTTGTAAGCGTCGGCAGACATCAGGCGGTGGCTCCGAAAGCGACCTTGAGGATCGAGAAGATGGCGGTGCCGGCGGTGGCGAAGGTGAACACGGTCACCAGCACGGTCAGCACGAAACGGCTTTCCTTATGGGCATAGTCCTCGATCACGATCTGCAGACCGAGGCGGAAATGGTAGAAGACCGAGGCGATGAACAGCACCATCGGCACCGCCACCCACGCCGAATGGAGCCACAACCGGACCGTGCCATGATCGTAGGAAGGCAGCATCGCGATCGACGTCAGCAGCCAGACGAGGAGCAGGAAGTTGCTGCCCGCGGTCAGCTTGTGGTGCCACCAATGCTGCGCGCCATGCCCGGCGCTGCCCAGCCCGCGAACGCGGCCGATCTCGGTACCCATTACTTGATCCCCAGGAAAAGCCAGAACGCCACGGTCAGCACGACCGAAGCGACGAAGGTGAGCACGGCCAGCCGGCGGTTCACCTTCAGCTCGAACGCCGCGCCGGTATCGAGGACCAGATGGCGGATCCCACTCATCATATGCTGGAACACCGACCACGTCAGCGCGACGCCGACCACCCAGCCGAGGATGTTGAGCGCCCCGGTCGAGGTGGTGAAGACGTCGAGGAAAACGCCATACGCCGCCGGGCCTGCCGCGATCGCGGCCAGCCACCACACCAGCAGCAGCGTCCCGACGGTCGCCATGCCCGTCCCGGTCACCCGGTGGACGATCGACACCGTCATCGCCGGGCTCCAGCGATAATGGAATTGCATGGGACCGCTGAACAGATGCGGGCTGCGCGGGCGGGCGGGTTTCGAGGCCAAGCGCGTATTTCCTTGATGATGGGCGGGTGCTGGCGGGTTTGCGGCGGTCTATGCGTCCGCGGCTCGCGTGATGCAAGCGCAGCGGCCGGATCGACGCCGCCAAAACCGCTGTTGCTCCCTAACCGGCTGTTAACGGATCGCCGCTAGTCCGATGCCGGTCCTTCCCTATCGCACGGAGCAGGTGTTGCCCAACGAATTGCCACCGATCGGATCCGTCGCCGCCGCGCTGGACCTCAACGCACGTTTTGACGTGTTCGATCTGGACGGCGAGCTGACGCGCGCTGCACGCGAAGCCTGGGAAACGCTGCGCCCGCAGGCGCGCGCGATCGCCGATGCTTACTGGTCGCACTGGAAGCGCTGCTTCGGCACCACCGCCAACCACGTCTCCTACGAAGAGGCGCGGATGATCGACCTGGGCGTCGCCTTCCTCGAAAACCGCTTCCTGCGCACGCGTGAGCGTGCGTGGGTCGAGTCGATCGAACGGTCGGTCGCCTCGGCCTATGCGGCCAAGGTTTCCCCGATGGCGTTGCTGGCGATGATCAGTGCCAGTGATCGCGCCGCGCTGGGCGTGCTGATGGCGAGCGTGCCGCGCGAGGATCCGCGCCTGCCGCAGCTCATCGATACGCTGATGCGGCTGTCGGCGCTGGAGGGCGAGATCACCGTCGCGATCTACGCGGTCTATTCGACGCACAACGCGCAAGGCGCGCGCGACAAGCTCGCCGCCGACTTCCGTAACGAGATCGCGGCCACGGTCGAGGCGACCACACACGAGGGGCACAGCCTGCGCTCGCAGGCGTCGGTCGCGTCCTCGTCGGCGCGCGGGATGCTCGGCAAGACCAGCGAGGTCGCCGCCGCCGCCGAGCAATCCGCGGTCGCGATGCGCGATGCCGCCTCCACCGCCGCCGGGCTGATCCGCGCGATCGAGGATGCGCGCGCCGAGGTCGAAGTCGCCGCCGACATCGCCACCCGCGCGGCCTCGCAGGCCGGTGACGCGGTCACCGTCTCGGGCGCGCTCAGCGATCACGCCAAGTCGATCGAGTCGATCCTCGGCCTGATCCGCGACATCGCCGGTCAGACCAATCTGCTCGCGCTCAACGCCACGATCGAGGCCGCCCGCGCCGGCGATGCCGGTCGCGGGTTCGCGGTCGTTGCGCAGGAGGTGAAGAGCCTCGCCAACCAGACCGCCCGCGCCACCGACGACATCGCTGCCAAGATCGCCGCGATCCAGGCCGCGACGCGCGTCACCGTCGACACCTCGGCCTCGATCCGCAACACCGTGGCGGAGGTACAGGATTCGGCGACGCGGATCCGGTACGCGATGGAATCGCAGGCGCAGACCGTCACCGCGATCACCGCCGCGGTCGACGAAACCGCACTCGCCGCCGACTCGATGTCGCACACCATCGCCACGATCCGCGCCGACACCGAGGCGGTCGCCAGCGAGATCGATCAGCTCGGATCCGGGTTCGAGTCGCTTGCCAGCCGGCTGGGCGATCTCGACACGCGCGCCGGCAATTTCGCCACCCGCGTCGCCGCCTGACGTTCTAAGGGGGGGGACCGTCACAATGAACTCGCTCGTCCACCACGATTTGCGCCCGCTTGCCGAGCGTGCGCGGGATTTCGACCCGGACGGGCAGGTGGTGACCGACTGTGCGGAGATCGCCGCGATCCTCGACGCGCAGGATGCCTGGCGCGAGATCGCGCTAACCTTCTGGACGCATCTCGCCTCGCGCAGCAACGTCCCGGCGGCGGTTCGCGAACTGTCGGCGCCGGATCGCGAAGGGCGGGTGCAGGTCGCGGTCACCTACACGCAACTCCGCTACCGCCAGCCGCTCAGCGTCGCATGGCAGGAGATGGTGGTTACGCAGGTCGACGATTCGCAGGCGGCAGGCATTCCGCTGACCGCCTTGCTCTCGGGCCTGTCGGCTGCGCATTGCCGCGTAACCGCGATCATCGCGGCGGCCGTCGGCGACGATACACCGCAATTGCTACGGCTCGGCAACGCGCTGCTGCGGATGGCGATGCTCGAGTCGGACCTGCTGACGACGCAGCTCGGCGTGATCGGCGTGGCGCGCGCCCGCGCGCAGCGCGCCGAACGGGCCGCGGCGTTCCGCACCCGGATCGGCACCGGCATCGATACGATCGCCAGCCGCGGCCGGGTCGTCCGCGATCGGGCGCGCTCCACCGCCGGCGCTGCCAGCGGGATGATCGAAAAGACGAGCGAAGTCTCGATCGCCGCCGAACAATCGGCCCTGGCGATGCGCGACGCGGCCTCGACCGCCGCCGGGCTCATCAATGCGATCGGCAGCGTCCAGCGTGACATGCAGCTTGCGACGCAGACGCTCACCGCAGCGACGGATCAGGCGGAAGGCGCGGTCGCCGCCTCGGCTGCGCTCGACGAGCACGCCAAGTCGATCGAGTCGATCCTCGGGCTGATCCGCGACATCGCCGGCCAGACCAACCTGCTCGCGCTTAACGCGACGATCGAGGCCGCGCGCGCCGGCGACGCCGGTCGCGGCTTCGCGGTCGTCGCGCAGGAGGTAAAGAGCCTCGCCAATCAAACGGCCCGCGCCACCGACGACATCGCCGCGAAGATCGCCGCGATCCAGGCTGCGACCCGCGTCACCGTCGAGAAATCCGCCTCGATCCAGACCAGCATCGAGCAGCTGCGCGGGGCGGCGTCGCAGATCAACGATTCGATGTTCGAGCAGGCGCGTACCGTCACCGCGATCACCGCCGCAGTCGACGAGACCGCGCTTACCGCCGATTCGATGTCGCACACGATCGCCGCGATCCGCGAAGGGACGCAGACCGTCGCGGGCGAGGTCGAGTCGCTCGGCCAGTCATTCGAGATGATCGCGCAGCGCTTCGAGACGCTGCGTGCCGAAGCAGACGGCTTTGCCAACGTAGCCTGATCCGCGCGGCGTTGTTACAGACGGCGCCATGACCAACATCCTCATTACCGGCGCCAGCCGCGGCATCGGTGCCGCGATCGCCGAAGCGCTGGCCGCGATTCCTGACGTGGTGGTCGCCGGACAGGGCACCAGCAGCGGCATCGCCGCCGACTTTGCCGACCCCGCCGCCCCCGACGCGCTCTGGGCGGAGGCGCTCGAGCGGCTCGACGGGCGGATCGATGTGCTCATCAACAACGCCGGGGTGTTCGAGGCCAATCCGCTCGACGGCGACGACGCCGACTGGCTGGCGGGCTGGGAGCGGACGCAGCGCATCAATCTCACCGCCGCCGCGCAGCTTTCGCGCCACGCGGTCCGCCACTGGCAGGGCAATGGCGGCGGGCGACTGGTCAACGTCGCCAGCCGCGCCGCCTGGCGCGGAGACTCCCCCGCGCACTGGCATTATGCCGCCGCCAAGGCCGGGCTGGTCGCGATGACCAAGACGATCGCGCGCGGCTATGCCCGCGACAACATCCTCGCCTTCGCGATCTGCCCGGGCTTTACGATGACCGGCATGGCCGACGATTATCTCGCCAGCCGCGGCGGCGACAAACTGCTCGCCGACATCCCGCTCGGCCGGGTCGCGCAGCCCGACGAGGTCGCGACGCTCGCGCGCTTCTGCGCGATCGACGCCCCGCCGTCGATGACCGGCGCGATCCTCGACATCAATGGAGCCAGCTATGTCCGCTGACATCGACAGCTGGCGCGTCACCCTGCCCTGCACCCGCGCCGAGGCGGAGGCGATCGACGCCGCCGACGATCTCGCGATCGACGCGGTGCTGATGACGACCGAGGAGGTCGAGGACGATCGCGAGCATTGGCGGCTCGACGCCTATTGCGAGCATGAGCCCGACGCCGCGATGCTCGCCGCGCTCACCGCGCTTGTCCCCAGCGCCGCCGGCACCGTGCCGACCGTCACCCCGCTCACCGCACAGGACTGGGTGACGATGAGCCAGGCCGGGCTGGAGCCGATCCGCGAGGGCCGCTTCGTCGTCCACACCAGCGCGCACCCGGTCGAGGCGCCGGAGGGCGGCCGCGCCTTCCTGATCGATGCCGGACAGGCCTTCGGCACCGGACACCACGCCACCACCTCGGGCTGCCTCGCGATGCTCGACGGACTCGCCGACCGCGCCGTCACCAACGCGATCGATCTCGGCACCGGCACCGGGTTGCTCGCCTTCGCCGCCGCGCATCTCTGGCCCGCAGCGTCGATCACTGCGACCGACATCGACCCGGCCGCGATCGAGGTCACCCGCGAGAACATGGCGGCGAACCATGTCGCCGGCATTGACCTGATCGTCGCCGACGGCGCGCTGTCGGAGGCGATCGCCGCGCGGGCGCCTTACGACCTGCTGATCGCCAACATCCTCGCCGGCCCGCTGATCTCGATGGCCCCCGAGGTCGCCGCGATTGCGACGCCGCACGCCGCGATCGTGCTGGCCGGGTTGCTGGAGACGCAGCGCGCCGAGGTCGAGCGCGCCTTCATCGCCTGCGGCTGCACGGTCGAGGCGGTCGATCGTCGTGGCGACTGGTCGATCCTGCGGCTGACCGCCGGCGCCGAGCGCTATGTCCCCACCCGTCCGATCGATCCGAAGGGGCGCGACGGATGGGCGCTCGACCTGTGACGCGATGAAGCGCGGGCTGAAGCGGATCGCGACGATCGCAGCACGCATGCTCGGCGTGTTCGCAATCGTCACGTTCGTCTATCTGCTCGCCGGCACCGCCCTTTCGACGATCCCCCGCAACCGCGACTGGCAGCCGCCGACCACCGGCGGCGTGACGGTCTGGATCGAGGACAATGGCGTCCACACCGGCATCGTGATGCCCAAGGTTGCGGCCGGAATCGACTGGCGCCGCGACTTCCCCGCCGCCGACCTCCCCGACCCACGCTATGCCGCGAACGACCATGTCGCGGTCGGCTGGGGCGAGCGGAACTTCTTCCTCGGCACCCCGACCTGGTCGGACGTGCGCCCTGCCACGGTTGTGCACGCCGCCTTCGGCAGCGACGAAACATTGCTCCACGTCGAGCACATTCCACGCCCGCAAGTAACGAAGGACGTACGAGCGGTCGTATTACGCCCGGACGAATACCGCCGCCTCGCCGCCGTAATCCGCGCCAGCCGCGCAAGCGGTGTGGCGGTACGAGGCTATGCCGGCTACGATGCCTTCTACCCGGCATCGGGCCGCTACGACGCGATCAGAACCTGCAACGCATGGACGGGCAACCGGCTCGCCGAGGCTGGCGTGCGCATCGGCTGGTGGACGCCCTTCTCGGCATCCGTGATGCAGTGGTTCTGATAACCCCGTCGTCCCGGACGTGATCCGGGACCCCGTTTCTTTAGTCTGCCGAGATCGGAGCGGGATTCCGGGTTCGGCCCGGAATGACGATCGACAGACCTTATCCGTTCGACGATCCCGTCTGGTTCGCCATCTCGCCGCGTGTCGCCGCCAGCGTCGGGGCTGGCCCGGTCGCCGGCCGCAGCCCCTCGCGCTCCGAGGCCGGCACCGGCGCGGTGGGATCGGGCCGGAACGCCTCGGGGGCGCGCGTCGACCCGGGCGTCGGCGCGTCAGCGGCGAGATCGGGTGCGTCATGCTCCGCATTGCCGGTCGGCAGGAAGCGGTCGAGCCACCCCATGCCGAACGCCGCGCCCACGCCGGCGATCACCGCGCCGACGGCGCTCGCCGCGACGATCGCCCGCGTCCGCCGGGCTTCCTGCGCCTTCACGGCGCGCGATTGCTGCTTTTTCTTGGTCATGGCCGCTTCAACCCTTCCATCCGTGTCCGCGTTCCCGTCACGCCATCGCCGGCTCGCGCACCGGGAACAGCTTGCCCGTCTGCTCGTCCAGCCCGCGCGCGGTCAGCACGTCGAGCGCGGTCGTCGCCGCCACGAACGCGATCGTGCCCCAGATCGCGCGATTGCGGGGCGAGCGTCGCGCGGCGAGCGCCAGCGCGCCCATGTCCATCGCATCGCCCGCAACACGGTTCCACACCGTGGCGGAGGCGGCCGGGCTCGCGAGGATGCCGAGCCCCGACACGACCTCGCGCACCCCGAACCCGCGCACCACGCCGCGATGATCGTCGGCGTTCAGCCGCCGGGCGATCCGGCGCGGCGCGAACAGCTCGGCCGCGCCCAGCGCGAGCGAGAACAGCCCGAGCCCGACACTCAAACCTTTGTAATTCATGTTGTTTCTCCAGAATTACGTCTTCCGGTCCGCTCAACGACCCCGCTTTCCGGCCGGTTCCGCCCACGCGACTTCGCTGCTAAGCGGCGGGAAACGCTGACGGAGGAAGCGCATGTCGACCCGCGACGATCTGGTGCTGCAGACGCTGGAGCCCGCCACTCACGACCTAGGTGGCTTCAAGGTCTATCGCACGCTGCCGCACCGCGAGCGGACGATGGTCGGCCCGTTCCTGTTCTTCGACCAGATGGGGCCGGCGCATCTGCCGCCCGGCAACGGCGTCGACGTCCGCCCGCACCCGCATATCGGCCTGTCGACCGTCACCTACCTGTTCGAGGGCGCGTTCCAGCATCGCGACTCGCTCGGCAGCGACATCCGCATCACGCCGGGCGCAGTGAACCTGATGACTGCCGGGGCAGGCATCGTCCATTCGGAGCGCTCCCCCGATGACGTGCGCGTCGACGGCCCGCGGCTGGACGGCATCCAGACGTGGCTCGCGCTCCCCGACGGACAGGAAGATCGCGCCCCCGCCTTCGAGCATGTCGCCGCCGACAAGATGCCGGTCGTCGACGCGCACGGCGCGACCGCGCGCGTCGTGATGGGAACGCTCTGGGGCGCGACCTCGCCGGTAACGGCCTATGCCGAGACGATCTACGCCGACATCATGCTCGCCCCCGGTGCGGCGGTGCCGATCGACAACAGCACCGACGAGCGCGCCATCTATCTGGCCAGCGGGGAGGCGACGCTCGACGGCCTCGCGCTCGAGCCGCAGCGGCTGTACGTGCTGCGCCCCGGCGTGGCCGCGACGCTCCGCTCACAGGCGGGTGGCCGCGCGATGCTGGCGGGGGGCGCGGCGTTCGCGACCCCGCGGCATGTGTGGTGGAATTTCGTCCACTCCTCGCGCGACGCGATCCGCGAGGCCAGGCGCGCGTGGAAGGCCGGTGAATTCGCCAGCGTCCCCGATGACAGCGAGTGGATCCCGCTCCCCGAGGTGCCGAAAACCGTCAGCTATCCGTGAGTTTGGCGCCGTCGAGCAGCGCGTCCTTGCGCGCCTGCTCTGCAGCATCGGCGGCCTTCTCCGCCTTCGTCCGCCCGAACGCGGCGCGGTTGGCAGCGGCCTGCGTCTCCTTCGCGACGCGCGCCTTGGTCTTGCGCGCCTGCTTCAAGGAGACAACGTCGCCCATGCTCAGGCGCGGACCTGCTTGCCGATCGCGTCGAGCAGGCCGTTGACGAATCCCGCCTCGCGCTTCTGGTAGAAAGCGTGCGCGACATCGACATAGGAACTGATCGCCGCGCCCACCGGCACGTCGGCGCGCGCCAGCAGTTCGTAGGTGCCGGCGCGCAGGATCGCCTTCATCGGCTTGTCGAGCCGCTCCAGCGTCCAGCCGGTGCTCAGCTTTGCCTCGACCAGCGTGTCGATCTCACCGGCGCGCGCGGTGACGCCCGTTACCAGATCGTCGAAGAAGGTCACGTCGGCCTCGGCATATTCGACGTCCTCGATCGTCGCGCCCAGCCGATGCTGGTGGAATTCGTGGAGCAGCACGGGGATGGCGGTGCCCTCCATCTCATGCTGATAGAGCGCCTGGACGGCGGCGAGGCGCGCGGCGGCGCGGGCCTTGGTACGAGCAGCGGTGCGGGACATAGGCCGCGCGCCATAGTCGCTTGGCGCGCGTTCGTCACCCCCTGCCGCGTCTTTGACCTCGATCAACCACTTTGCGCGCAACGCTCGCGCGGTCACCTCGTTCGTCGCTGGTCATTCACGCGAGGAGACCAAACATGGGCCTGTTCACCAAGGATATCGCCACGCTCGAGGACCTGTTCCTGCATCAGTTGCAGGACATCTATTACGCCGAGAACCAGATCACCAAGGCGCTGCCCAAGATGATCGACAAGGCGACCGCGCCCGAGCTGAAGAAGGGCTTCGAGACGCATCTGCGTGAAACCGAGGGCCAGATCGCCCGGCTGGAGCAGGCGTTCGAGGCGCTGGATCAGAAGGCAAAGGCGGTCACCTGCCCGGCGATCGACGGCATCATCAAGGAAGCCAACGAGGTCGCGGGCGAGATCGCCGACAAGGCGGTGCTCGACGCCGCGCTGATCGCCTCGGCACAGGCGGTCGAGCATTACGAGATCACCCGCTACGGCACGCTGATCGCCTGGGCCAAGCAGCTCGGCCACGACAATGTCGTCTCGCTGTTGCAGGCGACGCTCGACGAGGAAAAGGCGACCGACGACAAGCTCACGACGCTCGCCGAGAAGAAGCTGAACAAGAAGGCGGAACTCGCCAGCGCGTAAGTCATCGCCGGCGGGAGGGCCACCGCCCTCCCGTCCGTCGCCCCTGCGCAGGCAGGGGCTCATGTCTGCGAAGTCGGCCGATCGGCCTGACACAAGGAGCAACTCCTCTGTGTCAAACCGATCACCCGAACGAAACTGTCATAGGCCCCTGCCTGCGCACGGGCGACCAAACATTACCGATTGCTCCGGATCCTGAGCGCCACCGACTGCGCATGCGCCGGCAGCCCCTCGGCTCGCGCCAGCGCAATCGTCGCCGGCCCCAGCTCATTCAACGCCGTCTCATCGAGCTGCAGGAAGCTGGTCCGCTTCATGAAATCGCTCACCCCCAGCCCGCTCGCAAACCGCGCGCGGCGTCCGGTCGGCAGCACATGGTTCGGCCCCGCGACATAATCGCCGATCGCCTCCGGCGTATGTCGCCCGAGGAACGCCGACCCGGCATGCCGCAAAAGATCGAACAACGCCTGCGGATCGTCGCACGCCAGCTCGACATGCTCGGGCGCGAGCCGGTCGACCAACGGGATCGCCGACTCCAATGTCGGCACGATCACGATCGCGCCATTGTCCTCCCACGCCACCCGAGCGACCGCCTGCGTCGGCAACGCCTGCAACTGCCGCTCGACCGCCCCGGCGACCCGCTCGCCGAACGCGGCATCGTCGGTGAACAGGATCGACTGCGTGGTCGTGTCATGCTCGGCCTGGCTGAGCAGGTCGGCGGCGATCCATTCGGGATCGTTCGCGCCGTCCGCGACGACGACGATCTCGCTCGGCCCCGCGACCATGTCGATACCGACCACGCCGTACACCTGCCGCTTGGCCTCCGCGACCCACGCATTGCCCGGCCCGGTCACGACATCGACCCGCGCGATCCGCTCGGTCCCGTACGCCAGCGCCGCGACCGCCTGCGCGCCCCCGACCCGCCACACCTCGTCCGCCCCGACCAGATGCGCGGCAGCGAGCACCAAAGGATTGACGTCGCCGTCGGGCGTCGGCGTCACCACCACCAGCCGCTCGACCCCCGCCACCCGCGCCGGGATCGCGTTCATCAGCAAGGTCGAGGGATAAGCCGCCCGCCCGCCCGGCACGTAGATGCCCGCCGCATCGACCGCCCGCCACCGCGCGCCGAGCCGCACGCCCGCCGCATCGGTATAGCTCACGTCTTCGGGCCGCTGCTTCTCGTGATAGGCACGGATGCGCGTCGCCGCGAGTTCCAGCGCCGCGCGCAGTTCCGGCTCCAGCCCGTCGAACGCCACCGCGCACGCCGCTGCATCGACCCGCCACCCGGTCTCGTTCAGGTCATGCCGGTCGAGCTTCTGCGTAAAGGCATGCAGCGCCGCATCGCCTTCATCGCGCACCGCGCGCACGATCGTCGCCACGTCGCGTGCGACATCGCTCGCCGCCTCGCGCCGCGCGTCGACCAGCGTCTCGAAGCGCGGCGCGAAATCGCCGTCCCGCGTGTCGAGCCGGATCATGCCGCCACCGCCGCGCGAAACGCTTCGACCAGCGGAAAGACATGCGCGCGCGTCTTCATCGCCGCGCGATTGACGATCAGCCGCGCCGACACCTCCATGATCCGCTCCACCTCAACCAGACCGTTTTCCTTCAGCGTCTTGCCCGACGACACCAGATCGACGATCCGGCTGGCCAGCCCCAGTGTCGGCGCCAGCTCCATCGCGCCGTTTAGCTTGATGCACTCCGCCTGAACCCCGGCGCGTGCAAAATGCTGCGCGGTAACATGCGGATATTTGGTCGCGACCCGCACATGGCTCCACCCGCGCGGATCGTCGTTGGCGGCCATGTCGGCCGGCTCGGCGATCGACAGCCGGCAGTGCCCGATGTTCAGATCGACCGGCGCATACAGCTCGGCATAATCGAATTCGGCGAGCACGTCGGAGCCGACGATTCCCAGTTGCGCCGCGCCATGCGCCACGAACGTCGCGACGTCGAACGCGCGCACGCGGATCAGCTCGATCCTGTCGCGATCGGTGCGAAAGCGCAGCGCGCGGCTTTTCTCGTCGCCGAACGCCGGCTCGGGGACGATCCCGGCGCGCGCCAGCAACGGCAATGCTTCTTCGAGGATACGTCCCTTGGGAACGGCGATGACGATCGGGTTGGAAATGGGCGGCTCGGACATGCGCGCGGCTTTACGAAGGCACCGCGGCGGGCGCAATGAGGCGCGCATGGCAGACGAGTCCACCAACCGCGCCGCCTTCGAGGTGCAGGCGCAATATTGCGACGCGATGGCCGCACCGCAGACCGCTGCTCTGTGCCGCGGGCTCGCCCGCGTGCTGGCCCGCGACACCGCGACCGGCGCGCGGCTGCTCGACTGGCCGGGCGAGCCGGTCGCCGACGCGACGGTACTGCGCATCGTCGGTGGCCTCCACGCGCTCGCCCGTCGCGGCATCGCCGACCCCTTCACCGCCGACGACGCGACGCTGGCGACGATCCTCGCCACCCACGATGCGGTGCTGCTGCCGTGGCTCGACGGCCCGCCGCAGACCAACGAGGCGCAGCGTTCGGCAGGGCTGATGACCGGCCTGCTCCACGTCGCCGCCGCGCTCGGCCCGCGCGTGGAGGTGCTGGAGATCGGCTCCAGCGCCGGGCTCAACCTGCTGATCGACCGGATGCGCTTCGATCTCGGCGGGGTGCACGTTGGCACGCCCGACTCGCCGCTCGCGATCATTCCCGACTGGCGCGGCCCGCCCCCGCCCGCCGCGCCGATCGCGATCACCCGCACGCGCGGTGTCGACATCGCCCCGGTCGACGTCCGCGACCCGGCGCAGGCCGAGCGGCTGGCCGGCTATGTCTGGGTCGACAATAACGAGCGTCTGACCCGCCTCGCCACCGCGCTCGACATGGTCCGCGCGCGCCCCGTCGACCTTGCGCGAGGCGACGCCGCCGACTGGGTCGAGGCGCGTCTCGCCGAGCCGCAGGAGCCCGGCGTCACGCGCGTCCTGATGCATTCGGTCGTCTGGCAATATCTTCCCGCCGCCTCGCGCGACCGCATCCGCACCGCGATGGCCGAAGCCGGCGCGCGTGCCACCAAGGATCGCCCGCTCGGCTGGGTGATGATGGAGCCCAACCGCGACCTTCACCGGCACGAGGTGCGCGTGCAATATTGGCCGTCAGACCAGCCGATGCAGCTGGTCGCGCTCACCCATGCACATGGGGCGTGGGTCGAAGGGCTGCCGAAGCCCTACGAGACCCGCGGCTACGTCATGCGTCGCGGTGCCTATGAGTGACCGCCACAGCCTTGAAGAACAGGAAAGGACCGTCATCCCGGCCTTGAGCCGGGATCCCGCTTCTTCCTTCGGCCGCAACGAAGAAGCGGGGCCCCGGATCAAGTCCGGGGCGACGAGAATGGCAGCGTTCCGCTCGCGAACGAAGGGCGCCTCTCTGAAAGCAAACCATCTGTTGGTCGGAGCGCCTCTCTGGCCAGACCTGCGCGTCTGGATCCCCGCTTTCGCGAGGCTTCTGCGAAAGCGCAGGACCATGCCCCTTGCACGCCGTACCCCGGCGAAGGCCGGGGTCCAGTTGGCAAGGTGTTTCAGCTGGTTACAAACCTCCCCCACCTGGGCCCCGGCCTTCGCCGGGGTACAAGAAGGGGAGTTTTGCAGAGGTTTCGCCTTTACGGGAATGACGAGGTCGCGCGGGCGATGACCGAAGCCGACTTCCTCGCCCGCCTCCGCACGCTCCCGCTCCACCCGGGCGCGCGGGGCCTTACCGACGACACCGCCACCCTCGCCGGCCTCACCATCACCACCGATACGCTCGTCGAAGGCGTCCACTTCCTCCCCACCGACCCGCCGCAGGACGTCGCGTGGAAGCTGGTCGCCACCAACCTCTCCGACCTCGCCGCCAAGGGCGCGACCGTCGAGGGCATTCTCCTCAACTACCCGCTTGGCGACGCAACATGGGACGCCGCCTTCCTCGATGGCCTCACCGAGGTGCTGACCAGCCTCGCCTGCCCGCTGCTCGGCGGCGACACCGTCACCCTCCCCGCCAATGCCCCGCGCATCCTCACCGTCACCGCCTTCGGCCGCGACGCTCCCGCCCCGCCGCGCTCCGGCGCAAAGGCCGGCGACGCGCTCTACGTCACCGGCACGATCGGCGACGCCGGCGCCGGGCTTGCCATCGCCCTAGCTGGCAGCGGCGACCCGGCGCTGCTCGCCCGCTACCACCGCCCCGTCCCGCGGCTCGCCGAAGGCCGCGCGCTCGCCCCGCACGTCCACGCCATGATGGACCTCTCCGACGGCCTGCTGATCGACGCCGCGCGCATGGCGACCGCCAGCGCGCTCGCGGTCACGATCGACCTCGCCACCGTCCCGCTCGACCGTGGCGTCACCGACCCGCTCGCCGCCGCCACCGCCGGCGATGATTACGAGCTGCTGTTCGCCGCCTCCCCCGGCCAACCGCTACCCGTCCCCGCCACCCGCGTCGGCACCTTCGCCGCCGGCGCGGGTCTGACGTTGACGCAGGATAAGCGCTTGATCCCGCTCCCCGCGTCGCTCGGCTATCAGCACGGCTTGCGCTGACGCGGTCACCTGTTAGCCTCGCCTCCCGCGCGACGTACCGGCGACAGACCGGACGCGCCACAAGGAGGGATGAAGGGCATGACGATCGTCTATCTTGCCATCGTCTGCGGCCTGATCGCCGTACTCTATGGCTTCGTGACCAGTCGACAGGTGTTGTCCGCCTCGCCGGGCAATGAGCGGATGCAGGATATCGCCGCCGCCATCCAGGAAGGCGCGCGCGCCTATCTCGGGCGGCAATATACCACCATCGCGATCGTCGGCGTCGTCGTCGCGATCGTGCTCTTCGCCACCCTGGGCACGCTGTCGACGATCGGCTTCGTCATCGGCGCGCTGTTGTCGGGGCTCGCGGGCTTCGTCGGCATGAACATCTCGGTGCGCGCCAACGTCCGCACTGCCGAGGCGGCGCGCGGTTCGTTGCAAGGCGGGCTGACGATGGCGTTCCGCTCCGGCGCGGTGACGGGAATGCTCGTCGCCGGGCTCGGGCTGCTCGCGATCGCGCTCTTCTTCTGGTACCTCACCGGTCCGTCCAACCTGCTCCCCAACGATCGCGCGATCATCGAGGCGTTGACCGCACTCGCGTTCGGCGCGTCGCTGATCTCGATCTTCGCGCGGCTCGGCGGCGGCATCTTCACCAAGGCCGCCGATGTCGGCGCCGATCTGGTCGGCAAGGTCGAGGCCGGCATTCCCGAGGACGATCCCCGCAACCCGGCGGTGATCGCGGACAATGTCGGCGACAATGTCGGTGACTGCGCGGGCATGGCCGCCGATCTGTTCGAGACCTATGTTGTGACGCTCGGCGTGACGATGGTGTCGATCGCATTGCTGATCCAGGCGAGCCCTGCCGAGCTGATGCGCCTGATGAGCCTGCCGCTCGCGATCGGGGGCGTGTGCATCCTCACCTCGATCATCGGCACCTATATGGTCCGGCTCGGGCGCGGCTCGATCATGGGCGCGCTCTACAAGGGCTTCTGGACCTCGGCGCTGCTGTCGGTGCCGGCGATCTGGGCGGTCACGCAATGGACGCTGGGCGACATGCACAAGGTGATCGGCGGCGCGGGCTTCCTCGACGCCGATCGTGACGCGGCGTTCGACGCGATTACCACCGGCAGCGCGGATGCCGCGACTGCCGGCGTCCCCGCCGCCACGGCGTTCACCGGCACCGATCTGTTCTGGTGCATGATGATCGGCCTTGCCGTCACCGGGCTGATCGTCTGGATCACCGAATATTACACCGGCACCAACTACCGCCCGGTCAAGTCGATCGCCAAGGCCAGCGAGACCGGGCACGGCACCAACGTCATCCAGGGTCTCGCGATCAGCCTCGAGGCGACCGCACTGCCGACTTTGGTGATCGTGATCGCGGTGATCGCCGCCTACAAGCTCGCCGGGATCATCGGCATCGCCTTCGCCGCCACCGCGATGCTCGCCTTGGCGGGCATGGTCGTCGCGCTCGACGCTTATGGCCCGGTCACCGACAATGCCGGCGGCATCGCCGAAATGGCCGGGCTCGAGGACGAAGTCCGCGAACGCACCGACGCGCTCGACGCGGTCGGCAACACCACCAAGGCGGTGACCAAGGGCTATGCGATCGGCTCGGCCGGGCTCGCGGCGCTGGTGCTGTTCGGCGCCTACACCACCGACCTCAAGACCTACTTCCCCGACCTCACCGTCGATTTCTCGCTGAGCAATCCCTACGTCATCGTCGGGCTGCTGCTCGGCGCGCTGCTCCCCTATCTGTTCGGCGCATTCGGGATGACCGCGGTCGGCCGCGCAGCCGGCGCGGTGGTCGAGGAAGTCCGCGAGCAATTCCGCGAGAACCCCGGCATCATGCTGGGCACCAGCCGCCCGAATTACGGCCGCACCGTCGACCTCGTCACCCGGGCCGCGATCCGCGAGATGATCATTCCGTCACTGCTTCCGGTGCTGTCGCCGATCGCGCTCTACTTCATCGTCCGCGCGGTCGACGGGCAGGCGAGCGGCTTCGCCGCGCTCGGCGCGATGCTGCTCGGCGTGATCGTCTCGGGGCTGTTCGTCGCGCTGTCGATGACCAGCGGCGGCGGCGCGTGGGACAATGCCAAGAAGTATATCGAGGACGGCAACCACGGCGGCAAGGGTTCGGAGGCGCACAAGGCGGCGGTGACCGGCGACACGGTCGGCGATCCCTACAAGGACACCGCCGGCCCGGCGGTCAACCCGATGATCAAGATCACCAACATCGTCGCGCTGCTGCTGCTCGCCGCGCTGGCCGGCCCCGGCTGACCCCTTCCCACGAACGTCATCCCCGCCTCCGCGGGGATGACGTTCATGACAGATTGATCCGTTTTCGCCGCGTTCGGCCGCATAGCGTCAAAACGGCCCCACCTCACCGCGACAACCCCGCCGCGCCCCGCTCCAGTCGCGCCTATGTCCAGCGCGAACCGTCCCACCAACCACCTCTATTACGGCGACAACCTCGACGTCCTCCGCCGCGAGATCGGGGACGCGACGATCGACCTCGTCTATCTCGACCCGCCCTTCAACTCGAACGCCAGCTACAACATCCTCTTCCGCTCCCCGACCGGCGACAGCGCCGATGCGCAGATCGAGGCGTTTGAAGACACGTGGCGCTGGAACGACCGCGCCGAGGACGCCTTCGACCAGGTCGCGCGCAGCGGCCATACCAAGGCGTTCGACCTCCTCAACGCGATGCGCGCGTTCCTCGGCGACAACGACATGATGGCCTATCTGGCGATGATGGCGGTGCGCGTGATCGAGCTGCACCGCGTGCTCAAGCCGACCGGCAGCCTCTACCTCCACTGCGATTCGACCGCGAGCCACTACCTCAAGCTGCTGCTCGACGGCGTGTTCGGCGCCGAGCGCTACCGCAACGAGATCATCTGGAAGCGTACCACCGCGCACGCCGATGGCGGACGCTGGGGGCGCAACCTCGATACGTTGCTGTTCTACACGCGCGGCGCCGATTACGTCTGGCACCCCGTCTACACCGCCTACGATCCGGACTATGAGGCGCGCTTCAACCAGAGCGATGCCGATGGCCGCCGCTGGACCGATGACAACCTCACCGCCAAGGGACTGTCGGGCGGCGGCTACACCTATGCCTACAAGGGCGTGACGTCGCTGTGGCGGATGCCCGAGCAAACGATGCGCCGCCTCGACGCGGAAGGCCGGCTGCACTTCACGCGCAGCGGCGGCATCCGCCTCAAACGCTATCTCGACGAGGCGAAGGGAATGCCGGTGCAGGCGCTATGGGCCGACATCCCCGCGCTCAACTCGCAGGCGCAGGAGCGGCTCGGCTACCCCACGCAAAAGCCGCTCGCGCTGCTGGAGCGGATCATCGCCGCGTCCTCGAACGAGGGCGACATCGTGCTCGACCCGTTCTGCGGCTGCGGCACCGCCGTCCACGCCGCACAGAAGCTCCACCGCCAGTGGATCGGGATCGACGTCACGCATCTTGCTATCTCGCTGATCGAGAAGCGGATGCAGGCCGCCTTCCCCGGCGTCGCCTTTACGGTCGAGGGCACCCCGCGCGACCTCGCCTCCGCCGAAGACCTCGCCCGCCGCGACAAATACCAGTTCCAATGGTGGGCGGTGTCGATGGTCGACGCCATGCCCTATGCCGGCCGCAAGAAGGGCGCGGATGGCGGCATCGACGGGATCATCTACTTCAAGCCCGACGGGCGCCGCACCGAGCGCGCGCTGGTGTCGGTGAAAGGCGGCGACCATGTCGGCGTCACGATGATCCGCGACCTGCATTCCGCGATGATCCGCGAGAAAGCCGCCGCCGCGGTGTTCGTCACCAAGGTCGTGCCGTCGCGACCGATGGAGAAGGAAGCCGCCGCCGCCGGCCGCTTCACCGCCGCCGCGACGGGCAAAAGCTACCCGCGTCTCCAGATCGTCACGCTCGAAGAGCTGTTCGCCGGCCGGCGCCCCGACCTGCCCTACATCGACCCCACCGCCGCCTTCCGTCAGGCGCCGCGCGAGAGCGGCGTCCGGCAGGGATCGCTGTTGTAAGATGCACCTTGCCGGCAGCCGTCGCTCGGCCTTGATCCGAGGCTCCGCTCCGATCCAGCGTTCAATCAATGCCCGGTGACGTCACCTCAACACGTCATTGCGAGCGTAGCGAAGCAATCCAGAGTCGGACCATGACGCCCTGGATTGCTTCGCTACGCTCGCAATGACGGACGGTACACTTCACCATACGTCATGACGATCTGGAGGAGGGACCCCGGATCACATCCGGGGTCACGATCCTCACTTCTTGTCAGCAGCCCCGTCAATCGCCGACCCGGCCTTGTCCGCGGTGCTCTCGACGCTCTTCGCCGCCGAGGTGATCGCATTGTTCTTGGCCGTCTCGCTATCGCCGCGCGCGATCATGAAATAGGCCGCGACCGCCACCACGATCAGCACCGCCAGCCCGATCAGCACCCCGCCACCGCCGCCGCGGCGGCGCTCGATGATCGTGGTGTGCGGCGTCTGCGTTACGCGATCGTCACTCATGGCTCTCTCCCTCTCGATTGATGGAGCCATGAATGCGACCGCTTCGGCAATGTTCCGTAACCGAAAGGACTTGGCTGTCCCGATCCGGATCAGAACGGCAGCTTGAACCCCGGCGGCAGCGGCAGCCCGCTGGTCATCTTCGACATCTCGGTCGATGATGCCGCATCCGCCTTGGCGCGCGCATCGTTGAGCGCCGCCGCGATCAGGTCTTCGAGCATCTGCTTCTCGGACGGCACGATCAGCGAATCGTCAAGCGCGACCGAAATGATCCGCCCCTTGGCCGAGGCCTTGACCTTCACCAGCCCGCCGCCCGCGACGCCTTCGACCTCGATCGTGTCGAGGCTGTCCTGCGCCTTTTGCAGTTCGTTCTGGACGTTCTGGGCCATCGCCAGAATGTCGTTGAGATCCTTCATGTAATACTCCTCTGCGCAGGTTTCGGGTCGATCAGTTCGGCGCCCGGAAAGGCATCGAACGCGGCGGCGACGATCGGATGCGCGCGCGCCGCGTCATGCCGCGCCTGCACCAGATCCTGCTCGGCCTCGTACATCGTCGGTGCCCCGGGCAGGTCGGCCATCGCCAGCTTCCACGGCGTCCCCGTCGCCTCGCGCAGCACCGCCGCCAGTTCGGTCAGCGTATCGGTCGACAGCGGCCGCGTCCCGCTGAACACGATCTCGGGCGGGGTATAGCGCACGAGGCTCGCGCCGCGCCGCAACCGCACCAGCAGGTCCAGCTTCCCGCGCTCGTCGAGCAGCGACAGCACCCCCGCAAATTCCTTCGGCGCGAGATCCTCCGGGGCCGGTGGCGCGACCGGCGCAGCCGGCGCGCTCGGTGCCGCGGCAACCGGCACGTCACCCGCCGCCAGCCGCCGCGCCAGCTCGCCCGGGTCAGGCAAGGTCGAGGCATGGATTGCGCGCAGGATCGCCATCTCGGCGGTCTCGATCGGCAGCGCCGCGCGCCCGACCTCCTCATGCCCCTTCAGGAACAATTGCCACAGCCGGTGCAGCGCCGGGAACGACAGCTTGCCGGCCCACTCACGATACGCCGCGCGCTCCTCGGCCGGCTGCGCGGCATCGTCGGGCGCGCCCACCTTCACCTGCGTCACGCCATGCACCGCCTCCAGCAGCGCGCGCATCACGCCGAGCGGATCGACGCCCAGATCATATTGCCGCCGCAGCGCCGCCAGCGCGCCCGGCGCATCCGCCGCAAGCACCAGCGCCAGCAGGTCGCGCACCGCGTTGCGGTCCGACAGCCCCAGCATCTCGCGCACCGCCTCGGCGCGCACCCCGCCGCCTTCCAGATCGGCATGCGCGATCGCCTGATCGAGAATCGACAACCCGTCGCGCGCCGACCCTTCCGCCGCCCGCGCGATCAACGCCAGCGCCTCGTCGTCGGCCTGCGCGCCCTCCGCCTCGACGACACGCCCGAAATGCTCGGCAAGCAACTGCGCCGGGATGCGCCGCAGGTCGAAGCGCTGGCAGCGCGACAGCACCGTCACCGGCACCTTGTTCACCTCGGTGGTGGCGAACAGGAATTTCACATGCGCCGGCGGCTCCTCCAGCGTCTTGAGCAGCCCGTTGAACGCCGCCTTCGACAGCATATGGACTTCGTCGATGATGTAGATCTTGTAGCGCGCCGACACGGCGGCATAGCGCGATGCCTCGATGATCTCGCGCACGTCGTCGATGCCGGTATGGCTGGCGGCGTCCATCTCGATCACATCGATATGCCGCCCCTCGGCGATCGCGCGGCACGGCTCGCACGTACCGCACGGATCGATCGTAGGGCCACCCTGCTCGTCCGGCCCGATACAATTGAGCGCCTTGGCGATCAGCCGCGCGGTCGAGGTCTTGCCGACCCCGCGCACCCCGGTCAGCAGAAAGGCATGCGCGATCCGGTCGCGCTTGATCGCATTGCCGAGCGTCTGGACCATCGCGTCCTGCCCGATCAGCGCGCCAAACGTCTGCGGCCGGTATTTGCGCGCCAGCACGCGATAAGGCTGCGCGCTTGCCACAGGCTGCGGCGGCGTACCGAGGTCGAGAGAGTCGGACATTGCCGTGGGATATAGGAGCGCACGCGCGGCTTGTCGAAGGCTTCTCCGGGGATAGCAGGGACCGCCGACCGACCGGGATCCGTCGCCCCGGACGAGATCCGGAGCCCGGCTTGCCGCTGCCCGATACAGCACCACCGTCGCCCCTGCGCAGGCAGGGGCCCATGGCTGTGAAGTCCCGCGAACCGCTCGCCGGGTTCAGCCAACGCCAATGTGTCGAAGAAGAAAACCCGCCGCGGCAAAGCCGCGTCGTCGGTCGGGTTCGGCTGCGCCGCCCCGCCGGCCGCGCTTGCCAGCGTGGAGCGGCAAGGCCGCTCTCTCGCTGTCCGCGCGGTGGGAGCCGGAACGACCCGCGGCGAAATCGTTGTGGCTGCTTCCGTCAGGACCTGACCAAGTTGGCGACGACCACGTCCGCCCGACTCCCGCGCGCCATATGGCGGAGCCGGGCGGCGCGATCAAGTCAAAGCGTCAAGCCGTTAGCGACGCACGCGGAAACAGCGGCGCTCCGGCCCGTAATAACCGTCTACCCAGCGGCACACCGTCTGCGCGCGCGGCCCGCGATAGCCGTTCCACGCATAGCGATCTCCGCGCCAGCCACGATCGCTGCGGTATCCGCGCCGATCATTCCATCCGCGCCGGTCATCGCGTCCGCGCCGATCGTCATACCCGCGACGGTCGTCGCGACGGTCATCCCAGCCGCGGCGGTCGTCCCAGCCATGTCGCGGTCCCGGTTGCGCCGTCGCGGCGGTCGGTACCAGCGTCATCGCCGCCATCAGGCCCGCGAAGCTCAAGGTCATCAGTTTCATACGCTCTACTCCCGAAATCCCCTGCCCTGATTGGCAAGATGCTCCGGCAGCGCTGCACCGACCCTGAACCCTATGGTAAGCTAACAGAAAGCTTGTCGAATTCCGGGGTCAGCACGATCTGGCACGCCAGCCGGCTGGTCCGCCGCGCGTCATTGACCAGATCGAGCATGTCCTCTTCTTCCTCGCGCGCCGCCGGCAGCTTCGCGAACCACTCGGCGTCGACGATCACATGACAGGTCGCGCACGCCAGATCGCCGTTGCACGTCCCCTCCAGCGCCAGCCCGTTGCGCCGCGCCACATCGAGCAACCGCTCGCCCGCGGTCGCGGCCAGTTCGTCACCGTCGAAAATCACCTTCATGCCGCCACCTTCTGCGCGTCCGCCGCCGCCACCAGCCGGTCGAGCGCCGCCACCAGTTCCTCCTCGCGCGTATAGCGCCCGAAGCCGATACGGATCGTCGCGCGCGCCTGCGCATCGCTCAGCCCGATCGCGCGCAGCACATGGCTGGTCCGTCCCGAGCCGCTCGCACACGCCGACCCGGCCGAGAACGCAACGTCGCGCACGTCGCTCATCAGCCGCGCGACATCCAGCCCGTCGCGCCGCACGCTCAGATTCCCCGGCCAGCGCGCCTCTTCGGAACCGTTGAGCGTCCACCCGCTCAGCCGCGCCCGCGCCACCGCGAACAACCGCGCCGCCGCCGCCGCATCCTCCACCATCCGTGCCCTGGCCACCGCCGCCGACGCTCCGAACCCCGCGCACAGTGCCGGGCTCAACGTCCCCGATCGCCCGCCCTCCTGATCGCCGCCATGCAGCAGCGGCGCGAGCGTCACGCCGTCCCGCAGCCACAAAGCGCCAATACCCTTCGGCCCGTAGATCTTGTGTGCAGAGATCGCGACCATGTCGCACCCGTCCGGTATCGCGACGCGCCCGAACCCCTGCACCGCATCGCACAGCAACAACGCGCCGAGCGGCCTCACCGCCGCCGCAATCTCGGCGACCGGCTGGATCGTCCCGATCTCGTTATTGACCAGCATCACCGCGACCAGCCGAGCGCCGGTCTCCTGCACCGCCGCCGCGACCGCCTCCGGCGAGACGCGCCCGTTGCGATCGACCGGCACCACCACGTTCGCGCGCCCGCTCGCCACCACGGTATCGAGCACCGCGGCATGTTCGGTCGCCTGCGTGACGATCGCGCCCCCCACGCCCTTGATCGCCCAGTTGAGCGCCTCGGTCGCCCCGCTCGTGAACACCACGCGCCCGCCGGCAGGCAACAGCGCCGCGACCTGCGCGCGCGCCACTTGGACCGCCGCCTTCGCCGCACGCCCGGCGCGATGCGGCGAGTGCGGGTTGGCATGCTGGTCGCGCAGCCACGGCAGCATTGCGTCGAACGCCTCGGGCGCGAGCGGCGTCGTCGCCTGATAATCGAGATAGATCACGCCGCAAACCGCCCGGTCGCGCGCGCCACCCCGCGCCACGCCGCGGTGAAGCGCTCGACCTCCGCATCGGTCGTCGTCCGGCCGAAGCTGACCCGCACCACCTCGCGCGACGCCTCCTCGCTCCACCCCATCGCGCGCAGCACATGGCTCGGCTTCAGGCTCCCGCTCGCGCACGCGCTCCCGGCGGACACCGCGATTCCCTGCAGGTCGAAGCGGATCAGTTGCGCCGCCGACGCGACGCCCGGCATCCGGTACGCCCCGATCGCCGGATGCCGCGCGGTGTTCTCCGCCACGACGATCCCCCCCGACCGCCGGATCGCGTCATCGAGCCGCGCACGACGGGCAATATGATCCGGCTCCGCCTCGTCCAGCGCCGCGGCATGCCCCAGCACGCCCGGCAGATTCTCGGTCCCCGGCCGATAGCCACGCTCCTGCCCGCCGCTCGGGTGCAAGGTCGCCACGTCACGCACCAGCAGCGCACCCGTCCCCGGCGGCCCGCCGCGCTTGTGCGCCGACACCGCGACGAAATCCGCCACTGCCGCCAGTTCATCCGACGCCGGCATCTGCGCGGCATCGACCAGCAACAACCCGCCCCCGTCATGCACGGCCGCCGCGATCCCGGCGATCGGCTGAAGCACCCCGGTCTCGCTGTTGCACCATTGCACCGCCACCAGCGCGCCCGACACGTCGCCCAGCGCGCCCGGATCGACCCGCCCCAGCGCATCCACCGGCAGCACATCGGCACGCCCGCCCGCGCGCAGCACCGCGTCATGCTCCACCGCCGACACGATCCGCCGCCCCGGCACGCACCGCCCCAGCGCGATCGCCAGCGACTCGCTCGCCCCGCTCGTCAGCAACACCTCGCCGGTCCAGCCATAAGCGGCCCCGATCCGCCCCCGCGCCGCCTCCAGCGCCGCGCGTGCCGCGCGCCCGGCGGCGTGCGGCGAGGACGGATTGGCCCACATCGCCATCCCGTCCCGCACCGCCTGCACGGCCGCGGGGGTCATCGGAGTCGTCGCGGCGTGGTCGAGGTATAGCGGCTCGGTCAAGACACATTCCATTTTCGGCGTTCGGGCCTATATAGCGCGCTTCCCGCCGGCCCCAACGGCTGCCTGCCCAAGCACAAGGTCATCATGCCAGAAGTCATCTTTCCCGGACCCGAAGGCCGCATCGAGGGGCGCTTCGCCCCCGCCCCGCGCCCGCGCGCGCCCGTCGCGATGATCCTCCACCCGCACCCGAATGCGGGCGGCACGATGAACAACAAGATCGTGCAGGAGCTGTACAAGACCTTCCAGCGTCGCGGTTTCGCGACGCTGCGGTTCAACTTCCGCGGCGTCGGCAAGAGCCAGGGCACGTTCGACAACGGCATCGGCGAGCTGTCCGACGCCGCCTCCGCGCTCGACTGGGTGCAGAGCTTCCACCAGGAGGCGCAGACCACCTGGGTCGCCGGCTTCGGCTTCGGCGCATGGATCGCGATGCAATTGCTGATGCGCCGCCCGGAGATCCGCGGCTTCATCTCGATCGCGCCGCCGGCGAACCTGTTCGATTTCTCGTTCCTCGCGCCGTGCCCGTCGTCGGGGATCATCATCCAGGGCGCGGAGGACGAGGTCGCCACCCCGCTCGCCTCGCAGAAGCTGGTCGACAAGCTGCGGACGCAGAAGCACATCACGATCCACCACGACGTGATCCCGCGCGCCAACCATTTCTTCGAGCATGAGATGGACGACCTGATGCGGTCGGTCGACAATTACCTCGACATGCGGCTGGACCCGAACTCGCCAATTAAATAGGCGGCAACCTGCTCCCCTCCCTGCAAGGGAGGGGCCGGGGGTGGGTGGCCGCTTGCGCCACAGCCGCGAGGATCACCTCCGCCACCCCTTCCGTATTTTCCAGCACATCGTTGTTCCAGAACCGCAGGATCGTCCAGCCCTGCGAGGCGAGATAACGACTACGCGCCTCGTCAGCCTCGACCTGAAGCGCATGATGCCCTCCGTCGAGTTCGATGCCGAGCTTCACGCTCCGGCAAGCAAGGTCGATGATGTAATGTCCCACCACCAGCTGCCGCGTAAATCGCGGCCGATGGGAACGTAGGGCGCTCCACAACACCCGCTCCGCCGGCGTGGCGTCACCCCGCAACTGTCGCGCGTTCGCGGTGAGTTCGGGAGGTATGCGCTGCATCGTAACGATACGCTACCAACCGCCGCAGAAGTGTCCACCCACCCCCAGCCCCTCCCTGCAAAGGAGGGGAGCAGGACGTAATCACAGCGTCCAGATCAGCACATTCCCCACCAGCACCGCTGCCATCACCAGCATCAGCGTGCCCTTCAACCGCTGCCGCCGCTTTACCAGCAGATACCCGCCACCGATCGCGCACGCGAACGCCGCGAGCATCGCCACCGCCGGCGCGGCCGCGGCGACTCCGCCCAGCGCGCCGTTCACGCCCCCTCTCCCGCCAGCACCCGCGCATAGTCCGCCATGTCGACGTTCCCGCCCGACAAAATCACCAGCATGCCCGGCTCCACGGCGACCCGCCCGGCCAGCAATGCGGCGAGCGCCACCGCCCCGCCGGGCTCGACCACCAGCCGCAACTGCGCCGCCGCCCAGCGCTGCGCACCCCGAACCTCCGCCTCGCTCACCGCCACCCCGGTCGCGTCGCGCCGCGACAGCACGTCGAAGGTGAGCGGCGAGACCCGTGTCGTCTGCAACGCATCGCATGCGGTCGGCGGCGGCGCGTCACCGACCGGCTCGATCCAGCTCGCCTCCAGGCTGCGGCGCATATCGTCCCAGCCCTCCGGCTCGACCACCGTCACCCGCGCCTCGGGCAGCGCCAGCGCGAGTCCGGCCGCCAGCCCCCCGCCGCCGCATGGCACGACGACATGCCGCGGCGCGCCGAATCCAGCCGCGATCATCTGTACCTGCGCCTCGACGCCCGCGCTGCCCTGTCCCTCGATCACCCACGGATCGTCGAAGCTCGGCACCAGCGTCGCGCCCCGCGCCTCGGCCAGCCGCGCCGCGATCGCCTCGCGCGACTCCGTGGCGCGGTCATACGGCACCACCTCAGCACCGAGCGCAAGCGTCGACTCGCGCTTCGCGGCGGGCGCATCGCTCGGCATCACCACCGTCGCCGCAATCCCCAGCCGCTTCGCCGCCCAGGCGATGCCCTGCGCATGATTGCCCGACGAAAACGCCACAACGCCGCGCTGCCTCGATTCATCGCTCAAAGCGGTCAGCCGATGCCACGCGCCGCGGACCTTGAACGCCCCGACCGGCTGGAGACACTCCGCCTTGAGTGCAACATCCATACCATTGATTTCGCGATAGAAAATTGGGGCGGGCGGAAGCACCGCCGCCACCTTCGCGGCGGCGTCGCGCACCCCTGCGCGGGTCGGTTGTCGCATAATCGTCACGATTGAACCTTTCGTCGCATTGGACACTTTACATTAGGGTCCAGCGATCATATTTCGCGCCTCCGCTGCCCCATGGGACTTCCAACCGCAAGGCAGCTTTTTGTCACCGTATGCCGAAAGGCAATTGGAGGTCCCTTGAGTTGCACCAGCATCATCGCGCGCTGGGGTTAGCGCCCCTCTCGACCGTTCCCGCCGATTCTGTCGCCGGGGCCATCGACATCGCTATTCGTCAGCCGGTTCAGCCGGTGACGATCGTTCGTCCGCACGCCGCGGCTCGGGCCGCCCGCTTCTTTACGGAGAAGTTTCCGGGCCGGACCATGTATGCGGTCAAGGCGAACCCGAGCCCGGAGCTGCTACGCACGCTCTATGACAATGGTGT
Organism: Sphingomonas sp. 8AM; assembly: GCF_902506455.1. Taxonomy (GTDB): domain Bacteria; phylum Pseudomonadota; class Alphaproteobacteria; order Sphingomonadales; family Sphingomonadaceae; genus Sphingomonas. The sequence continues at coordinate 3,630,876 of NZ_LR733844.1, read as the reverse complement.
GACGACCTACGACGTCGCCTCGATCGCCGAGGTTCGTCTGGTCGCCCGCACGTTGCCGGACGCGACAATGTGCTTCATGCACCCGGTCAAGGCCGAGGAAGCGATTGCCGAGGCGTATTTCACGCACGGTGTCCGCACCTTTTCGCTCGACAGCATGGAAGAGCTGGCGAAGATCGTGCGTGCCACCCGCAGCGCGGCAGACCTCACGCTCTGCGTGCGGCTGCGCGTGTCGTCGGAGCATTCGAAGCTCAGCCTCGGCGCCAAGTTCGGGGTCGCTCCCGATGAGGCGCAGGAACTGCTGCTCGCCACCCGTCAGGTCGCCGACGCGCTCGGCATCTGCTTCCACGTCGGCTCGCAGGCGATGACTCCCGATGCCTATGCGCAGGCGATGGAGCGCGTGCGTCAGGCGATCGTGGGTGCGGCGGTCACGGTCGACGTCATCGACGTCGGCGGCGGTTTCCCCTCGGTCTACCCGGGCATGACCCCGCCGCCGCTGGAGCGTTACTTCGAGACGATCCACCGCGCGTTCGAGAGCCTGCCGATCAGCTATTCGGCCGAACTCTGGGCGGAGCCGGGCCGCGCGCTCAGCGCCGAGTACAGCTCGGTCGTGGTGCGCGTCGAGCGTCGCCGCGGCGAGGAACTGTACATCAACGACGGCGCCTATGGCGCGCTGTTCGACGCGGCGCACATCGGCTGGCGCTATCCGGTCGCGCTGCTGCGCGAGCCGGAGTCGACCGTCCGCGATCATGCGTTCAGCCTGTGGGGTCCGACCTGCGACGACATGGACTATATGCCCGGTCCGTTCCCGCTGCCTGCGGATGTGACCGTCGGCGACTATGTCGAGATCGGGATGCTGGGGGCGTACGGCGCTGCGATGCGAACCGCCTTCAACGGCTTCACCTCGGACGAGACGGTGGTTGCCACCGACGAGCCGATGGAGTCGCTCTACATCGAACTGCCGCGACAGATTACCGGCAACGTCGTGAAGCTGTAACGTTACGACTTCAGTGATCCGGTGACGGCGTGCGGATGTTCCGCGCGCCGTCATCGTTCGGGTTTTCGCGTCCCCTTTGAACGACGTGTATTTCCCTGTGGGAGCTCCCATGACCGACACCAAGATCAACGACCATCGCAAGGCCGAGCTGCTGTCGAAGCAGGTCAAGCACATCGACATCAAGAGCTTCGACGCGCGCCCGATCGTCGACGCGATGAGCGACATGAGCTTCACCAGCCGCGACCTCGGCCGCGCGACGAAGATCTACAACCAGATGCTGGACGACAAGGACTGCACCGTCGTGCTGGTCATCGCCGGGTCGACCTCGGCCGGCGGCTGCATGGATCTCTATGCCGAGCTGGTGCGCAACAACATGGTCGACGTGATCGTCGCCACCGGCGCGACGATCGTCGACATGGATTTTTTCGAGGGTCTGGGCCACAAGCATTACCAAGCGCTCGAGGTGCCCGACGACGACACGCTACGCTCGCTCTACATCGATCGCATCTACGACACGTACATCGACGAGGAGCAGCTGCAGGACTGCGACCACACGATCTACGAGATCTGCAATCAGGTCGAGCCGAAGGCCTATTCGTCCCGCGCGTTCATCCGCGAGATGGGCAAGTATCTCGTCGAGCACGGCAAGAAGGAGAACAGCCTCGTCAAGCTCGCCTATGAGCATGACGTGCCGATCTTCTGCCCGGCGTTCGTCGACAGCTCGGCGGGCTTCGGCCTCGTCAAGCATCAGGTCGACCGTGCGAAGGAAGGCAAGCCGTATCTGATGATCGACGCGGTCGCGGACTTCCGCGAGCTGACCGAGATCAAGATCAAGGCGGGCACCACCGGCCTGCTGATGATCGGCGGCGGCGTGCCGAAAAATTTCATCCAGGACACCGTCGTCTGCGCCGAAATCCTCGGCCACGACGATGTCGAGGTGCACAAGTACGCGGTGCAGATCACCGTCGCCGACGTCCGCGACGGCGCGTGCTCGTCCTCGACGCTGCAGGAAGCGGCGAGCTGGGGCAAGGTCAACACCGGCATCGAGCAGATGGTGTTCGCCGAGGCCGGCTCGGTGATGCCGCTCCTCGCCTCGGACGCCTACCATCGCGGGCTGTGGAAGGACCGCCCGACCCGCAAGTGGGCGACGCTGTTCGACAAGTGACATTGCGCCAACAGGCGCGCTGAGGCAGCCTTCCTCGGGACCAACCGGGGAAGGCTTTTTCATGCACAGCGAGATCCTGCGGCCGATGGTGGCGCTGATCGCCTGGACGCTCGTGATGCTCTGCTGGATGATCGCCACGCGAATGCCCGCCATGACGGCTGCCGGCATCGATCTGCGCACGCTGGTCGGCAGCAAAGGCACTGACGCCGACCGCGCACTGCCTGCGACCGCGCAGTGGAAGGCGCACAACTACAATCATCTGATGGAGCAGCCGACGCTCTTCTACGCCGCCTGCACCGTCATCGCGATCAGCAGTGCCGGCAACGGCGTCAATGCGTGGCTCGCCTGGGGCTATGTCCTCGTTCGCGTCGTGCACAGCGTGGTGCAAGCGACCGCCAATCGCGTCGCCCCGCGTTTCGCCTTGTTCCCGCTTTCTAGCCTGCTGCTCGTTGCCCTGACACTCCACGCAGCGATCGCGGTCTTCTGATCCGATGATGTTGCGGGCCGCTTGGCCGCGGCGTTAAACACGTCCGAACGCGCCGGAGCGCACTGCCCGCATGCGTCCGTCAAGCGGCCGCCCGTCAGGCGAACAGCCGGCCGAGACTCCGCTCGAGCACCAGCAACCGCCACAGCAGCGCAGCGTGCTCGTCGTCCCCGCCGCGGTGTCGCTCGATCAGCTGCGCGATCCGCGCCATGTCGAACCACCCCGTCTCGGCGAACGGCCGCGAGCGCTCCAGCCGCGCCACCTCCGCGCCCAGCGGCCCCCGCAGCCATTGCGACACCGGCGGCGGCGGCGCGGCTACCGGCATCGCGGGCAAGTGCCGCGCCATCGCTCCGACCAGCGGCGAGGTTCGTGCCTGCCGTACCCCGACGGAAAGCGAGAGCACGAACGCCACCAGCCGCGGGTCGGCAAACGGCGTTCGCCACTCCGCGCCTGCCGCCATGCCGGCGCGATCCACCATCGCCAGCACCTGACCCGGCAACCGCGTCGCCAGATCGACGCGCAGCGCGCCATCCAGCGGATCGCCGCCGCGCGACGCCGCCGCGAACCGCCGCAGGACATCATGGCCTGCCAGCGCGCGCCGCCCCTCGGCGCTCCACACACCGCCGGCATCCGCCGCGCCGAGCGCCAGCGCGTAATCGGCGCCCGCCTCACCCAGCCCCGGCACCTTCCATCGCCAGCGCCGCCAGCGCTCGTGACGCGCGAACCGTCGCCAGCGCCCGCTGTCCAGCAGCAGCGCCGCCCCGGCCCCGGACATCACCACCGGCCCGCTCTGCCGCGCCGCGACGATCGCCGCCAGCGCGGCCGGATCACCGCACGGCTCGTCGAAGGTCGCGACCAGCCCGGTCAGCAGCGCCGGCGGGTCGCCGGGTCCTGCACGACGGTGCGCGGTCGCGAACCGCGCCGCCACGCTGCCATCATCCCCGACACCGACGGTCGCGACCGCCTTGCCGCTCGCCTCGGCCGCGAGCGCGACCACCGCCGCATCGCCCAGCCCGCCGAGCAGCAGCGCCGCCGGCCGCTCCTCCCCCGCCGCCCGCGCCACCGCCCCGCGCAGCTCGGCCAGCAAGGCTTCCACGGGCGTCTCTCCACCCTCGGGCAGGCTCCACCAGCGGCGCGCGGCGCGCAGCGGTCGTCCGCGCTCGACCAGCAGGAAATGCGCTGCCGGCAACTTCTCGACGCCCGCGATCATGCACGTATCGTCGGGCACATAGCCCAGCGTCAGATAGTCCGCGACCGCGGTCGCGTCGGGCACGCGCCGCAGCAACGGATGCGCGAGCAGCCCCCTCAGCTCCGACGCGAAGATCAGCGCGCCGTCCGGCAGCATCGCCAGATGCAATGGCTTGGCCCCCAGCCGGTCGCGGGCCAGAAACAGCGTCTGCGTCGCGGCGTCGTGCACGACGATCGCGAACGAGCCCTCCAGCCGGTCGAGCAGTGCCGGCCCCCATGCCGCAAAGCCGTGCAGCACCACTTCGGCATCGCCGCCGCCCGTGAAGCGATGCCCCAGCGCGCGCAGGTCCGCGCCCAGCGCCGCGTGGTTCAGGATCGTCCCGTCGAGCATCGCCGCATAACGCAGGTCGGGGGTCGCGACCGGCTGGGCGGCCGCCGCGCCACCGATGGTCGCCAGCCAGCGGTGCGCGAAGCCGACCCCCGGCGCGGTCCATTCGCCCGCGCCGTCGGGCCCCCGATGCGCCATCGCCGTCGCCATCGCACGGATGCGTGCCGGATCGACCGGCTTGGGGGTGGCGGGATGGAACAGCCCGGCGATCGCGCCCATTTCAGCCGCGCCCCGCTGCCACGCCGTCACTCACCGTCACATCTCCACGCGTCATCACCGCCGCGCGCGCTATCACGCGCCGTGCGGTTCAGCGACCCCGTTCGGCGACCGTAGCACGCGGCGGCGCGTCGGAGCCGCGCCGTACCAGCGTGTAATCCAGCGTCACCTGCTTCGCAGCGCCACGTCCCGTCTCGCGTCGTTCCGCCAGCATCCCCGCGAGCAATTCGATCGCGGCCCGGCTCATGTCGGCGATCGGCTGCCGGATCGTGGTCAGTTCGGGCCAGATCGTGGTCGCCAGCGCACTGTCGTCGAAGCCGCACACCGTCAGGTCGCGCGGCACGTCCAGTCCGCGGCGGTGCGCCACCGCGACCGAGGCGGCCGCCATATCGTCGTTGCTCGCGAAGATGGCGGTCGGCGCAGCGGCCATGTCGAGCAGGCGCTCGGCGGCGACCAGCCCGGAGCGATAATCGAACAAGCCGTTTGCCACCAGCGCGTCGTCGGGCGGCAGCCCCGCGACGACCAGTGCGGCACGGTACCCCGCCAGCCGCTCGGCACTGGCATGGATATTGTCGTTGCCCGTGATGAAGCCGATCCGCCGGTGCCCCAGCGCGAGCAGGTGCGCGGTCATCGCCTGCGCCGCGCCGCGATCGTCGATCGCCACCGCCCCCACCAGCGGCGGCGGCGCGCTGGTCGCCACCGCGACTGTCGGGATGCCCGCCGCCAGCAGGACGTCGAGCACGACCGGCGAATCGCACAGTGGCGGCGGCAGGATCACGCCGTCGATGCCCCCCTCGATCAACCGTGCGGCGACATCGCCCTCGTGATCGTCCAGCTCGCATTTCTGCACGATCAACTGAATGTCGGAGCGCCCCGCCTGATCGAGGCTGCCGAGCAGAAAGGCGCTCAGATAGGATTCACTGGGATTGCTGAACAACAGCCCGATCCGCAGCTGCGCGGCGCCGGCCAGCCGCCGCGCCGCCGGGTTGGGCGAGTAATCCAGCTGCCGGATCGCCGCATTGACGGTATCACGGGTTCCGGCCCGAACGTTGCCCTCGGCATTGATGACGCGCGATACCGTCATCTGCGACACGCCGGCCAGCTGTGCCACATCGGCGATCGTCGGTACGCCCGACCGTCGCTTGCGTCTCTCCCCCGTCATTCGCCCTGCTTAGCATCAACCTTGCCGCAGGTAAGTCATTCCCGTGAATTTTGATGATAACGTTCCCGGCATGGGCAGGATCGACATTCAGGGGTTCGCCTCGAATCGTGATCGGTTCGCGTGCCTTCCTTCTTCGTCGCCCCGGACTTGATCCGCGGCGCCGCTTCTTGGTGCCGCCCACGCCGAGAAGCGGGTTCCCGGATCAAGTCCGGGATGACGGCCCGGCCCGGGGTCGAGATCCGCCAATCCGCGGCCTTGTTGCGGTTCAAGACAAACCCTAAGCCCTGCGCGATAACCCATTGGAGAGATTGCATGGCCGCGACGATCGACGCTCCCACCCGCCGCGCGTTGCTCGCCGCGATCGCCGCCGCACCGCTCCTGCCCGGCGTCGTCGCGGCACAGGCCGGAGACGGGACGCTGCCGCTCTGGCCGGGATCGCCGCCCGGCGCGCCTGCGACGCTGCCGACCCGCAAGGTCGAGCAACGCTCGAAGACCGCGGGCTTCAACGATCGCTGGCTGACCGGCATCGCGATGCCGACGCTCACCGTCCGCCGCCCGGCGCAGCCCAATGGCGCGGCGGTGATGCTGATCCCCGGCGGTGGCTATGGCTTTCTCGCCTGGGACAACGAAGGCGAGGAACAGGCGCGCTGGCTCACTGCGCGCGGCGTCACCTGCTTCATCCTCACCTATCGCCTGCCGGGCGAGGGCTGGCGCGACCGCGCGCTGGTACCGCTGCAGGACGCGCAGCGCGGGCTGCGGCTGATCCGCGCCAACGCCGCGCATTACGGCGTGGATACGAAGCGTGTCGCGGTCATCGGCTTCTCGGCGGGCGGGCATCTCGCCGGCAGCCTCGCCACCCGCCATGCCGAGCGCACCTACGCGCCGGTCGACGCCAGCGACTGCCTGTCGGCCCGCCCTGATCTCGCCGGGCTGATCTACCCGGTCGTCTCGATGTCCGAGCCGTTCACGCATGTCGGCTCGCGCGACAATCTGCTTGGCACCCCGTCCGACGAGGCTGCGCGGCGCGCTGCTTCGGTCGAGCGCCATGTCGATGCGCAGACCGCGCCGGTCTTCCTCGTCCATGCCAGCGACGACGGGACCGTGCCGATCGCCAACAGCCTCGCAATGTATCAGGCGCTGCTCGCCGCGCAGCGTCCGGCCGAGTTGCACGCGTTCGACAAGGGCGGTCACGGCTTTGGCGTGCGCCTTGCCGCTGACACGCCCGCCGCGGCGTGGCCGATGCTCTTCGCCGCCTTCGCCGCGCGGCTCGGCCTCCTGCCTCCACCACCAGCAACCTGACCGCGGCCGCGCCGCCCGGAGATCATCCATGAAACGCCTGACCATCGCCTTGCTGCTCGCCGGCACGCTCATCACGCCGGCCCTCGCGCAGGACGGCGACGAGGTGGTCGTGCGCGGCCGCGGGCTCGCGCCGCGACCGGGCGACAAGGCCGCTTCGGTCGTGACGCTCGACGCCGCGCGGATCCGTGAGAACGCCAGCAACCGGCTCGAAAGCGTCCTTGCCGACGTCGCCGGGCTCCAGCAATTCCGCCGCGCCGACTCGCGCTCGGCCAATCCGACCAGTCAGGGCATCTCGCTGCGCGGGATCGGCGGCAACGCCTCCAGCCGCGCGTTGCTGATCCTCGACGGCGTACCGCAGACCGATCCGTTCGGCGGGTGGGTGCCGTTCCCCGCCTATGCCACCGACCGGATCGGCGCGATCCGCGTCACGCGCGGCGGCGGCAGCGGCTATTTCGGTCCCGGTGCGCTGGCGGGCACGGTCGAGATCGACAGCACCGGCCCGCGCGACCAGCCGCCCCTCGCCGCCGACCTCGCCTATGGCAGCCGCAACTCGGTCGACGCGACCGCCTCGGCACTGCTCGAACGCGGTCCCGGCTTCGCGACGCTCTCCGCCGCCTATGCGCGCGGTGACGGCTTCATCCCCACCGTCGCCGGTCAACGCGGCCCTGCCGACCGCCCTGCGCCCTACGAGCAATTCTCCGCCGCGGCGCGCACCGTCGTCACCGTCGCACCCTCCACCGAGTTGCAGGCGAACGTCTCCGGCTTCACCGACACGCGCGAACGCGGCACGGCCTTCACCGCCAACCGCAGCGAGGGCGCCGACGCCAGCCTGCGCCTCGTCGGGCGCGGCGCGCTCGGCTGGTCGGCGCTCGCCTATCTCCAGACCCGCGCCTTCGCGTCGCAATTCGCCAGCGTCGATGCCGTGCGCCGGACCGCGACCCAGACGCTCGACCAGTACAACACCCCCGCCACGGGCGTCGGCGGCCGCATCGAGCTGGCACCACGGCTCGGCAACGGCCGCGACCTGCGCTTCGGCGCCGACATCCGCCGCGTCGAGGGACGAACGCAGGAACTCTACACCTATGTCGCCGGGCTTCCGACCCGCCGCCGCGTCGCGGGCGGCGCGGCGCTCAACTGGGGCGTGTTCGGCGACGGCACGCTGACCGCCGGCGCGCTGACGCTGACGCTCGGCGGGCGCGTCGATCGCTGGCAGCTCACCGACGGCAGCCTGCGCGAAGTCGCGCTCACCAACGGCGCGGCGCTGACCACCAGCGACTTCGCCGACCGCAGCGGCACCGAATGGACCGGGCGCGCCGGCGCGGCATGGACGATTGCGTCGCCGCTGACGCTGCGCACCTCGGCCTATCGCGGCTGGCGTTTGCCAACGCTCAACGAACTCTATCGCCCGTTCCGCGTCGGCACCGATGCGGTCGCCGCCAATGCGCTGCTGTCGCCCGAGCGCCTCACCGGCGTCGACGGTGGCGTGACCCTGGTGCCGGTCGGCGGGGTCAGCCTCACCGGCACCTTGTTCTGGAACCGGCTCACCGACGCGATCAGCAACGTCACCGCCGGGCGCGGCCCCGGCACCTTCCCGGGCGTCGGCTTCGTCGCGGCCGGCGGCACCTACCGCGTGCGCCAGAACCTCGACGCGATCGAATCGACCGGGGTCGAGCTGGACGCGCGCTGGGATCACGGACCGTGGTTCGCCAGCGCATCTTGGAGCCACGTGAACCCGCACGTCCGCGCCTCGGGCAGCGCCGCCCCGCTCGACGACCTGCGCCCCGCGCAGACCCCGCGCGATCTCGTCTCGACCGCGCTCGGCTGGCGACAACAGGATGCCGCGCTCTCCGCGACGCTCCGCCACAGCGCCGCGCAGTTCGAGGACGATCAGAACAGCCGCACCCTCGCTGCCGCGACGACGCTCGACGGCTATGCCGCGCTCCCGCTCACCCGCCGGATCGCGATCGAGGCCCGCGCCGAGAATGTCTTCGACGCCCGCGTCGAGGCAGGCATCAGCGGCGCGGGCGTGGTCGAGCGCGCTACCCCGCGCACCCTGTGGATCGGCGTCCGTCTCCGCTCCTGATGACAAGGCCCAGCCCGCGCCCGTAAGGGGGCGGCATGAACGAGCATCTCGATGTGCTGATCGTCGGCGCCGGCCTGTCCGGGATCGGCGCGGCCTATCGCATCGGCCATGACCGCCCCGACCGCCGCTGGGCGATCTTCGAGGCGCGCGACTCGATCGGCGGGACGTGGGACCTGTTCCGCTATCCCGGCATCCGCTCGGATTCGGACATGACCACGCTCGGCTTCCCGTTTCATCCGTGGCGCGGCGAGAAGACGATCGCGGACGGCGCCGACATCCTCGCCTACCTCCGCGACACCGCGCGCACCTTCGGCATCGACCGCCACATTCGCTTACGCCACCGCGTCGTCGCCGCCGACTGGTCGAGCGCCGACGCGCGCTGGACCGTCCGCTACGAGGTCGACGGCGTTTCCGCGCAATTGACGTGCCGTTTCCTGTTTTTGTGCGCCGGCTATTACGATTATGCGCACGGCCATGCGCCCGAATGGCCGGACATGGGGGTATTTTCTGGCAGGATCGTGCACCCGCAGGCGTGGCCCGGTGATTTGTCCGTCACCGGACGGCGGGTGGTGGTGATCGGCTCCGGCGCCACCGCCGTCACCCTCGTCCCCGCACTGGTCGCCCAAGGCGCTGCCCACGTCACGATGCTCCAGCGTTCTCCGACGTTTATCGTCGCGATGCCAGCCCGCGACCGGCTCGGCGCGGCCCTGCACCGGGTTCTCCCGACGCGGCTGGCCGACACGCTAACCCGCTGGAAAAGCATCGCTTACGGGATCGGCAGCTACACCCTCGCCCGCCGCCGCCCCGCGCTGGTGAAGCGCCAGATCGCCAAACAACAGCGCGCCGCACTCGGCGAAGGGTACGACCTCGCCAACCACCTGACGCCAAACTACAATCCGTGGGATCAACGGCTCTGTCTCGTTCCCGACGGCGACCTGTTCGCCGTTCTCCGCGATGGCCGCGCCACGATCGTCACCGACACGATCGATCGGTTTACCCCCGACGGTATCCATCTGACATCCGGCGATATTCTCCCCGCCGACGTGATCGTCACCGCCACTGGCCTCCGCCTGAAGCTCATGGGCGGCACCACCCTCTCGATCGACGGCCGCCTGATCGAACCGCACCGCCACCTCGTCTACAAGGGCGCGATGCTCAGCGACGTGCCGAACATGGCCTTTTCAACGGGTTATACCAACGCTTCCTGGACGCTGCGCAGCGACCTCAGCGCCCGCTTCGTCGCCCGCCTGCTCGACCACAAGGACGCGACCGGCGCCACCGTCGCCACCCCCGTCCCGGACGCCGGGGAGCAAGCCACCACCCCACTCCTCGATCTCAATTCCGGCTATATTCAACGCGTTGCCGAGTGGCTGCCCCGTCAGGGCAAGCGCGTGCCGTGGCGGGTGCAGCAGAATTACGTCCGCGACGCACTGACGATGCGCGGCCGCCTCGACGACGGCGTGCTACGTTTTCGCTAACCCTATTCGACGGTTACGCTCTTCGCGAGGTTGCGCGGCTGGTCGACGTCGGTGCCCTTGGCGACCGCGACATGATACGCGAGCAACTGCACCGGCACCGCATAGACGATCGGCGCGATCAGCGGGTGGACCTTCGGCATGGTGATGGTAGCGACGCAGCCCTCACCCGCCGCCTCGACCCCGTCGTAATCGCTGATGAGCAGGACTTTCCCGCCGCGCGCCTGCACTTCCTGCATGTTGCTGACGGTCTTGTCGAACAACGGCCCGGAAGGGGCGATCACCACGACAGGAACATTCTCGTCGATCAACGCGATCGGTCCGTGCTTCATCTCGCCCGCCGCATAACCTTCGGCATGGATGTAACTGATTTCCTTGAGCTTCAACGCGCCTTCCAGTGCGAGCGGATAATCGGTCCCGCGCCCCAGATAAAGCACGTCGCGCGCCCCGGCGATCACCCCGGCAATCGCCTCGATCGACTCGTCATAGGCGAGCGCGCCGTTGATCGCGGCCGGCGCCTCGGCGAGCTGACGGACGATATTACGCTCCTCGCTCTCGCTCAGCCGCCCCTTCGCCTTGGCAAGGTTCGCGGCGAGCGCGGCGAGCACCGCCAGCTGGCATGAGAAGGCCTTGGTCGAAGCGACGCCGATCTCCGGCCCGGCGTGGGTGGGCAGCAGCAGATCCGCCTCGCGCGCCATCGTGCTGGTCGGCACATTGACGACGACCGCGATCGTCTGCCCTTCGGCACGAGCATGGCGCAATGCAGCCAGTGTATCAGCAGTCTCGCCGGACTGACTGATAAACAACGCCAAACCGCCATCGTCCATCACCGGCGCGCGGTAGCGGAACTCGCTGGCGACATCGAGATCGACCGGCACGCGCGCGAATTGCTCGAACCAGTATTTGGCGACCATCCCGGCGTAGAAGCTCGTCCCGCATGCGACGATCGTCACACGCTTGATGCCCGAGAGGTCGAAGTCGGGGATCGGCAGCACGATCTTGCCCTCGAACCGCTGAAGATAGCTGCGCAGCGTCTGCGCGACTACGATCGGCTGTTCGTAGATTTCCTTCTGCATGAAGTGGCGGTGATTGCCCTTGTCGATCAACGCGCCGGTAACGCCCGAGATCGTCACCGGCCGCTCGACCGGCTGATTGTCGCGATCATACACCTGCGTGCCTTCACGCGCGCAAACCACCCAGTCGCCCTCGTCCAGATAGGCAATCCGCTGCGTCAGCGGCGCCAACGCCAGCGCGTCCGAGCCGAGGTACGTCTCGTCATCGCCATATCCGACCACCAGCGGCGAGCCGAGGCGCGCGCCGATCAGCAGTTCCGGGTGGCTGCGGAACAGGATCGCTAGCGCGAACGCGCCATGCAGCCGCGGCAGCACCTCGCGCACCGCCTCGACTGGCGACTTGCCGCCCTCGACCTGCTCGCTGATCAGGTGCGCGACGACTTCGGTGTCGGTCTCGCTGGTGAAGACACGCCCGCGCGCCTGCAACTCCTCACGCAGCGTCTTGAAATTCTCGATGATCCCATTGTGAACAACCGCGACCTCGTCTGTCGCGTGCGGGTGCGCATTGTTGGTGGTGGGGCCGCCGTGGGTCGCCCAGCGCGTGTGCGCGATCCCGGTCGTGCCCGGCAGCGGATGCGCGGCGAGTTCCTTCCCGAGATTGACGAGCTTGCCCGACGCGCGCCGCCGCTCGATCGCGCCATCCACGATTGTCGCGATCCCGGCCGAGTCGTAGCCGCGATATTCGAGCCGCTTCAGCCCGTCGAGCAGGCGATCGGCCACATCGTCATGGCCGAGGATTCCGACGATACCGCACATCTTACTGGCCCTTCTTCTTCGCCGTCATCGCATCGCGAAAGCGCTTCGCCCAACCGCCGCGCTCTTCCTGCCGGCCGCGTGCCAAGACAAGTGAATCCGCGGTAACATCCCGGACAACAACGGAACCTGCCCCGACGATCGCACCCGCGCCGACCGTCACCGGCGCGACCAACGCGCTGTTCGATCCGACGAACGCGCCTTCGCCGATCACGGTGCGATATTTGAAGAAGCCGTCGTAATTGCAGGTGATCGTCCCCGCGCCGATGTTCGCGCGCGCGCCGACCTCGGCATCGCCGATATACGACAGATGGTTCACCTTCGCGCCGACGCCGACGGTCGCCTTCTTGATCTCGACGAAATTGCCGACCTTGGCGCTCTCGGCCAGCACCGCGCCGGGCCGCAACCGTGCGTACGGGCCGACATCCGCCCGCGCTCCCACCATGGCCCCCTCCAGATGGCTGAACGCGCGGATCGTCGCGCCGTCAGCGACCGACACGCCGGGACCGAACACGACGTTCGGCTCGATCGTCACATCGCGCCCTAACACGGTATCATGCGCAAACCACACCGTTTCGGGCGCGATCAGCGTCACGCCGTCCGCCATCGCCTGCGCACGACGCGTCTGCTGCCACATTGCCTCGACGGCGGCGAGTTCGCCACGGCTGTTGACGCCGGTCACCTCCCCGGCGCTCGCCTCGACCACCACCGCCGCGCCCGACAGCTCGACCACGTCGGTCAGATAATATTCGCCCGCCGCATTGTCGTTGCCGAGCCGCGCGAGCAGGTCGAACAGCAATTCGCCACGCGCCGCCATCAGCCCGGAATTGCACAAGGTCACCGCGCGCTCCGCAGCATCGGCGTCCTTGAACTCGACGATCTTCTCGAGCCGATCACCGCCCTGAGCGACGATCAGCCGCCCATAGGCCCCCGCATCCGCCGGCCGGAACCCCAATACCACAACCGCGGGCGCATCGTCGGCATCGAGCCGTTCGATCATCGCGCGCATCGTCTCCGCGCGCACCAGCGGCACGTCGCCGTACAGGATCAGCACGTCGCCGGTGAACCCGGCGAGCACCTCGCGTGCCTGCATCACCGCATGCCCGGTGCCGAGTTGTTCGCGCTGCACCGCGATCTTCGCGCCGAGTGGCGTCACCGCCGCCTCGACCTGCTCGCGGCCCGCGCCCGTCACCACCACGGTCCGCTCGGGCGACAGCGTCGCAGCGGAGGCGAGCAGGTGCAACAGCATCGGCCGCCCCGCGATCGGATGCAGCACCTTGTGCAGATCGGATTTCATGCGGGTGCCCTTGCCCGCGGCGAGGACGACGACGGCGATGTTGCGGCTCGACATGGCCCCGCCCTGCCACCCTTTGCTTGCCAATTCCAGTATCGCACGGCAACGCGCGCAGCCGATGGCTGACTTCCCCTTCCGCATCGTCGGGTTCGATCTCGACGGTACCCTGCTCGACACGTCGGGCGATCTCGCCGCGGCGCTCAACCACGCGCTTGCCAGCGCCGGCCGCCCGACACTGTCGGTCGATCAGGTCAAGCCGATGATCGGCGGCGGCGCGCGCCACATGCTCGCACAGGGCATGGCGGCGACCGGCGGCTGCACCGATGCCGAACTCGACGTGCTGCAGCGCCAGCTGCTCGACCATTATCAGGCGAACATTGCCGTCCTCACGCGCCCCTTCCCGCACGCGCTCGACGCGCTCGACCAGCTCGCCGCCCGTGGCGTGACGCTCGCGATCGTCACCAACAAGCTCGAGGCGCTCGCCCGCCAGATCCTCGCCGATCTCGAACTCACCGATCGCTTCGCGACGATCATCGGCGGCGACACGATGGGGCCGGGCAACGGCAAGCCGTCACGGCCGCCGATCGATGCGATGGTCGAGCGTTGCGGCGGCGGCCGCGCGGCGTTCGTCGGCGATTCGATCTACGACATCACCGCCGCGCACGCCGCCGGGCTGCCCGCGATCGCCTGCTCGTTCGGCTTCCTGATGCAGCCGGTCGAGGAACTCGGCGCCGAGCTGGTGATCGACAGCTTCGCCGAGCTGATCCCCGCGCTGGAGCGACTGGCATGACGCAGGTACGCGTGCCCTGGTTCTTCGCGCTGGTCGTCGCGACGGCGTTCGCGGTCGGCATGGCGCTGATGCCGCATCCGGTGCCAATCATCGAGGTCGGCGACAAATGGCAGCATATGGCCGCTTTCGGCACGCTGACCCTGCTGTCGGTGCTCGCCTTCCCGACCGGATCGCTGCTCAGAATCGGGGAGCGCCTGTCGTTCCTCGGCGCGATGATCGAGGTGCTGCAGTCGATCCCGGCGCTGCACCGCGACTGCGACATCATGGACTGGATGGCGGACACGACGATCATCGTCGCGGTGCTGGTCGTGGTGCGGATCGGGCGCGGCGCACAGCGGCGCTAAAACGCCCTGCCCTTCGTCCCGCGGCTGCGCTATCGCCTGGTCTGTGATCGACGAGCTTCCCTTGCGCACCTGGCTGGCGGCGGCGATCGCACTCGCCACCGCGGCGGTAGTCTGGCTGCTGTCGCACGACGGTCAGGCAGCATTGGCCGCGGTGGCAGGCGGGGCGGCGCTGGTCGTCATCATCGCCACCATTCCGGAGGAGCAGGCCGCAGCGCAGGACGAGGCACCCACCCGACCACATGAGCTGCCCGCCGCCGCGATCGTCGAGGCAGTTGCCGAGCCGGTGCTGGTGCTGCGCGGCGGCCGGGTAGCGCTCGCCAATGTCGCAGCACGGACGTTGCTCGGCGCGCACATCGTCGGCGAGGATGCGCGCGTCGCGATCCGCCATCCCGGCGCCGCCGCGCATCTCGCCGAAGGCGTGACTCAGCCGGTCGATCTCGTCGGGATCGGCACGCTCGACCAGCGCTGGGAGATGCGCGCCGCACCGATCGGCGACGATGCACGCCTCGTCCAGCTCGTCGACCGCACCGGGCAGCACGCCGCCGAGAAAATGCGTGTCGATTTCGTCGCCAACGCCAGCCACGAACTGCGCACCCCGCTGGCCTCGATCCTCGGCTATGTCGAGACGCTGGCCGACGAGGCGGGCGACGATCCGGGTTTGCGCAAGCGCTTCCTTGGGATCGTCTTCGACGAGGCGCGGCGGATGGAGCGCTTGGTCGAGGATCTCATGAGCCTCTCGCGGATCGAGGCCGAAAAGTTTCGCGAGCTGCGCGCTGCGGTCGATCTTGCCGACCTCACGCAAGAGGCGTGCGACGCGCTGATCACCACGCATGGCGATCGCGGCGAGGACATCCACCTCGACATCGCCGACGAACTGCCGCCGGTTACCGGCGACCCGATCCAGTTGTCGCAGCTGATCCACAACCTGATCGGCAACGCCATGAAGTACGGCCGCGCGGGCACCCCCGTCGAGGTCACGCTGTGGACACAGGCGCAGAATGTCTGCCTGCGCGTCGCCGATCATGGCGAAGGCATACCCCCCGAACATTTGCCGCGACTCACCGAGCGTTTCTACCGCGTCGATCCGGGCCGCAGCCGCTCGGTCGGCGGCACCGGGCTGGGGCTCGCGATCGTCAAGCATATCGTCGAGCGCCACCGCGGGCGGCTCGACATCGCCAGCACCATCGGTGTCGGCACGCGGGTGACGGTCACGCTTCCGACACCCGCGCCGAAGCCGCTGTCATGAAGGCGTAACCTCGATGTCACACGGCGCGCTGAATGAGGGCTGCCGTGTCGGCGAACGCCCGTGCGGGGGACCCATGTCGCGCTTCGTTCAGGCGCTTGCAGCCATGCTGCCGCTCGTTTTGGCGTGCGGGCTGGTGGCGTGCGTCGATCAGGCGGCCGACAGCGGCGCGGGCGCGCGGGATCAGATCCGCGCGGTGGGCTCCTCGACCGTCTACCCGTTCACCACCATCGTCGCCGAGCGCTTCCTCGCGATCGTGCCGCACGCCCGCCCGCCGGTGATCGAATCGACCGGTACCGGCGCCGGCATCCGCCTGTTCTGCGCTGGGATCGGTGCCGCGCATCCTGACCTCGTCGACGCCTCGCGCCGGCTGCGCCGCAGCGAATATGCCGAATGCGCGCGTCACGGCGTCGACCGGATCCTCGAGGTGCAGATCGGCATCGATGGCATCGCCTTCGCCGAGGCGCTGCAAGGCCCTGGCATGGCGCTCACCCCCGCCGACATCTATCGCGCGCTCGCCGCGGCGCCGCTCGGCCGGCGCAACACCGCGCGGCTGTGGCGCGAGGTGAACCCGGCGCTGCCCGCGATCCCGATCCAGGTCTATGGCCCGCCCGCGACCAGCGGCACACGCGATGCGCTCGCCGAGCTGATCCTCGCCAAAGGGTGCGAAGCGGTCGAGCCCGACACGATCGGGATGCACGAACGCGATCCCAACGCCTTCGCCACCCGCTGCCAGCGGCTGCGCGAGGACGGCGCCTATGTCGACGCGGGTGAGAATGACAATCTGATCGTTCAGAAGCTGCGGTCAAACCCGAATGCGCTCGGCATCTTCGGCTATGGCTATCTGGAGCAGAATGCCGGTGTGGTCCGCGGCGTGCCGTTGAACGGCGTCGCGCCCACCTATGCGACGATCGCCAGTGGCGCCTACCCCGGTGCGCGCCCGTTGTTCGTCTACGTCAAGAAAGCGCATCTGCGCGCGATCCCCGGTCTTCGCGCCTTCCTCCGCCAATATGCCGCCTTGTGGGGCGCTGGCGGGCCGTTGGTGAAGCGCGGGCTGATCGCCGCGCCGCCCGCGATCCAGCGCCGCGCCGCCGCGATCGTCGGGAACGAGACCGCGCTCGACCCGCGCGAGCTGCGCTGATGTCGGTACTTGCGCTCCTGTTTCTGATCGCGGCGTTCGGGCTGATCGGCTGGGTCGTCGCGCGTGCGCGCGCCGCGCGGTTCCGCAGCGCGACCGCGCGGCGGTTCAGCTCGCTGCCCCAGCATTACGGCTGGTATGTCGCGATCTGGACCCTGCTGCCTGCGCTGATGTTCCTCGCGGTCTGGCATTCGGTCGCCCCCGCGCTGGTCACCGATGCAGTTCTCGCCACCCCGGCCGCCGCGGCGCTCCCCCCGCCAGGGCTCGACCGGGCCGCGATCCTGGCGGAGGCGCGCAACCTTGCGAACGGTGACGCATGGGGCGCGTTCCACCCGATGTCCGAACGGCTTGCCCCCGCCTACGCCACCGCACAGTCTCGCTACGACTGGATCGCTACCGCGGTCGCCTTGCTGCTCGCCTTCGCTGGCGGCGCAGTCACATTCCTGCGCATCCAGCCCGCCTTTTCGGCGCGCTCGCAGGTAGAGCGCGTGGTAATGGGATTACTGCTCGTCGCCTCGCTGATCGCGATCCTCACCACGATCGGAATCGTCGCCTCGCTACTGGTCGAGAGCGCGCGCTTCTTCCATATCGTCCCGGTCACGCAATTCCTGTTCGGCACGCACTGGAGCCCGCAGGTGATCGACGCGCGCGATCCCGGCGCAGCACTCGGCGCGGTGCCCTTGTTCTGGGGGACGTTCTTCATCGGTGCGATCATCGCCATGGCGGTCGCGGTACCGCTCGGGCTGATGAGCGCGATCTACCTGACGCAATATGCGCACCAGACCACCCGGCGCTGGATGAAGCCGATGCTGGAGATCCTCGCGGGTGTGCCGACCGTCGTCTATGGTTATTTCGCCGCGCTGACCGTCGCGCCGGCGGTGCGGGATCTCGGCGTCGCGCTGGGCGTACGCTGGGCGTCTTCCGAGAGCGCGCTCGCCGCCGGCGTGGTGATGGGCGTAATGATCATCCCGTTCGTCTCCTCGATGGCCGACGACTCGCTCTCCGCCGTTCCGGCCGCGATGCGCGACGGCAGCCTTGCAATGGGCGCGACCAGCTCGGAGACGATCCGCCGCGTCCTCGTCCCCGCGGCGCTGCCGGGCGTGGTCGGCGGGGTGCTGCTCGCAGTCAGCCGAGCGATCGGTGAAACGATGATCGTCGTGATGGCCGCTTCGGGCGTCGCGTCGCTGACGCTCAACCCGTTCGCGAGCACGACCACGGTCACCAAGCAAATCGTCGACCTCCTCACGGGCGAAGCCGAATTTGACTCGGCCAAGACGCTCGCTGCCTTCGCGCTCGGGCTGACGCTGTTCGTCATCACCCTGCTGCTCAACGTCGTCGCGCTGATCGTCGTGCGGCGCTACCGCGAAGCCTATGACTAAGCGCGCCGCTCCTGTCGAACGCCAGCCGACCGACTGGCAAACGCCCGCGATGCAGCGCCGCGTCCGCCGCCGCTATGCCGCGGAGCGACGCTTCCGCCTGATGGGCGTGGCGGCGGTCTTTGCCTCGGCCGCGTTCCTGGTATACCTGCTCGCCACGATGATCGCGCAGGGTGCGGGCGGGTTCACGGAAACGCGGATCGCGCTGCCGCTCGATCTACGGGGTCGCGTCATGGTCACGCCGGCGCAGATGCGCGGGTCGGCCGCCGATCTCGCACTGGCCGGGGCCGGGCTTGAGAATGCGGTCGATGCCGCGGCGGACACCGCCTTCGGCGCGCAGGGCGGCGCGGCGCTGCTGTCGGACGGCGCTTGGCTGCGTGTCCGTGACGCGATCGAGCACGACCCGCAGCTGCTCCTGACGCCAACGACGCTCGACCTTCCCGTAGCGACCGAGATCGACATGGCGTACAAGGGAAACGGCGCGCGTGAGAGCGAGGCGATCGTCGCCGCGCTCGATCCGCAGCTGTCGCGCGGGCTCAACATCAGCTTCTTCACCGGCGCCGACGCCACCGACCCGACCCGCGCCGGCATTTGGGGCGCGCTCAAGGGCTCGCTGCTGACGATGATCGTCACGCTTGGGCTCGCCTTCCCGATCGGCGTGCTTTCGGCGCTGTACCTCGAGGAATATGCGCCGCGGAACCGCTGGACCGACCTGATCGAGGTTTCGATCAACAATCTCGCCGCGGTTCCGTCGATTATCTTCGGATTGCTCGGGCTCGCCGTGTTCCTCGGCACCTTCCACATGCCGCGCTCGGGCGCGATCGTCGGCGGGCTGACGTTGGCGTTGATGACGATGCCGGTGATCGTGATCGCCGGACGCAATGCGATTACCGCGGTACCGCCGTCGATCCGCGATGCCGCGCGCGCGCTCGGCGCCTCGCCGATCCAGGTCGTCTTCCACCACGTCCTGCCGCTCGCGCTGCCCGGCATACTGACGGGCACGATCATCGGCATGGCGCGCGCGCTGGGAGAGACCGCGCCGCTGCTGATGATCGGGATGCGCGCGTTCATCGCCGCACCCCCCGACCGGCTGACCGATCCCGCCACCGTGCTGCCGGTGCAGATCTTCTTGTGGTCCGACGACGTCCAGACCGGCTTCGTCGAGAAGACATCCGCCGCGATCATCGTGCTGCTGGTCGTGCTGCTCGCCATGAACGGGTTCGCCATCTATCTTCGCAATCGTTTTGAGACCCGCTGGAAATGAGCAACGCCGCGCCGAAAATGACCGCCACCGGCGTCAATGTCTTCTACGGGCGCAAGCAGGCGATCCGCGACGTGTCGATCGACGTCCGTCGTGAGGACGTCACCGCCTTTATCGGCCCGTCGGGCTGCGGCAAGTCGACGTTCCTGCGTACGCTCAACCGCATGAACGACACAATCCCCGGCGCGCGGGTCGAGGGCGACATCCGGCTGGATGGAGAGGATATCTATGCCAAGGCGATGGACGTCGTGCAGCTCCGCGCACGTGTCGGCATGGTCTTCCAGAAGCCGAATCCCTTCCCGAAATCGATTTTCGAGAACGTCGCCTACGGCCCCCGCATCCACGGCCTCGCCCGCTCCAAGTCCGATCTCGCGCAGATCGTCGAACGCTCGCTTACCCGCGCCGGGCTCTGGGCCGAGGTCAAGGACCGCCTGTCCGAAAGCGGCACGGCGCTGTCGGGCGGACAGCAACAGCGGCTGTGCATCGCGCGCGCGATCGCGGTCGATCCCGAGGTGATCCTGATGGACGAGCCCTGCTCGGCGCTCGACCCGATCGCCACCGCGAGGATCGAGGAGCTGATCCACGAACTGCGCGGCCGCTACGCGATCGTGATCGTCACCCACAACATGCAGCAGGCGGCACGCGTCAGCCAGCGCACCGCCTTCTTCCACCTCGGCCAGCTGGTCGAATATGGCGACACGTCGGACATCTTCACGAACCCGCGGCAGGATCGCACCAAAGACTATATCACGGGCCGGTACGGCTGAGGATCGCAGATATGCCGCAGACACAGGAACATACCGTCAAGGCCTTCGATCAGGACATCGGGCAGTTGCGCGGGCTGATCTCGCAAATGGGCGGGCTGGCAGAAAGCGCGATTGCCGATGCGATGATCGCGCTACAACGCGGCGACGCCGCGCTGGCCGAGCGGATCACGGCCGATGACAAGCGCATCGATGCGATGGAGGCAGAGGTCGAGCGCACCGCAGTCCGCATCATCGCACTGCGCGCGCCGATGGCCGACGACCTGCGTGAGGTGGTCGCCGCGCTCAAGATCGCCAGTGTGATCGAGCGGATTGCCGATTATGCCAAGAACATCGCGCGCCGTGTCCCGCGGATCGCGAGCGAGCATCGCATCGAGCCGCTGTCGATCCTGCCCGCGATGGGGCGGATGGCCGCCGCGATGGTGCACGACGTGCTCAATGCTTTTGCCGCGCGCGATCCGGACGCCGCGCTGGCGGTATGCGAGCGCGACAATGCGCTCGATGATTTCTACGACAGCATCTTCCGCACCCTGGTCACCTTCATGGTCGAGAACCCGAAGACGATCAGCGAGTGCGCGCAATTGCTGTTCGTCGCGAAGAATCTCGAGCGGATCGGCGACCACGCCACCAATGTCGCCGAGATGGTCTATTTCGCCGCAACCGGGGTGCGGCTCGTGGAACGTGAAAGAGGAGTCGATTGATGGCCAAGGCCCGCATGTTGCTGGTGGAGGATGACGCCAGCCTCGCCGAGCTGCTGGTGTGGCATTTCACCCGCGAGCATTTCGACGTCCAGCACACGATCGACGGCGAGGAAGCGTTGCTGCTTGCGCGGGAGACGCCGCCGGACATCGTCCTGCTCGACTGGATGGTCGAGGGCATTTCGGGGATCGAGGTGTGCCGCCGCCTGCGCCGCGCCGCCGAGACGCAGAACGTGCCGATCATCATGCTCACCGCGCGCGGCGAGGAGGAGGATCGCGTGCGCGGGCTCGAAACCGGCGCCGACGATTATGTCACCAAGCCGTTCTCGCCGCGCGAACTGGTCGCGCGCGTCGGCGCGGTGCTGCGGCGGGTGCGCCCGGCGCTGGCCGGCGAGCAGCTCACCTATGCGGATCTCGAGATGGATACGGTCGGCCACAAGGTCCGCCGCGGCGGCGACGTCGTCGCGCTCGGGCCGACGGAATTCCGTTTGCTCAAGCACTTCCTTGAACATCCCGGCCATGTCTTCTCCCGCGAGCGCTTGCTCGACAGTGTCTGGGGGCATGACAGCGACATCGAGAGCCGCACCGTCGACGTTCATATTCGCCGACTGCGAAAGGCGATCAATGAAGGCGGACGGCCGGACATCATCCGGACTGTCAGATCAGCGGGTTATGCGCTCGACACCGGACACTGAATCTTTCCGCTCTCGCAACGAGGGACCTTTTTTCTGCCGTGGGGCGTTGCCCGGACCGCGTGATAACAACGCGTTTCTGACCGAACGCACACGGCAGGAGAAAGATAAGATGAAGGCCATTCTTCTCGCGGCAGCGGCCGTGATCGCCATTCCCGCGACGGCGATTGCACAGGACACGCCGCAGACCACGACGACCGCGCCCGACACCGGCGCTGCACCGGCGACCACTGCCGACCCCGGCATGTCCGCGGACCCGGCCGCCGCGCCGCAGACCGACAGCACGATGCCGGCACCGACCACCCAGGCCGATCCCGCCGCGCCCGCGCCAGAGGCAAATGCGCCGATGACCCCGCCGGCTGGCGGCGCGATGACCCCGCAATCGGGTGGCGGCATGGGCACCGAGAGCGCCGGCGGTTATCAGCCGTCGCAACCGGCCGTTTCGGGCACGCCGCAGCCGGGCGCGACCGTTCGCTTCCAGCCCGCCCCCTCGCCGTCGCAGGCCTTCCCGGCGCCCGCCGCCAAGGAAAGCTATCCGATCTGCAAGAAGGGCCAGTATGACGGCTGCATGCAGGCCAGCGACGCGCGTAAAACCACGCGTCGCCGTCGCTAAGAATGTGACGACCGGGCGGGCATTGCGCCCGTTCGAAGACCAGGTATGGAAGGCGCTTCATCCGGTCTGGAGGGAGCGCCTTTTCCATGTCGATCCGGTTCGACGATCGCGTCGCCATCGTCACCGGCGCGGGTGGCGGTCTCGGTCGGCACTATGCGCTCGAACTCGCGAAGCGCGGCGCGCGCGTCGTCGTCAATGATCTCGGCGGCGATCGCAGCGGTCAGGGCGCCTCCGACGCAGCACTGGGGGTCGTCGAGGAAATCCGGGCGTTCGGCGGCGTTGCGATCGCGAACGGCGGCAGCGTCGCCGACTACGATCAAATGGTCGAAATGGTCGCGCGCGCCACCGAGGCGTGGGGCGGCGTTCACATCCTGATCAACAATGCCGGCGTGCTGCGCGACAAGACCTTCGCCAGAATGGACCCGGCGGACTTTGCCTTTGTGGTGCAGGTCCATCTGCTTGGCAGCGCGTACGCGACGAAGGCATGCTGGGACACGTTTCGCGCCCAGAATTATGGTCGGGTACTGATGACCTCGTCATCTTCCGGGCTGTTCGGCAATTTTGGACAAGCCAATTACGCCGCCGCAAAACTCGGCATCGCCGGGCTGGCGCGAACGCTGCATCTTGAGGGCGCGCGGCACGACATCCGCGTCAACACGATCGCGCCCACCGCCGGCACCCGCATGACCGAGGGTCTGTTTCCCGACGCCGCCTTTGCTGCCTTCGCTCCCGAAAAGGTTGCCCCGGCCGCGTTGTATCTGGTCAGCAAGGACGCGCCTTCGGGGCAGATCCTGGGTGCGGGAGCGGGCGTCGTGCAGGCCAGCTACATCACGCTCACCCCCGGCGTTGCCCTGAACGGCGACGACCTCTCCCCCGAGGGCGTCGCGCGCCATTGGGCAGCGATCACCGATCGCGCCGGTGAGATCGTGCCGTCGACAGGCGCCGAGCAACCCATATCGATCGCGCGGACCTTGCAAGGCGGTTGAGCCGCGCACGACCCCGCGATAGCCTTGCCAGCGGACGGGGGAGTGACGATGTACAGCGAGAGCGATATCGACCAGGCGGTCGCGGCCGGGGTGATGCCCGAGCAGGTCGCAAGCGATTTCCGCCACCATGTCGCCGCTCTCCGCGCGACGCCGGCGGTCGACGAAGAGGATTTCCGCTTCCTGACCGGCTTTAACGACATCTTCGTCACGATCGCCATCGCCTTGCTGCTGGTGGCGGTCGCCAACATCGGCGCCAAGGCCGCCGCGCCCGCTGGCGCCGGTGCGGTCGCAGCCGTCGCGTGGTTGCTGGCTACCTATTTTACCGCGCGACGACGGATGGCGTTGCCGAGCATCGTGCTGTTACTGGCGTTCGTAGGCGGTATCGCCGCCATGATCGTGTCGCTCGGTCTGTCGCTCTTCGCAGAGCCGGACGAGCGACGCGTCGCCGGCATCAGCGCAGTCGCGGCTGGCGTGGCCGCCTTTGCGGCATGGGTACACTGGCGGCGCTTCATGGTACCGATCACCCCGGCGGCAGGCGCGGCGGCGGCGGTAGCGGTGGTCGTCAGCCTGCTGTTGACGATCCTGCCCGAATCGCTGCAGCTGGCATGGCCGCTACTATTCGCGGGCGGGATTGCCGTCTTCGCCTACGCGATGCATTGGGACCTGTCGGATCGCGCTCGCCGGACGCGCCGGTCCGATGTCGCCTTCTGGCTGCATCTGATCGCGGCCCCGATGATCGCGCATTCGACGTTTCAGATGATGGGCGTGTTCGCGGGCGACATGGGTCTGGGCAAGGCATTGCTGGTGCTGCTGCTGTATATCGCTTTCGCGCTGGTCGCGCTCGTGGTCGACCGGCGTGCACTGCTGGTCTCCAGCCTCGTCTATGTGCTGTATGCCATGTCGGTGTTGATCCGCACCGCCGGCTCGACCGAATTGTCGCTCGCGTTTACCTCGCTCGTGATCGGATCGGCGCTGCTGTCGCTGTCGGCGTTCTGGCAACCAATCCGCGCGGGCGTCGTCGCTCGGCTGGGACGATGGGGCGAGCGGCTGCCGCCCGCGCAAACGGCAGGATGACGAGCCGCGCGCGTTCAGCCGTCACTCCTCGACCAGCTTCATCAACCGTCGCTCGACCGGCGCCAGCACCGGGCCGAGTTCATGCCCGCGCCGTATCACCTGCCCCGCTTCGCCGACCAGCGCCCACATTCCCTGGCGGTTGCGCAACGACGGCCGCTTCTCGACGCGGAATTCAGGGCGCTCGGTCGCGCGGCGGAAGGCCGAGAACACCGCCGCCTCGCGCCCCAGATCGAGCGCGTAATCGCGCCAGTGCCCGGCCGCAACCATCCGCCCGTAGAGATCGAGGATCCGCATCAGTTCGGCGCGGTCGAACGCCACCTGCCGCAAATGCCCGGCACCGGCGGGAAATGGCGTGACGATCCCCATCAGGCGCGGTCACGCTCCTGTCGGATCGCAGGGTCCTGCTCTTCGATCAGCGCGTCGAGCCGCTTCTTCATCGCCTCCAGTTCGCAGCGCAGGATCTCGACCTTCTGCGTCGCCGGATCGAACATCTCGCGACACGGAGTGCCGTAAGGGACGAAGCGCGGCTCGGGCGCAGCACCGCCTTCGACGACCGTCGGGCGTGCCGGAATACCGACCATCACCGCACCCGCCGGTACGTCGCGCGTCACGACCGCGTTGGCGCCGACCCGCGCCCGCGGCCCGACCGTGATCGGCCCCAGCACCTGCGCGCCCGAGCCGATGATCGCGCCGTCGGCGATCGTCGGGTGGCGCTTGCCCGCGACACCATTGTCGGGGCTGGTGCCGCCAAGCGTCACGCATTGGTAGATCGTGACGTCGTCACCGATCTCCGCAGTCTCGCCGATCACCACAAAGCCATGGTCGATGAAGAAATTGCGCCCGATCGTCGCGCCGGGATGGATGTCGATCGCGGTCAGCGCGCGTGAGAAATGGTTCACGATCCGCGCCGGCAGGTAGAAGCCGCTGCGATACAGCCGGTTCGCAACGCGATGCCACGCCAGCGCCCATACCCCCGGGTAAGTCAGTACCTCCAGACGCGAATGCGGCGCCGGATCGCGGGCGCGAATCGAATCCAGATACGTGGTCAGTCGCGACATCCGCGTCCCCTTTCTTTGCCCGCAAGATAGAGCGTCGTCGCGCCTGTTTCCATAAGCAGCGCTATCGGGCGAGAAACCGTATTTTCCTATCGCCTTTCTCGGATATGACCGATGAGAACACGGCGCGATCGGTCCGATGGCGCAGGGGAGACCGGATGCAGGCGCTGACGCAACTCGATTTTTCCGCCTTGTGGCCGTTCATCGCCGTCGGATTCGGCGCGCAATTGGTCGACGGGGCGCTCGGCATGGCGTTCGGGGTGATCTGCAATACGTTGCTCGTTGCGGTGATCGGGCTACCCCCGGCACGCGCGTCCGCAAACGTTCATATCGTCGAGACCTTCACCACCGCGATCTCCGGAATTAGTCACGCAATCACCGGCAACATCGACAAGGGGCTGTTCCTGCGGTTGTTGGTCCCCGGCGTGGTCGGCGGCGTGGCGGGTGCCTATGTCCTGACCAATATCGACGGCGCGGTCGTGAAGCCTTTCGTGCTCGCCTATCTGGTCATCATCGGCGTCTATCTGCTGGTGCGCGGGCTGATGTTCCCGCCCAAGGTCAGCAAGCCGAAGGTGGTCGAGCCGCTCGGGCTGCTCGGCGGGTTCATGGACGCGGCGGGGGGCGGTGGCTGGGGGCCGATCGTCACCTCCAACCTGCTCGTGCAGGGCGTCGAGCCGCGCAAGGTCGTCGGCACGGTCAGCGCGGTCGAGTTCTTCCTCACCGCGGTCGTCTCGGCGACCTTCATCTATCATCTCGGCATCAAGGATTTCGCGACCGCGACTGTCGGGCTGCTGATCGGCGGCGTCTTGGCCGCGCCGCTCGGCGCATTTTTCGCCAAGCGTATTCCGATGAAGGTGATGCTGGTGATGGTCGGCACGGTGCTGACGATTACCAGCACCTACGGCTTCGTCCGCGCCGTGCTGATGTAGCTGCAACTCTTGTCAGTCCCGAAGGAGCGGTCATCCCGGTCCCCGCGGCTCGCACGAGAACCCGCGCATCTGGGTTCCCGCCTTCGCGGGGCTGACGGAGTTGATTACGCGCTAACAGCGTGCACCGTCGCAACCGCCTTCATCACCGAGGCGATGCGCGCAGCGGTCTGGATCACCTCGGCGGTGACGCCCGCCTTCTTGAGCACCTGCTCGTGACTGTCGATGCACATGCCACATCCGTTCATCGCGCTGACCGCCAGGCTGAACAGCTCGAAATCGACCTTGTCGATCCCGGGCGCGCCGATCACGTTCATGCGCAGCTTGGCCGGCATCCGGGCGTATTCCTCGTTGCTGGAGAGGTGCGTGAAGCGATAATAGACGTTGTTCATCGCCATAACCGCTGCCGCCGCGCGCGCCGCGGTCGCAGCTTCCGGCGACAGCTTGTCCGCAACCTCGGCCTCGGTTGCCTCGACCAGCGGCTTGTAGCCCGAACCATGCGCACAGGCGAGCAACGTGCCGTACTTGCGCTGGTCGTTGAGCACCGTCTCGTTCAGCAGCGAGCCGACGTTGAGGCGGATGTCCTTGGCGAAATCGGGCAGCGTGCCCGCGAATTCCTTGAGAGCCATGTGGAGTCTCCAGACGTGCGACGCCACGGCCCGTCATTGCGAGCGCGGCGAAGCAATCCGGCCCCAGAGATGTGACGCCCGGAAGTGCTTCGCTGCGCTCGCAATGACGGGCGGGCGACAGATTTTAAGAGGAAGAGGGCGGGACCGAACGGCCCCGCCCTCAAGTAGATCAGGCCGCGACCTGCAGGACGTCGTCGCCCTTGTTCCAGTTGCACGGGCACAGTTCGTCGGTCTGCAGCGCGTCGAGCACGCGCAGCGTCTCGGCCGGGTTGCGGCCGACGTTCAGGCCGTTGACCTGCACCGCCTGGATGACGTTGTCGGGATCGACGATGAACGTGGCGCGGAACGCGACATGCTCGTTCTTGTCGACGATGCCCAGCGCGTCGGCCAGCGTGCGGCCGTTGTCCGCCAGCCACGGGAAGTCGGCGGCGGCCAGATCCGGGTCCGACTTGCGCCACGCGAGGTGGACGTGCGCGGTGTCGGTCGAGGCGCCGATCAGCACCGCGTCGCGATCCTCGAAATCGCCCTTGATCTGGCTGTAGCCGACGATCTCGGTCGGGCACACGAACGTGAAGTCCTTGGGCCAGTAGAACAGCACCTTCCACTTGCCCGGATAGGCAGTGGTCAGGTCGAGCGTCTCGCCGTTCGGCAGCGCGTTGGTGCCCTGCTGGACGGGGACGGTGATGGCGGGAAAGGTGTCGCCGATGGTCAGCATGTCTGGCTCCTGTGAAACGAATGCGGAGTTCCAGTCATCCTCTCTGCCGGGGCCGCGTCCCTGCGCCGCCTCTCGTTGCCACACCGATATAGGGGGCTTCGCGTGATCGAGCAAATCGTCTATTCCTTCCCCGGTGATCGACGGAGACGATGAATGGCCGCAACCTACCTCCCGACGCTTAAGCAATTGCAATATCTGGTTGCTCTGAAGGATCACGGCCATTTCGGCCGCGCCGCCGAAGCGTGTTTCGTCACCCAGTCGACCCTGTCGGCAGGCTTGCGCGAACTGGAGACGCTGATCGGCGTTACGCTGGTCGAGCGCACCCGCCGCGTGGTGCGCTTCACCCCCCTCGGCGAGCAGATCGCGACAAAGGCGCGGGTCGTATTGCGCGAGGCGGAGGAACTGGGCGATCTCGCCCGCGCCGCCGGTCGCCCCTTGTCGGGCGAGATGCGGCTGAGCGTGATCCCGACGATCGCGCCGTTCCTGCTCCCGCGCATCCTGCCGCGCCTGCGACGCGACTATCCCGACCTGAAGCTGTATCTGCGCGAGGAACCCAGCGGTCCGGCGTGCGAGGCGCTCCACAACGGCCGCACCGATTGCGTCCTGCTGGCGCTGCCCTATGCCTGCGGTGAGGTGACGGTGCTCAAGCTGTTCGACGATCGGCTGTTCCTCGCCTTCCCGGAGGGCGAGATGCCGGCCGAACTCTCGTCGGTTCGCCCCGACGAGATCGACGAGACGCGGCTCTTGCTGCTCGAGGACGGCCATTGCCTCAAGGAACACGCGCTGGCGGCATGCAATCGCGCCGAATTGCGCGCCGAGGCGACGATGCTCGGCACCTCGCTGCACACGATGGTGCAGATGGTCGACAATGGCCTGGGCGTGACGATCCTCCCCAAAATCGCGCTCGACGCCGGCATCCTCGACCATACCAGGGTGGTCGCGCGCCCGCTCGACGCCGCCGCG
Organism: Sphingomonas sp. 8AM; assembly: GCF_902506455.1. Taxonomy (GTDB): domain Bacteria; phylum Pseudomonadota; class Alphaproteobacteria; order Sphingomonadales; family Sphingomonadaceae; genus Sphingomonas. Next base: position 3,602,035 of record NZ_LR733844.1, on the reverse strand, counting down.
CCGGTCCGCACGCTGGCGCTGGTCTGGCGCCGCGCCTCCCCGCGCGAACGCGACTTCCATCTGCTCGGCGAGGTGTTGAAGGCGGCGGCCTAGCGCGTAACGACGTCGATTTGATCCGTCATTGCGAGCGTAGCGAAGCAATCCAGGGCCGGACCGCGACGCCCTGGATTGCTTCGCTACGCTCGCAATGACGAACGGGAATTCGACCTCATGTCATCATAATCTGACAGCAAATTTGCCGCCCAAACCGGGCCACCACCGCGATTGACGCGCAGTCGCAATCGGCGCAGCATCGTGATCTGGAGCTCGTCGTTCGTCGGGCAATTCGTCCGTCGTGGCGCCTCCGGTCGGGAGGTTGGTCGCATGGCTTATGCAAATCGGATCGACAATTCGCGGCGGTTCACCACGATCGCGGGCGTGGCCGCGATCCACGGCCTGATCGGCTATGTCTTCATCAGCGGCATGGCGGCCAGCTTCGTGCAGACGGTGTCGACGCCGTTCATCACCACCAACATCCCGATCGAAACGCCGGCGCCGCCCGACATCATGCCGCCCAAGCTGGAGAAGGTGACGCCGCAACAGCCGACGACGACGATGCCGCCCCTCACCACCGTCACGCCGATCGTTCCCAGCGAGGCGAACAGCGACAACGTGGTCGTCATCACGCCCCCGATGCAGCCGGTCGAGTTCGGCACCGGCACCGTCACGGTCGATCCGCCCGCGCAGCCCGCGACGATCAGCAAGGCGAGCGGCGTGCTCGCGCGCGGCAACCGCAACGACTGGATCAGCACTGACGATTACCCGCCCTCGGCGTTGCGCGCCGAGGAAGAAGGCGTCGTCGGCATCTCGATGCGGATCGGTGCCGACGGCCGCGTCGAATCCTGCGCGGTCACCGCACCCAGCGGCCATGCCTCGCTCGATCAGGCGACGTGCCGCCTCTACCAGCGTCGCGCGCGCTTCACCCCGGCGCGCGACGATGCGGGTACGGCGATCGCCGGCACCTTCACCGATCGCATCCGGTGGCAGCTGCCGCGGTAATCAGGACCAGCGCGCCGCCGCATCATCGTCGGCGGCGCGCGTTTCCACCCAGCGCGACGCACCACCGACCGTCTCGCGCTTCCAGAACGGCGCATCGGTCTTGAGCCGATCGATCAGATACGCACAGGCGTCGAGCGCGGCGGCGCGATGCGCGGAACAGGTGCCGACGAACACGATCCGCTCACCCGGCGCCATCGGCCCGACGCGGTGGACGATCGTCGCGGCGGTCAGCGACCAGCGTGCGGTCGCATCCTCCGCCAGCCGCGTCAGCGCCGCCTCGGTCGCGCCGGGATAATGCTCCAGCTCCAGCGTCGCGACACCGTCGTCGGCGCGCACCAGCCCGGTAAAGGTCGCGACTGCCCCGCCCTGCTCCAGCCGCGCGAACTCGTCGGCGATATCGATCGGGTCGCGCGCAACGATGACGCGGATCATCCGCCCGTCACCGGCGGGAAGATCGCGACTTCGCGCGCGCCCGCGATCGACGTGTCGAGGGGCACGAACGCCTGATCGACCGCCGCGCGCAGCCGCGCCGGATCGGCAAAGGCGGCGGCATGGCCCGGACTGCGCGGCGCGAGCCATGCGACCAGATCGGCGACCGTGTCGACGTCAGCGGGCGGAATGACGTCTTCCTCGGCCACACCGATCCGTTCACGCACCCAGGCGAAATACAGCAGTTTCATACGCATTCCTGACACGGCCCCGTTCGTGCTGAGGAGGCATTGAGCGAAGGCGACATGCCGTCTCGAAGCACGGGTCCTCCAGGACGAACGGCGAAGGGTTCCCGCCCCCTCAATCCATATGCTTCAAGCCGACCCGCAGGTAATCCCAGCCGGTCACGATCGTCAGCGCCGCCGCGCCCCACAGGCTGGCGAGGCTGGCGACCTTGATCCACGCCTCGCCCGGCAGCGCCCCCGACAGGATCAGCCCACCCAGCGAGACGAGTTGCAACGTCGTCTTCCACTTCGCCAGCCGCGACACCGGCAACGACACCTGCAACCCGGCCAGAAACTCGCGCAACCCACTGACCGCGATCTCGCGCAACAGGATCACCAGCGCGGCGATGATATGCACACCCGTGATCGCCGCCACATCGTCGTGCCGCGTGCCGACCAGCATCAGGATCACCGCCGCGACCATGATCTTGTCGGCGATCGGATCGAGGAAGACGCCCAGCTTCGACACCGTCCCTTGCGCACGCGCAAGGTAGCCGTCGAAATAATCGGTGATCCCCATTAGGCAGTACAGGCCGAACGCGACCCCGAACCCGAACCGCCAGCTCGGCCACCAGAGGAACGCCACCAGCAGCGGCACCGCGACGATCCGCGACAGCGTCAGGATGTTGGGCAGGGACAGCATGGGTGCGACGTGGACCCGCGACGCGGGCAGCGCAAGCGCCTGTCGAGCGAAAATCGCCGTTGGATCGCAGCGGCCCAGCCGCTATGGCTCGGCGAATTGCCAACTATCCGGGGGCCCGGTCCCGCGTCATGATCAATGCCCTCGGGCTTCTCAAGCAGCGGCGCTTCCTGCCGCTGTTCACCACCCAGTTTCTCGGCGCCTTCAACGACAATCTGTTCAAGACCTCGATGGTGCTGTTCGCCACCTACGAGATCTTTGCCGATGAAACGCAGGAGAGCTTTTTCAACGCGCTGACCGCGGCGCTGTTCATCCTGCCGTTCTTCGTGCTGTCCGCATTGTCCGGGCAACTCGCCGATTCGACCGACAAGGCGCGGATCATCCGGCTGGTGAAGACGGTCGAGATCGCGATCATGACCGTGGGCGGTGCCGGGCTGATGCTCGCGCGCACCGGCGCGGTGACGCTGCCGCTGGTGCTGATGCTCGCCGCGGTCACCGGGCTCGGGGTCCATTCAACGTTCTTCGGACCGATCAAATATGCGATCCTGCCGCAGCATCTGGAGGAGGAGGACGTGCTCGGCGGCACCGGGCTGGTCGAGGCGGGAACGTATCTGTCGATCCTGCTCGGCACGATCCTCGCCGGCTTCGTCTACAAGTCGCCTTTGCTCGTCACCCTGCTGACGCTCGCGGTCGCGCTGCTCGGCTGGCTCACCGCCCGCGCGGTCCCGCCCGCGCCGCGGCTCGGGCCGAAGCTGGTGCTCGACTATAACCCGATCCGCGCTTCGTGGCGGCTGATCGCGGAGACGATGCACATCCCGCGGTTGTTCCTCGCGATCTGCGCGATCAGCTTCTTCTGGACGATCGGATCGGTGCTCATCATCGTCTTCCCGCCACTGGTGAAGAATGTGCTAACTGCTGATGCCAGCGTCGCCAGCCTCGTGCTCGCGGTCTTTTCGATCGGGGTCGCGATCGGGTCGGTGGTCATCAACCTGATGCTGCGCGGTCAGATCTCGGCGCGCTTCTCGCCCGTGTCGGTGATTGCGATGGGGCTGGCGGTGCTCGCTTTCTGGTGGGTGGTCGGGCTGTGGACCCCCGCGCCTGCCGGCCACTTCTTCGACATGGCCTCGTTCATTCGACAGCCGCATGCGGTGCCGGTGCTGCTCGCGTTGCTGGGCGTTGCGATCTTCGGCGGGATGTTCGTCGTGCCGCTCTACGCGTTCCTGACCACCACCGTGACCAAGGACCATACCGCCCGCACGGTCGCCGCGAACAATGTCGTCAACGCCGGGGCAATGACCTTCGGCTCGATCGCGGTGGCGGGAATCACCGCGCTGGGCGTTACACCTTTCCAGCTGTTGCTGGTGGTCGTCGGCATGTGTGTGATCTCCGCCTTGATCGCGCAGCGGCTTCACCGCGCCTGCGACTGACCTGTCAGAAGATCATCGTCGAAAAGCTGATGAAGAAGGCGGCGAAGCTGAGTACGAACAATCGCACGTCATTGTCGCCTGCCTGCGCCGATGGCATGGCGGGGGGCGGCGGCAGGGTGCGGCGGAATGGGTGTCCCGCACCCTCGTTCGTCAGGACCAGTCGGCGTTGCATAGCCATGTCTTAACGCGCTGTTTACGATTTCGGCTACCATCGACCGTACGCGCGCCTGTGTCGCGGCGGGACAGCAGGGAGAGAAGCGATGCCGCTCTACGCCTTCAAGGGTCAGCGCCCGACCCGCGCGCCCTCCGCATGGGTCGCCCCTAGCGCCGACGTTATCGGCGACGTCGTGCTTGGCGACGAGGTCGGCGTGTGGTTCGGCGCGGTGATCCGCGGTGACAACACCACGATCACGATTGGCGCGCGCAGCAACGTGCAGGAAGGCGCGATGCTCCATTCCGACCCCGGCACGCCGCTGACGATCGGCACCCAATGCACGATCGGCCATCATGCGGTGCTCCACGGCTGCACGATCGGCGACCGCGTGCTGATCGGCATGGGGGCCATCGTTCTCAACCGCGCCGTCATCGGGGCGGATTGTATCGTCGGCGCCGGCGCGCTGGTCACCGAAGGCAAGGTCTTCCCGCCCCGCTCGCTGATCGTCGGCAGCCCGGCGCGCGCGGTGCGCGAGCTGGATGATGCAACCGTCGCGGGGCTCAGGATGTCGGCGGCGCATTACGTCGCCAACGCGCGAGCCGCAGCCGAGGGGCTGGAACGGGTGGAATAACACGCCCTACGTCATTCCCGCGCAGGCGGGAATCCAGACGCGCAGGTCTTCGCAAGAGCCGCAACGTAAGAGGTTCTGGTTTCCCGCCTCCGCGGGAATGACGAAGAAAAAACCTCCCTTGCGTGACGTGGCGTCAATCTTGCCACACCCCTGCCGGCCCCACATAGTCGCCGCCATGTCGATCCCCCCGCTCCTGTCGCGCCTGCGTCTTCCCGTCATCGGGTCGCCGCTGTTCATCATTTCCAACCCGGATTTGGTGATCGCGCAGTGCAAGGCGGGGATCGTCGGCTCGTTCCCGGCGCTCAACGCGCGCCCCGCCGCAATGCTCGACGAGTGGCTGCACCGCATCACCGAGGAACTCGCCGCACACGACCGCGCGCACCCCGATGCGCCCGCCGCACCGTTCGCGGTCAACCAGATCGTCCACAAGTCCAACGACCGGCTGGAGGCCGATCTCGCGGTCTGCGCCAAGTGGAAGGTGCCGATCACGATCACCTCGCTCGGCGCGCGCGAGGAACTCAATCAGGCGGTGCACGCGTGGGGCGGGATCACGCTTCACGACGTCATCGACGATCGCTTCGCGCGCAAGGCGATCGAAAAGGGCGCCGACGGGCTGATCGCGGTTGCGGCGGGCGCGGGCGGCCATGCCGGTCGCCTGTCCCCGTTCGCGCTGGTGCAGGAAATCCGCAGCTGGTTCGACGGCCCGCTCGCGCTGTCGGGCGCGATCGCCACCGGCGATGCGGTGCTGGCAGCGCAGGCGATGGGCGCGGACTTCGCCTACATCGGCTCCGCCTTCATCGCCACCGAAGAGGCGAACGCCGACGCGCGCTACAAGCAGGCGATCGTCGACGGACGCGCCGCGGACATCGTCTATTCGGACCTGTTCACCGGCGTTCACGGCAATTACCTGCGCGGCTCGATCGTCGCCGCCGGGCTCGATCCCGACCATCTGCCGCAGGGCGATTTGAAGACGATGAGCTTCGCATCGGGCGGCGCGACCAAGGCATGGCGCGATATCTGGGGGTCCGGCCAGGGAATCGGCGCGATCGAGACGATCGTCCCTGCCGCCGAACGAGTCGCGCAGTTGAGCGCCGAATACCGTGTCGCGCGCGAGCGGTTGCTGGGCCGATCCTGATGTCCCTGCACTCTCCATCGCGAGCGTGAGGCGGGAGCCCGCGGACCGCACGTCACCAGACAAATCGTGGAACCAGACGGTGTTCCCTCTCAGTCCCCCGCGAACGTCCACCCCGTCATCGCCCGCTCGCGATCGTTGATGAGCAACGCGCGCCCGGCTGGAGGCGCTGAACGCTGCGGGCACGCCACCCGGTGGCACACGCGGCATCCCGTCCCGACCGGGGTCGCCGCGCCATTCAGGTCCAGCCCGCGCGCGGCAGCAAGCCCCGCCGTCACCTCCGCCGGCACGCCCAGTGCGATCGCGAACGCGCTCTCGACCCGGTTCGCCCCCGCCCCCACCGCCGCGCCGTTCACCGCCATCGCCAGCGTGAACCAGCGCGCGCCATCCTCCAGCTCCAGCAGTTGCGGCACGACGCTCCCCGGCCGATCGAATGCATGGTGGACCCGCCACAACGGACAGCGCGTGTCGCCGGCCAGCAGCTGCGTGTTGCTGGCGCCCGCAAGCCGTTTCGACACCTGCCCGGCACGGTCGACGCGCAGCAGGAAGAACGGCAATCCGCGTGCCCCCACGCGCTGCAAGGTCGTCAATCGGTGCGCCACCTGCTCCGGCCCGGCACCGAAGCGCCGCTGCAACAGCTCCAGGTCGTAGCCGCTCGCCTCGCACGCACGGACAAACCGAGCGTACGGCATCATCACCGCCGCCGCGAAGTAGCTGGACAGATGCCGCCGGAACAAGCGCTCCGCCACCCGATCGAGCGAAGCGCCGCGCACCAGCGCATCGATCTCCGCCCGTGCCTCGATAAGCCCGCACTGCACCGCCAGCGCAAAGGTTCGCGACCATGGCGCAAGCCGCTCGGCGAGTTGCAGCTGCCGCGCATGAAGATCGACCCGGACGAGATGATCAGGCAGCGCCTCGACCGGCAGGATGCGGATCGCGAGCCCGTGGCGGACGCGCAGCCGCTCGACGAGCGCGCCATACAGATCCGCGCCGACCAGCCGCAGCTCGCCCGCGAGCGTCTCGGCAGCAGCATCGAGATCGGGAAAGTGGTTGCGCCAACGCTCGATTTCGCGCCGGACCGTGGGTGCCGGGTCATCGGGTACCGGGGCGCCAGCGCCACCCTGCCCACGGTCGAAAGCGCGGGCGAACGCTTCCGCACCACCCGGTGCCGCGGCCAGCCACTCCTCGACCTCGCGGCGATCGACTTCGAGATCGGCGAACAGCGGATCGGCGAGCCGCCGCCGGATCGCCTCCGCTCCCCCGCCCGGCTCGCCCGCGACAAGCTCACGCGGATCGAAGTCAAAGCGGTCGGCGAGCGCCACCAGCAACCCCGCGGGCACCGCCCGCTGGTTGCGCTCGATGAGGTTGAGATAGCTGGCGGAGATGGCGAGCATCTCGGCCATCGCCGCCTGCGTCAGTCCGTGACGCCGCCGCAGCCGGCGTACCGCATGCCCCGCCAGCAGCTTGTCCCGGCTCACCCGCCCTCCTGTAAATTGTTTACAATATGACGGAACATAGCTGCGCGAGTCAAACGACAAGACAAGAATTACATGTGAATTGCTGACGGAAGTGGCCGGATTTACGGCATGATGATCGCATCCCCAGCAAAGGAGCAATCATCATGCCGCACGCCGAACCGCAGCGCAGCCGCGCGGTTTTCTCGACCGAAGACTTCGGGTTGATGAAGGAAGCGGTGGCGCATTACGTCCGGCAGATCGCCGACGATCCGCGCTCGTCGAAATTCTCCAACCTGTACCATCGCCTCGGACGGCTGGGCTGAAAGGATCAGCATGACATATCAGGACATCGTCACTGCCGCCGGCCGTACGATCACGCAGGCTGGCCCCGGCTGGCACGGCATCCAGCCCGAGGCGGTGGCGCGGATGCGCTTGCAGAACCGCTTCCACACCGGGCTCGACATCGCGCGCCATACCGCCGCGGTGATGCGGCGCGACATGGCAGCGTATGACGCGGATCCGGGCGCCTATACCCAATCGCTCGGCTGCTGGCACGGCTTCATCGCGCAGCAGAAGATCATCAGCATCCGCAAGCATTTCGGCACCACCAAGGGCCGGTACCTCTATCTGTCGGGCTGGATGGTCGCGGCCCTGCGCAGCGCATTCGGCCCACTGCCCGACCAATCGATGCACGAGAAAACCGCGGTGCCGGCGCTGATCGAAGAGATCTACGCCTTCCTCAAACAGGCCGACGCCCGCGAGCTGGGCCTGATGTTCCGCGACATCGACGCGGCGCGCGGCGCGGGTAATGCGGTAGAGGCACAGCGGCTGATCCACGCTATCGATCAATACGAAAGCCATGTCGTCCCGATCATCGCCGACATCGACGCTGGCTTCGGCAATGCCGAGGCGACCTACCTGCTTGCGCGCAAAATGATCGAGGCTGGCGCCTGCGCGCTCCAGATCGAGAACCAGGTTTCCGACGAAAAGCAGTGCGGTCACCAGGACGGAAAGGTGACGGTGCCGCATGAAGACTTCCTCGCCAAGATTCGAGCCTGTCGCTACGCGTTCATGGAACTGGGGATCGAGGACGGCATCATCGTCGCACGCACCGACTCGCTCGGTGCCGGTTTGACCAAGCAGATCGCCTTTTCGCGTACGAGAGGCGATCTTGGCGATCAGTATAACGCCTTTCTCGATGCAGAACCGGTCGCCGAGCCGGAATGCGGCGACGTCCTGATCGAACGCGACGGGCAATTGCTGCGCCCGAAACGGCTCGCATCGAACCTGTTCCAGTTCCGCACCGGCACCGGTGAGGACCGGTGCGTGCTCGATTGCGTCACGGCGCTCCGTCACGGCGCCGATTTGCTGTGGATCGAGACCGAGCGCCCCGACGTCGCGCAGATCGCGGGCATAGTCGACCGCATCCGTACCGAGGTGCCTGACGCCAAACTGGTTTACAACAATTCGCCCAGCTTCAACTGGACGCTCAACTTTCGCCAGCAAGTGTTCGACCGCTGGCGCGCGGAAGGTCGCGACGTGGCCGGCTATGACCGTGCCCGGCTGATGGACGCTGCCATCGACGACAGCCCGTTGGCGGTTGAGGCCGACGACCGCATCCGCACCTTCCAGCGCGAGTCGTCGCAGCGCGCCGGTATCTTCCACCATCTCATTACCTTGCCGACCTATCACACCGCCGCTCTCGGCACCGATCTGCTCGCGCGCGACTTTTTCGGGGCGGCGGGGATGCTCGGCTATGTCCAGCACGTCCAACGCCGCGAGATCCGCGAGAGCATCGCGTGCGTCCGCCACCAGAACATGTCAGGGAGCGATATCGGCGACGATCACAAGGACTATTTCGCCGGCGATGCTGCGCTCAAAGCCGGAGGCGCGCACAATACGATGAACCAGTTTGCCGCGTGAGTCTCTTCTAACCCGGATCGGCGACTTTTCGTCGTGTTGTAATATTACTGCCGTTGCATGATGCAGTACGGCGTGAGAATAGCCGTCGGCCCAGAGGGAGATGTAGTATGAAGAAGCTTTTGATGGCGGCTGCGGTCGCTTCGCTCGCCACCGTTCCGGCGGTTGCGGCTCCGGTCAATTCGGCTGCGAGCCTGTCGGTTGCCAAGGCGGCACGCGCGTCGGCGCCGACCGCCAAGAAGAACGAGCTGGTCGGTGGCGGTCTGATCGTCGCAGCCGTCGCTGCAGCGGCGGTGATCGCTGGCATCATCATCATCGCGGACGATGGTGACAATTCGGACAGCAACTAAGCTGCATCGACATGGGAAGGGGGAGCGGCGCCAGCGCCGCTCCCCCTTTTTTGTGCGCCGAGGCCGCCTACCCGGCGGCCACCACCGGCACTGGCGGCGGCGCCTGTTCCCCGGCATCGGTGACGAACACCCCGACCCGCGCCGCGCGCGTGCCCCAGCGCTCGCTCGCGGTCCATTGCACGATCAGCGGCGACAGCAGCAGCCCGGCGGTGACCGGCGCCAGCCACAGTGCCGCGTCGGGCATCAATGGTGACAGCGCGAGCAACAGCGCTCCGGTCAACACATGCCAGCGATATCGCGGCAGAATGGCGGACATCGGCAGTCCGTCGACGCGGCGGTTCTGCGCATGCCACTCCGCTTTGCGCTGCGTAGCGACGCCGAGCAGATCGATCGTCTGCGTCAGCGCAATGCCCGGCGCGGCGAGCGTCGACAGCGGCACATCGACCAGTACCGAACGCAGAATACCGCCCGCCCCACCCAGCGCGCGGCGGCGCTGCGCATCGCCCAGCGCATGGACGATGCCGAGCAGCTTCGGCCCGAACAGCAATGCCAGCGTCAGTTCGAGCACCATTCCCGACGGATCGCCCGACATCAGCCCGGGCTCGCCACGCACCGCCTGCACGACGCTGACCGCGATCAGCAGCAGCCACAGCGGCGAGGCGAGATACCCCGCCGCCCCCAAGAGCAATTGCAGACGGTTGACCCAATGGAACCCCGATGCGCCGAGCAACTGGAGATGCTGGAGATTGCCCTGCGCCCAGCGCCGGTCGCGCACGCCGGCGTCGATCAGCGTCGGCGGATATTCCTCGAACGTCTCCTCGGTCATCACCATGTGCACGCGCCAGCCGCGCCGCCGCAGCAGCGCCGCCTCGACGACGTCGTGGCTCATGATCGTGCCCCCGAATGGCGGTGCGCCCGGCAGCACCGGCAATCCGCAACTGTCCGCGAACGCGCGCACGCGGATCAGCGCGTTATGCCCCCAGAAGGTCGCCTCCGCGCCCGACCACCAGACCAACCCGGCGGTCGCGGCGGGGCCGTAGATGCGGCTGGAGAATTGCATCCAGCGCTGGAAAAGCGTCGACGCACCGATCACCTGCGGCACGGTCTGGAGCAGCGCAACGCCGGGGCGGCGGTCCATGATCTGCGTCATGCCGACGATCGTCTCGCCCCCCATCAGGCTGTCGGCGTCGAGCATCAGCATGTAATCATAGGCCGCGCCGTGCGCGCGCAGCCAGTCGGCGATGTTGCCCGGCTTACGTCCGACGTTCTCGGCCCGGCGACGATAATAGATCGCGCAGTCGGACCGCTCGGACAGCGCCTGCCATGCCGCCACTTCCGAAGCCTCGTTTTCCGCGGCAGAGTCGCTCAGGATGAAGAAGTCGAACGCGCCGCACGTGCCGGTGCGCGCCAGTGCATCGGCCATCTGGGCCAGCCGCCCGCAGACCTCGCCGATATCCTCGTTATGGACCGGCATCAGGATCGCGGTGCGCCCTTTCAGCGGCTCTGACCAGCGCGGCATCGGCGTGAAGCCGGGGTGAAGCCCGGTCGCCAGCACGATATACCCGACCACCGTGTTGATGAACCCGAAGGCGAGCAAGGCGAACAGCGGAAAGAACACCGTCAGCAACAGCATGTCGCTGATCGTCAGCCCGTCGGTCAGCACCGACTCCTTGAGCGTCGTCGACGCCGCGAGCGCGAGCACCAGCGTCAGCAGCACCAGCAGCGCGCGGCGCGCGAAAACGTCAGCGCCAGAGCCGATCGTGCCATCGAACGGCTCCGGCGCACGCTCGCGCGGCGGCGGTCCGTCGAACCTTTGCTCGGGCATTTCGAGCGGCGCGGGCGGGGGCAAGCGGGGGCGCGGATCGCTCATGGACGGTAGAGCGGTACCAGCAGCGTCTCGCTGAGCGCCGCATTGCCGCGCTTCAGGAACAGCCGCACATCGGCGGGGCCGGCCGCGTCGGGGGCGATGTCAGCGGTCACGCGCCAGCGATTGCGCTGGCCGACGACGGGATAGGCCGCACTTTCGAGCAGCTTGCCCCGCGTCACGCCAATCTCGACGCTCACCTTGCTCTCGCGCGTCAGTCCGGCGAGCCCATCGCCGACGAAGTCGGCGACCAGTTTCACCGCGCCCGCGATCGGCTCGCCGCCAGGCCGCCCCGCGCTGCCGGTCCAGGTGTCGACGACATGCGCGACGCGGTCGAGCGTCGGGTCGTCACCGCCCCAGGTCAAACGATAGTCATAGGCAAGCCGCTGCCCGGCGCGCACCGGCGCACCCGGCGTCCAGAAGCACACGACATTGTCGGTCGTCTCGCCCGCGGTCGGGAAGGCGTAGAGGATCACGCGCCCGCTGCCCCATTTCCCCTGCGGCTCGATCCACAGATTGGGGCGGCGATCGTAGAAGGCGCCATCGTCCTGATAATGGTCGAAGTTGCGGTCGCGCTGGAGCAGCCCGAAGCCACGCACGTCATCGGCGGCGAAGCTGTCAGTGGTCGGTTGCGCGGGGTTGCGCAGCGGACGCCACACCCGCTCGCCGCCGGCCGTGCGCATCGCGAGCCCGTCCGAATCGTGGATCTCGGGGCGCCAGTCGGCCGCCGTGCGGTGACTGCGATCGTCGTACCAGAACATGCTGGTCGCGGGCGCGATGCCGAGCCGCGCGACCGGCTTGCGCAGGAACAGCACCGACGACACGTCCTGCACGACCGCCTTGGGGTGACGCGACACGAAGCGGTACGCGCCCGTCAGGCTCTCGCCATCGAGCAGTGCATAGATCGTGTAGCCACCGTCGCCGAGCGGCTCGATCCAGAATTCGGTGAAGACCGGGAATTCTTCCTTCTCCAGCCCGGTATCGATCGCGATCCCGCGCGCCGACAAGCCATATTGGTCGAGCGCCCCCGCCGATCGGAAATAGGACGCGCCCATATAGGCAAGCCAGTCGCTGTCCTTGCCCCGCTCCATCACGCGGAAGCCCGCGAACCCCGGCGCCGGCGTGACGCCCGGCTTGGTCTCGAACAGCGACGGCGCATAATCGACGCGCGTTGCACGACCGTCGGCGACGACGTTCAGCGTGACCGGAACGGGTGCGTATTTCCCGAGCGGGAACGGGCGGATACCACCAGCCAGCGTCTTGTCGGCGCGGTATCTGATCCCGCCCACTGCGTCGTAATCGAGCGCCGCAGCGGCAGCCACCGGCGGCACTGCACGATAGGGTTGCTTTGCCAGCGCCTCCGCGCGTTGCTGAAGCACGGCCCAGGAGAAAGGCGTCGAGGTCCCCGCGCGCGCTTGCGCCCGGGCCAGCGCCGGCCAGAGCGCCGCAGCGCCCGTCGCCAGCATCGCATCGCGTCGGCTGATAATCGTCATGGCTGCGAAACAAGCTAGGCCAGCGATTGTTGCAACGCAAAACGCCCGCGACACACCGCCGCGTGCGCGCGACGATCAGACGGACACGGCCGCCTTGATATGCGGCTGGGCCTCGTAACCGTTCAGCGCAAAATCCTCGGGCCCGTACGCGTCGATCGATGCCGGGCGGCGCGCAAGCGTCAGCGTCGGTAGCGCGGTCGGGGTGCGCGCAAGCTGCGTCTCGGCCTGTTCGAGGTGATTCAGATACAAATGGCAATCGCCGCCGGTCCAGATGAACTCGCCGACCTCCAGATCGCATTGTTGCGCGAGCATATGCGTCAGCAGCGCATAGCTGGCGATATTGAACGGCACGCCGAGGAAGATGTCCGCCGAGCGCTGGTACAATTGCAACGACAGCCGGCCGTTCGCGACATGCGTCTGGAACAGGCAATGACACGGGCTGAGCGCCATCGCGTGCAGCTCGCCGGGGTTCCACGCGGTGACGATCTGTCGTCGCGACGCCGGGCGCGCGCGGATCTCGTCGATCAGCGCGGCGATCTGGTCGATGTGCCGCCCGTCCGCTGCCGCCCAGTCGCGCCATTGCTTGCCATAGACCGGGCCGAGATCGCCGTTGTCGTCGGCCCATTCGTCCCAGATGCTGACCTTGCGCTCCTGCAACCAGCCGACGTTGGTGTCGCCGCGCAGGAACCACAACAGCTCGATGATGATCGAGCGCAGATGCAGCTTCTTGGTGGTGAGGACCGGAAAGCCCTGCGCCAGATCGAAGCGCATCTGATGCCCGAAGACGCTGAGCGTACCGGTGCCGGTCCGGTCGTCCTGCCGCACGCCCGAATCGAGCACGCGGCGCATGAGGTCGAGATATTGCTGCACGCTGCGGGTGGTAGCGCGACACGGCGGGTCGCGCCACCATGCGGCAGGTGATAAGGATGACGCCGCGTTGATGAAGAGGAGGTGCGGATGGCGGTCAAGGATCTGAAAGGCCCGCCGCCCCGCAACCCGCGCGAGATCGCGCTGACCTTCGAGCTGTTCGTTCGCCTGAACCCTGAGCTGGACTGGTGGCCCCGCTGGCGCGACGGTGGCGATGACGCTGGTGCGATCGAACCAATGCCGGCACGACCGCCATCGCTTGACGATGGCGCAGGTGCGGCGATGCCCAAGGAGTAAGTCGTCATTGCGAGCGGAGCGAAGCAATTTAGGGCGTCCTGATCCGGCTCTGGATTGCTTCGCTCCGCTCGCAATGACGGACTGAGGAAGCCGCCCGACCTTCCATTTCTGTCGCGTACGACGAGAAGGAAGTTGGCCCCGATCAATCCGGGACCAGCCAAGGTACTTCAGCCGCTCACTTCATCCGGCACGCAACGATCTCCGCCGGATCGGGCCGCCGCCCGGCCGCACGGAACGTCGCCAGATACCCGCCCGCCGACCGCAATTCCTGAAACCCGACCTGCGCATATCCCACCGCTGCGAACTCGCAGCGCAGCAGCCTTGGTGGCGTCCCGTGCTGCTCGGTCGGGCGGTCGGCGTCGACCACCACCACCAGCCCGTCACGTCGCAGCGACGGGCGCATCCGCCACAGAAATTCATAGGGCTGCTCGATCTCATGATACATATGCACCATGAAGATCCGGTCGAAGCTGTTGTCGGGCAGCCGCGGGTCGGCGGACTGCCCCAGCCGAACGCTGACATTGTCCAGCCGCTCGCGCGCGACACGTTCCGCCAGCGCCTCGTGCACCGCCGGCACCACATCCTCGGCGAGCACGCGGCCATTTTCCCCGACGCGCGCCGCCAGCCGGATCGTGTAATAGCCCTCGCCCGCGCCGAGATCGGCGACGGTCATCCCCTTGCGGATATCGGCGAGGTCCATCACCCGCCCGGCCTCGCCGAGCCGGTCGCGCGTCTCCTCGTTCGACCAGCGCGGGGAGACGATGTTCGCGATCGGGCGGTCGGCGGCGGGGAACGGCCCCGGCTCCTTGGCCTTGTGCTCGATCAGCGGCTTGGACCCGTCGCACGCCGCCAGCAGCAGCAACGCCACTGCCGTCAGGACGAGCACGGGCGCGCGCGTCGCCACTTAGTCGACGTCTTCCACGACCACCGCCTCGCCGCTGACGCGCTGCGAGAGCGCCGCGGCCATGAAGTCGTCGAGATCGCCATCCAGCACATCGCCGGGTGCAGTGCTGGTTGCGCCGGTGCGAAGGTCCTTCACCAGCTGATACGGCTGGAGCACGTAGCTGCGGATCTGATGGCCCCAGCCGATGTCGGTCTTGGTGGCGTTCTCGGCATTGGCAACCGCCTCGCGCTCGGCCAGTTCGCGCTCATAGAGGCGGGCGCGGAGCTGGTTATAGGCCTCGGCCTTGTTCTTGTGCTGCGACCGCTGGTTCTGGCACTGCACGACGATCCCGGTCGGCAAGTGCGTGATCCGCACTGCGGAGTCGGTTGTGTTGATGTGCTGCCCGCCCGCGCCCGATGCGCGATAGGTGTCGATGCGCAGATCGCCTTCGTTGATCTCGACCTCGATATTGTCGTCGATCACCGGATACACCCACACGCTGGAGAAGCTGGTGTGGCGGCGCGCGGCGCTGTCGTACGGGCTGATCCGCACCAGCCGGTGCACGCCGGACTCAACCTTCGCATAGCCATAGGCGTTCTCGCCCTTGACCAGCAGCGTCGCGCTCTTGATCCCGGCCTGCTCGCCCGCGTGATAGTCGACCAGCTCGACCTTCATGCCGCGCCGCTCGGCCCAGCGCGTGTACATGCGCTGGAGCATCCCGGCCCAATCCTGGCTCTCGGTCCCGCCCGCTCCGGCGTTGATCTCGATATAGCTGTCGTTGGCGTCGGCCTCGCCCGCCAGCAGCGCCTTGACCTTGTCGGCCTGCGCGCGATCGGCGAGCGACTTGAGCGCGGCGACGCCCTCGTCGGCCATCTCGGTATCGCCCTCGGCGTCGGCCATCTCGATCAGCTCGGCGGTGTCGGACAGTTCGCGCTCGATGTCGCGCGTCGCCGTGATCGCCTCGTCGAGCCGGCGACGCTCGCGCATCACCGCCTGCGCTTCCTTGGGGTTGTTCCACAGCGCCTGATCCTCGACGCGCGCGTTGAGTTCGTCGAGGCGACGCAACGCGCGGTCCCAGTCGAGGAAACGGCGCAGCAGCGCCAGCGCCTCGTTGATGCTGTCGACATGGGCCTGCGCTTCGGCGCGCATAACTTTACTCCAAGGTCACGTCAGGCCGACCAGCGCGAAATCCCGACCGGCACGAGCGGAGCTGCGTGACCGGGGAATCCCGGCGACTGGCTGGGACGACGAAAGAACGTTCTGGCGACGACTTAGTAGATGCCCCCCTGCCTCTGCAAGAAGTCGCTGTCGCTGGCGGTGGTGCCGGTCGCACGCGCGCTCGGGCGGGCGGCGGGCGCGGCGGTCGGGGCAGCGCGACGCGCGCGGCGCGCCTCGCTTTGCGGCTTGAACGCTTCCCAGATCACCGCCGGCTTGGGATCACTGTCGGTCGGGAAAGTGCCGAACACCGGCCGCCCGCTCGCGCGGTCGATCCGTACCATGCGGATGCCCGGCGGCGCACGGAACGGGATCGCCGGCATCCCCGCATAGGCCTTCTGCGCCCATTCCTTGAACACGGGCACCGCCACCGTCCCGCCCTGCGCATAGCCGCCCAGGCTGCGCGGGCTGTCGAAGCCCATGTAGAGCCCGGCGATCATCTGCGGCGTGCCGCCGATGAACCACACATCGGTCGGGCCATTGTTGGTGCCCGTCTTGCCGAACATCGGGCGCTTGAGATCGCGCAGGCCCGTCGCGGTACCGCGCTGGATCACGCCCTCGGTGATATGCACCATCTGATAGGCGCTCATCGCGTCGAGCACCTGCCGCCCGCCAGTCGCCGGTCGCGGCATCGCGCGGCCGTTCCAGTCGCGCGCGTTGCACCCGTCACAGGCGCGCCAGTTCTCGGGCCAGATCACCTGCCCGTGCCGGTCCTGCGCGACGTCGATCAGCGACGGATCATGCCAGCGCCCCCAATTGGCGAGCACGCCGTAAGCGTTGACCATCTTCGTCACGGTCGTCTCGCCGGCGCCCAGCGCATAGGAGAGATAGGGCGAATAGTCGCCGACCCCCATCGCCTTGATCAGCTTGACGACGCGCCCCATGCCGGTCTGCGCGGCGGTGCGCACCGTCATCAGGTTGCGCGACTGCTCGATGCCCCAACGCATCGTATGCGGCCCCGCCCCGCGCGAGTTGCCGAAGTTGCGAAAGCATTTCTGCCCCAGCCGTGCGCCCTGGTCGACGCAGAACGGCCCGTCGACGATGATCGACGCCGGGGTCATGCCGTTCTCCAGCGCCGCCGAATAGACGATCGGCTTGATCGTCGAACCGGGCTGGCGAAACGCCTGCGTCGCGCGGTTGAACGACTGGACGCTCGCCTCGAACCCGCCCTGCATCGCCAGGATGCGCCCGGTCGCAGGCTCCTGCACCACGAACCCGCCCGAGATGCGCGGGACCGAGCGGAGTGCGAACCGCCCCGCCCCGGCCGGCGCGACCGCGATGATGTCCCCGGACTTGATCGCGGCGAAGGCGGCGCCGCCCTGGTTGCGGACCGGCATCTGCGCCGCGTCGCGCGCCATCGTCCCCGTCGATCCGTCAGCGAAGCCCAGCCGCCACGCATCACCGTCACGCGCAATCGCGATCGCGGCGCGCCAGTTTCCATGGTCGATCATGATATTGGTGCCGATCAGCGGCCCTTGCCACGCGTCACCCTCGATATCGATGTGGCGCAACGGCCCCGACCAGCCGCGTCCGGCGTCGAAGCGCAACAGGCCGTTGCGCAGCGCTTCGGCCGCATATTGCTGGATGTTCCTGTCGAGCGAGGTCCGCACCCACAGTCCGCCGGCATAGACGCTGTGCGGCCCGTCCTCGGATTGCTCGCCGAACTTCGCGATCAGGTCGCGGCGCACTTCCTCGACGAAATAGCCGCCGACGCGCTCGAACTTCGGCGTGCGGTGCGTGATCGCGCCGATCGGCTCGGCTGCGGCGACCTGCGCCTGCGCCGCCGTGACGAAGCCGTTCTTCACCATCTCGCGCAGCACGTAGTTGCGGCGTTCGAGCGCGCGATCGGTGTCGCGGAACGGGTCGTAGTTCGACGGGCCCTTGGGCAGGATCGCCAGATAGGCGAGCTGCCCCAGCGTCAGCTCACTCAACTCCTTGTCGAAATAGGCATGGCTCGCCGCTTCGACGCCGTAGGCGTTACGCCCGAGGAAGATCTGGTTGAGGTACAGCTCGATGATCTGCGGCTTGGTCAGCGTCTCCTCGATCTTATACGCCAGCAACGCCTCGCGGATCTTGCGAGTCGGGGAATATTCGTTGCCGATCAGCAGGTTCTTTGCGACCTGCTGCGTGATCGTCGATCCGCCGCGCGCGCGCTGCCCGCTGCCGAACTTTCGCGCATAATCGAACACCGCGCCCGCCAGCCCGGGGAAATCGACACCATGATGCTCGAAGAAGGTCTTGTCCTCGGCGGCGAGGAACGCCTTCACCAGCAGCGGCGGATATTCGTTGAAGGCGAGTTCGACGCGACGTTCGCGGGCGTAGGAATAGATCGGCGCACCGTCGGCGCCGCGCACGTTGGTCGGCAGTGGCGGCTCATACGCCTTCAGCTTGTCGACCGACGGCAGGTCGCGCGCGAACACCAGCCAGAAGACGCCGAGCGCCACCGCCAGCAGTCCCAGCAGATAGGTGCCCCAGCGCACCCACCAGCGGCGCCACAGCGCGCGGGGAGAAGTACGCCCAACAGGCACGGCAGCGGTCGGATCGGAAGCCATGTCGGTTTCGGCGTGTACGGTCTCGCCCGCCAAACGGCAACTCGCTCAGGCGGGGGCGAACAGTTTCGTGCCGACGACCCCGACGATGATGAGCGCGATAAACCCGATCTGCGCGGGCGCGAGCTTCTCGCCGAAGAGGAAAACGCCGAAGATCGTGACGCCGACCGCGCCCAGCCCGGTCCACACCGCATAGGCGGTCCCCGCCGGCAGTCCGCGCATCGCCATCGCGAGCAGCCCCATGTTGACGAAGCTGAGCGTGATCGGGATCGCGGACGCCAGCCACGATCCTTGCGTGGCGGCCCATTTGAGGCTGAGCGCCCAGACGATTTCGGTAACCACGGCGACGCCGAGGATGAGCCACGCCATTGCGGGGATCTCCTTGATTGCGGGCTCGTTCGGAAAAGCGCAGCGGCCGGAAACCCGTAAGAGGCTTGCGCGGCGGGTCCGTTAGGCGGTGATCGCCCGCGAGTCCACCCCGCGCGCCTTGTCACAACCAACCGTCATCCCCGCGGAGGCGGGATCCAGAACCTCTGACATCCCGCTTCGAAGCAGAACCCCTACCGTTCTGCCATCCGTCGGGCGAAATAGACGTCAACCGCGCGCCGCACGCTCTCGGCGATCTTCTCGCGCCCCTCCTTGCTGTCGAGGAACGCCGCATCCGACGCGGTCGAGATATACCCCGTCTCGAACAGGATCGACGGCATGTCCGGCGCCTTGAGCACCATCAGCGAGGCGGTCCGGTGGAAGTTGCTCTTGATCGGGATCAGCGGTCGCGCCTCGCGCCCCAGCAGCCGCGCGAACCCGGCCGAGGCGTTCATCGTCTCCCGCTGCGTCAGGTCGATCAGGATCGACGACACGTCCGGGTCGCGATCGAGCGTCACCCCGGCGATCACGTCGGCACGGTTCTCGCGCGCCGCCAGCCGCGCCGCCTCGCGATCGGAGGCAACGTCGGACAAGGTATAGGCTGTCGCGCCGGTCGGCGTACCCGTGCCGACGCTGTCGCAATGGACCGAGATGAACAGGTCCGCCTTCAGCCGCCGCGCGATCCCGAACCGCTCGCGCAGAATGATGAAGCGATCGTCCTCGCGCGTCAGCGCCACCCGCACCCGGCCGCTGTCGACCAGCGCATCGCGGATCGCGCGCGCGATCTTCAGCGTCACATCCTTTTCGCGCAGCCCGGCGGCCGGGTTGATCGCGCCGGGATCGCCCCCGCCATGCCCGGCGTCGATCACCACCAACGGACGTCCCGCCGGCCCGGCGATCCGCGGCAGCCGCACCCCGCGCGCCGGCGGCGGCACGCGCACCGTCACCGTGCGCGGCGCCGCCTCGCGGTGCGACTTCCACGGCAGGAAGTCGAGCTGCGGCACCGGGTCGCCGCTCGCGGCCGGCGCGACCAACGCCAGCAGCATCGCCGCGATCATCGCTCCCGTCCTGCCCTTCATCGCCCCTTTCCCATGCTCGCGCGCCACCGTGATCGTAGCGCTACCGTGTCAGCGTTCCCGCGTGGTTAACGTATTCGAATCATAAAAACGACCCGGTTGAAGCGCGGGCGAAGCGATGCTACGTGTCGCGATGACCGGAAATGTTGCGCGAAGGTCGCGCGACGCAGCTTTCGGTGCCACCCCCCGCCCGGCGACGTGCCGGCCCCGGGGTCATCAGGTTGACGTTCGCAATGCCGCATTCCGCCCGATCGCTGTTCCGCCCGGCCCGTGCCGGCGGCGGCACGATCGCGGACGGCCTTACCCGCTCGATGGAGCGGGCGGCAAAGCGAACCGCAGCAGACATCATCATCATCCGCGCGGCAGACCCCATCGGGCGGTCGGCCGCGCCTTATCGTCGCGCCCCTTCCCCTTTCGCGGAGGGCGGCGCGTGGAGAGTTTTCAATGACCACGCGTATGCTGATCGACGCACGCCACCGGGAAGAAACCCGCGTGGCGGTCGTCAAGGGTAACCGGATCGAGGAATTCGATTTCGAGAGTGCCGAGCGCAAGCAACTCAAGGGTAACATCTATCTCGCCAAGGTGACGCGCGTCGAGCCGTCGCTGCAGGCGGCGTTCGTCGATTACGGCGGCAATCGCCACGGCTTCCTGGCGTTCAGCGAGATTCACCCGGATTATTACCAGATCCCCAAGGAGGATCGCGAGGCGCTGCTGCGCGAGGAGGCGGAGCACGCCGCCGAGGAAGCTGCGCTGCGCGCCGAGCAGGATGCGATCGACGACGGTGACTTCGCCGACGATGCCGAGGGCGAGGATCACGACGACGTCGATCACGACCATGACGAGCACGATCACGACGCGGAAGAGGGCGACGCCCCCGCCCCGCGCCGTCGCGGCCGGTCGGGAAGCAACGACGATCAGGTCGAGGCGCTGCGCCAGCGTCGCATGAACCTGCGCCGCCGCTACAAGATTCAGGACGTCATCCATCGCCGTCAGGTGTTGCTGGTGCAGGTCGTCAAGGAGGAGCGCGGCAACAAGGGCGCGGCGCTGACCACGTATCTGTCGCTGGCGGGCCGCTATTGCGTGCTGATGCCCAACACGTCGCATGGCGGTGGGATCAGCCGGAAGATCAGCAACGCCGCCGACCGCAAGCGGCTCAAGACGATCATGGCCGATCTGCAATTGCCGTCGTCGATGGGCTGCATCGTCCGCACCGCCGGGCTGCAGCGCACCAAGACCGAGATCAAGCGCGACTTCGACTATCTCGCCCGGCTGTGGGACGAGATCCGCGAGAAGACGCTGACGTCGAGTGCGCCTGCTCTGGTCTATGGCGACAGCGACCTGATGAAGCGCGCGATCCGCGACATCTACAACAAGGACATCGACGAGGTCATCGTCGAGGGCGACGACGGCTATCGTCAGGCGCGCGAGTTCATGCGCCTGCTGATGCCGACGCACGCCAAGAAGGTGAAGCATTACAGCGACCCGGTGCCGCTCTACCAGCGCGCCGGCGTCGAGGATCAGCTCGCCGCGATGTACCACCCGGTCGTCCAGCTCAAGTCGGGCGGATATCTGGTCATCAACCCGACCGAGGCCTTGGTGTCGATCGACATCAACTCCGGCCGCTCGACCCGCGAACACAATATCGAGCAGACCGCCACCGCGACCAATCTCGAAGCGGCGCAGGAAATCGCGCGCCAGCTTCGCCTGCGCGACATGGCCGGGCTGATCGTCATCGACTTCATCGACATGGATAACGGATCGAACGTCCGTAAGGTCGAGAAGGCGATGAAGGAGGCGCTCAAGAACGACCGCGCCCGCATCCAGGTTGGCCGCATCTCGGGCTTCGGCCTCATGGAGATGAGCCGCCAGCGGCTGCGCACCGGCGTGCTCGAAGCCTCGACGCGCCCCTGCCCGCATTGCGAAGGCACCGGCTTCGTCCGCACCGCCTCGTCGTCGGGTCTGTCGGCGCTGCGCTTGCTGGAGGATGAAGCGGCACGCGGGCGCGGCTCGGTGCTGACGCTGCGGTGCAGCCAGGAAGCGGCCTTCTACGTGCTCAACCGCAAGCGCGCCGATATCGCCGAGATCGAGGACCGCTACGGCGTCACCGTCGAGATCATCCCCGATGGCGAGGAGGAAGGCGCGCGCATGTCGGTCGAGGCCAGCGGCCCGCCGCCCGCGCATCCGCCGAAGTTCGATCGCCCGATCGTCGAGGAGCCCGAGGACGATCTGGTCGAGGACGAGATCGACGAGGAGGAAGAGGCCGAGGACGAGGACACCGTCGAGCAGGTTGCCGCACCCGAGGGCGACAGTGGCCGCGGCGGGCGTCGTCGCCGTCGCCGTCGCGGGCGTCGCGGTCGCGATCGTGTCGAGGGTGAGGATCAGGCCGACGAGACCGGTGAGGACGAGACCGGCGAGGACGAGGCTGACGAAACCGAACCGGCCGAAGCCGAGGCGGAAACCGCCGTCGACGCCGAGACCACCGAGGAAGCCGAGCGCGAAGGCGGTCGCCGTCGTCGCCGCGGACGCCGCGGTCGCCGTCGTGATGGTGAGCGTGGTGGCGAGCAGGCCGAGCCGACGGCTGGCGCCGAGGTCGAGGTCGTCGATGACGCCACGATCGAGCCCGAGCCTGTCGTGGCCGACGAGGTCGTCGTGGAAGCGCCGGTGGTCGAGGAGCCCGCTGCGCCCAAGACGCGCCGCCGTCCCCGCGCGCGCGTCGCCGCCGAGCCGACGCCTGTGCCCGCGCCGAAGCGTGGTCGCAGGCCAGCGGTGGCCCCTGCTGCCGAACCGGCGCCAGAGCCGGTCGCACCCGCGGAACCGGTTGCCGAGGAGGCGCCGGCCAAGCCGAAGCGCACCCGCCGCAAGAAGGTCGCCGAACCGGTGATCGAGGCCGGCGATGCCGGGCCGGTCAACGACGGCCTGCCCGCCCCCGAGCCGGTTGCCGAGGAAGCCCCGGCCAAGCCGAAGCGTACGCGCCGCAAAAAGGTCGCCGAGGACAGCGCGCCCGAGCCGGTGGCCGCGGACGAGCCTGCCGCTGCGGACGAGGCGCCTGCCGCCGATGAACCGGCTGCGGACGCCGACCAGTCCGGCGCGCAGCCGCGCCGTGGCTGGTGGCAGCGCACGTTCGGCGCGTGATGCAATCGGCCGGGCTTCAGCGGCGGTTCAGTCGAACCGTCGCAAGGCCCGGCCGATGACATGCATTTGCCTGCACCCACATCGTCATTGCGCGCGTAGCGAAGCAATCCAGGGCGTCCTGATCCGTCCCTCGATTGCTCCGCTACGCTCGCAATGAAGAACGGAGGCTCCGGGCCGATGTCGTCGCACCCCAGTACCCGTCGCCTGATCGCCGCCGTGCCGCGAGTCATCTCTTTCGAAGCCAGCCCTCCAACCCCGTTCGCCCTGAGCCTGTCGAAGGGCGTGTTCCGTGCCCCGCGCTTCGCCAAGCCCAGTATGAACCGGACGCAGGGTTCAACAGCGTCGCCAACTGGCCTAAGACCCACCCCATGCGCCGCCTGATCGCCGCCGTCGCCACCACCGTCCTGCTCCTCGCGCAGCCCGCGCAGGCGCAGTCGCTGCTGCGCGATGCCGAGACCGAGGCACTGCTCAAGGACATGTCCGCGCCGCTCGTCACTGCCGCCGGGCTCCGCCCCGCCGACGTGTCGTTCGCGCTGGTCAACGACGATTCGATCAACGCCTTCGTGGCCGGCGGCCAGACCGTCTATATCCATACCGGGCTGCTCCAGCAGGCCGACAGCGCCAATCAGGTGCAGGGCGTCATCGCTCACGAGCTCGGCCATATCGCCGACGGCCATGTCATCACCGGCGCGCAGGCGCAAAAGCCGGCGATGGGTGTCTATCTGCTCTCGATGGTGCTCGGGCTCGCGGCGATGGCGGCAGGTGGCGGCGAGGCCGGCGCGGGCATTCTCGCCGCCGGGCAACAGGTGGCGATGGGCAAGTATCTCGCCTTCAGCCGCGTGCAGGAAGCGACCGCCGACGCCTCGGCGGTGCGCTATCTCGATACCGCCGGGATCACCGGCAAGGGGATGCTCGAGTTCTTCAAGAAACTGCAACAGCAGGAATATCGCTACGGCACGAAGAACATCGACCCTTTCATGCAGTCGCACCCGCTGTCGGGCACGCGCATCCAGACGCTGACGGCCGACGTGCAGGCGTCGAAAGCCTGGAGCAAGCCCGCCAACAGCGCGCTTCAGGAACGCTTCCTGCGTGTCCGCGCCAAGCTCGACGGCTATCTGATGCCGCCGCCGCAGGCGCTCCAGAAATATCCCGACAGCGACCAGACGGTCTATGCGCATTATGCGCGCGCCTATGCCTATCACCGCGCCGGCTATCCCGAAAAGGCGGATGCCGAGGCCGAGGCGCTGGTCGCGAACGAACCCGACGATCCCTATTTCCAGGAGATCATGGGACAGATCCTGCTTGAGGCCGGCAAGCCGAAGCTGGCGCTCGCCCCGCTCAAGCGGGCGACCGAGGGTTCGCGCGCCAACCCGCTGATCGCGACGACCTATGGCCATGCGCTGATCGCCACCGAAGATCCGACGCATTATGACGAGGCCAAGCGCGTGCTGCGCACGGCGGTGGCACGTGACGACGAGAACCCGTTTGCGTGGTTCCAGCTCGGCACCGTCTACGAACTGACCGGCGATGAGCCGCGGGCGGCGCTCGCCAGCGCCGAGCGCGCGAGCATGATCGGCGACGATCGCACCGCTGCCGACCGTGCCCGCTACGCGATGGCAGGCATCCCCAGGAACACCCCCGACTGGATCCGCGCGCAGGACATTGCGATGACCGCGCAGAACGCCGTCGACAAGAATGGAAAGAAGAAGCGCCGTTGAACCGCTTGATGGTGTTGGGTCTGGTGGCGATCGGACTGTTGTTCGGCGCCGGCGGCATGTGGCTCGCGGATCGCGCGGCGCCGGTCGGTGCGACGGACGAGGCGCGGATCGGCCGCGTCGTGCGCGAATATGTCCTGGCGCATCCCGAACTGATCCCCGAGGCGATCGAACGGCTGCAACAGCGCGACGCGACCCGCGCGATCGCTGCTAATCGCGGCGCGATCGAGACACCCTATGGCAACGCGTGGATCGGAAATCCGAACGCCGATGTCACCCTGGTCGAATATTACGACTATAATTGCGGCTTCTGCCGCGCCAGCTTGCCCACGATCGAGAAACTGGTCGCCGCCGACAAGAACCTGCGCGTCGTTTTCAAGGAACTGCCGGTGCTCGCGGAAACCAGCCGCACCGCCGCGCGCGCCTCGCTCGCCGCCGCATCGCAGGGCAAATTCAAGCGCTTCCACGACGCGCTCTACGCCGCCGGCCCGGTCAGCGACGCGACGATCGCGCAAGCCGCCCACGCCAGCGGGGTTGATCTGACGAAGGCCCCCGCCGACGCGGACGACACGCTGCGCACCAACCTCGAACTGGCCCAGAAGCTAGGCATTTCCGGCACACCCGCCTGGGTGGTCGGCGACCAGTTGCTGAGCGGCGCGCTCCCGCTCGACCGCTTGCAGGACGCCATCGCCAAGGCGCGCGCGTCCTAGGCCGGATCGACATTCAGGATTCCCAAACGCCGTGAAGGCTGATTCATAGGCATCCGTGTCGAGGCTCGGAGCGAGTGATGGGGATTAAGCGGTACGAGTTGAGCGAGGCGCAATGGTCGCGGANAGGTCGTCAACATGCGGCCGCCGGCGTACCTCATCACCGAAGGCGTCCATGCCTTGCCGTGCATCGGCGACGGGCGGCAATCGGGGACGAGCGGCTCGCCGTCGATCCTCAATGCGAGCCCCGAGGCGGCGGCGATGGGCGGGCTGGCGCTGCTGAAGACCGGCGACCGGGTGCGGGTCGATCTGTCGAAGGGCACGGCCAACGTGCTGATCCCGGAGGCGGAACTGGCCGAGCGGCGTGCGGCGCTGGAGGCGGCAGGCGGATTTGCGTACCCGGCCTCGCAGACGCCGTGGCAGGAGATCCAGCGCGCGACCGTCGGGCAGATGAGCACCGGAGCGATCCTCGAAGGGGCCGAGAAGTACCAGCGCATCGCGCAAACGATGGGGCTGCCGCGCGACAACCACTGACGACGTGGTTCATGCGGAGGCGCGGAGACGCGGAGGGTTGCTCGTGGCGACCCTCCCGGCTGCGTCAGCAGCCTCTATCATTGCTTTGATGACCTGAACGATGCGTCGCTCCCGACCTCTCTGCGCCTCTGCGTCTCTGCGCGCAAAAACTGCTGCATGCGCAGCCGCGAAGAAGCGGTGCACGTGGCACGGTGCTGCCTACTCGACATCTTTTTGTTCGCGGCTTCGCGTGGGTTGATCTCGCGCAGAGACGCGGAGGCGCAGAGCGGGCGCGCTTGCCGGGCCGTGCCGAACACCATTTCGTCATTGCGAGCGCAGCGAAGCAATCCAGGGCGTCCTGATCCGGCTCTGGATTGCTTCGCTGCGCTCGCAATGACGGATGTGGCTTCACTTTTAACATGCCTGCGGCGCCGGGCGGAACAGCTCCGCGCCTCCGCGCCTCCGCGTGAACAAAAAAGGGCGGCCCCGCAGGACCGCCCTTTCCGTTTCATAACAACCCGCACCGCTTACCGCGGCGACGCCTCGCGCTTGCCGTCAGGCCGCCAGCGCCACCTCGGTATCGCGCTGTGCCTGCCCGATAAGCCGCTCGGTCACCGAGCGCGCGCCCGGGCCGTCGCCATTCGCGATCGCCTCGAACAGGGCGCGGTGGAGCGGGATCGGGTCCTGATATTGCGCGGGCGTCCGGTATTTGAAGAAGGTCGTCCAGCGCACCGCTGCGGCGATGCTGCTCGACAGGCTGACCAGCAACTCGTTGCGCGTCGCGTGGAGGATCGTCGCGTGGAAACGCTGGTCGGCGCTCTGCCCCTCCTGCGTCCGCAAGCCATGAATTGCCATGATCTCCAGCGCATGACCCATTCGCGACAGCTCGGCGGCGCTGCGCTGAAGCGCGGCCAGCTCGGCGGCGGCGGGCTCGACGATCAGGCGCAGCTGGAACAGGCTGCGCACGAAATCGAGCGACGGCGCGCCTTCGAACATCCACGCCAGCATGTCGGGATCGAGCAGATTCCAGTGCGCGCGGTCGCGCACCCGCGTCCCCGCCTTCGGCCGGCTCTCGACCAGCCCCTTGGCGCTGAGCATCCTGAGCGATTCGCGGATCACGCTGCGCGAGACGCCGAACTGCTCGGCCAGTTCCAGCTCACCAGGCAGCGTGACGCTGGCCGGATGCCGTCCGGTGACGATCGCGACACCCAGATCGTGCGCGATCGTCACATGCGCCGGCCCGCGCCGCCCGCTTCTCTCCACCACGCCCCCCGCTGTCATGCCGCAGCTTAGGCGGATGCGCGCGGCAGGAGCAAGCCGCGGTTACTCGGCCCAGGCGAGCGCGCGGCGCAACTGCCCGGTGGCATCCTCGGTGAACGGCCGGCCATGCGCGAACACCACCCGCTCGGGCGCGAGCGCGACCAGCGTCGCCACCGCCGCGCGCAGATCGCGCCCGCCGAAGCGCAGCACCGGGCGCAGATAGCGCGGCGTCGTCCCCCACGCCCCGCCGCTCAGCCGCGCGATGAAGGCGGTGATCGGCGGCAGCCGCTCGGGCTCCATGTGCTGGACGACGTCGGTGAGGACGAGCGTGCGCGACGCGCGGTGGTGGAACCACACTTCGCTGAACCCCGCCGCGCCCGCGATCAGCCCCTGATCAACCGCCTCGGCCCATTCGGGGGGCGGCACCGCGCCGAGTTCGCGGTCGATCCGCAACCCGCTGCGCTGCACCTGTCCCCGCTCGCCCAGCCCCGGCGCCGCCCACAGCAGCGCCTTGGGATAGGCGCGCTGCCACGCCGGCAGCCGCGTCCAGTGCGCGATGTTCGGCGCGATCAGGTGCCGCACCACGCCCAGCTCGGCGAGCGCCGCCGCCAGCGCCGGGGTGAAGCGCGTCGGCGAATGCAGCATCAGCGAGCGGTCGGCGAGCCGCAGCACCGTCATGCGGATCGGCAGCGACAAGCCGGAGGCGATCATCGGCCCGCTGTCGACGATCCACACATCCTTGCCGAACGGCTTGAGCACGTCGAGCGGCGGGTAGCTGGCGGGGGCATCGCTGTTGCGTTCGCGCGCCGCCAGCCAGGCGACCGCGCCGGCGGCGACCGCCGCGCCGCCCAGCGCGATCTTCGTGTTGCGGTTCATCGGTCAGCTCCCTCTGCGTCCGTCGATCGAGCGCTGCCAACGCCCGAGCCGCGCGATCGGTGGCACGGATACTGGCCAAGCGGCACCCGCGACGGCATAGCCGCGCCGATGCAGCTTGTCGCCCAACGCGCCCATCTCTCCGCGCTCGCCGATGCCGGCCGCCTGCGCACGCTGGCGCCGCGGCACGGCGTCGATCTGTCCTCGAACGACTATCTCGCGCTGTCGACCGCCCCGCGGCTGGTGGCGGCGGCGCAGGCGGCCTTGGCGCAGGGCGTCGCGCTCGGCTCGGGCGGGTCGCGGCTGTTGCGCGGCAACGATGCCGAGCATGAGGCGCTGGAAGCGGAAGCGGCGGCGTTCTTCGGCGCAGAGGCGGCACTGTCGTTCGGCTCCGGCTATGCGGCGAACACCGCGCTGCTGTCGTCGGTGCCGCAGCCCGGCGACCTGCTCGTCCATGACGCGCTGGTGCACGCGAGCATGCACGACGGGATGCGGCTCGGGCGGGCGACCTGCGTTGCGGCGGCGCATGGCGACGCGCAGGCCGTCGACGATGCGATTGCGGCGTGGCGCGCGGGTGGCGGCACCGGCACGCCATGGATCGCGGTCGAGAGCCTCTACAGCATGGACGGCGACCTCACCGATGTCGCCGCCTATCTGGCGGTCGCCGACCGGCACGAGGCGATGCTGGTCGTCGACGAAGCGCACGCCACCGGCGTGTGGGGCGCGCGCGGGCGCGGCGTGGCGGAGGCGTGGCACGGGCGCGAAAACCTCGTGACGCTCAACACCTTCGGCAAGGCGCTTGGCTGCGAGGGCGCGGTACTGTGCGGCGCGGCGATCGTTCGCGACTTTCTGGTGGCGCGCGCGCGGCCATTCATCTTTTCGACCGCGCCGTCGCCGCTCGGCGCGGCGGTGGCGCGCGAGAGCCTGCGCATCGTCGCCGACGAGCCCGAACGGCGCGCGAGCCTCCACGCGCTGATCGAGGCGGCGCGGCGGCATCTGGCTCCGCTCGGCGCGCGCGTCGAGTCGCAGATCGTGCCGCTGGTGATCGGCGACGACCACGAGACGATGCGCGTCGCGGCGGCGGTGCGGGCGGCGGGGTTCGACGTGCGCGGCATCCGCCCGCCGACCGTCCCGGCGGGCACCGCGCGGCTGCGGATCGCGCTGACGCTCCACGTCACCGAGGCGGAAATTGCCGCGCTGGCGGATGTGTTGAAGGAGGTGCTGCCATGAGCGGGACGATCGTCGTCACCGGGACCGACACCGATGTCGGCAAGACCGTGTTCGCCGCCGCGCTGGCCGTCGCGCTCGGCGCGCGTTACTGGAAGCCGGTGCAGGCCGGGCTGGCGGACGGCAGCGACGCGGGCAGCGTGGTGGAACTTGGCGTCGATCCGGCGAAGGTGGTGCCCGAGGCGTATCGGTTGAACACGCCGTGCTCGCCGCACCGCGCCGCCGAGATCGATGGCGTGACGATCGACCCGGCGCGGCTCGCGTTGCCGGGTGACGGGCCGCTGGTCGTCGAGGGCGCGGGCGGGGTGCTGGTGCCGCTGACCCGGGCGTGGTCGTTCGGCGATCAGGCCGCCGCCTGGGGGCAGCCGGTTGTGCTGGTCGCGCGCACCGCTCTGGGCACGATCAACCACAGCCTGTTGTCGATCGAGGCGTTGCGCGCGCGCGGCGTGCCGCTGCTCGGCGTCGCGTTCATCGGTGACGCGGTCGAGGACAGCGAGGCGGTGATCGCCGAGATCGGCAAGGTGCGTCGGCTCGGGCGGCTGCCACGCCTCGCCGACCTGAACGCCGTGACGCTCGCCGCCGCCTTCGCCGCGCATTTCGATGTCGAGGATTTCCGGTGAGTTCGGTCTGGCATCCCTTCACCCAGCACGGGCTTCAGGAACCGATCCCGTGCGTCGTACGCGGCGAGGGCGCGGTGCTGCACACCGCCGACGGGCGGCGCGTGATCGACGCGATCTCGTCGTGGTGGGTGACGACGCACGGCCATGCGCACCCCAGGATCGCCGCCGCGATCCGCGCGCAGGCCGAACGGCTCGACCAGATGATCTTCGCCGGCTGGACGCACGAGCCCGCCGAGGAGGTCGCCGCCGGGTTGCGCGCGATCATGCCGCCATCGCTGACGCGGGTGTTCTTCTCCGATTCGGGATCGACCAGTGTCGAGGTCGCGCTGAAAATGGCGCTGGGGTACTGGCCGGCGCGGGGCGAGGCGCGCCACCGCATCCTCGTCATGGAGCATGGCTATCACGGCGACACGATCGGCGCGATGTCGGTCGGGCAGCGCGGCGTATTCAACCGCGCCTATGCGCCGCTGCTGTTCGATGTCGAGACGATCCCCTTTCCTGCCGCCGGCGCGGAGCAGGCGACGCTCGACGCGCTCGACCGTGCCTGTGCGGCGGGCGCGGCGGCGTTCATCGTCGAGCCGCTGGTGCTCGGCGCGGGCGGGATGCTGTTCTACACGCCCGAAATCCTCCGGCAGATGCGCGACATCTGCACGCGGCACGGCGTGCTGTTCATCGCCGATGAGGTGATGACCGGCTGGGGCCGCACCGGCACGTTGCTGGCGTGCGAACAGGCGGGCGTGGCGCCGGACATTCTTTGTCTGTCCAAGGGGCTGACCGGTGGGGCGCTGCCGCTGGCGGTGACGATGGCGAGCGAGCCGATCTTCGCCGCGCATTGGTCGACCGACCGCGCGACGATGTTCTTCCACTCGTCAAGCTACACCGCCAACCCGATCGCGTGCGCCGCCGCTGCGGCCAATCTCGCGATCTGGCGCGAAGAGCCGGTGCTGGAGCGGGTCGCACGGCTCGGCGCGGCGCAGGCGGCGCGGCTGGCGAGGCTCGACGGCATCCACAACCCGCGCGTGCTGGGCACGATCGCGGCGTTTGAGATCGGCGCTGGCGAGGGCTATCTTTCCGACCGCGCACCGCGCCTGATGGCGGCGTTCCGCGAGCGCGACGTGCTGCTGCGTCCGCTCGGCGACACGCTGTACGTCATGCCGCCCTATTGCATCACCGCCGACGATCTCGACCGAATCTATTCCGCCATTTCGGCGGTATTGGCACGCCACCGATAACGCCGTTGCGCGTTGGGGAGGAATGAAGGCTCCGTCCCGCTACCGCTCCGTCGCGTCGATGCTCTGGCGTCGCTGGCGTGGCTGGTGGGCGGACCATCGCGTGATTGCGCGCGAGCGGGCGGCGGCGCTGGAGGCGAAGGCGCGCGACGCGCTATCGCTCGGCGAGGCGCAGCGGCTGGCGGCGGAAGCCGCGGCGTTGCGCGCGGCGGCCGATGGCGAGGGGCGGCGCAGGCGGATCATTCCGTTGCTGCGCAACTGACGCGACGCGCCTAGACTGCCCCGAACACAGGGGAGGATGGATGACCGCGACAGCCGACCGGCCGGTGCTTCACGGCTATTTCCGCTCGACCGCTGCCTGCCGCGTGCGGATCGCGCTCAATCTCAAGCAGGTGGCATGGCGCGACGCCTTCCACCATTTGCGTCACGGCGAACAGCGCGCGCCCGATTACCTGCGGCTCAACCCGCAGGGGCTGGTGCCGGCGCTGGAGTGGGATGGCGCGGTGCTGACGCAGAGCCTCGCGATCTGCGAATATCTCGACGAGCGCATCCCCGCACCGCCGCTGCTCCCCGCCGATCCGGTCGCGCGCGCGCAGGTGCGGGCGTTCGCGCAGGTGATCGCGTGCGACACCCACCCGGTGCAGAATCTGCGCGTGCTGCGACGGCTGCGTAGCGCCGGGCTGGACGAGCCGGCGGTGAATGCGTGGGCGCGCGACACGATCTCCGATGGGCTCGTCGCGTGCGAGGCACTGATCGCGGACGGGCAAGGGCCGTATTGCTTCGGCGCGCAGGTGACGCTCGCCGATCTGTGCCTCGTCCCGCAATTGTTTAACGCGCGGCGGTTCGGGGTCGAGCTGGTCTGGCCGCGCTTGCTGGCGGTCGAAGCGGCGTGTCTCGCGCTGCCGGCCTTCGCCGCCGCCGCGCCGGAGCGACAGCCGGATGCGGAGTGAGCCGTATTCGTCATTGCGAGCGTAGCGAAGCAATCCAGAGCCGGACCAGGACGCGCTGGATTGCTTCGCTACGCTCGCAATGACGGGTTTGGAGGACGCGCCTACGCCACCACCCGCTCCCGCGCGCCCCGCCCGACCATCACCGTAGCGACCGCGCCGACGAGCATCAGCACCCCGCCGAGCACGATCACCCCGCGCGCATCGCCGCCGAGCAGGCTCTTGTAGAACAGCGGGATCGACAGGCTCTCGATCATCATCGGGATAACGATGAACATGTTGAAGATGCCCATATAGACGCCGTTGCGCGCGGGCGGGATCATGCTCGTCAGCATGATGTACGGATTGCCCATCATCCCCGCCCAGCCGATCCCGATGCCGATCATCGCGACAAACAACCAGCCCTCCGACGGCAAGGCCGGGATCGCCAGCATCGCCGCGCCCGAGGCGGCGAGGCAACAGGCATGGACCGCCTTCGCGCCATGGCGCCTCGCCAGCGGCATTAACGCCAGCGCCGCGACGAACGCGACCGCATTGTAGAACGCGCCGAGTTGCCCGACCGTCAGCACGGTGTCGCGGAACGCGGTGCTGCCGGCCTCGACGGTGCCGTGCAGCGAACGCGCCAGTGAGAAGGTGATGAATTGCCAGTACGCGAACATCGCATACCATTGGCACAGCATGGCCAGCGCGAGCTGCCGCATCGGCTTCGGCATCTCGACCAGGGCCGACTTCAGATCGGCCAGCGTCGCGCGCAGCGTCAGTGGCTCGGCCGCCAGCCGCGCTTGTTCCTCCGGCGGCAAGGGCAGCTCGGGGACGCGCCACACCGACCACAGGATCGTCGACAGCGACAGCACCGCGCCGATCAGGAACGCGATGCGCGTGATATCGGGGATGCCGTTGGCGTCGACCGCATCCTTGTCGAACCCGATCCACACCAGCAGCGACGGCGCGAGATACGACAATGTCTGCGCCAGCCCGGTGAACGCCGATTGGGTCAGGAACCCGGTCGCGCGCTGATCCTCCGCCAGCCGGTCGCCGACATAGGCGCGATACGGCTCCATCGTGACGTTGTTGGCCGCGTCGAGGATCCAGAGCAGGCTGGCCGCGATCCACAGTGCGCGGCTGTACGGCATCGCGAACAGACACAGGCTGCACAGCACCGCACCGATCAGGAAATAGGGCGTGCGACGGCCGAGCCGCGTATTGGTCCGGTCGCTCATCGCGCCGATCAGCGGCTGGACGAGCAGCCCCGTTACCGGACCGGCGAGCCAGAGCAGCGGCAGGGTGGCCTCGTCGGCGCCGAGATAGCCGTAGATCGGCGCCATATTGGCCTGTTGCAGCCCGAACGAGAATTGCAGCCCGAGGAAGCCGAGGTTCATCTCGACGATCCGGGCCAGCGACAGGCGCGGTTTGCTCATCGCACGGCTCCTGCCTGGGCGGATGCGGAAAAGCCCGGAGCGCCCGCCACATCCCTCCCGCCATTCCCGCGAAGGCGGAAATCCAGAACCTCCGACCTCACGGCAGGAAGCGCAACCGTCGCGCGTCTGGATTCCCGCTTGCGCGGGAATGACGGGTGGGCGTTAGTCATGCGCCGCCTTCCAGCCATACGACTCCCCATGCCGGCACAGCTTCGACAGCAGCGTCCGTCAGCCGGTCACGTCCCGCGTCAGGCAGCGCCATTTCGCGATCGGCGAAGTTGAGGAACACCCGGTCGCTCCCGCACGCAATCCCCAGCAACGCCCCGTCCCCCGTCTCGATCAAGGTCGGCGCCCCCGCACCCCCGCTCGCGATCCGCGCATCGCGCAGCGCGACGAGATCGGCGCTGATCCGCAGGGCCGCCGGGGTCTCCAGCGCCCACCAGTCCATCGCGGGCCGATGCACCCAGCGCCCTTCATGCGCCAGCTCGGGCTCGCCGGCATAGTCGTAATCGTTCAGCAGCCCGGCCTCGTCGCCCATATAGGTAGTGGCGAGCCCGCCGCTGGCGATCGACAGCGTGTTGAGCAGCGCGATCCGGCGCAACGCCGCCTCGCGCGCCGCATCGTCCTTCGCCGCTTCCAGCCCGGCCAGCGAGGCGAGCGTGCCGTTGGTGCCGTGGAGCGCCGCACCGTCCGACTGGAATGGCACCCCCCGCGCCCAGCTATCGCCCGTGCCGTGCAGGAAGGCGGCGGCGGCCCGCAGCCGGGTCTCGGGGGCCGGATCGATCGCGCGCAGGTCGCCCAGCACCGCGCCCCAGCCGATATCGTCGTGGCATCGCGCATAGCTCAGCCAGTTCGCCCCCGCCGGCAGCCCGCCGCTCGCCGCGACGATTGCGGCGGGCAGTTGCGCGGATCGCTCGGCAAGCCCGACCCAGCCCGCCACCATCAGCGAATTGTTGTAGACCAAATGGCATTCGGGCTCGAAACCGTCGCCTTCGTCCATCCCGAAATAGGGCGGGACGAACGCGGTCGGCACGATCGCCTCCGCCTTCAGCAAGGTGGCGGGCGCGACGATGTCGAGCGCGGCGCGCAAGGCCCGGACGATAAAATGCGCCTGCGGAAGGTTGCGGCAGGTCGTGCCCGGCTGCTTCCACAGGAAGGCGGTGCTGTCGAGCCGGAACGCCTCGAACCCGTGATTGGCGAGCCGCAGCGCGGCGTCGAGGATCGCGACGAACACCTGCGGGTTGCGCCAGTTCAGATCCCACTGGAACGGATAGAAGGTCGTCCAGACGTTTCCGCCCATCTCTGGCACATACGTGAAATTGCCCGGCGCGGTGGTCGGGAAGACCTGCGGCAGCTCGGCGTCGCGCGCCGCCGCTTCGGCATCGTCGACGACCATATAAAAATCGCGGTAAAACGGATCACCCGCCCGCGCCGCCTTCGCCCATTCGTGGTCGTCGGCGGTGTGGTTTAGCGCAAGGTCGACGCACAGGCTGATCTTCGCCGCACGCAGCCGTTCGGTCAGCCGCTCGACATCCGCCATCGTGCCCAGCAACGGCTCGATGCTCAGGTAATCGGCGACCGCGAATCCGCCGTCGCTGTCGCCCGCGCGCGCCTTGAGCAGCGCGAGGACATGGAGGTAGCGAACCCCGAGTGCTTCGAGATGGTCGACATGAGCGGCGAGACCGTCGACCGTCCCGCCGAAGCGATCGACATAGGTCGAATAGCCGAGCATGTCGGCGCGCACGAACCACTCAGGATCGGCAACACGTGCCGCGTCGAGCGCCTGCATCGCCTCGGACCGCTCGGCCGCACGGGCATGGAGGAGCGTTTCGATCTGTCGCCACAGCGCAAGGCCATCATGACCGGGGTACAATCGCGCGAGCTGGCGGCGAAGTCGCGGTCCGACCGCCGCGAGGCGCTGCTCCATCGTCATTGTCCGCCGATCCCTCTGCCGCATCGCTTCTTCGAGCGCCGACGGAGGCATAGCATCTCCGCAATCGATTGCAAGGCACTCGGCGGCGCGGGTGTCGGATGATCAGGCGGAGCTGCGTACGATCAATTCGGGCGGGACGATCGCGCTGGTTGCGGGCTCACCCGCGATCCGGCGCAGCAGGGTGTCGACCATCAGGCGGGTGCCGGTCACCAGATCCTGCCGGATGGTGGTGAGCGGGGGGGAAGTATGCGCCGCAAGCGTCACGTCGTCGTAGCCGATCACGGCGACGTCGCCGGGTACGTCCAGCCCGGCCTCGGTCAGCGCGCGCAATGCGCTCATCGCCGCGACGTCGGACGCAGCGAAGATTGCGTCGGGTGGGGTGCCCGCCGCCAGCCGCTCCCGCACCGCAACGTGGACCGCATCCGGGTCCATTTCGCAAGCGAGGACCTCGACCGGCTGCGTATCGGCTGCCGCGCGGAAGCCCGCAAGCCGGTCGGCAAACTCGGGCGGCGCAGGGTCGCCGAGGAACAGCAGGCGCTGGCGCCCCAGACCGCGCAGATGCTCGGCGGCGATCCGTCCTCCAAGGATATTGTCGGAGCCGATCGTCAGATGCCGTTGCCCGGGACGGTTGACGCCCCAGACGACCAGCGGCGCGTAACGTCCCGCGACGTGCTCGATCGTAGCATATTGATCGGACTGGCCCACCAGCAGCACGCCATCGACCCGGCCGCTATCGACCAGCCGGTCGAGCCATTCGTCATTCTCCGGCAACACCCGCGACAACAGGATGTCATATCCGCGATCGACGAGCAGGTCGGCAAGGAAGCCAAGCAGGCTGAGGAAGAACGGGTCGGTCAGATGCTGGGTGCGCGCATGACCGAGCGGCATGGCAAGCGCGATCGCGCCGGTGCTGCGCAGCCGCAGGTTGCGCGCCAGCTGGTTCGGGCGGACGCCATGTTCGCGGGCCATCGCGCGGATCCGCTCCTGCGTCGTCTTGCTGACGGACGGGTGTCCCGACAGCGCCCGCGAGACGGTCGCCGTCGAAACCCCTGCCATTACGGCCAGATCGGCCAGCTTCATCGCCGTCGCCACCGCGTCATGTCCCCGCTTTGTTCGAGTTCTTCATAAGCGGTCGGCGCTGCGCTGCAATGCAGGTCATGGTCGCAGTTCGCGCGATCAGCGCTGTTCGCGCTCGATCGCGGCGATCTCGCTGTCGATGAAGTCCATCAGCAGGTTCAGCACGGCAGGATCGGTGCACCGCGCGTTCATCAGTCGCCGCTGGCACATGCCACCGGCCATGATGAGGATCGACTCGCCGAGTCGGGCGATGCGGCCCTCGTCGGTCGCACCCGGTGCGATGATCCTCAGCGCGCGTACCAATTGTCCGCGCAGCCGGTCGTCCATCGCGTCGAAGATTTCGGCGATCCGCTGGTTGCGGTTCGCCTCGGCCATGATTTCGGCGATCAGGCGCGTGTCGTTGAGGTCGTTGCAGGCGATGAAGCGCGCAATCCAGTCACGCACCATCGTGCGGTCGGCGGTGCAGCGCGCCGCACACAGTTCGTCACCGGCGAGAAACTCGTCGAGATCGTGCTCGACCAAGGCGGCGACGATCGCCTCCTTGTTGGCGAAGTCGCGATAGATCTGCCCGACCAGCACACCCGACCGCTCCGACAGTTTCGCCATGCTGGTGGCGTGGAAGCCGTGCTCGGCAAAAAGTTCCCGCGCCGCCTGAACTATTTTCGTGCGACGTGCGTTTGCTTTCCCGCTCCGGTCGCGGGGGAAGGCGGTGTCGGTATCGGGACACCCTTCTTTACAATGCTGTATCAATTCGCGCCGACCATGTTCTTCCCAGCTTGACGGTGCCAGCTCTTCGCAGTAGCAGCATTCGTGAGTGAGCGATCACTCACACACTTCATAAGAGATGTCCATGCCGAAAATGGGGCCGAAAACGGGGTTCGCGGTTGCCGCGATGATGCTGGTGCCGCTCGCGGCCTGCGGCGGCGGAAACGACGCGGAAAAGCAGCAACAGCAGCAGGCGCAGGCCGGGCCGCCGCAAGTGAGCGTACTGGCGGTGCAGCCGCAATCGGTGACGCTGACCTCGACGTTGCCGGGGCGGACCACCGCCTTCGAAACGTCGGAGGTGCGTCCGCAGGTGAACGGCCTCGTCACTGCGCGGCTCTTTACCGAGGGCGATCTGGTCCGCGCCGGGCAGCCACTCTATCGCATCGACTCGCAGCCCTATCAGGCGCAGGTCGCCAGCGCGCGCGCCGCGGTAGCGCGTGCCCGCGCCGCAATCGCGTCGAGCGCCGCGCTCCAGCGCCGCTATGGCGAGCTGGTCAAGATCAACGCGATCGCGCGACAGGATTACGAGAACGCCGTCACCACCGCCGCGCAGGCGCAGGCGGACGTCGCCGCGCAGCAGGCGGCGCTGCGCTCGGCGCAGATCGATCTCGCGCGCACCACGATCCGCGCGCCGATCTCGGGACGGATCGGCCGCTCGGTGACGACCACCGGCGCGCTGGTCAGCGCCGCGCAGACCAACCCGCTGACGACAATCCAGCGGCTCGACCCGATCTATGTCGACGTTTCGCAGTCGAGCGCCGATTTGCTCAAGCTGCGCCAGCAGATCGCCGCGGGCGATCTGGCACGCGGCGGCACCGCGGCGCGCGTCCGGCTCCGGTTGGAGGATGGGTCGATCTATCCGATCGAGGGCAAGCTGCAGTTCGCCGACGTCAGCGTTGATCCGAACACCGGCACCCAGACGATCCGCGCCTTGTTCCCGAACCCGAAGGGGCTGCTGCTGCCGGGCATGTACGTCCGCGCCGAGCTGGTCGAGGGGACGAAGAACAACGCGATCCTGGTGCCGCAGCGCGCCGTGACGCGCGACGAGCGCGGCAATCCCGGCGTGCTGGTCGTCGGTGCCGACGGCAAGCTTCAACCGCGTTCGCTGACGGCACCGCGCACGATCGGTGACGACTGGCTGGTCACCGCCGGGCTCAACCCCGGTGACAAGGTGGTCATGGAGGGC
Source organism: Sphingomonas sp. 8AM (assembly GCF_902506455.1). GTDB lineage: Bacteria > Pseudomonadota > Alphaproteobacteria > Sphingomonadales > Sphingomonadaceae > Sphingomonas. The sequence continues at coordinate 3,563,361 of NZ_LR733844.1, read as the reverse complement.
GCGATGATGCTGCGCCCCGGCATGCCGGTGAAGGCCGTTCCGTACAATCCGAATGCCAAGCCCGCCCAGCCCGGTGCGCCGGGCGGCGCGGCGCAGGGCCAGCCGGCCCAGGGAAAGTAACCCCGCATGTCGCGCTTTTTCATCGACCGGCCCATCTTCGCATGGGTCATCGCCATGGTGCTCATGCTGGCGGGGATCATCGCGATCCGCAGCCTGCCGATCGCCCAGTTCCCCGAGATCGCGCCCCCGGCGGTCGCGATCGCCGCCAGCTATCCGGGCGCAGACGCCGAAACGCTCGAGCGCACCACCACGCAGATCATCGAGCAGCAGCTGCGCGGCATCGACAACCTGCGCTATTTCTCGTCGTCGTCCTCGTCGGCGGGCGTGGTCACGATCACGCTGACCTTCGAACAGGGCACCGATCCTGACATCGCGCAGGTGCAGGTTCAGAACAAGTTGCAGGCGGCGACCCCGCTGTTGCCGCAGGAAGTGCAGCGGCAGGGCATTCAGGTGACCAAGTCGGCGGCCAGCTTCCTCGCTGTCGTCGGGCTCGTCTCCACCGATGGCTCGCACAGCAACAACGATCTGGCCGACATGGTCGTGTCGAAGTTCCAGGATCCCGTCAGCCGCATCAACGGCGTCGGCGAGCTTCAGGTGTTCGGATCGCAATATGCGATGCGTATCTGGCTCGATCCGCTCAAGCTCAACAATTACGCGCTGACCGTCGCCGATGTTACCTCCGCGGTGCAGGCGCAGAACGCGCAGGTTTCCGCCGGTCAGATTGGTGCGCAACCGGCGCCCAAGGAGCAGATGCTCAACGCGACCGTCTCAGTGCAGTCGCGGCTCCAGACCCCCGAGCAGTTCGGCAACATCCGGTTGAAGACCGGGACGGACGGGTCGGTGGTTCGCCTGCGCGACGTCGCGCGGATCGAGATCGGCGCCGAGAATTACGGCTTCGACGTGCAGTATAACGGCAAGCCGGCATCGGGTTTCGGCGTAAGGCTGGCGGCGGGCGCTAACGCACTCGATACCGTCGACCTGCTCAAGGCGCGCGTGGCGGACATCGGCAAGACGCTGCCGCCCGACGTGAAGGTCATCTATCCCTACGACATCACGCCGTTCGTGCGGCTGTCGGTGGAACAGGTGATCCACACGCTGATCGAGGCGGTGGTGCTCGTCTTCCTCGTCATGTTCCTGTTCCTCCAGAACTGGCGCGCGACGCTGATCCCGACGATCGCAGTGCCGGTCGTGCTGCTCGGCACCTTCGCGGTGATGGCGTTGGCCGGCTATACGATCAACACGCTGACTTTGTTCGGCATGGTGTTGGCGATCGGCCTGCTCGTCGACGACGCAATCGTCGTCGTCGAGAACGTCGAGCGCCTGATCGTCACCGAGCATCTCAGCCCGAAGGAAGCCGCGCGCAAGTCGATGGACGAGATCAGCAGCGCGCTGGTCGGCATCGGCCTCGTGCTGTCGGCGGTGTTCCTGCCGATGGCGTTCTTCGGCGGGTCGACCGGCGTGATCTATCGCCAGTTCTCGATCACGATCGTCTCGGCGATGGTGCTCTCGGTGCTGGTCGCGTTGATCCTGACACCGGCGCTCTGCGCGACGATCCTCAAGCCGCACGACCCGAACAAGCAGGAAGGCACCGGCCCGCTGGCGCGCTTCTTCCGCTGGTTCAACGACAAGTTCGATCGTGCGCAGCATCGCTACGAGGGCGGGGTGAAGAGCACTGCGCGCCACTGGAAGCGCTCGCTGTTCGTCTATCTGCTGATCGTCGCGGGCATGGCGCTGATCTTCATCCGGCTGCCTTCGGGCTTCCTGCCGGACGAGGACCAGGGCTTCGTCCTCGCTTTGGTTCAGGGGCCGGCGGGTGCGAGCACTGCACGCACCGAAAAGGGGTTGGCGCTCACCCGCGAACACTTCCTGAAACAGGAGGGCAAGAACGTCCAGGGCGTCTTCACGATCAACGGTTTCAGCTTCGCGGGTCAGGGCCAGAACACCGGCCTCGTCTTCGTCAACCTGAAGCCGTGGGAAGACCGGTCGGGCGGCGACAATCGTGCACAGGCGATCGTCGGCCGTGCGATGGGGGCGCTCTCGCAATATAAGGACGGGCTGATCTTCGCGCTGATCCCGCCGGCGGTGCAGGAGCTGGGCAATGCCACCGGCTTCGACGTGCAGCTGGTGGATACGGGCGGCATCGGGCACGAAAAGCTGGTGCAGGCGCGCAACATGATGCTCGGCATGGCCGCGCAGGATCCGCGGCTGGCTCAGGTCCGCCCGCTCAGCCTCGAGGACGCACCGCAGCTCAAGGTCAAGATCGACGAGGACAAGGCGCGTGCGCTCGGCCTCGATCTGTCGGCGGTCAATTCGACGATCGCGACCGCCTGGGGCGGCGGCTACATCAACGACTTCATCGATCGCGGTCGCGTGAAGCGCGTCTATGTCCAGAACGACGCGCCGTATCGCATGTCGCCCGAGAATGTCGGTGAGCTGTACGTCCGCGGCGCGAACGGGCAGATGGCGCCGTTCACCGCCTTCTCGACGCTCGAATGGGCCAATGCCCCCGTCTCGCTAACCCGTTACAACGGGCAGCCGGCGATGCAGCTGCAGGGCTCGCCGGGACCGGGGCAGAGCACCGGCGTCGCGATGGACGCGTTGCAGGAGATTCACGCCAAGCTGCCTCCGGGCACGACGCTGGAATGGACCGGCCTTTCCTATGAGGAACGGCTGTCGGGCGGGCAGGCGCCGGCGCTCTACGGGCTGTCGCTGCTGATCGTCTTCCTCTGCCTCGCGGCGCTCTACGAAAGCTGGTCGGTGCCGATCTCGGTGCTGCTGGTCGTGCCGCTCGGCATCATCGGTGCGGTGCTCGCGGCGTGGCTGACCGGGCTGAACAAGGACATCTACCTGCAGGTTGGGCTCATCACCACGATCGGCGTGTCCGCCAAGAACGCGATCCTGATCGTCGAATTCGCCGAAGAGCGGATCGCCGAGGGGATGAGCGCCTTCGACGCGGCGGTGGAAGCGGCCAAGCTGCGCCTGCGTCCGATCCTGATGACCAGCCTCGCCTTCGTGTTCGGCGTGATGCCGCTCGCGATCTCGACCGGCGCGGGTGCGGGTGGCCAGAATGCGATCGGCCGCGCCGTGGTCGGGGGCATGTTGTCCGCGACGGTGCTGGCGATCTTCTTCGTGCCGATGTTCTTCGTCGTCGTGCTGCGCCTGTTCGGGCACGGCAAGGACGAGAAGAAGCCGCACGACGACGCGCCCGCCCATGACGATCATCCCACGGGCGACACCGCCCATCAGGGGGCCTGACGTGAAGAGTAGTTCAATCCTCGCCGCGCTGGCGCTGACCAGCGCGCTCGCCGGGTGCAACATGGCACCCAAATACGAACGCCCGACCGGCGCGGTGCCGCTCGCCCTGCCGAAGGGTGGCGTGTACCCGCGCGCCGCCAGCGACGCGCCCGACGTGACGCAGATCGGCTGGCGCGACTTCTTCCTCGACCCCCGGCTGCGGCAGGTGATCGAGACGTCGCTCGCCAACAACCGCGACCTGCGCGTCGCGGCGGCCAATGTGTTGCAGGCACGCGCGCAATATCGCGTCCAGCGGTCGGCAATCGTGCCGACCACCGGCGTCACCGGCTCGGCGACCTATACCAACAATCTGTTTGGCGCGATCGGCGCGGCCGGCGGCGGCGCCGGTGGTGGCACCGGGACGGGTACGGGTACGGGCACCGGCGCAGGGGTCGGCACCGGCACTGGTACTGGCAGCACCGGCGGCGGCACGGGCGCAGCAGCCGGAGGGGCGGTCGGCGAAAGCTCGTCGAACATCCAGTTCTACTCGGCGAACGTCGGCTTCTCGGCATTCGAGCTCGACCTGTTCGGGCGCGTCCGCAACCTCAACCGTGCCGCGCTCGAGCAATATTTCGCGACCGAGGAAGCGCAGCGCAGTACGCGGATCAGCCTGATCGCCGAAGTGGCGAGCGCATGGCTGCAGCTCGCCGCCGATCAGGAGCAGCTCCGGCTCAGCCGCGAGACGCTCAAGACCTTCGAGGAAACGGTTCGTCTCACCAGCGCGCAGTTCCGCATCGGGGTCGCCTCCGAGTTGGAGGCGCGGCAGGCCGAGACCAACTATCAGGCGGCGCGCAACGACATCGCGACGCTGACCGCGCAGGTCGCGCGCGACCAGAATGCGCTCAACCTGCTGGCGGGCACCACCATCGCCGCGGAGCAACTGCCTGCTTCAATCGGCACCGTCGCTTTCACGCGTGACGCGCTGCCCGGCGACGTGTCGTCGGCGGTGCTGCTGCGGCGGCCCGATGTGTTGCAGGCCGAGCATCAGCTGATCGCGCAGAACGCCAATATCGGCGCAGCGCGTGCGGCGTTCTTCCCGCGCATCTCGCTGACCGCGACGATCGGGACGATCTCCTCGGCGCTGTCGGGGCTCTTCGGCGGCGGGACGTTCAACTACAATGCCGCACCGTCGGTGCAGCTGCCGCTGTTCGACGGCGGGCGCAACGCCGGCAACCTCGACTATGCCAAGGCGTCGCGCGAGGCGGCGGTCGCGACCTATGAAAAGGCGATCCAGACCGCCTTCCGCGAGGTTGCCGATGCGCTCGCGCAGCGTGGCACGATCGGGGAGCAGCTGTCGGCGCAGGGCGCGCGGGCGAACGCGGCGTCGGTGGCGGCGCGGCTATCCGACGCACGCTATCGCGCCGGGGTCGATTCGTTCCTGACCTCGCTGGACGCCCAGCGTACCGCCTATTCGGCGCAGCAGCAGCTGGTGACGACCCGGCTGACGCAGGCCAACAACCTGATCGAGCTGTACCGCGCGCTGGGCGGCGGTTTGGCAGGCGAGGCGCCGGCGACCGCCGATCGCTAAGGCCCCTTGCGTCCGGTGGTGATCGGCGTACCCTGTCGTGGAAAAACGACGGAGAGGACGAGGCCATGGTCACCCCGGACGCGCATGCAGGCGAAGAAAGCCTGGTGATTCTTCAGAGCTTGTTGTGCGTGCTGCGCGAGAAGAACGTGCTGTCGCGCGCCGACGTCGAGACGCTGTGCGAGCGCGTCGCGATGCGCGCTTCCGCCGCAGAGCGCGACCCGCTGCCGTGCTGCGCCGAGGCGACCCGCGCCGCCGCGACCGAAATGGCGCGGATCAAGGATTACATCGGCCAGCATTACGGCGGGAAGCACCGGCGGATTTGAGGCTTCTTGCGTCATTCCCGCGAAGGCGGAGATTCAGACGCGCAGGCCCTCGCAAGATCCGCCACACTGGAGGTTCTGGATTCCCGCCTGCGCGGGAAAGACGGAGGGGCCTGTCCTTATCTTTCGCCCGAACTTCATTCGGGACTTCGCTTCCTTCGCTGCGCTGACCTGCATCCGGCGACCCCGTCATTGCGAGCGCAGCGACGCAATCCAGTGCCGGATCAGGACGTCCTGGGTTGCTTCCCTGCGCTCGCAATGACGGACTAGGAGCAGCGCTCCGTCTCACCGCCGATGAAGAAGCGGGATCCCGGATCGAATTCGGGATGACGGTATGTGGGCGACAGTGGCGAATGTCTCGACGCGCGCCCGCGAACCGGCGTAAGGCGGGCAGGTGATTCAACGGCATTTTTCCGCATGACCGCCGAGACCGGCCTCGCCGCGCTGTGGCTCGCCGCCGCGCTGGCCGCGTTGCAGGTGCTGCTCGGCGTGCTCGCGCTGCGGCGCGACATGCCGCAGGCGGTCGGCGCGATCCGCGCGGTCGCAATAGTGCAGGGCGCGCTCGCCGCGGTCGCGCTGGCGGCGCTGATCCGCGCGTTCCTCGACACCGACCTGTCGGTCGCGCTGGTTGCCGCCAACAGCCATTCGATGAAGCCGTGGCTCTACAAATTCGCGGGGGCGTGGGGCAATCACGAAGGCTCGATGCTGCTGTGGGTGACGATCCTCGGCGTCGCCGGGGCGGCGGTCGCGAAGTTCGAGCATCGCCTCGCGCAGCCCACCCTCGTCGCGACGCTGGCGGCGCAGGCGGCGATCGCGCTCGGCTTCTACGCCTTCCTGCTGTTCGCTTCCAACCCGTTCGCGCGGCTCAATCCCACGCCCGCCGATGGCGCAGGGCTCAACCCGCTGCTGCAGGACCCCGGCCTCGCCTTCCACCCACCGACGCTCTACGCCGGCTATGTCGGGCTGTCGGTCGCTTTCTCGTTCGCGGTCGGCGCGCTCGTCACCCGCGATGTCGGCCCGGCGTTCGCGCGCGCGATGCGGCCGTGGGTGCTCGGCGCGTGGATCTTCCTGACGCTCGGCATCACCGCCGGCAGCTACTGGGCCTATTACGAACTCGGCTGGGGCGGCTGGTGGTTCTGGGACCCGGTCGAGAACGCCAGCCTGATGCCGTGGCTTGCCGCGACCGCGCTGCTCCACTCGGTGACGGTGCTCGCCACCCGCGACGGCCTGCGCGCGTGGACGGTGATGCTGGCGGTGGTCGCCTTCTCGATGAGTATGATCGGCACCTTCCTGGTCCGCTCGGGCATCCTCACCAGCGTCCATGCCTTCGCGGTCGATCCGCGCCGCGGGAGCTTCATCCTCGTGCTGCTGCTGCTCTACATCGGCGGTGCGCTGGCGCTGTTCGGCGCGCGCGTCGGCACCGTCCGGCAGGGCAAGTTGTTCGAGCCGTTCAGCCGCGAAGGCTCGCTGGTCGCGAACAACCTGCTGCTGACGGTGATCCTCGGGATCGTGCTGATCGGCACCTTCTATCCGATCATCGCCGGCGCTTTCGACATCCAGCTGTCGGTCGGCCCGCCGTTCTTCGATTCGACCGCCGGGCCGATCGCGCTGCTGCTGGTCGCGGTGATGGCGGTCGGGCCGCTGCTGCGCTGGCGGCGCGACGAGGCCGAGGCGCTGATCCAGCGCTCCTTCCCCGCAATCGGCGCAGCGCTGTTCGCCGGGGTCGGCGTGTTCCTGCTCGGCGGGCCGATCGGCGTGTTGCCGCTGGCGGGGGTCGCGTTCGCCGCCGGGCTGGCGGTGGCGAGCGTCGCGCCGCTCGCCAGGCGCAATCTCGCGCGCGCGCCGCTGCATCTGTGGGGTATGGTGATCGCGCATCTGGGGATCGCGGTCGCGCTGGCGGGGATGGCGATCAGCACCGCCTATACGCAGGAGACGTTGCTCGCGGTCGGCGTCGGCGATCCGGCACGGATCGCGGGTTATACCGTCCGGCTTGAGGGCGTGCGTCCGCTGGTCAGCGACAATTGGAGCGCGCTCGAAGGGCGGCTGGCGATCACCGACGAGAGCGGCGCGCGCTTCGTGCTGCGCCCGCAGGTCCGCTATTTCACGACGCCGGTGACGACCACCAACGAAAGCGCGATCGCGACGATGTGGAACGGCCAGCTCTACACCGTACTCGGTGCGCTGGGCGACGACGGGCGCTGGCAGCTGCGCTTGTGGTGGAAGCCGTTCGTGACGCTGATCTGGCTGGGCGGGGCGATGATCGCGTTCGGCGGCGCATTGTCGCTGGTCGGGCATCAATACCGGCTGTGGCGGACGAAGCAGCGCGCCGAGGCGTTCGCGTGAAGCGCTGGCTGGTCTGGCTGCCGCTCTGCGCGTTCGGCATCATCGTCGCGGTGATCGCCTGGGGGCTGTGGCAGCCTGCCGACCGCACGGTGCGCTCGGCGCTGGTCGGGCGACCTTTGCCCGACTTCGTCCTGCCCGCGATCGCGCCCGGCAAGCCGGGGCTCGCCAGCGCGGACTTCAGACAGGGCAGCCCGCGGCTGCTCAACGTCTTCGCGAGCTGGTGCGTGCCGTGCGTTGCGGAGGCTCCGCAATTGCTGACGCTCAAGGCTGCCGGCGTGCCGATCGATGCGATTGCGATCAAGGATACGCCCGGCGACGTCTCGGCCTTCCTGCGCCGCAACGGCGATCCCTATGCGCGCGTCGGTGCGGATGCGCACAGCCGCGTCCAGCTCGCGCTCGGTTCGTCCGGCGTGCCCGAGACGTTCGTGATCGACGGCAAGGGCGTGATCCGCGCGCAGCACGTCGGCGATATCCGCGCCGAGGACGTGCCCGATCTCCTGCAAGCGCTGGCCGACGCGAAATGAGGGCGCTGCCCTCCCTCTCTATGCTGGTCGTCGCATTGCTGCTCGCCGCGCCCCTCGCCGCGCAGACCGCGCTGCCACGGCTCGCCTATACGCAATTGCGCGACCCCGATCAGGAGCGGCAGGCGCGCGCGCTGATGGAGACGCTGCGCTGCGTCGTCTGCCAGGGGCAGTCGATCGCCGACTCGGACGCCGACATGGCCGGCGAGATGCGCGCGCTGGTGCGGCAAAGGATCGCGCGCGGCGAAGCGCCCGAGGCGGTGCGGACGTGGCTGATCGCGCGATACGGCGATTATGTCAGCTACGCGCCGCCGCTGCGCGCCGCCACCTTGCCACTGTGGCTCGCGCCGCTGGTGCTGCTCGCGCTCGGTGCATGGTTGGCACGCGCGACCTTCCGCCGTCGGTGATGCGCCGCCCGGCGTGATCGTGCGTTGAGCGCGCGATGGTTCGGGAGATCGTGATGCGTTCGTTGTTCACTACTGCCTCGATCGGCGTCGGCGCCGGATTGGCCGCCTCGTTCGTCATGGACCGCTTTCAGGACGTCGCCGCGCCCGCCTTCGGGATGGACGGCGGCAATGACGATCCCGCGACCGTGAAGGCCGCCGACACGCTCAGCAAGGCGGTGGAAGGCCGACCGGTCACGCAGAAGCATCGTGACGCCGCGGGCTCGGCGATGCACTACGCGCTGGGTGCGGCGATCGGCGGCGGCTATGCGCTGGCGGTGCGACAATGGCCCGATCTGGCCAGAGGCTGGGGGGTGCCGACCGGGCTGACCACGATGCTGTTGCTCGACGATGTGCTGGTCCCCGCCGCCGGCTGGGGACCGTGGCCCGAGGCGGAGGTGCCGGGCAACGCTTACGGCCTCGCCTCGCACCTCGTCTTCGGAGTCGCCCTGGAAGGCGTGCGTCGCGCAGGCGAGGCGTTGCCGGGCTGAGCGCCGCACGCTAACCCATGTTCCTTGTCTCCGGGGGTGTCGTCCATGTTCTCGCCGATCGTCCGTCCGCTTGCCCTGCTGGGCACGGCCTGTGCCCTGCTCGCCGCTTTGCCGGCTGCGGCGGAATGTACGCGCGAGAAGGTCCGCGTCGACCTGCCCGAACAGCGGATGGACGAGCGCGTGCAGGCACTTGCGCATCTGTCCGGCTGCTTCATGGAGGTCGATACGACGTTGCTGGCCGACAAGCAGGCGCAGCGGCTGAAGGGGCGGATGATCTCCCGCGACGCGCTCTACCGCTCGTTACGCGGCAGCGGGCTGGAGGCGGCGCGCTACAAGGGCCATTGGCGGATCGACCGTCGCCAGCAGGAGCGGTTCGCGCGGCGCGTCGCAACGCTGCGCGCGACCACCGCCGAACAGCGCGAGCGCGATGCGATCAGCCGCCTGCGCGCGACCGATGTCGGCCATACCCTCCGCCATGTCGAAAAGGCCGTCCCGCGCGAGGTGAACGAGCAGGCGCATCTCAACGTGATCGACCGTGTCCGCTATGACGAGCAGCTCGACCGCGTCGCGCGCAAGATCGGCGCGCCGCCCACGCCGATGGCGCTGGGCTGGGTCGCGCCGGTCAACTAGATCACCGTCATCCCGGACTTGATCCGGGATCCCGCTTCTTTTTGGGCGAGCGTTGTGAGGAAGCGGGGCCCCGGATCAGGTCCGGGGCGACAGCTCTTTTCGTCATCGCTTCGCTACGCTCGCAATGACGATTTACCGTTCCCGCTCCCGCCACCAGATCAACACCGCCAGCACGACGCCCGCGGCGATCCCGGCGAGAAACCCGATCGAGGGCTGTCCGGCGTAGAGGCCGATCGCAGTGCCGCCCAGCGCGCCGATCGCGATAGGGAAGCCGCCGGCGGAGGGGGTGCGCGGGGGAGAAGCCATGCTGCGCGCTGTGCCACGCCCATGCGCGATGCGCCAGCCGCCGCGACGGGCCGGGGCCGACGCGGGACATGGTTTCGCCATCGTTGCGCATTGGCTCTTCTTCTCGGCGAATCGCTCGGCTAGACCGCGGGGCATGTGGCCGGACGTGGGGCGGCACCGCGTGCTGGGTCACGTCGTGTGCGGCGCGATGATTGTGACGGGACCGGCGCTCGCGCAGACCGCGCCCGCGCCGCCGCTGGTCGTGCCTCCGACGCCGATGAGCGATGTCGACCCCAACGACCAGCTCGCGCCCTTGCCCGACATCGGGGTCGACTGGCCCGATCTCGCCGCCGCTCCCGGTGAGCCGACGGCCGCGGCGAGCAACGTCGCCGCCAGCTTCCGCTATGGCTGGCGGATCGACGGCGTCGACGCGGTCGGTGGATCGTTGCTGCAACAGCGCTTCCGCGAATTGTCGGTGCTGGCGGGCGCGGAGGGCAAGGAGGCCAATGCCGCGCAGCTCGATCGCCGCGCGCGGCAGGACGCCGACCTGCTGGTCACGTTGCTCAAGGGCAGCGGCTATTATGACGCCACTGTCACGACGCGGGTCGAGCGCGCGAAGAATCGCCCAGTGGTGGTGATCGCCGCGACACCGGGGCCGCTTTATCGCTTCACCGGGGTGACGCTGGCCGGGGTCGACGCGGCGGGCGCGAAGGAGCCGGCACTGCGCGAGGCCTTCGGAGTGAAGGCCAATGATCCGGTCAACGCCGATGCGATCGCCGCCGCCGAGGCCAATCTGAAGACCCGCATCGGTGAGGAGGGCTTCCCGTTCGCGCAGGTCGGCGACCCGGAAGTGGTGGTCGACCGCGCGACGCAGACCGCGACGCTGGCGATGGAGGTCGCGCCCGGCACCGCGCGGCGCTTCGGCCGGATCACGGTCAACGCCGACAACAAGGTGTTCGACGCCGCGCACGTTCAGGATATCGCCCGCTTCAAGCCCGACGAGCCCTATGAAACGTCGCAGCTCGACGATTTGCGCCGCGCGCTCGTCCAGACCGGGCTGGTTTCGACTGCCGAGGTGCGCGCGGTGCCCGGTGCCGATCCCGGTATCGTCGATGTCGCGGTGCGGCTCGAACCCGCGCCGCCGCGCACCGTCGCGGTCGAACTGGGCTATGGCACGGGCGAGGGCGCGCGTTCGGAAGTCAGCTGGACGCACCGCAACCTGTTTCCGCCCGAAGGTGCGGTGACGCTGCGCGGCGTCGCGGGCACGCGCGAGCAGCTCGGGCAGATCACCTTCCGCCGCAACAACTTCCACGCCCGCGACCGCGTACTGACCGCGCAGCTCTCCGCCGCGCATCTGCGCCGCGACGCGTTCGACGCGCAGACGATCTCGCTGTCGGCGGCGCTGGAGCGGCAGACCAATATCTTCTTTCAGAAGACCTGGACGTGGTCGCTCGGAGCCGAGCTGGTCGCGACCGACGAGCGCGACGTGATCGCCTCGACCGGCGTCCCGCGTCGCCGCACCTTCCTCATCGGCGCGCTGCCGACCAGTCTCGGCTATGACGGGTCGGACGATCTGCTCAACCCGACGCGCGGCTTCCGCCTGTCGGGGCGGGTCAGCCCCGAAGTGTCGTTGCAGGACACAGTGTTCGGCTACACCCGCGTTCAGCTCGACGCGAGCAAGTATCAGCCGGTCACCGACGCGGTCGTGCTGGCCGGGCGGCTGCGCGTCGGGACGATCCTCGGCGCGCCGCGTGACCAGATCGCGCCGTCGCGACGCTTCTATGCCGGCGGCGGGGCATCGGTGCGCGGCTACAGCTTCCAGTCGATCGGCCCGCGCGACGTCAACAACGATCCGATCGGTGGGCGCAGTCTCGCCGAGTTCGCGATCGAGGCCCGCGTGAAGGCGTTCGGCAATTTCGGCGTCGTGCCGTTCCTCGACGGCGGCAACATCTACACCGGCGGGCTGCCCGATTTCAGCGGGCTGCGCTACGGCGCCGGGATCGGCGTGCGCTATTACAGCAACTTCGGCCCGATCCGCGTCGATGTCGGCACTCCGATCAACCCGCAGCGCGGCGATTCGCGGATCGCGGTCTATGTCTCGCTCGGGCAGGCGTTCTGATGCGCGCGTTGCGCATCCTCGGTTTCGTTGTTGCGGGCCTGCTCGCGCTGGTCGCGGTCGTCGCGGTGGTGATCGACACCGATATCGGCCACCGCATCGTCGCTGACCGCATCAACGCGCTCCAGCCCGACAATGGCCTGCGCTTCCGGCTCGGGCGGATCGAGGGCTCGCTCTACAGCGAGGCGGAGCTGGTCAACTTCCGGCTCTACGATCCCAGGGGGCTGGTGCTGTCGGTGCCGCGCGCGCGGCTCGACTGGTCGCCGTTCGCCTGGCTCCACAACCGGCTCGATATTACGGCGCTCGACATTCCCGTCGCGACGCTCGCCAGGCTGCCCGAGCCGCGCGACACCGGCCGCTCCGGTCCGTTGCTGCCGAAGTTCGACATCGCGATCGCTCGCCTGTCGGTGGCACGACTGATCGTCGCGCCTGCGGTGACCGGGCGGGTTCGCGACGGGCGGCTGCTCGCGCGCGCCGATATCCGTGACGGCCACGCCGTCGTCGTGCTCGATGCGCTGGTCGCGGGCAGCGACCGGGTGCGGTTGCGGCTCGACTCGCGCCCCGACGCGGGCAAGTTCGACATCGCCGCGCGCGCGCAGGGCGCCGCGACCGGCGTGCTCGCGCAACTGACCGGGCTGCGGCGGACGATCGCGCTCGACATCGACGGTGCGGGCGACTGGCGGCAATGGCGCGGGCAGGCGGTGGCGGTGGTGGGTGGCACGCGGCTCGTCGACCTCGCACTCGGCAACAATGCCGGGCGCTACACGCTGACCGGCACCGTCGCCCCCGCCAGCGTCACGCGCGGCAAGCTCCAGTCGCTCACCGCCCCGCGCGTGCTGGTCAACGGCGTGGGCACGTTCGCGAGCCGCCGCCTCGACGGCACGTTGTCGCTGCGCTCGCCATCGCTCGCCTTGCAGGCCGAGGGAATGGTCGACCTCGCCGACAGCGCCTTCCGCAACCTGCGCGTCACCGGCCGGCTGCTGCGCCCGCCGGCGCTGTTCCGCAACATGACCGCGCGCGAGCTGCGATTGCGTGCGATCCTCGACGGCAATTTCCGCACCTTTGCCTTCGATTACCGCCTGACCGCCGACCGTTTCGCGTTCGACAACACCGGGTTCGAGCAGGCGCGCGCCGCCGGACGCGGCCATTGGGGACCACGCCCGATCGCGCTGCCGGTCGCCTTTACCGCGGCGCGCGTCACCGGCGTCGGCGATGTCGCGGGCGGGATCCTGCGCAATCTGTCGGTGGCCGGCGTGCTGCGGGTCACTGCCGATACGGTGACCGGTGACGGGCTCAAGTTGCGCTCCGACAAACTTTCCGGCGACATCGGGCTGACGCTCGACCTGCACACCGGACGCTTCGACGTCGCGCTGTCGGGCGCGCTCGGGCGCTACCTGATCCCCGGCCTCGGCGTGGTCGATGTCCGCTCGCAGTTGCACGTCGTTCCCGGACCGGACGGGCACGGCACACGCGTGATCGGGCGTGGCAGCGCGCGGATGCTGCGGCTCGACAACGGCTTCTTCCGCAGTCTCGCGGGCGGGCTGCCGCAGGTCGAGACGCTGCTCGAGCGCACCCCCGATGGTGTGCTCCATTTCACGCGGCTCGTGCTCACCGCGCCGTCGCTACGGCTGTCCGGCAGCGGCTATCGTCGCCGCGACGGCACGTTCGTGTTCGAGGGATCGGGGACGCAGAGCAGCTACGGCCCGGTGCAGCTCAAGCTCGACGGCAGAATCGAAAAGCCGACGATCGACCTCGTCTTCGCGCGCCCCAACGCGGCGATGGGGCTCCGCAATGTCCGCGCGCATCTCGATCCGACGGCGCAGGGCTTCGCCTTCACCGCCGCGGGCGGATCGCGGCTCGGGCCGTTCGAGGGCGCGGGCGCGATCCTGCTGCCGCCGGGCGGGCAGGCGCAGATCGCGGTCGCGCGGCTCGACGTCAGCGGCACGCGCGCCATCGGCACGCTCGACATCGTCGACGGGGGCTTCCGCGGGCGGATGTCCGTCGCCGGGGGTGGCTTTACCGGCGCGCTCGACTTCGTGCCGGTTGGCGAGGTGCAGCGGATCAGCGGCCGGATCGACGCGCGCAACGCGCGACTGGCCGGCGCGGCGACTGTTCGGCAGGCCCGCGTCGATTTCAACGTGCTGCTCGAACCCGACGGCGCGCGCGTCAACGCCACCACCAGCGGCGCCGGGCTGCGGCGCGGCGCGCTATCGGTGTCGCGCTTCTCGGGGCAGGCGGCGCTGACCGGCGACACCGGCGAGGTGCGCGCATCGATCGCCGGGTCGCGTGGAGTCGGCTTTCGCGTCGACACGGTCACGCAGATCACCGCCGACGGCTATGCGGTCCGGGCCTCCGGGACGATCGGGTCGCAGCCGATCCGGCTTGAGACGCCTGCCGTTTTCCGCCGCGACGACGATCTCTGGACGCTGGTGCCGACCAAGCTGACCTTCGCAGGCGGGGCCGCCGAAGTGTCGGGCCGGATCGGCAATGGCGAAACCGCGGTGCGCGCGTCGCTCACCCGCTTGCCGCTCGGCGTGCTCGACATCGGCTATAGCGGGCTCGGGCTCGGCGGCACTGCGACCGGCACGCTCGAACTCAACGCGCGCGACGGCGCGGCGCCGACCGGACGCACCAACCTGACGATTCGCGGGCTCACCCGCTCGGGGCTGCTCAGCTCGTCCGCGCCGATCGACATCGGGGTCGCGGGGGTGCTGAGCCCCGACAGGCTTGGCGTGCGGATGGTGATGGCGTCGGGCGGGCGCACCGTGGGACGCGCGCAGGCGCTGCTCAAGCCGCTCGGCAGCGGCGATATCGTCGAGCGGCTGACCAAGGCCAACGTGTTCGCGCAGCTTCGCTACTCCGGTCCTGCCGACACGCTCTGGCGCCTGACGCGGATCGAGCTGTTCGACCTGTCCGGCCCGGTCGCCTTGTCGGCGGACGTGACCGGCACCGTCGCCAGCCCGCAGATCCGCGGGCTGGTGCGCGCCAGCAATGCGCGCATCCAGAGCGCTACCACCGGCACCGTCGTCACCAACATCCAGACTGCCGGGCGCTTCGACGGGTCGCGGCTGCGGATCGAGCGCTTCACCGGCGATGCCGGGCGTGGCGGGCACGTGACCGGCACCGGCAGTTTCGACTTCGCGGCCGCGAGTGGCGTCGCCTTTGACCTGCGCATCAACGCCGATCATGCGGTGCTGATCGACCGTGAGGATATCGGGGCCACCGCGACCGGGCCACTCGCCTTCACCTCGGACGGGGTCGGGGGCGTCATTTCGGGCGACGTGCGGCTCGACAGCAGCCGCTACCGTCTGGGGCAGGCGACCGTCGCCAGCGCGCTGCCGCAAATCAACGTTCGCGAGATCAACGTGCCCGGCGGCGATCAGGTCGACGACGATGCCACGGCGCCGTGGCGGCTCGAGGTTCACGCCCATGCGCGCAACGGCCTGATGGTCTCGGGGCTGGGGCTCTCGAGCGAATGGACCACCGATGTTCAGATCGCCGGCTCGCCCACCAATCCCGCGATCACCGGGCGCGCCGATCTCGTCCGCGGCGATTACGAGTTCGCGGGGCGCGAGTTCGAATTGTCGCGCGGGATCATCCGCTTTGCGGGTGAAGTGCCGGCGAACCCGGCGCTTGATATCGAGGCGGCTGCGAACACGACGGGGCTCAACGCCACGATCCGCGTCACCGGCGTGGCGCAGAAGCCGGAGATCAGTTTCGCGAGCACCCCCGCGTTGCCGCAGGACGAACTGCTCTCGCGGTTGCTGTTCGGGACCTCGATCACGAATCTGTCCGCGCCGGAGGCGCTTCAGCTCGCCGCCGCGGTGGCCGCGTTGCAGGATGGGGGCAACGGGCTCAATCCGATCAACGCGGTGCGCCGCGCGGCGGGGCTCGACCGGCTGCGCATCCTCCCCGCCGACCCGCAGACCGGGCAGGGCACCTCGATCGCGGCCGGGAAATATGTCACGCGACGGCTGTATGCGGAGATCATCACCGATGGTGCCGGCTATTCAGCGACGCGGGTCGAGTTTCAGGTGACGCGCTGGCTGTCGCTGCTCTCGTCGATCTCGACGCTGGGGCGGCAGAGTGGCAACGTTCGCATTTCGCGGGATTATTAAGGGGCACTCCCTCTTGAGCCGAACCGGGCAGCCGCCCGCCGCCCGTATCCTGATTCACCTTATCCTGCGGCAATCGACCGGAACTGCGCTGCCTCGGCCGCGGTTGAGCGAACGACGATGACCACGCCACAACTTCTCTCGATCGCGACCCTGATCGGGATGATGGCGCTCTTCATCTGGGGTCGCTTCCGCTACGACGTCGTCGCGATCATCGCGCTGCTCGTCAGCCTCGCGCTCGGCATCGTTGCGCCCGCCGATGCCTTCAAGGGCTTCTCGGACGATATCGTCATCATCGTCGCCTCGGCGCTGGTCCTCTCGGCGGCGGTGCAGCGCTCCGGGGTCATCGAGCGCGTGTTGCGGCAGGTCGCGCGCCGCGTCCGCCGCGTGCGCGGGCAGTTGCTGGTACTGACCGGCTCGGTTGGCGTTGCCAGCGCCTTGGTCAAGAACATCGGCGCGCTGGCGATGCTGATGCCCGCCGCGATCCAGATGGCGAAGAAGAACAACGCCTCGCCGTCGGTCTTCCTGATGCCGATGTCGTTCGCCTCGCTGCTCGGCGGGCTGATGACCCTGGTCGGCACGTCGCCGAACATCATCGTCAGCCGCTCGCGCGAACAGATGCTCGGCGAGCCATTCGGAATGTTCGACTACACCCCGGTCGGGCTCGGGCTGTTGATCGTCGGCCTGCTGTATCTCGGTATCGCCTACCGCCTGATCCCCGCCGACCGCCGCGCCGCACCGAGCATGGCCGAGGCGCTCGACATCTCCGGCTATATCACCGAGATCGTCATTCCAGAGGGTTCACCCGCGGTCGGCGAGACGGTTGCGGCGTTCCTCGACCGCCACGAACATGAGGTGACGATCACCCGCATGGTGCGCGCCGGGATGCGCAGCCATCCGCTCGCCGATACCGAGCTGCGTGCGGGCGACACGCTGATCCTCGGCGGCGACCCCGATGCGCTCGAACGCGCGATCGCGGGTGACCGGCTGACGCTCGAAAGCGAGGAGCGCGAGAAGCGCACCGATCGCGGCGAAAGCGAGATCGGCGTGATCGAGGCGGTCATCAACATCGGCTCACCGCTGGAGGGGCAGACTGCCGGGCGGCTCGACATGCAGGCGCGCTACGGCGTCAACCTGATCGCGATCTCGCGGCGCGACGTGCGGCTGTCGCGACGGCTCGGCAATATCGCGCTGCGCACCGGCGATGTGGTGGTGTTGCAGGGCACGCTCGACACGCTGCCCGAGAAGTTGCGCGAACTCGGTTGCCTGCCGCTCGCCGAGCGCGAGCTGCGGCTCGGCACCAGCCGGCGCGGGTGGCTGCCGGTCGCGGTGCTGGGTGCGGCGATGTTCGCGACCGCGATCGGCTGGGTGCCGGTCGGCGTCGCTTTCTTCGCGGCGGCGGCGGTGGTCGTGGTGACCGGGCTGCTGCCGGTGCGCGAGGCGTACAACCATATCGAGTGGCCCATCCTTGTGATGCTCGGCGCGCTGATCCCGGTCTCGGACTCGCTGCGTACCACCGGCGCGTCCGATGTGATCGCGACGTGGCTGGCGCAGACCGCCACGGTGCTGCCGGCGTGGGGCGCGGTGGCGCTGATCCTCGCGGCGGCGATGGCGGTGACGCCGTTCCTCAACAATGCCGCGACGGTGCTCGTGATGGCGCCGATCGCCGCGCAGTTCGCCGGCGACCTCGGCTACCGCCCCGAGGCGTTCCTGATGGCAACCGCGGTGGGCGCGGGCAGCGATTTCCTCACCCCGATCGGGCATCAGTGCAACACCTTGGTGCTGGGGCCGGGGGGGTATCGTTTCGGCGATTATGCGCGACTCGGCGCGCCGCTGTCGGCGCTGGTGCTGTTGGTCGGCACGCCGCTGATCCTGTACTTCTGGCCGCTGCATTGATCGGTATCACATAGAAATATCGGCTCATTTCCGGGGCGCTGCCGGGTGGTCGGACGTTTGCAGCGTCACGTGTCACCCGTCCGAGGGAGAGAGAGAATGAAGCGTGTTCTGCCGATTGTCGCGTTCGCGACGCTGCTTGCCGCGCCTGCCGTCGCGCAGCAGACGAGCCCCGCTGGCTACGTTGCCGCTGCGGGCGCCAGCGATCTGTACGAGAAGACGTCGAGCCAGCTGGTCCTGCAATCAACCAAGGATCCGAAGGTCCGCTCGTTCGCGCAAGGCATGATTCGTGATCACAACAAAAGCACCGCAATGGTCAAAACCGCTGCCGCCAAGGCGGGCGTGAAGCCGAAGCCGCCGATGCTGACGCCGGAACAGAAGGACATGGTCGCACAGCTCCGTACCGCGACCGGCACCGCGCGGGATCAGGCGTATCTGGCCCAACAGAAGACCGCGCACCAGCAGGCGTTGGCGCTGCACCAGGGCTATGCAAACGACGGCTCCGCTGCACCGCTGAAGACCACCGCAGCACAGATCGCGCCGGTCGTGCAGCACCACATCGACATGCTGAGCGGGATGTAGGTATTGCCGTCGCCCCGGACTTGATCAGGGGCGACGCCTTTTCTTCCTGACGGTCGATTGAAAAACAAGCGGCGCTTCGAATCGACTCCGGAACGACGAGACAAGTGAGTTTCTGATACGTCCGCGATTTCGCGCGACTGCCCTTACTTCGGGCAGCTGTCCCCCCCGCCGGCATCCAGATCAAGGCACCGCCCGTCGAGCCCCGCCACCGGCAGCCCGATCGTCGCCGCCAGCGTCGGCGCGATGTCGACCGTCTCGACCGACAGCGGCTGCTCGAATGCGACCATCCCCTTCCGCCAGAACAGGATCGGCACCCGCCGGTCGTAATCCCACGGGCTGCCGTGAGTCTCGACGTAGAAGGGCGCGGGCTTGACGATCGTCGTCACCCGCGGCTTGAGCATGACCATCAGGTCGCCGGACCGCTCCGCATCGTACGACGCGCGTGCGCGCTCCAGCAGCGTCCACGTCTCCGGCGGCGTCTTCGCGAACGGCGTCGCCGCGATCTCGTCGCGGGTGAACGCCGCGGCGACCTGCGGCATTGCGAGATAGCGGCGCTTCGCCTCCGCCAGCACCTGCGCGCGGCGCGCCTTGGGCACGTTGTCGGCGATATAGACGTCGCTCTCCGGCCCGATCAGCACCGGCCCGGCGATGCCGAGATCACGCCCGATCGCCGCGCCGACCAGCTTGGCGGCGTTGCTGGCGTCGGCATGTTGCTCCATCGGCATCGCGCGCTGCTGTTGACGCTCGGTCATGTCGTGCGCGCCGTGGTCGGCGGTCAGCATCACCTCGTAATCCAGCCCCCATTCGTCGAGCTGCGCGAGGAACGCGCCGATCGTCTGGTCGAGCTGCGCCATCTGGATGCACATTTCCGATCCCTGCGTGCCCAGCGCATGGCCGACATAATCGGTCGCCGATGCACCGACCGCGATCAGGTCGGTGCCCGCGCCCTGACCGAGCTTCATGTCCTGGATCAGCCCGGCCGCCAGCGCGAACACCGCGCCGTCAAGCGCGGGCGAGGCGCGAAACGACTTGGCGTCGCCGCCCGCCCGCTGGAATTGCCCGGTCCCGATCGTCTGCCCGCCGACCGCGATCGGCTGCGCCAGTCCCTTGCAATAGCCCGGCAGCGGCAACGGCGCCTGCGCACCCGCCAGCAGCTTGCCGACCGCATCATTGGCGCGCGTAACCACTGCGGGCACCGGCGCGGTGCTGCGCGAGGGCAAGGTGATGAAATGATCGGTCGCCCAGAACCACATCTGGTCAGTGTTGTGCCCGCCCATCATGATCGCCGCGCGGTCCTTGCCCGCGACCGCGACCACGCGCGTGCGCGGATCGGCGCGCTTCATCATGTCGCCCAGAGTATCGACGCGCAGGTGCAGGTCGGACGGCTGATATTTGTCGTGATCCGATCCCGGCGCGCGCTCGTCCTCCGCGCAATAAACGGCCTTGTCCGGCCGACCCGCGCGCTGGTCGATCCACGTATTGGCGATGATCCCGGTATGCGCGGGGCGCATTCCCGTCAGGATCGTCGAGTGGCCAGGGCAGGTCTCGGTCGCGGCATGGCTTTGATAGCCCGAGGGGAAGACCACCCCCTGCTGCAAGCGCGCGAGGCCGTCGGTATAGCGGTTGCGATATTGCGCGAACAGGTCAGCGGAGAATTGATCGACCGAGATCGCGACGATCAGCTTGGGCTTGCCCTGCGGCGTCGCGGCGGGCGCGGCCGCCGGTGCCTGGGCGACGGCGGGAAGCACCAGCGCGGCGGTGGTCAGCAAAGCGGCGGCAAACAACGATTTCATCGGGCAACCTTGATGCAACGGGGGGGCGAAGCGGCTATGATCCCGCTCCGATGATCAGGCAAGCAATGCGCGCGGCGCTTTTCACTCTGATGACAGCCGTTTCGCTGCTGTTGCCCACCGTGGCGGGCGCGCAGGCGCGGCATGTCACGATGACGCTGCTCGCCGAGAGCGACCACCCCGCCCCGGGCAGCACCGTCGCGCTCGCGATTCATGCCGTCCCCGATGCGGGCTGGCACGGCTATTGGCTCAATCCGGGCGACGCGGGGGTAGCAACGCGCGCGACCTGGACGTTGCCGGCAGGCGCGACGGCGGGAGCGCTCGCCTATCCGCCACCCGGACGGCTGGTGATCGCCGGGCTGATGAACCACGTCTACGAACGCCCGTGGACGATGCTGACGACCCTGACGGTGCCCCAAGGGCTGGTGTCCGGAAAATCGCTGCCGGTGCGCGTGAAGCTCGATTATCTTGTCTGTACCGAGACGATCTGTGTCCCCGAAACGCAGGAACTCGGCACGCACTTGACGGTCGGGGACGGCGCGGTGACGCCCGCGCGTCGTGCGCAATTCGACCAATGGCGCCGCGCGCTCACGCGCCCGCTCGGCAGCACCGCGACGTGGCAGATCGACGCCGGGCGCTTCCGGCTGTCGATACCTTACCCCGCGGACGCGCCGCTGCGGAAAGCGTGGTTCTACCCCGCGCGCGGCGGCGCCACCGACTATCCGGCCCAGCAGACCGTCACGCGCGATGGCGAGCGGCTGGTGATCGAGACCAAGGCCGCCGCCACCCCGGAGCGTGGCGCGCTGGACGGCGTGCTGACCCTCGGGGATGGCACAGCGCTTGCGCTGTCGGCCCAGCCCGGCACCGTCGCGCCGGCAAATGCATCGGCGGCGCTCGACTGGGGCGTCGCGCTGGCGGCGTTCGGGGGCGCGTTGCTCGGCGGTTTGCTGCTCAACATCATGCCGTGCGTCTTCCCGATCCTCAGCCTCAAGGCGCTGGGGCTCGCGCGCTCGGGCGAGAGCGAGCGCCATGCACGAATCGAGGCGCTCGCCTATACCGCGGGCGTCGTGCTGGTGTGCCTCGCGCTCGGTGCGACCTTGCTGGTGCTGCGTGCGGGCGGGGCGAGTGCGGGCTGGGCGTTCCAGTTGCAGGACCCGCGCGTCGTCGGCGTGCTGCTGCTGCTGGTCGTCGCGATCGCGCTCAACCTCGCCGGCCTCTTCGAGCTGCCGACCCCGCAATTCGCCGGACGGGGCGGCGCAAGCGGCGCGTTCATGACCGGTGCGCTTGCCGCCTTTGTCGCGACCCCGTGCACCGGGCCGTTCATGGGCGCGGCGCTCGGCGCGGCGCTGGTGCTGCCGCCGGTCGCGGCGCTGCTGGTGTTCGCGGGGCTGGGGCTCGGCATCGCGCTGCCGTTCCTGCTGATCGGCTTCGTCCCCGCGCTGCGGCGACGGCTGCCGAAGCCGGGGATGTGGATGGTGCGGCTCCGCCACATCCTGTCGGTGCCGATGTTCGCGACCGCGTTGGCGCTCGCGTGGGTGCTCGGGCGACAGGCGGGGGTCGACGGGATGACGATCGCGCTCGCCGCCGCTTTGCTCGCCGGGCTCGGATTGTGGTGGAGCGGACGGCGGCAGGTGCAGGGCAGCCGACTGGTCTGGGCACCCGCGCTGGTCGCGCTGCTGCTAGCGGGCGGTGCGGTCGTGACGGTTCGCGCGCAGCCCGCCGGCGTGGCGGCTGCCACCGTTGCTGGCGCCGAGCCGTTCACCGAGACGCGCCTCGCCGCCTTGCGCGCGGAGGGGCGCCCGGTGTTCGCGTATTTCACCGCCGACTGGTGCCTGACGTGCAAGGTCAACGAAAAGGCCGCGATCGAGACGCAGAGCGTGGCGGCCGCCTTCAAGGGCAACAAGGTCGCGGTGCTGGTCGGCGACTGGACCGATGGCGATCCGGTGCTCGGCCGCTTCATCGCGCAGCACAACCGCGCCGGGGTGCCGCTCTACCTCTTCTATCCACCGAAGGCCGTCGAACCGCGCGTGTTGCCGCAGGTGCTGACGCCTGCGATGCTCACATCGCTGCGGTGACGGACTGCTGCACTGCAATGAGATGTTGCGCACGCCGTTGATCTCGCTCAGCATGCGTCGAATCCGATCGTCAGGCGTTGCAGGGGACAAATGGGGACAGCAGCGTTCGACGAGATCATGGGGGCCAGCAGCGTCGACGGCGCGCGCCCCGAGTTGCGGGAATTGTGTCGCTGGCTGGCCGACACGCCGGATGGCGAGCTGCGTCGCCGCCAGCAATCGGCGGAGGCGACCTTCCGTCAGCTCGGCATTACCTTTGCCGTCTACGGCGAGAGCGAGGCGGGCGAGCGGATCATTCCGTTCGACATCGTACCGCGGGTCTTTCTCGCCGATGAGTGGGCGCGGCTATCCGAAGGGCTGGTCCAGCGCGTGGAGGCGATCAACGCCTTCCTTGTCGACATTTATGGCGACCAGAAAATCCTGCGCGATGGCGTGCTGCCCGCCGACCTGATCCTCGGCAATGCGCAATTCCGCCCGGAGATTGCCGGCATCCGACCGCCGCACGACGTCTGGGCGCATATCTGCGGGATCGACCTCGTCCGCACCGGCCCCGACGATTTCTTCGTGCTGGAGGACAATGCCCGCACGCCCTCCGGCGTCAGCTACATGCTGGAGAACCGCGAGGCGATGGTGCGGCTCTGCCCGGAGCTGTTCGCGAAGTTCCGCGTCGCCGCGGTTGACAGCTACCCCGACCGACTGCTGGAGACGATGCGCTCGGTCGCACCGCGCGGGTGCGGCGGCCCGCGCCCGACCTGCGTGGTGCTGACCCCCGGCCATTACAATTCGGCCTATTACGAGCACAGCTTCCTCGCCGACTCGATGGGGGTCGAGCTGGTCGAGGCCGCCGACCTCGTCGTCGATGACGACGTGGTCTACATGCGCACCATCGAGGGGCGCGTCCGCGTCGACGTCATCTACCGCCGCGTCGACGACGATTATCTTGACCCGCTCGTCTTCCGACCCGATTCGATGCTCGGCGTGCCGGGGCTGATCGCGGCCTATGCGGCGGGCAACGTCGCGATCATCAACGCGCCGGGCAACGGCATCGCCGACGACAAGGCGATCTACAGCTACATGCCGGAGATCGTGAAATATTACTCGGGGGGTGACGCGCGCTTGCCGAACGTCGAGACCTATCGCTGCCGCGAGCCGCAGGCGTTGAAATACGTGCTCGACCATCTCGATGAGCTGGTCGTCAAACTGGTCGACGGCTCGGGCGGTTACGGGATGCTGGTCGGCCCGACCGCCTCGTCGGCCGAGATCGAACGTTTCCGGGCGGCGCTGGTCGCGGAGCCCGAACGCTATATCGCGCAGCCGACGCTGGCGCTGTCGACCGTGCCGACATTGGTCGAACAGGGTGTCGCACCGCGCCACGTCGACTTCCGCCCGTTCGTGCTGACCGGCGCGAAGGGCGTGCAGGTCGTCCCCGGCGGGTTGACCCGCGTCGCGCTGCGCGAGGGGTCGCTGGTCGTCAACTCGTCGCAGGGCGGCGGGACCAAGGACAGTTTCGTACTGATGGACGAGCCGCGCGGAATGACCCAGACGATGGGCAATATGACGCAGACGCTCGGGCAGGGGCCGCGCTGATGCTCAGCCGTACCGCCGCTTCGCTCTACTGGCTCGGCCGCTATGTCGAGCGCGCCGATTTCATCGCCCGGCTGATCGAGGCGACGCTGCGTCTCGACGTCCTCTCCCCGCGCTCGGCGGGCGAGGATGCGTGGCGCACCGCGCTCGCGGTCAGCGAAACAGCCGACGCCTTCGCAGCCGGCAGTCACGCGCTCAGCCGCGAGGAGGTCGCGCATTTCCTGCTGGACAGCAGCACGCACCGCGGATCGATCCTGCGCTGTCTCGCGATGGCGCGCGACAATGCGCGCGCGGTGCGCACGGCGCTCAGCCGCGAGGCGTGGCAGGCGATCAACGGCGCGTGGCTGATCTTCGACGAGCGGATCGGGCGGCTCGATCCGACCGCGACGCTCGGCGTGGTCGATGCGGTCAAGGCCGAGACGCGCGGCTTCGAGGGGGCGGTGCACCGGATGCTCCGCAACCAGACGACCTCGTTCATCCGGCTCGGGCAGGCGGTCGAGCGCACCGACAACACCGCGCGCCTGCTCGACGTCAAATATCACATCCTGCTGCCGGAGGGTGAGCGCGTCGGCGGGACGGTCGATCGCGATCAATGGACGACGATCCTCCAGACCGTGTCGGCGGTCACCGCCTTCCGCTGGCTCTACAATGACGGGCTCAACCCGACCAACGTCATCGACCTGCTGCTCAGCCGTGCGGAATTGCCGCGCAGCCTTGCCGCCTCGATCGAGGAAACGGTCGCGGCGCTGACCGCACTGGCCCGCGCCAGCGGCACGCAGGGTGAGGCGGACCGGATGGCGCGCACCCGGCAGGCCCGCGCGGCCCGCACCCGGACGGGCGACGTGATCGCCGCGGGGCTCCACCAGCATCTTCAGGCCCTGATCGTCGAAAACGCGCAATTGCACGACGCGATCGGCCGGCAGTTCAAGTTTCATTAGGGCGTTCGACATCAATCGCTCCCGCGCCTTGTTCCGTCATCCCGGACTTGATCATAAATCCCGCTTCTTCCCTGCGAGCGAGATTGAAGCGTCGCTTCGGATCAAATCCGGTGCGACGAACAAGCGGATCGATCGCCCGAGAAACGACTGCATCGTGCTCGCGGTAACGGCCGCCGGTTCCCGCCGAACAGAGTGACCCCGCCATGCGCCTGACCATCGACCATCGCACCACCTACCGCTTCACCGCGCCGCAGGGCCGGGTGGTGCAACTGCTGCGCATGACCCCCCGCAACACGCACGACCAGACGGTTGCGGCATGGGACATCAACATCGACTGCGACGCGCGGCTGCGTCAACATCGCGACGGCTTCGGCAACATCACGACGATGCTCTACGCCGAGGGACCGCTGTCGGGGATCGAGATCAGCGTCTCGGGCGAGGTGGTGACCAGTTCGTCGAGCGGCGTGCTCCACGGCACGTTCGAGCCGTTGCCCGCCGCGCTGTATTTGCGCAGCACCCCCGCGACGCACGCCGAGGCCGCGCTCGCCGCCTTTGCGCAGGCGACCACCGAAGGGCGCGCGCCGGTCGCCGCGCTCCATGCGCTCAACGCCGCGGTGCATGAGCGTTTCACGCTGGTCGACGGACGTCCCGAAGCCGGGCTGACCGTCACCGCCGCCTTTGCCCGCGAGACCGCCACCGCGCGTGATCTGGCGCAGGTCTTCGTCGCCGCCGCGCGCGCCGCCGGCTTCCCGGCCCGCTATGTCACCGGCTATTGCGACATGCTGCCCAACGGCCGACCGACCCCGCACGGCTGGGCCGACGCGTGGGTCGAGGGGCTCGGATGGATCGGCTTCGACCCGACGCTCGGCCGCTCGCCGGAGGCGCACCACGTCCGCGTGGCGGTGGCGCTCGACGCGGCGGGTTGCTCGCCGGTCGCGGGCTCGCGGCTGGGCGAAGGACGCGAATGGCTCGACGTCGAGGTGCAGGTCAGCGGGCAGGATTGACCGCAGCCACCGGATCGTATACCGATCGCGCCAACATCAAGAGTCGACGTAGTTCGACGCCAACCTGCTCCCGAGCAAGGTGGCGCCTCCGGCAACGGGGGGATGTGGCCGGACCGGCAACCAACGGGACCCCTCGCCACATGTCGTTTCGACTCCTGATGCCCGAACCGAGCAACAGGATCAGCGACCGTGACGACCCAGCCCCAGCAATTCGCCAGCGACAATTATGCCGGAGCCTGCCCGGAAGCGCTGGAGGCGATGCTTGCCGCCAATGCCGGCTCGGCAGTCGCCTATGGCGATGATGGCTGGACGCAGCGCGCGTCGGACAGTTTCCGCACGTTGTTCGAGACCGATGCAGAGGTCTTCTTCGTCTTCAACGGCACGGCGGCCAATTCGCTTGCGCTCGCGTCGTTGTGCCAGAGCTATCACAGCGTCATCTGCTCGTCGGCGGCGCATGTCGAAACCGACGAATGCGGCGCGCCCGAATTCTTCTCGAACGGTTCCAAGCTGCTGCTGGCCCCGTCAGCCGACGGCAAGCTGACCCCCGACGCGATCCGCACGCTCGCCAACAGCCGCTCCGACATCCACTTCCCCAAGCCGCGCGTCGTCACGATCACCCAGCCGACCGAGACCGGGCAGGTCTATTCGGTCGCCGAGGTGCGGGCGATCTCGGCCGTCTGCCGCGAGCTGGGGCTGAAGCTGCACATGGACGGCGCGCGCTTCGCCCATGCCTGCGCCGCGCTCGGCTGCACGCCGGCGGCGATCACCTGGGAGGCGGGGGTCGACGTTCTGTGCTTCGGCGGCACCAAGAACGGGCTGATGGTCGGCGAGGCGGTGATCTTCTTCGACCGCGCGCTTGCCGAGGATTTCGATTATCGCTGCAAGCAGGCGGGGCAGCTCGCGTCGAAGATGCGGTTCCTTTCGGCACCCTGGATCGGGCTGATCGAAAGCGGCGCATGGCTGCGCAATGCCGAACATGGCAATGCCTGCGCCGAGCGGCTGGCGGCGCGGGTCGCCGATCTCCCCGCTGTGCAACTGCTGTTTCCGGTGCAGGCCAATGCGGTGTTCCTCGTCGCGCCTGACGCGGTGCTCGACGACCTGCGCGCGCGTGGCTGGCGGTTTTATACCTTCATCGGCGGCGGCGCGCGCTTCATGTTCGCGTGGGACGCCAATCCGGCGCGCGTCGATGAACTCGCGGCCGACATCCATGCGGCGTGTGAAGTGCGCGCGCTGGCGTAAGTCGTCATTGCGAGCGTAGCGAAGCAACCCAGGGCGTCCTGGTCCGACAATGGATTGCTTCGCTACGCTCGCAATGACGGCAGGATAAGGTCCGGCCGTCTATTCATAAGCGCGCCGCGTTCTGCCCCTCTTCCGTCACCCCGGACTTGATCCGGGGTCCCGCTTCCTTCGCGCTGGTCAAGAAGAAGCGGGGTCCCGGATCAAGTCCGGGACGACGATCATCAAACGGATACCGGCGCCGCCGCATCCTCCGGCATCAGCACCCAGCCATGCGTGCCGAGCATCTCGATCGGGCGATAGCGCGTCTTGTACGTCATCCGCTGTGACCCCTTCACCCAGTAACCGAGGTACACATAGGGCAGCCCTGCCTCGCGGGCGCGCGCGATATGGTCGAGGATGATGTAATTGCCGAGCGCGGGCCGCGCGTCCTGATCGGTGTCGAAAAAGCTGTAGACCATCGACAGCCCGTCCGCCTGCCGGTCGGTCAGGCAGCAGCCGACCAGCTTTCCCGGCCGCGTTCCGTTAGATGGCTCGCGATACTCGACCACCACCGAATTGACCGGCGAATGCTCGATCATGTCGGCGAAGTCGCTTTCGTCCATCGCCGCCATCCCGCCGCCGGGATGCCGCGCCGACAGATAGCGGCGCATCAGCGTATATTGCTCGTCGGTCGCCCACGGCCGGCACGCGGAAACGTCGAGGTCGGCGTGGCGGCGCACCAGCTTGCGCTGCGTCGCATTGGGCTCGAACTCATGCGTCCGCACCCGCACCGAGACGCACGCCGCACAGCCCGCGCAGCTCGGGCGATAGGCGACCGACTGGCTGCGGCGGAAGCCGATCCGGCCGAGCGCGTCGTTCAGCTCGCCGGCCTCCGGGCCCGATAATTCGGTGAACACCTTCCGCTCCTGCCGGCCGGGCAGATACGGGCACGGCTGCGGGCTGGTGACGAAGAAACGCGGGAAGCGGAACGGTGCCGTCATGTGTGCCGACCCTTTCCTGCGCTGCCCATCTGACCACCCATCTTCGCCGCGAAGCGCCTGTGCTGCAATGTCTTCATATGCGACGGCACCCGTCCGGTGACCAGCCGCTTTACCATGAAGGCGGCGCCCCGTTTCAGGCCAGCTCGACGGTGCTCACCTCGAACCCCGCCTCGCGCAGCGCGATCATCAGCCCGTCGAGGTGCGCGCGGTCGCGCGCCTCGCATTCGATGTCGGTGATCAGGCCCTTGGCCGGCAAGGTGGTGAACACGCGCTGGTGGTAGATTTCGATGATGTTGACGCGCTCCCGATCGAACACCCGCATCACATTATAGAGCGCGCCCGGCTGATCCTGCAGCCGCAGCCGCAAACGCGCCAGCCGTCCGGATCGCGCCAGATCGCGCAGCAGCACGTTGGCGAGCAGCCGCGTGTCGATATTGCCGCCGCACAGCACCACGCCGATCGTCCGCCCGCGGAACCGCTCGGGATGCGCCAGCAGCGCGGCGAGTCCCGCCGCCCCGGCCCCCTCGACCACGGTCTTCTCGATCTGGAGCAACAGGCTCAGCGCCTCCTCCAGATAGCGTTCGGAGACGAGTACGATATCGTCGACGAGCTGCGCGACCATCTGCGAGGTGATCCCGCCCGGCTCCTTGACGGCGATCCCCTCCGCCAGCGTGTCGCCCGCGCACGGCATGTCGGTGCCGTTGATGCGATTGTACATCGACGGATACAGCTCGGCCTCGACGCCGACCACCTCGATCCGACGATCTGCGGCGCGCGCCACGGTCGCCATGCCCGAGATCAGCCCGCCACCACCGATCGGCACCACCAGCAGGTCGATTTCGGGATGCTCCTCCAGCATCTCCAGCGCGACGGTGCCCTGACCCGCGATGATCCGCGGATCGTCGAAGGGGTGGACGAACGTGAAGCCGCGCTCCGCCTCCAGCACCCGCGCATGGGCATAGGCGGAGTCGAAATTCTCGCCCTCCAGGATTACGGTCGCGCCGTGGCCCTGCGTCTGCACCACCTTCACCACCGGCGTGTTGCGCGGCATCACGATCGTCACCGGCACGCCCAGCCGGTTGCCGTGATAGGCGAGCCCCTGCGCATGATTGCCCGCCGACGCGGCGATCACGCCCTTGGCGCGCGCCTCGTCGGACAGTTGCAGCAAGGTATTGAGCGCGCCGCGCTCCTTGTAGGCGGCGGTGAATTGCAGGTTCTCGAACTTCAGATACACGGTCGCGCCGGTCAGCTTGGACAGCGTCTGGCTGATCAGCGTCGGCGTCCGCACGATCGCGTCACCGATGCGGATCTGCGCGGCGCGCACGTCCTCGATCGAGACGGGAAGGGCCGGGGCGGACGCGAGCTGGGTTGCCATGGCGGGGGCGTAGCGGAACACCGTTGCGAAAGGAACACCCTCGCCCGACCGACACGCCTCCACCCGCCGTCGCCCCTGCGCAGGCAGGGGCCCGTGTCTGTCGGGTTAAAGAACAAGGCTGACACACCATCCGCCTGCATCGTGTCAGATGCCCGGACGCACGAAGCAGCCATAGGCCCCTGCCTCCGCAGGGGCGACGTCACTCCGCCGCGAACACCCCGCGCCACTCGGGCCGCACGATCGCCAGCACGGCCGGGGTCACCGGCACCGTCATCTCGTACATCCCCTCGGCATAGGAGCCCGCGACATATTGCCCGGCGACCAGCCCGATGCGGTCGATCGCGCGGCGGTGGGTCGAACCCGGCAGCACCGTCAGGTCCGATACCGGCGGGCACGGGAAGATGTCGTCCGCACCCGGATCATTCCCCAGTCGCCGCCGCCGCTCACCCTTCAGCCACGCGCACCAGCCCGCGCCGAGCACGCGCTGCATCGCCGCCGGTGACTCGAACATCGCGCGCGGGTCGACCCGCCGCGCCGTGGCCTTGTCCCACACCAGCGGTTCCAGCACGGTATTGCCATGCGCGCCGCCGGTGAAGCTGTAGCTTTCGCCCGACAGGCTCAGCAGGCGCGGCGTCTCGGTCACCACCTTCCATTCGCGCGTGGCGTCATGCCGGTGGAAGGGAAACTTGCTTTTCGCCGTGTCGCGGCGGTCCTCGGCCGCCAGCCCGGCGGCGCGGGTCCGCAGCCGCGCGCGATCCGCCTCCAGCCAGCGGCGCAGCGGCGCGATCCGCGCGGCGGCGGCGGGATAGGCGTAGGAGAAATCGAGCGCGGCAGTCTTCTCCGCCACCTTCGTCTGCGCCGCCGCCGGCACCGCCAATGCCAGCAAGATCAACCCCATTACCCGCCGCATGACATCCCTCGCCAAAGCCATGCCGGTTCCATATGGCAGCGGACATGAACCGACGCCATCTCACCGCCGCGCTGGCGGCGCTCGCCGGCCTTGCGACGACGCTGCCCGCAGGTGCCGACGCGCTGATCGACAACGTCAACGGCCTGACGCTCAACCGCGACCGACAGGTGGTGCGCTTCAAGGCGATGGTGATCGACGCGCAGGGCAAGGTCGTCCGCCTGATCGCCCCCGACGAGCAGCCGCCCAAGCCGACCAAGAAGAACCCGGGGCCCCGCTACGACTGGCGCGCCGACATGAAGGGGCGCGTGCTGGTGCCCGGCATGATCGACGCGCACGGCCATGTCATCGAGCTGGGGCTGGCGGCGCTGACGCTAGATCTGTCCGATACGCGCTCGCTCGACGAAGCAAAGGCGAAGATCGCGGAATACGCGCGCGCCAACCCGGACCGGCAATGGATCATCGGGCGTGGCTGGAACCAGGAAGTGTGGCAACTCGGGCGCTTTCCGACCGCCGCCGATCTCGACACGGTGGTCGGTGACCGCCCGGTGTGGCTGGCGCGCGCCGACGGCCATGCCGGCTGGGCGAACAGCGCCGCGCTCAAGCTGGCGGGCGTCACCGCCGCCACTGCTGCGCCGGCGGGCGGGCGCGTCGAAAAGCCGCTCGGCGTGCTGGTCGACCGCGCCAAGGAGCTGGTCGGGCGCGTCGTCCCCAAGGTCAGCCCCAAGGACCGCACCGCCGCTTTCCTCAAGGCGCAGCAGATCCTGCTCGGCTATGGCGTCACCGCGATCGCCGACATGGGGACCAGCGTCGACGACTGGATGACCTATCGCCGGATGGGGGACATCAACGCCTTGCGCGTCCGCATCATGTCCTATGGCCTCGGCATCGACAATGCGGTGACGATCGGCGGCACCGGCCCGACGCCGTGGCTGTACGACGACCGCTTGCGGCTGGAGGGGGTCAAGCTCTATGCCGATGGCGCGCTGGGGTCGCGCGGTGCGTGGCTGAAGGCCGATTACGCCGATGCGCCGGGGCAGCGCGGGCTCGGCTTCCTCGCCGACGACCAGTTGCAGAACATCATGAGCCGCGCCGCGATGGACGGCTATCAGGTCGCGGTCCATGCGATCGGCGACCGCGCCGACAAGCAGGTCCTCGATGCGATTGCCGAACTGTCCGAGACGTACAAGGGCGACCGGCGCTGGCGGATCGAACATGCGCAGATCGTCGATCCGGTCGATATGGCGGCGTTCGGCAAATACCACATCGTCGCCTCGATGCAGCCGACCCACCAGACCAGCGACCGCGTGATGGCGGAGGCACGGCTCGGGCAAGCGCGGCTGACGGGCGCCTATGCGTGGAAGACGCTGCTCGACGACGGCGCGACGCTCGCATTCGGCTCCGACGCACCGGTCGAGAAGCCCGATCCGTGGGCGGGCTGGGCGGCGGCGTTCACGCGCACCGATGCCGAGGGTCAGCCGGTCGGCGGCTGGCATCCCGAACAGGCGGTGTCACGCGAACAGGCGTGGTGGGCGTACACGGGCGGTGCGAGCTACGCCGGGTTCGCCGAGCAGAAGTTCGGGACGCTCGCACCGGGGCAGCGCGCCGACTTCCTGCTGCTCGACCGCGATCCGATGACCGCGACGCCGGCGGACCTGCGCCGGACCAAGGTGCTGGAAACGTGGATCGGCGGCACACGGGCGTGGGAGCGGAAGTAGGCTATCGTCGCAGCCCGACCGTAGCCGTCGCCCCGGACTTGATCCGGGGTCCCGGTTCTTCTCCGCGGCTCGAAGGTGCGTGATGGCGGAAAATTGATCCGTCATTGCGAGCGTAGCAAAGCAACCCAGAGCCGGATCAGGATGCCCTGGCTTGCTTCGCTACGCTCGCAACGACGATCGTTGGCGTTCTTCACCTGAGCCGCCAGCCAGAAGAACTGGGGCGCCGGCTCCGCTTCGGTAGGCCGAAGGTAAGCCGGGGGTCAGGCGACGTCGGTTCAGAACTCCGACCAGTCGCCCTGTACCGCCACCGCCGCCGCGCCGCGGCTCCGCGCGCTGGCGGCGATCCGGGCGCCGGCCTGCGCCGCGCGCGCCTGCAACTGGTGGACCGGCGAGGCAGGGGGCGTGATGTGGCCCGTTGCTCCCGTCGCCCCTGCCGCCAGGCGGAACCGCCCGACCTCACGCGCCATCACGTCGGTTTCGTCGACCAGGCTGCGCGCCGCCGCGGTCGCTTCCTCGACCATCGCGGCGTTCTGCTGCGTCACCCCGTCCATCTCGGAGACAGCGGTGTTGACCTGTTGCAGGCCCGTCGCCTGTTGCTCGGCAGCCGAAGCGATGGTGCCGACGAGCGTGCTGATCTCGCCGATCCGCGACGTGATCCGCTGCAACGCCGCGCCCGCTTCGGCCACCAGCTCCACGCCGAGATCGACCTGCTCAGACGAGGCGTTGATCTTGGTCTTGACGTCCTTGGCGGCGTCGGCCGAGCGCTGCGCCAGCGCGCGCACCTCGCTGGCGACCACGGCGAAGCCCTTGCCCGCATCGCCGGCGCGCGCCGCCTCGACACCCGCGTTGAGCGCCAGCAGGTTGGTCTGGAACGCGATGCCGTCGATCACCGCGATGATCTCGCTGATCTCGCTCGACGAGCGCTCGATGCCGTTCATCGCCTCGACCGCGCGGCGCACCACGTCGCCCGACGCCTCGGCATCGCGGCGCGTCTCGACCACCACGGCATCGGCGCGCGACGCGGTTTCGGCGGTTTCCTTCACCGTCGTCGTGATCTCGTGCATTGCCGCGGCGGTTTCCTCCAGCGAGGCGGCCTGCTGCTCGGTGCGCTGCGACAGGTCGTCGGACGCTTGCCGGATGTCGTTGGCGCCATTGGTGATCCCGGTCGCGCTGGTCGATACTGCCGCCATGGCTGCCGACACCGCGGTCATCGCGCCGTTAAAGTCGCTCTTCAGCTTGGCGAACGGCCCGGTCAGCTCGGCATCGATCCGCGCGGTCAGGTCGCCCTGCGCCAGCGCGCTCAGCCCGCGGCCGATATTGTCGACGATCAGCGCGGTCTGCTCTTCCTTGGCGCGCTCGGCGGCGGCGAGCTGGTTGCGGAACTGCACCATCACCTTGGCCAGCTGCCCGACCTCGTCGGCGCGCTCGTCGACCGCGACCTGGGCGTTCAGGTCGCCTGCCGCCAGCTTGCCCAGCGCCTCCGTCATCGCCTTGATCGGGGTGGCGATGCCCCGGATCAACGCGGTGAGCAGCACCCCGGCGAGCGCCAGCGCCGCGAGCACCAGCCCCACCGCCGTCGCGCGCGAGAAGGCGTAGAGCGTTCGCGCCTTTTCCATCTCCTTGTCCATCAGGCTGACCTGAATGTCCTGCGATGTCGCGGCCTCGGCATTGGCGCGATCGAACAACGACTGGCTGGCCCGGAAGGTTTGCATCGCCTCTTCGTTGCGATTGGCCTCGCCCAGCCGGCGCGTGACGTCGGAGCGCTGGATGAACGCGGTCCACAGGGTCCGAAAGCGCGTTACCGACGCGCGCGCCTTCGGATTGGTCAGCGCCTTGTCAAGGAACACGAGGTTCTTGTCGATCAGGGCGATCTGCGCGTCGGCGGTGCGGCCGGCCTGGCTGATCTTGTCGGGCTCGACCGACAGGATCACGGTCGCCTCGGCGATGCGATAATCCGAGGTGGCGGTGTTGATCGTGGCGATCGCGACCAGCTTGTCGCGACGCTCCTTGCCCAGCACCTCGGTCGCGTGGTTCAGCTTGCCCTGCGTCCACAGCGACATGCCGGCCATTGCCACCAGCGCGAGCGCAAGGATGCCGAAAGCGAGCAATAGTTTGCGGCCGATCGCCAGATTTTTCATTTCCACCGCCTTCACGGACTCGTCTTGAGTCGTGGCACGATTAACGACGACAGCTTTAGGTCGCGTTAAGTGCGTAACCCGCTCTAGATGACCCGATAGGGAACGACCCCGCGAACGTCGGCCTCAACCGCGATCGCGCGGTCGGTGGGCGGAAAGGCGCGCTGGTCACAATCCGATCGCGGACAAAGCCGGCAACTGATCCCGATCGGGGTAGCCGCGCGCAGGTCGACCGCATCGGCATAGACGAAGTCGGCAGCATGCGCCGCCTCGCACCCCAGCGCGACGGCATAGCGGCGTGGCGCGCGCGCGTAGCGGCCCGACGGCTTGACCAGCCCCTTGGCCATCGAGACGTAGCGCACGCCGTCCGGCGTCTCGGCATGTTGCACGAGGATGCGGTCGGGGATCGCGACCGCTTCATGGACGTGCCACAGCGGGCAGGCACCGCCGAAGCGGGCGAATTGCAGCCGCGTGGCGGAATGGCGCTTGGTGATGTTGCCCGCCATGTCGACCCGACAGAAATAGAAGGGGATGCCCGCTGCGCCGGGGCGTTGCAGCGTCGAAAGCCGGTGGCACGCCTGTTCGAAGCTGGTGCCGAACCGCCGCGACAGCCGGTCGATGTCGTGGCGCAGCGCGCGCGCCGCCTCGCGGAACGCGTGATAGGGCATCAGCATTGCCCCCGCCGCGTAATTGGCGAGCCCGATCGCAAGCAGCCGCCGTGCCTCGGGCTGCGCCAGCCCGGAGCCGGCGACGATCGCCGCGATCGGCGTGGCGAAGGCGAGTGCGGCAACGCGGTGCGCGATCAGGAAGCGGCGGCTTTCCGGCGGCAGCGCGGCGTTGAGCCGCAGCACCCCGCCGTCGAAGCGCGCGAGCGGGGCATCCTCCTGCGCCTCGGCGGCCAGCGTCACGCCGTGTGCGGCCAGCGCGTCCTCGATCGCCGCCGCGCCATACGCCTGCGCCCACCCCTCGGCGGCGCGGTCGAGCGGATCGATGTAATTGCCCGATTCGTGAAACCAGTCGCGCACCGCCTCCCACGGCAAGCGCGCGCCGACCCCGGCGGTCAGCGCCTCCTCGGCAAGCGCGACGCGTTCCTCGGCGGCGCGCTTGGCGGCGTGGAGCGCGATCAGCCGGTCGGCGAGCGCCGGGCGCTCCTCCGCCAGCTGCGCGATCTCTTCGGGCGGCAGCGGCGCCACCACCGGGTCGGCGAGCGCCTCCCGCAACGCCACCAGCCGCCGCGCCGGTACCGCGCCCTCGATGTCGGCGAGCGCGGCGGGGAAATGCTGCGCCAGTGCCGCGCTCACCGCCGCGGTCAGCGGGCGCTCGTCGCTTTCGAGCTGCGAAAGGTAGCTGACCGACAGTCCCAGCCGCGCCGCCATCGCACGCTGGTTGAGCTGCGCCGCCGCCCGCAACGCCCGCAACTGTGCCCCGGCGTAGAGACGCGCCTTCACTTCCCGTCGCTCCTGCGCACGCCACCGTCGCGAAGGCCACCGTCGCCCCTGCGAAGGCAGGGGCCCATGTCTGTATCGTGCCGCGCCCGCTCGGACACACTCGGCGCGGCGAATGTGTCGATAATCCACGAGCAATCGACAGCCATAGGCTCCTGCCTACGCAGGAGCGACGGGCGTTTGCAAGGATGCCCTTCGCAAGTTCACAACTTCACATTTGCCCCGCCGCCGCGCGCCGGGCACAACGCCGTCCGCGTCCGGGAGAGAAAGATGTCATCGACGATCGCCGAACTCGAGAACCGCCGCGCCGCGGCGCGCGCCGGTGGCGGGCAGAAGCGCGTCGATGCGCAGCACGCCAAGGGCAAGCTGACCGCGCGCGAGCGGCTCGATGTGTTGCTCGACGAAGGCAGCTTCGAGGAGCTCGATATGTTCGTCGAGCACAATTGCACTGATTTCGGAATGCAGGATCAGATCGTACCCGGCGACGGCGTCGTCACCGGATCGGGGACGATCAACGGGCGGCTGGTGTTCGTCTTTTCGCAGGATTTCACCGTCTTCGGCGGCTCGCTCTCCGAACGTCACGCACAGAAGATCTGCAAGATCATGGACATGGCGCTGAAGGTCGGCGCCCCCGTCATCGGCCTCAACGATTCGGGCGGCGCGCGCATCCAGGAGGGCGTCGCGTCGCTCGGCGGCTATGCCGAGGTGTTCCAGCGCAACGTGCTGGCGAGCGGCGTCGTGCCGCAGCTCAGCCTCATCATGGGGCCGTGCGCGGGCGGGGCGGTCTATTCGCCGGCGATGACCGACTTCATCTTCATGGTGAAGGATTCGAGCTACATGTTCGTCACCGGCCCCGATGTCGTGAAGACCGTGACCAACGAGGTCGTCACGCAGGAGGCGCTGGGTGGCGCAGTGACGCACACCACGAAGACCAGCGTCGCCGATGTCGCCTTCGAAAATGACATCGAGGCGTTGCTGGCGGCGCGCGACTTCATCGACTTCCTGCCGTCCTCGAACCGCGAGGGCGTGCCCGAGCGCCCGACCGACGATCCGTGGGACCGCGCCGAGCACGGGCTCGACACGCTGATCCCCGCGAAGGCCAACCAGCCCTATGACATGCACGAGCTGCTCGCGAAGGTCGTCGACGAGGGCGATTTCTTCGAGATCCAGCCCGCGCATGGCGGCAACATCATCTGCGGCTTCGGACGCATCGAAGGGCGCACCGTCGGCTTCGTCGCCAACCAGCCGATGGTGCTGGCCGGCGTTCTCGACATCAATTCGAGCCGCAAGGCAGCGCGCTTCGTGCGGTTCTGCGACGCGTTCGAGATCCCGATCGTTACTTTCGTCGACGTACCCGGCTTCCTGCCCGGCACCGCGCAGGAGCATAACGGCATCATCAAGCACGGTGCGAAACTGCTGTTCGCCTATGCCGAGGCGACCGTGCCCAAGATCACCGTCATCACCCGCAAGGCCTATGGCGGCGCGTATGACGTCATGGCCTCCAAGCACTTGCGCGGCGATCTGAACTATGCGTGGCCAACCGCCGAGATCGCGGTGATGGGCGCGAAGGGCGCGGTCGAGATCATCTTCCGCGGCCGCACGCCGGAGGAGATCGCCGAGCGCACCGCCGAATATGAAGCACGCTTCGCCAATCCCTTCGTCGCGGCGAGCAAGGGCTTCATCGACGAAGTGATCCAGCCCCATTCCACCCGCCGCCGCATCGCGCTCGGCCTGCGCAAGCTGCGCAACAAGGCGCTGGAGAATCCGTGGAAGAAGCATGACAACATTCCGCTGTGATCCCCTCCGTCACTGCGACCCCGGCCTTGAGCCGGGGGAAGCAATCCAGGGCGTTGTGCGGAACACTGAATGGCGTCGCTGCGCTCGCCATGACGAGATGGCGGCGTGAAGCAGCCGGCGGTCTACATCATGGCCAGTCGACGCAATGGCACGCTCTACGCCGGCGTCACGTCGAACCTCGCGCAACGCGTGTGGCAGCATCGTGAAGGCGTGGTGGAAGGCTTCACGCAACAATACGGCTGCAAGCTGCTGGTCTGGTTTGAGTTCGCCGACACGATGGATGCGGCGATCGCCCGCGAGAAGCAAATCAAGAACGGTTCTCGCGCAAAGAAGATGGCGTTGATCGAAGCGATGAACCCGCAATGGCACGACCTCTACGAACAGATCGCCCATGGATAACGACATGACACATATCCGATCCGTCATTGCGAGCGCAGCGAAGCAATCCAGGGCGTCGCGCGGAACACTGGATTGCTTCGCTACGCTCGCAATGACGGAGACGGTGCGATGACCCTTGGCCGCCTCAACCACGTTGGCATCGCCACGCCGTCAATCGCCCGCGCGATCGAGACCTACCGCACCCTGCTCGGCGCGGAGGCGATCGGTGAGCCGTTCGACCTGCCTGCGCAGGGCGTGAAGGTGTGCTTTATCGACGCGCCCAACACGCAGATCGAGCTGATCGAACCCTGTGACGACACGTCACCGATCGCCGGCTTCCTCAAGAAGAACCCCGCCGGCGGCCAGCACCATGTCTGTTTCGAGGTCCCCGACATCCACGCCGCCATCGCCGACCTCACCGCAAAAGGCGCGACGATCCTAGGCGAACCGCGCATTGGCGCGCATGGCACGCCGATCGTCTTCGTCCACCCGCGCGGCATGGGCGGCGTGCTGGTCGAACTGATGGAAACGCCGCAGGAGGGCGCGCATTGACCTACGAGACGATCACCTTTGACCTCACCGATCGC
Organism: Sphingomonas sp. 8AM; assembly: GCF_902506455.1. Lineage (GTDB taxonomy): Bacteria > Pseudomonadota > Alphaproteobacteria > Sphingomonadales > Sphingomonadaceae > Sphingomonas. Next base: position 3,524,791 of record NZ_LR733844.1, on the reverse strand, counting down.
GTCGCGACGCTCGCGATCGACCGGCCCACGCGGATGAACGCGCTCACCCCGCGCGTCTTCGCCGAGCTGACGGCCGCGATCGACGTCGCGCTGGAGCAAGGCGCGCGCGCGATCGTGCTGACCGGCACCGACGGCGCCTTCTGCTCGGGCGCTGATCTGGTCGGCGACGGCGGCGCGCCGATGCCGCGCGATCTCGGCGAGTCGCTCGACACCAGCTACAACCCCTTCGTCCGCAAGATCGCCGCGCTCGACGTGCCGTTCCTCACCGCGATCAACGGCCCGGCGGTCGGCGCGGGGCTCGGGCTGGCGTTGCTCGGCGATATCAGCGTGATGGCGCGCTCGGCCTATGTGCTGCTCGCCTTCGTCAACATCGGGCTGGTCCCCGACGCCGGGGCGACGTGGCTGGTCGCCAAGGCGGCGGGGCGCACCAGGGCGCTGGAGATGGCGCTGCTCGGCGAGCGCGTGTCGGCCGAGGAAGCGCTCGCCGCCGGGCTGGTGACGCGCGTCGTCGACGATGCGCAGGTGCTCGGGCAAACGCAGCAGCTCGCCGCAAAGCTCGCGGCCGGGCCGTCCGTCGCTATCGGGATGATCCGAAAGCAGGTCGCCGCCGCGCTGTCGCTCGACCTTGACCAGTCGCTGGCGGTCGAGCGCGAGAACCAGACCCGCGCCGGCCACACCCGCGACTTCGCCGAGGCGGTGCGCGCGTTCGTCGAGAAGCGCCAGCCGGTGTTCGAGGGCCGCTGAGCATGGCCGAAGAGCGCAACCTCGGCGAGGACAGCGGCGCGGCCGCGGCGATCGGAACGCCCGCGCCGACCGGCACCGAAAGCTGGGCCGCCGCCGCCGCGAAGGAGGTGAAGGGCCGCGACCTGACGTGGCACACCCCCGAGGGGATCGACGTCAAGCCGCTCTACACGCCCGAGGATGTCGCGGGCTGGGACCCCGGCCTGCCCGGCTTCGCGCCGTTCGCGCGCGGGGTGCGCGCGTCGATGTACGCCGGCCGCCCGTGGACGATCCGCCAATATGCCGGCTTCTCGACCGCCGAGGAATCGAACGCTTTCTACCACCGCAACCTCAAGGCGGGGCAGAAGGGGCTGTCGGTCGCGTTCGATCTCGCCACGCACCGCGGCTACGACAGCGATCATCCGCGCGTCACCGGTGATGTCGGCAAGGCCGGGGTGGCGATCGACACCGTCGAGGACATGAAGATCCTGTTCGACGGCATCCCGCTCGATCAGATGTCGGTCAGCATGACGATGAACGGCGCGGTGATCCCGATCCTCGCCTTCTTCATCGTCGCGGGCGAGGAACAGGGCGTCGACCGGAAGTTGCTCGACGGGACCATCCAGAACGACATCCTCAAGGAGTTCATGGTCCGCAACACCTATATCTACCCGCCCGAACCGTCGATGCGGATCATCTCCGACATCTTCGCCTATACTTCGGCGGAGATGTCGAAGTTCAACAGCATCTCGATTTCCGGCTATCACATGCAGGAGGCCGGCGCGACGCAGGTGCAGGAGCTGGCCTTCACCATCGCCGACGGCATGGAATATGTGAAATACGGCGTCGCCAGCGGGCTCGACATCGACAAGTTCGCCGGGCGGCTCAGCTTCTTCTTCGCGATCGGCATGAACTTCTTCATGGAGATCGCCAAGCTCCGCGCCGCGCGCGTGCTGTGGCACCGCGTGATGACGCAGCTCGGCGCGAGGGACGAGCGCAGCAAGATGCTGCGCACCCACTGCCAGACCAGCGGCGTCTCGCTGACCGAGCAGGACCCGTACAACAACGTCATGCGCACGACGATCGAGGCGATGGCGGCGATGCTGGGCGGCACGCAGTCGCTTCATACCAATGCGCTGGACGAGGCGATCGCGCTGCCGACCGACTTCTCCGCGCGGATCGCGCGCAACACGCAGCTCGTGATCCAGGAAGAGACCGGGATGACCAACGTCGTCGATCCGCTCGGCGGCAGCTATTATGTCGAGGCGCTGACGAAGCGGCTGGTTGACGAGGCGTGGGCGATCATCGAGCGCGTCGAGCGCGAGGGCGGGATGGCCAAGGCGGTTGCGGCCGGCTGGCCCAAGGCGATGATCGAGGAGGCGAGCGCGGCGCGCGCGGCGCGGGTCGATCGCGCGGAGGACGTGATCGTCGGGGTTAACAAATACCGCAAGGACAATGAGGATCCGGTCGAGATCCTCGCGATCGACAATCACGCCGTCCGCGACGCACAGGTTCGCCGCATCCGGCAGGTCAAGGCGGCGCGCGACGAGGCGGCGGCGCGGGCGACGCTCGACGCGCTGCGCGAGGGTGCGCGGGGCGACGCCAATCTGCTCGCGCTCGCGGTCGACTGCGCGCGGGCGCGTGCCACGCTCGGCGAGATTTCCTCGGCGATGGAGGATGTGTTCGGCCGCTATGGCACGCAGCCGACGCCGGTGAAGGGCGTCTACGGCGGCGCCTATACCGACGACGCGCGCTGGTTGCGGCTCGAGGACGGCGTCGCCGCCACCGAGCGCCGGCTGGGCCGCAAGCCGCGGATGCTGGTCGCCAAGATGGGGCAGGACGGCCACGACCGTGGCGCCAATCTGGTCAGCAGCATGTTCGGCGATCTCGGGTTCGAGATCGTGCCGGGGCCGCTGTTCCAGACACCGGAAGAGGCCGCGGTGCTGGCGCTGGCGAAGGACGTCGACATCGTCGGCGCGTCGAGCCTCGCGGCGGGGCACAAGACGCTGATCCCCGAACTGATCGGCCATTTGCGCGACGCTGGCCGCGCGGACATCAAGGTGATCGCGGGCGGGGTGATCCCCGCGCAGGACTATCAGGCCCTGTTCGATGCGGGCGTGCAGGCGATCTTCGGGCCGGGCACCAATCTCATCACCGCGGCGGAAGAAGTATTGCGGCTGCTCGGCCACAATATGCCCCCGCAGGGAGAAGCCGCATGATGGTCCTGCACGTCGTACGTAACACTCGCTCCACACACTCCGTCATCCCCGCGCAGGCGGGGATCCATGGTGCCGCATACACATCGGCGGCAGCATGTGCGGAACGATGGATTCCCGCCTGCGCGGGAATGACGAAGCAGGCGGGGGTAGCGACCATCCTCGCCTTGCTCGCGGCGACAGCCAACCCCGTCAGCGCCCAGACGCAGGCCGACATGAACGCGCAGGCCGCCGCCAGCTACAGGACCGCCGACGCGGCGATGAACGCGCAATGGCCGCGCACCTATGCCGCGATGAAGCGCCGCGACGCCAGCGCGCGCGATGGCTTCGGCTATGCCGCGGCGACGCTCGCCAGCCAGCGCGCGTGGCTCGCCTATCGCGACAGACAGTGCACGATCGAAGGCGGCGAGTTCGCCGGCGGCTCGCTCCAGCCGATGGCGCGCTTGCAGTGTCTGGCGCGGCTGACCAAGGAGCGCGTCACGCAATTGAAGGACCTGATGTGGCAACGCTGATCGAGACGACGACCCGCAACGACTGGACGCGCGAGGAGATCGCCGATCTGTTCGACCTGCCGTTCGACGAGTTGATGTACCGCGCGCAGACCGTCCACCGCGCGCATCACGCACCGTCGGAAGTGCAGCTCTGTACGCTCCTGTCGATCAAGACCGGCGGCTGCCCGGAGGATTGCGGCTATTGCTCGCAGTCGGTGGCGGCTGACAGCGGGGTGAAGGCGACCAAGCTGATGGACGTGCAGGCCGTGCTCCAGCGCGCCGCCGAGGCGAAGGACGCCGGCTCGCAGCGTTTCTGCATGGGCGCGGCATGGCGCAATCCCAAGGACCGCGACATGGACGCGATCATCCAGATGATCGCGGGCGTGCGCGGCATGGGGATGGAAACCTGCATGACGCTGGGGATGCTGACCCCCGAACAGGCGCAGCGGCTCGGCGAGGCCGGGCTCGACTACTACAACCACAATATCGACACCTCGCCCGAGCGGTATGGCGACGTCATCACCACGCGCACCTTCGGCGAGCGGCTCGACACGCTGGAGAATGTCCGCTCGGCGGGGATCAACGTCTGCTGCGGCGGGATCGTCGGAATGGGCGAGACGCGCGCCGATCGCGTCGGCTTCGTCCACGCGCTCGCCACGCTGCCGCGCCATCCTGAAAGCGTGCCGGTCAATGCGCTGGTGCCGGTCAAGGGCACGGTGCTCGGCGACATGCTCGCCGACACGCCGCTCGCCAAGATCGACGACATCGAGTTCGTCCGCACCGTCGCGGTCGCGCGGATCACGATGCCGCTCAGCATGGTGCGGCTGTCGGCGGGGCGCGAGAGCATGGGCGAGGCGACGCAGGCGTTGTGCTTCATGGCGGGCGCGAACTCGATCTTCACCGGCGACAAGCTGCTGACCGCCGGCAACCGCGGCGACAGCGCCGACGCGGCGCTGTTCGCGAAGCTGGGGGTGCGGCCGATGGAAGCGCCCGAGCCGATGCGCGTGTGCGAGGCGGCGGAGTAGATGCCGACGGTGCTGCGGATCGGCGCGTTCCGCTTCTACTTCTACAGCCACGAACCAAACGAGCCGCCGCATGTCCATGTCGATCATGGTGAAGCGACGATCAAGGTCTGGCTGGAGCCTGTGGAAGTGGCGCGCAGCCGCGGCTTTCGCGCGCACGAGATCAATGACATTCTCGGCATGGTCGGGCAGCACCGGACCTTGCTGCTGGAGGCGTGGCATGAATATTTCGGCTAGGATCACCGACGAGCGCGTGCTGGACGTCCGCTTCGACGACGCCAGCCTGATCGTCGACCTCATGGACGGGCGAACGATCGCGGTGCCGCTCGCCTGGTATCCACGGCTGCTGCACGCCAGCGCCGCGCAGCGGGCGCATTGGGAAAAAGCGGGCGCGGGTTACGGCATCCATTGGCCGGACATCGACGAAGACCTGAGCACGGACGGCTTGCTGCATGGGATTCCGGCAGCCCGCGCGAACTGAGAAAAGAAAAACAGGAGAGGCCGTTGTTCAAGAAGATCCTGGTCGCCAACCGTGGCGAGATCGCGTGCCGCGTCTTCCGCACCGCCAGGAAGATGGGCATCGCCACCGTCGCGGTCTATTCGGACGCCGACGCGCGCAGCCCGCACGTCCTGATGGCGGACGAGGCGGTGCGGCTCGGGCCGGCACCGGCGGTGGACAGCTATCTGAAGGCCGAGCTGATCCTGCTCGCCGCGAAGGAAACCGGCGCGGACTGCATCCATCCCGGCTACGGCTTCCTCTCCGAACGCGAGAGCTTCGCGCGCGCCTGCGCCGAGGCCGGGATCGCCTTCGTCGGCCCGCCGCCGAACGCGATCGCCGCGATGGGCGACAAGATCGAATCGAAGAAGCTCGCCAAGGCGGCCGGCGTCAACGTCGTCCCCGGCTATCTCGGCGAGATCGCCGACACCGACGAGGCGGTGCGGATCGCCGCCGAGATCGGCTTCCCGGTGATGATGAAGGCCAGCGCCGGCGGCGGCGGTAAGGGAATGCGGCTGGCGTGGAGCGAACAGGATGTCCGCGATGGCTTCGAGGCGACCAAGCGGGAAGGACTTGCGTCGTTCGGGGACGACCGCGTGTTCATCGAGAAGTTCATCGAGAGCCCGCGCCACATCGAGATCCAGTTGCTCGGCGACCAGCACGGCAACATCGTCTACCTCAACGAGCGCGAATGCTCGATCCAGCGCCGCCACCAGAAGGTGGTCGAGGAAGCGCCGTCGCCGTTCATCACCCCGGCGATGCGCAAGGCGATGGGCGAGCAAGCGGTCGCGCTCGCCCGCGCCGTCGGCTATTACAGCGCGGGGACGGTCGAGCTGATCGTCTCGGGCGCGGATACGACCGGCGAGAGCTTCTATTTCCTCGAGATGAACACCCGGCTGCAGGTCGAGCATCCGGTGACCGAGGAGATCACCGGGCTCGATCTGGTCGAACAGATGATCCGCGTCGCGGCCGGCGAAAAGCTGTCGTTCGGGCAGGACGACGTGCGACTCTACGGCTGGTCGATCGAGAATCGCGTCTATGCCGAGGACCCGTATCGCGGCTTCCTGCCGAGCATCGGGCGGCTGGTGCGGTATGCGCCGCCGGCGACCACATCCGTCATTGCGAGCGAAGCGACGCAATCCAGTGACGGACCAGGACGCCCTGGATTGCTTCGCTCCGCTCGCAATGACGAGGTCAGGGTCCGCGTCGACGACGGCGTCGCCGAGGGCGGCGAGGTCAGCATGTTCTACGACCCGATGATCGCCAAGCTCGTCACCTGGGCGCCGACCCGCGAGGCGGCGATCGATGCGCAGGTCGCCGCACTCGACGCCTTCACGATCGAGGGGCCGGGGACCAACCTGCACTTCCTCTCGGCGCTGATGCAGCATCCGCGCTTCCGCTCGGGGAACATCACCACCGGCTTCATCGCCGAGGAATATCCCGACGGCTTCCACGGCGCGCCCGCCAGCCCCGCGCTCAAGACGACGCTCGCCGCGGTCGGCGCGGTCGCGGCACACGCTCAGGTGACGCGCGCGCGGCAGGTCGACGGGCAGCTCGGCCACGTCCTGTCGGCACCGGGCGAATGGGTCGCCCGCGTCGATGGACACGATCATGACGTAACGATCCGCGATGGCCGCATAACCGTCGACGGCAGCCCGCTCGACGCCACGATCGCCTACACTCCCGGCGCGCGCACCGTGCAGGTCGATGGCGACGATCCGCTGACCGTAGCGATCTCCAAGCAACGCGACGGCTTCACGCTCACCACGCGCGGTGCACGCCACAAGGTTCGCGTCCTCCCCGCGCACGTCGCGCCTTATGCCGCGCATCTGATCGAGAAAGTCCCGCCCGACCTGTCGAAGTTCCTGATCGCACCGATGCCGGGGCTGCTCGTCCGGCTCGATGTCGCGGCGGGCGACCGCGTCGAGGCCGGACAGGCGCTGGCGGTGGTCGAGGCGATGAAGATGGAAAACATCCTCCGCGCCGAGAAATCCGGCACCGTCGCCACGGTGCAGGCGCAGGCCGGCGACAGTCTGGCGGTGGATCAGGTCATTCTCGAGCTGGAATGATGCGACCGCGACATATCGCGACATATTAGCGCTGGACGCGCGCCTTATGCGTGCGTCATGCACGACGATATGAGGCGCGTTCTTCTCTGCACGACGATGGCGCTGGCGGCTGCGGGCTGCACCGTCGGCCCCGATTATCGTCCGCCCGCCGCCGCCGCGCTGGCGGTGCCCGCCGGCTATTCGGTGCGCGCCGCGCCGACGCCCGAGGATCTGACGCGCTGGTGGCAGCGGTTCGACGATCCGGTGCTCGGGCAGCTGGTCGAGCAGGCGTCGACCGCGAACACCGACGTCGCGCAGGCGGTCGCCCGGTTGCGGCAGGCGCGCGAGGCGCTGGTGCAGAGCCGCGCCGACCTGCTCCCGACGCTCAGCGGCAACACCGGCTACAGCCGCTCGGAGACGCTGCGCGGCGGCGGGCAGACGATCACGCTCCCCGATGGCACCGTCCAGAACATCGGCGGCGGCGGCGGCGCGAACAATTTCTCGATCGGCGGCAGTGCGTCCTACCAGCTCGGGCTGTTCGGCGAGGTGCGCCGGACGATCGAGGCGAGCCGCGCCCAATATGAGGCGTCCGGGTTCGACTATGCCGCGACGCTGTTGACCGTCCAGCAGGAGACCGCGCGCAACTACATCCTCGCGCGGCTCTACCAGCAGCAGCTCGCCAATGCCCGCGCCAGCCTGGCGTTGCAGGAGGACAATCTCGAGATCGCGGGCTTCCGCCTGCAGGCCGGGCTCGTCTCGTCGCTCGATCAGGAGCAGGCGCGGCAACAGCGCGCGCAGACCGCCGCGACGATCCCGACGCTCGAGCAGCAATATAACGCCGCGGTGTCGCGGCTCGGCGTGCTGACCGCGCAGGCACCCGGCGCGCTCAAGCCGTTGCTCGCCGAGGTCCGCGCAATCCCGACCGGCACGCCGCCCGCCGGGATCGGCATCCCCGCCGACGTGCTCCGCCAGCGCCCCGACGTGCGCGCCGCCGAACGCACGCTCGCCGCCGCCACCGCGCAGATCGGCGTCGCACAGGCGGCGCTCTATCCCAATTTCGCGTTCAGCGGGAACATCAATGCGCGCGCCAATACAGTCGGCTCGCTGCTCGACACCGTCACCGGCGGGCTGTTCGCGGGACTGACGCAGGCGATCTTCAACGGTGGCCGGCTGCGCAGTCAGGTGCGTGGACAGGAAGCCGCCGCCGACGCCGCGCTCGCCGCCTATAAGGGCACCGTGCTGACCGCGCTGGAGGATGTCGAGAACGCCGTCGTCGCGCTCGACACCGCCGATCGCCGCGAGCGCGAGCTGGCGGTCGCGTTCGACGCCGCCGGCAACGCCGCCTTGCTGTCGCGCGAACAATATCGCAGCGGTTTGAGCGACTTCACGACGCTCAGCCAGCAGGAAGCGACGCTGCTCACCACCCGCAACAGCGCGGCACAGGCGCGCGCCGACGAGGCGACCGCGCTGGTCCAGCTCTTCGCCGCGCTCGGCGGCGGCTGGGACAGCACGACCGTGCCGACCGCGCCGCCGCGCGTCGCCTCCGCGCCGACGCTCGCCCAGCCCGCCCCGACCGCGACCATTGCGCCTCGCTCAACTCGTACCGCTTAATCCCCATCACTCGCTCCGAGCCTCGACACGGATGCCTATGAATCAGCCTTCACGGCGTTTGGGAATCCTGAATGTCGATCCGGCCTAGGATTTTAGCGAATGGCCGGTAGGCCTTTCTCCATAAAATCGGATCATTATCCGGGCGACCACGCCTCGCCGTACGACATGAACCGCCTCGCTGACTTTTATCGCGACGCCGCTCATCGATCCTCTGGGGCGATCCTGATCGGCGACCCGACCAGCGCCGGACCCATGCGGCTGCTGGCTATACACTCGATCGAGCTGAATTTGTCGGCATACCTCCTGCTTCAGGGTTCATCCTGGTCCGAAATCCGCAAGATGGGTCATGACCTGACCGTGCGTCTTGAGCGTGCGACGGCGCGGGGACTGGTGCTTCGCGAACGAACCTCTGCCCACATCCGGGCCATCGCGCGAGATCGCGAATATCTCGTCGCCAGGTACGGGCCCGACTGCCTCTCCACCGCCTCGCAGATGAACAGGCTGCTTGCGACGCTTGAGGAGGTCGCGCGCAAGGTGTCGCGGGCAGTGGCGGATGCCCCGCCTTTGCAGCCGATCCCACGATCCGACACCAGCTCCGCTGAAGGGGCAGAGAGGAGACTGGTTACTCATGGACCAGCAGTTGGTTCCGGATGACTGTCCACCGGCGCCGAATGGTCGGATTAAGATCTACCATCAATTATTTGCCCGACGGTTCAGCCTCAGCAAGCTCAAATATGTCGCAGGCTGCTTCCGCTGGCGAGATCGCGAGGATCGGCATGGATTAATCTATTCTAACCTGCTCAAGCAGCTCTTGCGAGCAAGCCGGCTTTGCAATGCCGTAAAGTTTGTCGATCAGGCTGGTCGAAAGTTGCGTGTCCGGAAGGGCCCCGAGATCATCGAACCAGTCTGCCGGTACTGGCCGCGTGTAGAGCGTGGTCCGAGCGTCCCGTGCCGTTGCCCGGGCAGGCGTAGACCGCGACGCCCGGAGCTCCGCTACAAGTCTGCGGTAAATCCGATGGCCAGAACTCGCGTCTTACTGCGTGCGTATGCGTCGTTAAATAGCTCGATCGACCCGCGGGTTATGTCTTGATGGGATTTGACGACGACGATGTCAAGAATGCGAAATCCGACCATCACGAGCGCTCCAAATCGATCGAGCTCACCCGTGTTTATCCTGAATGTCGCAACGCCCTCTTCATAGTAAGGAAATTTGTGCTTGTACTCGAGCGCCCATATATCGCCTTCTGTCGCGACTATCGCGTCCAGATCGATCCCACGGGGGAAGCGCAATCCCACGACATCGTTCATGAAATAGCGTTTGAGACCAAGCTCGTCCCAGATGCCGTCACCCAGACGAGGTGCCAGATACTGCCAGAACATCGTCGCGCGGCGGATCGCACAATTAGCGGTATCGTCATCTCGCGCGACCGGGTGCGGAATCTTCGGCCGCAATTTGGTAAGGAGATCTGGAAGTGGACGCAGGTACTTCGGCCGGCCCGGAAAGGCGTCCCACACCAGGAAGTGATCGCTTCCGTTGGCGTGACGGTGTTCAACCTCAAAGGTTTCCATCGCCTGCGAGAGCAGTTCCAGATACCGGGAAGTTGCTTGGGACCGCATCCTCACCCATGCGAGTGCACGTCGCCGCGCGCTGCCGAACAGCGCAGTTGAAACGTCAAGTATTTCTACCGGCCTGATTGGCGATGAACCTGCACGGATCAGATCGTCGAGCATGATCCCGACCGCCATGCCCTCGGTCAGTTTCGCGGGATCGACCAGAAGGGTTTCCAGTGTCCGGCGTTAAAGCTCGGTTGGGGTGCCGATGACGGGCGCAGCGGAGCAGATCATCTGCTCACCCTAAAGAAACTGACCTGACGTTATCTTAATCGTCGGCCGTATCGCCAGCCTCACGAGGGAGTGCCTTTCTGGAGAGACGTGTCGGCAGACATGCATTTCGCCGCAAAAAATAACCCGAACGTCGCATGTTTGAAGGGGCGGGGGTACGACGGGGGGTATCCGATTAAATCAGCCCAAATAAATCATCTGTTTTCACTTTCGTACAAACCTGCAAGTTCCCAGTCGGTGCTGTCCCCGCAACCAACATACAGACATCCACACGACGGCCCCGGTCTTTCACAAAGACCGGGGCCGTCGTGCCTTCCGCCGGCAACGCTCCGCCTAGTCCTGACGATAACGCCCCATCGTCACCTTCAGCACCTGCGGACGATCGAGCAGATTGATCCCATAGTCCGTCTGGTCGCCATTCCACACACGCGCCGTCACCCAACACCCCCCGGCAAAACCACCCTCCTCCACGCGCAACACCAGCGCACCCGAAACCTTCTCCGCCGGCTCGATCGCAACCCGGACATGGTCACCCACGATCAGGAACTCGTCCGCGGACAGCTGCGCCACCGCGAGCCCGCCAACCATGTCTTCCGCCCACGGCGCTGGGACGGCTTTGAGCCATGTCCACTCGCGCATCCCGAACTGCCACTCGCCCCAGGATGCCTTGATCGTCCAGGCCCCCATGCGGGTTGACGTAGCGGCGCCGTCGTCAGGCCTGGCGGCACCCCACGTCGGGTGTTCATACGCGATCCGGGCCCAATCCCGCATGATCGAGCCGAACATGCGGTAGGTGAGCGTCAGCGGTGCGAGCGTCGTCTCACTCAGGTCGCGCGCGCCGAGCGGGAAGTTGAAGTAGCCACTTTCGTCCATCCCGAACGGCGCGTAGCCGATCGCGCCGCGTCCCAGCGCGGCATAGACGTAGCGGTGGAAGTCGCGTGCATTGCCGACCTCCGGAACCATCAACGCGTTATCGGAGCGGGCATATAGATCGAGATACGCCGTCGCGTTGGCGCTCTTGCGGTCATAGATGTCCGGTGCGGCGAAATCGACATGCGGTGCTGCGGCTTTCCAGATCTCGAGCACGTCCTGCTGCGGTCCGCCGCTCGCGACTCCATCCGGGTCGGGAACGTTCGAGGGGCCGGCGAGTGCGGCGTTCACGTACATCGGCAAGGGTTTCACCGCCTTGCCCGCCGCGGCGATCGCCTCGACATAGGAGGCGACGTACCAGGTGTTAAAGGCACGATCAGCCTGGGCGCCGAACACCTGCGACCATGTTCCGCTGCGGCCGAGTCTCTTGGCCAGCGCCGTCGGAATGGACTTGGCGAACAGCCCGTTCGCGGTCGGAGAATAGTCGCGCGGGTTGCGATAGCTGCCGGTCTCATTCTCCGGCTGGACCATGATGACGGTGTGCTGGGCATCATGGTCGCGCAGATATTCCATGACCTTCACGAACGCGGTGCGATCCGCCGCCAACGTCGCCGCGCCGTGCGCGCTGAGGACGCCATGATCTTGACCATCGCGCTTTTTCATCCGCGGGAAGCGACGATTATCGAGCTTGACCCAGTCCGGGGTATAGCCGGGCGAGGTGTTCTTCCACGTTCCGAACCACAGCAGCACGACGCGCTTGTCATGCGACCGCGCCTGATCGAGCAATTCTTGTAGAAAGGAGAGGTCGAAACGCCCCTCCTGCGGCTCGACCTGCTGCCAGGCGATCGGCACTTCGACGGTATTCGCGTGAATCCGGTCGAGTACCGGCCACGCGGTCTTGAGCACCTGGGCATAATTGCTCGAATTGTTGACCTGCGCGCCGAGGATCGTGAACGGCGCCCCGTCGACGATCAACGCATGGCGGCCGTGGCGACTTTCCAGATGCGGAATCTGCGCTGCAGCGGTGCCCGTGGCCGCAAGCAACAACCCTGCAGTAAAGGCGATCCGTCCGAACATGTCCTCTCCCCATCCCCTCGGTCGAGGCTGACTTGTGCCGCGGATCATCGTGCCGCTAAGGAATGGTAGCGCTATGAAAGCTTAGCGCAACGGGGTGGGATGATGATCGAGCGAGCGGATCGGGGCAAGGTGACGCGCGCGTGGCGCGCCGCGCTGGTGGGAGGGTTGGCAGTTTTCGCCATCCCCGCCATCGCCGCGCCGCTGGCCACGGTCGATCGCAACGGTGCACTGGTCGCGATCGAGCCTTATGCCCCGAACATCATCCGCGTGACGATCGCGCTGGATCGCGTCCTTGCGGACGCGTCACCAGGCGAGGGGCCGAACGCCAGCGCCGATGCCGCGGGGTGGCGGCATCGCAGCGACGCGACCGGCGACGTCTTCGCCTCGGCGGCGATGATCGTCACCGTCAAGTCGCAGCACTGGCCGGGCGCGCCGTCGCAGATGCAGCGCTATTTCGCGCCATCGCTCCCGCCGGTGTCAATCACCTTCGCCGACGGTCGCGGACGCATGCTGACCGAGATGAAAGGCTGGGAGCGCGCGCCGCACACGGTCACGGGCGAGCAGACGTTCAAGGTCGGCGCGAGCTTCTCGGTTCAGCCCGGTGAGCATTTCTATGGGCTCGGGCAAAATCAGGAAGGGAAGCTCGACCTCAAGGGGCGCACGATCGACTGTCGGCACAATTACGATGCTCCGGCCGGCGAAACGGTATGCGTGCCGTTCATGGTCACCAACAAGGGCTATGGGATCGTCTGGGACAATCCCTCGGCGCTGACGGTGTCGGCGGGGCTCAACAACGGGACGCATTTTCAGTCCAATGTCGGGGAGCGCGTGTCATTTTTCGTCATCAGCGGTTCGACCGCCGACGAGCTTTACGCGGGTTATGCCAGGCTGACCGGTACCACGCCCCTGCCGCCCAAAGCCGCCTTCGGGTTGATCCAGTCCAAGGCGCGCTATGAGACGCAAAAGGAGCTGCTCGACATCGCCGATGGCTACCGCCGGCGCGGCTATCCGCTCGACGTGATGGTGCTCGACTGGTTCTACTGGACGCGAATGGGCCAGCTCGACATCGACCGGAACTTCTTCCCCGATCCGAGGGGCATGAACGACGCGCTCAGAGCCGGGGGCATGCGCTCGATCATCAGCGTCTGGCCGCGGTTCGAGAAGGAGTCGCGCTATTACGACATGCTGGCGGCGCAGGGGTGGCTGCTCCACCACAAGGACGGGACGCCGGTCGACGGGCTGGCGGTACGTTCCGATCGCGCTGGAGCATTGATCGATTCGACCAACCCGGAGGCGCGGAACTGGTTCTGGGGCAAGCTGCGCGACAATATTGCGTCGCAGGGCTTCGACTGGTTCTGGCTTGATGAGACCGAGCCTGATCTCGTGCCGGACGGCTATCATTATTCGATCGGCACCGGGGACCGGTTTCACAATCTTTTCCCGCTAGTTCACACCGCCGGGGTGGCGCAGGGAACTGCGCGTGACCGGCCAAATTTGCGCAATCTGATTTTGTCGCGGGCGGCTTATTTGGGGGTGCAGCGGACGGGGGCGTTGTTCTGGTCGTCGGACGTGCAGTCGACGTGGGAAGTGCTCAAGCGGCAAGTGCCTGCGGGGCTTGGCTTTACCGCCAGCGGCATGGCCTATTGGAGCAGCGATACCGGCGGATGGCAGTGGCCGAGCGGCCCGGTCGCGTCGCGTCCGGTGCTGCTCGATCCGGCCGGGGCGACAGCAATGGGCGCAAATTACCCCGATTATCCGGAGTTGTTCGCACGCTGGTTCGCGTACAACAGCTTTACGCCGACGCTGCGTATCCACGGGCAACGTCCCGCGACGGCAATCTGGGAGTATGGCGCGGCGGCCGAGCCGGTGCTCGCGAAATTCCTGAAGCTGCGGTACGCCCTGATGCCGTACCTCTATTCGCTGGGTTACGGCACCTACAAGAGCGGCGCGCCGTTCATGCGCGCGCTGTTCATGGACTTCCCCGACGATCCCAACGTCGCGACGATCGGCGACCAATATATGTTCGGGCCGGCGTTCCTCGTGGCGCCGGTGACCGATCAGGGCGTAACCGAGCGCAAGGTGTACCTGCCGGCGGGGGCGGACTGGTACGATTACTGGACGAACCGGCGCTACACCGGCGGGCAGACGATCACAGCCGCCGCACCGATCGACCAGATCCCGTTGTTCGTCCGCGCGGGTTCGATCGTGCCGTTCGGCGCGGCGGTGCCGAGCACCGCGACCGAGCAGAAGCTGGAGCTGATCCGCGTCTATCCGGGGCGCAGCACCAGCTTCACGCTGTATGACGACGACGGCACGACCAACGATTACCGCACCAAGGGCGGGCGCAGCGCGACGCTGTCGTGGGACGATGCGGCCGGTCGGCTGAGCGCGTCGGGGCGGTTGCCGACCGGACAGGATGCGGCGGGATTGGTGCAGGTGGTGAAGTAAGGCGACCCGTGTTGCCCCGGCCTTCGCGGGATGACGAGGGTGGGGTGCCATTGCGAGCGTAGCGAAGCAATGCAGGGCCGGATCAGGACGCCCTGGATTGCTTCGCTACGCTCGCAATGACGGAGACGTTAACGGCGATGCGGTTTGTCGCCGTCGATCGACCATTCCCACAGGCCGGCGCCCGGCGTCGCCACGGTCAGCCGTAGGTAGCGTGCATTGACGGGATGGCGCAGCGTCACCGGGGAGCCCTGATGTTCGCCCGGTGCGAGCAGCGGCGTCCAGCGCCGACCGTCGCGCGAGGCTTCGACTGCGTAGCGGTAGCGGCGGTTGGGATATTCCGGCCGGATGCGGCTGCCCGTCACCTGACGGGCCGCGCCCAGATCGGCGACGATGTTGCCGGTCCCGTTCGCGGGGGCGCGCCACAGCGTCGCGTAATTGTCGTCTGCGGCCTTGACCGCCGCGGGGTTGCGGACCGGCGTCCACGTCAGGCCACGGTCGCGCGCGGCCACGAAGCCCGCGACCGTGCTGCCGTGCGTTGGACGGACGGGCACGAACGTACCATCCTCTGCGATC
The DNA here is from genome assembly GCF_902506455.1 of Sphingomonas sp. 8AM. GTDB lineage: Bacteria > Pseudomonadota > Alphaproteobacteria > Sphingomonadales > Sphingomonadaceae > Sphingomonas. The sequence goes on along the minus strand of NZ_LR733844.1, from coordinate 3,509,377 downwards.
GTCAGCGGATCGACCGCCACTTGCCGCAGCACCGTATCGCCCGATTGCGGCCAGGGGAGCGCTTGCCGGTGATAGAGAATGTAGCTGTGCCCCTGCGAGCGGAACACGGCATGATGGCCGGGGCTGACGATGTCGCGCGCGGCGTCGGTCTGGAGCAGCGGGCTGTTCGGCGCCTCGTGGAAAGGGCCGAACGGTGTCGCGCCGATCGCGTAGCGGACCTTGTAGGTATCCTTGGTGGTATTGCCGTCGCTGTAGGTGAGCAGGTAGCGGCCCCCGGCCTTCACCATGAACGGACCCTCGAAGTAATTTTCCGGGGTGACGTCGCGCGGGGTGCCGTCGAAGGTGACCATGTCGGGCTTGAGCCGGACGACGAAGCAATGGCCGTTGGTCCAGTTCAGCCCCGACCCCCAATAGAGATACGCCCGACCGTCGTCGTCGATGAACGCCTCGGCATCGATCATGTGATAGGCCGGTGCGAAGTCGCGCGCGATCAGCGGTTTGCCGCCATTGGCGTCGTGCCACGGCCCGGCGGGGGAGGCGGCGCTGCCGACCCACACCTCGCTGCCGACCGACACGTACATATACCAGCGGCCGTTCGCTGCGTGGACCACCGATGGTGCCCATACCTTCGAGTCACCCGAGGTCGGGCTGGTCGCGGCGGCCTTGGTCGGCCAGTTCGGCGTCGAGAAGCGCCAGTCGCGGCCGTTCTCCGACGTCCATAGCCCGAGCCGTTCGTCGCCCCACGGGTCGATGGTGGCGAAGATGTACCAGCGGTTGCCGTCGTGGACGATCGAGGGATCGGCGAAATAACCGGGGAGCAGCGGGTTGCCCGCGCCCGGCGCATCCCAGCGGGCGGGTTCGTCGGCGGCGAGCGTCAGCGGCGCGGCGAGGAGCAGCAGCGCGGGGGCGAAACGGTGCCGGCGGGCGATCAGGCGGGGCATGGCAGGTCCTTTGCGCCGTCACGGCGCAGGATGAGGGTGACGATCGCGCGGGCGGGGGCGAGCGTTCCCGGTACGCAGGTCGCGCGGTGCGTGGCGTCGGTGACGATCATCTGCGTCGTCCAGCCGGCAGGCACCGCCAATTGCCGCGGGGTGATGCCGGGGTTGACGTGGACCAGCGTCAGCCGCCGCCCGTCCGGCGACAGCGCACCGATCGTGTCGAGATCGTCCACGGGCACCAGCCGGTCGCCGGGGCGGATGTAGCGGCTGAACTGTGCCATCGCCCAATATTTCTGCGTGACGTGGATCGCATGAGGCAGGGTCGCGGGCGCGCGCAGGTCGGCCTTCAACAGCCCCCAGTTGCTCCCCTTTGCGCCGTCGACGGTGCTGAGCGTCTCGACCGCTTGCCAGAAGACCCAGGCGGCGGGCTCCAGCCGCTTGATGTCGAGCACGATATGTTCGGCCATCGCCAGCGGCGAGGCCATGCCGGCAAAATCCTCCGGGTCCTTGTCGAGCGGTGCGTCATTCTCGCTCATCCACAACCGGACGCCGGCGGCACGCGCGGCGTCGCGCACCCCGGTCTGGTGAATGTTGCCATAGCTGTGGACGTTGAGCTGTCCGACCCGCGCGCGCGTCGCGGCGGGATAGGCCGCCCAATCGGCGAGGAAGAGCACCGAATTGGTCTCGTCGGGGGCGGCGACCACGGTCGTCAATCCCTGCGCCTTCAGCGCGGCGTCCGCGGCGTCGACCATTGCGGCCTGACGCGCCGGGCTCCAGTGCGCGCCTTCCTGCTTGTTGGCGGCATACCAGTAATCGGTGTTCGGCTCGTTGACCGGCGACAGGGTGCGGAACGTGATGCGGTGGCGCTTCTGCAATTCGGCGACGCTGTGCGCGAGATAGGCCGCGAAGGCGCTTTCGAAGCCGGGGCGCAGATTGTCGTCTGTGGCCTTATCCGCGCCCGACACCCGGCCCGAGACGGTCATGAACCACGGCGGCGAATTGGAGAAAGCCTCGAAGACCGGCGTCTTCCCGCGGTCGCGGATCGCGTCGAGCCACCAGCGCTGGCGCTGGTCCTGCGACCAGTCCCACATCGCGGGATCGTCGGCGCGCCACCAGTCGCGCCCCTCCGTGCCCGCCGGTTGCCGCCAGAACCCCGGTACCGCGCCGCCGGGGCGCAGATACGGCCTGGTGCCTGCGGCATTGCCGCCGCCGATATTGTAGCGCGCGATCGTCCAGCCGAGGCCGTCCTTGCCGTAGAAGAGGTCGGCGAGCCGGTTCCGCTCGGCATCGGGCCAGCCGCCGGTGACGTCGGCGAACCAGGCGAGCGCGGTGCCCCAGCCCTCGAAGGTGGTCGACGGACGGTCGACCGCCGGGCGCAAGGTGACAGTGACCGCGCGCTCCTGCGCGGCGGCGGGGGCAGCGAGCGCGGCGAGCGGCAAGGCTGCAAGAAACAATCGACCCGGAACAGCACTTCTCCCGCTTTTGTATGACAATAAGCGTGAGGCTGGCGTGGTCAAGGCTGCCTGGACCGATCATCCCGGCGTTGATCGAGACCTCTGCGGCACGCCAATGATAATGCGGGACTCGTTCCGGCATCCACCGTTCGACGAGCGTTCAAAGCGTAATGACGTCAACGTCATCCGTCATTGCGAGCGTAGCGAAGCAATCCAGAGCCGGACCCGGACGCCCCGGATTGCTTCGCTACGCTCGCAATGACGAACGGTATGTTCGACCTCACGTCATCATGATCCAAGCGGTTGATTTTGAAGAGCAGTGGACCCGGGAACAAGTCCCGGGCGACGCTAAGGGGAGTGCAGATCGACCCTAGAAGCGGTAATCGTACTCTTCGCCAGGACCGCCGTCGTCCTCGCGGGGTGGACCGCGATCCTCAGGATAACGCTCGACCGGCACCCGCTGACGCGGCTCGGGCGGTTGCGGCAGCTCGATGCCCAGTTCGCGCAGCCGGTCGACCGCATCCTCGATCGACGGCTGCGCTCCGTCGATCACGCGGCCGAAGCGATCGACCGCGTCCGCCATATTGTCGAGCGGTACGCCCATCTCGTCCGCTTCGGGTGCGACGACGACCGGGATGTGCAGCGCGGACATCATGAACTGCCGCCAGATCTGTGCCGGGATGCCGCCGCCGTGCAGGCCGGGGTTGGGCGAGCTGTCGTCCTTGCCGACCCAGACGCCGACGACGAGATTGCCCGCGAAGCCGATGAACCAGCCGTCGCGCCCGCCCTGACTGGTGCCGGTCTTGCCGAAGGCATCGACGGGCAGGTTCGCGTCGCGCCCGGTGCCGCGGATCGACGAGCCGAGCAGCGAGCGCATCTCGTCGCGCACCTTGCCCGGCATCTCGCTGTCGCGGCCGGCGATCTTCTCATACCAGCTCGCGTTGCGATTGCCCTCGACGCCGCGCGGCGTCACCGGATAGCGGCCGTTGGCGATCGCGGCATAGGCGCCGGTCAGTTCGAGCAGCGAGACTTCGGCGGTGCCGAGCCCGATCGTCGCCTCGTTGGGGATCGGCGTGGTGATGCCGAGATCGCGCGCGGTCTTGATGACGTTGCGCACGCCGACCTCCTGCGTCAGCCGCGCAGCGACCACGTTCGAGGACCGCGCGAACGCGCGGCGCAGCGTGATCGGGCCGAGATAGCGCCCGTCGTCGTTGCGCGGCTTCCAGCCGGCGATCTCGACCGGCGAGTCGTCGCGAACGTCGTCGGGGGTCAACCCGGCGCGCAGCGCGGCGAGATAGACGAACAGCTTGAAGGTCGAGCCCGGCTGGCGTTTGGCCTGTACGGCGCGGTTGAAGGCGCTGGTCTTGTAATCGCGGCCGCCGACCATCGCGACGACTTCGCCATCCGGGCGCATCGCAACCACCGCCGCCTGCAGTCCGCCCAGGCTGGCCTGCCGCACGACACGCTCGGCGGTCGATTGCAGCCCGCGGTCGAGCGTCGTCTTCACGGTTGCCTCGGTGCCCGCGTCGCCTGCGACCTCGCGCGCGGTGGGGAGGACCCAGTCGGCGAAATAGGTACCGGTCGGCAGCGTATCGGTGCGCGCGGCGAGCACGCGCTGCGGCTGGACGGTCGCCGCTGCGGCCTTCGTCAGGAAGCCGGCGTCGACCATCGCGCCGATCACTACCGCCTGCCGGGCACGTGCCCCCTTCAGATTGCCGGTGGGGGCGAGGCGTGACGGCGCCTTGACCAACCCCGCGAGCATCGCCGCCTGACCGACGTTCAGCTTCTGCGGGGTGCGCCCGAAATAATGTTTCGACGCGGCGGTGATGCCGTAGACGTTATCGCCGAAATAGACGTTCGACAGGTAGCGCGAGAGGATCTCGTCCTTGCTGAGCCACGCCTCCAGCCAGAAGGCGATCATGACCTCGCGGATCTTGCGCGCGGCAGTGCGATCCGAATCGAGGAAGGCGTTTTTCGCCAGTTGCTGCGTGATCGTCGAGCCGCCCTGCCGGACGCCGCCCGAGCCGACGTTCGCCCACGCCGCGCGCGCGATCCCGCGCGGGTCGATCCCCCAGTGCGAATAGAAGCGCCGGTCCTCGATCGCAAGGAAAGCCTCGCGGACGTGCGGGGGCAGCGTTTTGGCATCGACCGGCGTGCCGATGATCGCGCCACGCCGCGCGATCGGCGTGCCATCGGCGGCGGTCAGCGTGATCGACGGCGGCGTCGGCGGCTTGAGCGAGCGCGACAAGGGCGCGGTGACCGCCAGCCAGATGACCGCGACCACGAACAGCACGATCGATGCGGCGAGGCCGCGCACGATCCACTTGCCCCACGCGATCCGGCGCCACCGCGGCGGCGGATCGCCGCCGTCGTCGAAACGCGAAGCGCCATAAGGAGCATCGGCATCGCGCGCGCCGTCGTGCCATGCGTCGAACGACGGCAACGGTTCCGGGTTGGTGCCCGGATGGTCGCCGCGTGCGTGGTTGTAGCGGACGCGGCCGGTGTCGTAGGGGTCGGGGCGCATGGCTGTTGGTGTCTTACGCTGGTATAACAGTTATCGCAAGCGGGGCCCGCGCCGGACAAGGATAGCCAAATGCAGGATGATGCGAAAGGCGCGCTCGCGCCGCTGGTGGTGGGGATCGGGGGAACGATCGGGGGCGTGTCGTCGACCGAGCGCGCGCTGCGGATCGCGCTGGGCGAGGCGGCAGCGCAGGGCTTTCGCACGCAGATGTTCGGGGGCGCCGACATGGCGCGGCTGCCGCTCTACGATCCGCGCGCGACCTCGCGCACGCCCGAGGAGCAGGCGTTCGTCGAGGCGGTGCGGCAGGCGTCGGCGGTGATCATCTCCAGCCCCGGCTATCACGGCAGCATCTCGGGTGTGGTGAAGAACGCGCTCGATCTGCTGGAAGAGACCGCGCGCGATTCGCGGCCTTACCTGGCCGACATGCCGGTCGGGCTGATCGCGACCGCTTATGGCTGGCAGGCGACCGGCTCGACGATCGCGGCGCTGCGTTCGATCGTCCATGCGCTGCGCGGCTGGCCGACACCGTTCGCCGCCGCGATCAACACGCAGGTGACCCGTTTCGACGACGAGGGCGGGGCGAGCGATCCGGCGGTGGTCGAGCAATTGCGGCTGATCGGGCGGCAGGTCGCGCGGTTCGCGCCGCTGTCCGGCGGTGGTGTGGCGGCATGAGCGATACGGTGCGGCCGCGGCGGAGTGCGCTGTTCCTGCCGGCCTCGAACGCACGCGCGATCGAGAAGGCGCGGAGCTTGCCGTGCGACGTGGTGATCCTCGATCTGGAGGATGCCGTCGCGCCGGCACAGAAGGGCGTGGCACGCGCGGCGGCGGTCGCGGCGATCCGCGAGGGCGGTTTTGGCCCGCGTGAACTGGTGGTGCGGGTGAATGCGCCCGATACGCCGTGGGGGGCGGATGATCTCGCGGCGTTCGGCGACGTGGCGCCGGACGCAGTGCTGCTGCCGAAGCTGGAGAATGTGGCGAACCTGTCCCAGGCGCGGGCGGCGCTGGGTGAGGGGCCTTCGCTCTGGGCGATGATCGAGACCTGTGCGGGCGTGCTGGGGCTGCCGACGATCGTCGCGGGCGCAGCCGCAAGCGGTCTGACGACGCTGGTGGCGGGTACCAACGATCTGGCGCGGGAGTTGCGGTGTCGGGCCGGCCCGGACCGCGCGCCGTTGTTGCCGATGCTGGCGCAAATCGTCCTCGCGGCGCGCGCTGCCGGGCTCGTGGCGCTGGACGGGGTCATCAACACGCTCGACGATCAGGCGGCGATCGCGGCGGAATGTGCGCAGGGGCGCGGGTACGGATTCGATGGCAAGACGCTGATCCACCCGGCGCAGATCGCGGCGGCGAATGACGCCTTCGGACCGTCCGACGACGATGTGGAAGCGGCGCGGATGTTGGCGGCAGCGTTCGACGGGCGCGAGGATGAAGGCGCGATCCGCGTCGACGGGCGTATGGTCGAGCGGCTGCATCTGGAAGAGGCACGGCGGGTGCTGGCACTGGCCGGGGCGATCGCCGCAAGAACGTCATCCGCGGTTGGCGGTCCCGCAGTCTGACGCTCGCCCCGCGAGACCGGCGCCTATTTCCGGCAATAGCCCTCGCCCGACTTGACGATCAGGCAGTCCTTCTTGCCCGCCAGCCACTTGAGCCCGGTCGCGTCGCCATTCCCCGGCACCGCAAGTTCCGCCACGCCGTTGCGCATGAAGCGCAGGCCTTCGGCGGTCACTGACCCGTCGAACGTGCCGCGGTGATCGAGGTCCCATTGCATGTCGAGCGTTACCCCGCCCCCCTCGCGCCGGGTGACGTCGAGGAACATGCCCTCCACCCCGATCCAGCGCCCGAGATAGCGCTCCTCCAGCGCCGCGGGGGCGGCGGGTTCGACGGCATTGTCGCGCAGCTGCCCGCCGCCCGGTTCATCACGCGGCGCAGCGAGCGGGCCGACGCGCTCGCTCGGCGTCGCGCTCGGTGAAGGGTCGGGAGCCGGCTGCGCACAGGCGGCGAGCGTCAGCGGGACGGCGAGGAGGGTCAGGCGCTTCGTCATGGTACATCAACCTGCTGTGGCGGTGCCGCGTTCCGGGTAGCTTTGCCGCGCACGGATCGCTAGAGCGCGGCGATCCAGTCATTCCGGGAGTCGATCCGTGCGTATCGCCATCGCCTGCGACCATGCCGCCGTCCAGTTGAAGGACGATTTGCGCGACTGGATGGCGGGCGAAGGGCATGAGGTGGTCGATCTCGGCACGCACGGCACCGCCAGCGTCGACTATCCCGATTACGGCCGGCGCCTCGCCGACACGCTGGCGGCGGGCGAGGCGGAGCGCGGCGTCGCGATCTGCGGGTCGGGGATCGGCATCATGATCGCCGCCAACCGCAACCCGGCGGTCCGCTGCGCTCTGGTCAGCGAACCGCTGTCGGCCGAACTGGCGCGCGCGCACAATGACGCGAACGCCATCGCTTTCGGCGCGCGGCTGATCGGCCCCGAGATGGCACGCGCCTGCCTTCGCGCCTTTTTCTCCACGGATTTTCTCGGCGGGCGCCATGCCGCGCGCGTCGACATGCTCAAGGAGCCCGCATGAGCACCAACCCGACCTCGCTTTCCGACATCCAGCCGGATGGTTTCTTCACCCGCGGTCTCGCTGACGCCGATGCGGCGGTGTTCGCCGGCGTCGAGCATGAGCTGACCCGCGAGCAGACGCAGATCGAGCTGATCGCGTCGGAAAATATCGTCAGCCGCGCCGTGCTGGAGGCGCAGGGTTCGGTGTTCACCAACAAGTACGCCGAGGGCTATCCGGGCAAGCGTTATTATCAGGGCTGTCACCCGTCCGACGAGGTGGAGCAGCTCGCGATCGATCGCGCCAAGCAGCTCTTCGACTGCGGGTTCGTCAACGTCCAGCCGCATTCGGGCGCGCAGGCGAACGGCGCGGTGATGCTGGCGCTGGTGAAGCCGGGCGACACGATCATGGGCCTCAGCCTCGACGCGGGCGGGCACCTGACGCACGGTGCACGCGCGGCGATGAGCGGCAAGTGGTTCAACGCCGTCCAGTACGGCGTCGCCGCCGACACGCATCTGATCGATTATGATGCGGTCGAGAAGCAGGCCGTCGAGACGCAGCCGAAGCTCCTGATCGCCGGTGGCTCGGCGTATCCGCGCCACATCGACTTCGCGCGCTTCCGGGCGATCGCCGACAAGGTCGGGGCGTTCTTCATGGTCGATATGGCGCATTTCGCCGGACTGGTCGCGGGCGGCGTTCATCCGACGCCGTTCGGCCATGCGCATGTCGTCACCACCACCACGCACAAGACGCTGCGTGGCCCGCGCGGCGGCATGGTGTTGACCAATGATGAGGCGATCGCGAAGAAGATCAACTCGGCGGTGTTCCCGGGGCTGCAGGGCGGACCGCTGATGCACGTCGTCGCCGCCAAGGCGGTGGCGTTCGGCGAGGCGCTGCGCCCCGAGTTCAAGAGCTATGCCGCCGCGGTGGTCGAAAACGCCAAGGTTCTCGCGGCGACGCTCAAGGAGCGCGGTGCGGACCTCGTTTCGGGCGGGACCGACACGCATCTGGCGCTGGTCGACCTCACCCCGCTCGGCATCACCGGTCGCGATGCGGACGAGGCGCTGGAGCGTGCCGGGATCACCTGCAACAAGAACGGGATCCCGAACGACCCGCTGCCGCCGGTCAAGACCAGCGGGATCCGGGTCGGCTCGCCCGCCGGCACGACGCGCGGTTTCGGCACCGCGGAGTTCCGCGAGATCGGCAACATGGTTGCCGACGTGCTCGACGGCCTGCGCGAAAAGGGAGAGGCCGGGGACGCCACCGTCGAAGCGAATGTGCGGGAACGTGTTCGCGCGCTGTGCGCTCGGTTCCCGATCTACAGCTAAGGAGAAACAGCGGTGGCCGATTTCGACAACAAGGTGAATGAAGTGCGCGGCACGGTGAAGAACACGCCGGGCCTGGGCAAGAGCATGGCGAAGTGGAGCGCGCTGGGCGCGGTCGTCGCCATTCCGTTGCCGGTCGTCGGGCCGATCTTCGGCGCGATCGCGGGCGCGGCCTGGGCCTATCACAAGGGCACCAAGAACAAGTGACCCGCTGAATGCGCTGCCCTTTTTGTGGTCATGACGCGAGCCAGGTGAAGGACAGCCGCCCCACGGATGATGGGGCGGCGATCCGGCGGCGGCGGCAGTGCGAGGGCTGTGCGGCGCGCTTCACCACCTTCGAGCGCATCCAGTTGCGTGATCTGACGGTGGTAAAGAGCGAATCGCGGCGTGAGCCGTTCGATCGCGAGAAATTGCTGCGTTCGATCTCGATCGCGGCGCGGAAGCGACCGGTCGAGCCGGTGCGGCTGGAGAAGCTGGTCAGCGGCATCCAGCGGCAGCTGGAGACCAGCGGCGAACCGGAAGTGACGGCCAAGCGGATCGGCGAGATGGTAATGGACGGGCTCAAGGGCCTCGATTCAGTCGCCTATATCCGGTTCGCCAGCGTCTATCGCGACTTCAGCGAGGCGCGTGATTTCGAGGAATTCGCGGGAAGCGTGGAGGAAGCGGGGCGGGGGTGACGCTGCCCTCACCCGTTCGGTTCGGGCAGCATCGAGCTTGCCGAGATGCGCCCGTCGAGAACATAGCGGTCCGATGAGCTTTTACGTCTATATCCTGCGCTGCGCCGACGGCAGCTATTATACCGGCCATACCGATGATCTCGAGCGGCGGGTCGCTCAGCACCAAGCGGGGGCGTTGCCGGGGTACACGCATGATCGCCGGCCTGTGGAACTGATGTGGGCGCAGGATTTCCCGACGCGCATCGACGCGCTGGAGCGGGAGCGGCAGGTAAAGGACTGGTCGCGCGCGAAGAAAGAGGCGCTGTTTGCGGGTAATTGGCGGTCTGTCAGCGTCGCGGCGCGTTCTCGACCGCGCGTCTCGGCTGCGCTCGACGCTGGCTCCCCCGCCCCGCAGGACGAATCGAGGAGCGGGAGCCAGCCCTCTGCCCCGCCCCCCGTCATCGTGCTCGTCCGCCCGCAATTGGGCGAGAATATCGGCAAGGCGGCGCGGGCCATGCTCAATTTCGGGCTGGTCGAGCTGCGGCTGGTCGCGCCGCGTGATGGCTGGCCGAATCCGCAGGCCGCGCCGGCGGCGTCGGGCGCGGACATCGTGCTCGAGCGCGCGCAGGTGTTCGACAGCGTCGCCGAGGCCGTCGCCGATTGCGCGCATGTCTATGCCACGACCGTCCGCAAGCGCGGCGTGACCAAGCCGGTCATGACTCCAGCGGCGGCGGCGGAGACGATCCATGCCGGATCGCAGCGGTCGGCGATCCTGTTTGGTCCCGAGCGATCGGGGCTGGAAACCGACGACGTCGCAGTGGCGCGGACGATCATCACCGTTCCGATCAACCCGGCATTCGGCAGCCTCAATCTGGCGCAGGCGGTGATCCTGGTCGCCTATGAATGGTCGAAGGGGCAGGTGCTGGCGAGCCCCCCCGCGGTCGACGCCGATCCGCCCGCGCCGCAGGTCGAACTGGACGGGATGATCGCGCAGCTCGATACGCTGCTCGACGAAGGCGGTTATTTCTTCCCGCCCGATCGCACTCCGGCGACGCGGCGGATGCTGCGGACGCTGCTGACCAAGCCCGGCTGGTCGAGCCAGGAGGTGCGGACCGTGCGCGGGATCCTGTCCTCGCTGGTGCCCAAGCGGCCGCGCGGCGGCTGACGTCAGTCGATCTGCGGCGAGGGAGGCCGGCCATCGCAATACGAATGCGCCGGATCGCGCAGCGACAGGCCTGCCGCAACCGCGCGCTGGATGATCAGGCGGATCGAGCCGTGCTTGGCATTGTTCTCCTCACTCGTCTGGCCGCAGTGGCGCAGGCAGTCGGGGGAGACCAGCAGCCCGTTGGTGGTGCGGCGGTAAGGGCCGCCCTCGGTGCTGCGCGGCGCGATGCGGCGCCTTACCGTGGTGTCGGGGGTGGAAAGCGCGCGTGCGACCTGCGCGACGCGCACGGCATGGCGCGGCAGCAGCGGCGTCGCCCCGCCGAAACCGCCCAGCGCCCGGTCGGCGACGAGTGCCTGGTGGTTGGCGTGGAGCACGACCGAGAAGACCGCCAGATCGAGTGGTTCGGTGCAGAGCGAGCGGTTGGCATCGACCAGCGCGAGGAAGAGATCGATCGCGGCGCATACCCCATCGGTCAGCGCGAGTCGCGGGTGGCGGGCGGCCGGCGGATTGCCGATGGGGATCGTACCCTTGGCCACCGAGTCCGCGATGAGCCGCACGAAGCAATCGTGCGCGTACCGCAGTTGCTGCCAATTGTCGGCGCGCTCCCAGAAGGCGTCGGACAGCATTACGCCGGTGCGGGTGCGCTGGCACACGCGCCGGTCGAGCAGCGCACAGATGTGACGGCGCACGGTCTCGAAGGGACGGCCAAGCGACATGGCAGCCGAGTGAACCGAGATCGTGCCGCGACGATCGGGTTGTGACAGGCTGGTGCGCAGCAACAGGCCGAAGACCAGGAAGCGGTCCATATTGCCCTTGAAGTAGCGCAGTCCGGTTATGCTCATGCTGCTATGGAATTCTGCGAGCAGTGCCGCCATCGGCGGTATTGCCCCCTCCTGTCGCGCAGGCGCGTAATTATCGGCTGCCGGAACAGCATGTTGCAGTGCGAGCGCATAATTAGGCACGCTGTCCATCCCCCTTCTAGCGCTCCGCAACGCGTCCGTGCGATGTCCCAAGAGCAGTTAATCCGATCGTGACAGGATTACTCCCGGTAATGAGGTTGTACAAAACCGGACGGCAGGCGCAAGAATAGATGTCCCTGCCTCGATCAAGATCTTGTTACTACGTCGATGTTTTATCTTTTAGCACGTGAGGCTGGTTAATGGTGCGCCAACGCTCCGTGATAACTTAAACAAAACGGCAACAGGACGTTCGTGGGCGTGCAAAGACTTACCGGCTAACTCCCGGAAAAATAGTCGAAAGTATACGGAAAAGGTCAGGTTACCGGTACCATGCCGGAACGGCGGAGGGAAGCGCCGTCCCGGATAATCTGAATTACTCTGTGGCTTGGGGGATTGTCGTCGTCGCGATCGGACGGCCGGCAAGCGCCGCATCGAGCGCCGGGCGGTCAAGCTTGCCTTCCCAGCGCGCGACGACGATCGCGGCAACGGCGTTGCCGACGAAGTTGGTCAGGCTGCGACACTCGCTCATGAAGCGGTCGACGCCCAGGATCAGCGCCATGCCCGCGACCGGCACCGTCGGAACGATCGACAGCGTCGCGGCCAGCGTGATGAACCCCGCGCCGGTCACCCCCGCTGCGCCCTTCGACGATAGCATCGCGACGCCGAGCAGCAGCAATTGCTGGCCGATCGACAGATCGACGTTGCAGGCCTGCGCGATGAACAATGCCGCCAGGGTCATATAGATGTTGGTGCCGTCGAGGTTGAAGGAATAGCCGGTCGGAACGACCAGCCCGACGACGCCCCGGTCGCAACCGGCGGCCTCCAGCTTGGTCAGCAGCCCGGGCAGCGCCGGCTCCGACGAGGACGTGCCGAGCACCAGCAGCAACTCGCCCTTGAGATAGGCGATCAGGCGGAGGATCGAGAACCCGTGCAGCCGCGCGACGATGCCGAGGATGCCGAAGACGAACAGCGCCGAGGTCAGGTAGAAGGTCGCGACGAGGCCGCCGAGATTGACGAGGCTGCCGACGCCGTATTTGCCGACGGTGAAGGCGATCGCGCCGAACGCACCGAGCGGCGCGACACGCATCAGGATCGCGACGACGCGGAACACGACGATGTTGAGCCGCTCGATCAGGTCGAGGATCGGCGCAGCGGGAGCCCCGACGAGACTGATCGCGACGCCGAACAGGATCGCTACCAACAGCACCTGCAGGATATTGCCCTGCGTCAGGGCGGAGATCAGCGTGTCCGGGATGATGTTGAGCAGGAAACCGGTCAGCGTCGTATCATGCGCCTTGGCGGCATAATCGGCGACCGCGCCGGTATCGAGCGTGGCGGGATTGATGTTCATCCCTGCCCCCGGCTGGATGACATTGGCGACGATCATCCCGACGATCAGCGCGAGCGTGGAGAAGAACAGGAAATAGCCGAATGCCTTGCCAGCGACGCGCCCGACGGCGCGCAGCTCGCTGAGCCCGGCGATTCCGCTGACCAGAGTCAGGAAGATCACGGGGGCGATCACCATCTTGACCAGCTTGATGAACCCGTCGCCGAGCGGCTTCAGCGCCGCGCCAAGCTGCGGGTAGAAGTGTCCGACGATCGCGCCGGCCACGATCGCGATCAGAACCTGTACGTAAAGGTGGTGGTGAAGGCGCCGCGGGCCCTCGGCTTCGGGCGGAATGACGGTGCTGTGCATAACCTCTCCTCGCATCCGCGTTCAGCGGACATCCTGCGACAGAGGTTAACGCGGATCGCTCCGGTGACGAAGCGAGCTCTTTGGCCCCGCTAAGTATCGGTAAAGACACAAGAATGATGCCAACTGGCGAGCGATGCCTGGAGAGTTGTGCGGATACCCGCCCGGCATCCTCGCCATGCGTGCCATAATCCGCACGATCACGGCCGGCCGGCACGCTCCCACCCAGCAATGTCGGCGATCCCTTCCGCGACCGTAATACGCGGCGCGTAGCCGGTCGCGAGCATACGCTCGATCGTATAGCGTACCGGCGTGCGGAATCGTGCGACCTCGTCATGCGAGGGTGTGCGTGCGACGAACCGCTCCAGCGCGCCCAGCGAGACGCCGGCGCGGCTGGCGGCGGCGCTCGCCGCCTTGGCGAGCTTGCGCGCCGTGAGCGTCGCTGAACCCGGCAGCGCACCGGTGCCGGCCGGCGCCTGCACTGCGTCGCGAAGCGCTTCCAGATAGGTGTGCCACGTCGGGATATCGGCGCCGTTGACGTTGAAGGTGCCGGTGATCGGCGTCGCGCTGGTCGCGAGGTGCGTAATGAAGCCGGCGAGATCGTCGACATGGACGAGATTGGCATCGCCGCGCCCCGCCTCGCCAAGCACCGGCCAGCCGTCATGCAGGCGGTCGAGATAGGCGGTTGTCCAGGCCGCGCTGCGCGGGCCGTAGATCAGCGTCGGGCGCAGGATCGCGACGACCAATGCGTCGCCCGCCTGCTGGCAGGCCACCTCGGCGGCGACCTTCGCCGCGCCGTACGCGCCGTGCGGGTGGTCGGTCGGCGCGTCCTCGTCGATCGTGCCGGTGGCCGCGCCATAGACCGCAACCGAGCTCAGCTGGATGAAGCGCTTGACCCCGGCGGCGCGCGCGGCGGCCAGCGTGTTGCGCGTGCCATCGACGATGACGCGCGTGTCGCGCGCGCCGCCGACCGCGGTGTGGACCACGGTTTCGATGCCGGGCATCGCGACCGCGAGTGCCTTGGGTTCCAGCACGTTGAGCGCGGTACCGCCGGGCGGCGGGCGGCGATAGCCGGCGTTGACCGGGACGCCTGCCGCCGCCAGCGCCGCCACGACGCGCTGCCCGACGAAGCCGCCCGCCCCCGTCACCAGCACCGTCCCCGTCATGCGTGTCGCTCCTTGAGATGATCCGCCAGCCGCAACGCCAGCGCGATCGCGGTCAGCGTGGGATTGGCCTGGCTGGATGTCGGTGTGACCGACGCACTCGCGACATAGAGGCCGGCGACCCCGTGCACCCGGCAGTTGCGATCGACGACGCCGTCGCGCTCGCGATCCGCCATCCGTGTCGTCCCGCTGTGATGCCCGCCGTAAGCGGCCGAGTCGAGCAGCGCGTCCTCAAGCCCCGCCTCGTCATAATCGAGCGTACCGGTGCCGGTGCGCACCAGCTCGTCACGGATCAGCCGGTAAGTTGCGCGCGCCGAATCGAAGTCGGCGGCGGCGACCCGCCAGTCAACCTGGAGACGACGCATCCCCAAAGCATCGCGCTCCGACGACAGCGCGACCCGGCTGTCCCAATTGGGCGATTGCTCGCTGACCAACTCGAACGGGTAGCGATTGTCGCGCGACGGCAGCGCAATTGAGGGGATGCGGCGCGACGCCAGATAGCGCTTCACCCCCCAGGTGCGGACGAAGTTGAACAATTGCACCGGATGGCGGGCGATGTTGCCGACGTGGCGCAGATAGGGCCCGAACGAGCGGTCCGCCTCACGCGCGGCGCGGCTGTATTCGTACTTCACCGCAAAGGCGGCGAGGAACATCAGTGACAGCACCGGGTCACCATGCGCGGGATCGTTGGCGTCACGGATATGCAGCCGCACCGTGCTGTTGAGCAATTGCCGCGCGCGCTGCGCCTCGGGCGTGGGGGCGAGCCGGCGGCGGATGTAGATCCCTTCGGCATCGCGCTCGTAATCGAAGCCGATCTTTTTGGGATCGCCGGTGAAATGCGCCATGCCAAAGGTGGCGGCCAGGTGGCACATATAGCCGCGACCCAGCCAGCCACCGGCGTTGCCCGGGCCATCGGGGCGCACGTCGTCGGAGGCGAGCAGCAGCCGCGCGGTCTCCAGCCCGCCCGCCGCCAGCACGTAATTCTTCGCGCGCACCGGCCAACTGGTGCCGTCCGGCGCGCGGATCTCCAGATGGTCGACGCTGTTGCCGTCGGCGGCAAGCCGGATCGCGGTGACCGGCGCATGGGTGAGAACCCGGACGTTCGCGGCGGCGGTCAGTTGCGGGCCGTAGCGCGTCCAGAAATTGGTCGGACGGCTGAAGCGCTCGATCGTGGTGTGGAGCCATTCGCCGTCGAGGCCGGGAACGATCGGCGCAGACGGCGTGTGGTCGAACGCGCCTGCCTCCGCCGCCTCCATCGCGGCGGGGTAGTAACGCGCAACCTCGTCATAGCCGATCGGCCAGCCCGAATGCGCGACCCACGGACGCGGCTCGAAGTCGATCGGATCGAAGGGGATCGAACGGCCGCCCCACAAGGCGGTGGTGCCGCCCAGCGCGCGGACGCGATACGTGTCGAGCGGCCAGTGGACGCGCGGATCGGCGACCTGCCCGGCATAAGCGTCCTGCACCGCCGGGTCGACGTCGGCACCGCCAGCTTCGAGCACCAGCACCTCCAGCCCCAGCGCGGCACAGCGCGCCGCGAGCGTGAGCCCGGCAGCACCGGAGCCGACGATGCAAACATCGGCCGGGGCGGGTGGGGCGGTCAGTTCGCTGGCATCGGCGCGCACTTTGTCTCCTCCGGGCTGTGCCGGGAGGGCGTAGCATGGTGCGGCGCGGGAGCAAGCATTGCGGCTCCGCCTACCGGCGGCGGAGCCGTGTCATTTTGGGTGGTTACAGGATTGCGCGCGCGATCGCCGCCGCCTGTACGTCATACGCCCAGGCGGTTTCGTGAAGGCTGTCGGAGAAAGCGGCGCCGGCCTGTGCCGCCGAGCAGCGCCTCCTCGTCGATGAACAGGCAGCCGTTGTCGAACGCGAAGGAGCGCAGCGCGCTGCGCCACTGGCTGCGATTCGCGTCGCTGCCGCCTGCCGGACTGACGCCGGCCACCGCCGGCCACGTCAGGATGACGCTGCCGCTCAGCCGCGCCTGCTGGACGATCGTGCGCAGATTGGCGAGCCATGTCGCCAGCGGCTGCCCTTGCGCGATGTCGTTGGTGCCAAGGTTCACGACGGTCAGATGGGGGGCATAGGTCGCCAGCGCCGCGGCCGGCGACCAGGCGCCGGCCATGTCCGCCTGATAGGCCGATGTGACGCCGTAGACGCCGAAATTGGCGATCTCGACCCCGGGGCGCGTGCTGTCCCATGCGATCAGCCCGGCGAGCTGCAGCGTACCGCTGCTACCCCCGCGAGCGATCGAAACGGGGGCGGCGTCGCGGGTCGCGAAGGTCGCTTCCAGCCGGGCGAAGCCGCCGCTCGGGCCAGACGGAGTCAGCGTGACGCTCTCGGTTCCCTTGGTCAGGGTAAAGGGCGGCCGATCGCTGCCGTTTCGGATAAACACCGAGCAACGGTCGATTGCGCTGCCCGGCTGGAACTGTCCGGCGTTGGCGGTGCCTGCGCTCATCATCGCGCCACCCAGCGAATTGCCGCCGCCGCCCCAGCCGGAAAAGCCGCTGCGCCGCGGATCATAGGCGAGCACGTCGGCGATGCTGGCGAGCCCGGCGCAGCCGAAAAAGCCGTCGCTGCGCGGCGCCAGCCCACCCGTCGCCAACAACGCGGCGACGCGGGCCGGTCGCGAGCGCGCGAAGGCGCCGACCGTGAAGCTGGTGCCGCTGCCGGCGCCCGCACCCACGGTCTTGCTGTCGCCGACGAACGCGATCCGCGCGCTGTCGGCGAGGCCGCTGCGCAGCCGGCCGCGCGCCGCCGCCCAGCCGAGCAGCGCGGTCGGCGAGGCCGTCTCCACCACCGGTACGGGGGCGCCGACCCGTGCCAGCGCCGCCGCGGTCACCCCGCCCCCGATCGATCCCGAACTACGCGTCATGTCAGGCCTCCGCGATCAGGTTGGTCGCGGTGGTGCCGGTCGCGCGGACATAGAGCGCGCGCACCGCCACATAGCTTGCATCGGGCAGGTTGCGATAGGCGACGTCCTCGCTCCCCTCGACGCCGCGCAGCACGATCGTGCCGCCGCCGCCGACATAGATGCCGCGCGGTATTGTGGGCAGCGGCGTCAGGTCGTCGGGCTGGACCGCATAGGGTGCTGTGGCCGGCGCGCTGGCGCTGTCGGCATGGTTCTGGAACTTGTCGGGCATGTCATCGTCCTCCATGGTCGAGAGGGTTCCCTTTATGTTCTTTGCCGGCATGTAGGACAGCCCCGTCCCGTCCTGTGCCGGTCGCCCGTCCCTTTTGGGTTGGCGGCGTGGCGCTTACGGACTAGCGTTCCTGCGATTGACGGGGCGCGCCGCGCGTCGCCGCTGCGCCATGACCAGGGATTGCGTGACACGATGGCCCGATCGCTGACGCTCGACGCCGCTCCGTTCGAGGGGGCGGAGCGCTCCGTGCGCGACCCCGCCGAACGTCGTACGCCGGACGAGGCGCCCGCCGCACCGCCGTCGTCCCAGGACAAGGTGGTGCTGGCGGTCTTCGCGATCGGACTGGTCGGCAACATCGTGCTGCAGAAGATCGCCTGGCCCTTGAAGGCCGGCGGGTTCGTGCCGCTGGTACTGCCGCTGTTCGTGGCGGCGATCGCGCTGGGACCGATCCTGATCCGTCCCAAGTTCGATCCGGTACGGATCGGCGGGTTCTTCCTCGCCTTTCTCGTCGCGTCCTTTTCGACCTTCTTTCTCGCGCCGCGCTACAGCGCGTCGAGCCTGATGCTGTTCGCGGCGCTCTATGCGCCCTTCATGATCTACTATGAGACGAGCGCCGCCAATTACCGGCGCTGCATGAACCTGTTCGTCTCGCTGATGCTCGTTTATGTCGGCGTGACGCTCGCGCAGCACCTGATCCAGCTGACGATATCATGGCGCGCCTGGCCGAACCTGAACCAGTTGCTGCCCGCGGCGTGGCTGATCCCGGACTACGTGTACATCCAGCCGATCATCTACGGCTCGCGCTACATGAAGCCCAATGCGGTGACCTTCCTCGAAGTGTCGTTGCTGTCGCAGTTCATCGCGGTGGCGTTGGCGGTCGAGCTGACGCTGTTCCGCCGCCCGATCCGGCTGATCGTGCTGGCGAGCGGGCTGCTGATGACCATGGCAGGCACCGGCGCGTTGCTGATGGCGCTCACGCTGCCGGTGCTGCTGGGCCGGATGCGGATGCGCAACGCGATCGTGATGCTGGGCATCCTGCTCGTCGTGGGCCTGATCGCATTCCGGCTGGGGTGGTTCGACATCGTCAGTACGCGGATGGACGAATACAAGCACAACGGCACCAGCGCGAACATGCGTTTCATCCTGCCGCTGGAGCGACTGCTGGAGTTCCTGCAGGACCCGCGCGGCCTGATCGCGGGTATCGGCGCCGGACAGATCGAAAAGGGCGGCAGCTTCATCTGGTGGCCGTTCGTCAAGGTGGCGATCGAATACGGGCTCGTCAGCGCGATCCTGTTCTACGGCTGGGTGATTTACTGCCTGTTCCGCAACGCGCCGCAGCGCGCCTTCGCGTTCGTGCTGATCGTGTGGTTCTCGTTCGAGGGTACGTTGCTGACCGCGCACAACGTCCTGTCGCTGGTCATGTTCGGCACGCTGCTGAGGATCGCGCCTGACGGCATCGCGCGCCGGCGCGAGAAGGAAGCGCGTCCGTCCCAGGTACCGGCTCCCGAGACCGGGGTCACCAGAGCGCCCTCCTCGCGGCGGAGCGCGGCGCCGCTGCCCGAGCCGGTCCCGGCCGGCGATGTGAGCGGGGCGGCACTGGTGCGGCTGCTGGGAACACCCGATACCGGCGGGCGGCTGATCTATGCGATCGGCGACCTGCACGGCCGCGTCGACCTGTTCGACAAGCTGATCGCGCGAATCCGTGACGATATCGCGACGCACCCGGGCGGGTACGAGGGCAAGCCGATGGTGGTGCTGCTCGGCGACTATATCGATCGTGGTCCGGCGTCGGCGCAGTTGATTGATCGTATCCTGGCGCTGCGCGAGGACGACGCGATCGAGTGGCGCGCGGTGCTGGGCAACCACGAGGATGCGATGGTCGCGTTCCTTGATGCGCGCAGCAGCGGGCAGAGCTGGGGCCGGTATGGTGGCGCGACGACGCTCGCTTCCTATGGCGTAGCGACGCCAGAAACGCCCGAGGGCTGGGACGTCACCCGCGAGCAACTGCGCGCGGTGGTGCCGGCGGCGCACGATACATGGCTGCGCGGGCTCGACCATTATATCGTGCAGGGCAGACTGATCTTCGTCCATGCCGGGCTGCGCCCCGGCGTGCCGCTGGAGAAGCAGCGGATGAAGGACATCCTCTATATCCGCGAGGAGTTCCTCGGCACGCCGGTCGACAGCGATCTGCTGATCGTTCATGGCCATACGCCGCAGGACCAGGCCTATGGCGCACCGGGGCGGATCTGTCTCGACAGCGGTGCCTATGCGACCGGTGTGCTGAGCGCGGCGCGCTTCGACGGCGGGCCGATCAAGCTGCTGACGTCGCGGTAGGCGGCTGTACGGGCGCCGTCAGCGCCGCCGGATCGGGCGCATGGGGCGGAGCCGGACCGCAAGGCAGATCACGGTCGGCCAGAACAGCGTGTTGATGACGTCGGGGATCGTGTCCCACCATCGCCAGCTATGGTAGTGGAGCCGGTCGAGCACCTCGTTCGCCAGCTCGGCAGCCACCACCACCGACAGCGGGATGAACGTGCCGAGCGAACGGCGCGTGACGATCCGCGCGATCATCAGCACCGCCATCCCGGCGTGGATGTGCAGGACCGTGTCGGTGGTACCGGTGCCGTCGCCAATCCAGTTGATGAAGCGGGCGTACAGCCCCGGTACGTCGATCACCGATTTACTTCTGGCAGGCGACGATCGCGGTCACGACGCTGATGGTTTCCTGCGGATCGCGGACGCGAACGCAATCTACCCCGGCCTCGTGCGCGGGATAATCGTTGCCGCCCGGGAAGATCGCGTCGCCGATGAACAGCATGTCCGACAGGTCGAACCCGCTCTCCTTGGCGAGCCGGCGCAGGCCATAGCCCTTGTCGACCCCCTCGCGCGTGATGTCGATCGAGGTCGCGCCGCCCATGTTGATCGCGAGCCCCGGCAGCCGCTGGCGAAGATCGGCCTGGATCACCTTGCGCTTGGCGAAGTCGGGGTCCCAATGTTCCTTGGCCTCGATCGGTGCTTCCTGGCCGAGTGCGGAGAAGGTGATCTGGCTGCCGCGATCCTCGATTCGCTCGCCCCACGTCTGCTCGGGGACGAAGCCGGTCGCCTCGAGCGACTCACCGAACGCCTGGATGATCTTCTGCTTCTCGGCGTCGTCGAACAGCTCGGCATACACCGTTTGCCACGCACCGTCCTTGTGGACGTAGAGCTTGGTGCCGGTGGTCGGCATCAGCCACAGCCGCGAACGGTCGGCGCGTTCGGGCAGACGGCTGGCGACCTGCTTTTCGAACTGCGGCCAATCACCGCCCGAGATCACCGCGACATCAGCGACCGTCAGCAGATCGGCCAAAGTCTCGCCCATATCGTCCTTCAGCGGTTGCTTGCTCAGCGCGAGCGTGCCGTCGAGGTCGAAGGCGACGAGCTTCTTCATTCGGTATCTCCGGTGCGCAGGATCATCGTGTCGATGGCGTGCGCTACGCCATCTTCGTCATTGGCGCGAGTGGTGGCGTGCGCCTTCGCCTTTACCGCGTCGGGCGCATTGCCCATCGCGATCGACAGGCCGGCGCGCGCCAGCATCGGCAGGTCGTTGGCCTGATCGCCGATCGCGGCCGTGTCGGCGAGGTCGACGTCCAGCGCCTTCGCGAGCGCGGCGATGCCATCGCCCTTGTTCGCGGCGAGCGCGGTGACGTCGAGATAATAGGTCTGCGACTGCGCGACCGTTGCGTCGTTGCCATAGCGGGCGTGGACGCGTTCGTAGAGCGCGTGGAGCGCGGCCGCGTCGTCGCTGACGAAGGTGATCTTGTCGGCATGATCGAGCAGATCGTCGAAGGAGGCGACCACCACCGGCTCCTGCGCACTGCTGCGGCGCTCGCTTTGCGTATGCGGGCCGTCGCCGTTGCTCGCATACCATTGGTCGTCGGCGAAGACCCAGGTGTCGACGCCATTGGCCATGCCGATGACACCGCGCGCGATGTCTGCCGGAATTGTTACGTGGCTGACGATCGTGCCGTCGCGACGGAAGACGATCCCGCCGTTGAACGCCGCGACATCGCCGTCGAGCCCGAGTGGCTCGAGAAGCGGGCGGATCCCCGACATTGGCCGTGCGCTGATGACCGTGAACCCGAGTCCCGCCGCACGCAGCCGGTTGACGGCGGCGATCGTGGCGGGGGCGAGGTTCTTGTCCTTGTCGACCAATGTGCCGTCGAGATCCGACACCAGCAGGCGGATCGCCATTATTGCGGCATCTCGACATGGCCGCCGAAGCCGAAGCGCATCGCCGACAACACCTTCTCGCCAAAGGTATGTTCGACGCGGCTGCGATAGCGGGCGAACAAGGCGGTGGTCAGGACATGAGCGGGGACCGCTTCCTCCATCGCCGCCTCGATCGTCCACTGGCCCTCGCCCGAATCGGCGACGTTGCCGCTGAACTTCTCCAACTTGCCGTCCGCGGTGAGCGCGTCGGCGGTGAGATCCAGCAGCCACGACGAAATCACACTGCCGCGCCGCCACACCTCGGCGACATCGGCAAGGTCGATGTCATAGCGTTGATCCTCGGGCAGTTTTTCCGACGCCTTGCCCTTCAGGATGTCGAAACCCTCGGCATAGGCCTGCATCAGCCCGTATTCGATGCCGTTGTGAACCATTTTCACGAAATGGCCCGCGCCGGCTGGGCCAGCGTGAATGTAGCCGTTCTCGGCGCGGGGGTCGGTGCCGTCCTGACGACCGACAGTACGGGGGATGGTGCCCATTCCCGGAGCGAGGGCAGCGAAAATCGGGTCAAGATCCTGGACGACGTCCTTGGGACCGCCGATCATCATGCAATAGCCGCGCTCCAGCCCCCAGACGCCGCCCGAGGTGCCGACGTCGACATAGTGGATGCCCTTCTCGGCGAGCGCCTTGGCGCGGCGAATATCGTCCTTGTAGAAGCTGTTACCGCCGTCGATCACGACGTCGCCCGCACTGCCGCCGGCGGCGATCTGGTCGACCATCCCGTCGGTGATCTCACCGTGGGGGAGCATCACCCACCAGATCGCCGGGCTGCCCGCCCTGGCGCGCGCATCGTCCACCGAACTGGCGGCGATCGCGCCTTCCGAAACAAGCTTTTCAACCGCTTGTGCGTCACGATCGAACGCAACGATCTCGTGCCCGGCCCGCATCAGGCGACGCGCCATGTTGCCGCCCATCCGGCCGAGGCCGATCATCACCAGTCGCATTGCAAACTCCCTCGCTGGCCGCTTAATCACCCGACCATGCGTCAGGTTCC
The DNA here is from genome assembly GCF_902506455.1 of Sphingomonas sp. 8AM. Lineage (GTDB taxonomy): Bacteria > Pseudomonadota > Alphaproteobacteria > Sphingomonadales > Sphingomonadaceae > Sphingomonas. The sequence goes on along the minus strand of NZ_LR733844.1, from coordinate 3,486,557 downwards.
GCAGGCGCAACAACCCCCGGGAGTGTTCGCCCGTTGCATCGGCCCCGCCTGCTCGTCGTCTTCGGGACACGACCGGAGGCGATCAAGATGGCGCCGGTGGTCGAAGCGCTGCGGCATTATCCGCAGATCGACACGCGCGTGCTGGTGACGGGGCAACATCGGGCGCTGCTGGAACAGGTGTCGCGCACGTTCGGGATCGTCGCCGACGTGGATCTGGCGCTGATGGGTGCGGGGGCGACGCTGGATGCGCAACTGGCGGCGATGCTGGTCGCCATCGGCGGCGCGCTCGAGCGCGAGCGTCCGGCGCGGGTGGTGGTGCATGGCGATACATTGACGACGCTCGCCACCACGCTCGCGGCACACCTGCGCGGGATCCCGGTCGCGCATGTCGAGGCCGGCCTGCGCAGCGGCAACCTGTCCGCCCCGTGGCCGGAGGAAGGCAGCCGGCGCGTGGCGGGGGTGCTGGCCGATCTCCACTTCGCGCCGGGCGACGCGGCGGTGGCGGCGCTGCGGGCGGAGAACGTGCCGGCGGGGGCGATCCATCTGACCGGGAACACCGTCGCCGACGCGTTGCGGATCATACAGGCGCGTATCGCGGTCGAGCCGGCGCTGGCGGACGCGATCGCGCCGCTGCTCACGCGGTTCGCGGGACGGCAAATCGTGACCGTCACCGTCCATCGCCGCGAGAACCATGGCGCGGTGCTCGCGGGGATCGCCGAGGCGATCGCACGGCTGGCGAGGCGCGCGGATGTCGGCATCGTCGTGCCGCTGCACCCAAACCCGGTGGTCGCGGGGCCGCTGGCGCATCGGCTGGGCGCGTGCGCGCGCGTCGCGCTGCTACCGCCGCTCGACTATCCGGCGTTCGTGCGATTGATGGCGGCGAGCACGCTTATCCTGACCGATTCCGGCGGGGTGCAGGAGGAAGCGCCCGCGCTCGGCGTACCGGTGCTGGTGCTGCGCGACGTGACCGAGCGGCCAGAAGGCGTTGCGGCGGGCGCGGCGCGGCTCGTCGGCACCAACCCGGCGCGGATCGTCGCGGCGGCGGGCGGCTTGCTCGACGATCCGGTGGCGCTCGGCGCGATGGCGGCGGTGCGGCATTGCTACGGCGACGGCCATGCCGCGGCGCGGATCGCGGCGATCCTCGCGGCGACGCTGGCGACATGAGCTTGGCCACCCCAAGCTTTTCTGCGCTTGCCGCCGCGCGCGGGGCGTCGCAGGTAATTGCGATGAACGGGGGCAGACCGATTTGGACGCACTGAGCACGCTGGCCGGATTTCTGGTCGGCACGATTGTCGGGCTGACCGGGGTCGGCGGCGGATCGCTGATGTCGCCGCTGTTGATCCTGATGTTCGGGGTCGCGCCGACGACGGCGGTCGGGACCGATCTATGGTTCGCGGCGATCACCAAGATCGTCGGCGGGACGATGCATCACCGCCAGAACAACGCCGACTGGGCGGTCGTCAAGCGGCTGTGCTGGGGCAGTCTGCCGGCGGTGGCGATCACCTTGTGGTGGCTGTCGAGCCATGGCCACAAGGCCGAGAGCAACGGGCTGATCGTGCGCGTGCTGGGGGTGACTTTGGTCATCTCCGCGCTGTTGACGCCGTTCCGGACGAAGCTGGCGCGGCGGTTCGCGCGCGCGGAGGGCGCGCGAACCGAGGCAATGCTGCGCTGGCAGCCGGTGCTGACCGCCGCGGCGGGGGCGTTGCTGGGGACGCTGATCACGCTGACCTCGGTGGGGGCGGGGGCGCTGGGCGCGACCTTGCTGCTGATGCTCTATCCGTTCCGCTTGAACGCCAAGCGGCTGGTGGGGACGGATATCCTCCACGCGGTCCCGGTCGCGCTGATCGGCGGGATCGGGCACGCGGTGATCGGAAACATCAACCTGCCGCTGCTGGGGTCGCTGTTGCTCGGGTCGGTGCCGGGGGTGATCCTTGGCGCGAAGCTGACCGACCGGTTGCCGGAGCGGGTGGTGACCCCGGCGCTGGCCGTGGTGTTGTTGATCGTCGGGGTGCGGTTGCTGAAATAGGGTTGGCGTCCACCGGTTTGAGCACTCAGGGTTTAGCCGTAGATCGTCATTGCGAGCGCAGCGAAGCAATCCAGAGCCGGATCAGGACGCCCTGGATTGCTTCGCTGCGCTCGCAATGACGGACAAGAGCGTTCGGGGCGACGCGAGAGGTTTACCCCAGCGCCGCCTTCACGCGGTCGGCGAGGCGGAGGATGGCGGCGTCGTGGATGCCGGCGGTGCTGACGAGCACGCCGTAGGCGCGCGGATCGGGCTTGTTGAACACCAAAGGCGCGCCGACCGCGTCGCTGACCGAGGCGCCCGCCGCGCTCGCCACCAGCACGGCGGCGGCAATGTCCCATTCGTTGCCCCAGCGCAGCGTCGCGACCAGATCGGCATGGTCGGCGGCGACCATCGCGACGCGCAGCGCGATCGAATTGGGCTTCTCGACGGCGGTCAGGTCGCGGTCGACCTTGGGGAGTGCGTCGACGGGGACGCGCGAACCGGGCAGCGTCAGCCGCCCGCCGGCGGTGACGCGGACGCCGTTGCGGGTCGCGTGGCCGGGCGCGGTGGCGCACCACACTTCCTCGCGCGCCGGGGCGTCGAGCACGCCGATCACCGGGCGTCCGTCCTCGACCAGCGCGATCGACACGCACCAGCCGGTGCGCCCGCGGATATAGTCGCGTGTGCCGTCGATCGGATCGACCACCCAGACGCGACGGCACGCCAGCCGGTCGGCATTGTCGGCGGTCTCCTCCGACAGCCAGCCGGCTTCGGGCAGCAACGCGCCCAGCCGTGCGCGGAGCATCCGGTCGACATCGAGGTCGACCTCGCAGACCGGGCTGCCCTCCGACTTCTCCCAGCGCGCGAAATCGGTGCGCCAGCGGGCGAGCGCCATCTGCCCGGCGTCGCGCGCGACCGCGACGACCGCCTCGACGAGGCCGGGATCGGGGGCGGAAGGCTCAGCCACCCGCGACCGTCATCCCGTCGATCCGCAGCGTGGGCACGTTGACCCCCTGCCGGAACACGAGGTCGTTGGCGGGGGTGAGCGCGCGGTACATGGCGAGCAGATTGCCCGCGATCGTGAAGCCGGCGACCGGCGCGACGATCTCGCCGCCGCGGATCGCGAAGCCCGCCGCGCCGCGGCTGTAATCGCCGGTGACGGGATTGACGCCCTGTCCGATCAGCTCGGTGACGTAGATGCCGTCCTCGATATCCTCGATCAGCGTCGCGACCGGCACCTTGCCGGGCTCCATATAGAGGTTGCTGGTCGACACGCCCGGCGCACCGCCGATCCCGCGCGCGGCGTGGCCGGTCGGCTCCAGCCCCAATTGCCGGGCGGAGGCGCTGTCGAGCAGCCAGCTCTCCAGCATCCCGTTCTCGATGATCGCGACCGGCGAAACCGGCAGCCCCTCGCCATCGAACGGGCGCGAGCGGAGGCCATGCGGGCGGTGCGGATCGTCGCGGATCGTCACGCCGGGGGCGAAGACCTCGGTGCCGAGCGAATCGAGCAGGAAGCTGGTGCGGCGGGTGATCGCGCCGCCGGTGATCGCGCCGCTGAGATGCCCGAGCAGGCTGGCGCCGACGCGCGGATCGAAGACGATCGGCATCGTCCCGCTGCGCGCATTGCCCGGATCGAGGCGGGCGACCGCGCGCTCGCCGGCGAGCTGGCCGATCGCCTCGGGGGTGTCGAGGTGTGCAAGGTGGCGGGCGGAGTGGAAGGCATAGTCGCGCTGCATCGCGCTGCCCTCGCCCGCGATCACGCTGGCGGAGACGCTGAAGCCGGTGGTGGCGTAGCTGCCCGCGAAGCCGTGGCTGGTGGCGAGCGCCCAGACGCTTTCGGACGCCGCCGCGCCGCCGCCTTCGCTGTTGGTGACGCCTTCGACCGCGCGCGCGGCGTCCTCGGCACGCTGCGCGGCGGTGCGGAGCTGCTCGGGGGTGCAGGCGTGGCGGTCGGCAAGGTCGAGCGCGGGCGGTGTGCCGTGGAGCAGCCGGTCCTGCGGCGCGAGCCCGGCCCAGCGATCCTCGGGCGCCTCGCGCGCCATCGCCACCGCGCGTTCGACCAACGCGTCCATCGCCGCGGGCGACAGATCGGAAGTGGAGACGCTCGCCGAGCGGCTGCCGACGAAGACGCGCAGGCCGAGATCCTCGCCCTCCGAGCGGCCGACATCCTCGAGCTTGCCGAGCCGCACCGACACCTCGGTCGAGGCGCTGGCGGCGAACACCGCATCGGCGGCGTCGGCTCCGGCGGCGGTGGCGCGGCGGACGATGTCGTGGGCGCGGTCCTGCGCTTGGGAGGGCGTGAGCATCAAGCCGACTTAGGGGCGAAAGGTTGCGGTTGCCATATCGTCGAGGAAAACGCGGCGACGGCGTTATTGGATGCGCGTGCCGACGACGACGCAGGCCAGGAACATCAGCAGCCCGGCGCTGCGGTTGCTGCGGAAGCGGTGGAGCGCGCCGTTGCCGTCGTCGTCGCGCAACGTCGCGACCTGCCAGAACAGGTGGAGCGCAAGCGGCGCGAGCGCGGCGAGGATCAGCGGATCGGCGCGGACCTGCCACAGTGCCGCCGCCCACAGCGCGAGCGCGAGCGCGTAACAGGCGCCGACCCCGGGGCGGACGTGGCGGCCGAGCGCCAGCGCCGAGGAGCGGATGCCGACCAGCGCGTCGTCCTCGCGATCCTGCAGCGCATAGATCGTGTCATAGCCGACCACCCAGAAGATCGTGCCGGCGTAGAGCGTCAGGCCGGGCAGGGTGAGCGCGCCCCACGTCTCGGTCCAGCCGACCAGCGCCGCCCATGAAAACACCAGCCCGAGCCATGCCTGCGGCCACCAGGTGATGCGCTTCATGAACGGATAGGCGGCGACCGGCGCGATCGCGGCGAGCGAGACGATCGCGGCGGGCAGGTGCAGCTGGAGCAGCACGACCAGCCCGATCAGGCAGAGTGCGAGCAGGAACACCCATGCCGCCTTCGCCGAGACCGCGCCGCTCGCCAGCGGGCGCGTGCGGGTGCGCGCGACGCTGGCGTCGAGATCGCGGTCGACGATGTCGTTGTAGACGCAGCCGGCGCCGCGCATCGCGATGCTGCCGAGGAGGAGCCACAGGAGGAGCGGCCAGCGCTCGACCACCCCACCGGCAAGCGCGACGCCCCATGCGCCGGGCCAGAACAGCAGCCACCAGCCGATCGGCCGGTCGAAGCGCGCCAGCGACGCGAACAGCCGCGCGCGCGGCGGCAGGAGCGACAGGAGGCCGCGGTGCTGGGTATCGGGGACGATGTCGGTCACGCCCGCGGCGATAGCGTGTACCGACGCGTGCGCGAAGCGGTTCATTCCGGCGCAACGCGTCCCTAGATAGAGGCTTCGGTTTTCCACGAGGTTCGCGCGTATGTTGACCCTTTTCGCTCTGCTCGCCGCCGCTGCCACCGATCCGCTGGCGGGGACGTGGCGCAATGCCGGCGACAGCGTGCGGATTCGTGTCGCGCCGTGCCGCGGCGAGCCGGGGATGTGCGGGACGGTGGTGTCGGCGAGCGACAAGGCCAAGGACGATGCCGCCGCGGGCGGGACCGACCGGCTGATTGGCACGCCGCTGTTCCGCGGCTTCGAGCGCGATGGCGACGGGTCGTGGGCGGGGACGGTGTTCGTGCCGGACATCGGGCGTGAAGTCGACGGGACGCTGCAGCTCGACGGGCGCAACACGCTGATCGCGCAGGGGTGCCTGTTCGCGGGCTTCGGGTGCAAGGAGCAGCGCTGGACGCGCGTCCCGGCGAAGTGATCCATCTCTCGGTCGCGATCGGCCGGTTTTTCGAGGCGCTGTTCTATGCCATCCTGCGCGTCGCCGGGGTGGTGACGGGCGTGGTGCTGGTCGTCGCGCTGGCTGGGGCGCTGCTGTTCCTGATCGCGCGCCTGTTGATCGGACGGGGAAGGAAGAAATGATGGGGGCGGTGCCCGCCTGGCCGCCGCGGTCGACGCCGCGGCTGTTCGTCGAGACGGCGCTCGCGCCCGGCGCGCTGACGCTGTCGGGACCGCAGGCGCATTATCTGGTGTCGGTGATGCGGACCAAGCCGGGCGATCCGGTCAAATTGTTCGACGATGCCAGCGGCGAATGGCTGGCGGTGGCGAGCGTGGTCGGCAAGCGCGACCTGACGCTCGACGTGCAGGAGCGGTTGCGGGAGCGCGAGGCGGTGCCGGACCTGTGGCTGGTCGCCGCGCCGCTCAAGAAGGGGCGCGTCGACTGGATGGCGGAGAAGGCGTGCGAGCTGGGCGTCGCGCGGCTGGTGCCGGTGGTGACGCGGCGGACGGTGGTCGACAAGCCGAACACCGAGCGGCTGCGCGCGCACATGATCGAGGCGGCCGAGCAATGCGGGCGCACCGCGGTGCCGGAGGTGGCGGAGATGGTGAAATTGCCCGCCTTGTTGCGCGACTGGTCGGCGGGGCGGGCGCTGTTCTTCGCGGACGAGCTGGGCGGCGCGCCGGCAGCGGCGGCGATGCGTGAACGGCGCGGGCCGGCGGCGATCCTGATCGGGCCGGAGGGCGGATTTGATGACGAGGAACGCGCCGCGATCCGCGCGCATCCGGCGGCGGTCGGGGTGGCGCTGGGCCCGCGAATCCTGCGCGCCGATACGGCGGCGGCGGCGGCGGTCGCGGTGTGGATGGCGGTGGCGGGGGATTGGTAGGGTTTCGACGGCGGCGAGGAGGAAAGAGCGTCGTTCGCGCAGAGCACGCAGGGCGCGCAGCGACGTTTAGTCTTCCTCCGCAGCGTTTTGGGCCAGACGACTTTGCAATTTGGTCATGCGTGCGGCCAAATCGAGTCAGTCATCCTCGGCTTTCTACCGCCGCCGCGGTAAAAGCGGGACCCCGGATCAAGTCCGGAATGACGGGGGCGGCAGGGGCGGGCGGCGTGCACGGAACCGGCGCTCTCTCCGCGTCCTCCGCGGGCTCTGCGCGAGCCGTTGGCCTCAACCTCCCAGGTGCGACGCGGCTTTACGCATCGCAATCCGATCCGCTCTAGCGCAGTGGTTCATCGCGGCGTAAGGCGCGGCCATGACGACCAAGACCGTTTCGGACACGCGCGCAGCGGTCATTGAATCGCGCGACCAGCTGATCGCCCGCTTCGCCAGTGGGGAGAAGCCGGCGGAGCGCTGGCGGATCGGCACCGAGCACGAAAAGTTCGTCTATGCCACCGGCGATCATCACGCGCCCTCCTATGACGAGGCGGGCGGAATCCGCGCATTGCTCGGCGAGCTGGAACAGCATGGCTGGCGGCCGGTCGAGGAAGGCGGCAACGTCATCGCGCTGAGCGGCGCGGACGGGTCGATCAGCCTCGAACCCGCCGGACAATTCGAGCTGTCCGGCGCGCCGCTCGAGAACCTTCACCAGACCTGCGCCGAGACCGGGCGGCATCTGGCGCAGGTGAAGGCGGCGGGCGAGAAGCTGGGAATTGGCTTCCTCGGGCTCGGCATGTGGCCCGACAAGACGCGCGCCGAGCTGCCGATCATGCCCAAGGGGCGCTACGCGATCATGCTGCGCCACATGCCGCGCGTCGGCACGATGGGGCTCGACATGATGCTGCGCACCTGCACGATCCAGGTGAACCTCGATTACGCCAGCGAAGCTGACATGGTGAAGAAGTTCCGTGTCGGGCTGGCGTTGCAACCGCTCGCGACGGCGCTGTTCGCCGCATCGCCGTTCACCGAGGGCAAGCCGAACGGCTTCCTGAGCTACCGCAGCCATATCTGGTCGGACACCGACCCGGCGCGGACGGGGATGCTGCCGTTCGTGTTCGAGGACGGCTTCGGCTATGAGCGCTACGCCGAGTATATGCTCGATGTGCCGATGTACTTCGTCTACCGCGACGGGCGCTATATCGATGCGGCGGGTTTGAGCTTCCGCGATTTCCTGCGCGGCGAGCTGTCGGTACTGCCGGGCGAGAAGCCGACGATCACCGATTGGGACGACCATCTGTCGACCGCTTTCCCCGAGGTGCGGCTGAAGACCTTCCTCGAGATGCGTGGCGCGGATGGCGGTCCGTGGAACCGGATCTGCGCATTGCCGGCGTTCTGGGTCGGGCTGCTCTACGACAATGTCGCGCTGGATGCGGCGTGGGATCTGGTCAAGCACTGGACGCTCGACGAGCGGCAGGCGCTGCGCGACGCGGTGCCGAAGCTGGGGCTGTCGGCGCCGATTCCCGGTGGCGGGCAGTTACGCGACATCGCGGCCGCGGTACTCGACATCGCGCATGGCGGGCTGAAGGCGCGGGCGCGGGTCAGCGCGGCGGGCGAGGATGAGACGGGTTTCCTCGAGCCGCTGCGCGAGATCGTCCGCGCGGGGAAGGTGCCGGCGGAGCGGTTGCTCGAGCTGTATCATGGCGCGTGGGGCGGAGATTTGTCGCGCGTTTATGGCGAGGCGAGTTTTTAAGCGCTTCATCGTCCGAGATGTGATCCGGGCCGGCGCTTGCTGCCGTAGGCGTCCAAATTGTGATGACCGGTCGCGCACACCAACCGTCATTGCGAGCGTAGTGACGCAATCCAGGGCGTCCTGATCCGGCTCTGGATTGCTTCGCTGCGCTCGCAATGACGGGTTAAGTTGACGTCGTCGCGCCTTGAAGACGAAGCGGGGCCCCGGCTCAAGGCCGGAGCGACCGCACTCTGGAGCGGCGGCTACTCCGCGTGAGGCCAGCCTTCGGCATCCCAGCGCAGCCGCTGGATGCGGAGCGTCGGGGTGCCGTTCCGTTGCGTGTCGTAGGCATGGTAGACGATGCGATCGCCGTCGGCCGCTTGCAGGATCGCATTGTGGCCGCGGCCGACATAGCGGCTGCCGGTGCCCTGTCCGGAGGCGAGCACGGGGGTGCCGCCGCCCTTCAGCATCGGCGTGCCGGCGCGATCGAGATAGGGACCGGTCGGGGCGGTCGCGCGGCCCACGACGGTGTTGTAGCTGCTCCTCGCGCCGCGACAGCAGAAGTCGAACGAGGCGAAGAGATAATAATAGCGGCCGTGGCGGATCACGAACGGCGCCTCGATCGCGCCCGGCGACGGGCGTGTGGCGAGGCTGTGCATCGGCGTGCCCGGCAGCCGTAGCCCGGTGGCGGGGTCCAGTGCGATCAGCTTGATCCCGCTCCAGAAGCTGCCGAACGCCAGCCATTGCCGGCCATCGGCGTCGGTGAAGGCGGCCGGGTCGATCGCGTTATAGTCGCCACCGGTAGCGGATTCGACGACTGGCCCCTTGTCGACCCAGTTGGCTGCGGGCGCGGCGGGGTCAAGCCGGCGCGCGGTGGCGAGGCCGATCGCGGAGCGGTTCTTCCCGAAGGTCGAGAGCGAATAATAGAGTCGGTATTCATCGCCGACTTTGGTGATGTCGGGCGCCCACATGCCGGCAGTGCCGGGGACGTGCCTGTCCGCCCATGCGGGGAGCGCGGTGAACGATGCGCCGCGCAGCGTCCAGTGGTTGAGGTCGGTGGAGGTGCGGAGCGGGATCAGCCCGTTGCTACTGCGCACATGGCCGGTGACGAAGAGGTAATAGACGCCGTCGGCGGCGATGATCGCCGGGTCGTGGACGGGGGTGGGGTCGCCGGTCAACGCGCGCGGCGCGGTCGCGGCGGGGGCGGTGGCGAGCAGGAGCGCCGCGGCCGTGCTGCGGAGGATGGTGCGCATGGCGAAGCTCCTGTCGGGTGCGCAGACATGATCTGCAATACTCATACAACTACCGGCTTGATCGTGGGGGAGCCGCGTCGTCATTGCGAGCGAAGCGAAGCAATCCAGGGCGTCCTGGTCCGGCCCTGGATTGCTTCGCTTCGCTCGCAATGACGGGCGGGGTGGCGACGTCATGCACCGCACCGCACGTGGCGGGATTATCCCCTGCGCGGCAGCGGGCCGTTGGCGACGGGCGGGTCGAACTGCGGGACACCGGCCGCGTTGTAGCGGATCGGCTGGACGCGGGTGTGGCGGTTGGGATCGAACAGCGGGTCGCCGACGATCTTCTCGTAATCACGCGCATGGAAGACCATCATGTCGCGCCCGCGCTCATCGACGGTGAAGCTGTTGTGGCCGGGTCCGAAGATCTTGTGCTCGCGCGAAGTTTTCATCACTGGCTCGGGCGACTTGGTCCACGCTGCCGGGTCCATGATGTCGGCGTCGTCGCGCGCGGTGAGCATCCCCAAGCAGTAACGCGCGTCGGTGGCGCTCGCCGAATAGGTCATGAACAACCGGCCGTTGCGCGCCAGCAGCGCGGGGGCCTCGGCAACCTTGAAGCCGCGGATCTCCCACGGCAGCTCGGGGATCGCCAGCCGCGCCGGCTTTGCCGCGAAGGTCAGCGGGGTGGCGAGCGGGGCGAGATAGAGGTTCGAATTGGTATCAATCCCCTCCTCGCGCTGCGCCCAGGCGAGATAGCGCTGGCCGCGGTGGACGAAGCTGGTCGAATCGAGGTTGAAGCTGTCCCACGCGGTCTTGAGTTGCCCCAGCGCCGTCCACGCGCCGATCATCGGATCGGCGCTGTCGCAGACAACCGCATGGGTGCGGATGCGGAAGACGTCCTCGCCGCCGCCGCTGGGACCGGCGGCGAAATACATGATCCACTTGCCGTCGATCAGATGCAGCTCGGGCGCCCAGAGGAACCCCGACAGCGGGCCGGTCTTCTCGTGCCGCCACAACACCTTTTCGGTCGCGGTCGACAGGCCGGCGATCGTCTTCGAGCGGCGGAGCACCAGCCGGTCATATTCGGGCACCGAACCGGTCATGTAATACCAGCCGTCGGTATGGCGGAACACCTGCGCGTCGGCGCGCTGGCGGACCAGCGGGTTGACGATGGTGCCCGGCACCGCGCGGGTGCGGGCCAGCGCGGGGGCGGCGGCAAGCGCCGCGCCCCCGGCCACGAACAGGCGGCGTGACAGAAGCGCCAGATCATCGCTCATCAGTTGAGGTCCAGCATGACCACCGACTTGGCCGGCAGCGTGACGGTGAGCTGCCCGCCGTTCAGCTGCGCGCCGTTGAAGGCAGCGGGCGCGACGGCGTTGGGCTGGTCGAAGGTGTTGAGCGAATTGACCTTCGGCCCGGTCAGGATCGTGCCCGCAACGCGCGACGCGTTCACCCCGGTCAGCGTCGTGCTGACGGTGATCGTGCGGTTCGGATCGGCGTTGGCGAGCGCGACGTGCGTCACCCCGGCCTTGTCGCGGACCGCCGAGGCGCTGACCGCCGGGATCGTCCACTGGTCCTTGTTGTACCACGGCGACTTGATGTCGATCGGCAGCACCATGCCGTCCATGTACGGCTTGTACATCTTGAAGACGTGATAGGTCGGCGTCAGCACCATCTTGCTGCCATCGGTCAGGATCATCGCCTGCAGCACGTTCACCATCTGCGCAATCGCGCTCATCTTCACGCGGTCGGCGTGCTTGGCGAAGATGTTGAGGTTGATCGCGGCGACCAGCGCGTCACGCAGCGAGTTCTGCTGGCGCAGGAAGCCCGGATGCGTGCCCGGATCCTGATCGTACCAGGTGCCCCATTCGTCGACCGCCAGATACACTTTCTTCTGCGGATCATATTTGTCCATGATCGCGCTGTGCTTGGTGACCAGCTCTTCCATCTTCCACGTCTTGGCGAGGGTTTCCGCCCAGCCGAGTTCGTCGAAGTCGATCGCCGAGCCCTTCTTCTCCCAGACGCCGGGGACGGTGTAATAATGGAGCGAGAGGCCGTCGAGCTTGTCGCCCGCCTCGCGCATCATCACCTCGGTCCAGTTATAGTCGTCGCCGTTCGCGCCCGAGGCGATCTTCTCGATCCGGGTGTTGGCGGGCGCCTTGACGAAGGTGGCGTAGCGGCGCGTCACGTCGGCGGCATATTCCGGCTTCATGTTGCCGCCGCAGCCCCACAACTCGTTGCCGATGCCAAAATAGGGCAGCTTCCACGGTTGCTTGCGGCCGTTCTTCGCCCGCTCGTCCGCCAGCGAACCGGCCGGCGAGGTCATATACTCGACCCACTCGGCCATTTCCTGCGGCGTGCCGTTGCCGACGTTGCCGGAGATATAGACGTCGGCGCCGATCTGCTCGGTGACGTCCATGAACTCGTGCGTGCCGACGGTGTTGGGCTCGGTGACGCCGCCCCAATGGGTGTTGATCTTGACCGGACGCTTGTTCTTTGGCCCGATCCCCTCGCGCCAGTGATATTCGTCGGCGAAGCAGCCGCCCGGCCAGCGGATGACCGGGGTGCCGAGGTCGCGCAGCGCGCCGACGACGTCGTTGCGAAAGCCGCGCGTGTTCGGGATCTTGCGGTCGTTGCCGACCCACAGGCCGCCGTAAACGCCGTTGCCAAGATGCTCGGCGAACTGGGTGAAGATGCGCCTGTCGTAGACCGGGCCCGGCGTGTCTCCGCGCACCGCGAGCGTCGCAGACTCGGCGGTGGCGGCAGGCGCGTCCTGGGCGGTGGCGGGGGCGAGTGCGGCGCACCCGATGGCCAGCGCTCCGGCATAAGCGAACAAACGTGCCTTCATCCTATCCTCCCGAAAGAAGCGTGGCGGGGGCATTGCCCACCTCGCTGTTTTTGCTCATTACTCGGACATTAGGTTTCGGTATCGAGCATTGCAACGACCATTTGCCCGGCGCGGCGCGCTTGCCACGGCACAATAAAGCAGGTCACAAAGGAGCGGTGATGGCGGATCGGGAAAGCGGCGTGCCGCAGCAGGAGGGCGACGCGCCGGCGGCGGATGATATCGCGGTCAGCGCGGCGCGCGCCTCGGTGCGCGGCACCGGGCGGCGGCTGCATGGCGCGATCGCGCACAAGCTGGGCACGGCGATCGTTTCGGGTGAATACCAACCGGGCGATACGCTGTCCGGCGAGGTCGCCTTCTCCGAGGCGCTCGACGTGTCGCGCAGTGCGTATCGCGAGGCGATGCAGGTGCTCGCGGCCAAGGGGCTGGTCGAGAGTCGGCCCAAGGCGGGGACGCGTGTGCTGCCGCGCGAACGCTGGAATCTGCTCGACCCTGATGTGCTCGCCTGGGCGTTCGCGGGGGCGCCGGATGTGCAGTTCGTTCGCGCGCTGTTCGAGCTGCGCGCGATCGTCGAGCCGGCGGCGGCGGGGCTGGCGGCGCAGCGGCGCGACAAGGCTGATCTGAAGGCGATGAAGGACGCGCTGGCGGCGATGCGACGGCATACGCTGGCAACCGAGGCGGGGCGCGCGGCGGACAAGGATTTCCACAATGCGGTGCTGCGTGCGACGCGCAACGACGCGCTGATGGTGCTGAGCGCGAGCATCGGCGCGGCGATCCACTGGACGACGCAATACAAGCAGCGCGCACGGGCGCTGCCGCGCAACCCGATCCCCGACCATGTGCGCGTCCACGATATGATCGCGGCGGGCGACGTGGCAGGCGCGACCGCGGCGATGCGGACTCTGGTCGATCTCGCGCTGGAGGATACGAAGTCCGCGATGGAGGGGTGACGGCGCGGCCCGAAGACGCTGGCGATCCGCGCAGGCTTCTGCCACGGAGCGGTAATGATTCCGTTTGCGTTGCTCCTGCTCGCCGCGGCCCCGGTGCAAGATACGCCGCAGGACGGCGACATCACCGTCCGCGCGCCGCTACCCGCCACCCCGCAGACCCCGGCGACGATGGTGGTCGAGCCGGTGGCGATGATGATCGCCGCCTGCGACCGCGACGGTGATGCGAAGGTCGAACGCTACGAGCTTGAGGAATGCGTCGCGGCGTCGCTGGCGGCGTTCGATCCGAACAAGACCGGCAAGCTGCGCTACATCGCGTTCGGCGACTGGGCGCTGCGCTATCTCGGCGACCGCGCTGCGCTGCCGAGCCCGTATGAGGTCGATCGCGACAATGACGGCGAAGTGACGCTGGCGGAGTTGCAGGATCATTTCTCGCGGCTGTTCGCGCGTTACGATCGCGACGGCGATCATGCGATCAGCCGGGCCGAACTGCTGACCTACCGCACGATGCCGGTCGATGCGCGCGGGCCGACTGCGGGGCGGCGGCCCGAGAAAAAGGACGACGCGCCCGATGCCGACAGGAAGCGGCGCGGAGGACGGCGATGACGCGCTTCGCTTTCGCGGTCGCCGCAACCGATGGCGCGGCGCGGACGGGCACGATCACGATGCATCGCGGGGTGATCCGCACGCCGGCGTTTATGCCGGTCGGCACCGCCGCGACCGTCAAGGCGATGAAGCCCGCCGACGTCGAGCGCGCCGGCGCGGACATCATCCTCGGCAACACCTATCATCTGATGCTGCGTCCCGGTGCGGAGCGGGTGGCGCGGCTGGGGGGGCTGCATCGCTTTATGGGCTGGGACAGGCCGATCCTGACCGACTCGGGCGGCTATCAGGTGATGAGCCTGTCGGCGCTGACCAAGCGCTCCGAGGAGGGCGTGGCGTTCGCGTCGCACCTCGACGGCACGCGGCACATGATTACGCCGGAACGCTCGATCGAGATCCAGCGCTTGCTGGGCAGCAACATCGTGATGGCGTTCGACGAGCTGGTGCCGACGACCTCGACCCGCGAGGTGCAGACCGCCGCGATGGAGCGATCGATGCGCTGGGCGAAGCGCAGCCGCGATGCGTTCGACGGCGGCGGCGACCATGCCGCGAACAATGCGATCTTTGGCATCCAGCAGGGCGCGCTCGACGAAGGGCTGCGCAAGGCGAGCGCCGATGCGCTGATCGACATCGGCTTCGACGGCTATGCGATCGGCGGGCTGGCGGTCGGCGAGGGGCAGGCGGCGATGTTCGGCTGCCTCGACTTCGCGACCGGGCAATTGCCCGTCGAGCAGCCGCGCTATCTGATGGGGGTGGGCAAGCCGACCGATATCGTCGGCGCCGTCGAGCGCGGGGTCGATATGTTCGACTGCGTGATGCCGACGCGCTCCGGGCGGACGGGGCAGGCGTTCACGCGGACCGGGCCGATCAACATCCGCAACGCGCGGTTTGCCGAGGATCAGGGTCCGCTCGACCCGGATTGCGCGTGTGCGGTGTGCACGACGTGGACGCGCGCCTATGTCCACCATCTGGTACGCGCGGGCGAGATGCTGGGGGCGATGCTGATGACCGAGCACAATATCGCCTTCTACGAAGCGTTGATGGCCGACCTGCGCGCCGCGATCGTTGAAGGGCGATTGGCGGCGTTCGCCAATGGCTTTCGTGCGCGCTATGACGCGCCAAAAGGAGAGTGACGTGAGCGACGAGCAACCCAACGAGATCCTGGCAGCCGCCGCGGCCGCCAAGGCGCATGAAGAAGCCGGCGCGCCGCGCGCCGCCGCGCATCAGCGCAAGGGCCGCTGGCAGCCGGGGAAGACGTGGCTGGGCGTCGGGATCGGTTCGGCGGCGGTCGCCGCGGCG
Organism: Sphingomonas sp. 8AM; assembly: GCF_902506455.1. Taxonomy (GTDB): domain Bacteria; phylum Pseudomonadota; class Alphaproteobacteria; order Sphingomonadales; family Sphingomonadaceae; genus Sphingomonas. Next base: position 3,471,240 of record NZ_LR733844.1, on the reverse strand, counting down.
GTGCTGTTCGCGAACTCGCGCAAGGATGACGGGAAGAAGTAGGGCGCTCTTCGGGCGGCGGGCCGGTTGGGGCACGCTGGTGACGTGCGCCGCGCTCCGTTTCTTCGGCCTTCCCAACTGGGGCCGGCCGTCGCCGGGGTGACGAAGAGTACGTCATTGCGAGCGTAGCGAAGCAATCCAGGGCCGGATCAGGACGCCCTGGATTGCTTCGCTACGCTCGCAATGACGAAATATGATGCCCCGCCTCGCAAGTTCGGCCGCCGGCGTGGGGGGCACGCCGGCGACCCCGACTGTCCAGCCACGGGGCGACCCGAAGGGCTGTTCGGCCGGTACAAGGAGGAAGGGACCGGGACGCAGCCGAATGGCGCAGCCCGATCCCTCCCAATTCTTCAACGGCTTGCTAGCCGATCTCTCAGTGCGTGACCAGATCGAAACGGTCCGCGTCCATCACCTTGGTCCAGGCGGTGACGAAGTCGGCCACGAACTTTTCCTTCGAATCGTCGCAGGCATAGACCTCCGACAGCGCGCGAAGCTGTGAGTTGGATCCGAACACCAGATCGGTGCGCGACGCGGTCCACTTCTGCTCGTGCGTGCTGCGATCGGTGCCGACGAACTCCTCGTCACTCTCGTCGCTGACCTGCTTCCACGCGGTATTCATGTCGAGCAGGTTGACGAAGAAGTCGTTGGTCAGCTGCCCGACGCGCCTGGTGAACACGCCATGTTCGCTGCCCTGCGCGTTGGCGCCGAGCACGCGCAAGCCCCCGACCAGCACCGCCATCTCCGGCGCGGTGAGCCCGAGCAATTGCGCGCGATCGACCAGCAATTCCTCGGTCGGTACGTTGAACTTGACCTGCAGATAGTTGCGGAAGCCATCCGCCTTGGGCTCGAGCACGTCGAAGCTCTCGGCGTCGGTCTGCTCCTCCAGCGCGTCGGCGCGGCCCGGCGTGAACGGCACGGTGACGTCATGCCCGGCGTCCTTTGCCGCCTTCTCGACCGCCGCGCTGCCGCCGAGCACGATCAGGTCGGCGATCGACACCTGCTTGCCGCCCGTCGCCGGGCCGTCGAACTCGGCCTTCACCTGTTCGATCACGCCGAGCACGCGGGTGAGGTTCTCGGGCTCGTTGACCTCCCAGTTGCGCTGCGGAGCGAAGCGGATGCGCGCACCGTTCGCGCCACCGCGCTTGTCCGATCCGCGGAAGGTCGAGGCCGAGGCCCAGGCGGTCCTGACCAGATCCTGCACCGACAGCCGGTCGAGCAGCGTCGCCTTGAGCGATGCGACATCGGCGGCGTCGACCAGCGGGTGAGTGACCGCCGGGATCGGATCCTGCCAGATCAGGTCTTCCTGCGGCACCTCGCTGCCGAGGTACCGAATCTTCGGCCCCATATCGCGGTGGGTCAGCTTGAACCACGCGCGCGCCCACGCCTCCGCGAAACAGGCGGGGTTGGCGCGGAATTTCTCCATGACCTCACGGTATTTCGGGTCGACCTTCAGCGCCATGTCGGCCGAAGTCATCATCGTCGGCACCTTCTTGCCCGGCGTGTGCGCGGCGGGGGCCAGCGTGTCGTCGGGGTTGCCAACCGGCTGGAACTGATGCGCGCCGGCCGGGCTCTTCACGATCTCATATTCGTGGTCGAGCAGCATGTCGAAATAGGTCATGTCCCACGTCGTGGGCGTCGGGGTCCACGCGCCCTCGATCCCCGAGGTGATCGTGTGATCGCCCATGCCGCTTTCGTGCGTCGAGGCCCAGCCGAGCCCCTGCGACGCGATGTCCGCGCCCTCCGGCTCGCGGCCGACCAGCTTGGGATCACCCGCACCGTGCGCCTTGCCGAAGGTATGGCCACCGGCGGTGAGCGCGGCGGTTTCCTCGTCGTTCATGCCCATACGCGCGAACGTCTCGCGCATGTCGCGCGCCGAGCCCATCGGGTTCGGGCAGCCGCCCGGGCCTTCCGGGTTCACGTAGATGAGGCCGTGCTGGATCGCGGCGAGCGGGCTTTCGAGCGCCAGCCCGGCTTCCTCGTCGATGCGGGTCTGGCCGAGCCATTCCTCCTCGGTGCCCCAGTAAACGTCCTTCTCGGGCTCGAACACGTCCGCGCGTCCGCCGCCGAAGCCGAAGGTCGGACCGCCCATCGATTCGATTGCGACATTACCGGCGAGGATGAACAGGTCGGCCCAGCTGAGCGCGCGGCCGTACTTCTGCTTGATCGGCCACAACAGGCGGCGCGCCTTGTCGAGATTGCCGTTGTCCGGCCACGAATTGAGCGGGGCGAAGCGCTGTTGCCCTGCCGACGACCCGCCGCGCCCGTCGCCGGTGCGGTAGGTACCGGCCGAGTGCCAGGCCATGCGGATGAAGAACGGGCCGTAATGCCCGTAATCGGCCGGCCACCACGGCTGGCTGTCGGTCATCAGCGCGGTCAGGTCGGCCTTCACCGCCTTCAGGTCGAGCTTCAGGAATTCGGCGGCATAGTCGAAATCGTCGCCGAACGGGCTGCCCGACTTGCCTTGCTGATGGAGGATGTCGATCGACAACGACTCAGGCCACCAGTCGCGCGACGTGTGCCCCAGCAGCTTGCGCATCGCGGCGGGCTGCTTCCTGGGATCGTTGATCGGGCTACCTTCGGTAATGGCGTCCATGTCTCGTCTCCTGTCGCGACCGGTGTCCGGGCCTGCTGCTGCCACTACGCACGGGCGCGCACGACCTTTCCGGCGATCTGTGACACCAGTGGTAGCGGACGGAGACTGATCGGGAAAATGCGAAAAGTCGGACGGTATGATCGACAGCGTCGATCACCAGCCGTTTCAGCGCCTCAAGGACAGCTCAGCGTGCCGCCGTCGCCGCGATCGCGTCGGAATAGGCAGCGCGATTCTCCGCGACGATCTTGTCCTCCGCGAACCAGCCGAGCGCTTGCGGGTCGCTGAGCCCGCCCGTTCGCCACGCCGCGGCATCGCCAAGCGCGGTGTCCATCGCGGCAGCCAGCGCCTCCACATCGGTGGGCTCGTAAGTGATCGCGTGGGCGGCAAGGTCGGCGATCTCGGGAATGCCGCCCGCCTCGGCGCAGATCGCCGACAGGCCGTAGGACAGCGCCTCGATCAGCGTGCGCGGCAACGGCTCGGGCCAGACCGAGGCGATCAGCACGGTATCGATCGCGCGGTAGAAGTCGCCCGCCTGCGAGAAGCCGAGCCACTCGATGCGTGGATCGGGATAGCGCGCCTTCAGTTCGGCGACGTATTCGGGCACACCGACCCCGGCGATGCGCAGCCGCCAGTCGGCGCGGGAGACGCGGGTGGTTGCCTCCAGCACCACGTCGATTCCCTTTTCGGCCTCGATGCGGCCGATGAAGCCGAACACGAATGGCGCGTCGGGTGCCTTGGTGTCGCGCGGCTGTTCGTCGAGCGGGACGATGTTGAAGATGCGCCGTGCCGGCACGCCCGGGAAATAGCCCTCGGCATGGTGGCGGCGGATGACGTAATCGCTGTTCGAGACGAGCTGGTCGACGCGCGCGGACTCGGTTTTGCCCGGCGCGGTGAGCACGCGGCATTCGAGGCAGCGCGTCGTGCAGTTCGCGCCGTTCTTGAACAGTGCCGAGCGCGTGCACATCACGCCGTAATCGCGCAGCGTCTGGACGAGCGGCAGCTTGCGCTGCTTGATCTCGCGCCAGATCGCCGGGCTGAACCCGGTGATGACGTTGCAATGGACGACGTCGGGGCGAACCTCGTCAAGCAGCTTCCCCATCCGGCGCGCGGCCGCGCGGTTCCAGCGGTTGCGCGCGTGCCATTGCAGCCGCTTCAGCTTCGGCTGCGCGGGCGCGTCGGGATCGTAGGGCCAGTAGACATTGTCGATCGGCAGGCGACGGAGCGTCACGCCGTTCTTCACCTCGGTAACGGGCGCGGCGATGTCGTCGAGCGTCGCGACCACCACCTCGTCGCCGGCGCGGACCAGTGCCTCGGCGAGCAGCGACACCGATTTCTCCGCGCCGCCGATCTTGTGCGGCGGATAGAGGACGTTGACGATCAGCACCTTCATCGCGCGGCGACCTTCGCACAGGCGTCGGCGAGGATCTGCGCCGAACCGCGCCACGTGTAGCGCGCGACGCGCTGCCGGCCCTTCGCCAGCCGCTCGCGGCGGACCTCGCCGTCGTGATCGTCGAGCAGCATCTGCATCAGCCGCGCGAGCGTTGCATCGTCATGCGGCTCAAAATAATCGGCGGCGTCGCCGCACACTTCCTGCACCGCCGGTGCGGTGCTGGCGAGCACCGGACATTCGTTGACGAACGCCTCGAGCGGCGGGATGCCGAAGCCTTCGTAGATGCTCGGGAAGATCAGCGCGCGCGCGCCCTGCATCAGCCCGGCGACCTCGGCATCGTCGAGCCGGCCGGGGAGCAGCACGTCGGCACCCGGCTCGGGCAGCCCGGCCGAGCCGAACACCGAGCGGTCCATCCGCCCGACCGCGACCAGCTTCGCGCTGCCCGGCTGGAGCCGCGCCAGCGCACGCAGCGCGACCGCGAGGTTCTTGTTGCGGGTGAGATTGCCGAGCGTGAGGAAATAGCCGCCCTTGGTCAGCCCCAACCGCTCGACCACACCGGCATCGGGCGTGATCGACAGATGCTCGGCACCGTTGGGGGCGACGACGATGTCCTTCGCCGCGACCGGCAGCACGTCGGCGAGTTCGCGCCGCGAGAATTCGGACACGGTCGCGACCACCGCGCGGCGCGCGAGCAGCCGGTCGAGCCAGCTGTGCGCAAAGACATAGGGTTTGCTGAAATGCTCGGGATGGCGCTGCACCGCGGCGTCGTGGATCACCACCACCTGCCGGCGCAGCGCGACCGGTCCGGTCATCGCGAGGCACAGAGCGGTGCCGCGGCTGGCGGCGCGCGCGTAATCGACCTGATCCCAATAATGGCCGGCGCGCTTGCCGATCGTCTGCGTTTCGATATGCCGCAGCGGCAGCGTGCGCGCGCCGGGCGGGGTGAGCAGCACGTAGCGCGCCGGGAGCGCGCCATCGCCGGCCAGCGCGTCGAGCGCGGTGACGATCTCTTGCGCATAACGCTGCACGCCGCTGATCGGCTGGGTGAGGAAACGCCCGTTGATGAAGACGGTCTGCATCAAGGCTGGCCGACCAGCTGGCGGTAGAGCCGCTCGGTCTCGTCGATCATGCGCATTCCGTTCACCTCGTTGCTGCGCCGCGCGGCGGCAGCGGCCATGGCGGCGCGCGCCGCCGCATCGGTGCCGATCAGGGTCGCGGCCTCGACCAGCCGGTCGACCACCGTTTCGTCGTTGGCGACGATCACGCCGCAGCCGGTGTCGCCGATCACGTCCTGCGCGCCCGCCACCTCGGTGGTGACGATCGGGACATGCGCGGCGAGGCTTTCGAGCAGGACGTAGGACAGGCCCTCGTAGCGGCTGGTCATCATCACCGCGTCGAAGGCGGGCAGATAATCCTGCGCCTTCGCGGAGCGCTTCCAGATGAAGTGATCCGCCATGCCGGACGCGGCGAGGTCCTGCTCGACCGCATCGGCGCATTCGCCGTCGCCGAGGAGCACCGCGCGCAGCGTCGGCACCTGCGCCATCGCGCGGCGCATCGCCTCGACGAAGCGCTCCGGCGCCTTCTGATAGGAGAGGCGACCGACGAAGCCGATCACCGGCGCATCGTCGGGCAGGCCGAGCGTGGCGCGCGCCTGTGCGCGGGTGACGTCCGGAATGTTGATGACGCCGTTGCGGATCAGGTGGCAGCGGCCATCGGCGATATGCAGCTTGCGCGCAAACGCCAGCTCCTCGCTGGACACCGCGATCAGCGCGTCGGTGCGCGTCAGGCCGAGCGCGATCTCCGCGCCGTTGAACAAGACCCGCGCCGGCAGCGACGCGCCGGGATCGAGTCCGCGGAAGGCGTGCGGCGTATAGACGCGCTTCGCGCCGCCGACGTCGGCGAGCCGGACCAGCGCGCCGGCCTTCGAGCTATGGCCGTGGACGATGTCGAACGGCCCGGCGCGGCGCACCGCGACCCCCAGCGCGCGCGCCGAGGCTAAATCGTGCAGCCCGAGCGAGCGGTGCATCTCCAGCGGCTCGGCGGTGATAGGCAGCGCCGCGATCTCGGCGAGGTGCCGCGCCTCGGCGCGCACCGCCGAATAGATCAGATGGACATGGTGGCCGCGCGCCCGGAACGCGCCGGCGAGGTCGAGCACATGGCGGCTCGCGCCGCCGCCGCCCGCCTCGATCACGAGACAGATGCGCAGGGGACTGTCCGTCGTTATCATACGCTCACCGCCGCGGCGTGGCATCCGTCGCAACGCTGCGACGACCTTCCACGCTTGGGCACGACCCGTTGCACCAGCTCAAACTCCCTGCCGTATCATGAACACGGCCGCTCGTTCCGGCGGCAGCCTCGCACGCGGCGCCTTCTAGCCGCGTGCTTCTGCCGCGCGCAAGCGCGTAACGATCGACAGGGTTCTCAACGAGGTGCGTCGGGGGTGACGGGTGCGGTTGATGCGCCGAGCGACCGCTTCGCCAGCGTCGCGGTGCGCGAACGGGGCTTGAGCAACCGGATCAGCGGCCCTTCCACGAAGAACCAGCTTATCGCCGAGCCGGCCACAGCAACGATGGTCAACACGATCAGCAATAAATCAGGAGGAATTTGCGTCATCGTTCCCCGCTTCAGCAAGGTCCCTGCGATCAATGTGAAGAAGGGATGGACGAGATAGATGGTATAGGAGGCAGTGCCGAGAAAGCCGAAGAGCCGCGATACGCGCGTGTCGAGGCGGACCGGGATCAGCACCGCGCCCGCAACCAGCAAGGCACCCGGAATGCCCCAGCACAGCACGCGCCACGCCATCGGATCGCGAACGAAGATCGACGCGACGAACCCGGCGACGCCGAGCACGATCAGGACGCGGCCTGCACGTGGAGCGACTCGACCGGCAACGAAGCGGGCCAGCAGCACGCCGGCGATGAATTCGCACAGCAGCGGCGAGGCAAGGGTTGCCGAGGCAACGCCGTCAGATCCCGCCGTCAGGAGGCTGAGTGTTGCGACGACACCCAGCCCCGCGATCGTCCACGGCCAGATGCGCCGTCCACCCGCCAGCGCGATGACAAGCGTGCAGATCGCATAAAAGTACATCTCGAACGTCAGCGTCCAGCCGACATCGAGGATCGGGTGATAGCTCATCGCGCCCGCCGCGGTCGTTTTCGGCCAGGGGATCAGCAGGAAGGACGCGACGACGAGACCGGGGGTGACGTTCAGCCCCTTCAGTCCGATCCCCGTCACCCACAGCAACAACAACAGGCCTGTGAAAATCCAGTAGGGCGGCAGCACCCGCAGCAGTCGCCGCCATGCGAAGGTGCGCGCGCTGCCCGCCCCCGCCGACAGATTGCGGGCGGCATGCGCGATCACGAGGCCGCTGATGCAAAAGAACACGTCCACGCCGCCGGCGCCGACCTCGGCGAGGCGCCGGAACGTCGCGATGGCGGATTGGCCGGGGTGATAGGTGGTGACGACCCAGCACATGTGGTGAAACACCACCATCATCGCCGCGAAGCCGCGCAGGAGCTGGACGCCCTCGAACGTCTGCGACGCTTTGACCTTGTCCCTCGGCACGCCATCGTCGTGCATCGACGCTGCGGTTCCGTTCATCGCTGCTTCCCTGGTCCTCGTTGCGCGCCGCCGACCAAGCTGGATCGGTACGCGCGTCGCGACCGGTTGCATCGATGGTGCCGTGCACCCGTCATGCCCGCGAACCGGCAGATCATGCAAGGAATAGTGAAGCGCCGCCGCCGTGACTGCGCGTCAGCCGTCTGGTCGACGGGGTCAAGGTCGCGCGCGGACCGCCGCGCGATCGTGGCGCGGCGCGTTGGCCGGCGCCCCGGCGCCCGGCGGCAGCGCCAGGGAGGGACGTGTCATGGCGCTGGTCCAGATGCTTAACTCGTCATCAACCTCACTTCTCAAGGTTATCGTGGGGCGTGCTTGATATCGGGGGATATCAGGCATGGGCGGGAAGTATTCAACATGTTGTCATCGGTATACAACGCGTACAGCGTTGACGATTACTTGAAGGATCAGGCCTGGGCGGGCGGACGCCTGGATGCGATCCAGTTGCATGGCGGTACAGCGGGCTGGAAGGACTGGCTGTCATCGGTGCAGTGGCAGGCCGACATGTTCGCCAATCAGGACGTCTCGATCATGTGGTCAATCCCGCTGATCCCGTACGGCGCCAAGCTGGGCGACGCGGGTGCGGGCAAGTACGACGCCAACTTCCTCGCGATGGCCAAACAGCTCGCGGCGGCCTCGACCGGTGACGACAAGATCTATGTCCGGCTTGGCTGGGAATTCAACGGCAAGGGCTGGAATTCGTCTTCCGCGGTCGGCGAGCCGGAGAATTACGCCGCGGCGTTCCGCAAGTTCGTCGATGCAGCACGCTCGGTCTCGGACAAGTTCGTCTTCGAATGGTGCTTAGGCCTTGACGTATGGGACATGAACCCCGAAGCAGCCTATCCCGGTGACAAGTATGTCGACGTGATCGGTGTCGACATGTACTATAACACCGCGTGGCACGACAAGGACGCGATCAAGGCGTTCGACTGGTTCGTCAAGCAGCCCTATGGCCTGCAGTGGCAGCAGGACTTCGCCGCTGCGCACGGCAAGGAAACCGCGATCGCCGAATGGGGGATCAACACCGACTCTCCCGAGTTCGTGAAGCTGGCCATGCAGTGGATGGCCGACCACGACATGGTCTACCAGAATTACTGGGATTCCAACGCTGCTTTCCCCGGCGAGCTGAGCAAGGGCCAGTACAAGCAGGCCGCGGCCGAATATCTCTCGATGATCGACCAGTTGGCGAAGCCGGGCGATGCGGTGACGCGCGTGTCGACGACGGACGATTACCTGCGGGCGGGCGAGATCGCCCTGACGCTGACCGGCAACGCGATCCGCGGCTCGGGGAACGCCGACCATAACGTCATCACCGGCAATGCGATGGACAACGACCTGTTCGGCGGCGCGGGCAATGACAAGCTGTACGGCGGGGCGGGCAACGACCGGCTCGACGGCGGCACCGGCGCCGACACGCTGGTCGGCGGTACCGGCAACGACACCTATATCGTCGACCATGCCGGCGACAAGATCGTCGAGCGCGCGGGCGAGGGGATCGACACCGTCTATTCCAAGATCGACTACACGCTGGGCGACAATGTCGAGAACCTGTATCTGGTGACCGGCGCCACCAAGGGCACGGGCAACGCGCTCGACAACAGCATCTATGGCACCGCGGCCGGCGACGTGCTGAGCGGCCTGGACGGCGACGACACGCTGCGCGGCTATGCCGGCGACGACGCGCTGTTCGGCGGCAACGGCAGCGACAAGCTGCATGGCAACGAGGGCAACGATTATCTCGACGGCGGCGCCGGCGCGGATTTCATGGAAGGCGGGCCGGGCAACGACACCTATGTCGTCGACGATGCCGGCGACATAGTGCGCGAATATGGCAACGACGGCCTCGACACCGTCTACAGCTCGATCGATTATACGCTGGCCGCCAATGTCGAGCACCTCTATCTGACCGGCAATGCGCGGGTCGGCACCGGCAATGCACTGGCCAACGGGTTGAACGGCAGCGCGGGCAACGACGTCCTGCACGGCATGGCCGGCGACGATTACATCTGGGGCAATGCCGGCGACGACCAGCTGTTTGGCGACCAGGGCAACGACTGGCTGTATGGCGGCGACGGCAACGACCGGCTCGATGGCGGCAGCGGCGCGGACGTGATGCAGGGCGATGCCGGCGACGACACCTATATCGTCGACAATGTCGGCGACATGGTGATCGAGGGCGCGGGCAAGGGCAGCGGCTATGACACCGTCTATGCGCTGGTGAACTATACCCTGACTGCCAATGTCGAGGCGCTCTACCTGACCAACAATGCGCGCATCGGGACCGGCAACGCGCTCGACAACGCGCTGTATGGCACCAACTTCAACGACACGCTGTCGGGGCTGGACGGCAACGACGTGCTCAAGGGCTATGCCGGCGACGACACGTTGCTGGGCGGCGCGGGTGACGACATCCTGTCCGGGAACGAAGGCAATGATTACCTCGACGGCGGCACCGGCGCGGACACGATGGAGGGCGGTATCGGCGACGACACCTACGTCGTCGACAATATCGGCGACCGTGTGATCGAGTATTTCGCCAACGGTCTGGGCGGCAATGACACCGTGCTCGCGTCGATCGACTATACGCTGGGCAACAACGTCGAGAATCTGACGCTGACCGGCAATGCGATCAGCGCGACCGGCAACGCGCTCGACAACGTCATCCGCGGCAATGCGCGCGACAACGTCATCACCGGCGGCGCCGGCAACGACACGCTCTATGGCGGCGGCGGTGCGGACCACTTCGTCTTTGGGACGGGTTCGGGCAAGGACGTGATCGGCGATTTCGGCAAGGGCGACCGGATCGATCTCGACGCCTATCACTTCACCGCGGCGCCGGGCGTCAGCAACGTGCATGGCGGAGCGCTGATCGATCTGGGCGGCGGCAACTCGATCCTCGTTTCGGGGGTGAGCGCCGACCATCTGGCGTTCACCGGCGGCGGCTTCGGCTTCATCTGAGGCAGGGAGACGTGCCGCGCGGGCGACAACAACCGTCGTCCGCGCGGGTGGTTCCCGTCCCGGAACACACCGTTCGAAAGCGTCCCGATGTCGGGCATTGTTAAGAATAAGCGTTGCTTGTCTACATCATAGCGGCTCGCCATTCCCGGTCGTGCATGTTGCGTAGACAGGGGTGTTGACGATGCGGAGTATTCTGGGAAGCGCCGCGGCGGCGCTGGCGGTGGCCGCGGTGCCGGCCGCGGCAGCGCCGACCACGGTGACGGTGAGCGGCAAGGTGATGAGCGGCATCGATGCTGGCGGCCAGTTCGGCGCAGCCGGGGCGAGCCTGGCGGGACAGGCATTCAGCGCGATCTTCACGATCGAGGCAGCGACCGGCAGCACGTTGGCGGAGACCGCCACCTCGTCGTATCTGGCGGGCATGGGCGCAGCGTCGCCGATCAGTGCGGTGCTGACGATCGGCTCGGGCAGCTACCGCTTCACGGGGTCCTCCAACGGCTTCGTGCGGACTACCGATGCCGCGGGCAACGGCGGGACCGATTCGGCGACCTTCTTCGTCGACGACACCGACTTGTCGCAGAAGCCAAATGACAACACGCTGCTGAGCCTCGGCTTCGACACGCTGCGCAACGTCCTGTCGCAGCCCGGCGTCGGAGCGGTCGCCCTGAGCGACCTGTCGATGGCCGACAATGCCAAGGGCGTGCTGAAGATCGCCAATCGCGACGCCGCGGCCGGTGCGTTCGGCGCGCCGACAGTCGCCGACCTGTCGATCGACACGATCCGCACCGGTATGACCTCGCCGGTGCCCGAGCCCGCGACCTGGGCGATGATGGTCGCCGGGTTCGCGCTCGCAGGCGTCGCGCTGCGCCGCCGCCGCGTGGACGCCCGGGTGCGCTTCGCCTAAGCAGCCTGCCGGAGCGCGCTGATGCGCGGTCCGGTGCCGGCCCGCGCTTCTGCCTCGGCTTCCACCGGCACACCGCCGGAAAGCGGGGCCGGGGGGCGGGCCGGTGTTGCGTCAGGAAGGGGTTGTCGATGCGGTTGTTCGTCTTCGGGCTGGGCTATGCGGCGCGCACGGTGGCGGGCGCGGCCGGCGCGCCGCTGCTGGCCACTACCCGCGACGGACGCGACGGCACGATCCGCTTCGACGACGAGGCGGCGGTGTGCGCCGGGCTGGCCGCGAGCACGCACGTGCTCTCGTCGGTCCCGCCCGACGACGCGGGCGATCCAGTGCTTCGCCACTATGAGGCGGCGCTCGCGGGGCGGTGGCTCGGCTATCTGTCCTCGACCGGCGTCTATGGCGACACCGGTGGGGCGTGGGTCGACGAGGCGGCCGCTGCCGATCGCGGGCGGCGCCCGCTGCGCAATGTCGCCGACGCGGCGTGGCTCGCGCGCGGGGCAAGGGTGTTCCGGCTGCCGGGCATTTACGGCCCCGGACGTTCGCCGCTCGACCGGGTGGCGAGCGGCGAGGCGCATCGTACCGGCGTTGCGGGGCAAGTGTTCAGCCGCGTCCATGTCACGGATCTCGCCAGCGGGGTGGTGGCCGGGTTCGACGCACCGGCGGGGGCGTATAATCTCGCCGACGAGCTGCCGGCGCCGCAGGACGAGGTCGTCGCCTATGCCGCGCAGTTGCTGGGACTCGCGCCGCCGCCGATCGTGCCGGTCGAGCAGCTGTCACCCGCCGCGCGTGGCTTTCACGCCGAGAACCGCCGCGTGGCGAACGGCAAGGCCAAGCGGGTGCTGAACTGGCGCCCGCGCTACCCCGATTATCGCGCGGGTCTGCGCGCGCTGAGCGCCACGACCAGCCCGACCGCCGCGAGCCCAGCGCCCGTCGCGGCGAGCAATGTCCAGCGATAGCCCTCGAACACCGTCGACAGCAGCATCGCGATCACCGGCACGATCACGCCGTTATAGGCGGCCTTGGCGGGGCCGATCGTGCGAATGATGCGGAAGTATAATGTGAAGGCCAGTGCCGAGGCGATGATGCCGAGGTACAGCACGCCCGCGACATAGCCCGGGCGCCAGTCGAACACGGGCGCGCCGGTCGTGATCCCCGCCCAGCTGGCATCGATCGCCGCACCGATCAGCATCGCGGTGGCGAGCGTCGGGATCATCGGATAGCGCGTCGCGGTCTTCGTCGCCTGCATGACGTTGGCGGTCGACGCCGACAGGATCGCGCAGAGCGTGAAGGCGATGCCGATCAGCGATTCGGTCGGCCCGCCTGGATCGGTGCGCGCTTCCTTGATGAACAGCAGCGCCACCCCGCTCATCGCGATCGCCGACCCGACCAGCAATTGCTGACCGAGCCGCTGCCCAAGGAAGAGGCGCGCGAACAAGGCGTTGGGAACGAGCAAGAGCGCGAAGATCACCGCCACCAGCCCGGAGGTGATATGCTCCTCGGCGCGGTAGACGAAGTTGAAGTTGAGGACGAACTGGAACACGCCAAGCAGGCCGGCGAAGCGCCAGAAGCCGGGTTGCGCGAAAAGCGCGCGGGTGCCCGGCGCGCGCTGCCACGCCGCGACCGCCGCCAGCGTAACGCCCGCGACGAGGAAGCGATAGCTGACCGACCAGCTTGCGGGCACCGCGACCGCGCCGCCGTGCAGCTGGTCGCGGATCACGATCCACGTCGAACCCCAGATCAGCACCACCAGCGCAAACGGTACCAGCACCGCCGCGCGCGTGCTGTTGGGCGGGTCGGCGGGGCTCATCCGAGTGCGGCGATCGCGTCGGCGAGCGGGCCGATATCCTCGGCGCGCTGGTTCCAGCTGACCACCAGCCGTGCTTCGCCAACGCCCCAGTCGTAGAAGTCGAACCCGGCAGCGCGCAGCGCCGCGGCTTCCTCGGCAGTGACGCGCAGGAACACCTCGTTCGCGTCGACCGGGTGAAGCAGCCGCACCCCCGCCGCCTGCGCGAGCAGCGCTGCGCCGGCATTGGCGCCGCGCGCGCAATCGAGCCATACGTTATCGTCGAGCATCGCCAGCAATTGCGCGGCGAGGTAGCGGCCCTTCGACAGCAGATGCCCGGCGCGCTTGCGGCGGTAGAGCGTCGCGTCGGCGAGATCGTGATCGAAGAACACCAAAGCCTCTGCGTTCATCCCGCCGTTCTTGACGAAGCCGAAGCTGAGCGCGTCCGCACCACCGCGCCACGTCAGATCGGCGGGCGACGCGCCGGTCGACACCACCGCATTGGCGAAGCGCGCGCCGTCGATATGGAAGCCGAGCTTGCGCTCCCTGGCCAGCGCGCCGAGCGCCGCGACTTCGGCGGGCGTATAGACCCGGCCATATTCGGTGGCGTTGGTGATCGACAGCGCGTGCGGGCGCTGCTGGTGGACGTCGTAGCGCTGGCGGTCGAGCACCGCCGCCGCGGTGGCGGGGGTCAGCTTCGCGCCCTCGCCTTCGGCGAGCAGCAGCTTGGCGCCGTGCGTGTAGAATTCGGGCGCGCCGCATTCGTCGTTCTGGATATGCGCCTCGCGGTGGCAGACCACCGCGCCGTGCGGCGGGCACAGAGCGGCGAGCGCGAGACAATTGGCGGCGGTGCCGCTCGGCACCCACAGCACGCGCACCGCGGTCTCGAACACGGCCGAGAAGCGCTCGTCGAGCGCCTTCGACCAGCGATCGCCGTCATAGGCGGTGTCGAGCGTATCCGCCGCGGCGATCGCGCGCAGCACGGCGGGGTGGACCGGGGCGGCATTGTCGGAAAAGAAGCGCATGGCCCGTGCCTTCGGCCAGCGCCGCGGGCGGGTCAATATGCGTCGGGTGTCGAGCGGTCAGCGCAGCGTCGCGCTGTCGGCGAGCGCGCGGAAGTCGGGGGCGACGCGGTTGAAATAATGCAGCCGCGGCGCGTCGAGCGTCGCCATGTAGAGCAGGCCCTTGACCAGTGCCGCCCGCGCCTCGCCCTTGCGCGGCAGATTGTCGTCGTCGACATATTCATAGGCGAAGCGGATGCCGTCGGTGCCGAGGAACCGCTCGGGCCGGGCGTCCAGCAGCGTGAAGCTGGCGATCGCGCGATCGGTGCGATAGGTGGATTCGAGCAGGCCCGGCACTTCGGCCAGCAGCGTCTCGCGGGTAAACTTCGGCAGCGGCTTGCCCTTTTTGTCGCGCTCGCGGAACAGCGGCTCGCCCGGCGCGATTCCGCCGTAGAAGGTAACCTGGTCGAGCTGTTCGCCGTCCAGCGTCCACACTTCGGCCTTCTTGCCCCGCTTGCCCGAGAGCTGGTTCCAGTCGCGCGTCGGGGTCACGACAAGCGCCGAGGCCGCGACCTCGGCCGGCTTACCCTGCTCGCGATAGCCATGCGCGCTCGCCGCGCCGGTGCCCAGCAGCGCAAGGGTCGTGACGAGAGCAAGGGCGGTGTTCCGGATCGTCGTCATGGTCATTGGCCCTGTCCTGGCGTGGAAACCAACATGCCGAGCATCGCGGCATCGGGTGCATCGGGTTTGAGCTGGAGATAGCGGCGCAGCGCCGTGACGCCGTCGCTGCGCCGCCCGATCTTGATGAGCGAGAGACCGAGCCCGCGCTGCGCCTCCGCCGAATTTGCGTCGAGCCCGGCGGCATTACCGTAGAACTCGGCGGCGGACACCAGATCGCGCGGATAACCCCGCGCGCGGTACAGATCGCCACGCGCGACCCAGAGCGGCGCGGTGGCGCCCCGTTCACTGAGCATCCCGATCAGATAGTCGCTGGCGCCGAAGTCGTTGAGCTTGATCTGGTCGTCGAGGAACAAGGGCAGCCAAGGCGCGAGCGCCGCGGCATAGCGCGCCGCCCCGTCGTCGCGCGTGGCCGCATCGGGTGCGGCGAGCGCGGCCATCGTCACCGCGCGCTCGGCGTCGGAGGGGTGCGAGGCAAAGAACGGCTCTCGATCGAAGCGCGGGTGCGCCTGCCCGCGCGCGGCGGCGGAGCGCTCCGCCTCGGTCATCATGTTCTGCCAGACGATAGCCGCGGACTGCGGGCGCAGCGCGCTGCCGTTCAGATAGCCGATCCCGTGCAGGTCGGCCTCGCGTTCCTGATCGCGGCTGAAGCGGGCCAGCCGGCCATAGACCGAGATCTGCATCGTCTGGAAATTGTAGGCACCACCTGCATAGGGCGCCATGCTGGCGAGCAGGGCGGCCCAGCTGAGCAGGTCGGTGCTGTTACGCCGTGCCCTGAAGCTGGCGAGGGTATGGCGCTGCTCGAAATGGCCAAATTCGTGGCCTAGCACCGCGCCGAGTTCCGCCTCGCTGCGGACCCGGAGCAGCAGCCCGCTGAAGAGCCGCAGCGTCCCGTTGGGTGCCATACTGGCGTTCACCAGCGGCGTGCGCAGGATGTACAGGCGCGCCGCCCTGCACCGCTCCGCCCCGACCGTCGCGCATAGCACGCCGCGGATATAGGCGTTGAGCGCCTCGTCGCGGATCAGGATCGGCGAGTTGGCGAGAACGCGCTCGTCCTCGTCCAGCTGCTTCCACAGTCCGATCTCGTCGACGCCCTGCGGCTGGTACGCGCCAGCATAGGGCGGGGGCAGCGGTGCCGGCGTGGTCGTCGCTGCCGCTGCCGCTGGCGCGGCGGCGGTGAGCCAGGCGCACAGCCCGACGAGGCGTCGCATCACTGCTTCGTCGCGATGGGAGTGGTCGGGGCGGCGTCGCTGCCCGGAAACTCCTCCAGCAACTGTCCGACACGCTTCTGCGCGCCGTCGGCGGTACGTACGTCGCCGCCCATCGCCATGTCGGCGTTGAGCCACAGGACGTCGCCGGTCCTAAGATCGACCAGCCCTGCGAACCCGGCATGTTCGCCGGACTTGATCGCGACGCCGGGGCCGAGCAAGGCCAGCACCTGCAGGATCTTGCGACCGGTCGAGCCGTAGGCGTCCTTGTTGTAGAGGAAGAGCGCGTAATCGGCATCCTTCGCGCCCGGCAGTGCGGCGACTCCGCTGCCCAGCGACCAGTCGAACACGCCGGCCTTGTTGTCCTTCTTTTTGGTTGGCAGGCGGTTGCCGCGGAAGAACTGATATTCGATCACCGCCTGCGACAGCGCGCCGAACAGCGATTGATATTCCTCAACCAGCCGCGCCTCGTCGCCCAGCGCGACGGGGGCGGCGACGACCGTGTTGCCGAGCGCGGCCTGCCGCGCGGCGAGCGCGCTCTCGAGATTGGCGCGCGCCTGATCGGTCCAGTCGCCGTTGGGCTCGAACAATCCGCCCGTGGATTGCGCGCCGACACGTACGATCGGACGAAACAGCAGGATCCTCTTGCCGCTGTGCGCCGGTAGCGTGAAGCCGGCCTTCACCGCCGTATGTTCCTGCGCCGCCGCCGGCTGCGCGACAAGCGCGGCCAGCACCACGGCCGCCGCAAAGCGTGCCTTCATCCCCATCGAGCATTCCCCCTGTCCGCCCCCGCGGACCCGCCGTTGCTACGGCACGATTGTGACACCAACAAGCATGGAGGTCCGTCGAAGACCCGATCTGGCGATTTCAGCACCCCGCCACGATATCAAGATATAAGGATGTCTTTATATCATGGTTGACAAGTCGGCGACGGTCGTGTCCATACTGCGGTGTCGAGGTTCCTCATTCCAGGCATGGCGATGAGGCTAAGACGGGAAGCCGGTGATGTCCCTTCGGGCAAAGTCCGGCGCTGCCCCCGCAACTGTAAGCGGCGAGCGGCGGCTCCATTTTGTGTCACTGGGCGCTCGCAAGGTGCCCGGGAAGGCCGGAGCCACCGCGTTGACCCGTGAGCCAGGAGACCTGCCTTCGACGCGATAACGTTCCTCGGACGGGGGTTCCTCCGGTGGATCGCGCTTGACGCATGGTGCGGGGTGCAAATGCTCCGTGCCGGTCCACGCCCGGCGCGCTCTTCCTCGACCCCTGTCCGTAACAAGCAGGTGAGTCATGACGGATAGCGGCTTCACATTCACGATCAGCAGGATCGCCTTCGACGAGGATTATCGCCCCGCCGACAACACGCGCATCACGACCAACTTCGCGAACCTGGCCCGCGGGGAAAGCCGTCAGGAAAACCTCCGCAAGACGCTGGCGATGATCGATCATCGCTTCAACGCACTGATGCACTGGGATAATCCGGCGGGAGACCGTTATGCCGTCGACCTTAGCATCATTTCCGCGGCGCTGCGGATCGGGGCGGGCGCCAGCGACGATGCCTTTCCGCTCATCGAGATCCTGCATACTGCGGTCGTCGACCGGCGCAGGGGCACACGGACCGACGGTATCGTCGGTAACAATTTTTCGTCGTATATTCGCGATTACGACTTCTGCGTCGTGATGCCGGAGCATGTCCGCCGCAATGGACCGGGTGGCGTGCCCGAACAGTTCGGTGAGCTCCACGGCAATCTGTTCAAGCATTTCCTGAAGTCGGCCGCGTATCGCGATCATTTCGCCAAGCCGCCGGTGATCTGCCTGAGCGTGTCGAGCAAGCACGTCTATCACCGCACCGCCAACGCGCACCCGATCCTGGGCGTTGAATATCGCACCGACGATCTTTCCGCCACCGATCATTATTTCGCAAAGATGGGAATGACGGCGCGCTACTTCATGCCATCGCACAGCGTCGCACCGCTGGCCTTCTACCATATCGGCGATCTGGTCGGCGACTATTCCGATCTCGAACTCGCCAGCACGATCAGTACGATGGAGACCTTCCAGAAGATCTACCGGCCCGAGATCTACAATGCCAACTCGGTCGCCGCGGAACATTACCGGCCGAGCCTGAACTATCAGGACTATTCGCTGACCCGCATCGTCTACGACCGCGAGGAGCGCAGCCGGCTCGCCGTCGAGCAGGGCCGCTTCGCCGAGGAACAATTCATCAAGCCACACGGGGCCGCGCTCGCGCGCTGGTCCGCGACTTGCGGGCTGTAATCCAGCCGCTTGCCAGGAAGGTATCGAACATGACGTTATTGCCGACGACGACCGCGGGCAGCCTGCCCAAACCTGCGTGGCTCGCCCAGCCCGAAACCTTGTGGTCGCCATGGCGGCTGGAAGGGGCGGAACTGGCGGGCGGCAAGCAGGACGCGTTGCGGCTGGCGGTCGACGACCAGCGGCGGGCCGGGATCACGATCGTCGGGGACGGCGAACAGACCCGTCAACATTTCGTCACGACCTTCGTCGAGCATCTGAGCGGCGTCGATTTCGCCAAGCGCGAAGTGGTCCGCATCCGCAACCGTTATGATGCGAGCGTGCCGACCGTCACCGGCGCGGTGTCGCGCCCGGCGCCGGTGTTCGTCGAGGACGCCAAATTCCTGCGCGCGCAAACCGATCAGCCGATCAAATGGACGCTGCCCGGGCCGATGACGATGATCGATACGCTCTTTGACGATCATTACCGCAGCCGCGAGAAACTGGCGTGGGAGTTTGCCTGCATCCTGAACGAGGAAGCGCGCGAGTTGGAGGCGGCCGGCGTCGACATCATCCAGTTCGACGAGCCGGCGTTCAACGTCTTCTTCGACGAGGCGAACGACTGGGGGATCAAGACGCTGGAACGCGCCGCCCAAGGGCTGACCGCCGAGACCGCCGTGCACATCTGCTATGGCTATGGGATCAAGGCCAATACCGACTGGAAAAAGACGCTTGGCGCCGAGTGGCGGCAATATGAGCAGACCTTCCCCAATCTGCAGGCGTCGACGATCGATATCATCTCGCTGGAATGCCAGAATTCGCGCGTGCCGATGGAGTTGATCGAGCTGGTGCGCGGCAAGAAGGTGATGGTCGGCGCGATCGACGTGGCGACCGACACGGTCGAAACGCCGGAGCAGGTCGCCGAAACGCTGCGCAAGGCGCTGGCGTTCGTCAATGCCGACAAGCTCTTGCCGGCGACCAATTGTGGCATGGCGCCGCTTGCGCGCGACGTTGCACGCGGCAAGCTGCGCGCGCTCGCGGCAGGCGCGGCGCTCGTTCGTGCGGAACTGGGCGGCTGATCGCGTAGGGTACGTAAAACTAAAAAAGCCCCAGAGGTCCGAAGACCTCCAGGGCTTTTTTAGATGGTGGGCGTGGCAAGGATTGAACTTGCGACCCCTGCGATGTCAACACAGTGCTCTACCACTGAGCTACACGCCCTCCGTAGGGGTGCGCCTCTAACGACTGGGTCGAAGGGGCGCAAGCGGCTTTTTACGCTTTTGTTGCCGCGGCCGTCAGATCAGCTCGTTCGCGGTGCCGGTGTCGAACAGCCGGTCGACCTCCAGCACCAGGTCGCGCAGGTGGAACGGCTTTGACAGGACGCGTGCCTGCGGCATCGCATTGCCGGCCTTCAGCGTCACCGCTGCAAAGCCGGTGATGAACATGACGCGCATCCCCGGCGCCAGTTCCTGTGCCTTTTGCGCCAGCTCGATTCCGTCCATCTCGGGCATGACGATGTCGGTGAGCAGCAGGTCGAACCGCTCGCTTTCCAGCAACGGCAGCGCGGCGGTGCCGCGATCGACCGACGTGACGTGATAACCCGAACGCTCGAGCGCGCGCCCGAGATATTCGCGCATCACCGCATCGTCTTCGGCCAGCAGAATCCGTATCATCGCGTCCACAACTCCCGTTCGCGGCTTTATATGCCCGAGCGACGTTGATTTTTCCACCAGCGGACATGGTGAACGCCTGCTCCACGACGACACGTTGCAGCGGCACGGCGGCTTCCATAGGGTAGCGCGGAATGACCCCTTCCTTCCGCACGTTCGGCGAGATGCTGCCCGAGAGCCCGGTGGTGCTGTCGGTGCCGCATGCTGGGCGCGACTACCCTCCGGCGTTGCGAATGGCGCTACGTGCGCCGCTGGCGAGTCTGGCGGCGCTGGAAGATCGTCACGTCGACGCAATTGCACTGGCGGCGCGTGAGCGGGAGACGTTGCTGCTTCAGGTGGCGCCGCGGGCGTGGATCGACCTGAACCGTGCCGAGCACGAGCGCGATCCGCTGATCGACGATGGTGCGTGCCGCGGCGCCGGGGCGTCGGTGAAGGTACGCGCGGGGATCGGGCTGGTGCCGCGGCGCACCGCGGCGGCGGGCGAATTGTGGCGGTGCCGGCTGAGCGCAGCGGAGGTCGAGGAACGGATCGCCGCCGACCATCGGCCGTATCACGAGACGCTGGGGCAGGTGCTGGCGGCGGCGCGCGCACGTTTCGGCTGCGCGGTGCTGCTCGATGTTCATTCGATGCCACCGATTGCCGGCGGGCGGGCACGCGTGGTGATCGGCGACCGCTTCGGCCGTGCCGCGGGCCCGCGCTTCGTGGCCTGCGTCGAGGAGGCACTGGGGCGCGAAGGGCTGCACCACATGCTCAACACGCCCTATGCGGGCGGGCATATCCTCGAACGACATGCCGCCCCGCAGATCGGCATTCATGCCATCCAGCTCGAGATCGACCGGGCGCTCTATCTCGACCGGCGGCTCGACCAGCCGGGCGTGGGGGCGGCAGCGACGGCGCGCATGTTGCGCGCGGTAATCGATGCACTGACCGGGCAGGCGCTCGCCGACGGTGCGGTCGCTGCGCCGATCGCCGACGCTGCCGAATAAGGCAGGAACATAAAAAAACCACCGGATGCACGCACCCGGTGGCCAAGGTTCAGGGAGGAGACACGCCGAAGCGTGTCATACGGGCTCGCGAAAGGGGGGACACGAGCGCCGTACACAGTTAACTTAGGGAGCCTGCTTTTGGTTGCAAGAGGCGGGCTGCAAAAGGTTCAAAGCGTGCGATGAATTACCGCGCCGTGCTAACGCGCGCCGCGCGGCAGGATGCGGAGCAGGATCGAATCGCGCAGGATCAGATGGTGGCGCAGCGCGGCGGCGATGTGGAGCACGACCAGTGCGAGCATGGTCCAGCCGAGGATCTCATGCGCCTCGTGCCCGGCGCTCGCGCCGGTTGCGTCCACGGGAAGGTAGGGTACGTCTGCGACGCCGAACCAGCTGAGCGGCCGGCGCCCCTCGGGGCCGGAAACCATCGCCCAGCCCGACAGCGGCATCAGCAGCAGAAGCGCATAGAGCGTCCAGTGCGTCGCATGGGCGACACCACGCTCCCATGCGGGGGTGAACGCGGGCAGCGGCGGCGGGCGATGCAGCAATCGCCACGCGACACGCAGCACGGTGAGCGCCAGCACGGTGATGCCGATCGCCTTGTGGCCGGGCATCCAGGCCCGGAGCGTCGGCACCGCGTCATGCCCGATGCCGACGATCAGGTTGACGATCACGAGCAACGCGATCGTCCAGTGAAAAGCGATGGCCACCGTGGAGTAACGCTCGTTCACGGGCAGTCGGGTGGCCATCGCGGTGCCTTTCGTCAGGCGTTGAGCTGCGGCTGTGGCATCTTGCCCAGCTTGACCTGCCGCGCGAAGATCTCGCGCATCAGCGCCAGCGAGAACAGGTGCGCGTAGAGCAGCGGGAGCATTCCCGACTGCGAGATCTTGCGCAGCTGGTCGCCGCGCAGCTCCGACAGCTTCTTCTCGTCGATCATCTGGAAACCGCGGTACACGAACGGCTGCTCGATCCCGTCCTGCTGGATGGTGACCTCACCCTCCATGAGCAGGTCGAGTTCCTTGATCTCCTTCATGAACTGGCCGGTGCGCGCCGCGGCCTGCTCGAAGTTCTCGTTGAACTTGAGGATGTTCTGCGTCAGCTCCGACGGCTGGCCATCGGTGAACAGCGCATCGCCCTCGTCGAACGCGCCGATCGTCGGCGACGACGGATCGAAGCACAGCGACAGCTCGTCGGTGTCAGGGCGCAGGCGGGCCAGCATGTAGGGGTAGCGACGGATGTAGGCGGGGACGTAGATCGTCTCGTCGATCAACCGGCCTTCTTCGGAGATGAAGACGTTGACGCCCTCGTTCAGGCCCATCAGCGCGATCGGAATCGCATCTTCGCCCGACGAGAAGACGATGGGCATATGCCGCTGGATCAGCGGGAATTCCTCGACCGTGACGGGGATCGCATGCTGATTGACCAGGAACGGCGCGGTGTCGGACGGCTTCACCTTGAAGTCGGCGTGAACCTCGCTCGAAAGCGGTTCGAGGCCGTTGTAGAAAAGCGGAAGTTGTGGCGCGCTGGCCATGGGAATCTCCAGAACGGACGGTATCGTGTGCATTCGCGCAAGGGGACGTCACGTCCTGCCGTCCCCCCGGACCGCGCCGGTGCTATTGAATGGGCGCGTCGGGCGCAAGCGTGACGAGCTTTCCCGGGTTGAACAGCTCGTCGGGATCGAAGGCGCGCTTGATCGCGCGCAACGCCCACAGCCGCGCGGGCGGGCCGAGCCGTTCGAGCTCGCGGCGCTTCATCTGCCCGATGCCATGCTCTGCCGAGATCGACCCGCCGGCCGCGACGACGAGGTCGTGGACGAAGGCGGAGACGACCGGGACCTGCTCGGCATACCAAAGCGCGGGATCGGTGCCGGGCGCGGCGCGGACGTGGAAATGGACGTTGCCGTCGCCGAGATGCCCGAACCCCGAGGCATGCGTGCCGGGGAAGCGCGCGTCGCACGCCGCCGCGGCCTCGACCATGAAGCGCGGCATCGCCTCGACCGGGACCGAGATGTCGTGCTGCGCGGCGGGACCGGTCGCGCGCTCGGCATCGGAAATTGAATCGCGGATTCGCCAGAATGCCTCGGCCTGCGCCTCGCTGGCGGCGAGCGTCGCGTCGGCGGCGACGCCATCCGCCAGCGCGGCGGCGAGGACGCGCTCGACCAGCGCGGCGGGGTCGTCGTCGAGGGTGTCGGCGGTGACTTCGAGCAAGACGTGCCACGAGTGGTCGCCGGCCAGCGGCGCGCGCGTGCCGGGAATATGGGTGAGCACCGCGACAAGTGATTCGGCGGGGAGCAGCTCGAAACTCTCCAGCGCCGCGGTGGCGCGCTGGAAGTGGCGGAGCAGCGTCAGCGCCGCGGCGGGCGAGGCGACGCCCACCCATGCCACGCAGCGCGCCGCGACCGCGGGCACCAGCCGCAGCGTCGCGGCGGTGACGACGCCGAGCGTGCCTTCCGCGCCGATCAGCAATTGGTCGAGGTCATAACCGCGATTGTCCTTCTTGAGTGCGGACAGGCCGTCGTACAGCGATCCGTCCGGCAGCACCGCCTCTACTCCCGCGACCAGCGTACGCATCGTTCCGAAGCGCAGCACCTGCGTGCCGCCGGCGTTGGTCGACACCAGCCCGCCAATGGTCGCGACGCCCTTCGCGCCGAGCGACAACGGGAAGCGGCGCCCTTGTGCAAGCGCCGCGGCGTGGAGATCGGACAGGATCACCCCGGCCTCGGCAACCGCCAGCCCGGCGTCGCCGTCGAGCGCGCGGACGCGGTTGAGCCGGCGCAGCGACAGGATCGCGGCGCCGCCGTCGCCGGGCGGGGTCGCGCCGCCGACCATCGAGCTGTTGCCGCCCTGCGGCACCAACGGCACGCGTTCCGCGCGCGCCGCACGGACGATCGCCTGCACTTCCGCGACCGAGGCGGGGACGAGCAGCAATCGGGCCTCGCCATGGAAGCGCCGGCGCCAGTCGATCAGCAGCGGCGCGATCGTGTCGGGATCGGTGACGATCGTGCGTGGCTCCACCTGCGGCGCAAGGCGGTCGGCAAGGCGGTGAAGTGCGGTGGGGTCGGTGGCGATGCTCATGCGATTTCTCTTGGTTGTCGCGCGATGTGCGTCCAATTCATCAGGTGTTCAACCGGCGATGGTCAGTGCTGCTGCCCCAAGATGACCTTGCGTGACTCGTCCATCCTGCTGCTCGCATCGGCGGCGCCGTTCGTGCTGTCGGCAAGCCCGCCGCAGCTCGACGGTGTCGAGTATGCGCAGCTGACGATCCACGAGCGGCTGATCATCCGCGTGCCGCGCGTGTCGCCCGCCCCGATGCGCGGGCGTGGCGCCCCGGCCGCGCCGCTGGTGCGCTGGGACGAGAAAAAAGGGCCGGAATGCGTGGTGATGAGCGCGCTGACCGGGGCGGCGGTGGAGCGCGAGGGGGAGGTCGACCTGGTGGTGGGGGGCGCGCGGCGCATTCGCGCCAAGCTGGACGACGATTGCCCGACGCTTGATTTCTATCGCGGTTTCTACCTGAAGCCGACCGCCGACGGGCAATTGTGCGCGCGGCGCGACGGCATCCGCTCGCGATCGGGCGCCTATTGCGCGGTCACGCGTTTTCGTGCGCTGGTCCCGCGAACGGCCAGGAAATAGCCCGCCACAAGGCGGCGCGGGCGCAAATTCCTTGACTTTGCGCCGTGGATCGGGAAGCGCGGGGAGCGATGGGAACCGCCACGCCGCGCCGCCCGACAGCCCGGACATCCGCATGAGCTTTGCCGACCTCGGCCTTTCTGACGAACTCCTTCGCGCCGTCGGCGACACCGGCTATACCGAGCCGACGCCGATCCAGGCGAGCGCGATCCCGCCGGTGTTGATGATGCGCGACATCATCGGCATCGCGCAGACCGGCACGGGCAAGACCGCCAGCTTCGTGCTGCCGATGATCGACATCCTGGCGCAGGGGCGCAGCCGCGCGCGGATGCCGCGCAGCCTGATCCTGGAGCCGACGCGCGAACTGGCCGCGCAGGTCGCCGAGAATTTCGAGACCTATGGCAAGTATCACAAGCTGAGCATGGCGCTGCTGATCGGCGGCGTGCAGATGGGCGATCAGGTCAAGGCGCTGGAAAAGGGCGTCGACGTGCTGATCGCGACCCCCGGCCGCCTGATGGACCTGTTCGGGCGCGGCAAGATCCTGCTGACCGGCTGTTCGATGCTGGTGATCGACGAGGCCGACCGGATGCTCGACATGGGGTTCATCCCCGATATCGAGGAAATCTGCACCAAGCTGCCCGCGCAGCGCCAGACGTTGCTGTTCTCGGCGACGATGCCCGCGCCAATCAAGAAGCTGGCCGACCGCTTCCTCAACAATCCCAAGACGATCGAGGTCGCGCGCCCCGCATCGACCAACATCAACATCACCCAGTGGGTGGTGCCGGTGAAGGGGCCGTCCTCGGAAAAGCGCAAGGCGTTGCGCGCGCTGCTGGGGCAGGAGGAGGTGCGCACCGCGATCATCTTCTGCAACCGCAAGACGACGGTGCGCGAGCTGAACAAAAGCCTGAAGGAAAACGGCTTCTCCAGCGGCGAAATCCATGGCGACATGGACCAGCCGGCGCGAGTCGCCGAGCTGGAGCGGTTCAAGAAGGGCGATATCAACATCCTGGTCGCCAGCGACGTCGCGGCGCGCGGGCTGGACGTGAAGGGCGTGAGCCACGTCTTCAACTATGACGCGCCGTGGCACCCCGACGATTACGTCCATCGCATCGGGCGCACCGGGCGCGGCGGCGCGACCGGGATCGCCTATACGTTCGTCGGCCCGGACGACGCCGAGAATATCGAGAATATCGAGAAGCTGACCGGGCAGAAGATCGCGCGGGTCGCCGATGTGCCCGAGGCGCCGGCCGAGGAAGCCCCGCGCCGCGAGCGCAGCGGGCGACGGCGCGAGCGCGTCGTGGACGAGGCGCCGCGGGTCGTGGCGCGCGAGGAAGCGCCGCGGGTCGACGTGCGCGAGGAAGCGCCGCGCGCCCAGCCGCGCGAGGAAGCGCCCCGGCGTGAGCGGACCCGGCGCGAGCAGGACGAGCGTCCGCGCGGGCGTGAGCGGGATCGCGAGCGCGCGCCGGTGGTGGCCGAGGCGGCCGACGACGGCGGCTGGAACGGGCCGGTGCCGAACTTCCTGAACGTCGGGCTGCGCTACTGATCCGATCCACCGCCGGGTTGACCGGCGGTGACGGTTCGTGGCAGGGGCACCCGCAGCGCGGGTATAGTACAATGGTAGTACAGCAGCCTTCCAAGCTGAATACACGGGTTCGATTCCCGTTACCCGCTCCACTCTCATCATCGGCTTGAAAAAGACGCTGCTTGATCCGGGCGGTCCAGTTCGTGCTGTTCTCCGTCGGCCGGTGCGTATCCAGCGCGGGGCAGCGAGGAGAAGCGGAGTGGTGGACAAGCAGCGCAGAGACGATCTGCTGGGACTGTTGCAGATCGAGGCCCAACATCGCCAACGAATCGACAGCATCTGGGCCCAGTACAAGGACGCGATGCTGACGATCCACGGCATGATCTTCGCCGTCCTCGGCGCGCTGGTCGCCGGCCCTGAACTCAGCGCGGCGCAGCGAAAGGCAGTGGTGATCGCGACCATCGTGATCGAGCTAGGTATTCTGTTGCGCGCCCGGATCGACGTCGAGAAATCGGCGGCGGAGGTACAGGCCGATTATGCCGCGGACTACAAGGCAGTCACCGGGTTCGATCCGCCGCGCCCGTTGTACAGCAGGGCCTTGAAGATGCGGAAGGTTTCCTGGCGCACCGGCGACGCGCTGCTCCCGGAGGCGACGGATGTGATCGAAGTTGCTTGACAGCGTCACGCTGTTTGAGTACAAAAGAAGAACATCGAGATGGTGTCAGACGGGCCGGGCGGCTCGGGGCTTCGGCCCCGGTCGCGCCGGCCCGTTTGCGTTTCGGCGCGGGTGACAGCGGCGGGTTATAGCGGCGGGTGACAGCGGGCGGGAGGGTGCGGATGGGTGAGGCGGCAGAAAGCGGCGGCATGTCGATGGCGGGCGATGTGCCCGCGGGGGCGGTTGCGGGGACGGCCAAGCCGTCGCAGCGGTGGTCGCGCGAGGATCGCATGACGTTTTTCGACCATTTCGCGATCAGCGGCGATGTGGCGCGGGCGGCGGCGGCGGTGGGGAAGACGGCGCGGTCGGCCTATGCGCTGCGCCGCCGCAGCACGGCGTTCGGCGCGCAATGGCGGCTGGCGCTGGACGACGCCTATGAGCGGATGGAGGCCGCGCTGGTGCGGCAGGTGCTGGGCGACACCGATACGAAGCTGGACGTGTCGGCCGCGTTGCTGCTGCTGGGGCGGCGGCCGCCCGCGGTAGTCGACGTGGCGACGACGCCGCGCAAGGTGGCCGATCGCAACAGCCCGCGCGCCAAGGCGGAGCGCGAATTGCTGCAGCGGCTGGAGGCGATGTCGAAGCGGCCGCGCGCGAAGGCCGCGGGGTGAGCGGCGGCCAGGATCATGGCGGCCTTCGCGGAATACGATGGCTGCTGGAACTGGGTGAGGCCGAGCGCGGACGGGTGCTGTCGTCGCTGAGCGTCGCGGCGTTGAAGGAGCTTGAGCAGCATTGGGCGTTATGGGCGCATGAGGGGCAATTGCCGCCGCCGGGTGACTGGCGAGTGTGGCTGATGCAGGCCGGGCGCGGCTTCGGGAAGACGCGCGCCGGGGCGCAATGGGTGCGCGCGATGGCGCGGGCGGTGCCCGGCGCGCGGATCGCGCTGGTCGGCGCGACGATCGAGGATGCGCGCAAGGTGATGGTCGGCGGGCCGAGCGGGGTCGTCGCGGTGTCGCGCGCCGAGGATGATGTGGTGTGGCGTCCGACCAGCGGCGAGGTGCGGTTCGGCAACGGCGCGGTCGCGACGCTCTATTCGGCGGCGGCGCCGGAGAAATTGCGCGGGCCGGAGCATCATTTCGCCTGGGCCGACGAACTGGCGAAATGGAGCCATGCCTCGACGTGGGACAATCTGACGATGGGCTTGCGGCTGGGCGCGCTGCCGCGCGTGCTGGTGACGACGACGCCGCGCCCGACCGCGTTGATGCGGCAGGTGCGCGCGGGAGCGGGGACGGTGACGACGCGCGGAAGTACGCGCGACAATCTGCATCTGCCCGACGCGTTCGTGGCGGCGATGGAGGCCAGCTATGAGGGCACGCGGCTGGGGCGGCAGGAACTGGACGGCGAGTTGATCGAGGATGTCGCGGGTGCGCTGTGGCCGCGTGCCTTGATCGAGCGACAGCGCGCGGCGGCGGTCCCGGCGCTGACGCGGGTGGTGGTCGGGGTCGACCCGCCGGCGGGCATCGGGGGCGATGCGTGCGGGATCGTCGCCGCCGGGCTGGGGCGCGACGGGCATGGCTATGTGATCGAGGATGCGAGCGTGACGGGTGCGAGCCCCGAACGCTGGGCGCAGGCGGTGGTGGCGTGCGCGACGCGGGTGTCGGCGGAGCGTGTCGTCGCGGAGGCGAACCAGGGCGGGGCGATGGTGGAGCAGGTGCTGCGCGCGGCGCAGGCGTCGCTGCCGATCCGGCTGGTCCATGCAACGCGCGGGAAAGCGGCGCGCGCGGAGCCGGTGGCGGCGCTCTATGAGCGCGGGCGCGTGTGGCATGCGCGCGCGTTTCCGGCGCTGGAGGATGAGCTGGCCGGGCTGGTCGCGGGCGGCGGGTATGAGGGGCCGGGGCGCTCGCCGGATCGGGCGGATGCGTGCGTGTGGGCGCTGACCGCGCTGCTGCTCGACAGGCAGGGGGAGGTGCGGGTGCGGTCGGTGTGAGGGCGTCGCGGTGTGACGTCGCGCGGGCTGGTTGATCGCGGTCGATGTGGCTGTTGAGCGGCCCCAATTGAGGCCCGGTCTTCGCGGGGATGACGGTTCGGAAGAGGCGCTCGTCACGCTTCATCTTCAGGTGATGGCGTCACGTTGATCCGTCATTGCGAGCGTAGCGAAGCAATCCAGGGTCAGGTCAGGACGCTCTGGATTGCTTCGCTACGCTCGCAATGACGGCGGAAGCGGCGGATGGAGCGCGCAGCAGGTGCTTCTAGGCGATGATCGCGTCGGATCGTTCCCCGGGCGATCCTGAACATGCCGGGAGCATAAGAACCGGATCATTTCGACAGGCTCAGCCTGCTCGGCACGAACGGTTTGGATAGTCCCGGCCTGAGTCTCGCTTTTTCGGAGAATTCACATGGCATGGTTCGGATGGAAGTCCGGGCGCGCATTGGCGCGTCCGGCGTTGGGGCGTGCGGGCGGGGTGGCGCGCGCGATCGGGGAGTGGCCGCAGGGGTATGAGGCGCAGGTGCGTGCCGGCTATTGCGGCAATGCGATCGCGCAGCGTGCGGTGAAGCTGGTCGCCGAAGGCGTCGAGGGAGCGCCGCTGGATGTCGGTGACGCGCGGTTGCGCGCGCTGGCGAGCGGGCGCGGGGTGCTGGAGGCGGTGACGGCGCAGGTGCTGCTGCACGGCAATGCGTTCGTACAGGTGCTGCGCGATGCCGACGGGCAGGTGACGGAGCTGTTCGCGCTGCGCCCCGAGCGGGTGAGCGTCGAGCTGGGCGCGGACGGGTGGCCGGGCGCGTATCTGTACCGGGTCGGGGTGCGGACGGCGCGGCTTGATCCGGCCGGCGTGATCCATGTCCGGCGCTTCAATCCGGTCGACGATCATTACGGACTGGGATGATTGAACGCGGCGTCGGCGGCGATCGCGATCCACAATGCCGCGGCGGCGTGGAGCAAGGCGCTGCTCGACAATGCCGCGCGGCCTTCTGGGGCGCTGGTGTACGACGCGGGGGACGGTTCGGTGCTGACCCCCGACCAGTTCCGGCGTCTGCGCGAGGAGATGGAGCAGGGCTTCGCGGGCGCGGCCAATGCCGGGCGGCCGATGTTGCTGGAGGGCGGGCTGAAGTGGCAGGCGATGAGCCTGACGCCGGCCGATATGGATTTTGCCGGCACCAAGGCGGCGGCGGCGCGCGAGATCGCGCTGGCGTTCGGGGTGCCGCCGATGCTGCTCGGGCTGCCGGGCGACAGCACCTATGCCAATTACAAGGAGGCGAACAAGGCGCTGTGGCGGCTGACGATCCTGCCGCTGGCGGGCGCGATCCTGTCGGCGATCCGCGACGGGCTGGCGGCGGATTTCCCGGATACGCGGTTGCAGGTCGATCTCGATCGCGTGCCGGCGCTGATCGAGGATCGCGCGCAATTGTGGCGGATGGTCGCGGGTGCCGACTTCCTGTCGGCCGACGAGAAGCGGCAGATGGTGGACTGGGCATGAGCGCGGCGTCGGCAAGCGTGCTGGCGCAGTTGCTGGCGCAGGGCTGCGACGAGGGCGCGGCCATCGCGACCTTGCGCGCGATCGTCGAGGAGGCGGGCGAGCTGGGCGCGGTGCGCGCGCTGACGCGGCTGGGGCTGGCCGACGAGGGCGCGGCGGGGGATGTCGCGGAACTGCGCGAGCTGTTGCGCGCGTGGCGCGATGCGAAACGCTCGGCATGGCGGGCGCTGGCGGCGTGGGTGGCGCGCGTGATGCTGGCGCTGCTGCTGGCCGGGATCGCGGTGCGGCTGGGGCTCGATGGCTTGCTGAAGCCGGGGGCGCTCAAGTGAGGATCGCGGGCTATGCGGCGGTGTTCGACGTGGTCGATCGCGCGGGCGACGTCATGCGGCGGGGCGTCTTCGCGGACGCCGGGCCGGTGCCGCTGCTGGTGCAGCATCGTGGCGGGCCGGTCGGGACGGTGATCGCGATCGGCGAGGATGCGCGCGGCTTGCGCGTCGAGGCGGAGGTCGCCGACGGCGAGGTGGCGCGGCTGGTGCGGGCGCGCGCGTTGCCGGGGCTGTCGGTCGGGTACCGCGCGCGTGTGGTGCAGCAGGGCGCGTGGCGCGCGATCCTGCGCGCCGATCTGGTCGAGGTGAGCCTGGTGGCGGTGCCGATGCAGCCCGCCGCGCGGGTCGGGACGATCAGCGACCTGTGAGTTTTGCGGGGCCCGCGGGGGGCCTCTTTCATGGAGAAGAGCATGAGCGATACGGTGGTAGCACGCCCGGTGCTGGATGGCGCACGCGTGGGTGGCGGCGCGGCGTTCGACGGGTTCGTGCGGTCGGGGATCGTGGTGGAGCAGAAGGCGTTCACCGGCGCGACCGGGGATCAGGGCGGCTATGCGATCCCCAGGGAAATCGATGCGCAGATCGACGCGGTGCTGAAGAGCGCCAGCCCGATCCGCAGCATCGCGAACGTCGTGCAGGTCGGTACGGCGGGGTATCGCAAGCTGGTGACGACCGGCGGTACGCCCTCGGGCTGGGCGGCGGAGACCGACGCGCGGCCGGTGACCGCGACGCCGACCTTCGTCGAGATCGCGCCGCCGATGGGGGAGCTGTACGCCAATCCCTCTGCAAGCCAGGCGATGCTCGACGATGCGCTGTTCGATGTCGAGGGCTGGCTGGCCGGGGAGATCGCGGCCGAGTTCGCCAAGGCGGAGGGTGCGGCGTTCGTCGGCGGCAATGGCGTCAACCGGCCGCGCGGCTTCCTGCAGGCGCCGACGGCGGCGGCGGGGGACGCGACGCGTAGCTTCGGGACGCTGCAATATGTGCCGACCGGCACCGCGGGCGACTTCGGCGCGAACGGGGCGGAGCGGCTGATCGATCTGGTGCAGGCGTTGCGCGCGCCGTACCGGCAGGGCGCGACGTTCGTGATGAACGCGGCGACCGCGGCGCGCATCCGCAAGTTCAAGACCAGCGACGGGCAGTTCCTGTGGCAGCCGGGGATGGCGGCGGGGCAGCCGGCGAGCCTGCTCGGCTATCCGGTGGTCGAGGCCGAGGATATGCCCGACATTGCGGCGGGCGCGCATGCGGTGGCGTTCGGCAACTTCAAGCTGGGCTATCTGATCGCGGAGCGCAGCGAGACCAACGTGTTGCGCGATCCGTACAGCAATAAGCCGTTCGTGACCTTTTACGCGCCCAAGCGGGTCGGCGGGTGCGTGTCGAACAGCGAGGCGATCAAGGTCCTTAGATTCGCTGCGAGCTGAGGCTGATCGGCTTCGTGACGGGTCGTGGTCCGCGACCCGGACAAACCCGTCGTTCGTCGCCCCGGACTTGATCCGGGGCCTCGCTTCTTCCTGCGACCGGGGAAGAAGAAGCGGGATCCCGGATCAAGTCCGGGATGACGGAGGGGGAGGGCTGTGCGTGGCGAGGTGGACCCCGGCCGGCGCCGGGGTAACGAAAGGATACAGCATGACATTGGTGGCGGGAGCGCCCGGCGTGGTGACGCTGGGCGCGGGGGATCGTGCGCTCGCGCTGGCGGCGGTGCGGGCGGAGTTGCGGGCGGCGACGATCGATGACGACGCATTGGCGCTGGCTTTCGTCGAGGCGGCGCTGGGGCTGGCGGAGCAATTCACCGGGCGCGTGCTGATCGTGCGCGAGCTGGTGGCGGAGCTTGGTGCGGCAGCGGGGTGGCAGGCGCTGCCCGCCGCGCCGGTGCGCGCGATCGTCGCGGACGGCGTGGCGGTCGATATCGATGCGCAGGGTGTCGGCTGGGTGAAGGGCGAAGGCGCGTTGCGCGTGACCTTCACCGCCGGGCTGGCGAGCGGCTGGGCGGGGTTGCCCGCGCCGCTTAGGCAGGGCGTCGCGATGCTCGCGGCGCATCTGTTCAGCGACCGTGCGGGGAGCGCGCCGGTGCCGGCGGCGGTCAGCGCCTTGTGGCGGCCGTTTCGCAGCGTCGCGCTGGCGCAACCGGTGCACGCATGAAGCGCGCGGTGGAGCGGGTGCGCGCGCGGATGGTGGCGCGGCTGCGCGATGTGCTGCCCGAGGCGGAGATCGTCGCGCGTGACGATGGCGTCGAGGTCGGCGCGCCGGGGCTGAAGCGGCGCTGGATCGAGGAGCCGTCGCTGGCGTGGTGGCGCCACTGATGCGCGCGGCGGTGCTGGCGCGACTGCGCGAGCGGGTCGCGGTGACGCGCGTGTTCGAAAGCGCGGCGGAGAAGGGGACGGCGCCGTTCCTGACGCTGCGCGAGTAGAGCGACGGCGACTGGGGGACGAAGGACCGCGCCGGGCGCGAGCTGCGCATCGGAGTGGCGGTGCGCGATGCGGGCGAGAGCGGCGCGCGCGCGGTGGCGCTGGCGGCGGAGGCGCAGGCGGCGCTGCTGTCGCTGCCGGGCGTCGCGGGGTGGCGCGTGGTGACGGCGGTGCCGCTGCGCAACGTGCTGGTGAGCGAGAGCGCAGGGCGCTGGTCGGCGCTGGTCGACGTGCGGGTGCGGATCATGGCGGAGGATTGAGATGGCGGCGGAAAAGGGCAGTGCGTTCCTGCTGAAGGTCGGCGATGGCGCGACCCCGGTGACATACCGGACGGTGGCGGGGCTGCGCACGACGCAACTGAGCGTCAACGGCGAGGCGGTAGCGGTGACCAGCAAGGATTCGGGCGGGTGGCGCGACCTGCTGTTGGGCGCGGGCGTGCGCTCGGTGAGCGTCGCGGCGGCGGGGGTGTTCACCGGATCGGCGGCGGAGCAGCGCGTCAAGGCGAGCGCACTGGCGGGGACGCTCGACGATTACCGGCTGACGTTCGAGAGCGGCGAGACAATGACCGGGCGGTTCCTGGTCACGCGGCTCGACTATGCGGGGGATTATAACGGCGAGCGCAGCTACACGCTCGCGCTGGAAAGCTCCGGCGCGGTGGTGAGCGCATGAACCCCGTTCCCAATCACGTGCGGGGCGAGGCCGCCATCCGGGTGGCGGGCGAGCTGCTGGTGCTGCGTCCGACGTTCGCGGCGCTGGTGGCAGCGGAGCAGGAACTGGGCCCGCTGTTCGCGCTGGTCGAGCGGGCGGCCGAGGGGTTGCTGCGGCTCGAGGAGCTGGTGGGCTTGTTCTGGCATTGCCGGCACGACGCGCCGCCTGCCTTGACGCGCGAGGCGCTGGGCGAGGCGGCGGTGGCGGCCGGTATCAGTGCGGCGACCCCGGCGCTGAGGGTCTTGCTGACGCAGATCCTGGCGGGGCGATGACGACCTTCGCCGGGGCGGCGCGGCGGCTGGCCGGGCTGGCGGGGGCGGTGTTCGGGTGGCGGCCGGACGATTTCTGGCGCGCGACGCCCGCGGAA
The DNA here is from genome assembly GCF_902506455.1 of Sphingomonas sp. 8AM. Lineage (GTDB taxonomy): Bacteria > Pseudomonadota > Alphaproteobacteria > Sphingomonadales > Sphingomonadaceae > Sphingomonas. The sequence goes on along the minus strand of NZ_LR733844.1, from coordinate 3,437,110 downwards.
CTGGCGGCGCTGGTGCGCGCGTGCGCGCCCGAGGCGGCGACGCCCCCCGATGCCGCGACGATCGCGGCGATGCAGGAGACTTTTCCGGATGGATGACGAGATCGAGCGGCTGGTGATCGGCGTGCGCGCCGATACCGGCGGGTTCGCGCGCGACGTGGCGGCGATGCGCGCGACGCTGGAGGGTGGACTTGGCACAGGGGCGGAGCGCGCCGGGCGGGCGGTGGAAACCGCGCTGGCGCGCGCGGTGCGCACCGGCAAAACGGGGTTCGACGACCTGAAGTCGGCCGCGCTCCACGCGTTGGGCGAGATCGCGGCGGCGGCGCTGAAGGATGGTATTTCGAGCGTGCTGGGCNACATGAACGCTGCGGCCGTCATCCCGTCCAAGCGCAACCGCAAGGTCGCCATCCCGCATGATGCAGGCATCTACAGGCATCGCAACCAGATCGAACGATGCTTCGGCCGCCTCAAACACTTCCGCCGCTTCGCCACACGTTATGATCGCCGCACCGTCCACTTCACCGGCTTCGTACATCTCGCCGCCGCCATGATCTGGCTACGCTGAATGTCGATCCGACCTAGATCTGATCCCCGCTTGTCCATTCCTCCCATCGTCGCCCCGGATACAATCCGGGGCCCCGCTTATCTGCTATCGTCGTAGAAGCGGGAACCCGGATCAGGTCCGGGGTAACGGAAGGTGGCGGGCCATCGGCGAACGCTAAACCCGCCCGGCAGGGTCACTCGCCCGCACAGGACGAGTGCTCGCGGCGATCAGCCCAGCGCCACGCGGACGCGCGTGCGACGGCGGCAGGCTGCGCCGACGACGCCGAAGCCAAGCATCATCATCATCCACGTCCCCGGCTCCGGCACCGCGGCGGTCGGCGCGAGATCGAAGTTATAGGTGGTGCTGCCGGCGGTAGTGGCCAGCGTCACATTGTCGGCAAAGGCGTGATAACCTTTCCCCAGCCCGCTGCCGACGCCGACCGACATCCCCAGCACCCGCGCACCGGTGAGCTGCGATGCCCAGCTGGCGATCGTCTGCCCGTCGTTCTCGTTACCGCCGGTGATGTAGAATTTGTCTTCGGCGGTCGTGCTGTACCAGGTGTCGCGGGTGGTATTGCCGTAGGTGCCGTTATACGCGCCCTCCCAGATCAGCTCCTTGCGCGTGCTGCCATCGAGGATCAGCAGCCGCAGCGCCGGCGTGTAATCGGCATTGTACGGGTTGGTCGAATCCTCCGCGATCCGCCAGTCGAACGTCAGGGCGCTGACATTCGCGAGCGCACCGAGATCGGTGCGGCCGAACGTGAACTGGATGCCGAGCTGCGTGCGGGTACGGTCACCACGCATTTCCAGCGACCCGCTGCCGTTGTAGGCGATTGTCCCGGTTACCGCCGCGGTGCTGCCGGCATTGTTCTCGCCGGGATAGGTGCCCCACATCGTCTTGGTCGGCGTGCCGGCAACGTTGGACACGACGACGGTGGCAGCCGACACTGGTGCCGCCGCGACGACCACAGCCGCCGCGCTCAGGCAATAAAGCGCTTTCATAATCCCTCCCCATTCCGACAATCCTGTCGGTACAAGGGGTTAGAAGGGCATCACGGTTCGGCTCCAAGCACCAACGAGCCGGCAACGCCCCATAATGATACAGATCGTCAATACTGGTCAACTTCAAACGATTGTCGCCGATAAAGCGCGGAGAACCTTTGCTCAGCCCGTGTGCCGGCCGATGTCACGGAACGATCGAGCTTCATCGGCGTAACGATTTCATCACTGTTCAGGGGGCGGAATGCCGGAGCCGATTCTTACTGTTTCAGGCGTATCGAAAACCTATCGCAACGGTCCTGCCGCGCTCGGCACCGTCGATCTCGCGGTCAATCGCGGCGAGATCTTCGCGCTGCTGGGGCCTAATGGCGCCGGCAAGACGACGCTCATCAGCATCATCTGCGGGATCGTCACTCCCAGCGCGGGCACCGTTACCGTCGCCGGCCATGATGTGACGCGCGACTACAAGGCCGCACGCCGCGCCATCGGGCTGGTGCCGCAGGAGCTGGCGACCGACCAGTTCGAAAGCGTGCTTGCCACCGTTACCTTTTCACGCCGCCTGTTCGGTCGTTCCGGCCACTCCGCCTATATCGAACAGGTGCTGCGCGACCTCTCGCTCTGGGAAAAGCGCCACGCCAAGATCAAGGATTTGTCGGGCGGGATGAAGCGCCGGGTGCTGATCGCCAAGGCGCTGGCGCACGAGCCGCAGATCCTCTTCCTCGACGAGCCGACCGCCGGGGTCGACGTCGCGCTGCGCCGCGACATGTGGAAGCTGGTGCACCGGCTGCGCAAACAGGGCGCGACGATCATACTGACCACCCATTATATCGAGGAGGCCGAGGAGATGGCCGATCGCGTCGGAGTCATCACCGGCGGCAAGCTGCTGCTGGTCGAGGAGAAGAACGCGCTGATGGCGAAGCTCGGCAAGCGGCAGATGGACCTGACACTGGTCGAGCCGATGACCGCGATCCCGGCCGGACTTTCGGACTGGCCGCTGTCGCTGGAGGATGAGGGGCACACCTTGCGCTACGTCTTCGATGCCAAGGCCGAGGACACCGGCATCCCGCGACTGCTCGAACGGTTGGCGCAGGAACAGGTCGCATTTCGCGATCTGGAGACACGCAAGTCGAGCCTCGAAGACATCTTTGTCGATCTGGTGGGAGCGCGCGCATGAACCTCCACGGCATCTGGGCGATCTATCGCTTCGAGATGGCGCGCTTCGGGCGGACGATCTGGACCAGCCTCGCGACCCCGGTCATTACCACCACGCTCTATTTCATCGTATTTGGCGCCGCGATCGGGTCGCAGATGCGCGGCATCGACGGCGTGAGCTATGGCGCGTTCATCGTGCCCGGATTGATGTTGCTGACGATTTTCTCGGAAAGCATCTTCAACGCCAGCCTCGGCATCTACATGCCAAAATTCACCGGGACGATCTACGAACTGCTGTCCGCGCCGCTGTCACCGATCGAAACGGTGCTCGGCTATGTCGGCGCGGCGGCGACCAAGTCGATGGTGATCGCGCTGGTGATCTTCGCCACTGCGCATCTGTTCGTCGACCTGCACGTCGCGCATCCGTTGCTGATGCTGCTCTACCTGCTGCTGGTCACCGCCAGCTTCGCGCTGTTCGGCTTCTGCCTCGGCATCTGGGCGAACGGGTTCGAGCAATTGCAGGTCATCCCGCTGCTGGTGGTCACGCCGCTGACGTTTCTCGGCGGCGCCTTCTACTCGCTCGACGTGCTGCCCGAGCCGTGGCGAACGGTGACGCTGTTCAACCCGGTCGCCTATCTCATCAACGGTTTTCGCTGGACCTTCTTCGGGCAGAGCGACGTGTCGTTCGCAACGTGCATTGCGGTGACATTGGGCTTCGCGGCGCTGTGCCTCGCCGCGGTCGTCACGATCTTCCGCACCGGCTGGCGGCTGAAGAGCTAGGGCGGATCGACATTCACTCGACCTGTCATCCCGGACTTGATCCGGGATCCCGCTTCCTACCCGTCACGATGAAGCGGGGCCCCGGATCAGGTCCGGGGTGACGGCTACGAACCGGAACGTCGACCGGCTTGGTATGGCGAATTGGCCAGCCCGCCGTCAGTCGACGCGCAGCGTGTCGTATACCGTCACCTTGCGCCACAACGGCTCGCAATCGGCGACGAACTTCTGATGGATCGGGTGATCCTGATACGCCTTCTGGTCGGGCACGCTGTCGAAGAACATCAGCTCGGACACCTGATAGCTGCCGTCGACCACGTCGCGCGCCTCGGTATCGGCCGGCACGCCGATATGCAGCGCGCGGATCACCGGGATCGCCGCCAGCGTGCGCAGCCCGGCGACCAGCCGGTCGCGATCCGCGGTCGAGGTCGGGTCCTTTAGCCAGAAGAATACGTGATGCACCACCTTCGCAGGCACCGGCGCCGCGGCGGCCTGCGCCTCGCCGCCCGACAAGGCACCCGCCATCCCCGCGCCGCCGATCGCCATCATCGCCATCATCTCCCTGCGTCCCGCATCCACGACCCGTCTCCTTCACGTCGTGGCGGGATGTGCCTTGCGCGGCAAAGACTTGCCAGCTCCAAATAGTCGTACGGCGCGGCAGGATTGCTCCCGCCGCGCCGTCCGTCGGTACAGAACTGCCAAACCCCGCGCTCAGGCGGTACGCGTCCCCGACAGCGGGAAGCTGCCGAACGCGCCGGCGCCGACGCTGCCGGTGATCGTGTCGCCGTCGACCGTTGCGGCAATGTCGAGCGTCATCGGCATCGGCACCGTCATCTGCTGCTTCCAAGCCAGCGTATTGCCGTCGACGGTGCCGTTGACGTCCGACGCGCCCATCGCGCCCGACGCCTGACCGGTGAACGCATCGCCCGACTGCGTGACGCTCAGCGTCAGCTTCTGATCGCCGAGCGGCGACTTCACCGTGCAATCGTAGGTACCATCCACTCCGGCCATCGTGTTACTCCTTACTTGGCGGCGGGCGCCGGAGGCGTTCCGGCCACCGCGGCAGCCGGGATGACCTCGACCGGCAGGCCCAGCGAGTCAAGCTGCGGCTTCACCTTGGCCGCCTCGCCGACCACCACCCACACGAGCTTCGCCGGGTCGATCGCCGCCCTGGTCGCCGCGGTCACCTGCGGCAGCGTCAGCGCGCGATATTTCTGGGTGATCGTCGCATAGTAATCGTCGGGACGCTTGTAGAGGTCGTTCGACTGCATCGCGGTCAGCACGTCGTCGGACGTCTCGAAATTGCCCGACAGCGAACGCGTTCCGGCGTAGATCGCGCGGGCGAACTCCTCCTGCGTCATCGGCTTGCTGGTCAGATACTGCGTGACGTCGTTACGCAGCGCCGCGACCGACGGGCCGGTCTGGTCGGCCTGCACCGGCGCATACATCACATAGGGCGCGGCCTCGGCGTTGCGGCTGAAGCTGCCGCGCACCCCGTAAGACCAATGCTTGTCCTCGCGCAGGTCCATGTTGAGCCGGCCAAGGAAGCTGCCGCCCAGCGCGTCGTTGCCGACTTGGACCGGGAGCAGATCGTCGGTGCCCTTCAGCCCGGTCTGCACGCCGGCGGCGATCATCGACTGCGGGCTGGCGGGACGGTCGACCAGCACGATCCGCGGCGACACCGACGCCACCGCCGCCGGGAACGCCTTGGCACCCGCTGCACCGGCCGGCTTCCAGTCGCCGAACCGCGCTTCCATCACCTGCCGGATTTCGGCGAGCGGCCGGTCGGAGACGACGAAGACCTTCGCCTTGTCGGGGCGCAGCCATGCCTGCTGGAACGCGATCAGCTCGGCGCGGGTGAGCCCCTGCACCGCCGCCGCGTCACCCGATCCCTGCGCCTTGGCATAAGGCGAACCCGGTCCGACCAGCTTCGGCAACACGCGCTGCACCAGCCCCTGCGGACTCGTCAGTTCCTGCGCGATCTCGGCGAGCTGCTGCGACTTGACGCGACCCAGCTCGCTTTCGGGGAAGGCCGGCGTCCGCGCGATGTCCGCCCACAGGTCCGCTCCGGCCGCGAGGTTGGCGCTCGGCACGCGCAGCGACAGCGTCGTGCGATCCGGGCTGCTCCCGCTCGAGATCGACGCGCCCAGCCGCTCGCGCGCCTCGGCGATCTGGATCGAGTTGAGCCGCTTCGTGCCCTCATCCATCATCGCCAGCGTCAGCTGCTGCGTGCCCAGCTTGTCGGCGACATCCGCAGCGACGCCGGCATCGAAGCTCAGCACCGCCTGGGTGATCGGCACGACGGAACGATTGGCGTAGACCAGCTCGATGCCGTTCGACAGCCGCGCGCGCTCCACGGTCGGGAACGACAGACCGGCGACCGCGCCGACCGCCGGGAGCGGACCACGGGTGCCCTTCGCCGCCTGCGTGGGTGCCTCGACCACCTTGGCCGGCGGCACCGCCTTGGATTCGGCGTAAGCGTCGCGGTCGCCGTTGACGATGTCGACCTGATACGACGGCCGCGTCAGCCACTTCGCCGCGGCGGCCTTCACGGTCGCCGGCGTCTGCGCCGCCAGTTCGGCGAGCTGCTTCTTGTAGAAGCCGGGATCGTTGGAATAGAGCGCGCCTTCCGCCAGCGCGACCGCCTTGCCACCGAACCCGCCGACCGCTTCCAGCCCGTCGATGCGGCCGGACACAGTGCTGGTGACGTAGCGATTGACCTCGTCGGCGGTCGGGCCGTTCCTGACAAAATCGGCGACCAGCTGGTCGATCCGTGCCGAGACGGTCGCAGCATCGACACCGGGGCGGACGATCGTGGTGATCTGGAATGTGCCGACCTGCGCGAACGAACTATATTCGGCCGACGCCTGAACCGCGAGCTTCTCGCCCTTCACCAGCACGTTGCTCAGCCGCGAGCTGGCCAGTCCGCCCAGCACGCCCGCGGCGACCTCCAGCGACGACGATTCCCTGTCGTTGAGGCCGGGCACGGCCCATTCCTTCATGATGAGCGTCGCGGCGACGCGGTCCTTCATCACATCCTTCGCCGCTCCGGGCAGCGCGGCGGGAACCGGTGCGGGCGGCGCCACGCTCTTCGGTCCAGCCGCGATCGCGCCGAAATACTTCTCGACCAGCGGCCTGGCGGTCGCGACATCCACGTCGCCGGCCAGCACCAGCACGGCATTGTTCGGGCCGTAATGGCTCTTGAACCAGTTCTTGACGTCGGCAAGGCTCGCCGCGTCGAGATCCGCCATCGAGCCGATCGTATCATGACCATAAGGATGCGTGGCGGGGAACAGCCCCTCGGTCGCCTTGTAGCGGAGCAGGCCATAGGGCTGGTTATCGCCCTGCCGCTTCTCGTTCTGCACGACGCCGCGCTGCTCGTCGAGCACGCTCTGCGTGATCGCGCCGGTCAGATAGCCCATCCGGTCCGATTCGAGGAACAGCGCGCGCGCCAGCGCCGCGGTCGGCACCGTCTCGAAATAGTTGGTACGGTCGTAATAGGTCGTGCCGTTGAAGTCGGTCGCCCCGACCTGTTGCAGCGGCTCGAAGAAGTCGCCCGGCGCATTCTCGCTACCGTTGAACATCAGGTGCTCGAAGAGATGCGCGAAGCCGGTCTTGCCCTTCGGCTCGTGCTTCGACCCGACGTCATACCACACGCTGACCGCGACGATCGGCGCCTTGCGATCGGTATGAACGATCACGCGCAGCCCGTTCTTCAGCGTGAACTGCTGATACGGGATGTCGACCGCCTTCACCAATTGCGACACGGGCGCGGGGGCGGAAACTGGAGCGGTCTGGGCCAGCACGGGGGTCGTCAAAGCCGCCAGCGCCGAACCGGCTGCCAGGAATGCGCGATAAGCCAACGATGATGCTCCCCGGGGAATGAAGTGTCGCGGGAAACCATAGCGACCGCCGCATCCGCCGCAAGCGCAGTGACTGACCCGAAACAGCAATGTTACGAAACAAAGTCATTGACTGCCCCGGCAATGGTTGCCAGAGCAACCGTATGAGCTTCTACGATCCCGAGACCTACACGCCGGAACGATCGATCGGTTACCTCATCAAGACGTGTAACCAGACGATGACGGCGCTGCTCGACCGCATGCTCGCGGATGAGGAGCTGAACTCGTCGCAATGGTCGGCGATGATGACGATCCATCACGGCGAGGCCCCGACCTGTGCCGCGCTCGCGCGCGGCATGGCGCACGACAAGGGCGCGATGACCCGGCTGATCGACACGCTGGAGGAGAAGGGCCTCGTCGAGCGCACCCGCTCCGCGGACGATCGCCGGGTGGTGCATCTGTCGCTCACCCCCGCCGGACGCGCGGTGACCTCCCGCTGCCGCGACATGGTCGTCGAACATTGGAACCGCTGCTTCACCGGCTGGGCCGATGCCGAGGTCGAGACGCTGATCTCGCTGATGCAGAAGCTGCGCTGCACGCTGGAGGACATTGCCACATGCCCCTGATCCCGCCCACTCACCGCGCCGCCCCGCCCCGCGCCTTGTGCAGCCTCGCGAAAGCGCGCGCCGGGCTGGCCGCGGCGGTGGCGCTGCTGTTTGCCGGTTGCGCCGCCCCCGCCTCGCACACGTCGGTCGAGGCCAAGACGCCGGCCGCGCTGGCGCTCGCCGGCCCGTCGGTGCAGCTCGCCCCCGACTGGTGGCACGCGATCGGCGATCCGCAGCTCGACCGGCTGGTCGCCGATGCGCTCGCCGGCAACCCCTCGCTCGACATCGCCGCGGCGCGCGTTCGTCAGGCGCAGGCCGCGCTCGAACGGCAGGATGCCGAACGCCGCCCGTCGGTCGATGTCAATGCGCAGGTGCAGGGCACGCGACTGTCCAGCAATTACACGATCCCGCCGCCCTATGCCGGCACGGTCCGCGCACTCGGCACCGCACAGGCCGGGCTGTCATGGAACCTCGACCTGTTCGGACGCCAGAAAGCCGCGATCGAGGCCGCCGCGGCGCAGACCCGCGCCGCCGGCTATGACGTCGCCGCCGCGCGGCTGATGCTCGCGGGCGCGGTGGTGCAGAACTATGTCGAGGTGGCGCGCGCCGAACGCCGCGCCGCGATCGCCGCACGCACGATCAAGGCGCGTGAGGGCTCGCTGTCGCTGGTGCAGGCGCGCGAGCGCAGCCAGCTCGCCAGCCGCATCGACGTCACCGCCGCCGGTACGCTGCTGGCACAGGCCCGGCTCGCGCTGGTGCAGGCGCAGGCGGCGCGTGTGCTCGCCACCAACGCACTGGCGGCGCTCGCCGGGCGTGGCAGCGACTATGCCGCGGCGATCGGCGCGACGCAGCTCGCGACCGACACCGCGCTGCCGGTGCCGACCGCGATCCCCGCCGATCTGCTCGCGCGCCGCGCCGACATCGCCGCGGCACAGGCGCGGATCGCCGCCGCCGGGGCCGAGCGGCAGGTCGCACGCCGCGCTTTCTACCCCAACATCAACCTGTCGGCGCTGGTTGGGCTTCAGGCGATCGGCTTCGGCAATTTCGTCGATCTCGACTCCGGCACCGCGGGCGGGGGCGCGGCGCTCCATCTGCCGCTGTTCGACAGCGGGCGACGGCGCGCCGATCTGGCCGGTGCCACCGCCGCGCTCGACGTCGCGACCGCGCAGTATAACGATGCAGTCGTCACCGCCGCGCGACAGGTCGCCGACGCGATCGCGCAGGTTCGCGCGACCGATACCGCGCGGCTCAGCCAGCAACAGGTGACCGCGGGCTTTGCGGAAACCAACCGCCTCAACACGATCCGCGTCGCCAGCGGGCTCAACAGCCGGCTCGATCTGGTCGACAACGACGTCCGCCTGCTCGACGCCGAACTGGCCGACGCCAGCCTCTCCATCGACGCGCTCGCCGCGCGCGCGCAACTCGCCACCGCTTTGGGCGGCGGCTTCGACCCCGTTCAGGACGCTGCCCGATGACCGACACCGCCACCCCCGCTCCGACGCCCGCCCCTGCTCCCACCGGCAAGCCGGCCGCGCGTCGCCGCGCGCTCACCATCCTCGCGATCCTCGTCGCCATTGCGGCGATCGTCTGGGTGGTGATGCACTTCTTCTTCAGCCCGCCCGAGCAGGAGACCGATGACGCCTATGTCGCGGGTGACGTGGTCGCGATCACCGCGCGCGATCCGGGCACCGTCACCGCGCTGCGCGCCGACAACACGCAGGCGGTGACCGCCGGGCAGCCGCTGATCGACCTCGATCCGACCACCGCTGACGTCAACGTCGCCGCCGCCGCCGCCGAGCTGGCGCGCGCGGTCCGCAGCACCCGCGCCGATTTCACGCGCGTCGGGCAGAGCGACGCCGGCATCGTCCAGGCGCAGGCCGAACTGTCACGCACCCAGGCAGATTACGCGCGCCGCCGCTCCGCCGCGGCACAGGGTGCGGTCTCGGGCGAGGAATTGTCGCACGCCGCCGATGCGGTGAAGGTCGCCGCCGCCAATCTCCGCCTCGCGCAGGAACAGCGGCGTCAGGCGCAGGCGACCGTGCAGGGCACCGACGTGAACACCAACCCCGCGGTGCTCAGCGCCATCGCCGCCTACCGCCGCGCCGCGATCACCCGCAGCCACATGCACATGACCGCGCCGATCGCGGGCGTGGTCGCGCAGCGCACCGTGCAGGTCGGGCAACAGGTCAACGCCGGCACGCCGCTGATGGCGATCGTCCCGCTCGACCGCGTGTGGGTCGACGCGAACTTCCGCGAGACGCAGCTCAAGGATGTCCGCATCGGCCAGCCGGTCGAGCTGAGCTCCGACATGTACGGCGGCGACGTGAAATATCATGGCCGCGTCGTCGGCCTGTCCGCGGGCAGCGGCAATGCCTTCGCGCTGCTCCCGCCGCAGAACGCCAGCGGCAACTGGATCAAGATCGTCCAGCGCCTGCCCGTCCGCATCGCGCTCGACGCGCGCGAACTTCGCCAGCACCCGCTGCGCGTCGGCCTGTCGGTGAAGGCGACGATCGACACCGCCGACACACGCGGCGCGCAACTCGCGCAGGCCGCGGCGACTCCCTATCAGGGCGACACCACGACCGGCAGCGACCCGCAGGTGGAGGCAGCCATCCGCCGTATCGTGGCGGCGAACCGGTGAGCCGTCCCCTTCGTCATTTCCCCACCCCTCTTCGTCATCCCCGCGAAGGCGGAGATCCAGAACCTCTGACCTCGCGCCTCTTCCCAAACCGTCAGCGTGTCTGGATTCACACCTCCGCGGGAATGACGGTGGTGGGTGGCGCGAACGAGCGGAGCGTAACACATGGCTAGCGCACCCCCGTCAGGTCCCCCGCCGCTCACCGGCGCGCGGCTCGGCGTCACCGCGCTGGCGCTCGCGCTCGGCACGTTCATGATGGTGCTCGACTCGACGATCGCCAACGTCTCGCTGCCCACGATCGCCGGCAACCTCGGCGTCTCCAGCGACAATTCGACGTGGGTGGTCACCGCCTTCGCGGTCGCCAATGGCGTCGCGGTACCGCTCACCGGCTGGCTGATGCGGCGCTTCGGCGTGGTGCGCGTCTTCTGCACCTCGGTCGGGCTGTTCACGGTCGCGTCGTTCCTGTGCGGGATCGCCTGGGACCTGCCGTCGCTGATCCTGTTCCGGGTCATGCAGGGCGCGGTGTCGGGGCCGATGATGCCGGGCAGCCAGGCGCTGCTGATCGCGATCTTCCCGTCCGACAAGCGCTCCACCGCGCTCGGCATCTGGTCGATGACGACGCTGGTTGCGCCGATCATGGGGCCGATCCTCGGCGGCTACATCTCCGACAATTATCACTGGTCGTGGATCTTCCTGATCAACGTCCCCTTCGGCATCATCACCGCCTTCATCTGCTGGACGCGGCTGCGCGACCGCGAGACGCCGACCGCGCAATTGCCGATCGACACCGTCGGGCTCGGCTTGCTGGTGCTGTGGGTCGGATCGTTGCAGGTGATGCTCGACCTCGGCAAGAACGCCGACTGGTTCAACGATCCCTTGATCGTCGTGCTGTCGATCGTCGCGGTGATCGGCTTCATCTCTTGGGTGATCTGGGAGCTTACCGACGCCAACCCGACCGTCGACCTGACGCTGTTCACGCGCCGCAATTTCTGGATCGGCAATCTCGCCTTTTCGCTGGGCTATGCGGTGTTCTTTGCCAACATCCTGATCCTGCCGCTCTGGCTCCAGACCCAGATGGGCTATACCGCGACATGGGCCGGGCTGGTCGCCGCGCCCAGCGGGCTGGTGGCGGTGATCCTCACCCCGTTGATTGCGCGCCTCTCGGGCAAGATCGACGCGCGCATCCTCGCTACCATCGCCTTTGCCGGGTTTGCGATCAGCTACTGGATGCGCTCGGGGTTCACGACGCAGGCGACCTTCTTCGACCTGATGCTGCCGTTGCTGGTGCAGGGCGTGTCGATGGCGACCTTCTTCCTCGCAATGCTGACGATCCTGCTCGACGGCATCCCGCCCGAGAAGATCCCCTCGGCGACCGGCATCTCGAACTTCGGCCGGATCGTCGCGGGCGGGTTCGCCGCCTCGCTGATCTCGACCGCGTGGGACCGCCGCGAGGCGCTCCACCAGTCGCGGCTGGCCGAGGCGATCGGCAACGGCATCGGCTGGCAGATGGCGGCGGAGAATTTGGCGAAGCTCGGCATGAGCACGCAGCAAGCCGCCGCCGCAGTGACGCGACAGATGGTCGGGCAGGCATATCTGCTGTCCTCGACCGACCTGTTCCGGCTGTCGGCATGGCTGGCCGCGGTGCTGATCGTGCCGATCTGGCTGTGTCGCCGGCCGAAGCCGCAGCACGGACCGGTCGCAGCGGACTGAGACTCCGTCCGTCATTGCGAGCGCAGCGAAGCAATCCAGGGCGTCCTGATCCGGCGCTGGATTGCTTCGCTGCGCTCGCAATGACGAGGGGCTTCCGTAACGCCTGCAACGATCCTACCCTGCCGGCATGACCGACTTCGCCGCCACCCGCGCGCTCTTCCACCTGCCCGAAGGCGTCATCTACCTCGACGGCAACTCGCTCGGCCCGCTGCCGCTCGCCGCCGAGGCACGCGCCGTACAGGTGCTCCGCGCCGAATGGGGCGACCGCCTGATTCGCGCATGGAACGACGCCGACTGGACCACCCTGCCCGCGCGCGTCGGCGACCGGATCGCGCGGCTGATCGGCGCGCCCGGTGGCACCGTCACCACCGGCGACACGCTGTCGATCAAGGTCTTTCAGGCGCTCGCCGCCGCGCTGGCGCTCCGCCCGGAACGGCGCGTCGTCCTCTCCGACACCGGCAATTTCCCGACCGATCTCTATATCGCCGATGCCCTGACGCAGGCGTTGAACCGCGGCCTTGAGGTCAAGGTCGTCGCCCCCGAAGCCGTCGCCGCCGCGATCGATGAGAGTGTCGCAGTCGTGATGCTCACGCAGGTCGATTATCGCACCGGCCGCCTCCACGACATGGCCGCGCTCACCGCGAGCGCCCACGCCGCCGGCGCGCTGACCGTCTGGGATCTAGCACATTCCGCGGGCGCGCTCCCGATCGACGTCACCGCGGCGCACGCCGATTTCGCGGTCGGCTGCACCTACAAATATCTCAATGGCGGCCCCGGCGCCCCCGCCTTCATTCACGTCGCCCCCGAGCACGCGAACGTCGCACAGCCGATCCTCGCCGGCTGGTTCGGGCATGACGCGCCGTTCGCGTTCGAGCGCGGCTACCGCCCCGCCCCCGGTGTCGAGCGGATGCGCGTCGGCACCCCGCCGATCGTCGCGCTGTCGATCCTCGACGCCGCGCTCGATGCGTGGGACGAGGTCGACATGGCCGACCTGCGCGCCGCCTCGATCCGCCTGTCGGAGCGCTTCATCCGCGACGTCGAGGCGCATTGCCCGCAACTCACGCTGGCCTCCCCGCGCGACCCACAGGCGCGCGGCAGCCAGGTCAGCTTCATGCATCCCCACGCCTATCCCGTGATGCAAGCGCTGATCGCGCGCGGCGTGATCGGCGACGTCCGCGCGCCCGACGTGCTGCGCTTCGGCTTCACGCCCTTGTATCTGACCGAGGAAGACGTCGCGCAGGCCGCCACGATCCTCGCCGACATCCTCGCCACCGGCGAATGGGACCAGCCGCATTTCCACCACCGCGCGAACGTGACATGACCGACACCCACCACGACGCCGAACTCAATTTCGCCGAGCGCATGGGCTATGGCGACTATCTCGCGCTCGATCGCGTCCTCGACGTGCAGCACCCACGCAGCGACGCGCACGACGAACTGCTGTTCATCATCCAGCACCAGACCAGCGAATTATGGATGAAGCTGGCGGTGCACGAACTCGAAAGCGCGCGCGACGCGATCCTGTCGGGCGCGCTGCCGGAGGCGTTCAAGCTGCTGGCGCGCGTGTCGCGCATCCTCGAACAGCTCAACGGCGCGTGGGACGTGCTGCGCACGATGACGCCCAGCGACTATACCACCTTCCGCGACGCGCTCGGCCAGTCCTCAGGCTTCCAGTCGTGGCAGTATCGTGCAATCGAATATCTCTGTGGCAACCGTACCGCCGCGACGCTCGGTCCACACCGCCACCGCCCGGTCACGCTCGCGCGGCTGGAGGCGATCCTCGCCCCGCCCAGCATCTACGACGCCGCGCTCACCCGCCTCCACGCCGCCGGGCTGCTCGCCGACCCCGCACGTGACTGGCGCACCCCGCACGCCCCGAACGACGCGATCACCGCCGCCTGGGCGACGGTCTACCGCGACCCGCAGGCGCACTGGCCGCTTTACGAACTTGCCGAGAAGCTCGTCGACCTCGAGGATTACTTCCGCCGCTGGCGCTTCAACCACGTCACTACCGTCGAGCGCGTGATCGGACTAAAGCGCGGCACCGGCGGCACCGCCGGCGTGTCGTACCTGCGCCGGATGCTCGAGGTCGAGCTGTTCCCCGAACTATGGGCGGTTCGCACGCACCTGTAGACCGGATCCAACCGACCGGGTGCCCGCCTTCTCTCGTCATCCCGGACGTGATCCGGGATCCCGCTTTTACCGCGGTTGCCGAAGAAGCGGGGCCCCGGATCACGTCCGGGGCGACGAACGAGGGAGCCGGTCGATGGAAATCGGGCCCAAGCATAAGCAGCCGAATGGCCATCGTCGCCAGCATCCCGCTACCCTCCGGTCGTCGCGGCTGTTACGACCCGCCCCGAGAAGGGGATTGATCCGATGAAGACCTTGCTGCTCGCCTCCGCGGCGTTGCTGTTCGCCGTGCCCGCTACCGCCCAGACGCCCGAGGTGCCGCTCGGCCGCCTCACCGATGCCGCGCGCCCGACCGCCTATCGCCTCGCGCTGACTATCGACCCGACGCAAGCACGCTTTACCGGCCACACCGAGATCGACACGCAGGTCGCGCGCGCCACGCGCTCGCTCTACCTGCACGGGAACGACCTGGCCGTCACCCGCGTCACCGCCACCGCCGGCAAGCGCACGTTGACCGCGCGCTACACGCAGGTCGATGCCTCGGGCGTCGCACGCCTCGACTTCGACGGCGAACTGCCCGCCGGCCGCGTCACGCTGGCCTTCGACTATGACGCGCCGTTCATGACCGGCGGCGAGGGGCTGTACCGCGCCAGGGTCGGCGACGAATGGTACGCCTGGACGCAGTTCGAGCCGATCGACGCACGCCGCATGTTCCCGTCCTTCGACGAGCCCGGCTTCAAGACGCCGTTCACGCTGACGATCACCGCGCCGACCGCGCAGAAGGTCTTCGCCAACACCCCCGAGGTCGCGCACGGCACCGCCGGCGGCGGGCTGACCGTCCATAAATTCGCGGCATCAAAGCCGCTCCCGACCTATCTGGTCGCGCTCGCCGTCGGCGCGTTCGACGTCGTCCCCGGCAACGCGCCCGCCAATGCGGTCCGCAAGACCGCGCTCCCCTACAGCGCGATCGCCACCAAGGGGCAGACAGCCCGCCTGCAACTCGCCGCAAGCGAAGGGCCGAAGATCCTCGCGCTCCACGAGGACTATTTCGGCATCGCCTATCCGTTCGAGAAGCTCGACCAGATCGCCTCGCCGGTGATGAGCGGCGCGATGGAGAATGCCGGGCTCGTCACCTACAACGACACGTTGCTGTTGCTGTCGCCGGACGCCCCGGCACGGCAGCGCAGCGACTTCGGCATGGTCGTCGCGCACGAACTCGCACACCAATGGTTCGGCGATCTCGTCACCCCGACGTGGTGGACCGACATCTGGCTCAACGAGAGCTTCGCCGAATGGGCCGGCAATCGCGTCGGCGAATTGTGGCAACCGGGGCTCGGCACCGAGGTCGGCCAGCTCGCCGAAGCGTTGGCGGCGATGGACACCGACAGCCAGTCGGTCGGCCGTCCGATCCGGCAGGAGATCAAGCGCAGCGACGAAGTCTCCAGCGCCTTCGACTCGATCACCTATCAGAAGGGCGGTCAGGTGCTGACGATGGTCGAACGCTATCTCGGCCCCGATCGCTTCCGCCGCGGCGTGCAATATCACCTCAACCGCTTCCGCTACGGCAATGCCGACGCCAACGACTTCTTCGCCTCGATGGCCAAGGGCTCGGGCGACGCCGGCGTCGTTCCGGTGTTCCGCAGCTTCGTCGAGCAGACCGGCGTGCCGGTCATCAGCATCCGGCAGGACGGCACCGGCTGGCGCGTCGCACAGGCACGCTATCGCCCGATCGGCGTCGCCGCGGTCGCACCGCAGACGTGGAACGTGCCGGTCTGCGCTAGGCAAGGCGAGGTGCGCAGCTGCACCCTCCTGACCGGCGCCACCGGCACGCTCGCGCTCAAGGGCAGCGGCCTGGCGGTCCCCAACGCCGATGGCGCGGGCTATTGGCGCTACAGCCTTGACGATGCCGGGTGGCAGACGCTGATGGCAGGCGCTGCCGCACTGCCCGCGCGTGAGGCGATGGCCGCCGCCGACAGCCTGTGGGCGGACTTTGCCGCCGGCAACGCCGGCTTCGCGCGCGTCGTGTCGAGCGCGCGCATCCTCGCCGACCATCGCGAGCGCTCGGCGACCTTGCTGCTTCCCTCGGCGATCGACGGCGTCGAGCGCTTCGGCCTCACCCCCGCCGCCGACGCGGGGCTGCGTCGCCTGGCCGGCGAATTGTCGCTCCCACGCCTGCGCAGCCTCGGCGCGCTCAAGCTGACCACCGGCGCCTATGCCGGCGAGGAAACCGGGCAGAGCCAGTTGCGCCAGTCGCTCGTTTCCTATGCCGCCTTCGTTGCGAAAGACGCCGAGGTGCGCCGGCAGCTCACCACCGCCGCACAGGCGTCCCTCGTCGGCGACGCGCAGGCGCTTGACCCGAGCTATCGCGCGGTCGCGTTCGTCGCGGCGGTGCAGGAACTCGGCGTGCCGTTCATGGACAAGCTGCGCGCCGCGCTGATCGGCAGCACCGATCCGCTGTTCCGCCAGCAGGCGGTGCGCGCGCTGGGTGCGGCCGACACCCCCGCGGCTGTCACCCGCGCGCTGGCGCTGACCGGGGATCAGGCACTGCAATCGAGCGAGCGCGTCGCGATCCTGCGCACCCTGCCCGTTCGCCCGGCCGGACGCGACGCGGTGTTCGCGCGCCTGCAGCAGAATTTCGACGCGATCGCCGGCACCATCCCCGCCTTCAGCCGCCCGCGCCTGCCGTTGTCGTTCGCGGGCTATTGCAGCGCCGATAAGGCCGCCGCGGTCGAGGCGCTGTTCCGCCCCAAGCTGGCAGTGCTCGGCGGCGGCGCGCTCGAACTCGGCCAGACGCTCGACGCGATCAACCAGTGCGTCGCGCTCAAGGCCGCCAAGGGCGCGGAGATCGAAGCGGTGCTGACCAAGGCGGGCTGATCAGCCTCTCGTCGCCCCGGACTTGATCCGGGGCCCCGCTTCTTCTCCGAAACGGCGGCGAGCCGTAGCCTTCATCGTCATTGCGAGCGCAGCGAAGCAATCCAGTGTTGGACCAGGACGCCCTGGATTGCTTCGCTACGCTCGCAATGACGAAACCCATAAAAAGAAGGCGGCCGCATCAGCGACCGCCCGCCTCTTTGTCACCGCAAGGAGCGCAACCTCACCCCTGCATATCCTCCAGCTCGCGCCCGCGAGTCTCGTGCACCATCTTGCGCACGAAGAAGAACGAGATCGCCGCGAACACCGCATAGCCGGTATAGGTCACCGCCAGCCCCGGCGAGACCGCCAGCGCCGGGAAGCTCACCGAGATCGCCGCATTGGCGATCCACTGCGCGAAGCCGGCGACCGCCAGCCCCGAACCACGGATCTGGTTCGGGAACATCTCGCCCAGCATCACCCACATCACCGGGCCCCAGCTGGCGTTGAAGAAGATCACGTACAGGTTCGCCGCGACCAGCGCGATCACGCCGTTGTTACCCGGCAGGCTCACCGCGCCCGCCGCATCGGTGACCGCGGTCGAGAACGCCCAGGCGACCACCGCCAGCGTCACCGCCATGCCCGCCGATCCGATCAGCAGCAGCGGCTTGCGCCCGATCCGGTCGACGGTGAAGATCGTGAACACGCACGCCGCGATCGACAGCACACCCGACAGGATGTTGGTCTGCAACGCATAATCCTCGGAGAAGCCGACCGCCTCCCACAAAGTCGCGCCATAATAGAAGACGACGTTGATCCCGACGAGCTGCTGGAACACCGCCAGCCCGATCCCCGCCCAGACGATCGGGCGGATCTTGCCGGTGGTGCGATCCTTCAGGTCCGACAGCTTGGGACGGTGATGATCGGCGGCGAGGCTGCCGCGGATCTCACCGACCTTGCGATCGGCCTCGGCGGTACCGAACAAGCGCGTCAGCACCTTGTGCGCCTCGTCGTCACGCCCGCGCGCGACCAGATAGCGCGGGCTTTCCGGGATCACGGTCAGCGCGATCAGGTACACCAGCGCCGGGATCGCCTGCAGCCAGAACATCCACCGCCACGCCGTGAAGCCGAACCAGAAGCTCGCGGTCGACCCGCCAGCGTAGCGTGCCAGCGCGAAGTTGGCGACGAATGCGCCGGTCAGCCCGGTGATGATCATCACCTGCTGCAGGCTGGAGAGCCGCCCGCGGATCGCCGCCGGCGTCACCTCGGAGATATAAACCGGCGAGATGACGCTCGCCGCGCCGACGCCCAGCCCGCCGACGATCCGTGCGAGAATGAAGATCACCGACGACGACGCCGCGCCCGCGACCAGCGCGCTGACGAGGAACAGGAACGCCGAGCCCATCATCACGCCGCGCCGCCCGATCCGGTCGGCCAGCCGCCCCGCGCCGAACGCGCCGATCGACGAACCGATCAGGATCGCGCCGACATTGACACCGATCCCCAGCTTGCCGAGGTCGAAGGCGCTTTCCAGCCCCTTCTGCGTGCCGTTGATGACGCCTGAGTCGTAACCGAACATGAAGCCGCCGATCGTCGCCACCGCGACGATCGCGGCGATGAAGCCTATGTTCACCTGTCCCATCGCGGCGTCGCGATCCGCCGGTCCGCCCGGCTCCATCATCACCATCGCCATGCCCATCCCGCTCCTGTGTTTGTTTTACTTATTGATTCGATGCGTCCGCGGGGTCCGGTCAGCGCCAGCCCGCATCGACGAAATATTCGTGCCCCGTGCACATCCGCGCGTCGTCCGATGCGAGGAACAGCGCCAGCGCCGCGACATCGGCGGGCTGGATGCGCCCGTCGAGGCATTGCGCCGCGACGATCTCCGCCTCGCCCTCGGGCGTGTACCATCTCTCCTGCCGCGGAGTCTGCACGTTGCCCGGCACGATCGTGGTGACGCGGATGTTGTCGCGCCCCAGATCGCGCGCCATGCTGCGCGTCATCCCCTCGATCGCCGCCTTGGCGGTCTGGTAGAGCACCAGCTCGGGTAGCCCGAGGTGCCAGCTGATCGACCCGAAATTGACGATGGCGCCGCCGCCCGCCGCCTTCAGGTGCGGCACCGCCGCCTGCGCGGCGAAGAACAGATGCCGCAGGTTTACCGCCATCCGGTCGTCCCAATAGGCGGGCGTGACCTCGGCGATCGTGTGGCGATCGTCGTTGGCGGCATTGTTGACGAGCACGTCGAGCCCGCCGAGCTTTTCAACCAGCGCGCCGATCGTCGCCGGCAGCGCCGCGACATCGGTCAGATCGCAGCGCTGGAAATGCGTCTGCGCGCCCAGCCGCTCGGCGAGCGCCTGTCCCGCTTCCTCCGCCACATCGACGAACGCGACATGCGACCCCTGCGCGGCGAACGCCTCGACCAGCCCGGCACCGATTCCGGTCGCGCCACCGGTGATGAGAACGCGCTTGCCCGCCAGCGAAGGATAGTTCGCGCGACCGCTCACTTGGCCGTCTCCAGCAACCCGCGCTGCGCCAGATTGCGGAACAGCGCGCCGATCCCGTCGGTCCACGGCGCGGCGTCCTTCGACGTCACGACCCGGTTGGTGAGCCGGCCCAGCTTCGCGCTCTCGATCGTGACGACATCGCCGACCTTGTGCGTGAAGCCGCGGCCCGGCTCGTCGCGATCCTGCACCGGCGCGAACAACGTGCCCAGGAACAGCACGAAGCCGTCCGGATACTGGTGTTCCGAGAGAGTCTGGCGCACCAGGTCGAGCGGATCGCGGCTAATTTCGGCCATGTTGCTGACCCCGTCGAGGTCGTAACCGTCCTCGCCGTGAATGTTCAGCCGCACTTCGGCATGCCGCACGTCGTCAATCGTGAACCCGTCATCGAACAACCGCACCAGCGGCCCCAGCGAGCAGGACGCATTATTGTCCTTCGCCTTGCCGAGCAGCAGCGCCGACCGCCCCTCGAAATCGCGCAGATTCACATCGTTACCCAGCGTCGCACCGATCGCCTCGCCACGGCTGTCCACCAGCAGCGCGACCTCGGGCTCGGGATTGTTCCAGTGTGAATCCGAGCGAATACCGATCTCCGCCCCCGCCCCGACCGTGGCCAGCACCGGTGCCTTGGTGAAGACCTCTGCGTCAGGACCGATCGCAACCTCCAGATATTGCGACCAAAGTCCGTCCTCGATCAGCGCACGCTTCAGCTCGGCCGCCTCGGGCGTGCCCGGCACCACCGAGCGGATCGACCCGCCCATCCGCGCCTCCAGCCGTCCGCGAATCTCCGCCGCCGCCGACCAGTCGCCGCGCGCCCGCTCCTCGATCACACGCTCGATCGCCGATACCGCAAACGTGACGCCGCACGCCTTCACGCATTGCAGATCGACCGGGCTCAGCAGTTCAAGCCCTGCTTCGTCAAGCGCGCCGAGCGACCGCCCCCCGGCACCCGACAGGTCATCGCCCTCGACCAGCATCGACACGGTCGGCGCGATTGCCGACATGTCAAACGCCTCGCCTGCGATCACCAGCAGCGGGATCGGGCCGGCCGGCGTCGCGGCTCGCCCCACAAAACGCCCCGAGCGCCAGTCCTGCGGCAAGCCCGACGCGATCGCGTCGTGTAGCTGCGCCATCATCCCCTCCACCTTCTTACTTGATAGCGCTAACAACACCGCCCCGTGGCCGGTGTCAAGCGGCGGCCGCCACAACGCAGCGCGCCGACGAGCGGTAGCGTCCCGTTAAAGCACGGGTCAACCGGAACGATCGGGCAGCAGCGGCATCGTGCCGCAGCTGGTCACGTCAGGATCGTGCAACCCATTGCGGCGCGGTCGGGCGCGCGCTCAGCAGCGCCGCCGGGTCGGCGCAGTGAATCGCCTCGCGCGACGGTCGCCCGATGAGGAAGCCCTGCACCTGCGGGATGTCCCATTCGCGCAGTCGCGCCAGCTGCGCCACTTCCTCCACCCCCTCCGCCACGATCGGAATGCCGAGGCTCGCACCAAGTGCGGCAATGCTCCGCACGATCGAGCCGGACGGCGTATGGTCCAGCATCGTCGCGACGAAGCTGCGGTCGACCTTCAGCTTGTCGAACCGGAAATCGCGCAAATTGCCGAGCGAGGAATAGCCGGTACCGAAATCGTCCATGACGATCGCGGCGCCGTGATGCTGCAGGGTGCGCAACACGGTCAGCACCGGTTGCCGGCGCTTGTCGAGCAAGGTTGCGCTTTCGGTGACCTCGAACTCAAGCCGTGACGGTGCGACCCGGTGACGCCGCGCCAGCGCGAGCAGCTCGTGCGCCAGCGCGGGCTGACGGAACTGGATCGCCGACAGGTTGAGCGCTAACGTCATGTGATCGGGCCAGCGACTCGCCGCCGCCATCGCCTGATCGGCCATCCATAGCCCGATCGAGTCAATCCGCCCGCTCGCCTCGGCCAGCGGGATAAAGCGGTCCGGCCGAATGTCGCCAAGCTCGGGGTGTGCCCAGCGCAGCAGCGCCTCCTGCCCGATCACCTGCAACGTATCGGCATCGGCGATCGGCTGGAAGGCGAGGTACAATTCACCGCGGTCGGCCGCGCCGTCCAGATCGCGCGACAGCCGCCAGCGCAGCCGCACTTCTTCCTTGAACTGGTCGTCGAAGAAGCGCGCGGTGTGCCGCCCTTCCGCCTTGGCGCGATACATCGCCATGTCGGCGAGGTTGTACAACTCCTCGCCCTCCTGTTCGACGCCGGAAAGCGCGACCCCGATGCTCATCTGCACCGGCACCGTATCCCCGGCCGTCGCCTCGCACGCGCGCAGGATGCGCTGGACCAGCAGCTCGGCGGTAGCAGGCTGTTCGCCGCCGATCTGGACGATGGCGAATTCGTCGCCGCCCAGCCGCGCGACCATGTCACTGGCACGCACGCACGCGCTCAGCAACTGCGCCGCGGTCCGCAACGCCTCGTCACCGCCGGCGTGGCCGAAGCGATCGTTGATCGACTTGAAATCGTCGAGGTCGATCGCGAAGACCGCCACGCGCTCGCCGGTGCGCGGGGCGCGCAGCAATTCCTGCGTCAGCCGCTCCTCGAACAACAGCCGGTTGGGAAGTCCGGTCAGCATGTCATGATGCGCGAGGAACTCGACGCGCCGTTCGGCGCGCCGCCGTTCTTCCACCGCGCCGCGATAATCGGCGATGCCGCGCGCAAGGTCGCCCACTTCGTCGCTCCGTGCTGCGCCGGGAACGTCGGGCGCGGCCTCCTCGCCGTGGCTGAGCTGGCGCACCCGCTCGGCAATGGCGACGATCGGGCGGATCACCCGTCGCCGCAGCCACACCATACATCCCAGCAGCACACCCAGGGCAGCAATCGCACCGATCAGCGCGCGGTTCAGATTGGTGGCGAGATCGCCGGTGCTGCGCTTCAGCTCGACATTGATCCGCTCGATCAGCTGCCCGCGCAACGCGGAGCGTGCGGCCTCCAGCCGCCGCAGTGCAGCCAGAAACACCGGCATCCGCCGCGGTATGTCGGCCCGCGCGTCACGCGTATCCTGAAGCAGGCGAAGGCTGAGCGACGCGAAGTCGGCCTCCGCGGCGCGCCGCTCCGCCACCGCAGCGCGCAAATCGGATGGCACTGACAGGCGCGGCGAAAGATGCGCGTTGCCGTGATGGAAGTCACCCAGCGCGCGCGTGACCGTCGCCCACTGCGGGGCCGCGATCGTCTGGCGCTGCTCCGCAAGCCGCGTCACCTCGCCGATGCCGAGCCGCAACCGGCGCTGCACCTGATCCTGCCGCTCCTCCATTTGGAGCAGCGCGGTGAGCTGGCCGAGCGTCGCATTCTCCGCATAGATCGCGCGGGCCAGCACCAGCCCTCCGCCGAGCAACGCCAATCCCAGCACCAGAACGGCACCGAAGGCAGCAGCGACTCGAGTCGATAGGGATGTCGGCAGCACACAACCTCCGCGGTGGTCTGACGTACACGAGGAAGTCTTACTGCTTTATGAGCGATATCGGGGCCGCCACAAGTAACCTGCGTCATGGCGTGACGCAGCCTGAACGTTCAATGTACGAAAATTCAGCGTTGCTTGATGCACCTTTGCTTGACTCATGGGGTCTTGGACAAGAAAAAGACGTTGAATTAAGGGGATGCGCCTGAATGCTCATGACAGGGCCGATGATCGTCGCCGATGAAGCCGCCCGTCAGGCTGCGGTGGATCGCCTCGATCTCCCGTCGAAGCGTTGGGACGAGCGGCTGCAACGGATTGCGGAACGCGCCGCGGATGTCGCGCGAACACCGATCGGCGCCATTTCAGTGGTTGATCGTGCCCGCCAGTGGATGATCGCCAAGCGTGGGCCGGTCGAGGATGAGGTGCCACGTGCCCTGTCGTTCTGCGCGATGGCGATCCACCGCCCCGGCGAGGCGCTGATCGTGCCCGACGCCGCACAGGATCCGCGTTTCGCCAACAATCCGTATGTTAAAGGCACGCCTGCGATCCGGTTCTACGTCGGCATCCCGCTCGTCGACCGCTCCGGCTATCCGCTCGGCGCCCTGTGCGTGATCGACCACGAACCGCACCAGCAGATGCCGGACCTCTATGATCTCAGCGCGCTGGCACGCGAGGCAGAACGCATTTTCATCCAGCCGAACTGACGTCCTTTACGGGGCTCTCGCTTTCCGGCTTGCGATGCGCGATGAGCGCAGGCAGCTAAAAGCATGAAAGGCCGCGGACGGCTCCGCGCTTGCCAACGGAGGACGGGTGCCGAACCGAAAACGTATTATGCTGGTCGAAGACACGGCCAGCCACCGCAAACTCTATTCCTCATGGTTACGGATCGGCGGCTACGACCCGCACGTCCTCGCCGACGAACGCAGCGTGCACCAGATGGCCGAGGAAGTCCGCCCGGCCGCGATCATCGTTGATATCCGCCTGCCCAACATCAGCGGGCTCGATGTGATCGAGGGATTGAAGACCGACGAGCGCACCCGCGCGATCCCGGTCATGGCCCTGACGGTGCTCGACAGCGCGACCGATCGCCACGCCTGTCTGGCCGCGGGCGCGGACGTCTTCGTCACCAAGCCCGACCGAATCGCGACCTTTCTCGACCGGATCGCCGCGCTGGTTGCCTGAGCGCGGCTTAGCGACGGGGCCGGCGCAGCCGCGGCTCGGTAAAGCCGGCCTCCATCAGATTGGCGACGAGCAGGTCGCGTTCGGCGCTGGTCGGCGCGCCCATGACCACCACGATCATCCGCTTGCCCCCACGCCGGGCCGATGCGGCGAGGTTGAAGCCGGCCTCGACGGTATAGCCGGTTTTCAGTCCGTCCATCCCCTCGACCTTGCCGAGCAACTTGTTGTGGTTCGGCCGCACGCGCCGTTCCCAGGTAATCGACCGGGTTTTGAACAGTCCGTAATGCTTTGCCTCCGCACGGATCAGATGCCGCGCCAGTGTCGCAATATCGCGCGCGGTGGTGCGTCCGGCACTCGGCGCAAGTCCGGTGGCGTTACCGAAGCGGGTGTGGGTCATGCCGATCTCGGCCGCGCGCGCGTTCATGCGCGTCACGAACGCCCGCTCGCTGCCGGCCAGATGCTCGCCGATCGCCACCGCGATGTCGTTGGCGGAGATGACGGCCACGGCGCGCAGCGCGGCATCGACGCGGATCGTCCCGCCGCGCCGCAGTCCCAGCTTCGAGGGCTGCTGCCGCTCGGCGGCCGCGCTCATCGTCACCAGCGTGCCCGGCCGGAGCGTGCCCGCATCGAGCGCCTCGAACGCGAGCAACAACGTCATCATCTTGGCCAGCGAGGCGGGCGGCCGCTCGCGATCGGCGTTGTCCTCTTCGAGCACCTGCCCGGTGCCGGCATCGATCACGATCTCGGATACAGGAGCGCGGGGGGCGGCGGCCATCGGTGTGGCGGCGAACAGCGCCAGCCCCGACATCGCGATACGCAACACATTCGACATGCACGCAGGCCTAACCGCTCGCTTGGCACACGACAACGCCGCGCGGCGGTTCACACGCCGTCGCGAGCCACCATATCGACCAAATGAACCGCACCTTCTTCGCCCGCGACGTCGTGACGGTGGCGCGCGCGCTGATCGGCACGACGCTGACGATCGACGGCGTTGGCGGAACGATCGTCGAAACCGAGGCCTATGACGCCAATGACCCGGCCTCGCACAGCTTTTCCGGGCCGGGCGTGCGCAACGCCGCGATGTTCGGCCCGGCGGGCGCGGCCTATGTCTATCGCATTTACGGGCTGCACCATTGCCTCAACGTCACCTGCGGCGACGGCGCGGCGGTGCTGATCCGCGCACTCGCGCCGGCGATGGGTACCGAGGTGATGCGCGCCCGGCGCGCGACGACACAAGCCGAGGCCTTGCTGTGCGCCGGCCCCGGCCGGCTATGCAAGGCGCTGGGCGTCGACCTGTCGCTGGACGCCGTCCCGCTCGACGCGCCGCCCTTCGCGTGGCGCGATCGTACCGCGGCGCCGCCGATCGCCGCCGGACCACGGATCGGAATCACCCGCGCCGCCGGGGTGCCGTGGCGTTTCGTCCTGCAAGGCTCACCATCGCTGAGCCGCCCGGCGCCGAAGGCGCAATGACCCACGCCTCCGTCATCCCGCACTCGATCCGGGATCCCGCTTCTTCACCCGGTCGCCCGGAAGAAACGGGGCCCCGGATCGAGTCCGGAGCGACTGTAAAGGCTCAATCCTTCAGATCGCGGATCCAGATATTGCGATAGCTGATCGGCTGGCTCGGATCGCCGTGATCCTGCAATTTGATCGGCGCGCGCCCGTGCGCGACATACTTCGGCTTGCCGATGTAGACGGTTCCACCGCGCACTTCGGTATGGTTCTGCACCAGCACGCCGTTGACATAGGCGGTGACATAGGCCGGGCGCGTCACCGCGCCGTCGGCGCCGAACTGCGGTGCTGACCAGGTGACGTCGATCGTCTGCCACTCGCCGGGCCTGCGCGCCGGATTGGCGAGCGGCGGGGTCTGCTTGTAGATCGCGCCCAGCTGCCCGTTCACGTAGGTCGGGTTGTTGTAGCTGTCCATGATCTGAAACTCGTACCCGTCGTCGCCCTTGCCGGTCGACGCCAGGAACAGCCCGCTGTTGCCGCGCGCCTGTCCCTCGCCGGTGATGTTGGCCGGGATGCGATATTCGAGGTGCAGCTGATAGCTGCCGAACGTCTGCTTGGTCTGGATATTGCCAGTGCCCTTCTTCACCGTCACCGCACCGTCCGCGACCGTCCAGCCGGCCGCGCCACCGGTGTTGACCGCAGACCATTTGTCGAGGTTCTTGCCATCGAACAGCACCACCGCGTCGGCCGGCGCGACCCAGCCCGCGAACGCGCCCGGCGTCACCACCGGCACCGCGGGCGACCATTGCTCGGTCGCCTTCGGATCGCCCTGCGGGGTCTGCGCAACCCCGGCGGACGCAGCGAGCAACAGCCCGCCGCCCAGCACGATACCCTTCATAGCTCCCATCCCTTTCGATACTCCCGATCCAGATAGCGGTTCGCATC
Organism: Sphingomonas sp. 8AM; assembly: GCF_902506455.1. Lineage (GTDB taxonomy): Bacteria > Pseudomonadota > Alphaproteobacteria > Sphingomonadales > Sphingomonadaceae > Sphingomonas. The sequence goes on along the minus strand of NZ_LR733844.1, from coordinate 3,410,373 downwards.
CGCGACGTTGGTAACGCGGGATGTAGCCCCGTCATAGTCGATTGGCTGCCCTGCCTTCAGCGCGACGACGCCCAGCAACATCGTCTCGGTCAGCGGCACCGCGGTCGCGAACGGGCTGGAGATCGCCTCCTGCCCGCGGATCGCGCGGATCCAGTTCATCTCGTGGCCACCCATTCCGCCCTGGATGCGCGGCAAGGTCTGCGCCACCGCCTGCGCGCGCTCCGCGATGCCGTCACCGATCAGCGTCGGCTTCTCGCCATAGGTCTCATGCATCAACATGCCCTGCTCCCCGATGTAGAGCACGCCCCCGCCCGGATCCATCCGCGCGCCCGCCGGCATCCCCGGCGGGGTCGGCGGCATCAACCCGCCATCGTACCACGTCATGCGGATCGGCCCGCCCCGGGCGTTGCCGAAGTCGAAATAGGTGATGGTCGCCAACGGATAGCTGCCGTCGCCGGGGTTTCTGGGATTGCCCCACACGCTGTGCCGCGTCTCGACGCGCGTTGGCAGCCCCAGTTCGAGCGCCCACACCGGAAAATCGACCAGATGCGCGCCCATATCACCCAGCGCCCCGGTGCCGAACGGCGCCCAGCCGCGCCAGTTGAAATGCGCGTACATCGGGTTGTAACCCCAGTCGACCGGCGCTGGCCCGCGCCATGCATCCCAGTCGAGCGAGGCCGGCGCGGCGACCGCCTCGGGCCGCGCGACACCCTGTGGCCAGATCGGACGGTTGGTCCACACCTGCACCTCGCGCACGCGCCCGATCGCGCCGCCGCGCAGGATCTCGACCGCGCGGCGTCCGTCGTCACCCGAATGGCCCTGATTGCCCATCTGCGTGACCAGTTTCGCATTATCGCGCGCCAGCCCCGCGAGCACGCGCCCCTCACGCACCGTGTAGGTCAGCGGCTTCTGCACATAGACGTGCAAGCCGCGCTGCATCGCCCATTTCGCCGCCACCGCGTGATGATGGTCGGGCGCGGCGATCACCACTCCCTCCAGATCCTTGCGGGTGTCGAGCATGCGCCGGTAATCGCTAAATTTCTCGGCCTTGTCGTATGCGGCCTTGAGCGCGGCGCGCTTCGGATCGGACACCGATTTGGCGACATGCGCCAGATCGACGTCGCACATCGCGACGATGTTCTGCGAGGTCAGGTTCGCCATATTCGACGCGCCCATCCCGCCGGCACCGATCACCGCCAGGTTGACGCGGTCGTTCGCGCCACGGCGCCGTGCGCGCGCCGCCGCAGAAACGGGCGTGCTGCCCAACCCCGCCGCTAGCGCCGCCGCTCCGCCCAGCCAGCTTCGCCGGTCGATCGTCATCCATGCCTCTCCCGCTTTCTCACCGGCACGATGATCGGAAAGGACAGCAAGCACAACCCATTGAACCGCCTACCCGTCATTGCGAGTGTAGCGAAGCAATCCAGGGCGTCCTGATCCAACCCTGGATTGCTTCGCTACGCTCGCAATGACAGATCACGGCAGCGGGTACGGTCCTTTCCCGCCATCCTTGATGAAGCGGTCGACGCGCTGGTCGATCATCGGCAGCGGCACCGAACCGAGGCTGAGCATCGCGTCGTGGAAGGCGCGGATGTCGAACTTCTCGCCCAGCGCCTTCTGCGCCTTCGCCCTGGCGTCGAGGAACGCCAGCTCGCCCATATAATAGCTCAGCGCCTGACCCGGCCAAGCGATATAACGATCGACCTCGGTGGTGATCTCGTGGTTCGACAAAGCGGTGTTGTCATGCAGGTAGTTCTGCGCCTGCTCGCGCGTCCAGCCCTTGGCATGCACGCCGGTATCGACCACCAGCCGTGCCGCGCGCCACATCTGGTACGACAGCATCCCGAACGTTTCATAGGGCGTCTCATACATCCCCATGTCTTCGCCAAGCGCCTCGCAATACAGCGCCCAGCCCTCACCGAAGGCAGAGATATATTCGTCGCGGCGATAGGCCGGCAGGTCGGTCAGCTCCATCGCGAACGGCATCTGGAAGGCGTGCCCCGGTGCGCTTTCGTGCAACGTCAGCGCCGGCAAAGAGTAGAGTCCGCGCGACGGCAGGTCATAGGTGTTCACCATGTAAATGCCCGGGCCGCCGCGCCCGCTGGTGTAGAAGGGCGCGATGTCTGGCGCGACCGGCTTGATCGCGAAGCGCATCCGCGGCAGCCGCCCGAAATAGGTGCTCGCCTTGCCATCAAAGGTCTTGGCGATCCACGCCGCTCGGTTGAGCAGGTCCTGTGGTGTCTTGGCGTAGAATTGCGGATCGGTGCGCAGATAATTGAGGAACGCCGGCAGGTCCTTCTGCCACTTCACCTGACGCATCACGTCCAGCATTCGCGCGCGAATCTTGGCGACCTCCGCCAGACCGATCGTGTGAATCTGTTCGGGCGTCAGGTCGCGGGTCACGAACTCGCGGACCTTAGACTGATAATAGGCGCGCCCGTCGGGCAGATCATAGGCCGCCAATGATACGCGCGTGTTCGGGATATAGTCGTCGCGCAAAAACGCCTGTATTTTCTGATGCGCGGGCACCACGTCTGCAGCGATGACGCGCTTCGCCTCCGCGCGCAGCGCCGCCTGCTTGTCGGCAGGGATCGTCGCGGGTAGCGTTTTGAACGGCGCGTAGAACGGCGAGTCTTCGCCCGCTCCCGCCGCAACGATCTCGGCCACACCCTTGTCGCGCCCGTCGAGCGTCACCTTGGGTGGCGTGAAACCGCGCTTCAGCCCTGCGCGCATATTGGCGATCTGCTGGTCGTAATAGCGCGGCAGGCTGGCGAGCTGCGACAGATAACGGCGCAGCGCCGGCTCGTCGCGATACGTCTCCCGCGCCATGCCCCCGACGCTCATCCAGAAACTGGTATCGGCGTTCAGCGGCTTCTCGAACTCGCGATATTGCTGCTCGGCGAGCAAGGCACTGATCTGCCCGCGATAGACGGTATAATCGTCACGCGCCTGCGGCGACAGCTTCGCCGGATCGATCCGGTCAAGCGCCGCCATCGTCTCGGTCCAGCGCTTCGTCATCGCCGCCTGCGCGGCCGGGCCGACATCGGGCAAGGTCGCATTCTGGCTGGTGGGTGCGTCCTCGTCGGGGCCGTTCAGCGTCCGCCGCCACGCATATTCGCTCTCCGACAGCTTGCGGAACGCCGCATCGCTCGCGCGCGCCGCCATCTTCTTCGCGGCGGGCGGGGTAGCGGCCTGCGCCGCGGCGGGCGCGGCCATCAACAGCGTCAGCGCGAGCGTGATCGTCATGCCTTCTCCTTCGTCACTTCGTCGATATCGTCGAGCAATTGGCGCGAGACGAGCACGCCGTCTCGCGCACTGACCGGACGCAGCGCGTGCCGCCGTGCGCCCGAAACCCGCGCCCCCTGTTCCTCGATCGCCGCGAACACCGTCTCGGCGCGTGCGAGATGCTCGGCCGCCGCCGCGCCGAGGAACCCGGCCGGATCGAGCGCGAGGATCAGCTCGCCTCCCAGCGGCGAGCCCTTGCGCCCGGCATCCCAGGCGATCGACTCCGCGCTGGTCAGGTCGCCGATCAGCGGCCCGGCGAGCAACTCGACCATCAGCGCCAGCGCCGAGCCCTTGTGCCCGCCGAACGTCCGCATCGCCCCCGCCAGCACCGCCGCGGCATCGGTCGTGTCGCTGCCATCGGGCGCATGGCCCCAGTCGGCCGGCACCGGCTTGCCGGCGCGGCGATGCAATTCAATCTCGCCCCGCGCCACCGCGCTGGTCGCGAAATCGAACACGAACGGTGCTTTATCCTTTCGCGGCCAGCCAAACGCGATCGGGTTGGTCCCGAACACCGGCTGCGTGCCACCGGCCGGCGCGACCCAGGCATGGTTGGGCGTCACCGCCAACGCGACCAGCCCTTCCTCGACCAGCGCCTCGATCTCGGGCCAGAGCGCCGCGAAATGCACGACATTGTTGATCGCCAGCGCGGCGATGCCGTTGGCGCGCGTCGCCGCAAGCAGCACGTCGCGCCCGGTCTCGAACGCGAGTTGCGCGAAGCCGCCTTTGCCGTCGACTCGAACCACCCCGCTCGCGCGCTGCTCCAGCACCGGCACCGCATCGGGCACCACCACCCCGGTCGCGACCGAATGCGCGGCGACCAGCAATCGATACAGGCCATGCGCCCCGCACCCGTCACGCTCGCCGGCGACGATCGTCTCGGCGACCGCTGCGACATGCGCTGGCGCCAGCCCGACGCGCGTCAGCGTGGCACGCGCATAGTCGCGCACCTCGTCCAGCGTCATACGGACCTGCGCCTCGCTCATGCACGCGGCTCCTGCCTGGCGGTGAACAGCCGCACGCCGAACACTGGCCCGGCGCTGTTCTTGTCGTGCGGTACGAACCGTACCTTCACCTTCGTCTTGCCCTTAATCAGCGCCTCGGGCACCGGGTAATCGACATCGAAGAACGCGCCCGGCCTGTCCGCGTCGAGCGTCTGGGTGGCGATGCGCTGGTTGTCGACCAGAATGTCGAACGTCCGCTTGCGCTCGTCCCCCCAATAGGTCGCCTGCAACAGCAACGGCCCGGGCTTTACCGCCATCGCAAACTCGAAGAACCCGCCGGTCCGCGCGTCGCGCCCGTTGCGGCCGCGATAGGCGAGCGGATAGGAAATCTCCGATGTCAGGTTGTGGTCGCGCTCCGGCTGCATTTCGCCCAGGTGCATCACATCGACCGAACGCGCAGCGAGGTCCTTCTGCCGCGCCTGCTCGGCGAGGAACGCCGCTTCCTCCACCTTCCACTGCACATCGGTGAAGCGCTTGAAATACACCGCGCTGCGCCGGTCATACTGGCGATAGAAGGGCACGAACGTCAGGTCGGCGGGGCGGATCAGCCCCGCGGTCGCATATTGCGCATTCTCCTCGTCCACCGGTCGGAAGGCGGCGAGCAGATCCTGCCCGACCATCGCCGGCTCGGGATGGCCCCATTCGCCATCGGCGCGCCCCAGATCGGCGGCGAGCACCAACGGCCCGCGCAGCACCGCGATCGTCTGTTCGTCGCCCGGCGTGGCCTCCAGCCGCAGGTCGAGCGGCAGCCGGATTGCGACGCTGTCGCCCGCCTTCCAGCGCCGCGTCACGATCGCGTAGCCGCCCGCCTGCGTTGCATCGGCGGGCTTGCCGTTGACCAGCACCTCATGGCGCTTCGCCCAACCCGGCACGCGCAGCGCGACCGGGAAGCGCCCGGGCTTGCCGAGCCGCGTGAAGGTCAGCGTCGCCGCGCCGTCGTACGGATAGGCGGTGTCCAGCCCCAGCGTCGCGTCGCGCTCCTTCCACGTCGCGTCAGCGGGGATGTAGAGGTTGACGATCAGCGTGTCGCCGCCGGTCCAGAAGATGCTCTCGCCGTGCTTGGAATGGCTTTCCATCCCCGTCCCGACGCAGCACCAGAATTCCTCACCCTCACGCTCCGAATAAGCGCGCTTCGCCCCCGACATCAGCGGCATCATATAGGTGAAGCCGCCGTTCACCGGCTCCTGATGCGCCAGAATATGGTTGAGGTGCGCACGCTCGTAGAAGTCGAACAGCGCGCCATCGGGCTGCCACGCGAACAGATGCCGCGTCAGCTTGAGCATGTTGTAGGTGTTGCAGCTTTCGCAGGTCTGGTCGGTGATGTGCTGCGCGATCGTGTCCGCGCCGCTGAAATACTCGCGATCGGCATTGCCGCCGATCACATAGCTGTGATGCCGCGTCACCTGCTCCCAGAAGAAGCGCGCCGCCGTGGCCTGTTCGGCGTTGCCGGTGATCTCGTGCAGCCGCGCCAGCCCGATCAGCTTGGGCACCTGCGTATTGGCGTGGAAGTTCGCGAGCTTGTCCACCTTCTGCGCCAGCGGATCGAGGTTACGCTTGTCGTAGATGCGCTCCGCCAGCCGCAACCAGCGCGCGTCACCGGTGCGCACATGCAGCTCGGCGAAACTCTCGTTGAGCCCGCCATATTCGCACGCCAGCATCACCTGCACCTGCTCGTCGCTCAACGCGGCGAACACGCGCTCGATATAGCCGCCCAGCGCCACTGCGATTGCCATCGCCTGCTCGTTAGGGCCGATATGGTCGATCACGTCGAAAAGCCCGGTATAGAGCTTGTGCCAATTGTAATAAGGCACCCAGCAACCGTTGAGATCGAACCCGGCCGAGCGGATCTCGCCGCGCATGATCTCCGGGAAGATCTCCTTGCCGTTGACGACCGTGCCGTCCTTGCGTTTGCGCGAGAAGCCCGCGACATAGCCGTCGCCATGCGCCGACTGACAATGCGTCAGTTCACCGAGGATGTAGTTGGCCCGTTCGACGCACTCCGTGCAGCCGGTCTGCGCATGCATCAGCGCCAGCGCCGACAGGTAATGGCCGAGCGTATGGCCGGCGATCGTGTCGCTCTCCCACCCGCCGTAGACCTCGGCCTTCGGCGCGAGCCCGGCGAACGCATGATAATTGTGCAGCAGCCGGTCGGGTGACAGCCGCAGCAGATAGGCGCGGTTGACCTCGACCGCGCGCGCATAGTCCGAGGGTCGCAGCCGCACCGCCGCCAGCGGGAACGCCTTCGCCGACGTCGGCAGTCCTGCCCCCGCCTGTGCGGCCGCGGGGACGGCGAGCATCGGCAAGGTTGCCGATGACATCAGGAACGCGCGACGACCAACAAGCATTTCCATCTCCCCGGAATATGGTATACGATAGATTGCGCGGGTGCGAAGTCAATCGAACTGCGAAGAAAAAGGGTGAGCGATGCTACGGCTGGCATATTATCTCGCGGGCGCCGCGCTGGCGAGCGGCGCGCTGCTCCATGCGGCGCCAGTCGCAAAGGCGCGGGCGACGAACGACGCACTGACGCTGACGCTCGATCCCGCCAGCCAGACGCTGCGGACCTTGTCGCCGGGCGCCGAGCCGGCGTTCGATTTCGTCCCCGGTGGTCGCGCCACCGCGCGCAGCGGTGACGGCTTCAACCAGATCGGTGACATCCACCTGCGCGTCCGCAGCGCGGGTGGCGCATGGCGCGACTTCTCGTCGGCGCAGCATCGCGTACCGGTCCGCGCCCTCCCCGCCACCGGCAACGTCATCGCACGCGCCGACATCACCGCGACCATGGGCGAGGGCTTCCCGCTCACCGTCGAGCGGACATGGCTGCGCGAGAAGGGCGCGCCGGTACTGCGCTTCACGCTCGCGAACCGCGGCAACACACCGGTCGAAATCGGCGCGCTCGGGATGCCGATGGTGTTCGACAATATCATCACCGATCGCTCGCTCGAACAGGCACATGCGCAGGCGAGCTTCGTCGATCCCTATATCGGGAATGACGGCGGCTATCTTCAGGTCACCCGTCTCAACGGCAAGGGACCGGCGCTGCTCGTCCTGCCCGACGGCCGCACCCCGCTCGAGCAATATCGCATCCTCGACGACGCGCGTCGGAAGTCCGCCGCCCCCGTCTTCACCGATCGCACCCAGCGTCAGCAGACGTTCGAGGGCTTCTACGACTGGATGGTTGCGAGCGCCGCGATGGCCGACAAGGGCCAGCCGTGGAACCCCGCTACCGGCTTCACGCTTGCGCCCGGCGGACAGCGCACTTTCGGCGTGCGGCTGGTCGCCGCGCCGTCGATCCGCACCATCGAGCCGACCTTGCAGGCCGAGCGCCGCCCGGTCGCGGTCGGCATTCCCGGCTATGTCGTCCCCACCGACAGCCCCGCCGACCTGTTCGTTCGCGCGTCGCAGCCGGTGCGCGACGTCAAGGTGACGCCCGCCGACGCGCTGACGCTGACGAAGGTGCCGGGGCCGCAGGGCTGGAACCGCTGGCGCGTGACCGGCACCGGCTGGGGCCGCGCGCGCGTCGCGATCACCTATGCCGATGGCAGCGTGCAGAGCGTCCATTATTACGTCACCAAGCCGCTCGCACAGGTTGCTGCCGATCTCGGCCACTTCAGCACCTCCAAGCAATGGTTCGATGACGCCGGCGACCCGTTCAAGCGCGCGCCGTCGATCCTCACCTATGACCGCGAGGAAAACCGCATCGTCACGCAGGACCAGCGCGTATGGATCGCGGGGATGAGCGATGAGGGCGGCGCGGGCGCATGGGTCGCCGCGACGATAAAGCAGCTCGACAATCCCGACGCCGGCGAAATCGCGAAGCTGGAGCGGATGGTCGATGAAACCGTGCTCGCCAAATTGCAGTCGCCGGATGGTGGCGTGAAAAAGAGCCTGTTCTATTACGATCCCAAGGCGTTCGGCTCTTATTACGACAAGGGCATCGACTGGTCGACCTGGGCCTCGTGGGACAAGAAGCAGGCCGACGATCTCGGCCGCTCGTACAATTATCCGCATGTCGCGATCGGCCATTGGGTGCTGTACCGGCTCACGCGGCACCACATTGGGCTGGTGACGCGCCACGATTGGCGCTTCTACCTCGACCATGCCTATCGCACGACCGTCGCGATGATGCGCGACGCGCCGCATTATGCGCAGTTCGGCCAGATGGAAGGCGAGATCTTCCTCGAGATCCTGCTGGACCTGAAGCGCGAGGGGCTGACCGCGCAGGCGAACGAGGTCGAGGGTCTGATGAAGGCGCGCGCCGATCACTGGCGCACGCTCGCATTCCCGTTCGGCAGCGAGATGGCGTGGGATTCGACCGGCCAGCCCGAGGTCTATGCGTGGATGCGCTACTTCAACCATCCCAAGGAAGCGGCGGTCACGCGCGAGGTGATCCTCGGCTATGACCCGACGATCCCGCACTGGGGCTATAATGGCAACGCCCGCCGCTATTGGGACTTTCTGTATGGCGGCAAGGTGAAAAGGATCGAGCGCCAGCTCCACCATTACGGCTCCGCGCTCAACGCGGTGCCGCTGTTCGACGCCTACCGCCGCGATCCCGCCGACCTCCATCTGCTACGCGTCGCATACGGCGGGTTCATGGGCGGCGTCACCAACATCGACCGCGAGGGCTTCGCCGCGGCGGCGTTCCACTCCGAACCCGATCTGATGCGCTGGGACGCCTATACCGGCGATTACGGCATGGGCTATTTCGGCCACGCCTATGCCGCCGCGACCTATCTCGTGAAGGACGCGACGTTCGGCTGGCTCGGCTTCGGCGGCACGGTGCGCGAGGACGGCGCGGCGGTCGAGATCGTCCCCCACGACGGCGCGCGCACGCGGCTGTTCGTCGCCCCCGCCGGACAGTGGATCACGCTGGCGGCAGGCACGATCGCCAAGGCACGCTGGCTCCCGGCAACGCGCCGCATCGAACTGACGCTCGATCCGGCGACCGCAACGACGCCAGCGGCGCAACTGTCGGTTGAGGCACCGGCGGGCGGCGCGGCCTATGCGAACGACAAGGGCAAGCCGGAGCGCGGCTTCACGACGGTCGCGTTGTCTCCGACCGCGACCACCGTGACCCTCGCGGCCCAGTAACCCACCGTCGCCCCGGACTTGATCCGGGGCCCCGCTCCTTCTTCTCGACCAACCAAAGAAATCGGGATCCCGGATCAAGTCTGGGATGACGATGATGGAAGGCGCACCACCAACCCGGCAGCCGTCATTGCGAGCGCAGCGAAGCAATCCAGAGCCGGATCCGGACGCTCTGGATTGCTTCGCTACGCTCGCAATGACGAACAATCACCGCGCCCCGCCCAACGCGCGCAGGAAGAAGTCATACTCCCGCCGCTGCCCGTAAGCGACCGGCCCGATCGACCGCCCCACGGCATGTTCGCCATTCGGCACCACCAGCAGCTCGAAATCCTTATCGGCGCGCACCAGCGCATCGACCACCTGCATCGTCGAGGCCGGATCGACGTTCGAATCCTGCTCCCCGACCACCAGCAGCAACTTGCCCCGCAATTGGCTGGCGTGCACCACCCCCGACGCCGCCAGATAGCTCGCATCGACCGGCCAGCCGAGCCATTGTTCGTTCCAGTCGATCTTGTCCATGCGGTTGTCGAAACACCCCGCGAACGCCACCCCCGCCTTGTAGAAGTCCGGGTGGAACAGCAGCGCATTCAACGTGCTCTGCCCGCCCGCCGAACCGCCATAAATGCCGACCCGCGACAGATCGACCGACGCATCCTTCGCCGCCAGCGCCTTCATCCAGGCGATGCGATCGGGAAAGCCGCTGTCGGAGAGGTTCTTCCACGCGACATCGTGGAACGCCTTCGAGCGGTTCGCCGTCCCCATCCCGTCGATCATCACGACGATGAAGCCGAGATCGGCGATCTGCTGCATCCCCATCGCCTTGTCGCCGCCCGAAAAGGCACCGAACGGCCAATAGAACTTGGGCACGAAGCTGTCGTGCGGCCCCGCATAGATGTTCTCGATCACCGCATAATGTTTCGCGGGATCGTAATCGCGCGGCCGCACCACCAGGCCGTAGATGTCGGTCGTGCCGTCGCGCCCCTTCGCCACGAACGGCTCCGGCGGGCGATAACCCGCGGCGGTCAGCGCGCGCACGTCGCCGCGCTCCAGCGTCGCCAGCACCTTGCCGCTCACCGCGTCGCGCACGTCCGCGACCTCGGGCACATCGGTGCGCGAATGCACGTCGACGAACGTCCGTCCGTCCGGCGCGAAGCTCGCCTCGTGCGTTTCGTCGCCGTCGGTCAGCCGCGTCAAATTGCGCCCGTCATAATCGACGCGGAACCAGTGTTTGTGATACGGGTCCTCGCCCGGCGTCACGCCGCTGGCCGAAAACCAGATCCGCCGCTGTTCGTCATCGACACGCGCGATATCGCGCACCACCCACGCGCCGTGCGTGATCTGCCGCTTCACCCGCCCGGTCGCGGCGTCGATCAGATACAGGTGCCGCCAGCCGTCACGCTCCGATGCCCAGATCAGCTCGCGCCCCTGGTCGCCGACGTCATGCGCATAGCGCCGCTCGTTGAAGATGAAGGTCTTCGCCTCCTCGCGCACCGCATCATGCGCCGCGCCGGTGGCGGCATCCACCGCGATCACCGCGGCGTGCTGGAACCCGCGCCGCATATAATCGAACGCAAAGCTGCGCCCGTCCTTGCGCCAGCTGATCGCGCCGAGCTGCCACGGGTTCGGGAACAACGCGTCCGACACCTCGACGCGCCGTCCGGTCGCCGCCTCGAAGATCACCGGCCGTTCCTGATCGATCGCGTCGCCGGGCTTGGGATAGAGTTGCTCGGCGAGCGTCGGCTGAACCTGCCCTTTGGGCGAGGAGACCACGCGCGTCACGATCCGGCGGTAACCGGGCCGCACGCGGTACAACGCCACCCACTTGCCGTCGGGCGACCAGCTAATCGTCTCGGGATCGTAGAAGTCGCCGGGGCTGCCGTCCTGACTACGCCAGACCTCATCGTCCCCGCCCGTCGCGCGCAACACGAGATTGTCATCGACCACCAGCGCCTCGCGCGCGCCGTCGGGCGAGCGGTGCGGCACGTTGCGCGCCGGAACCTTCAGGTCGCGCACCACCCCGAACCCGCGCGGGCGCGGGCCGCCGCCCTCAGCCGGCGCGCAAACATAGTCGGTTAGCGTGCACCGCCACGGCGCATAATCGATCGCGAAGTCGATCGCGCGCCGCTCGCCCTCGAACGCGAAATGCTCGAACGGCAGCCGCCGCGGATCGACCGTCTGCCCCAGCGCCGCACCGAGCCCCTTCGCCACCGCCGCCGCATCGAACGCCGCCGCCCGGGCGCGCGTCGCGGCGTCGACGTTGACGAACGCGAACCCGCCTTCCACGGTCTTGCGATAATGGAAGTGCCGCCCGTCACTGTCCCACTCCGCCGGGAAGGCGATATCGCGCGTCAGCCACTGCCACTGATCGCGCAACGCTATCGATCGCGCGACGCGCGGGTCAGTCTGCGCCAGCGCCGGGGTGGTGAGCAAGGCGACCGCCAGCAACGCGCGCCTCATTGCGCCGCCCCCAGCGTGTAGGTCCATTCGAGCGGCGCGAGCGGCACGCGATATTTCATATGCGGTCGTCCATCGAGGCTCCAGCCGGTGTCGCCTCCCACCCCGCTCTGCGCCGCGTCGATCAGCAGCGTGCCATCGCCGTGCGCGCGGATGTCGCTGCTATGCGCCGTGGCGGGCGGCTTCTCCATCAGGTCGGCATAAGGGAACGGCAGCGCGTTGATCGCCAGCGGCCGGTCGCCACTGACGCGCACGCCAGCGCCGTTCGCGCCGGTGACGTCGAACCAGCGCACGTCCTGCTTGGTCCCCGATTCCTGCGGTCGCGCATAATCGTGATATTGCTCGGCCAGCATACCGCGCCATTCACCGATCAGCGCCGCGGTCTTGCGATCGGCATAATTCTCCCACGGTCCGCGCCCATACCAGTGCAGTCGGTCGAGCGTCGGCGTCATGTGGAATTGCACCCCGACGCGCGGCGGATCGGGCAGGTCGTCACGGATCGGCACGAAGCGCACCACGGCGCGCGCCTGTCCCTTGCGGTCCATCGTCCAGCGCGTCACGATCTTCACCGATCCCACACCCATGTCGTGCGTCACCACGATCGCATCACCATCGACCGCCAGCGCATCGAGCCGGCGGTTGTTGCTGAACTGCTCCCACATCTTGTGCGTCTTGGTCACGCCGGTCCCGACGTCGTTGTCGGTGGGCGCACGCCAGAAATCGGGTGCGCCGCCGGTCAGCAGCGTCGCCCCGCCGCGCGCATAGCGCTTCACCAGCCCGGTCGCCTTGTCGATTTCCAGCACCGCATCGCCCGCCGCGAGCCGCCACGTATCGCCGCCATCGACCGGCGCGACGCTGCCGACCGGCGCGGCGAGCGCGCGCGGCGGCGACAAGGCGAATTGCTCATAGCCGACGACATGCCCCGCCTCGACCAGCGGGATCGCCCCCCTGGTCGCCCGCGCGCGCAGCACCAGCATCCGCTCCGCCCCCGCGTCACCCGCCGCCGGCAACGCCAGCGACAGCGGCACGCGCGCGCCCGCCGCGACCTGCGGCATCGGCACGAATCCCCGCGCCACCTCGCGCCCGTCCTCCGTCACCGCATAATCGAGCGTGAAGTGCGACAGGTCGATATGGTCATGCCGGTTCACCACCGCATAGCCTGCGCCGTCACGCTCGAACTGGATCGGCGCATAGACCTTGGCCAGCTCGTAATATTCCGGATCGGGCGTCCGATCGGACTGGATCACCCCGTCGCCGACCGGACTGTCATCACCATCCGGCACGAAGTCGCGGCCCTGCGCCCAATATTCGCGCCCGTTTGCGTCCTTGCGGATGATCGTCTGATCCACCCAGTCCCACACGAACCCACCCTGCAGCTTCTTGTGCGCGTGGATGACGTCCCAATAATCCTGGAAGTTGCCGAGGCTATTGCCCATCGCATGCGCATATTCGCACAGGATCAGCGGCTGGGTGAATTCCGGCCGCTCGGCATAATCGACCAGCTTCTCGACGTCGTCGTACATCGGCGCGAAGATATCGACATAGGCATTGGTCGGGTGCCGCCACCCGCTCATGCTATAGCCGAGGAAATTGACCAGCCGCGTATTGTCGCGGGCCTTCACCCACTTCGCCGCGGCCTCGAAACTGCTGCCGATGCCGGTCTCGTTGCCGAGCGACCAGAAGATGATCGACGGATGGTTCTTGTCGCGCTCGACCATCCGCTCGACGCGGTCGAGATGCGCGGCCTTCCACTCCGGCTTGTAGCCGAGCAACGTATGCTCGGGATCGCCATTCTGCTGCGATTCCGCCAGATAGCCGTGGCTCTCGATATTGGCCTCGTCCATCACATACAGCCCGACTTCGTCGGCCAGATCGTAGATGCGCGGATCGTTGGGATAGTGCGACAGCCGCAGCGCGTTGATATTCGCGGCCTTCATCAGTTCCAGATCGCGGCGCAGCGTCGCATCGGAGACGACGTGAAAGGTATGCGGGTCGTGCTCGTGGCGGTTGACGCCGCGGATCGTGATCCTCCGTCCGTTGACGCGCACCTCGCCGTCCTCGATCGCGACGGTGCGGAAACCAATCTTCCGCGCGGTTGCCTCGATCACCTTGCCCTTCGCATCGAGCAGTTCGACGAGCAGCGTGTAAAGCTCGGGCGTCTCGGCGCTCCACGCGCGCACCGCCGGGATCGTGCCGTCGAGCTGCACATTGCGCGCGGCATCCGGCGTCCCCTCGCGCTTCAGTAGCACGCGCCCGCGATCCATAACGGTCGCGCGCACCCGCACCGGCGCCGCGCCGCCGCCGACCGCAACGTTCAGCGCCAGCGTGCCGTCGCGATATTGATTGGCGAGTCCGGCACGCACATCCACATCGCGCAGGTGCGTCGCGGGCGCGGCATAGAGCGTCACGCTTCGCTCGATGCCGTTGACCCGCCAGAAATCCTGATCTTCCAGGTAGCTGCCATCGGCATAGCGATAGAGTTCGATCGCGACCGTATTCCGCCCGGGATGCATCGCCTTCGTCACGTCGAACTCGGCGGGCAGCTTCGAGTCCTCGGAATAGCCGACCCGCTCACCGTTGACGTACAGATAATAGGCCGCGCCCGCCGCGCCGACCGTCAGCAACAGCCGCCGTCCCGCGAAGTGCGCGGGCACCACCACCTCGCGGCGGTATGAGCCGACCTCGTTCATGTCGTGGTCGATCCACGGCTGGTTGCGCGGGAACGGATAGCCCGCGCCGACGAACACCGGCGTGCCCTGTCCCTCGGCCTGCAGAATACCGGGCACCGCCACCTTGCCCCATTTGCTCACGTCATAACCGGGCTTCTCGAACCCGACCGGCCGCGCCTCGGGGTTGGGCGAATGGTGGAACGACCATTGTCCGTCGAGCGACAGATGATAGCGCGAGCGCGCCGGATCGTCGCGCAACGCCGCGGCCTTGCTCTCGAACCCGGCGAAGGTCGCGTGCATCGGCTCGGCCCCGACGCGGATCACCTCGGGCTGCTCCCATTCGGTGGCCGGCGTCGCGGGCGGCGTCGCATTCTGGGCGGTCGCCTGCGCGATCGCCAGCGTTGACACCAGCACGGCAAGTGCGATCCGACCCGTCATCTTACTCTCCCACGACGACGGCCGACGCCTGTGCACGCCGGCCGCCCCCTTCAGTTCACCGCACTCAGAATTCGGCGGACAGGCCGACGAAGAAGGAGCGCCCCGCAACGTCGTACACGCCGGGGTAGGTGTTGCCATTGCCGAACGACGCCAGAACGCCCTGGGCGATCGCAGGTGGGTCACGATCCAGCAGGTTGTTGACGCCCGCGCGCAGCGTCAGCTCCTTGGTCACCGTCGCGGTGGCGGCCAGATCGAAGTAATTGGCGACCGGCAGACGCGAGTTGATGACATAGGTGGCGCTGCCCGGGAATTGCGCCTTGTCGTTGAACGACACCTTGGTCGGACCGATGTAGCGCCAGTTGAGCGAGATCGAGCCCTTGTCGTCCGGTGACGTCCAGGTGAAGCGCGCCTGATGCCGCCACTCGGGGCTCGGCTGACCGCAGGTGCCACCGAACAGGCCCTTGCAGTCATAGGACGCGA
This sequence comes from Sphingomonas sp. 8AM, assembly GCF_902506455.1. Classification (GTDB taxonomy): domain Bacteria; phylum Pseudomonadota; class Alphaproteobacteria; order Sphingomonadales; family Sphingomonadaceae; genus Sphingomonas. Next base: position 3,394,958 of record NZ_LR733844.1, on the reverse strand, counting down.
GCCCGGGCAAGGGCTCGGTGGTCAGATCACGCAGCCACGTGCCGACCAGGCTGGTGCTCAGCGCGCCGATCGCGGTGCGGAACGTATAATCGGCGGTAAAGTCGATGCCGCTGGTCGCCAGCGAGCCGGTGTTCTGCGTCGTCGACAGGACATAGCCCGCGGTTGTCGCATCGCCCGAGAACAGCACGCCGTTGCGCGGGTTGCGGTTGAACAGCGAGCAGAAGAACGGATTGCCGGTGCCGATGCACTGATCGATCGTCAGCTGCATCGGGATCGAGTTGATGTAGTTCTTCACCTTGATGTTGTAATAATCGACCGACAGCGTCAGCCCCCGCACGAAGGTCGGGGTCAGCACCACGCCGGCGGTATAGGTATCCGCCTGCTCGGGCTTCAGCGCGGGATTGCCGCCGAAGAAGCCTGTGCACTGCTCGCTCGGGCATTCCGGGATCCGGCCATATTGCGCCGCCGTCACGCCGGTGAGCGCGCATTGTGCGGCGGTCGCAGTCGGCGTCTTGCCGGCGCACGGATCCTGCGTGCCGACGTTGCCTGGAAATTGCGGGGAGTAGAGTTCGGTGATGTTCGGCGCGCGGATCGCCCGATTGTACCCGCCACGCAGCCGCAGGTCGCGCGACGGCGCCCACGCCACTTCGCCCTTGTAGGTCGAGATGCCCTTGCCGGTGGTGCTGTACTTCGAGAAGCGATAGCCGCCGGTCAGTGACAGCTCCTCGAAGAATGGCCGGTTCTCGACCAGCGGCACCCGCACCTCGGTGAAGCCTTCGGTGACGTTGAAGGCGCCCGCATTTTCCTTGGTGCCCTTGGCGAGCGCCAGCGCGTCGGCCCTGAACTCCAGGCTTTCGCGGCGATGCTCGACGCCGACCACTACGCCGATGCCCGTATCGGCCCATGGCAGCTTCGCGCCATATTCGCCGCCGTCGAAGGTGACCGTGCCCGACAGCACCGTCTCCTTGTCGACCCCCTCGGTGCTGGTCGGCGCGTAGATGTAGCTGAGCGCCGCCGCGGTCGGCCCGCCATATTGGAAGACGTTGAGCGGGACGCAGCTCGGGTCCGATTTGTCGATCACCGACTGGCAGGTCGGCGCGCCATTGACCAGGCTGACCTTCAGCGCGCGATTGGCGCGCGCCGGATCGATGTCGTTCTGGTAGGTTTCGTTAAAGAGGACGGTCGAGAACAGCGCATTGGCGTCGTAACGGATGCCCTTCGCGATCTGCCCGCGCACCCCGCCGGTGACGCGATAATCCGTGTGCCGCAGGTCGTCGCGGCGCGGCTGCGCCGGGGCGGCGACCGGGCGATAGCCAATATAGGTGTCCTGATTGACGCTCTTCCCGGCATTGTCGCCGCAGAGCAACCCGGCCTGCTGCGCGCTCATCAGCGGATTGTCGCAATTCACCGAATAGCCATAGCCGTAGAACAGCGCCGATGGCGCGACCTGCGAATTGGTGCGGTCGTCCATGAACATGAAGCTGCCGTACAGCTCGACGGCGGGAGTCACCTCATATTTCGCGAACGCGCCGGCGGTGATGCGCGTGTCGTTGCGCTGGAAGTAGTTCAGCGGCGAATAATTGTAGCGGAAGCTGTTGTCATACGGCACCCACGTCTTCTGGCCATCCTTGGTGTTGTTGAAGTCGCCGGCGTCGTCGCGCTGCGGCGTGAAACGGCCATATTCATTGTTCGACGAACCACCGCAGATCAACGCGGTGCGGGTGTCGTTCGGATCGAGCGCGCACGCGGATACGTCGCGGTTGTACTGGACGATCGGCTTGACGTCGCGATAGCCGAAATAGGCGGTTACGTTGCCGCGGTTGTCCGCGAAGTTGGCGCCCATCGCGATGTTCGCATCGAAGCGCTGACCATCGACCGGCGTGTCGGGCGCGCGGTTGAAGCCCGCCCCGGCGACGCGGTCACGGTTGGTGGCGTTGTCGTTATGATGCGCCGAGAAGCCGTATTGCACATTGCCGAGCACGCCATTGAGATCGTCGCGCAGCACGAAGTTGATGACGCCCGATACCGCGTCCGACCCGTACACCGCCGACGCGCCGCCGGTCACCACGTCGATCCGCTTGACCATGAATGCCGGGATGAAGTTGAGATCGGTTGCCTGAATCGGCAGCAGCCGCTGCCCGTTGACCAGCGTCAGGTTCCGGTTCGCACCGAGGTTGCGCAGATTGACCTTTGCCGTACCGTCCGACCCGTTTGAGACATTCTCGTTCGAGTCCGGCGTGATCTGCGGCAGGCGGTTGAGCACACTCTCGACGTTGGTCGCACCCTGCAGCCGGATCTCGCCCGCGGCGACCGTCGTGATCGGGCTGTTGCTCATCACGCCCGGCTGCGCGAGGCGCGTGCCGGTCACGACCACGCCTTCGCCTTCCGTCCCGCCCGGCGCGTCCGCCGGCGCCGCTGCCTGATCGCCAGCCGTGACCTGCGCCACCGCCGGCGCGGCTCCGCCCAGCACCATCGCACCGATCGCCGCCGATGCCAGCCACCTCTTCGTCCGTAGCATGTCTGCCCCCTCATGATCGCTTGTTTGATAACGCGATCATACAGACGGCGGAGCGTACATCAAATATATTATACGAACATGCGCAGGAAAATTGATTCGGTGGCAGCTACTTAGATGGTGAACGAACTCCAGAGGGATGGCTGCGCGCCCGATCGCCTCTCGTGCGCGAGAAGGATCAGCGCTCGTCTCCAATAGCGGCACCACCGCGAAATTCGCGCCGCAGGTCCAGCACGGTCTGCTCGATATGGGCGAACATCCGCTCCCGCACCGCCGCGGTGTCGCGCGACAGCCAGCTTTCCAGCAATTGCGCATGCTCGTCGTTCGCACGCTGGTCGCGTCCCAGCGGTTCGAGATGCTTGCGCACGTAACGCTCGCCGAGCACGTGCAGCCGCTCCAGCATCGTGGTCGTGATCGGCTGCCGCGACGGGCGCAGCAGCGCGACGTGAAAGGCGCGGTTGAAGGCGCCGACCCCGTCGCCGTGCGCGTTGGTCGCAGCGTCGAGCTGCGCCAGCGTCTGCATCGCAACGGCCTGCTCCTGCTCGCTGGCATTCGCCGACGCCTGCGCAGCCACTTCGGGTTCCAGCTTGAGGCGCAGCGCATAGACCTCCTCGGCCTCGGCGATCGTCAGTTCGCGGACGAAATAGCCGCGGTTGGCGCGTGAGCGAACCAGCCCCTCCTGCTCGAGCCGCGTCAGCGCCTCGCGCAACGGGATCTTGCTGACGCCCAGTTCGGCGGCGAGCGCGTCCTGCCGGATGGCGCGGTCGACATCCACCTGACCAGCCAGAATGCGGTCGCGGACGAGATCGACGAGTTGTTCGGAAAGGTTGCGGACGATAATACCGGTCATGAAGAACCCCAACCGGCAGAGATATACCGGTAAATCACTTAACCCTCGCGTCAGCCCGCGCGCAATGGCTCCCGCGGTCCTGTCCCGCATCGCAACAGAAAATCACGGCGCCCTGGCCGGACCGTGAAGCGCAGGCGTCAACCGAACCGCGCAAGATCGAACGGCGCCAGATCGTAGGCCGGCGTTTCGCCGTGCAACAACGCGGCCAGCGCCTCGCCACCCGTCGCGGAGAGCGTCAGCCCGAGATGCTGATGCCCGAATGCATAGGCCACCGCACCACGCCGCCCGATCGCGGGGAGATAATCGGGCAACGTCGGCCGCGCGCCCATCCACGGCGCGACCGGCTCGCGCAACGGCAGCCCGAGCGCCGCGACATGCGCGCGCAGCCGCGCCCATTTGCGCGGATCGGCGGGCGTCGCGACCGCGGCGAATTCGACGATGCTCGCGGCCCGCAGCCGTTGTGCGAAGCGTGTGACGATCATCGCGCGGTCCTCGAACACCACCGGGGGCTGGTCGGCGGGCCAGTCGCCCGGATCGCCCTCGATATGATAGCCGCGCTCGGCGATCAGCGGCGCACGCAGGCCGAGCGGCGCAACCAGCGGCGCCGAGGCCGCGCCGGCTGCGACCACCACGACATCGGCGTCGAGCGGCGCTGCCTCGTCCAGCGTGACACGCACACCGCCGTCACGCTCGATCACGGAGCGGGCGCGGTCATATACCCTCGCGCCGCCCGCCGCGCTGAACCGCTTGGCCAATGCCTCGCCCAGCGCGCCGGTATCGGTGATCTGTCCACTGCCTTCGAACCGGATCGCGCCCGCCAACGGCACGCCGGTCAGCGTGCGCAATCGCGCCAGTTCTTCCCCGGTCGCGTTCCGCACCGTCGCGGTGCCGGTATCCGCCGCCAGCCATGCCGCGCGCCCCCGCGCCGCCGTCGCGGGCGTCTCCCAGACGACATAATGGCCGTCGACGCGCAGCAGCTCGGGCATCCCCGCCTCCGCGAGCACGCGCTGCCACGCCGGGATCGCAGTCGCGAGCATCGCCGACAGCGCCGCCTTGCCGCGCGCGAATCGGGCCGGCGTGCTGGCGCGCAGCAGCCGCAGCGTGAACGGCAGCCACCACCCGATCGCCCGGGCCGGCAGCGCCAGCGCCCCGCCGCGCGAGAACAGCCGCGTGGGCACGCTGGCAATCGTCGACAGCGACGCCAGCGGCGCGACCTGCTCGACCGCAATATGCCCGGCATTGCCCCACGACGCCCCGCGCCATGGCGCGTCGGGCGCGACGATCGTCACCTGCGTGCCCCGCTTCTGCAAGGCGAGCGCGACGTTCAGCGCCACCACGCCGTCGCCGACGACGATCGCCGAACGGATCATGCCTGCGCCCGCACCAGGCTGCGCGCACGGCCGTAGGCGAGATAGAAGACCACGCCCAGCACGTTCCACAAGGCGAACCGCTCCAGCGTGTGCGTCGGCAGGCTGACCAGCAGATAGATGCAGCCGAGGATCGCCAGCGTCCCGACCAGCATCGGCGCCGGGCAGCGGAACACGCGCTTCAGCTCGGGCGCGCGCTTGCGCAGTATCATCATGCACGCCGCCACCGCGATGAACGCCAGCAACGTGCCCGCATTCGCCAGTTCGGCGATCTCGTCGAGCCGGAAGAACCCCGCCACCGCCGCGACGAACACGCCGGTCACCATCGTCACCAGCGCCGGCGACCCGGTGCGCGCCGACACGCGGCTCAAGGATCGCGGCAGCAATCCGTCACGCGACATCACGAAGAAGATGCGGCTCTGCCCGTACATCATGACCAGGATCACCGACGGCAGCGCGATCAGCGCGGCCAGCCCGATCGCCCACGCCGCAAACGGATGCTGGAGCGTGCGCAGCACGTAAGCGAGCGGCTCGGCCGACTTGCCGAGGTCGATATAGCTCACCGCCCCGATCGCCGCGACCGCAACGCCCATGTAGATCAGGGTGCACGCCGCCATCGACCCGATGATCCCGATCGTAAGGTCACGCCCCGGATTGCGCGCTTCCTCCGCCGAGGTCGCGACCGCATCGAAGCCGTAGAAAGCAAAGAACACGATCGCCGCCGCCGCCATCACCCCGCGCGTCGCGCCGCCCTGAACGTGGCTGCCGAAGCCATACGGCATGAACGGCTCGAAATTGCCGCCGTTGAACGCCGGCAAGGCGACGAACACGAACACCGCCAGCGCGACCATCTTGATCGCAACCAATACGATGTTGAACGTCGCACTCTCCCTGGTGCCCGCGACCAGCATGCCCGCGATCCCGAGCGCGACCAGCACCGCCGGCAGGTTGACGATCCCGCCGCCGTGCGGCCCCGAGAGCAACGCGGCGGGCAGATGCACCCCCGCGCTCTGCAACCACCCGACCAGATAGGCGGACCAGCCGACCGCCACCGTCGAACACGCCAGCGAATATTCGAGGATCAGGCTCCACCCGACGATCCAGGCGATGCTCTCGCCGATCACCGAATAGGTATAGGTATAGGCACTGCCCGCGGTCGGGATCAGTGTCGCCATCTCGGCATAGGCAAGCGCCGCGCAGGCGCACACTGCCCCGGCGATCGCGAAGGACAGGATCACCGCCGGCCCGGCACGATCCGCGCCGACCCCGGTCAACGTGTAGATGCCGGTGCCGACGATGGCGCCGATCCCCAGCGCGATCAGATGCGGCCAGCTCAGCGTCTTGCGCAGCTTGCGATCCGGGTCGGTCTCCCGCGCATCGAGCGGCTTCAGCGGCCCCAATATCCCTCGTGCCAAATGCCTCTCCCCTGTTTGTTATTTACCGTTCACCTTCCCTCTGTCGTCATCCCCGCGCAGGCGGGGATCCAGAACCTCTGACCTTTCGGCATTTGCGAAGACCAGCGCGTCTGGATTCCCGCCTTCGCGGGAATGACGGAGGGTAGCGGCGATCACACCACCGTGAACCCGCCCCAGAACGGATCCTCACGATCGATCCAGATCGTGTTGAACCCCGTCGCGATCGCCGAGCCTTCGATCGACGGCACGATCGCCGGCTGCTCGCCGATCGTCGTTTCCGCCTCGACCCGCCCGATGAAGCGGCTGCCGATGTAGCTTTCGTGCACGAACCGGTCGCCGACCTTCAGCCGCCCGGTCGCCGCAAGATGCGCAAGCCGCGCCGAGGTGCCGGTGCCACACGGACTGCGATCGATCGCGCGCTCGCCATAGAACACCGCGTTGCGCCCGTCCGCGCCCTCGCCCTTCGGCTTGTCCGCCCATAGCACATGGCTGACACCGCGGATCGTCGGCTCGAGCGGATGAACCGGCTCATAGACCGCGCGCACCAGTTCACGGACCGTCCGGCTCAGCTCGACGATCCGCGCCGCGCCGAGATCATCGAGCCCGGTGTACGCACCCTGCGGCTCGATGATCGCATAATAATTGCCGCCATAGGCGACGTCGATCGACAGCGGGCCGAACCCCGGCACATCGATCCGCAATCCCTGCGTCGCCAGATAGGCAGGCACGTTGCGGATCTTGACCGAGCGCACGCGGTCGCCATCCGCGACATAATCGATGTCGATCACCCCGGCAGGCACCTCGACGCGCAGGCGTCCCGGCTCGCGCGGGGTGATCAGGCCGTTCTCCAGCCCGAAGGTGATCATCCCGATCGTCCCGTGCCCGCACATCGGCAGGCACCCGGACGTCTCGATGAACAGGATCGCCGCATCCGCATCGCCGCATGGCGGGTACAGGAACCCGCCCGACATCATGTCGTGCCCGCGCGGCTCGAAGCACAAGCCGGTGCGGATCCAGTCGAACCGCGCCAGGAAATCCTGCCGCCGCTCCGCCATGCTGGCACCCCGCAGCAGCGGGGCGCCCCCGGCCACCAGACGGACGGGATTGCCCGCCGTGTGGCCGTCGATGCAGAAGAAAGTGTGGCGCATCAGGCCGCGACTGCTTCCTTGAGGATCGGGCGCGTCGCCGCGCATTTCTCGACCATCGCAATCACCTCGGCACGACGCGCGCCGTCCAGCGGCAGACGCGGCAGGCGCACGCGCTCCGACCCGCGCCCCATGATCTCCTCGGCCAGCTTGATCGACTGGACCAGATCATGCTCGGCATCGAGATGCAGCAGCGGCATGAACCAGCGATAGATGCGCCGCGCCTCTTCCCAGTCGCCGCGATCGACCGCCGCGATCAGCGCCACCGATTCCTTCGGGAACGCGCTGGTCAGCCCCGAGACCCAGCCGCTCGCGCCGAGCAGCATGCCCTCCAGCGCGACATCGTCCAGCCCCGCCATTACGATATAGCGGTCGCCGAAGCGATTGATGACGTCGGTGAAGCGGCGCGGATCGGGCGCGCTTTCCTTGACCGCGACGATGTTCTTGACCGGCTCCAGCAGTTCGAGCGTGTTGAAGTCGACCGACACGCGGTACGCAGGCGGGTTGTTGTAGAGCATGATCGGCAGCCCGGTCGCCTCGGCGACGGTGCGGAAATGCGTCGCCAGTTCGTTCGGCGTCGGGACATAGACCATTGCGGGGAGCAGCATCAGCGCGTCGACGCCGATGTCCTCGACCTCCTTCGCGAACGCCGCCGCGCGGCGCGTCGTGAACTCGGACACGCCGCACACCAGCGGCACGCGCCCGCCGACCGCCTCGACGCCGGCGCGCAGCACGGCATGCTTCTCGTCGACGTCGAGCGAGTTGTTCTCCCCGCACGTGCCGAGCAGGATCAGCCCGTCGACGCCGTCCTCGACCAACGCCACCAACCCGCGCTGCGTCGCGTCGATGTCCACCGAACCATCAGCCGCGAACTGCGTCGTTGCTGCGGGATAGACGCCCGTCCACATGCTCGAACCAGAAACCACATCGTCCTCCTGAATGATGAGGTTCGTATACGATATAAACTGTGGGTTACCAAGCTATTTGTTGGACGATACCGCGAAGGTTCGCGCAAGGCCGTGGTACAATTTCTCGCGGCAAATGGACTGGCTGGCACCATCTGCGACAAACGCGGTCGCGAACATCGGCAGCATCAGCCCGCGGCTTCCGGTGGTCTCCGCCAGGATGATGACCGCGGTCAAGGGCGCCCGGACAACCCCGGTGAAATAGCCGACCATGCCGAGAATCACGACCGCCGACGCCGGTGAGTCGGCGAACAGCGGCCGCAGCAGGTTGCCGACCCCCGCGCCGACCGCCAGCGATGGCGCGAAGATCCCGCCCGGCAACCCTGCCACCGCGGTCGCCAGCGTCGCCAGCAGCTTGGCCGGGCCGAACCACAGCGGCGCGTCGACCCCGCCGATCATCGCCCGCGCCGCGCTATAGCCGGTGCCCCAGGTCAGCCCCGTCCCGCACCCCAGCGCCGCGACCACCACGCCGCATCCGACCGCAAACCACACCGGGCGCCGCTTGCTCCACGCTGCCACGGGATGCACGCCGCCGGCCAGCGCCAGCATCGCGCGCGCGAACGCCCCGCCCGCCAGCCCGCCGACCAGCCCCGCCGCTCCGGCGACGACCAGCGCCGATCCGATCGGCATGTGCGCGCCGACCAGACCGAAATAGAGATAGTCGCCCTGCACCGACTGCGCGACCATCCCCGCGATGACGATCGCGCCGACCACCAGCAACGTCACCTTCTGCTCATAGGCGGCGGCGAGTTCCTCGATGGCGAACAGCAACCCGGCCAATGGCGTATTGAACGCCGCCGCCACCCCGGCCGCGCCGCCCGCGATCAGCACGCCCGCGCGCAGCGGGACGCGCAGGATGCGGTGCGTCAGCCCCATGATCGCCGCGGCGATCTGCACGGTCGGCCCCTCGCGCCCCACCGACGCCCCCGCCAGCACCGCGGCGAGCGTCAGCGCCGCCTTGCCGATCACCGTCGGCAGCGACACCAGCGAGCGCGTCGCCGCCTCGGGATCGGCCTGCGCCGCCATCACTTGCGGGATGCCGGACCCGCGCGCCAGCGGCACGTAGCGCCGCGTCAGCCACACCAAAGCGCCGAAGGTCAGCGGAGTCGTGATCATCGGCACCCAGCGATGCTGCCGCGCGAAGCCGGCAAAAAGCTCGCCGCACGCATCCGCCGCCAGCGCGAAGACGGTCGCCGCCAGCCCGATCGCCACTGCCCCGGCAAGAATCGCGAGCCGCGCGCGCAACCGCCGTGCGCGCGGGCGCTGCGACCGGAGCAACGCCCGCATCCGCGCGGGCGTCCAGCCGAACCGCCCGTGCCGCGATGAAGTTTGCTGCGCCATTCCGACGCCTTACACGCGCGTGCGCCGAAAAGGCCAGCACCGCGGCGTGGGTCGGCGAGTCACATTGCCGGTAAGCGGTCCGCCTACATTTCCCCGCGCGCGTGACGGATCGCGTACCATTTCTTCACATTGGCATTATGCTCGGCCAGCGTATCCGCGAAGACGTGCCCGCCGCTTCCGTCCGCGACGAAATACAGCGCCTTCGTCTCGGCCGGGTTCAGCACCGCATCGATCGACAGCCGTCCCGGATTGGCGATCGGCCCGGCCGGCAGCCCCGTCTCCGCATACGTATTATATCCGTTCTTTGCGCGCAGTTCCGATTGCCGGATACGCCGGCCCAGCGGCCGCCCCCTGGTGATCGGATAAATAACGGTCGGATCAGCCTGCAGCGGCATCCCGAGCCGCAGCCGGTTGCCGTAGACCGCCGCCACCGTCCGCCGCTCCTCGGGCTTGGCGGTTTCCTTCTCGACGATCGAGGCGAGGATGATCGCCTGCGCCGGCGTCGTCACGACCGCCCCCGGCTTGCGCGTCTTCCACGCCGCTGCAAGATACTTCCGCATCGCCGCCTGCATCCGCGCGAGCACCGCCGCGCGTGGCTCGCCGCGTTCGAAGGCATAGCCATCGGGCAGCACCGAGCCTTCCGCGGGTACGTTGACGTCGCCGGTCAGCGTCTCGGCTTTCATCAGCGCGTCGCGCACCATCACCGACGGCAGCCCCTCGGGGACCACCACCAGCCGCTGCACGGCCTTGCCGCCCTGCAGGATCGCGAGCACCTGCGCGGCGCTGGCATGTTCGGGGAACGCATATTCGCCCGCCTTGATCGGCGCGCCCGACGCGAAGAGCCGCGCCTGCACGCGGAAGCGGCGCGCCGAGGCGATCACCCCGGCCTTTTCCAGTGTCCGCGCCGCAGCAGCGAGGCTCGACCCTTCGGCGATCCCGACATTGGCGGCGCGCGGCAACGGCCCCGCACCCTTCCAGCCATATCCGACCCAGAAGCCGGCTGCGACCAACAGCAGGCCGGCGACAAGGGCAAAGCAGCCGAGCCTGCGCATGGTCCTAGCCTCAGACCGCCTTCATCACCAGCGAAGCGTTGGTGCCGCCGAAGCCAAACGAATTGTTCAGCACCGCGCGCACCGGCCGCTTCCTGGCATGATGCGGGACGAGATCGACGCCCTCGGTGCCCTCGTCGGGATTGTCGAGGTTGAGCGTCGGTGGCACGATCTGGTCGCGCATCGCGAGAATGCAGAAGATGCTCTCCACCGCGCCCGCGCCGCCGAGCAGATGCCCGATCGCCGACTTGGTGCTCGACATCGACGCGCCCGACAGATCGTCGCCGAACACGCGCTTTGCCGCCGCCAGCTCGATCGTGTCGGCCATCGTCGAGGTGCCGTGCGCGTTGATGTAATCGATGTCCGCCGGGGTCATCCCCGCCTTGCGCAGCGCCATCCGCATCGCCAGTTCCGCACCCTTACCCTCGGGATGCGGCGCGGTGACGTGATAGGCGTCGCCCGACAGGCCGTAACCGACCACCTCGGCATAGATTTTCGCGCCGCGCGCCTTGGCGTGCTCATATTCCTCGAGCACGATCACGCCCGCGCCCTCGCCCATCACGAAGCCGTCGCGGTCCTTGTCATACGGCCGGCTGGCCTGTTCGGGCCGATCGTTCATGCTGCAATTGAGCGCACGCGCCTGTGCGAAGCCAGCGACGCCAAGCGGGTTGACCGTGCTCTCCGCCCCGCCCGCCAGCATGATGTCGGCATCGTCGTCGCGGATCATCCGCGCCGCGTCGCCGATCGAATGCGCACCGGTCGAGCAGGCGGTGACGACCGCGTGATTCGGCCCCATCAAGCCGTATTTGATCGAAACCTGACCCGAAATCAGGTTGATGAGGCGACCGTGGACGAAATGCGGACTCACACGGCCCGGACCGCGCTCGTGGAGGTTGACCGATTCGATCTCGATCCCCGGCAAGCCACCGATCCCCGATCCGATCGACACGCCCGCGCGCATCCGCATCTCCTCGTCCATCTCGGTCAGCCCGGCGTCTTCCAGCGCCTGCCCCGCGGCATCGATGCCATAGATGATGAACGGGTCGACCTGCCGCTGGACCTTGTGGTCCACGCGCTTGTCGGGATCGAAGCCATATTCATGGTCCTTCGGCTTCACCTCGCACGCGATCAGGCACTTCTGCCCGGTGGTGTCGAAGCGCGTGATCGGGCCGGCGCCCGATTTCCCGGCAATCAGGTTCGCCCAGGCGGTTTCCACGTCCGCCCCGAGCGGGGTGACGAGGCCAAGTCCGGTGACGACGACGCGACGCATAGGCTTCCCTTCTTCCCGCCCTTTGCGCCTCTCCCACGCATCCGGCGGTCTTCATAAACGAAACGGCTCCCCATCCTCTAGCGAAGGACGGGAAGCCGCTCAAATCTGTTCGACGGCCGGGCGTCGGCAGGGACGAGAAGCCCCGCCACCCGGCGCATCAGGGCCTTAGCCCTTGTGCTCGTCGATATAGGTGATCGCGTCCTTGACGGTCGAGATCTTCTCGGCGGCGTCGTCCGGGATTTCCACCCCGAACTCTTCCTCGAACGCCATGACCAGCTCGACGATGTCGAGGCTGTCCGCGCCCAGATCGTCGATGAAGCTGGCGTCCTCGGTCACCTTGTCGGCTTCGACGCCGAGATGCTCGACGACGATCTTCTTCACGCGGTCGGCGGTCTCGCTCATAACTTTCCCTCTTTCGATTTGGGGGGGTGATTTAGATTTCCTGAACGCAGGTAGAGCCCGTTAACCCGCCTGACAAGTCCGTGTGTGCAGCACCTGCCGGGCGGATGGCTCAAACCATCGCCATCCCGCCGTTGACGTGGATGGTCTGCCCGGTGACGTAGCCGGCCTCTTTCGACGCAAGATACACGACCGCGGCGGCGATGTCCTCGCCCGTCCCCAGATCACCCGCGGGAATGCGTGCCGTCAACTGTGTTTTCTGCGCCTCGGGCAGCCCGTCGGTCATCGCCGAGCGGATAAAGCCCGGCGCGACGCAATTGACGGTGATGTTGCGGCTGGCCAGTTCCTGCGCCAGCGCCTTGGACATGCCGACCAGCCCCGCCTTCGACGCGGCGTAGTTCGCCTGCCCCGGATTGCCGGTCTGCCCGACGACCGAGGTGATCGAGATCACGCGGCCGAAACGCTGCTTCATCATCGGCTTGGCCGCGGCGCGGATCAGCCGGAACGCGGCCTCCAGGTTGACGCGGATCACCTGATCCCATTCGTCGTCCTTCATCCGCATCGCCAGATTGTCGCGCGTCACGCCGGCATTGTTGACGAGCACGTCGATCCGCCCGCCCAGCGCCGCGACCGCCTGCGGCACCAGCCCGTCGACCGCCACGGGATCCGACAGGTCGCACGGCACCGCGACATGCCCGTCACCACCCAGCTCACCGAGGAAAGCCTCCAGCTTGGCGACGTTCGACCCCGACACCGCCAGCCGCGCGCCCTGCGCCGCGAGCCCCTTCGCGATCGCCGACCCGATCCCCCCCGAAGCGCCGGTCACCAGCGCGGTCATGCCTGTAAGGTCGAACATTGGTTACTCCTGTTGCTCAGATTGATTGTTCGCGCAGAGACGCGGAGGCGCAGAGGGGTTGTGATTGTTGACCAGCCGGCGGATCCCCTCCTTCAGGGTTGCTCCGCCGAAATTGAGAAGCAATCCGACCGGACGATCGGTCAACCGAAGGTACGTCAGCAATTGTTTGGCATGACCGGCCGTCGCCGCTCGACGGATTTGATCTCGACGATCAACCGCTCGTCGATCAACAGGTCGATGCGGAAGGCATTGTCGAACCGCATGTCCTCGAAGCGGATAGATACCGGAACCTGCGTTTCGACCGTGTAGCCCATACGGGCCAGCTTCGCCGCCAGCACCGTTTCGTACACACTCTCAAGCAGGCCCGGGCCAAGGTCGCGGTGCAGCCTGATCGCCACATCGACCACGTCGCCGCTGATCCGGTCGATATCCCGAGCCACACCCTCTCTGCGCCTCCGCGTCTCTGCGCGAGATCAAAACTTCTTCAGCAGCGCCTCGACATCGTCCATCGACACCACGCTCACCACCTCGACGTCCGGCGCGATCCGCTTGACCATCGGCGACAGCACCTTGCCGCCGAACTCGACGAACTCGGTCACCCCCGCCTCGACCATCGCCAGCACCGACTCGCGCCACCGCACCCGTCCTGTCACCTGCTCGACCAGCAAGCGTCGGATCGTCGCCGGATCGGCCACCGCCACCGCGTCGACGTTCGCGAACACCGGCATCAGCGGCGCGCGCAGATCGGCCGCCGCCAGCGCGCCCTCCATCACCCGCGCCGCATCCTCCATCAGCGGACAATGAAACGGCGCCGACACCGGCAACAGCACCGCCCGCTTCGCGCCCAGCTCCTTGGCCAGCGCCACCGCGCGCTCCACCGCGGCGCGATGCCCGGAGATCACCACCTGCGACGGGTCGTTGTCATTGGCGACCGTGCACACCAGCGTCTCGCCGGTCTCGGTCAGGATCAGGTCGACCGCCGCGCCCGCGATCGCCTGCGCCTTCTCGACATCCGCGCCGAGCAGCGCTGCCATCGCCCCCTCGCCGACCGGCACCGCGGCCTGCATCGCCCGCCCGCGCGTCTTCAGCAGCCGTGCGGTCGTGCCGAGGTCGAGCGCCTCCGCCGCGCACAAGGCGCTATATTCTCCCAGCGAATGACCGGCGACATAATCGGCCTTCTCGGCCAGCCGCACATTGCCCTCGCGCGTCAGCACGCGGAGCGTCGCGATCGCATTCGCCATGATCGCCGGCTGTGCATTCTCGGTCAGCGTCAACTCGTCAGCCGGCCCCTCCGCCATCAACCGGCGCAGATTCTGCCCCAGCGCCTCGTCAACCTCGCCGAACACCTCGCGCGCCACCGCCGAGGCGTCGGCCAGCGCCGCGCCCATGCCGACCGCCTGACTGCCCTGACCGGGAAAGATGAACGCGCGCATGAAGGCCTCCGTGGAAATCGCCCGCGCTGCTAGGCCGCGCGCGCGCTTCGGGTCAACCGCTGGCGATTCGGCGCGGTTTCTGGCATAAGGATGTCACGAGGCGGGAAAGTTGAATCCAACGCGCGATCGTCTCAACATTCGCAACATTCGCGCCGCAACACGCGCCGCAACATTCGGTTGCAGCGGACGCGTTTTCGCGTCATAGCGCGACGGCGTCGGGCGGAAGGGAATCACCTTGCCGCCCTTTGCCATTGGAACGACAGCCGGAGGGGCGTTGCACATGGGGTGCTCGTCAGCGATCGGCCAACATGAAGGTACGTGCATGGCTCTGTACGAGCATGTGTTCCTTGCGCGCCAGGATCTGGCACAGGCGCAGGTGGACACGCTGGCGGAAACCGCCACCAGGATCGTCGAGGAACGTGGCGGCAAGGTCGTCAAGACCGAGACCTGGGGCCTGCGTTCGCTCGCCTATCGCATCGCGAAGAACCGCAAGGCGCACTACGTGATGCTCGAGATCGACGCACCGGGCGACACCGTCGCCGAACTGGAGCGTCAGACCAGCATCAACGAGGACGTGATCCGCTACATGACCGTCCGCGTCGACGGCCACGAAGAAGGTCCGACCGTGATGATGCGCAAGCAGGAGCGCGACCGTGAGCGTCGTGGCGAGCGCGAGGGTGGCCGCGGCGAGCGTGGTGACCGTGGTGACCGCGGCGGCGATCGTGGCGATCGTGGCCCCCGTCGTGATCGTGAAGAGGAGGCCGCATAATGGCGCGTCCGTTTTTCCGCCGCCGCAAGTCGTGCCCGTTCAGCGCCAAGGATGCGCCCCGGATCGACTATAAGGACGTCCGGCTGTTGCAGGGCTTCGTGTCCGAGCGTGGCAAGATCGTCCCGTCGCGCATCACCTCGGTGAGCGCCAAGAAGCAGCGCGAGCTGGCGCAGGCGATCAAGCGCGCGCGTCACCTGGGCCTGCTGCCCTACGTCGTGAAGTAAGGAGAAGAGCAGATGGATATCATCCTGCTTGAGCGCGTCGAGAAGCTCGGCGGCATCGGCGACGTGGTGAAGGTCAAGGACGGGTTCGCTCGTAACTACCTGCTCCCGAACAAGAAGGCGCTGCGCGCCAACGAAGCCAATCGCAAGGTGTTCGAGGCGAACCGCGCCCGCATCGAGAGCGAGAACGCCAACCGTCGCGGCGAGGCCGAGAAGGAAGCGGGCTCGTTCAAGGACGCGCAGATCACGCTGATCCGCCAGTCGTCGAACACCGGCCAGCTGTACGGCTCGGTCGCGGTGCGCGATCTGGTCGAGGCGCTTCAGGCCGATGGTCACAAGGTGACCAAGAGCCAGGTGGTGCTGGACCGTCCGATCAAGTCGATCGGCCTGTACGACGTCAAGGTGCAGCTGCACCCGGAGGTCGTCGTGAACGTCAAGGTCAACGTCGCGCGCTCGCCCGAAGAGGCCGAGATGCAGACGGCGGGTGTCGACGTCATGCAGCAGGTCTTCGAGGAAGGTCGCGATCAGGGCGGCTTCACCGAGGATTACGATCCGAATGCCGAGCCGGGCGCGACCGCCGAGGCTCAGTCGGACGACGCGCAGGGCTGACCGGCCCTACGCACCGCCGGCAAGAAGAAAGGCCCGCCCGGATCGCTCCGGGCGGGCCTTTCCTTGTTCGGCGCCGCCTCTTCAGGGGGGAATGGCGGCGCCTTCGGGGGGCCTTAAAAGCTTGTGATCAGGGGACGTTCCAGACGGCACTCACCACCGCGACCAGCGGGAAAAGCGCAAGAGCGAGCGGTGTGACGTGCTTCAGCATGGCGACCTTTGCGAGCCGTTATCATCGATGCCAGCTTAATCGCTGCCACGTCCAAAGGTTGCGCGCCGCTGAACGAAATTCGATCCGGCGACCGGCCGCTGCGCTGCGACGAGTCGAGCAACGCCAGCCGGAACATGGCGGCGTGCGGCAGGTTCCCCTACCACTCGCCGCTCTGTCGAAAGCGGCCTCATCGTGACAGCATGGGAACGAAGTCGTGCAGGGGAAGGAGCGGAATCGGCAGGAGCAACTGGGCACGATGGGCCAAGCGCTACGCTCCAGTCTGCGCGTTCCGACCGACACCTACATCACCGGCGACATCCCGACCCTGCTCACCCTGCTGGGGCAAGTCCCCGCGGTTCCCGACCGCAAGCCGCCTGAAGGCCGCAGCTAACGACGGAATCGCTGCGGTGCGTAGCGCGCCGGATCAATGTCATCCGGCGGCCCGGCTCCGAGCAGCAACGCCGCCCCGATCCGGGCGGCGGCCGGTGCGGTCTGGATGCCGAAACCGCCCTGCCCGGCGAACCAGAAGAAGCCGGGCTCAGCCATGCCATAGACGGGCAGCCGGTCCGGCGCGAACGACCGCAACCCGGCCCAGCGGCGCTCGACCCGCACCACCCGCCAATCGACCGCCTGCTCGAGCCGATCGATCGCAATCGCGACGTCGAGTTCCTCGGCCGCGACGTCGTGCGCCACCATCGGATGCTCGTCGTGCGGGCTGAGCCACAAGCGCCCGCCCGCTTCCGGCTTGAAATAGAAGCCGCCGCTGACATCGATGACAAACGGCAGCGTCGCGGGAACCGGCGGGTCGGTCTGCAACTGCACCATCGTCCGGCGGTAGGGGGTGATCCCCATCGGCACGACTCCACTCCGCGCCGCGACCTCGTCCGCCCATGCGCCCGCCGCATCAACCAGGATCGTCGCGGCGACCACGCGACCGTCTTCGGTCTCGATCCGCCACGTGTCGTCGCGTCGTGTCGCCGCCGCCACACGGGCGCCGCTTACCAGCTCCGTACCGCTGCGCGCCGCCTGCGCGAGATAGTCGCCGTGCAACCGCGCCACGTCGATATAGGCGCAGGTCGGCTCGCTCACCCCCCGGGTCCACGTCGGTCTGAGGCCCGGAACAAGCGGTTGCGGATCGACTCCGGTCAGCGCCACCGGGGTAGCGGCGAATTCATCGAGCAACGCTGCAATCGCCCCTGCATCCTCATCGCGACCGATATGGACCGCTCCCAGCGGGTCTAGATAGCCCCCCGCTTTTAGCACCGGCCCAGAGGCAGTGGTCAGCGGCTGGATGTGCGGACCGCCGTAGGTTTCGGACCAAAACGCCGCCGACCGGCCGGTCGCATGGTACCCCGGCCGCTCCTCGCCTTCGAGCAACAGCACCCGCGCGCGGTCGCCGATCTTCGCCGCCAGACTGGCACCGGCAATCCCCGCTCCGACGATCGCGATGTCGTAGCGCATCAGGCGAAGCGATCGAGAAAGGCATCGATCGACGCCATCGCACGCTGTCGTACCGGATCGGCCTCGCGCAGCAACTCGTGCGCGGCTCCAGGTCCGAACCGCACCAGCATGGCGTTCGGCAACCGCGCGGCGACCTGCGCCGCCGCGCGGGGGTCAACCAGCCGATCATTGTCGGCGACCAACATCAACACGGGCGTCTTCAAGGTCGCAAGACGGGGATCCACGCGCAGCCGGGCGGTTGCCGCAAAGGCTTCTGCGAGCCACGCCCAGCTCGGAGGCCCGAGTCGCAATTCCGGCTGCGCCTTCAACCACCATTCCTCGTCAGCATAGCGCGCCGTGTCGCCGGTCAACAGCCGCTGGCGCGGCAGCATCCCGGGCCGTTCATGGCTCTTCCACGCCGCGCGGGCCGGATCGCCAATCCGCATCATCGCCCGCGCCACGCGGTCACCCAGCCAAGCTCCCACCGGCGAGCGCAGGCCGAGCATCGGAGCGACCAGCACCACCGCATCGGCGCGAATGACACCATCGAGCACGGCGCGGAGCACCAGATACCCGCCCATCGAATGCCCGACGATCACATGCGGGCCGGGCTGCTCCGCCGTCCAATCACGCCACACCGCCGCCAGATCGGCGATCAACGGCGCGAAGTCGTCGCAATGGCCGACATGCGGATCCGCACCCAGCCGCCCCGATCCGCCCTGCCCACGCCAGTCGAACGCGGTGACCGCCCAACCACGCCCGTGCCAGTCGCAGAACGCCTCCAGATACTTCTCGATCATGTCGCCGCGCCCGCCCTGGAACATCAGCGCGCCGCGCCCGCGACCCGGTCGCGAGAAGCGCCGCAGCTTCCACCCGTCGGCGGCGATGTCGAAACTCAGTCGCGCATCGCTGGGCAGGAAGCGGCGTACCGCGGCGGGATCGGTCGGCATCGACATTTCGCGGCATGGTTACGGTTTCTCAAACCATTCCGTCTAGCGCCAAGCGGCATGAGCCCGGGATTTCTCACATGGCTGCTGCCCGCGTCGATGGGTGCACTGCTGCTCTCGGCAGGAATCCAGGATGTGCGCTCGCGCGAGATCGCCAACTGGAAGAACGCCGTAATCGCGTCGCTTTCCCCGCTCTGGTGGCTGGCGAGCGGACTCGATCCATGGCCGGGGATGGCGATCCAGCTCGGCGTCGCGTTGCTCGTCTTCGCCGTCTTCGTCGGCGCGTTCGCGCTTGGGCAGATGGGTGGAGGCGACGTCAAGCTGATCGGTGCGCTGTCGCTATGGCTCGCGCCGCTGCACCTGCTCGACATGCTGCTGGTAATGTCGGTGATCGGCGGCGCGCTGACGCTGGCGATGCTGATCGAGCAGCGCCTGCGACGCAACGCGGGCGCCGTCGAGGTCCCGTATGGCGTCGCGATCGCACTGGCCGGTCTGCTCGGGCTTCGCGAACCGCTCCTTAACCAATTTATCCAATAATCGCAGGCACACAGGCGCCGTCGGCGCCGCGCCGGGACAGGGTCATTCATGGACAGTCGCAAGCTCATTCTGCTGGTCGGAGCGTTGATGGTCGCCGCCCTTACCGCGTTCGCTGCGCGCTCGATGCTGGTCGGCTCGCCGGCTCCCGAAGCCGCGGCGATGGGGGCTGTCGCGCCGAGGATCGACGGGCCGGAGGTGCTGGTCGCCACGCGTGCGCTTCCGGTCGGCACGATCCTCGACGCCAGCGCGCTCAAGTTTCAGCCCTGGCCAAAGGAGCTGGTCGAGAACGCTTATTACATGCGCAGCGGCACCGATATGGGCAAGCTGATCGGCACGGTCGTCCGGCTGCCGATTACGGCGGGTCAGCCGGTGACGCAGGGCCAGCTCGTCAAGCCCGGCGACCGCGGCTTCCTTGCCGCGGCACTCGGCGCGGGGATGCGCGCGGTGACGGTGCCGGTATCGGCGCAGACCAGCGTCGCCGGTTTCGTCTTCCCCGGCGACCACATCGATCTGATCCTCACCCAGTCGGTCGAGGGCGACGGCCCGCCGCTACGCGCCAGTGAGACGGTGATGCGCAACCTGCGCGTCCTCGCCACCGACCAGCGCACCACCGACCAGAAGGACGATCAGGGCAATACCGTCGTGCAGACCTTCTCCACCATCACGGTCGAGGCGACGCCGAAGATCGCAGAGCAGATCGCGGTTGCACAGACGATTGGCACGCTGTCGCTGTCGCTGCGCTCGCTTGCCGACAACGCCTCCGAACTCGATCGCGCGATCGCCTCGGGCACGGTGAGCGTCGGCGATGCGAAGGATGCGACCGCCGAGGAGGCGGCGCTCGACCGCCTCGCCAACACGCCGCAGACCGGCAACACCACCTATGCGGTCGGCGCCGACGTCTCGCGCTTTCAGCGCCGCACCGTGCCGCTGCGCAACAACGCCTCCGCACCCGCACCGTCGATGCCGGGAATGCCGGGAATGCCGGGAGCGAACGCCGCCGCGGGCGCAGCGTCCGCCGGGCCGAAGGTCCGCATCGCCCGCGGCAATGCCGTGACCGAAGTCTCCGTCGCAGGAAAGAACTGAGATGCGCTCCTCCCTGTTTCATGGCGCGGCACTCGCCGTCGCGCTGACGGTGGCGCTCGCCCCCGCCACGATCGCGGCCGCACCACGCGCCACTCAGCGCCTTGGCGCCGATCGCCCGATGGTTCGCAGCGGTCTGCCGCCGGCCGGCGTCACCAAGCCGAGTATCGAAAAGTGGCTTTCGATCGGCGAGGGTGAGCTTATCACCCTGCCCGCCGCAGTGACCGAGGTATGGACCTCGAATTCGGCCGCAGCCGACGTCTATGTCGCCAATCCGCGCCAGATTCACCTGTTCGGCAAGGCCGATGGCGAAGCGACGATCTTTGCCACCGACCGCGCCGGCGCGGTGATCTATTCGGCATCGGTACGCGTCGCGCAGAATGCGACGCAGATCGACCGCATGCTGCAGGCCGCACTGCCTGGCAGCGACTTCCGTGTGACGATGGTCGGGCAGATCGCCGTCATCAACGGCACTGCCCTCGCCCCCGCGGACGCCGAACAGGCGCAGCGGCTGGTGACGAGTCTGCTCAATCCCGGTGTCGACGTGAGTGCCGAGAGTGCGACGCTCAAGATGGCGGTCATCAATCGCATCAAGATTGCGACGCCGCTGCAGGTCAACCTGCAGGTGAAGTTCGCCGAGGTAAGCCGCTCGTTCCTCAAGAACATCGCGAACAACGTCACCACGCGGACGCTTGGCAACAAGAACCCGCTACTCGGGCTCGGCTTCGGCCGGCAGGGCACGATCACCAACGTGCTGCCGAGCGCAAACGATCCCAACCTGCCGGGGGGCGGCACCAGCTTCACGCTGCCGGCGGTCACGAGCGGGGGCGGCACGTTCAGTCTCTTCGGGCGGCTGCTCGGCACCGACTTCATCAATGCGCTCGACCTCGGCGAGACGCTGGGCCAAGTGACGACGCTCGCGAACCCGAATCTCACCGCTTTGTCGGGCGAGACCGGCACGTTCCTAGCCGGCGGCGAGATCCCGATCCCGATCGCGCAGGCGCTCGGCACCAATTCGATCGAATACAAGCAGTTCGGCGTCAGCCTGGCGTACACGCCGACCGTGCTGTCGGACGGGCGCATCTCCTTGCGGGTCAAGCCGGAAGTGTCGCAACTCGACTATGGCAATGCGGTATCGGTGGGCAGCGCGCGCGTCCCGGCGCTGACCACGCGCCGCGCCGAGACGACGGTTGAACTGGGTTCAGGTCAAAGTTTCATGATCGCCGGCCTGATGCAGAACACGCACAACAACAGCTACACCAAGACGCCCGGCATCGGCGACATCCCGATCCTCGGCGCGCTGTTCCGCTCGAATGGCTTCCAGCGCAACGAAACCGAGCTGGTGATCGTCATCACGCCGTATCTGGTGCGCCCGGTCGACGCCGCTGACATCAAGCTGCCAACTGATGGCTACAAGGCGCCGACCGATCTGGAGCGTGCATTGCTCGGCAAACTCGACAGCGGCAATCGCGCCGCCGCGCGGCCGCAGCCGAAGGCCGCCGCACCGGCCGCCCAGCCGACCCCTGGCTTCTCGATCAAGTGAGGATGCATTCCATGACTCCGCGTCCGCTCCTCCTCGTCGCGCTCGCCGCCGCGGCTCAGCTTGCCGGTTGCGGTGAGTATCGCGGCCTGGAAACCGTACACCAGCCGGTCGTTGCCCGGAACGATTATGCGCTCGACCTGCTCGCCGGCGCGGACGGTCTGGCCGGCGGCGAGGGGCAACGGTTGCGCGGCTGGCTCGACGTGCTCGCCCCCGCGCCGGGCGCGACGATCGCGATCGACGATCCTGCCGTCTCTGCGGGCGCGCGGGCCGAGATCGCGGCGGTCTCCGCCGAGCGTGGGCTTCGGCTGTCGGCGCGTGCTGCGCCTCAGGCGGACGCACCGCCGCCCGGCACGCTGCGCGTGGTCGTGACGCGGAGCACCGCCTCGGTGCCGAGCTGCACCACGCCCGGCCCGTCGGCGACGCTGGTCAATTTCGACGCGCATACCAGCGGGTCGTTCGGCTGCGCGATCAACGGCACGTTGGCGGCGATGGTCGCCGACCCGAACGATCTGCTCCGCGGCAAGAGCGACGATGGCTCGACGACGGCGATCACCGTGGCCAAGTCGGTAGGCATGTGGCGCAAGGCAGCGCCGACCGGGGCGGGCGGCACGGTTTTGAAGAGCGAAGCCACGACGACGGGGGGTCGCTGACATGAACGCACCGTGGAAAGTCGCGGGTGCAGCGGCGCGCGCACCCTTCCTCGCCTTCTGCTGCGACGACAATGCCAGCATGACGCTGCGCGCGGTCGTCGACGAGCTCGGCTGGCCGCAGGAGAATGTCTACAACGGCGGCCTGCGTCAGGCGGTGCAGACGCTGGCGGTCTCGTCGAGCCCGCAGTTGCTGTTCGTTGACCTGAGCGAGGCCAGCGATCCGCTCGCCGACATCAACAGCTTGGCGGAGGTTTGCGAGCCCGGGACGATCGTGATCGCGGCCGGACAGGTAAATGACGTCCGGCTCTACCGCGACCTGCTGGCGAGCGGGATCCACGATTATTTGCTCAAGCCGCTCGGCGTCGACGCGGTGCGTGATGCGTTCGCCTCCGCGCAGGCGATGCTCAACACCCCGCGCTATGCCGATGCCGCCGCCGAGCGCATCCATTCGGCGCTGGCGGTGGTCGGGTGCCGCGGCGGCGTCGGCGCCTCGACGATCGCGACCTCGCTGGCGTGGCAGATGAGCGAGGCCGGCAAGCGCTCGACTGCCTTGCTCGACCTCGACGTGCACTTCGGCACCAACGCCCTGGCGATGGATCTCGAACCGGGACGCGGGTTGATCGACGCGATCGACAATCCCAGCCGTATCGACGGCCTGTTCCTCGAACGCGCTCTGGTCCGTGCGTCGGACAAGCTGTCGGTGCTGTCCGCGGAAGCGCCGATCAGCAACCCGATCGTCACCGACGGCTCCGCTTATTACCAGCTTCAGGAAGAGCTGCGCAGCGCATTCGACATGAGCATCATGGACCTGCCGCGCGCAATGTTGATCCAGCATCCGCATTTAATAGCGGAGGTCCAGGCGGTGGTTCTGGTGACAGACCTGACGCTCGCTGCGGCGCGCGACACGATCCGGCTGTTGTCCTGGCTGCGCACCAACGCGCCGCAGGCGCAGGTCTGCGTCCTCGCCAACCGCGTCCATCCCGGTACGCAGCAGGAAGTGCTCCGCAAGGACTTCGAGGGCTCGATCGAGCGCAAGATCGACGTGGCGATCGCCTATGACCACAAGCTGGCGTCACAGGCGGCGAAGCTCGGCAAGCCGATGGCCGCCGCCGGCAGGGGATCGAAGACGATCGCGCCGCTTACCGATCTGGCCGAGCGCCTGCTGGCGGCGACCGGCGACGACCCGGTGTCGCTGAACAGTGGCGGCGCGCGCGGCGGATCGCTGCTGGCCCGGCTCACCGAGCTGGTCGCGAAGAAGCCCGCCCGGAAGTGACGACGATCGTCCCTTTTGCTGCGGAGCCGTCATGTCGCCGCTGATCTTGCTGCTGCTGGCGGCCGGGCTCACGCTCGGGCTGCTCGCGTTCGCTTTGGGCGCGCCGTCGACGCAAAAGGCCAGCGCGCGGCGGTTGGCGATGCTACGCGAGCGACACGTCGCCACTCCTACCAACACGATCGAAGCGCAACTGCGCCGCATCACCGGACGCAGTGCCACGCGCGCCGATCTGGCAATGACACGCATTCTTCCCAACGCGGCGGAGCTGCGCAAGCGGCTGTCGATGACCGGCAAGCCGTGGACAGTCGGTCAGTATGGCATTGCCGCCGGGTCGATCGCCGCGGTCACGCTGCTGCTGCTGTCACTATATGGCGTGCCGGTGCTGATCGCGTTGTTCGTCGGCATGTTGCTCGGTGCGGCGATCCCTCATCTGGCGGTCGCGTTCCTCATCAAACGGCGGCTCGCCGCGTTCATCAGCAAATTCCCCGATGCGATCGAGCTTCTGGTTCGCGGCCTGCGGTCGGGTCTGCCGATCTCCGAGACGATGCAGGTCGTCGCGGCCGAAGTGCCTGGTCCGGTCGGCGAGGAATTCCGCTCAGTCTCCGACAAGATGCGGATCGGACGCTCGATGGACGTGGCGCTGCAGGAGACCGCCGACCGCTTGCTGACCGCCGAATTCCAGTTTTTCGTCATCACGATCTCGATCCAGCGCGAAACCGGCGGCAACCTCGCCGAAACCCTCCAGAATCTCGCCACGGTGCTGCGCCAGCGCGGGCAGATGAAGCTGAAAATCAAGGCGATGTCGTCGGAATCGAAGGCATCGGCCTATATCATCGGCTCACTGCCGTTCATCGTCTTCGGGCTGATCTACACCGTCAACCCGCCGTACATGCAGACATTCTTCAGCGACATGCGGCTGACGCTCACCGCGGTCGGCGGGCTGGTCTGGATGGCGATCGGCGCCTTCATCATGGCTCGTATGGTGAGCTTCGAGATCTGACATGCCCACGCTATTCGGCCTAGACCTGCTGATGCTCGCCACCTTGCTGCCCGCGTTCGGTGCCGCACTGCTGATGGGGAGTTATGCAACCCGCGCCCTGCGCGATCCGATGACCCGCCGGGTCCGCGCGCTCAACGACCGGCGCGAACAGCTCAAGGCGGGGATCACTGCCTCGACCGCAAAGCGACGCACCAAGCTGGTTCACCAGAGCAACGCCGCGGATCGCGTGCGCGCTCTGCTGTCGTCGCTGCGCGTGTTGCAGGACGAGCAGGTCAAGGAGGCGCAGCGCAAGCTGATCCAGGCCGGCATCCGCAACAAGGAATGGGCGGTCGCGGTGATTTTCGGCCGGCTGGTGCTGCCGATCGTTTTCGGCGGCCTGATGGTGATCTGGGTCTATCTGCTCGACGCCTTTCCGGACTGGGGCGCGCTCAAGCGCTACGGGCTGGTGGCCGGAACCTTCGTACTTGCCTACAAGGCACCAGACATCTTCCTGAAGAACAAGATCAACAAGCGCACCGATGCAATCCGCAAGGGGCTACCCGATGCGCTCGACCTGCTGGTGATCTGCGCCGAGGCCGGGTTGACCGTGGATGCCGCGTTCAACCGCGTCTCGCGCGAACTGGGCAAGGCATATGCCGAGCTTGGCGAGGAATTCGCGCTGACTGCGATTGAACTGGGCTTCCTTACCGACCGGAGGCAGGCGTTCGAGAATCTTGCCAACCGTGTCGACCTCGACGCGGTGCGCGGCGTGGTGACGACGATGATCCAGACCGAAAAGTACGGCACCCCGCTAGCCAGCGCGCTGCGCGTCCTGTCGGCGGAATTCCGTCACGAACGGATGATGCGCGCCGAAGAGAAAGCAGCGCGGCTACCGGCCATCATGACCGTGCCGCTCATCATGTTCATCCTGCCGGTGTTGTTCGTTGTCATTCTTGGTCCGGCAGCCTGCTCGCTCAACGACTCGTTCATCAACGCCAAGCCGTAGGAACAGCTGCCGCCTTTGCGTCGTTGAGCCACGATCTGAAGCGGAGGATCGTCATGCTGTTCACCACGACGACGCAATATATCGCACTGGCGATCGCGCTGGTCGCGGGTTGGCTGTTCGGTCTTGCAAGCCATCCGGGCGGTCGCAAGTGGAAGGCGCGCTACGTCGCAGAGCGTGACGCACATGCGGTCACCAGCAAGCGCGTGACCGAGTTGGAACGCGACCACGACACTGTCACCAAGCGCGCCGCGGATCTGGAGCGTGACCATGGCACCGTCGGAACGCGAGTCACCGACCTGGAGCGGGAGCGTGATCTCGCGAACGAGCGTGTTGCGCAGCTGAAGCGCGAAAACGACGAACTCGAACGCGAGAACAGTCGCTTGTCGACCGCGCGGCCAATCGCCCACGATCGTTATGTCCGTGACGATCGCCCGCTCGACCACGACCGCATTGATGATGGCGATCGTCTCGCGCCTGGCCACCCCCGTGACCGCGGCTTCATCTGATATCACCCGCCCGCCCGGACGCTCAACGGGCGGGCAGTGAATCCCTTCTCCGCGACCGACGGGCCGCGACACCGATCGCGGCGAATCCGGCCAGCATCAACGCCCATGTCTCCGGTTCCGGCACTGCCCGCATCGCGAAGCTGTACTGCCCCGACAGGCCGCTGCTTCGCCCCGCCGCTGCGATCGGCGCGAACGCATCCGTGATCCAGAATTCGTAGCTGCCGGGCGTCAGCAATAGTTGCGTCGTGCCGCTCGCGCCTTCGCCCAGGGTGCCGAGCTGTAGCAATGAGGGGCCAGCGCCTCGCGCGCCCAGCGAGACCGCCTGCCCCGGCGTTTGCCCGTCCCCAGCGTCGCCAAATGCCCCAACGCCCCAGTCGAGGTCGAACATCGTCTCCTGATCGGTGGTGAAGAAATAGCGGTAGTTGGCGCTGCTCGTGGTCACGGCGTTGCCGCTATCGATATCGCCGGGTGACAGCGAACGCTGGAAGGTCACCCGACCACGCTCGGCGCTGGACAGTTCCGCCACCACCGACGATCGCGCGCGCACCGCCGGGAAACCGTTCGTGCCGCGCTCGACCAGCTGTGCCATGGCGCTCACCCGACCCGCGCCGGTGGCGGCGTCGCTCGCCGACGAGTCAAGCGGCGCGCCCGCGATCGTGCCGGTCAATCGGGTGTCGACGATCTGCGTTCCGATCGTCACCGCGGCCAGCGCCGGCAGCGGTGCCGATGCGGCGGTCACAATCGCCGCGAAGGCGAGGCGCGCGTTCATCGACGTGCCTCCAGCGCCGACTGTGCCGCCGCCAGTCGCGCGATCGGCACGCGATACGGCGAGGCGGAGACATAATCGAGTCCGACCTTTTCGCAGAAAGCGATCGACGCCGGATCGCCGCCATGTTCGCCGCAGATGCCGAGCTTGATGCCTGGCCGCGTCTTGCGCCCCCGCTCGGCGGCGATCTCGACAAGTTCGCCGACGCCCTCGACATCGAGACTGACGAACGGGTCGCGCGCGTAGATGCCCTTCTCGACATAGGCGCCGAGGAAGCGGCTGGCGTCGTCGCGGCTGACCCCCAGCGTCGTTTGCGTCAAATCGTTGGTACCGAACGAGAAAAACTCGCCCGCCTCGGCGATCTCGCCCGCGCGCAGCGCGGCGCGTGGCAGCTCGATCATCGTGCCGACCATATAGTCGAGCGTCCGCCCGCGCTCGGCGAACACCGCCTTGGCGGCGGCATCGACGACGGTCTTCATCAACTCCAGCTCACGCTTGGTGCCGACCAGCGGAATCATCACCTCGGGGATCGGCGCCTCGCCCGACTTTTCGGCGACGTCGATCGCCGCCTCGAAGATCGCGCGCGACTGGATTTCGTAGATTTCCGGATAGGTCACGCCCAGCCGGCAACCGCGATGCCCGAGCATCGGGTTGAATTCGTGCAGTTCCGCCGCGCGGCGCTTCAGTTGCTCGACCGGCAGCCCGGTCGCGCGCCCGACCTCGGCGAATTCGTTTTCCTCATGCGGCAGGAATTCGTGGAGCGGCGGATCGAGCAGCCGCACCGTCACCGGCAGGCCCGCCATCACCTCGAAGATCGCGGTGAAATCGGCGCGCTGTTCGGGGAGCAATTTCTCCAGCGCCGCGCGGCGCCCCGCCTCGTCCTCGGCGAGGATCATCTGCCGCACCGCGGTGATCCGCGCCGCGTCGAAGAACATGTGCTCGGTACGGCACAGCCCGACGCCCTCGGCGCCGAAGTCGCGCGCGGTGCGGCAGTCGAGCGGCGTCTCGGCATTGGCGCGGACCTTCAGCCGGCGCACGCCGTCGGCCCATTCCATCAGCGTCCCGAAATCGCCGGCCAGCTCGGGCTGGATCGTCGCGACCTCGCCGACCATCACCTCGCCGGTCGCGCCGTCGATCGTCAGCGTCTCGCCCTCGCGTACCTCGCGGGTGCCGACGCGCAACACCTTGTCTTTCGCGGAAATCGACAGCGAGCCCGCGCCCGAGACGCACGGCCGCCCCAT
Organism: Sphingomonas sp. 8AM; assembly: GCF_902506455.1. GTDB lineage: Bacteria > Pseudomonadota > Alphaproteobacteria > Sphingomonadales > Sphingomonadaceae > Sphingomonas. The sequence continues at coordinate 3,366,578 of NZ_LR733844.1, read as the reverse complement.
TCCGCGCGCGACCACCGCGGCGTGGCTGGTCATCCCGCCGCGCGCGGTGAGGATGCCCTTCGCGGCGTGCATCCCGTGGATGTCCTCGGGGCTGGTCTCGGTACGGACGAGGATCACCGCCTTGCCGTCCGCCGCCATCCGCTCGGCAGTGTCCGCGTCGAACACCACCAGACCGCTCGCAGCGCCCGGCGAGGCGGGCAGCCCCTTGGTCAGCACGTCGCGCGGCGCCTCGGGATCGAGCGTCGGGTGGAGCAACTGGTCGAGCGCCTGCGGGTCGACGCGCGCGATCGCTTCCTCACGGGTGATCAGCCCCTCGCTCGCCATCTCGACCGCGATCTTGAGCGCAGCCTTGGCGGTGCGCTTGCCCGAGCGGGTCTGCAGCATCCACAGCTTCCCGCGCTCGACGGTGAACTCGATGTCCTGCATGTCGCGATAGTGGGTTTCGAGCTTGTCGAACACCGCCGCCAGCTCGGTGTAGACCTCGGGCAGCGCCTCTTCCATCGACAGCGGCTGGGCACCCGCTTCCTCGCGCGCGGCCTTCGTCAGATATTGCGGGGTGCGGATGCCGGCGACGACGTCCTCGCCTTGCGCGTTGATGAGGAATTCGCCGTAATAGGCGCGGTCGCCCTTGGCGGGATCGCGGGTGAAGGCGACGCCGGTCGCGCTTGTGTCGCCCATGTTGCCGAACACCATCGCCTGCACGTTGACCGCGGTGCCCCAGTCGCCGGGAATGTGGTTGAGGCGGCGATAGACCTTGGCGCGCTCCGACTGCCACGATCCGAACACCGCGCCGACCGCGCCCCAGAGCTGGTCATGCACGTCCTGCGGGAACGGCTTGCCCCATTCCTTGGCGACGATGGCCTTGTATTCGGCGACCAGTTCGCGCCAGTCCGCCGCCGACAGCTCGGTATCGAGCGTGTAGCCGCGGTCTTCCTTGGCGATCTCCAGCGCTTCCTCGAACGCGCCGTGATCCAGCTCGAGCACCACGTCCGAGTACATCTGGATGAAACGGCGATAGCTGTCCCAGGCGAAGCGCTCGTCGCCGCTGGTCGCGGCCAGCCCCTCGACGGTCGCGTCGTTGAGCCCGAGGTTGAGGACGGTGTCCATCATCCCCGGCATCGACACCCGCGCGCCCGAGCGTACCGACACCAGCAGCGGATCGGCGGCATCGCCGAACGTCTTGCCGGTGATGCGCTCGATATGCGCGATCCCCTCGGCGACCTCGGCCTTGAGCGAGTCGGGGAAACGCTCGCCTTCCTCGTAATAACGCGCGCACATCGCGGTCGAGATCGTGAAGCCGGGCGGGACCGGCAGGTCGATCGACGCCATTTCGGCAAGGTTCGCGCCCTTGCCGCCCAACAGGTTCTTGTCGCCCTTGCCCCCGTCGGAGACGCCGCCACCGAAGCGATAGACGTAACGCTGGGTCATCCTGCCAAGTCCTTGATCTCGCGCCGGTGCCCCGCGCGAATGTTGCGAAAGTTGAGACGCCGGCGAGGTTGTCGTCAGCCCTCGATTCTCGAGAAATCGGCGACCTTGTGCACTGCGGCGCGAACGCGCGCCAGCAGGATTAAACGTGTTGTACGCTTTTGCGGATCGCTGTCATTTACGGTAACGCTATCAAAGAATGCGTCGATCGGCGCGCGGAGCGTCGCGAGCGCGGCCATCGCACCCTCGAAATCCTCGCGTTCGATCGCCTGCGCGGCGGCGGGCTCGGCGGTGTCGAGCGCGGCGATCAGCGCAGCTTCGTCCTTTTCGGGCGTGTAGGACAGCCCCGCGTCTTCGTTCTCGGGCGGTGTCGCCTGATCGGGAGAGACATGGGCCCCTGCCTGCGCAGGGGCGACGGGGACGTTTTCCTTCTTCAGGATATTGGCGGCGCGCTTGTAGCCGGCGAGCAGGTTTGCGCCGTCGTCGGTACCGATGAACGACTGGAGCGCGCGGACGCGGGAGAGCAGCCGGACGAGATCGTCTTCACCGCCGAGCGCGAAGACGGCGTCGATCAGGTCGTGGCGGACGCCGGCCTCGCGTTGCTGGACCTTGAGGCGGTCGGCGAAGAAGTTGAGAAGTTGACCAACAGCAGGCTCAACCCGTTCCCGCATTTCCTCAGGCCGACGCTTGGCAAAGGCACGGCGCTCGGCGATTGCCCAAGCGTCTTTCTCATCATCTTCTGTTACCGAGTAACCAGCAGCACGCCGGCTCTCAAGCATTTCCTCTACTTGATTAGCGTTTTCTATGCCCGCCAAGAAGCCAGAAAGGAAAGCCATTCTTGAGGTAAGAACCTCCGCCAGTGGCAATCTTAGATTGTTCACAAGTAGAAGCTGGATTGACGACAACGCTGCACGGCGCAGGGCGAATGGGTCTTTCGATCCCGACGGCAAAAGCTTCTGGTAGAAAAACGATAGGAGGGTATCCAGCTTGTCCGCCAGCGCCACCGCCACCGTCACCGGATCGGTCGGCACTGCGTCGCCCTGCCCGACCGGCTTGTAATGGTCGCGGATCGCGTTGGCGACCGCTTCGCCCTCGCCCTGCGCGGCGGCGTAATAGCCGCCCATCAGGCCTTGCAATTCGGGGAACTCGCCGACCATGCCGGTGACGAGATCGGCCTTTGCCAGTTTGGCGGCGCGATACGCTTGAGCGGCCAACTGCTCCCTCTCCCCCTCGGGGAGAGGGCTGGGGTGAGGGGTTGAGGTCTCAGCGAGACCGGCCTCTCGGTGAGACACCGGCCCCTTACCCCGACCCTCTCCCCGCAGGGGAGAGGGAAGTGCGCCAACGATGCCCTCCTCCACCAACCAGCGCGCCAGCTTGGCGACGCGCTCGACCTTGTCGGCCACCGTGCCGAGTTTCTCGTGGAAGACGATCCGGTCGAGCTTCTTCGCCTGATCTGCCAGCGGCACTTTCAAATCGGTGTCGTAGAAGAAGCGCGCATCGCTCAGCCGGGCGGCGAGCACCTTGCGGTTGCCTTCGACGATCTTCGCGCCGCCGTCATGCGCGTCGATGTTAGCGGTACAGACGAACGCGTTCGCCAGCGTGCCCGTCTCGTCCCGGCACACGAAATATTTCTGATTCACCCGTGCGGTCAACTGGATGACCTCGGGCGGCACCGACAGGAAGTCGGCGTCGAAGCGGCCGAGGAGCGGTACCGGCCATTCGGTCAGCCCGGCATTCTCGGCGACCAGCCCCTCGTCCCCGACCAGCACCAGCCCGGCCTCGGCAGCGAGCGCGATAGCGCGGTCGCGGATCAGCGCTGCGCGCTCGTCCTGGTCGACGATGACGTGGCAGGCGCGCAGCTTGTCAACATAATCCGCCGCCGAGCCGATCGTGATCGCACCGGGATGGTGGAAGCGATGCCCGAGCGTCGCCGCGCCGCTCTCGACGCCGGCGATCGTGACCGGCACGACCTGCTCGCCGAGCAACGCGACGATCCCTTGCAGCGGGCGAACCCAGCGCAAGCTCTCGGTCGACAGCGAGGCCGCGCCCCAGCGCATCGACTTGGGCCACGGGAAGGCGCGGATGACGGCGGGGATCGCCTCGGCGAGCACGTCGGCGGTGGCGCGACCGGGCTTTTCGGTGATCGCGTAGAGCACGCCGTCGCGCTCGGTAAGTTGCTCGCGGATCAGCCCGGTCTTGCGGAGGAAGCCCTCCAGCGCTTGCGGCGGCGCGGACGCGCGCGGGCCTTTCACTTCCTCGCTGACCGCCTCGGTCGCGTCGGGCAGGTCGCGCAGGATCAGCGTCAGGCGGCGCGGGGTCGCATAGGTGACGGTCACGGCGGCGGTGAGGCCGGCCTTCGCCAGCTCGGCCGCGAACAGCCGCGCGAGATCCTCGCGCGCCTTGGCCTGCATCCGCGCGGGAATTTCCTCGGAGCGGAGTTCGAGAAGGAAGTCGGTCATGCTGGGCGGGCCGTTTGCTGGGGGTAACGCGAAGGCGTGAGGACGCGAAGAAGGGGAAGAGGGTGGGCTCGCGCAGAGCCGCGGAGGCGCAGAGAGGGTGCGTCAGCGGCCAGCTCATCGCCGGAGCCGCCGCCGCTTGACGAGATTGCTGCCGCGGACACCCGCCGCGCGCGCACCATCTCTGCGCCTCTGCGCCTCTGCGCGAACAATCTCTTCGCGGCGTCGCGGTGTCGCGTGATCTCTCTCACGCCCGCTCCGCAGCTATTCCAGCGGCACTTCACGCCGCCGGAACCTTGAGCTGCTCCGCCCACCCGTTCTTTTCCATATACGCCGCGCAGGCCGCCTTCGCGAGATCGCGGACGCGGCCGATATACGCCTGCCGCTCGGCGACCGAGATCACGCCGCGCGCCTGCAACAGGTTGAAGGTGTGGCTGGCCTTGATCGCCTGCTCATAGGCCGGAATCGGCAGCTTCGCGGCGAGGCTGCGCTCGCACTCCGCCGCCGCCTTTTTGAACAGGTCGAACAGCGCGTCGGTGTCGGCGACCTCGAAGTTCCACGTCGACATCTGCCGCTCGTTCTCGAGGAACACGTCGCCGTATGACACGCCGGCGTCGTTGAACGCCAGATCGTAGACGTTGTCGACGTTCTGGATATACATCGCCAGCCGTTCGAGCCCGTAGGTCAGCTCGCCCGCGACCGGCTTCATGTCGAAGCCGCCCATCTGCTGGAAATAGGTGAATTGCGTCACCTCCATCCCGTCGCACCAGACCTCCCAGCCCAGCCCCCACGCGCCGAGCGTCGGGCTCTCCCAATCGTCCTCGACGAAGCGGATGTCGTGCAGCCCGGTATCGACGCCGATCGCCGCTAGGCTGCCGAGGTAGAGTTCCTGCAGGTCAGGCGGGCTCGGCTTCAGGATCACCTGATATTGGTAATAATGCTGGAGCCGGTTTGGGTTCTCGCCATAGCGGCCGTCCGTGGGCCGGCGGCACGGCTGGACATAGGCGGCGTTCCACGTGTCCGGCCCCAGCGCGCGCAGCGTGGTGGCGGGGTGGAAGGTGCCGGCCCCCATTTCCATGTCATAGGGCTGGAGGATCGCACAGCCGCGCTCCGACCAATATTGGTGGAGCCGCAGGATCATCGCCTGGAAGCTGAGCGGGCGGGGAGCGCTGATGTCGGTCATGTTGTCGGTCACAGGGCCGAGCCTGTGGCGCAAGGGCGGCGCGGAATCAACAAAACCGTCGCGCTTCCCTTTCGCGCGTCGGCTCGCCATGGAGGGGCCATGAAGATCGCCGCTCCGCTGCTCGCGCTGTTCCTCGCCCTGCCGCTGCCCGCCTGTGCGCAGCCGGCCTCCGCGCCCGCCGCAACGACGCAGGACGCCGACCCGGCCTTGTGGGTGGTCAAGGACAAGGACACGACCATCTATCTGTTCGGGACGATCCACGTCCTGAAGCCGGGGCTGTCGTGGTTCGACGAGGCGGTGAAGACCGCGTTCGACCGCTCGCAGACGCTGGTGCTGGAGATGGTCGAGCCCGATGCCGCCACGCAGCAGCGCGTGGTGAGCGCCGCCGCCTTCGACCCGAACGGCACCCCGCTGACGCAGCAGCTCTCGCCCAATTACCACGCCGCTTTCGCCAAAGCGATGCGCGACGGGCAGGTCCAGCCGGCGGTGTACGAGAAGATGCGGCCGTGGTTTGCGGCGGTGACGCTGTCGCTGCTGCCGGTGCGTCAGCTCGGTTACGATCCGGCGAACGGCCCGGAGAAGGTGCTGACCGACGCAGCGAAGGCAGCGGGCAAGCCGGTCGTCGGGCTGGAGACGTTCGAGGGGCAATTGGGAGTGTTCGGCGGGCTGTCGAAGGGTGCGCAGGTGCAGTTGCTGGAAAGCACGCTCGACGAATTGCCGAAGGTCGATGCGACGTTCACGACGCTGGTCGACGCATGGGCGAGCGGCAAGCCCGAGGGTGTGGCGAAGGAAATGAACGAGTCGCTCAAGGACTCGCCCGAGGTCGCCAAGGTGCTGCTCACCGATCGCAACAGGCAATGGGCGAAGTGGATCGCCGAGCGGATGAAGCGGCCGGGGACGGTATTCATTGCGGTCGGCGCGGGACATCTGGCCGGCGCGGGGAGCGTGCAGGACCAGCTTGGGGCGTACAGGCTGAAGGCGGTGCGGGTTAACTACTGACCCGTCGCCCCTGCGCAGGCAGGGGCCTATGTCTGTATCGTGCTCGTGTGACCTGGACACATGGACCGCCGGCCTTGTGTCAGACCTTGATGCGCAACGATACAGACATGGGCCCCTGCCTGCGCAGGGGCGACGGTGTAAGACGTCGATCTTGCATTTCCCGCCCCGTCCCGCTATGCGCGCCGGCTTCCGGTCATGGTCATCCCTGGAGGCGTGGCCGGAAAGCATATCACCGTATTTCGGAGCATTTGAGATGAGCGACACCATTACGCTCGCAGCCGAGACGCGTGACCGGGTTGGCAAGGGAGCCTCCCGTGCACTCCGTCGCGACGGCCGCGTCCCCGCCGTGATCTATGGCCAGAACAAGGAGCCGACCTCGATCCATCTCGAGGAGAAGGCACTCGTCAAGGCGCTGATGACCGGCCACTTCATGAACTCGGTCATCATGGTCGACGGCACGCGCACGCTGGCCAAAGACGTGGCGTTCCACCCGGTCACCGACCGTCCGACCCACGTCGACTTCCTGCGCATCGGCGAGCACGAGACCGTGACGATCGCGGTGCCGGTCGTGTTCGTGGACGAAGAGGACGCGCCGGGCATCAAGAAGGGCAATGGCGTGCTCAACATCGTCCAGCACGATGTCGAGCTGGTCGTTGACGCCGCCGACATCCCCAGCGAGATCACGGTGTCGCTCAAGGGCATCGAGATCGGCGACACGATCCACATCTCCGACCTGCAGCTGCCGAAGGGCGCCAAGGCCGCCGCCGAGGGCGACGTCGCGGTCGCCACGCTGGTGGCGCCGACCGTTCCGACCGCGGCGGACGAGCAGGCCGATGCCGAAGTGGCCGAAGCGCAGTCGGCCGAGTCCGAGGCGGCTGCCGCCGAGGGCGAAGGCGAGGACAAGGGCGAGTAATCGCCGGTCCGCCGATTTCGTGCGGACCAATGTTCGGGGGCAGGGCAGCGGCGACGCTCCCCTGCCCTTTGCTTTTGGAGAGAAGGATCAGCGATGCAATTGTGGGTGGGGCTCGGCAATCCGGGCGCGCAATATGCGATGCACCGCCACAATGTCGGCTTCATGGCGATCGATGCGATCGCCGCGGTTCACGGCTTCGCCGCACCGGCCAAGAAGTTTCAGGGCTGGTTGCAGGAAGGCCGCGTCGGCACGACGAAGGTGCTGCTGCTGAAGCCCGCGACCTTCATGAACGACAGCGGCCGCTCGGTTGGCGAGGCGCTGCGCTTCTACAAGCTCGGCACCGACGCGCTGACCGTCTTCCATGACGAGCTCGACCTTGCGCCGATGAAGGTCAAGGTGAAGCAGGGCGGCGGCACCGCGGGGCATAACGGCTTGCGCTCGATCGACCAGCATCTCGGGCCCGATTTCCGCCGGGTGCGGATCGGGATCGGGCATCCCGGGCACAAGGATCGCGTCACCGGTCATGTGCTCGGCAATTACGCCAAGAGCGAGATTGACGCGCTGAGCGACGTACTCGGCGCGCTGGCAGCGGAGGCGGAGTGGCTGGCACAGGGCGACGACGTGCGGTTCATGAACGACGTGGCGCTGCGGCTGGGGTGATAGGGTTCGGCCTAGAAAGCGGGGTCACGCGGAGGCGCGGAGATGCGGAGGCTGACGCACCCGTGGCGAGCGGGAGACCCTCGTTAACGTCGGCAAGGCATGAGCCGGCAAGGACGGCTCGAAACCGTTGCCGCAAACGACATTCTCCGCGCCTCCGCGCCTCCGCGTGAACAAACCTTCTTCACGCCTCGACCGGAACAGTAAGTTGATTCGCGCAGAGACGCGGAGGCGCAGAGGGGTGTCGCCTGCTGGTCCGGGCTGGCCCGTCACCATCGGCTCGTACGGTGCGGGTCTCGATCGAAGCTGACTGCGCCGCCTCGCGACACAGCTCTGCGCCTCTGCGCCTCTGCGCGATGAAACCTCTTTCCTTCATGCCTCGCAGCCTTCGGGGCGGACAGACATAGGCTCCTGCCTTCGCAGGAGCGACGGATGAGATGGCGGGCGACGCGGCTCACGCAGCGGCGCTGACGCTATGCGGGGCGTCTTCACCCTTGCCACCACGTCGCGCAGCTTTCAGGGCGGAAAGACATGGGCCCCTGCCTTCGCAGGGCCGACGGATGATGACGATGCCGACCCGCGAGCTGTTCCCGACCCTGTTCTACGAAGCCGATCCGGGCGATGCCGATCTGCTCGCCGACCTCGACGCGTCGTGCCGCGCGCTGGCGGAGGAGGATGGCGCGGGGAAGCGATGGTCGAAGGCGCATGGCTATCGCGGCTATACCAGCTACGCCTCGCTCAACGATCTGCCGATGCGCGACCCGGTGTTCGCCGACCTCAAGAAGTTGCTCGACCGCCATGTCGCCGCGTTCGCGAAGGAGGCGGGCTTCGATCTCGGCGGGCGCAAGCTCAAGCTCGACAGCCTGTGGGTGAACGTCATGAAGCCCGGCGGCACGCATTCCGGGCATCTCCACCCGCACAGCGTCGTGTCGGGCACCTTCTATGTCGCGGTGCCCGAGGGGTCGGGAGCGCTCAAGCTGGAGGACCCGCGGCTGCCGATGTTGATGGCCGCGCCGCCGCGCGACGGCACGTTCGTCTATGCCGAGCCACGCGACGGCGCGCTGTTCCTGTGGGAAAGCTGGCTGCGGCACGAGGTTATGACCAGCACCGCCAGGGCCGAGCGGATCAGCGTCAGCTTCAACTACCGCTGGTAGCGTCGGGGAAGTCGGCGCCGAGCGCTTCGTCGCGGAGCCCCTCGATTTCTGCGATGCGCGCGCGCAACCGCTCGGTCACCGCGTCATAGCCCCATTTGCCGAGCACCAGATGCCGCGGCGGCGCCTCGCGGGTGACCGCCGCGATCATCGCCTCACCCGCGCGCACCGGGTCGCCGGGCTGGTTGCCCGAATAGCCCTTGGTGCTCGCCATCCGCGCGGCGGCGGTGTCGGCATAATCGGCGATGTGGCTCTCGGTCTGCCGCAGCGAGCGGCCTGCCCAGTCGGTGCGGAAGGGTCCCGGCTCGACGCAGGTCACCGCAATGCCAAGCGGCGCGACCTCGGCGGCGAGTGCGTCGGAGAAGCCCTCCACCGCATGTTTGGACGCCGCGTAATAACCCGACGACGGGAAGCCGACGAGCCCGGCCACTGAGGTAATGTTGACGATCGCGCCCCGCCGCCGCTCGCGCATTCCCGGCAGCACTGCGCGCGTCATCGCGAACAGGCCGAAGACGTTGGCGTCGAATTGCGCGCGAATCTCGCTCTCCTCGCCCTCTTCTATGCTCGATTGATAGCCATAGCCGGCGTTGTTCACGAGCACGTCGACGCGACCGAAGCGTTCCTCGGCAGCGCTGACAGCACCCGCGATCGCGTTCGCGTCGGTGACGTCGAGCGCCAGTGCGAGCAGTCGCTCGTCCTGCCCGTCCGCGAGGTCAGAAACGCGCGCGGCGTCGCGCGCGGTCGCCACCACGCGCCAGCCTCTCGCGAGCACCAGCTTGGCAAGTTCACGACCGAAACCGGTCGAGCAACCGGTGATGAACCAGACCGGATCGGCAGCGAGCGTCATGTGGAAATTCCATGATTGGCAGGAGTGCTGCCCCAACGCGGTGCTGTCGCGCTGCGTTCCCACTGGCAATTGTCGGCTAAAAGGTCCATGTGGGAACCTTCATGGACTTCCCGAACCTCCCCCCCGCGCTCGCCAGCGCGCTCGCCACGCGTGGTTACACCGCGCTCACCCCCGTTCAGGCCGAGGTGACCGCCGAGGTCGCGCATGGCCGCGACCTGCTCGTCTCTGCGCAGACCGGCTCCGGCAAGACCGTCGCCTTCGGCCTTGCGATGGCCGAGCAATTGCTGGGCGAGGACGGCAACCTGCCCGTTGCCGGTCCCCCGCTCGCGCTCGTGATCGCGCCGACGCGCGAGCTGGCGTTGCAGGTCGCCAAGGAGCTGATGTGGCTCTACGCGGGGGCGCGGATCGCGACCTGCGTCGGCGGCATGGACGCCAGCCGCGAGCGCCGCACGCTCAACCAGGGCGCGCATATCGTCGTCGGCACGCCGGGCCGACTGCGCGACCACGCCGAGCGTGGCGCGCTGAACCTGTCGCAAATACGCGCCGCTGTCCTCGACGAGGCCGACGAGATGCTCGACATGGGCTTCCGCGACGATCTGCAGGCGCTGCTCGACCAGACGCCGACCGAGCGCCGCACGTTGCTGTTCTCCGCGACGCTGCCGCGCCCGATCGTCGCGCTTGCCAAGGCCTATCAGCGCGACGCGCTGCGCATCTCGACGGTCAGCGAACAGCGCGGGCACGGCGACATCACCTATCGCGCGGTGACCGTTTCGCCGTCCGAGATCGAACATGCGGTCATCAACCTGCTGCGCTTCTACGAGGCGGAGACCGCGATCCTGTTCTGCGCGACTCGCGACAACGTCCGCCACCTGCACGCCGGGCTGGTCGAGCGCGGCTTCGCGGCGGTGGCGCTGTCGGGCGAGCATTCGCAGAACGAGCGCAACCATGCGTTGCAGGCGCTGCGTGACCGTCGCGCGCGGGTCTGCGTCGCGACCGATGTCGCGGCGCGCGGGATCGATCTGCCGACGCTCAGCCTTGTCGTCCATGTCGAGATGCCGCGCGATGCCGAGGTGTTGCAGCACCGTTCGGGCCGCACCGGACGCGCCGGCAAGAAGGGCACTGCGGTGCTGATCGTCCCCTATCCGCGTCGCCGCCGCGTCGAGATGATGCTGCGTGGCGCACGCATCGCCGCCGAATGGGGCGATGTGCCGAGCGCCGAGGCGATCCGCGCCAAGGATCGCGAGCGGTTGCTGGAACGGCTGCTCGCGCCGGTCGAGGTCGATGAGGACGACAAGGCGCTGGCGACCGAATTGCTCGCGCAGCGCACGCCCGAGGAGATCGCCGCGGCGCTGGTCGCGGCACAACGCGCCGCGCTGCCCGCGCCCGAGGAACTCGGCGATCGCATCGAAATGAGCGCAAACCAGCAGAAGGGTCTTCGCGACGGCTTCGACGACGTGGTGTGGTTCCACATGAACGTCGGTCGCCGGCAGAACGCCGACCCGCGCTGGGTGTTGCCGCTGCTCTGCCGCCGCGGGCATGTCACCAAGGCCGAGATCGGCGCGATCCGCATCGGCGCGACCGAGACGCAATTCCAGGTGCCGAGCGCGCTGGCGGCACGCTTCGCGGCGGCGGTCAAGGCGTCCGCCAACGCGGACGGCGAGGACGAGAGCGGCGTGCGGATCGAGCCGATGCCGAGCGGCGCGGTACCGATCCGCAACGCCGGCGGCCCGCCGCAGCGTCGCCACGGCGGCGGCGGTGCGGCGCCGCGCGGGGGGCTGCGCCCGCGGCGGTAGTTCGGCCCGACATCGTCATTGCTTCGCTGCGCTCACAATGACGAAGAAAGCCAGGGACTTGAGCAAATGGCGACCGCGGCATGGAGCCACGGTCGCCATTATCTCGTCACAGCGTCTGCCTTGTCGTAGCATCCCGGCCCGCCCTGCCTTGCCACGGGCCGGACCGGGGAGGTCAAGTCGACGTTCGGAATTTCCACGATCGTCGTCGCCATGCGATCCGACTACCGCTTTCGTCCGTCGCCCCGGACTTGTTCGGGAGCCCCGCTTCTTCTGGCGACCGCCGGGAGAAGAAGCGGAATCCTCTATCAAGTCCGGGATGGCGGAAGGCGACGGGCCCTAGAGCCCGACCACGCCGCCATCGTTCTTGGTAATCACCACCGTCGCCGCGCGCGGGCGGCCGGTGCCGGTGCCGGTCGCCTGGCTCTGCGGCCAATTCGAGGTGATGTTGGCGTAATTGCCGTCCTCGCCCGGATGCTGGATGTTGATGAAGATCGAGCGGCCATCGGCGGTCGATGTGATGCCGGTGACCTCGCATTCCTTCGGGCCCACGAGGAAGCGCTTCAGCTTCGCGCCGGGCGCCGCGCCGACGCGCGCGGTGGTGGTGGCGGTGCCGCCGAACGAGCTGGTCACGCTCGTGGTCGTGCCGTCACCGACCCTGCCGGGCATGCCGATCAGCATCATGCAATTGGTGACATCGGTATAGGCACCGTCGTCGGTCTGGACGAACAGCAGCGGCGCCGCCTGTCCGGCGGCGTTGGTCGGCAGCCCGAACCACAAACCGTCCGGCGACGAGAAGTCGTTGGTCGCGTCCAGCCCCGACAGGTTGACGTTGGCCGCATCCGCGCCCGACCGCGCGCCGAACGCATAGACGTCCCAGCTGAAGGTAAGCGACTCGGTCGAGTCGCTGGCCTCGCGCAGCCGCACGACATGGCCATTGGCATTGCCCGAGTTGCTGCCGCCATCGATGCGCGTGTCGACATAGGCACGCGGATTGACCGGGTCGATCGCGCGCGTGCTGCTGCTCGCGACGCCGCGACGATTCGAATTGTTGGTCAGCGTGCAGTACATCTCGCCGTCGACCGGGTTCACCGCGGTCCATTCCGGGCGATCCATCGGCGTCGCGCCCAGCGCGTCGCCGGCGAGTCGCGCGTTGGCCAGCACGTCGGCCTGGCTGGCGAACGGATAGGCGGCATTGTTCGCGTCGAGCCCGTTCTGCCCGAACAGCAAAGGCAGCCACTGGCCGGTGCCATCGGCATTGAACTTCGCGACATAGAGCGTGCCGCTGTCGAGATATTTGTCACCGGTCGCGAGGCGATCGGACGGGGTCGCATCCGCCGCCGACCAGGCGGTCGCGGAGACGAACTTGTAGATATATTCGTTGCGGCCGTCGTCACCCATGTAGAAGGCCGGTTTGACCCCCGCGATCACGCGGCCGGGCATCACCCCCTCGTGCGCCATGCGGCCGAGCGCGGTGCGCTTGCGCGGGGTCGAGGCCGGATTGTACGGGTCGATCTCGACCACCCAGCCGAAGGTGTAGGGCTCGTTACGGAAGTCGGCGGTGCCGTCCGCCGCCAGCGTCGCCGCCGCGGTGGCGTTCCAGCGGCGATAGATGGTGCTGGCAGCATCGGCCGCGGCGACGGTCGACCACAGATGGTTGCCCGCCGCGCCCTCGCTGATCCCGTAGCGTGCGAGCGACACGTTCTGCTTCGGGGTGCCGGCCGCGGTGCGGACTGCCGCGTCACCGGCGTCGCGTCGGAAATAGCCCGCCCAATTCTCCTCGCAGGTCGCGTAATCGCCCCACGGCAGCGCGCCGTTCGCGCAATTGTTGATCGTGCCGCGGCCGGTGGTGCCGTCCTTGGCATACACGGTGCGTAGCATCGCGTCGCCCTTCACCGGCCCGCTGAACGCGATCGGGGTATTCGGCGTGACGCGGCGGTTGAGCGCGCCGGCCTGTACGTAGCTCCAGGCGCCGGTGTTGCCGGCGCGCGTCACCTCGACGACCGACACGCCATGCGCCTCGATCTCCTTGACGACCTCCGCCTCGACGGTGCGCGTGCGGTTGACGATCGTCTGCCCGGCAACATGCATATAGCCCGGATTGATATATTCGTGGTTGAGGACCAGCAGCCCGCGCGTGCTGTTGCTGGCGTCGGGATTTGCACCGCTGGCGGCGAGCCCGAAGAAGCTCATCCCGTCGTGATTGTCGCCCGCACGCTGCGCGAAATTGCCGTCGGTACCGTCATTGGCGTAAGCCGCCACCCCCGCCGCGAGCGGATCGCCGCAGCGATAGAGGATCGACGCGGTATAGCCGGTCGGCACGGTGACGATGTCGTTCCTGTTCTTGACGACCGCGGTGAAATCGAGCGTCGCCGGGCTGATGACGACGGTCGAATTCGCCTTGCTGATCGTGCTGCCGTTGCTGGCCGTGAATTGCAGCACGATGTTGGTCGCGGTGGTGACGTTTGGCGCGACGAAGCTGACCGAGGTGCCACTGGTGCTCAGCGCGACGGCGGGTCCGCTCGCCTGCGACCAGCCGGTGCTGGTGGCATTGCCGCTGGCGGTCGCGGTCAGCGTCACGACGCGCCCGCCCTGCGTCTGGACGGTGGTGCCGTCCGACACGGTGATCGCGTCGCTCGTGTCGTCATCGTCCGAGCCGCAGCCGCTGAGCAGCGACGCGCCGAATGCGGCGGTGGTCATCGCGCTCATGCCGCCCATCATCCGGCGGCGCGAATAGCGCTGCTCGACCAGCGCGCCGAGCGTGGTGGTGGTGGACGGATTGGTGTCGACGTCACCGTCGGTGAACAAGACGAAGTCGTCGTGGCGCAGGCCGGTCATAAAAGCTTCCCCGAACATCATTTCCGCCGCGGCTATCGCGGCCTTGGAAGGCAGGGGCGTGAAAGTTCGGCGACGGCGCAACGACAGTTCGGCGACAGCTTCGTGACACCCGCTTCGCCCTTGACCGGCCGGCGCAATCCGCTATAGCCCGCCGTGTCGCCTGTCCGTTCGCGGACATGGCACACCGTCCGAGACAGCGGGTGGCCCCTCGGGCCTTAATTCCCCGCCGAGACGGGGACAGGATCGACGCTTCCCGCGCTGCCACGATCATCGTGTGGCCGGTCGCCGGTCATTTTCCCCATCGCTGGACTATGCCGCCGCTCGCGCATCCGCGCGACTGGCGGTCCGTACCCGGAAGGGCGCGTGTTTCGGCACGTCCTTTCCCAATGTGGAGAATGGCATGGATCGTAGTCAGAAGACCGCGGCCGTCGCCGAGCTCAACCGTACCTTCTCCGAGGTTGCCGTGGTGGTCGTCACCCGCAACCTGGGGATGTCGGTGGCGCAGTCGACCGACTTGCGCAACCGGATGCGGGACGCCGGCGCGACCTACAAGGTCTCGAAGAACAAGCTTGCCAGAATCGCACTGGACGGCACCGATTACGGCTCGATCAGCGACATGCTGACCGGTCCGGTCGGCCTGGCGACCTCGACCGATCCGGTCGCGGCCGCGAAGGTTGCCGCCGAGTTCGCCAAGACGACCGACAAGTTCGAGATCGTCGGCGGTGCGATGGGCGCGACCCCGCTCGACGTGGCGGGCGTGCAGGCACTGGCCACGCTGCCGTCGCTGGACGAGCTGCGTGCGAAGATCGTCGGCCTCATCGTGGCACCTGCCACGAAGCTGGCGACCATCACCCAGGCCCCGGCCGCGCAGATCGCGCGCGTGCTGGCAGCTTATTCGGAGAAGGAGGCAGCCTGATTTCAGGCCGCATCCGGTTGATGTTTGGAATTGGGGCCCTGTCCCCGTTTAATTAGGAAGTACAATCATGGCAGACCTGAACGCGCTCGTTGAGAGCCTGAGCGAACTGACCGTCCTGGAAGCAGCCGAGCTGTCGAAGCTGCTCGAAGAGAAGTGGGGCGTTTCGGCCGCTGCGGCGGTTGCGGCTCCGGCTGCTGGCGGCGGCGCTGCTGCTCCGGCCGCTGAAGAGAAGACCGAGTTCGACGTGATCCTGACCGGCGACGGTGGCAAGAAGATCAACGTCATCAAGGAAGTCCGCGCGATCACCGGCCTGGGCCTGACCGAAGCCAAGGCGCTCGTCGAAGGCGCGCCGAAGCCGGTCAAGGAAGGCGTGAACAAGGACGAGGCCGAGAAGGTCAAGAAGCAGCTGGAAGAAGCCGGCGCGACCGTCGAGCTGAAGTAAGCCGAAGTGTGAGGGGCTTGCCCCCCTCACACGAGGCCGGCCGACGAGCGGCCCAAGCCCGCTCGTTCGACGTCATGGGATTCATCCCCATGACGTGGCCGCCAGCAGAAAAGGGGCGACACCCACGCGGGTGCCGCCCCTTTTTCATGCGCGTTCTCGTCGCCCCGGACTTGATCCGGAGCCGCGCTCCTTTGCGCCCCGCGCAGGACAAGAAGCGGGATTCCGGATCAAGTCCGGGATAACGGAAGAGGATGGCGCCCCGTTTGACACACCCCCTCCCCGCTCCTATATCCGCATCATCACCACAGCTTCCGGGAAACGGCACGCCTTGCGCAGTGTGTCGATCGGATTGGGAAGCCGCGGTTCAGGACGCTGGAAGCCGACGCATGATGTGCGATCGGCTTTTGTCCGTTCGACCCTGCGCCTGCATTTTGACGGCTGACGAGGCACAAGCTTTTATGGCGACCAATCCG
The DNA here is from genome assembly GCF_902506455.1 of Sphingomonas sp. 8AM. Lineage (GTDB taxonomy): Bacteria > Pseudomonadota > Alphaproteobacteria > Sphingomonadales > Sphingomonadaceae > Sphingomonas. Next base: position 3,350,488 of record NZ_LR733844.1, on the reverse strand, counting down.
ATCGACGCGGGCTCCGCGCGGACCGACAAGGCGGGGACGCGCAAGCGTCGCATCCGCAAGGTGTTCGGCAACATCCACGAAGTGGTGCAGATGCCGAACCTGATCGAGGTCCAGCGCGAGAGCTATGAGCAGTTCCTGCGTTCCGACCCGTCGATCAATTATGTCTCCGGGCTCGAGAAGACGCTGCGCAGCGTGTTCCCGATCCGTGACTTCGCCGGCACCGCCGAGCTGGACTTCGTCAACTACGAGCTGGAGCCGCCTAAGTTCGACGTCGAGGAATGCCGTCAGCGCGGCATCACCTATGCGGCGCCGATGCGCGTTACGTTGCGCCTGATCGTGTTCGAGGTGGATCCCGATACGGAAACCCGCTCGGTGCTCGATATCAAGGAGCAGGACGTCTACATGGGCGACATGCCGCTCATGACCGAGAACGGCACCTTCTTCATCAACGGTACCGAGCGCGTCATCGTGTCGCAGATGCACCGCTCGCCGGGTGTGCTGTTCGATCACGATCGCGGCAAGACCCATGCGTCGGGCAAGTATCTGTTCGCGGCGCGCGTGATCCCGTACCGCGGCTCGTGGCTCGATTTCGAGTTCGACGCCAAGGACATCGTCAACGTTCGTATCGACCGTAAGCGCAAGCTGCCGGTCACCGCGCTGCTGTATGCGCTGGGGATGAACGGCGAGGAGATCCTCAACCACTTCTACAACCGCCTCACCTTCGTGCGCGGCGACGGCGGCTGGCAGATCCCGTTCCAGGCCGAGAGCTGGCGCGGCGTGAAGCCGACCTTCGACATCGTCGACGCCAAGTCGGGCGAGGTGATCTTCGCCGCCGGCACCAAGATCACGCCGCGCGCCGCCAACAAGGCGGGCAAGGACGGTCTTGAGACGCTGCTGATCCCGACCGAGGAGATCTACGGCCGCTACAGCGCCTATGACCTCATCAACGCGTCGACCGGCGAGATCTACGTCGAGGCCGGTGACGAGATCGGCCCGGACAATCTCGAGAAGCTCGACAAGGCGGGCATCGACCGCATCGAGCTGCTCGACATCGACCATGTCGCGACCGGTCCGTGGATCCGCAACACGCTCAAGGCCGACAAGGCCGAGGAGCGCGAGCAGGCGCTGTCGGACATCTACCGCGTGATGCGCCCCGGCGAGCCGCCGACGCTGGAAACGGCGGAGTCGCTGTTCGCAGGGCTGTTCTTCGATCCGGACCGCTACGACCTGTCGGCGGTGGGCCGCGTCAAGCTGAACATGCGCCTCGACCTCGACGCCGAGGACACGGTGACGACGCTGCGCACCGAGGACATCCTCGCGGTCGTGAAGACGCTGGTCGACCTGAAGGACGGCAAGGGCGAGATCGACGACATCGACAATCTCGGCAACCGCCGCGTGCGTTCGGTGGGCGAGCTGCTGGAGAACCAGTATCGCGTCGGCCTGCTCCGCATGGAGCGCGCCGTGAAGGAGCGTATGTCGTCGGTCGACGTCTCGACGGTGATGCCGAACGACCTGATCAACGCCAAGCCTGCGGTCGCCGCGGTGCGCGAGTTCTTCGGTTCGTCGCAGCTGTCGCAGTTCATGGACCAGACCAACCCGCTGTCCGAAGTGACGCACAAGCGTCGCGTCTCGGCGCTCGGGCCGGGCGGTCTGACGCGTGAGCGTGCAGGCTTCGAGGTTCGCGACGTTCACCCGACGCACTATGGCCGCATCTGCCCGATCGAGACGCCGGAAGGCCCGAACATCGGTCTGATCAACTCGCTGTCGACCTTCGCGCGCGTCAACAAGTATGGCTTCATCGAGACGCCGTACCGCAAGATCGTGGACGGCAAGGTGACCAACGAGGTCGTCTATCTGTCGGCGATGGAAGAGCAGAAGCACACCGTCGCTCAGGCGTCGGCGGAGCTGAACGAGGACGGTTCGTTCGCCGAGGAGCTGGTCTCCGCACGGCAGGCGGGCGAGTTCCTGATGGCGCTGCCGGAAACGGTGACGCTGATGGACGTGTCGCCGAAGCAGCTCGTGTCGGTCGCGGCGTCGCTGATCCCGTTCCTCGAGAACGACGACGCGAACCGCGCGCTGATGGGCTCGAACATGCAGCGTCAGGCCGTGCCTCTGGTGCGCGCCGAGGCGCCGTTCGTCGGCACCGGCATGGAAGAGACCGTGGCGCGCGATTCGGGCGCGGCGATCTCGGCCAAGCGTGCGGGCATCGTCGACCAGGTCGACGCGGCGCGTATCGTGGTGCGTGCGACCGGTGAGGTCGACTCGGCCAAGTCGGGCGTCGACATCTACACGCTGATGAAGTTCCAGCGATCGAACCAGTCGACCTGCATCAACCAGCGTCCGCTGGTGAAGGTGGGCGACGTGGTCAACGCCGGCGACGTGATCGCCGACGGTCCGTCGACCGAGTTCGGCGAGCTGGCGCTGGGCCGGAATGCGCTCGTCGCGTTCATGCCCTGGAACGGCTACAACTACGAGGACTCGATCCTCATCAGCGAGCGGATCGTGAAGGACGACGTGTTCACGTCGATCCACATCGACGAGTTCGAGGTGATGGCCCGCGACACGAAGCTCGGGCCGGAGGACATCACCCGCGACATCCCGAACGTCGGCGAGGAAGCGCTGCGCAACCTCGACGAGGCGGGCATCGTCTATGTCGGCGCCGAAGTGGAACCGGGTGACATCCTGGTCGGGAAGATCACGCCGAAGGGCGAAAGCCCGATGACGCCGGAAGAGAAATTGCTCCGCGCGATCTTCGGTGAAAAGGCGTCGGACGTGCGCGACACGTCGCTGCGCCTGCCGCCGGGCGTTGCCGGGACGATCGTCGACGTACGCGTCTTCAATCGCCACGGCATCGACAAGGACGAGCGCGCGATGGCGATCGAGCGCGAGGAGATCGAGCGCCTGAAGAAGGACTCGGACGACGAGCGCTCGATCCTCAACCGCGCGACGTGGAGCCGGCTGCGCGAAATGCTGCTGGATCAGGTCGCGACCGCGGCGCCGAAGGGCGTCAAGAAGGGCGTGACCATCGACATGGACGTGCTGGACAGCGTCGAGCGCCACGAATGGTGGAAGTTCGCGGTGGCCGACGATGCGGTCCAGTCGAACCTCGAGGCCGTGAAGGGCCAGTATGACGAGGCGGCCAAGCGCATCCGCGACAAGTTCGAGGATCGCCGCGAGAAGCTGGAGCGCGGTGACGAGCTGCCGCCGGGCGTGCTGAAGATGGTCAAGGTGTTCGTCGCGGTGAAGCGCAAGCTGCAGCCGGGCGACAAGATGGCCGGCCGTCACGGCAACAAGGGCGTTATCAGCCGCATCCTGCCGGCGGAGGACATGCCGTTCCTCGCCGACGGTACGCCGGTCGATCTCGTGCTCAACCCGCTGGGCGTGCCGTCGCGCATGAACGTCGGGCAGATCTTCGAGACGCACCTCGGCTGGGCGGCACGTGGCCTTGGTCAGCAGATCAAGCATGCGCTGGAAGACTGGCGCGACGCCAATCCGGACGCCAAGGCGGGCGAGATGCCCGACGCGGTCAAGGACCGGCTGCGCATCGTGTATGGCGAGCACTACCTCGACGACATCGACTCGCGTGACGCGGGCGAGATCATCGAGCTGGCGCAGAACCTGACGCCCGGCGTCCCGATGGGCACCCCGGTGTTCGACGGCGCGGTCGAGAAGGACGTCTCCGACATGCTCGAGCTGGCCGGGCTCGACACCTCGGGTCAGTCGGACCTGTTCGACGGGCGTACCGGCGACAAGTTCGACCGCAAGGTGACGGTGGGCATCATCTACATGCTCAAGCTGCACCACCTTGTGGACGACAAGATCCACGCCCGGTCGATCGGGCCGTACTCGCTCGTCACCCAGCAGCCGCTGGGTGGTAAGGCGCAGTTCGGTGGCCAGCGCTTCGGCGAAATGGAAGTCTGGGCGCTCCAGGCGTATGGCGCGGCGTACACGCTCCAGGAAATGCTGACGGTGAAGTCCGACGACGTGGTCGGCCGCACCAAGGTCTACGAGGCGATCGTCAAGGGTGACGACACGTTCGAGGCCGGCATCCCGGAGAGCTTCAACGTGCTCGTCAAGGAAATGCGCTCGCTGGGACTCAACGTCGACCTGAAGTCGATGGAAGAGGCCAAGGACGACGACGGCATCGCCATCGCGGCCGAGTAAGCCACTTCTCCCTCTCCCCACCGGGGAGAGGGTCGGGGTGGGGGGCGAAGTCTCACCGAGACCAGCGCCCGTGGCGGCCCCTCACCCAACCCTCTCCCCGACGGGGAGCGGGCTACGAATTGAAAGAGGTTCATCAAGATGAACGAACTGACCAATTTCGCCAATCCGCTCGCGAAGCCGGAAACCTTCGACCAGATCCAGATCGGGATCGCGTCGCCGGACAAGATCCGCTCGTGGTCGTTCGGCGAGATCAAGAAGCCCGAGACCATCAACTATCGCACGTTCAAGCCCGAACGTGACGGCCTGTTCTGCGCGCGCATCTTCGGTCCGATCAAGGACTATGAGTGCCTGTGCGGCAAGTACAAGCGCATGAAGTACAAGGGCATCGTCTGCGAGAAGTGCGGTGTCGAAGTCACGGTGTCGAAGGTCCGCCGCGAGCGGATGGGCCATATCGAGCTGGCCGCGCCGGTCGCGCACATCTGGTTCCTGAAGTCGCTGCCGAGCCGCATCGGCCTCCTGCTCGACATGCAGCTGAAGCAGCTCGAGCGCGTGCTGTACTTCGAGGCGTATATCGTCATCGAGCCGGGCCTGACCCCGCTCGAGAAGTTCCAGCTGCTCACCGAGGATGAACTGCTCGAGGCGCAGGACGAATATGGTGAGGACGCCTTCTCCGCCGGGATCGGCGCCGAAGCAGTCCGCATCATGCTTGAAAGCCTCGATCTGGAAGGCGAGAAGGTCGCGCTGCTCGAAGAGCTGGCGACGACCAAGTCCGAGCTGAAGCCCAAGAAGATCATCAAGCGACTGAAGGTCGTCGAGAGCTTCCTGGAATCGGGCAACCGTCCGGAGTGGATGATCCTCGAGGTCGTGCCGGTCATCCCGCCCGAGCTGCGCCCCCTGGTGCCGCTGGACGGTGGCCGCTTCGCGACGTCGGATCTCAACGACCTGTACCGCCGCGTCATCAACCGCAACAACCGCCTCAAACGCCTCATGGAGCTGCGTGCGCCGGACATCATCGTCCGCAACGAGAAGCGCATGTTGCAGGAAGCGGTCGACGCCTTGTTCGACAACGGCCGTCGCGGCCGGACGATCACCGGCGCCAACAAGCGTCCGCTGAAGTCGCTGTCCGACATGCTGAAGGGCAAGCAGGGCCGCTTCCGCCAGAACCTTCTCGGCAAGCGCGTCGACTATTCGGGCCGTTCGGTAATCGTGACCGGTCCGGAGCTGAAGCTGCACCAATGCGGCCTGCCCAAGAAGATGGCGCTCGAGCTGTTCAAGCCGTTCATCTACGCGCGCCTCGACGCCAAGGGCCTTAGCATGACGCTGAAGCAGGCGAAGAAGTGGGTCGAGAAGGAGCGCAAGGAAGTCTGGGACATCCTCGACGAGGTGATCCGCGAGCATCCGGTGCTGCTGAACCGCGCCCCGACGCTCCACCGCCTCGGCATCCAGGCGTTCGAGCCGGTGCTGATCGAGGGCAAGGCGATCCAGCTTCACCCGCTGGTCTGCTCGGCCTTCAACGCCGACTTCGATGGCGACCAGATGGCCGTGCACGTGCCCTTGTCGCTTGAGGCGCAGCTGGAAGCGCGCGTCCTGATGATGTCGACCAACAACATCCTGAGCCCCGCGAACGGCAAGCCGATCATCGTGCCGTCGCAGGACATGGTGCTGGGTCTCTATTATCTGTCGCTGGAAAAGCAGAAGGAGCCGGGCGAAGGCATGTTGCTCGGCGACATGGCCGAGGTGCACCAGGCGCTGTTCGCGGGCGCCGTGACGCTCCATACCAAGATCGTCAGCCGCGTTCCGCAGACCGACGAGCAGGGCAACCAGTATCTGAAGCGCTATGAGACCACCCCGGGTCGCATGTTGCTGGGTGAGTGCCTGCCCAAGAGCCACAAGGTGCCGTTCGACGTCGTCAACCGGGTCCTGACCAAGAAGGACGTCGGCGAGGTCATCGACGAGGTCTATCGTCACACCGGCCAGAAGGAGACGGTGCTGTTCGCGGACGCGATCATGTCGCTGGGCTTCCGTCACGCGTTCCGCGCCGGCATCTCGTTCGGCAAGGACGACATGCTGATCGCGCCGGACAAGGACAAGCTGGTCGACGAGACCCGCGACCTCGTGAAGGACTTTGAGCAGCAGTATCAGGACGGCCTGATCACGCAGCAGGAGAAGTACAACAAGGTCATCGACGCCTGGAGCCGTTGCGGCGATCAGGTCGCGAACTCGATGATGAACGAGATCAAGGCGGTGCGCCATTACGAGGACGGCCCGCTGGCCGGCCGCGAGCGCGACATCAACTCGATCTACATGATGGCCCACTCGGGTGCGCGTGGCAGCCCCGCGCAGATCAAGCAGCTGGCGGGTATGCGCGGGCTGATGGCCAAGCCGTCGGGCGAGATCATCGAAACGCCGATCATCTCGAACTTCAAGGAAGGTCTGACCGTCCTTGAATACTTCAACTCGACCCACGGCGCGCGTAAGGGCCTCGCGGATACGGCGTTGAAGACCGCCAACTCGGGGTACCTCACCCGCCGCCTCGTCGACGTGTCGCAGGACTGCACGATCGTCGAGCTGGATTGCGGTACCGAGCGCGCGCTGGAGATGAAGGCGATCGTGCAGGGCGGTTCGACGATCGCGTCGCTCGGCGAGCGTATCCTGGGCCGTACCACGGCCGAGGACGTCGTGGATGCCAAGACCGGCAAGGTCGTCATCCCCGTCGGCACGTTGCTCGACGAGCCGATGGTCGCGCAGATCGAGGCGCTGGGCGTACCGGCGATGAAGATCCGCTCGCCGCTGGTCTGCGAAAGCAAGGTCGGCGTGTGCGGCAAGTGCTACGGGCGTGACCTCGCCCGCGGTACGCCGGTCAACATCGGCGAGGCGGTCGGCGTGATCGCGGCGCAGTCGATCGGTGAGCCGGGCACGCAGCTGACGATGCGGACCTTCCACATCGGCGGTGCGGCGCAGCTCAACGAGCAGTCGAACCTCGAAGCGCCGGTCGACGGCACGGTCGAGTTCCGCGACCTGCGCCTGATCGAGGACCAGCGCGGCCGTCGCGTGGTACTCAGCCGTTCGGGCGAAATCGCGATCGTCGACATGGAAGGTCGCGAACTGGCGGTGCACAAGATCCCGTACGGCGCGTACGTCATGTTCGACGATGGCCACATCGTCAGCAAGGGTGACCGGATGGCGGAGTGGGATCCGTTCACCATGCCGGTGATCACCGAGACCGGCGGTACCGTGAAGTTCCAGGATCTGATCGAGGGCAAGACGCTCACCGAGCAGGTCGACGAAGCTACCGGTATCGCGCAGCGCGTGGTGATCGAATATCGCGCGACCACCAAGTCGAAGGAGGATCTGCGTCCGCGCATGACCCTGCTCGACGAGGGTTCGGGCGAGGCCGCGCGTTACCTGCTGGCGCCGGGTGCGGTGCTGTCGGTGGAGGACAATGGTACCGTCCATGCCGGCGACGTGCTGGCGCGTGTCGCGCGCGAGAGCGCCAAGACCCGCGACATCACCGGCGGTCTGCCGCGCGTCGCCGAACTGTTCGAGGCGCGCATCCCCAAGGAAGCGGCGATCATCGCCAAGGTTTCCGGCCGGGTGGTGTTCGGCAAGGACTATAAGGCGAAGCGCAAGATCGGCATCCAGCCCGAGGATGGCGGCGATATCGTCGAGTATCTGGTGCCGAAGTCGAAGGTGATCGACGTTCAGGAAGGCGACTACGTCAAGCGTGGCGACAACCTGATCGGCGGTTCGCCGAACCCGCACGACATTCTGGAGACGATGGGGATCGAGCCGCTGGCCGAATATCTCGTCAGCGAAATCCAGGAAGTCTATCGACTGCAGGGCGTGAAGATCAACGACAAGCACATCGAAACGATCGTTCGTCAGATGCTGCAGAAGGTCGAGATCATCGAGTCCGGCGAGACCACCTTGCTGGTGGGCGAGCAGGTCGATCGCGAGGAGATGGACGCGATCAACGAGAAGCTGGAGGACGGTCAGGCGCGCGCGGCGGGCAAGCCGGTCCTGCTCGGCATCACCAAGGCGTCGCTGCAGACCCGCAGCTTCATCTCGGCGGCGTCGTTCCAGGAGACCACCCGCGTCCTCACCGAGGCAGCGGTCCAGGGCAAGCAGGATACGCTGATGGGCCTGAAGGAGAACGTCATCGTCGGTCGCCTGATCCCGGCGGGCACCGGTGCGGGCATGAACCGCCTGCGCGTGGCGGCCTCGTCGCGCGACGCGGCGCTGCGGGTCCAGCAGCGCAAGTTGCAGGAGGCGATGGTTGCGGCCGGGTCGGCCGGCACCGCCGCGCAGACCCGCGCCGCGGAAGTGAAGCGCACCCCGCGCGAGGACGTCGGCACCGGCAGCGATCCGCTGGCGGAGGTCGTCCCCTCGGGCACCGGCACCGACGCCGATGCCGGCGAGTATCTGAACAAGGAGTGATCCTTGCTTCGGGCGTTAGCCTGACGTGAAAGAGCCGCCGTCCGGGGAGCCCCGGGCGGCGGATTTTTGCGCGACCCGCCGTTCATCCGGGATGTCACCGGCATCGGAGAATGAGATCGCCCAAACGGCACGGCTGTGGCGTGTCGCTTTCCTTCGGCCACAGGATCAGCCTTGCTGCCGCGGCCCGCGCGGCGGAGATGCGGCGGGCGTCGGGCTCCCGAACGGCACTTCATCGAAGGAGGCGCGGCAAAGCGCTTCATCGCGACCGTATCGGCCGAGATCGGCGATCCGGATCTGCGCCGGTCGGGTGGGGGTGACAAGGGATCGCTGGCGCTACGCCGTGCCGGACGCCGCCTTCCGGCTTTGCACTTCCGGTCGCGACACCCTGTCGTCAGTGATTATTCAGCGAAGCGCTTCGGCAGCGGCTCGGGACGGACAGGCGGACGCCGCTACGCTCGTCCTGACCGCCCCTCGCCGTCCGTCAATATGCGCGCGCCACCGCAAATTCGACCGCCTCGACCATCGCGTCCTTGATTGCGCTGTCGGGGAAGATCGCCAGCGACTCGATCGCACGCTGTCCATAGTGCCGCGCCCGCGCCAGCGTATCGTCGACCGCGCGGGTGCGGCGGACCAGATCGATCGCATGTGCGAAATCGGCATCGCTCGCACGGCGTCCCTCGACGGCGTCGCGCCAGAACTGCCGTTCCTCGTCAGCGCCGCGCGCATAGGCGAGGATCACCGGCAACGTCATCTTGCCTTCGCGGAAGTCGTCGCCGGCATCCTTGCCCATCGTCCCGGCGTCGCTGGTATAGTCGATCGCATCGTCGACCAGCTGGAAGGCGATCCCCAGATTGCGACCGTAGGAGTCGAGCGCCTGCTCCTCCGTTTCCGGCCGACCCGCGACGACCGCCGCGATCCGGCACGCGGCCGCGAACAGTGCAGCGGTCTTGGCGTGGATGATGTCGAGATAGCGTTCCTCGGGCAGATCGACGCGCCGCGCCGCGGTCAGCTGATTGACCTCGCCCTCCGCGATCACCGCCGAGGCGTTCGAGAGGATCTCCAGCGCGCGCATGTTCCCGCCCGCCACCATCAGCTCGAACGAACGCGAAAACAGGAAATCACCAACCAGCACGCTGGCGGGATTGCCCCAGATGATGTTGGCGGTGCGCTTTCCACGACGCAGGTCCGATCCGTCGACGACATCGTCATGCAACAGCGTCGCGGTATGGATGAACTCCACCGCGGCGGCGAGCAGGTGATGGCGATCGCCGTCATAGCCGACGAGCTGCGCGCCCGCGAGCGTCAGCATCGGACGCATCCTTTTTCCCCCGCCCGCGATCAGATGCCCGGCCAATTCGGGGATCAACGGGATTTCGGATCGCATGCGCTCGACAATCACGGCATTGACGTGATCCATGTCGGCGGCGACCAGCCCGATCATCGGATCGAGCGAGGGCGTGTGCCCGGGAAGTCGGTGCAAGGTAGCGCTCATCTGTTCCTGCCCTTAGGGGGAGGCACGCGCGCAACGCAAGCGCGGGCTGCATGACCATTATCGCTTTGACGGGGAAGCCGTGATGACCGACGACGTTCTGAAGGGCTATCGCAAGAGCATCGACAACATCGACGCCGCTTTGGTCTGCCTGCTCGCCGAGCGATTCAAGATCACCCAGTCGGTCGGTGCATACAAGGCGCAGACCGGCCTGCCCGCGGCCGATCCCGGCCGTGAGGAGGCGCAGATCGCGCGCTTGCGCCAGTTGAGCGAGGACGCCGAGCTGGACCCGGAATTTTCCGAGAAGTTCCTGCGCTTCATCATCGACGAGGTGATCCGCCACCACCGCGCCGCCGCGGCGGGCTGACCGGGGTCAGGCGGTTGGAGGTGCCGCCCGGCGGACCGCCAGCCGCGTGATCGCCGCCTCGGCGAACTGCCGGAGATGCGTCTGCTCGTGGGCGCTGAAATCGCCACGCGGCATCCGGTCGAAGACGCAGAAGGTGCCGATCGGCATGTGCCCGGCATCGATCAACGGCGCACCGGCGTAGAAGCGCACCTGTCCGCCGTCGATCAGCACCGGATTGTCGGCAAAGCGTGGGTCGGCACGCGCATCGTCGACGCAGAAGACCGCGCGCGGAGTAATGATCGCGTGGCCGCACAATGACATGCGCCGGCTATAGGTCCGCGACGTGACGCCCGCGGCAGCGATCAGATATTGCCAGTCGCGCGAAAGGATCGACACCGCCGCCATGCCGGTGCCGAATCGCTGCCGCGCCTGCTCGACCAGTTCCAGCAACGCCGGATCGTCGCGCGCGTCGAGCGCACCGGACGCCATCACCGCCCGCTCGCGCGCGCCCTCGTCATCAGGCGTCGGCGCCGGTGCATAAACGGTGATCCCCATAACCTGCGACGCGTCCCGAAGCGTTGTTTGTTTTTTTACAATCGCGGGTGCTGCTTGTGCTGCGCCGCTCGACTGGCGCGACGTCGCTACAAGGCTGTGGTGACTTCGGCAACGATCTCGTTGTTTTCAAAGACATCTTGTAAAAATTGACTCATCGCGCGCCAACTGCGGCGGTCGGCGCGCGCATCATAGCCAAAGCCGGCGTGACCCGCCGGCATCGCTGCGTCCGTGAAGGCGTGCCCTGCCCCGCCATAGGCATGGACCTGCCAGTCCGCCTGCGCCGCGGTGAGTTCCTCGCCGAGCGCGACGACCGCATCTGGGGGCCCGAGCGGGTCGTCCCACCCATGACAGATCAGCAGCGGCACGGTGATCGGATCGACGCTGTCCCAATCGGGGCGATCGTAAACGCCATGGAAGCTGACCCCGCCACGGATCGGCAGCCCGGCACGCGCCATGTCGAGCACGCATTTGCCCCCGAAGCAGAAGCCGATCGCGGCGCACAATGCCTCGTCGACCTCGTCGTGCGCCGTCAGCGCGCCCAGCGACGCGCGCAGTCGCGCGCGCAGCAGCGCACGGTCGGCGTTCAGTTCGTCCATATAGCGGCTCGCGCCCTCGCCGCGCTGCGTCCGCTTGCCCTGCCCGAACAGGTCGCAGGCGAAGGCGGCATAGCCGAGCGCGGCCAGCGCCTCGGCCTTCAGATTGTCGCTCTCTTTCTGCCCGAGCACGTTCGGGATCACCAGCACGCCCGGCCGCGGCGTAGTGACGGCGTCGTCCCACACGAACACGCCCTCGAACGGACCACCCGGTCCGTCATGGATGATGGTGCGGCGGCGGATCGTCATCGGCGCTCTCCTGTTGTGTCGGTCGCGCCTTTCGCTAGATCGGAGCCATTCGCCGGACAAGCAGCGGGGCTCATGATGCAGATCAGGAAGGACGACCCGACCGCTTCGCATGTCGCCGCGCTGCTGACGCACCATCTGGCCGAGCTGCGCGGCCAGATGGCGGAGTTCGCCTTCGCGCTGGACGCCGCCGGCCTCTCGATGCCGGAGGTGACCTTCTGGACCGCGTGGCGGGAGGAGACGCTGGCCGGGTTCGTCGCGCTGAAGCAGCTCGACCCGCGCCACGGCGAGGTGAAGTCGATGCGGGCCGCTCCGCAGGCACGCCGCACCGGCGTCGGTCGCGCGCTGCTGGCGCATGTAATCGCCATCGCACGCGAACGTGGCTACGCGCGGCTGAGCCTCGAAACCGGCACCGCCGAGCTGCATCAACCAGCGGTTGCGCTGTATCGCAGCGCCGGCTTCGTTCCCTGCGACGCTTTCGCCGACTACCGACCGAGCCCGCACAACCAGTTCCTGACCCTGATCCTCTAACGGGAGAACCCGATTGCCAACGCTCGTCCTCATCCGCCACGGCCAGTCCGCCTGGAATCTCGAAAACCGCTTCACCGGCTGGTGGGACGTCGACGTCACGGCAAAAGGCGCGGCCGAGGCGCGCGCCGCTGGCGAGTTGATGGCGGCCAGGGGGCTGGACTTCGACCAGACCTTCACCTCGCTCCAGACCCGCGCGATCAAGACGCTCAACCTCGCGCTGGAGGCGATGGGGCGGCTGTGGCTGCCGGTCGAGAAGGACTGGCGGCTCAACGAGCGGCATTACGGCGGGCTGACCGGGCTCGACAAGGCCGAGACGGCGGCGAAGCACGGCGACGAGCAGGTCCACATCTGGCGCCGCAGCTTCGACGTGCCACCGCCGCCGATCGAAGCCGGGAGCACCTACGATCCCTCGGCCGACCGACGCTATGCCGGAATCGACGTGCCCGCCACCGAGAGCCTCAAGGACACGATCGCGCGCGTGCTGCCCTATTGGGAAGGCCGCATCGCGCCGGCGCTCAAGGACGGGCAGCGCGTGCTGATCTCGGCGCACGGCAATTCGCTGCGTGCGCTGGTCAAGCATCTGTCGGGGATTTCGGACGAAGAGATCACCGGGCTGGAGATCCCGACCGGCCAGCCGATCGTCTACGAACTCGACGACGCGCTCAACGCGACCGATCGTTATTATCTGAGCGAGCGGTAAGCCCCTGTTCCCCGGCGAAGGCCGGGGCCCAGTTGGGAAGACCGCAGTGGTGGCGCGCTACGCCCTGTGACAGCCGTCCCCCAACTGGGACCCGGCCTTCGCCGGGGTACGAGAGAATGGACAAGGAGGCGGGCCATCAGCCGCCCCCACCGTTCCCTTAAACCGCCGCGCGCACCGCGTCGCAGATGCGGTCGACCACCTGCTCGACCTGCACCGGATCGTCACCCTCCGCCATTACGCGGATCACCGGCTCGGTTCCGGACGGGCGGATCACCAACCGCCCGCGCCCCGCCAGCTCGGCCTCGGCATCGGCGATCACCGCCTTCACCGCATCGGTCTCCAGCGGCTTGCCGCCCGAGAAGCGCACGTTCTTGAGCAACTGCGGCAAGGGCTCGAAGCGCCGCAGCACCTCGCTAGCCGGCGCCCCGGCGCGGCAGATCTCCGCCAGCACCTGCAACGCCGCGACCAGCCCGTCGCCGGTCGTCGCATAATCGCTGAGGATGATGTGCCCGGACTGCTCGCCGCCGACATTATAGCCCCGCCGGCGCATCGCCTCCAGCACGTGCCGGTCGCCGACCGCGGTGCGGATCAGCCCCAGCCCCTGCGCTTTGAGGTGTCGCTCCAGCCCGAGGTTCGACATCACCGTTGCGACCAGCCCGCCGCCCGCCAGCCGCCCGGCGCGCGCCCAGCCGGCGGCGATCGTCGCCATCAACTGGTCCCCGTCGATCACGCGGCCCTTTTCATCGACCACGATCAACCGGTCGGCATCGCCGTCCAGCGCAACCCCGATCGCCGCGCCGTGCGCCAGCACCGCCGCCGACAAGGCTTCGGGGTGAGTCGACCCGATCTGGTCGTTGATGTTGAGCCCATTGGGGTTGACGCCGATCTGGATGACGTCGGCGCCCAGTTCCCACAATGCCTCGGGCGCGACCTGATAGGCGGCACCGTTCGCGCAATCCACGACCACCTTCATCCCGTCGAGCCGCAAATCGGCCGGGAAAGTCGATTTGGCGAAGTGGATGTAGCGCCCGCGCGCATCGTCGATCCGCTTGGCGCGTCCGATCTCGCCCGCCGGCGCCAGCGCGACGTCACCGTCGATCGCCGCCTCGATCGCCAGTTCGTCCTCGTCGGACAATTTGTAACCATCGGGCCCGAACAGCTTGATACCATTGTCGAAAAACGGATTGTGGCTGGCCGAGATCATCACGCCCATGTCGGCGCGCATCGACTTGGTCAGCATCGCCACCGCCGGGGTCGGCATCGGCCCCACCAGCGTCACGTCCATCCCGACGCTGGTGAAGCCGGCCTGCAACGCGCTCTCCAGCATATAGCCGGACAGGCGGGTGTCCTTGCCGATCACGACGCGGTGGCGATGCTGCCCGCGCAGGAAGTGCCGCCCGGCCGCCATCCCGACCTTCATCGCCATTTCCGCGGTCATCGCGCCCGCATTGGTCAGGCCGCGAATGCCGTCGGTGCCGAAATATTTCCTTGCCATCGTGTCTTCCGTTCGCTTGGCCCAGACAGGTCCCATAATCGCGGACGAGCAAAAGGCGAAGATACCGCATGTCGCAAGCCTCCCGCATCCTGCTGTCGCTGCTGATCGGGCTGGCGGGCGGCGTCGCCCTCGCCCATTTCGCGCGCGACGCCGTCGCGGGCACGATCGCGGTGGCGGAGCCGATCGGTGCGGCATGGCTGCACGGGTTGCAGATGACGATCGTGCCGCTGGTCGTCTCGCTGCTCGTCACCGGGGTCGCGGCAACCGCCGAGGCAGCGCGTGCCGGGCGGCTGGCGGGGCGCGCGATCGCGCTTTACGTCACCTTCCTGTTCCTGTCGGCGGTGATCGCCGCGATCGCGACGCCGGTGATCCTCGCGGTCGCCCCGCTCCCCGCCGCCTCCGCGCAGGCGTTGCGCGCGGCGCTGGTCGGCGCCGGCAAGGTGCCCGCGGTCCCGCCGCTCGGCGAGTTCTTCGCCGGGATCGTCCCCACCAACATCGTCCACGCCGCCGCCAGCGACGCCTTCCTGTCGCTCATCATCTTCACGCTCGTCTTCGCGTTCGCGATCGCGCGAATCGACGCGGAGGGGCGTGCTTTGCTCGTCCGCTTCTTCACTGCCCTCCGCGACACGATGCTGGTGGTGATCGACTGGGTGTTGTGGATCGCGCCGCTCGGCGTATTCGCACTGGCGCTGGTGGTGGGCGCGCGCGCGGGCTCGGGCGCGTTCGGCGCGCTGGCGCATTACATCCTCGTCGTCGCCAGCGTCGGGGTGATCGTCACGTTGCTCGCCTATCCGGTCGCCTGGGCCGGCGCGCGGCTCAACCCTTCAGACTTCGTGCGCGCCGCGCTGCCGTCACAGGCAGTGGCGATCAGCACGCAATCCTCGCTCGCCTCGGTGCCGGCGATGCTGGAGGGCGCACGCACGCTCGGCGTGCCGGTGCGCACCGCCGGGGTGACGCTGCCCCTGGCGGTCGCGATCTTCCGCGCGACCGGCCCGGCGATGAACCTCGCGGTCGCGATCTATGTCGCGACGTGGTTCGGCGTCCCGCTGTCGCCCGCGACGCTGGCGATCGGCGTGGTGGTGGCGACGCTCACCTCGCTGGGCTCGGTCAGCCTGCCCGGCACGGTCAGCTATGTCAGCGCGATCGCGCCGATCGCGGGCACGATCGGCGCACCGGTCGCCCCACTCGGCCTGCTGGTCGCGGTCGAGACAATCCCCGACATCATCCGCACCGTCGGCAATGTCACGATGGACCTCGCCACCACCGCGTGGCTGGGTCGGCGCGAACCTAGGGAGTAGCGCGCCGCGGCCGGCTGCCGAGAGCGTAGAGCGCGCAGCCGGTCCAGATCAGCGCGAAGGTGACGATGTGCACGCCCCGTAGCGGCTCGTGGAACACCAGCACCGCGAGCAGGAACTGCAGCGTCGGCGCGAGATATTGCAGCAGCCCGAGCGTCGAGTAGCGCAACCGGCGCGCGGCCGCGGCAAACATCAGCAACGGCGCGGCGGTCACCGCGCCCGCCAGCACCAGCAACAGGTCGATATCGCCGCGCCCGAACACCGGCTCCGGGCTGAGCCACAGCACCGCCAGCGCCGGCCCGATCAGCAACGCGGTCTCGACGGTCAGCCCGCCCAGCGCATCGATCGCCGCCACCTTGCGGATCAGCCCGTAGACGCCGAAGCTGAACGCGAGCGTCAGCGATATCCACAACGCCCCGCCGCCTGCGATCGCCAGCACCACGACGCCGAGAGCGGCGACTGCGACCGCCGCTTTCTGGATCGCGCCGATCCACTCGCCGAGCACGATCGTCCCCAGCGCGACGTTGAGCAACGGGTTGATGAAATAGCCGAGGCTCGCCTCCAGCACATGCCCGCTCTGCACCGCGAAAATATAGACCAGCCAGTTGACCGCGATCAGCGCCGCCGACGCGCACAGCAGCAACAACGTCCGCCCGCGCGCCGCCGCCACTATCGGCCGGGTGCGCCGCATCGCCAGCACGATCGCGGCGAGCAGCAGCAGCGACCAGACGACGCGATGCGCCAGCACCTGCAACGCCGGTACGCCGGTCAGCAGGTGCAGATAGAGCGGCAGCAGCCCCCAGGAGACATAGGCGCCGACGCCGAGCAGCAGGCCGGAGCGATGGGAGTTTGCGGTCATGCGTGCCGTGTCGCGGCAGATGCGCCACGATGCAAGCGCGCGCCGACCCATCGCACCGGCGCGCCCAAGGAAACAGTCGCCCTGCCCGCGCTTTGCCCGTACCAGCGTCGCGCCATCATGCTGTCCCGCCTCGTCCTCACCGATGTCCGCAACCACGAAGCGCTGTCGATCGTGCCCGATGCCGCGCCCGGCTTCGTGGTGCTGTATGGCCCGAACGGCGCGGGCAAGACCAATGTGCTGGAGGCGGTATCGCTGCTCGCGCCGGGCCGGGGCCTGCGCCGCGCCGCCTTATCGGAGGTCGCGCGCAGCGATGGGCCGGGCGGCTTCGGCGTCGCCGCGACGCTGGCAGATGACGTCACGCTCGCTACCGGCACGCTGGCCGCCGCGCCCGAGCGGCGGGTGGTGCGGATCAACGGCGCCGCGGCCCCCGCCACCGCGCTGGCCGAGCGCGTCGCGGTGCTGTGGCTCACCCCGGCGATGGATCGGCTGTTCACCGAGGCGGCGGGCGGACGGCGGCGCTTCCTCGACCGGCTGACGCTCGCGATCGAGCCCGGCCATGCCCGCGACGGCGCGCGCTACGAGGCGGCGATGCGCGACCGCAACCGCCTGCTCGCCGAGCCGCTCCCCGACCCCGATTGGCTCGCGGCGCTTGAGGCGCAGATGGCACAGCATGGCGCCGCGCTCGACGCCGCCCGCCGCCACACCATCGCCGCGCTCGACGCTGCGCTCGCCGCCCAGCCCGCTGGGGAGATCGCGCGCGCGCGGATCGCGCTCGAGGGCTGGAGCGGCGACGCCGCGACGCTGGCCGACGCGCTGCGCACCGGACGCGCGCGCGACGCCGCCGCCGGCCGCACGCTGGTCGGCCCGCACCGTGCCGACCTGATCGTCACGCACGTCGACAAGGCGCGCCCCGCCGCCACCGCCTCGACCGGTGAGCAGAAGGCGCTGCTGCTCGGGATCGTCCTCGCGCATGCCGAGCTGGTGGCGCGGCTGACCGGGCATGCGCCGGTGCTGCTGCTCGACGAAGTGGCGGCGCATCTCGACCCGGTGCGCCGCGCCGCGCTGTTCGCCCGCCTCGCCCCGCTCGGGCAGGTGTGGATGACCGGCACCGAGCGCGCGCTGTTCGACGGCATCGACGCCGCCACCTGGGTCGCGCTGCATGATGTCGTTACGCCCACAACATTTTTGCCCGATCCGCGTTGAGCGATGAACCACCGCTTTCTTCTCTGGGGTACATTCCGCTGACCGAGCCCGCCGTTTCCGCCGACGACGTCCCGCGCACGCTGACCGAATGGCGGCGCGGCTGGCCGGTGGTGGCCGCGGCGATGCTCGGCGCAGGGTTCGGACCAGGACTTTACCAGAACCTCTCCAGCCTGTTCACGCCCGGGCTCGAGGCGACGTTCGGCTGGTCGCGCGGCGACATTGCTACGGCCGCCGGGCTGGCCTTGGGCAGCGCGATTGCTGCGCCGCTGATCGGGCGCGCCGCCGACCGCTTCGGGGTGCGTCCCGTCATCATCGCGTCGATGCTGCTGCTGGGCGCCGCCTATCTGTGGCTGGCGGGGATGGGCATGAACGGTGGCCGGGCGATCTGGCGCTATCAGCTCGGCGTCGTGCTGCTGGTGCTGGCGCTGCCGGGAACGAGCAGCCTCGCCTATGGCAAGCTGATCGCGGCGCGCTTCGTGCGCGGGCGCGGGATGGCGTTGGCGCTCGGCACCTCGGGGCTGGCGCTGGCAACGATCATTGCCGCACCCCTTCTGGGCGCCACCATCGCAAACTTCGGCTGGCGCGCGGGGTTCGTCGTGTTGGCGGGTGGCTCGGCGCTCCTCGCGCTGCCGCTCATCATGCTCAGCCTGCGCGCGGTCGCGATGCCCGCCCGCTCCGATCCGCGCAGCACCGCCTTGCCGGGCACCAGCGCGGCGGCGGCGCGGCGCGACCGGCGCTTCTGGATCATGGTCGCCTCGGCCTGGCTCACCAACGCCGCGACCACCGGCTTCGTGACCCAGCTCGTTCCGATCGGGCTCGAACTCGGCCTGCGGCCGCCGCAGGCCGCGCTGCTGCTCACCAGCTTTGCCTCCAGCGCGATTGCCGGACGGCTGCTGGTCGGCTGGCTGGTCGATCGCATGCGCCCGCAGCCGGTGGCCGCAGCCTTCGCGATCCTGTCCGCCGCCGCCTTCGTCGCGCTGGCGTTCGCGCCGTCGGGGCTGGCGCTGCTGCTGGTGCTGGTCTTTCTCGCCGGGCTGATGAACGGCGCGGAGAACGACCTGCTGCCGTTCTTCGCGGCGCGGCTGTTCGGGTTGCGCGCCTATGCCGAGATCTATGGCACCGCGATGCCGATCGCCCTGTCGGGCACCGCGGTCGGGATCATCGGCTTCGGGCGGCTTCACGACCTCACCGGCGGCTACACGGGCGCGCTGACGCTCGGCTGCGGCGCGCTGCTGCTGGCGGCAATGTGCTTCCTGATTCTCCCCGATCGCGCAGGGGATGACGGCGACAGCGCGGCCCGCTAGCGCGCGTCGATGTCGACCCGCCAGCCCGCCCCGAATCGCAGCGAATGGCGGCGCGGCTGGCCGGTGGTGCTCGGCGCGGTGGTCGGCAGCGGGGCCGGCCCGGCGTTGTTCCAGAATCTGTCGAGCATGTTCGTGCCGGGGATGACCGGCGAGTTCGGCTGGAGCCGCGGCGCGGTCGCCGCCGCCAGCGGGCTGGGCTTCGCCGGCAGCCTCGCGGTGCCCCTGCTCGGGCGCATGGTCGACCGCATCGGGGTGCGCCCGATGATCGTCGGCTGCATGGTCGCGCTCGCCGCCGCCTATCTGGGCATGGCGACGATGGGCGGGCAGCTCTGGCATTATCACCTGCTGGTGCTCGCGCTGGCGATGACGGTGCCGGGCACCAGCGCGCTCGCCTATGGCAAGCTGATCGCGGCGCGGTTCTTCGCGCATCGCGGGCTGGCGCTCGGGATCGCAACCTCGGGGCTGCCGCTGACCACCTTGCTGCTGCCGATCGTGCTGGCCGAAGTGATCGAGGCGTTCGGCTGGCGCGGCGGGTTCGTCGCGCTGGCGCTCTATTCCGCGCTGATCGCCTTGCCGATCGCGCTCGTCGCGATCCGCACCGCCGGCCCCGTCACCCGTGTTGGGTTCACCGAGCTGGCGCACGTTTCCGGCGTCACCGCCCCGCAAGCACGGCGCGATCCGCGCTTCTGGCGGCTGGGGCTGACCGGCTTCTTCGTCAATCTCGGGACGATCGGCTTCGTCACGCAGCTCGTGCCGTTCGGGATCGACCACGATCTGACCGGCAAGCAGGCGGCGCTGCTGCTCACCGCTTTCGGGGCGTCGCAGGTCGCGGCGCGGGTCACGTTCGGCGCGTTGATCGACCGCTACCCGCCGCAGCGGATCGCCGCCACCGTCGCTGGCGTCTCGGCGCTCGGCTTCGCGGCGCTGCAATGGCCCGGGCTCACGCTGCCGGGGCTGATGGCCGGCGTCTTCTGCGCCGGGCTGATGAACGGCGCCGAGAACGACCTCTTTCCCTTCTTCGCCGCGCGGTTGTTCGGGCTGCGCGCGTACGGCGAGGTCTACGGCACGCTGATCGTCGTCGCGCTGGTTGGCAGCGGCGCCGGGATCATCGGCTTCGGCGCGCTCCATGACGCGACCGGCGGCGACGCGGCCGGTCTGGCGGTGGCGAGCACCGCGCTGGCGATCGCCGGGCTGCTCTTCACGGGGCTGCGCGACCGACCCGCACAAGGCTAGGTTTCGCTTTCGCTACACCGCCCGGCTGCCTATATGATCGCCATGGCAGAACCTCAGAATACCAGCGAATACGGCGCCTCCTCGATCAAGGTGCTGAAGGGCCTCGACGCCGTCCGCAAGCGCCCCGGCATGTACATCGGCGATACCGACGACGGCTCGGGCCTCCACCATATGGTGTTCGAGGTGAGCGACAATGCAATCGACGAGGCGCTGGCCGGGCATTGCGACCGGATCGACATCACGCTGAACGCCGACGGCTCGGTGTCGGTGACCGACAACGGTCGCGGCATCCCGACCGGCATCCACCCCGAGGAAGGCGTGTCGGCAGCCGAGGTCATCATGACCCAGCTCCACGCCGGCGGCAAGTTCGAGAACACCAGCGACGACAATGCCTACAAGGTGTCGGGCGGTCTGCACGGCGTCGGCGTGTCGGTCGTCAATGCACTGTCCGAATATCTCGACCTGACGATCTGGCGCGACGGCGAGGAGCATTATATGCGCTTCGCGCACGGCGATGCGGTTGCTCCGCTCAAGGTGGTCGGTAAGGCGGAGGGCAAGAAGGGCACGCGCGTTACCTTCCTCCCCTCGCCCGCGACCTTCAAGATCGTCGAATTCGATTTCGAGAAGCTCGAACACCGCTACCGCGAGCTGGCGTTCCTCAATTCGGGCGTCCGCCTCTTCCTCAACGACGCGCGTCACGAAGAACCGAAGTCGATCGAGCTGTTCTACGAGGGCGGGATCGCCGCCTTTGTGAAGTGGCTGGACCGCAACAAGCAGCCGCTGTTCCCCGACCCGATCTCGGTCGCGGGCACCCGCGATCACGTGACGATCGAGGTCGCGCTGGAGTGGAACGACAGCTATTACGAGAACGTCCTCGCGTTCACCAACAACATTCCGCAGCGCGACGGCGGCACGCACATCGCCGCCTTCCGTGCCGCGCTGACCCGCACGCTCAACAATTACGCCGAGAAGTCGGGGCTCCTGAAGAAGGAGAAGGTGTCGCTCACCGGCGACGACATGCGCGAGGGGCTGACCGCGATCGTCTCGGTCAAGCTGCCCGATCCCAAGTTCAGTTCGCAGACCAAGGACAAGCTCGTCTCGTCGGAGGTCCGCCAGCCGCTCGAAAGCCTGATGGCCGACAAGATGGCGGAATGGCTGGAGGAAAATCCGCAGCACGCGCGTTCGATCGTCGGCAAGATCATCGACGCCGCCGCCGCGCGCGAGGCGGCGAAGCGCGCCCGCGAGCTGACGCGACGCAAGGGCGTCATGGACATCGCCAGCCTGCCCGGCAAGCTGGCCGACTGTCAGGAGCGCGATCCCGCCAAGTCAGAGCTGTTCCTCGTCGAGGGCGACTCGGCCGGCGGCTCGGCCAAGCAGGGCCGTGACCGCCACTTCCAGGCAATCCTCCCGTTGCGCGGCAAGATCCTCAACGTCGAGCGCGCACGCTTCGACCGGATGCTCGGCTCGAAGGAGATCGGCACGCTCATCCAGGCGATGGGCACCGGCATCGGGCGCGACGACTTCAAGCTCGAAAAATTGCGCTATCACAAGATCGTCATCATGACGGACGCCGACGTCGACGGCGCGCATATCCGCACGCTGCTGCTGACCTTCTTCTACCGCCAGATGCCCGAGATCATCACGGCGGGTCACCTCTACATCGCGCAGCCGCCGCTCTACAAGGCGACCAAGGGCCGTTCGGAGGTGTACCTCAAGGACGATCACGCGCTCGACAATTACCTCGTCGACGCCGGGCTGGGCGCGATGGCGCTGGAGCGCGGCGACGAGAAGCTGACGGGTGTCCACCTGCGGCCGCTGGTCGAGCACGCGCGGCGGATGCGGACGCTGATGCGCTATGTGCCGCGTCGCTACGATCCGGTCATCATCGAAGGGCTGGCACTCGGCGGCGCGCTCGATCCGGAGGCGACGCGCGACACGCGCGCTGCTGCGGTTACCGAGGTCGTCCGCCGGCTCGATCAGGGCGACAATGACGCGACGTGGAAGGCGCGCGTCACCGAGGACGGCGGCATCCACTTCGAGCGGCTGTGGCGCGGCGTGACCGATCACCATATCGTCGAGGCGGCCTTCCTCGGCTCGGCAGAGGCGCGCAAGCTCCACACGCTGGCTGCCGAACAGGCCGAGACCTTCGCGCATGCCGCCAAGCTGGTGCCGGTGAAGACCGCGACGGTCGAGACGCCGGTCGATGCGGTCGCCACCGACGAGGAAGGCGAGGAAACCGTCTCGGTCGGCCGTGGCGAGTCGCTGGTGGCACGTCCGTCGCAATTGCTTGAGGCGATCCTCGCGTCGGGGCGTAAGGGGCTGGCGATCCAGCGCTACAAGGGTCTCGGCGAGATGAACGCCGAGCAGCTGTGGGAAACCACGCTCGATCCGTCGAACCGCACGATGCTCAAGGTGGCGATCGAGCAGGCCGACGTTGCGGACGAGATCTTCACGCGCCTGATGGGCGACGTCGTCGAGCCACGTCGCGAGTTCATCCAGGAGAATGCGCTGAGCGTCGCGAATCTGGATGTTTAAGGCGTAACCTCTCTCCGTCGCCCCGGACTTGATCCGTGGCCCGCTTCTTACCGGCCGCGCGAAGAAGAAGCGGGGTCCCGGGTCAAGCCCGGGACGACGCAAGTGGATGACGGCTCACCCCACCCGTCATCCCCGCGAAGGCGGGGATCCAGACGCGCAGGTTCTCGTAAAGGCCACAGGCGTCAGAGGTTCTGGATTCCCGCCTTCGCGGGAATGACGGAAGGTCGCAGCCGGATCGGCTCGTCATTGCCAGCGCAGCGAAGCAATCAGGGCCGAATCAGGACGCCCTGGATTGCTTCGCTACGCTCGCAATGACGGCGAGACCTATTCCTCCATCCACGCCCGCAACAACGAATGCGCGATCGCATACGGCGGCGGCGCACCGAAGGCGCCCGCCTCCCCCGCCAGCGCCGCGCGCACCTCGTCGCGGGTCACCCAGCGCGCATCCTCCAACTCGTTGGTGTCGAGCGTGACTGCATCGTCCTCCGCCTCGGCGACGCAGGCGATCATCAACTGCGACGGGAACGGCCACGGCTGGCTGGCGACATAGCGCACCTTGCCGACCCGCACCCCGGCTTCCTCGGCGATCTCGCGCGCCACCGCCTCCTCGATCGACTCGCCCGGCTCCAGAAATCCCGCCAGCGCCGAATAACGCCCCGCCGGCCACGCCGCCTGCCGGCCGATCAGCGCGCGCCCGTCATGTTCGGCGATCATGATCACGACCGGGTCGACGCGCGGGAAATGCTCGGCCTTGCAGTTCGGGCAATTGCGTCCCCACCCGGCGCGGAATGGCGCCGTTGCATGGCCGCAGCGCGCGCAGAACGGATGACGCGCATGCCAGTCGATCAGCGCGCGCGCCGCCGCGAAGGTGGCCGCCTCACCGCCGCGCAACCGCTCGAGCAGCGCGAACAACGTCGGCGATCGGTACGGCGGCGGCGGCGCGTCGCCGGGGATCACTGCCGCAAAATGCGCGCAGTCGTCCGCCAGCCCGAGCAACACGAACTCGGCCCCGTCCGGCGCCTCCGCAATCGTACCCCATGACAACGCGCCATCGTCCGCCACCACCGGCTCGAACGCGTCGAGCCGCAGCAATCGTGACGACGGGTGGGTCAGCAACGCGGCGACAGCCGGTGGATCGTGGCGCAGCGCATCCGCCCGATCCAGCGTGCCACCGGTAAAGCCTGTCTCGATCACCGCGCGTACGCTCACCATTGTCCTCCATGCAGCCGCGCCGCGTCGCGCCGGAGCGCGGCATAGGTTTCCTTGCCCAGCGGCCACTTCTCAGCCGGGAAGTAATTGACCATGATCGTGCTGCGGAAGCGCTTGGCCGGATCGACCAGCGCCAGCGTCCCCGCCGCGCCCGCCCAGCCATAGCTGCCCTTCGACGCGCCGTTCGGATCGTCGTTCAGATACACCACGCCGCCCGCGCCGAACCCACGCTGCTGCCCGTCATTGTCGAAGAAGACGCCGGCTGGCATCAGGTTCGACATCGCCAGCCGCGCGGTCTGCTCCTTCATCACGCGCGTGCCCTCCAGCATCCCGTAATTCTGCAGCATGTGGAGGAAGCGGTCGTAATCGCGTGCGCTGCTCACCAGCCCCGCGCCGCCATAAGGAAAGCTCGGCGGCTCAAGCCACGGCGAGCGCGCCGCCGGATCGAGCGGCGTCAGGTTCTCGCCGACGAAAGCGTAATTGCTCGCGAACCGGCCGACGTCGCGTCGCGGCACCTGCCAATAGGTCGAGTTCATCCTGAGCGGATCGAGCAGCCGCGTCTGGACGAAGCGCTCGAACGACATGCCGCTGGCCTTCTCGACCACCGCCGCGAGCACGTCGAGCCCCATCGAATAATGCCAGGTCGTCCCCGGCTCAGCGATCAACGGCGCCTGTGCGACGCGATCCGCGAACGCGGCAAGCGACGCCGGGCGGGTGCGCCGCGCCTGCGCCTCGATCTGCGCGTTGACCGTCGCCGGCACCAGCCCCAGCCGCTCGAACTCCTTCAACAGCGGCCCCTTGGCGTTGATCTGGTAACCGATCCCCGAGGTATGCGTCATCAGCTCGCGGATCGTGATCGGCTTGGCCGCGGCACGCGTCTCCAGCGAGTTGTCGGGGCTGGTCAGCACGCGCATCTTCAGGAACGCCGGGAAGTATTTCGACAGCGGATCGTCGAGCGACAGCTTGCCGTCCTCGACCAGCAGCATCGCCGCCATGCCGGTGATCGGCTTGGTCATCGAATAGACGCGCCACAGCGAGTCGGGACCGGCCGCCGCCGCGCCGGGATCAAGCGAGATATTGCCCGCGCTGACGAACACTGTCGGCAATTCGCCCAGCCCGAACGCGCCGACGATCCCGGGCATCTTTCCTGCAGCGATGTAGCCGTCATACAGCGCCTTGGTCGCGGGCAACAGCGTCGCCGCCGCGGCGGCATCGGGCGCACGTTGCGCGGCCTGCGGGGCGGGCGCGCGCATTTGCGGCTGCTGCGCCGATGCCGCGACCGTCGCCAGCAAAGCCGCGCCCAGTCCCGCTGCCCTCACCGACTTAATCGCCCACCACTTGGTCGTCATGCCCGTCTCCTCACCACATCTGCCGCTTTCGCGAACACCGTCGGCAATCCCGCTTCGTCGAGCCGTGCAATCGGCCACCACTCGCCTCTGTTGCTCGCTGCCTCCGTGTGCGCCACCGCAATCGTCAGGTCGATCGTGAAATGCGTGAAGCCGTGGGTCACCGGTTCGTCGAGCACGCGCCAGGCGGCCTCGACCGGCGCGTCGGCGAACAGCGGCGGCGCATCGCGCCACGGCCCGGTCGGCAACGCACGCATCCCGCCGAGCAGCCCCTTGTCAGGCCGCCGCTCCAGCAGCACCGAGTCGCCGCGCTGCAACCAGAAGAGCGTACCATGCCGATGTGGGCGCACTGCTTTCGGCTTCTTGACCGGATAAGCCTCGGGCGTACCCGCTGCCTGCGCCGCGCACGCATGGTTTAGCGGGCAGAGCAGGCAGCGCGGCCGTCGTGACGTACAGATTGCCGAGCCAAGGTCCATCATCGCCTGCGCAAAATCGCCCGCGCGCGCGTCCGGGATGATGGTATCCGCCGCCGCCCGGATCGCCTTGCGCGCGGCCGGCAAAGGCGTGTCAATCGCGAACAGCCGCGCGACGACGCGCTCGACATTGGCGTCGACCACCACCGCGCGTCGCCCGAACGCGATCGCCGCCACCGCCGCGGCGGTATAGTCCCCGAACCCCGGCAGCGCCCGCAACGCAGCCTCTGTATCGGGCAACTGACCGCCATGCACCGCCGCGATCGTCCGCGCCGCCGCCAGCAGATTGCGCGCCCGCGCGTAATAGCCGAGCCCCGCCCACGCCGCCATCACCTCGCCCTCGTCGGCGGCGGCAAGGTCGGCGAAGGTCGGCCAGCGCTGCGTCCATTCGGTGAAGCGCGGCCGCACCGTCGCCACGGTCGTTTGCTGGAGCATCACCTCGCTCAGCCACACGCGATACGGATCGGCGATCTCACCGGGCTTCGACCGCCACGGCAGATCGCGGCGGTGCCGGTCATACCAGTCGAGCAACGGACCAGCGATATCGATCCGGTGCTTGGCGTCCATGCCCCGGCTATGGCATGGGCTGGGGAATGAGCAAGCGCGCCGGCGATCCCCCTTCCGAATCCCCGCGCTCCAATCGCTCGCGGCAGGTCGCGGAGCTGTTGCCCGCGGTCGGCGGTGCGGCCTTCCGCCGCTTCGGCTTCGTGCAATCCGCGATCGTCACGCGCTGGCCGGAGATCGTCGGCGAGCGACTCGCGGCGGCCAGCACCCCGGAATCGATCCGCTTTCCCGCCGGAAAGAAGCAGGACGGCGTGTTGACGCTGACGGTGCGCGGCGCCCATGCTGCAATGATGAGCCATTTGACGGCCGAGATTATCGAGCGCGTGAACCGCTTCTTCGGCTATGCCGCTGTGGTGCGCGTCGCGATCCGGCATGGCGAGGTCACCCGCCGCCCCGAGCGCCGCACCCCGCCATCGCTCGTGCCCGCCCCGCCCGAAATGGGGCAGAGCCTGCGCACGATCGCCGATCCCGAGCTGAAGGCGGTGCTGGAGGCGCTCGCCTCCGGCGTCGCCGCCCCCCGCCCCGTCTTGCCGAAGGTCCGATGACCCGCTTCCTCCTCCCCCTGCTCGCCGCCATCGCGCTCACTGCCGCCTCCGCGCCGCGCCCGTGGACCGCGGTCGCAACCCCGGTGGCGAACGGCAGCTATCTGATCGGCAACCCCAAGGCGCGTGTGAAGCTGGTCGAATATGTCAGCTACACCTGCCCGCATTGCGCGCATTTCACGCAGGAGTCCGAAGCCGCGCTCGGTACGATGGTCCGCTCGGGCTCGACCAGCGTCGAATACCGCAACCAGGTTCATGACGGGATCGACCTCGCCGCGGCGACGCTGGCACGCTGTTCAGGCGCGGCCGCGTTCCCGCGCGTTCACGCCGCGCTCTTCCAGAAACAGGAACAATGGCTCGATCGTGCCAGCGACTGGGCGCAGGGCAACCGCGACCGGATCGCGAGCTGGCCGCAACTGGCGCAGCTCTCCGCGATCGCCGAAGGCGCCGGGCTGACCACGATCGCGCGCGACGCGGGCGCATCGTCGGCCGCGATCAGCGCCTGCTTCGCCACCGATGCCGCCGTGAAGAAGACGCTCGCGGTGTCGGAGGGTACGTCCAAGGTCCAGGGCACGCCCGCGTTCGAGATCAACGGGCGGCTGATCCAGAATGTCGGCTGGGCGCAGTTGCAGCCGCAATTGCGCGCGGCAGGTGCGAAATGAGCGACGGAGTGACACGATGATGCGTATGGCAATCCCCTTGCTGGCAGCGGTGTCGCTGCTTGCCGGCTGCGGCAGCGGCGCGGGCGGCGGCGGCAACAGCAGCACGCCGAGCGCCCCCGCCGGTTCGGTGAAGGCGGTCGCGGCCCCGGCCGGGCAGGACTGGACGCAGGTCGTGTCCGCGACTCCGGCGGGCGGCTATGTCGTCGGCAATCCCGATGCCGAGCTGAAATTGGTCGAATATGGCTCGCGCACCTGCCCGACCTGTGGCGCGTTTGGTCAGACCGGGATGCGACCGCTCGAGGACAATTACGTCAAGAGCGGCAAGGTCTCGTATGAATTCCGCGACTTCCTCGTCCACGGCCCGCCCGATCTCGCCGCGGCGTTGCTGGGGCGTTGTGCCGGACCGCAGCCGTTCTTCCCGATCCTTGAGCAGATGTATATCGATCAGCCCAAGTTCCTCGATACGCAGATGAAGATCGCGCAGGATCAGGCGTTCCTGCAACAGACGCAGAACGCCGCGCCGGCGCAGGTCGCGACCGCCTGGGCCGAGAAGATGGGCTATCTGGAGTTCATCAAGCAGCGCGGCGTGCCCGAGGCGCAGGCGCGCGCCTGCCTGACCGACGCCAAGGCGATCGATCAACTCACCAGGATGATGCAGGACGGCACCGACAAGAACGGCGTCACCGGAACCCCGACCTTCATCCTGAACGGCGCGAAGGTCGACGGGGTCACCTGGGCGCAGGTCGAGACGGCGCTGAAGAACGCAGGCGCGTGATGCCGGCGGGCGTCCGTCGCCACGGACGCCTGTCGCGGGCGGGTGCCGGACGCGCCCGGCCTGCGCCATCTTTGTCGCCCCGCCGCACTCTTCCGTCATTCCCGCGCAAGCGGGAATCCAGACGCGCGGACGTTTCACTTCTTGCCCGGAGGTCAGAGGTTCTGGATTCCCGCCTTCGCGGGAATGACGAAGATGATCGCCCGACGCGATGCGGATAAAGCGCCTCCGTCTCACCGGCTTCAAGAGCTTCGTCGACCCGGCCGACCTGCGCGTCGAGCCGGGGCTGACCGGCGTCGTCGGACCGAACGGCTGCGGCAAATCGAATCTCCTCGAAGCACTCCGCTGGACGATGGGCGAAAACAGCGCCCGTTCGATGCGGGGCGCTGGCATGGAGGACGTGATCTTCGCGGGCACTGCCTCGCGGCCGCCGCGCGACTTCGCCGAGGTCGCGCTGCTCGCCGAGCACGACGGCCCCGACGGTCCGGAGGAAAGCGAGATCGTTCGCCGGATCGAGCGCGGTGCGGGCTCCGCCTATCGCATCGACGGCCGCGATGTTCGCGCGCGGGATGTGCAGTTGCTGTTCGCCGATGCCGCAACGGGCGCGCACTCGCCCGCGCTCGTCAGCCAGAACCGCATCGGCGCGGTCATCGCCGCCCGCCCGGTCGAGCGCCGCGCGATGCTGGAGGAAGCCGCCGGCATCGCCGGGCTCCACGTCCGCCGCAAGGATGCCGAGACGCGGCTGCGCGCCACCGAGGCCAATCTCGCGCGGCTCGACGAATTGCTCGCCGACCAGACGACGCGGATCACGGCGCTCAGGCGACAGGCGCGCGCCGCCGAACGCTACCGCTTGCTCTCCGAGCAAATCCGTCTGGCAGAAGCGCGGATGATCTTCGCGCGCTGGCGCGACGCCGCCGCTGCCGCGACCGGGGCCAAGGCCGAAGCAGATGCCGCCGACGCAGCGCTCGTCTCGGCAACCGCCGACGCCGCCACCGCGCAGGTCGAACAGCAAGCCGCCGCCGAACGCCATGTCGCCGCACGCGACGCAGCGCTCGCCGCGCGCGATGCGGCTGCCGACCTCGCGCACCAGCTCACCCGGCTTCGCGAACAGCGCCTTGGGCTGGAACGCCGCCTGTCAGACACGCGCGTCGCCCGCGCGCGGATCGATGAGGATCGCGCGCGGGAGGATGCGCTTGCGCATGACGCCGCCGCGGCGACGGCGCGGCTGGCGGACGAGCGTGAGGCACTGAAGCGCCGGATCGCCGCGGGTGCGGCCGCGCTTCCGGCGCTTGACGCGGCGCTCACCGAGGCCGAGCGCCGCGCGCGCGATGCCGAGGTCGCACTGGCGCAAGCCATGTCCGCCGAGGCCGCCGAAGCTGCCGAACGCCGCGTCGCGCTGGCCGCGCAGGCGGCGGCGGCCGCGCGCTACGAGCGCGCGCGGCGCGAGGCGGTGCAACTCGCCACGGCGATCGAGGCGCTCGACGATCCAGCCGCCCTGGAAAAGCAGCGGGAAGCGGCACAGGCGGCGCTCGCCGTCGCGCGCGAACAGGCCGACAAGGCCGCTGCGGCGCTGGCCTGGGCCGAGGCGAGCGAGGCCGAGGCACGCGAGGAACGCGATCCCGCCGAAGCGAGCCGCGCCGCGGCGATCGCGGCACTTGCCGCGCTGGACGGC
This sequence comes from Sphingomonas sp. 8AM, assembly GCF_902506455.1. Lineage (GTDB taxonomy): Bacteria > Pseudomonadota > Alphaproteobacteria > Sphingomonadales > Sphingomonadaceae > Sphingomonas. The sequence continues at coordinate 3,320,263 of NZ_LR733844.1, read as the reverse complement.
GAACTGGCGGCGCTGCGCCAGTCGACCGCGCGTGACGGTGACCGGCTGATCGACGCAGTCAGCGCCCAGCCGGGCTTCGAGCGCGCGCTGGCGGCCGTGCTCGGCGACGAGCTGGAAACCGCGCTTGCCGACTGGACGGGCGCCGCGTCGGGCCCGACCGACCCGCCCGCACCGGTCGGCACGCTGCCACTCGCCGCGCGCGTCACCGCGCCGTCCGCGCTGGATCGCCGGCTGTCACAGGTGTTTCTGGTCGAGGCGGACTCGGGTCAGGTCCTCCACGTCGGACAGCGACTCGTCACCCGCGCCGGGCACGTCCGCCGCTGGGACGGCTATGTCAGCGATATCGGCGGGGTTGCGGCGGCAGAGCGGTTGCAGCGGCTCAACCGGATCATCGCGCTGGAAGCGGAGCGCCCTGCGGCCGGGGATGCCGTCGAGCGTACCACCACCCGTCGCACGAAGCTCGACGAACGCATTGCTCGCGCACGCGCCGCGGCGCAATCGTCGCGGGTTCTGGTCACCGAGGCCGAGGCGGCAGCGCGCGCCGCGCAACGCGACGAGGATCGCGCCACCGCGCTGATCGAGCGGCTGGCGGCGCAGCAGGCGGACCTTGCCGCGCGCGCCGCACGCGTCACCGCCGAAGCGGGCGAGGCCGATGCCGAGCAGACCCACGCCGCCGAGATGGTCGCCGCACTCCCCGATGGCGCCACCGCCGCGGCGGCCACTGCCCGGCTGCGCGCCGAGGCGGAGGCGGCGCGGGCGCATGTCGCGCTGGCCCGCGCCGATCGCAGCACGCAGGACCGGATGCTCGACGAAGCGCGTGCCCGGGCGGCTGGCGCGAGTGACGAGGCGCTCGGCTGGCGAGCCCGCGCTGGCGAGGCGGCGCGGCGCGTGAGCGAACTGACGGAACGCGCGGCCGCGCTTGATGGTGAACTGGCCGAGTTGGCGGGGCGCCCGGCTGCGGTCGCCGACGAAATTGGAACGCTGGAGGCGCAGCACGCCGCCGCGCGCGCCGCCGCCGATGCGACCCAGGAAGCCGAGCGCGAGTCGGACGTCGGATTGCGCGTTGCGGATGCCGCGCTGACCCGCGCCGCCGAGACGCTGGCGCAGGCGCGCGAACGGCGGGCGGGTGCGATTGCGCGACTCGAAGGCCATGAGTTGCGCCGTGTCGAGATGGGGCGCGTGGCCGGCGAGCGCTTCGAATGCCCCGCCCCGACCCTGCCGTCGCACGTCGGGTTCGAGAGCGACTCGGTCGCCAGCCCGGCGGACGAGTCCGCGGCCCACGAGCGGCTGGTCATGGACCGCGAGCGGCTCGGCCCGGTCAATCTGGTCGCCGAGCAGGAACTCGCCGAGCTGGAAGCCGCCGGCACTTCGACCGCCGCCGAGCGCGAGGAGCTGGGTCAGGCGGTCAACCGGCTGCGTGGCTCGATTGGCACGCTCAACCGCGAGGGTCGCCAGCGGTTGCTCGCCGCCTTCGAAGCGGTCGATGGCCATTTCCGGCGGCTGTTCACCACCCTGTTCGACGGCGGGCAGGCGCATCTCGCGCTGGTCGACTCCGATGACCCGCTCGAGGCCGGGCTGGAGATCATGGCGCAACCACCCGGCAAGCGGCTGCAATCGCTGACCCTGTTGTCGGGCGGTGAGCAGGCGCTGACCGCGATCGCGCTGATCTTCGGGCTGTTCCTGACCAACCCTGCGCCGATCTGCGTCCTCGACGAGGTCGACGCGCCGCTCGACGACGCCAATATCGAGCGCTTCTGCGACCTGCTCGATCGCATGGCCCGTGAAACCGACACCCGCTATCTGATCGTCACGCACAATGCCGTGACGATGAGCCGGATGCACCGCCTGTTCGGCGTCACCATGATCGAGAAGGGCGTCAGCCGGCTGGTGTCGGTCGATCTTCAGGCCGCGGAGTTGCTGGCTGCGGAATGAGCGTCCAGGCCGGCGCATCGTCATGCACCGCGCCATGGATCAGCCAAAGCATCGCCACCCCGCGCACGATCGCGGCGGCGAGGATATCCGACTGCGTCGCCGATGGCCCCGCCCCCTCCATCCCCGCGAACAACCAGAATTCCGCGAAATAGGCGAGCAGGTCGCCGAGCAGGAACAGCGCCATCGCCCGCACCCGCGTGCCCGTCAGCACGATCATCGGCCACAGCCAAAGATCGAACTGCGGTGAATAGACCTTGTTGGTCAGCAGGAACCACGCCAGCACCGGCATGAACAGCAGCCACGGCCGCTCGCCATGCTTGCGCCAGCCGACCGCGACGATCGTCGCGGCGCCGCCTGCGAACAGCACGAACGACCAGAAATTGCGCGTCGGGATGTCCGTTGCCCACCAGCCGAATTGCGTCATCAACTCCCAGACGCTCGCCGCCGTCCCGCTTCGTTCGCTGGAGAAGGCGTAAAACTCGCGCCAGTTCTCGAATGCAAGCGCTGCTACGGGCAGATTGACGACGCCCCATGCCGCCACGGCGGTAGCGATCAGCACCGCCGCCGCCACGATCCGCTCTGCCCAGCCCCAACCGGATCGGAAGAGCGCCCCCGACCCGAACAGCGGCAGCATCAGCACCGGAAACAGCTTCGCCGCCCCACCAAGCGCCGCCAGCGCCGTCGCCTTCCGCGCGGCGCCGCGCCGCGCCGCGAGCACCGCCGCAACCGCGAACGTCACCGCCAGCAAGTCCCAATTATGTCCGAGATACAGCACCAGCGGCGGCGCGAGCCCCCACGCATATTGCCGCCTTCCGCCAACCCCGGCGCTCCGCATGAACTCCAGCACCACGAACGCCAGGATCGCATTGCCCAGCGTCACCGCGTTCAGGAAATCCGCCGCATCCGCGCCACGCCCGCCGATCACGCGCGCCACCAGCCCCTCGATCCAGATCAGCGCGCCGGTCAGCACCGGATATTCCATCCGTGCCCCGAAGTACGGCACCTGTCCCGCAGCGACCCCACGCAAGCCCCAGAACGGCACCGCATCGCTGTAGCAGCCGGTAATATACTGCTCGGAGCCGCCCCACGCCGCCCCGCAATGCGCCTTGAACCCCCAGCCAAGCAGGCACGTCAGCGCCAGCGCGAGGTACGGGCCATTGGGGCCGAGCCGGTCGATCAGCTTCTGCACGGGGCTGATCCATGGCAAAGCGATGCGCCCTCGACAAGCCGCCTTGTCGAACATACATCGAACACATGGCGCAACTGGATGTCCGACAGAAGCTGGAAATCCTTGCGGATGCGGCGAAATATGACGCGTCCTGCGCCTCGTCGGGAACGGCGAAGCGCAACTCGGCGGATGGCAAGGGGATCGGCTCGACCGAGGGCATGGGCATCTGCCACGCCTATGCCCCCGACGGTCGCTGCATCTCGTTGCTCAAGATCCTGCTGACCAACAGCTGCATCTTCGACTGCCATTATTGCATCAACCGCAAGAGCTCGAACGTCCGCCGCGCGCGCTTCACCGCGCAGGAGGTCGTCAACCTCACCCTCTCTTTCTACCGCCGCAATTATATCGAGGGACTCTTCCTGTCGTCGGGGATCATCAAATCCTCGAACTATACGATGGAGCAAATGGTCGAGGTTGCGCGCAGCCTGCGCGAGGATCACCATTTCCGCGGCTATATCCACCTCAAGACGATCCCCGACGCCGATCCGGAGCTGGTACATCAGGCCGGGCTCTACGCCGATCGCGTGTCGATCAACGTCGAGCTGCCCACCGTTGGCGGCCTGAAGCGGCTCGCGCCCGAAAAGGACAATGCCCGTATCGAGGGCGCAATGGGCGAGATGAAAGCGGCGATCGTCGATACCGCCGAGGCGCGCACCAAGTACAAGTCCGCGCCGCGCTTCGCCCCTGCCGGTCAGTCGACGCAGATGATCGTCGGCGCCGACGCCGCGACCGACGGCGACATCGTCACCAAGGCGTCGACGCTCTACGATCGTTTTGGGCTGCGCCGCGTTTATTATTCGGCGTTCAGCCCGATCCCGGATGCGTCGAGCGTGCTCCCGTTGCAGCGTCCACCGCTGATGCGCGAGCACCGTTTGTACCAGTCGGACTGGTTGATGCGCTTTTACGGCTTTCAGCCTGGCGAAGTGGTGGCCGCCACCGACGACGCGACCGGCATGTTGCCGCTCGATATTGATCCCAAGCTCGCCTGGGCGCTCAAGTTTCGCGACCAATTCCCGGTCGACGTGAACCGCGCGCCGCGCGAGTTGCTGTGGCGCGTGCCCGGTCTGGGCACCAAGGCGGTCAAGAGTATCCTCGCCGCGCGCCGCTGGCGGCGTCTGCGGCTTGATGACGTCGCGCGGCTCACCGTATCGATCGCGCGCATCCGCCCGTTCATCGTCGCTGAGGACTGGCGTCCGGTGACGCTCACCGACCGCGCCGAGCTCAAGCCGCTCGTCGCGCCGCGCCCGGCTCGCCAGCAGCTGGAATTGTTCGGCGCGTGAGAATGAATCGCGGGTGAAACGGTGCGCTGCCTCATGCGCTTCGGCCTCGAAGGAGATCGATATGGCGCAGGCAGACATCTACGCGGACCTCAAGCGCGACCACGATAAGCAGCGCGATATGCTCGAGCGGCTCGACGCCCGGAAGGGCGACAGTGCCGAACGCCGCGAGCTGTTCGAGGCATTCCGGCTGGAAGTCCAGAGCCATGCCGCCGCAGAGGAGGAATCGCTTTATGCGACGATGCTCGGCCGCCCCGACCTGCGCGACGACGCCCGCCACTCGGTCGCGGAGCATAAGGAAGTCGACGATCTGATCGGCGAGTTGCTCGACATGGAGTTCGGCTCCGATGCGTGGGAGCAGAAGTTCGCGCACATGCGCCACCGCTACGAGCATCACATCGACGAGGAAGAGGAAGAGATGTTCCCCGCCGCCGAGGAGAAGCTCGACGATGCGACCGAGGAACGGCTCGCCGACACCTATGAGGAGCGCAAGCCTGCCGAGCTGGAACTGGCGCGCGACAATCCGCCCGGCGGCGACGAGCGCGAGTAATCACGGCCGATGCGTGTCGCCACCCTTCCCGCGCCCGATGACATGGACGCATGGCGGGAGGCGGCGCGCGCGCTGATCGCCGCCGACGTGCCGCCGGACCGCGTCGTCTGGCAGGTCGGCCCTGCGGCGGAGGATCTGTTCGCGACCGCGGCGGCGCCCTCCGGATCGCCGCCCGCCACCGCCTCGCCGCTGCGCGTGTCGCGTGCGTTCATCGCGCTGGCCGGCGACGCGATTCTTCATCACGATCCCGAGCGGTTCGCGCTGCTGTACACCCTGTTGTGGCGGCTGCGCGACATGCCGCGGCTGGTCGAGGACCATGCCGACCCGCTCGTCCGCCGGCTCGAAGGTTTGGCCAAGGCGGTGCGGCGTGACATCCACAAGATGCGCGCCTTCGTCCGCTTCCGCAGCGTAAGTGACGATGACGGCGACCGCTATGTCGCGTGGTTCGAGCCCGAGCATCACATCGTCCGCGCCAACGCCGCCTTCTTCGTCAACCGCTTCGCCTCGATGCGCTGGTCGATCCTCACCCCCGAGGTCTCGATCCACTGGGACGGCACGCGGTTGAGCGAAGGGCCGGCCGCAGTGCGCGGCGAGGCGCCGGAGGGCGATCCGGTCGAGGAAGTGTGGAAGACCTATTACGCCAGCATCTTCAACCCGGCGCGCGTCAAGGTGAACGCGATGCTCAAAGAGATGCCGCGTAAATACTGGAAGAACATGCCGGAAACCGCGCTGGTCCCACAATTGCTGGCCAGCGCGCAGGCACGGGAGAGCGGAATGATCGAACGGGCCCGCGACCGCGTGGAAATCGGCGGCAATGCTGAACTCGCCTGGGAAGCGCTGCGCAACGAAGCCGCCGCGTGCACGCGCTGCCACCTCCACAAGCACGCGACGCAGACCGTGTTCGGCGAAGGCCCGGTGTCGGCGCCGATGATGTTCGTCGGTGAGCAGCCCGGCGATCAGGAGGATCTCGCCGGCCATCCGTTCGTCGGACCGGCCGGTCAGGTGTTCAACCGCGCCCTCGCCGCGGCCGGGATTACCCGCGAGCAGACCTATGTCACCAACGCGGTCAAGCACTTCAAGTTTGAGCCGCGCGGCAAGCGCCGCATCCACGCCAAGCCGGACGCGGGCGAGATCGAGGCGTGTCGCTGGTGGATCGAGCAGGAGCAATTGCTGCTGCGTCCGAAGGTGACGGTAGCGCTGGGCGCGACCGCGGCGCGCAGCCTGTTCGGCAAGGTCATGACGATCGGCCGCGAACGTGGCCGGGAACAACGCCTGCCGGACGGCGGCGCGGCATGGATCACGGTGCATCCCAGCTATTTGCTGCGCCTGCCCGACGAGGACGCGCGCACCACGGAGTTCGCGCGCTTCGTCGAGGACCTGAAGCTGGCGCAAGCGGCGCTGTCCTGAGATGTCGTCATAGCGAGCGTAGCGAAGCAATCCAGGGCGACCTGATCCGACCCTGGATTGCTTCGCTACGCTCGCAATGACGAGAGACGGTGCTGGCCGCCCCCCTCACAGCTCCCGCGGATCAGGGCCCATACGCCCATCGGGGTCATCCATCGCGTCGATCGCCGCGATCTGCTCGTCCGATAACCGGACCTCCTGCGCACCCCAGTTACTGCCGAGATGCTCCAGATCGCCTGCCTTCGGGATCACCGACAAGCCCTTCGCCAGATGCCAGGCAATGATCACCTGTGCTGGAGTCGCGCCCACGTCAGCGGCGATCCGCACGATCCGCTCGTCCTTCAGCGTCGCGCCTTGCCCGAGCGGGCTCCAGCTCTGCGTCACGATTCCATGCGCGCGATTGGCCTCCTGCACGTCGCGCTGCTGGAAGGTCGGATGCAGTTCGATCTGGTTGACCGCCGGCACCACCCCGGTGGCGTCGATGATCGCGTCGAGATGCTCGGGCAGGAAATTCGACACGCCGATCGCCCGCGCCAGCCCGCGCTCGCGCAGCTCGATCAGCGCCTGCCACGCATCGACGAACCGTCCGCCGGCAGGATGCGGCCAGTGGATCAGGTACAGATCGACAGACTCCCGCCCGAGCAACGCCAGACTGGCATCGAGCGCCGCCGCCGCATCGCCATGCTGATCGTGCCACAATTTGGTGGTCACCCAGACATCGTCGTGCCCGAGCCCTTCGCCCACGCCGCGCTCATTGTGGTAGAGCGCGGCGGTATCGACGAGCCGGAAGCCGAGATCGAGCCCGGCGCGCACGACCGATGCGACCTGCGCGTCGGGGATCTGGTAGGTGCCAAGGCCGAGCTGTGGCATGGTGCGGCCGTCGTTGAGGGTCAGGTCTGTCATCCGCGACGAACCATTGCTGTCCCGCAACGGTTCCCGGATTCCGGCTTCCCTTTCTCGCCGCAGTGCCGCAAGCGCAGAACATGGTCGAGAAGATCCTTGCCGCCCTCGCGGGCTTTGCCATCGCCGTCATTTCTGCCGGGGGTTACTGGGGTATCGCGCTGCTGATGGCGATCGAGAGCGCGTGCATCCCGCTGCCCAGCGAGATCATCATGCCGTTCGCTGGCTATCTGGTGTCGACCGGGGAGCTGAACCTGTTCCTCGCTGCGACTGCAGGCGCGCTGGGGTGCAACCTCGGCTCGATCGTCGCCTATGAGATCGGGCGGCGCGGCGGGCGGCCGATGGCGGAGAAGTTCGGGCGCTACGTGCTGCTCGGGCCGGGCGAGCTGGACCTCGCCGATCGCTTCTTCAATCGCTGGGGGGCGTGGGCAATCCTGATCGGGCGGATGCTGCCGGTGATCCGCACCTTCATCGCTTTCCCCGCCGGGGTCGCGCGGATGAAGCTGATCCCGTTCCACCTCTACACGTTCATTGGTTCGTGGCCGTTCTGCCTGCTGCTAGCGTGGATCGGCATGACGCTGGGTGACAAGTGGAACAGCGATCCGCGGCTCAAGGCCTTTTTCCACCGCGCCGATGCCGCGATCGGCGTCGTGCTGGTCGCCGCGATCGCTTTCTACATCTGGCACCGCGTCAAAGGGATGAAGGCGAAGGGCTGATCTCCCCTTCGTCGCCCCGGATGTGATCCGGAGCCCCGCCGCTCTTGTCTATCGAAGTAAGAAGCGGGATCCCGGATCAAGTCCGGAATGACGGTGAGTCACAGCTCCGGCGTGTCCTGCTTCGTCGCGGCGCGACGCTCCTTCTTCCAGCGTGTCGCATTCTGCGTGATGCAGCCGGTCGCACTCGCTGCGCCGACCGTCGAACAGCTTCCGACCCCGACCGTCCCGACGTCACGGTTCGCCTGTTCGCGCGCCGCCCAATTCTCATTCTCGGGCGTCACCTCGAAATTGCGCAATTCCTTCGGAATGCGGAACTGCTCCTCGGCCGGACGGCGGGTGCAGACGACCACCTCATTGCCGGCGTTGTCGGTCGGGCAACGTTCATTGCCGTAGAGAACGATCACGCCGTTTACCGGCGCACTGCGCGACACGCCCTCAGCCGGCGTGGAGCGCGACACCCGCGCGGCGGTGGTGGGAGGCCCGCTCTGCGCCGCTGCCGGCAACGCAGCGAGCGTGAGCAGCATGGGGGAAAGACGACGCAGCGGCATAGATCCTCTCAGATTCGTTTGGCGGTGGCGATCGCGACACGGCAGCCGAGCCGGATCGCCGTCGACAGCAACGGATAGGCAGGCGCGTTTTCGGCGCCATGAGCGAGCGCGGTGTCGCGGTGCTCCAGTTCCTCGGCCTGGAACTCGCGGATCGCCTCGGACAGCTCGGGATCGCTGTCGCCCAGCGCGACCAGCTGCTCCTCATAATGTTTGTCGATCTCGGTCTCGACCGCGGCGGTGCACGCCATCGCCGCCTCGGGTCCGATCGCGGCGGTCACCGCGCCAAGCGCGAAGCCGGCGACGTCCCAGAACGGCTGGAACAGCGTCGGCCGCACGCCCCGCTCGACGATCATGCGGTCGAAGAATGCGCGGTGCTTCTCCTCCTGCAAGGCCATCGCGGAAATCTTGCGCGCCATCGGCGAGCGCTGTCCCATGATCGCCAGCTGCCCCGCATAGATGCGGATCGCTCCGAACTCGCCAGCCTGATCGACGCGGATCATCGAAGCGGACGGATGCGGACGGTCACCAGGCTTCCAGGTCATCCACGCCTCCTCAGTTGCGCCGCGATCAACCCCGCGCCGACGAGCGACACAACCGCATTCCACCCCGCCAGCGACACGCCGAGCAGCGACCATTGCGGTGCGTCGCACCGGACGATGGGAGCGGCGAGCAGGTCCTTCAATGCCTGATCGGTCGACAGGCCGGACAGGTTGGTGGTCTGCGTGCAGGCGGTGATCCCCTGCCACCAGTGATATTCCACCCCGGCGTGGAAGACGCCGATCAGCCCCGACACCGCGATCAGCGCCGCGGCTCCGGCGACCAGCGTCGCCTTGACCCGCGGCCCGCCGGTCACGAACGCGAGCACCGCCATCGCGAGCGCGCCATAATGCGGCCAGCGCTGCCAATGGCACATCTCGCACGGGTAAAGTCCGCCGATCAGCTGGAACGCCCACGCCCCGCCCAGCAGCGCCGCCGGGATCAGCAGCGCGAGCAGGCGCGCGTTGCGCAGGCCGGTCGCCATTACTTCGTCACCGGCGTCGTCGTGGCGGCGGCGGTCGGCTTGACCGTCATCGCCTGCGTCACCGCCGCGACCTGCGTCGCGCCGCCCAGCCGCGCGATCGTCTTGAGCGCGTACCAGAGCTGGAAGTCCGCGATCCCCTGTTTCTTGAGCGCGTCGGGCGAAGTCGCGAAGCGCGGATCGTCCTTCACATCCTCTTCAAGCACGGCATTGTCGGGTGACTTGATCTCATTAATCAGATGCCGGCGCAGATCGGCCTCGCGGAACACCGGACGCGATTTGTAATCGGGATCGGAAATCTGCGGCACGCGGATGTCGGGCTCGATCCCGCCTTCCTGCACGCTCCGCCCCGACGGCGTGAAGTAACGCGCGGTGGTCAGCCGCAGCGCGGTGCGCGGTCCGAGCTGGAGCAAGGTCTGCACCGAGCCCTTGCCGAACGTCCGCTCGCCCATCACCAGCGCGCGGTGATGATCCTGAAGCGCGCCGGCAACGATCTCGCTGGCCGAGGCGGTACCCGAATCGGTCAGCACGATGATCGGCAACCCGTGCGCATCGTCGCCCGGTCGCGCGAAATACCGCTCGATATCGTCCTTCTCGCGCCCGCGCTGGCTGACGATCTCGCCGCGGTCGAGGAAGGCGTCCGACACCTCGATCGCCTGTGTCAGCAGCCCGCCGCCATTCTCGCGCAGGTCGACGACATAGCCGAGCGGGCGATGCCCGAGCGACTTGTCGATCGCCATGATCGCGGCGCGCGTGTCGGCGCCGGTCTGTTCGGAGAAGGTGTTGATGTTGATATAGCCGACATCGCCCTTCACCTCCCATTTGACCGGGCGCTGCACGATCACCTCGCGCACCAGCGTCACCACGATCGGCTTGTCGCGGCCGGAACGGATCAGCGTCAGCGTCACCTTGGTGCCAGGCTTGCCGCGCATCTGCGCAGTCGCCTCGTCGAGCGTACCGCCGTAGATCAGCTTGCCGTCGATATGCGTGATGAAGTCGCCGGACTTGATCCCCGCGCGCCCGGCGGGCGTATCCTCCTGCGGTGCGATCACCTTGACTGCGCCATCCTCCATCGAGACGGTCAGGCCCAGCCCGCCGTAATTGCCCTCGGTCTGGATACGCAGATTGTCGAAGTCGGAGGCGTCGACATAGCTGCTATGCGGGTCGAGCGCGGCGAGCATCCCGTCGATCGCGCCCTTCATCAGCTGATCGTCGGTGACCTTGTCGACGTAATCGGCCTTCACGCGATTGTAGACGTCGAGAAACTTGTCGAGCTGGCGATAGGTGGCGGTGTCCGACGCGGCCATCGCCCCGGTGGCGACCGGCACGGTGGCGATGGCAGTGACCAGCGCGACGGCCGGGAGCAGCTTTGACTTCATGACGGGCGAAACTGTTCCTGCGGATGGACGATCCCGCGGTGTAGCGGAATTGCCGGGACGATCAAAGCGCCCGCGCGGCTGAATGACGGCTGAGCGGCGCAGTCCTCACCCGATCAGCTGGGCGATGTCGACCGGGCGCCCGCGACGGCGCAGCTCGACCGTGACGCGCGCGCCATCCACGTTCGGTGCGGCGCCCAGCGGCGCCCCGGCCGCGACGCTCGCGCCGCTTTCCACCGCCACCGCGCCGAGCCCGGCGATCAGCGACGTCCAGCCCGCGCCATGATCGACGATCACGATCCGACCGAAGCTTCGGAACGGTCCGGCGAAGCGGACCCGCCCGCCCGCAGGCGCGACGATCGCCGACGCGGCGGGCACCGCCAGCGTCAGCCCGCGCGCCCGGACGCCATTGCCCGACACCTCCCCCATCCCGGTCACCAGCCGTCCCCGCACCGGCAACCGATAGGCCGCCTCCGCCGGCGGCGGCAGCCCGCGCGGGATCGAGGGAAGCGGCAGCGCCATGAGATCGGCGAGCACCGCCTGCTCGCTGCCGATCGCGGTCAGGCGCTCGGCGGTGTCGCGCACCGCCTCCTCCATCGCCAGCGCACGCTCGTCATCGCCGCCGGTCACCGCCGCGAGCTGCTCGCGCGCCTCGACCAGCCGCGCGCGCCCGGCACGCAGCCGGCGCTGCGCCAGTGCCGCATGTGCCTGCATCACCCGGCCATGCGCGATTGCGCGGCGCAATTCCGCGGAGCGCGCGCGCAGCACCGGCAGGATCGCCGCCGACACCACGCGGGCATGGACGAGATCCGCGACGCTGCCCGGATGCGCCAGCGTCACGATCGCCGGCCGCCGTGCCAGCGCGGTCAGCGTTGCAAGCAACCGCGTGACCGGCGCCTCACGTGCGGCGAGCAACCGCCGTTGCAGAGCGAGCCGGCCGTCGATCACCGCCGCCTGCGCCTGCAACACGGCGAGGTCAGCCTCCGCCGCCGTGACCCGCGCCTCGACCGCCGCCTCGCGCAGCTGCGCGCGGCGCGCCGGATCGGCGATCCGGTCGGCGCGTTCCTCAAGCCTGTGCGCGCGACGGTTGGCGGCGGCGACGGGCGGTGCCGCGGCCGGCGCGGCGTCCCCACCCGCCGCGAGAAAAGCGATCGCCAGCCATGACGCCCGCCACGGCATCATCCTTCGCGATGATAGGGGTGATTGGCCAGGATGCTTGTCGCGCGAAACAATTGCTCGGCCAGCATCGCACGCGCGAGCAGGTGCGGCCAGGTCGCGCGGCCAAATGACAGCAGCATGTCCGCCTCACCGCGCTCGGCATCGGAAAAGCCGTCCGCCGCGCCGATCAGGAAGCGTGCCTCACGCACGCCATCGTCGCGCCAGCGACCGATCCGCTCGGCAAACGCGGTCGAGCCCAGCACCTCGCCCTTCTCGTCGAGCAGGATACGGCGACCGTGCGCCGGCCGCTCGGGCTCGCGTCCGCCACGATCCGGCAGCTCGCTCACACGAGTCGGCCAGACGATCCGCTTCAGATAACGATCGACAAGGTCAGCCTCGGGTGATCGCCCGATCCGCCCTCGCGCGACGATGTGCAGCAGCATATGCGCCTCTATGGCAAAGGCCGAACCTTGAAGCCGGTCGAAACTCCTCCTTCAGCCGTGGCTCCGGCCTTGATCGGGTGCCCGCTTCTTCTCGGCGACCGAAGCAAGCAGCGGGATCCCGGATCAGGTTCGGGATGACGACGAGCGAAGCCGCCCCGGACTGGACAGGTGTTCGGCAACCGCCGATCGAACCTCAGTTCGGCGCAACGCCCGGCGCAGGCGCATCGCCGAACGACCACATGCGCTCCAGATTGTAGAAGCTGCGCACTTCGGGGCGGAACAGGTGGACGATCACGTCGCCGCCGTCGATCAGCACCCAATCGGCATTGGGCAGCCCCTCGATCCGGGCGGGACGGCCGGTCTCGCCCTTGATCCGCTCCGACAGCTTCTGCGCCATCGACGCCACCTGTCGGGTCGAGCGCCCGCTGGCGATGACCATGTAATCGGCGATCGACGACTTGCCCGCGAGCGGGATCGAAATCGTGTCCACCGCCTGATCGTCGTCCAGCGATTGCAGGACCAGACGATGCAGCGCCTCGACATCCGTCGAAGCGGGCGAGCGGCGGGCGGGTTCGGTGGCGGGCAAGGTTACTCCTGGGGTTGCCGCAACGATGCGGCGGGGATTGCAGTCTTGGATATCGGGTCGGCGAAGCGAACATGCCAGTCGGGATCGACGGCGCGCAATTGCGTCGCGGATGTCCGGTCGGGGCGGAACCGTAGCAGCACCAGGGCTGGCACACTCCACTCGGCCCAGTTCGTCGCCTGGCGCGCGGGCCGCCGATAGCGCCGCAGCCAGCCCATCGCGGGAGCCGCGAGGGCATCGTCGTCATAGCCGGGTCTGGTCAAAACCGCAATCGGCATCGTGCGCGCGATCATCCGCCACTGCCGCCACGCATGAAACTGCGCCAGATTGTCCGCGCCCATGATCCAGATGAAGCGATTTCGTGGATAGCGCCGCACGATCGTCCGCAGCGTGTCCACGGTATAGCGGGTGCGCAGCCGCGCCTCCAGATCGGTCGCGCGGATCGGCGCACGCCGCGCCATCGCGCGCGCCGAGCCGAGCCGCGCGGCCAGCGGCGCCATGCCCGCGCGCGGCTTCAGCGGATTGCCCGGCGATACCAGCCACCATGCCTCGTCCAGTCCCAGCAAGCGGATCGCCTCCAGCGTGACATGGCGATGGCCGCGATGCGCAGGATTGAACGACCCGCCGAGCAGCCCGATGCGCCGGATCGTCAACCCCGGATCTGCCCGGTGCCGCGCCCCAGCCACTTGTAGGTGGTCAGCCCTTCGAGCGCGACCGGGCCACGCGCGTGGAGCCGACCGGTCGCGATCCCGATCTCCGCGCCCAGCCCGAACTCCCCGCCATCGGCAAATTGAGTCGAGGCGTTCCAGAGCACGATCGCCGAATCGGCCTCGCGCAGGAAATGCTCCGCCACCGCCGCGTCCGCCGCGACGATCGCATCGGTATGATGCGATCCATGCGCGGCAATATGCGCCAGCGCCCCCTCCACCCCGGCGACGATCGCGACGGAGGCGATCGCATCGAGATATTCGGTGTCCCAGTCGGCCGCGTCCGCGACGTCGATCGACGGCACCAGCGCGCGGGCCGCTTCGTCGCCGCGCACGGTGCAGCCGCATTCGGCCAGCGCGGCGATGAGCGCGGCGGCGTGCGGCCAGTCGCGGTCGATCAGCAACGTCTCCATCGCGCCGCAAATGCCGGTGCGGCGCATCTTGGCGTCGAGCACGATCCGGGTCGCCATGTCGCGATCCGCAGAACGATCGACGAAGACGTGATTGATCCCGTCGAGATGCGCGAGCACCGGGACGCGTGCCTCGTTCTGCACCCGCTCGACCAGACTGCGTCCCCCGCGCGGGATGATGAGGTCGATCGCCCCCGCGGCGGCGAGCATCGCGCCGACCGCCGCGCGATCGGTGGTCGGGACGAGCTGGACCGCGTCGACCGGCGCTCCCGCCTCCGCCAGTCCGCGCGCGAAGGCGGCATGGATCGCGCGATTGCTTTCCACCGCCTCCGACCCGCCGCGCAGGATGACCGCATTGCCCGAACGCACGCACAGGGCGGCGGCGTCGGCGGTCACGTTCGGGCGGCTTTCGTAGATGATCCCGATCACGCCGATCGGCACCCGGACGCGGCTGAGCGCGAGGCCGTTGGGACGATGGCGGGTGTCGATCACCTGCCCCACCGGATCGTCGAGCGCCGCGACCGTTGCGACCGCGGCGGCCACGCCGTCGATCCGGGCCGCGTCGAGCCGCAGCCGGTCGAGCATCGCATCGGACAAACCGTTGCGACCCCCGCGCTCGACATCGCGTGCATTGGCGGCGAGGATATCGGCAGCCCCCGCCTGCAGCGCCTGCGCCGCGGCACGCAACGCCTGCGCCTTGTGCTCGTCGCTCATGCCGGCAAGCGAGCGGGCCGCCGCCCGGGCACGGGTAGCAAGGGTGGCGATCAGGGTGGCGGGGTTCTCGTCGGCGGACATGCTGGCGGCGTAGCACGCACCGCCACAAAGTCTCAACGTTCCGTCAGCCGGGTCCGCAGACAACTGCTTCCCGCCCACTGGCGATCGCCGCGGCCATCCCCATATCCTACTGATGAACAATGCCGTGAATCGTCGCCGCTTTCTGGCCGCTGCCGGCGGCGGATTTCTTGCCACCACCCTGCTCGCCTGCGGATCGCGCACCGCGGACGCCGCGGAGCGGTTTCCGGTCACGCGCACCGACGCACAGTGGCGGGCGCAGCTTGGCCCGGCGGCCTATGACGTGCTGCGTCAGGAAGGCACCGAGCGTCCGTACAGCAGCCCGTTGAACGGCGAGCATCGTGCCGGCACATTCGCCTGCAAGGGCTGCACCCAGTCGCTGTTCTCGTCCAAGACCAAGTTCGAGAGCGGGACCGGCTGGCCCAGCTTCACGGCGCCGCTGCCCGGCGCGGTCGGCTACCATCGCGATTCGACGCTGGGGATGGCGCGGACTGAAGTGCATTGCAGCCGGTGCGGCGGGCACCTCGGGCACGTTTTCGACGATGGGCCCCGCCCCACCGGAAAACGCTTCTGCATGAACGGCGTGGCGATGACCTTCCGCCCCGCCTGATGTTATCTTAGTGCGCGGCGGGGAGCATGCCGGAGACTGGCACCGTTGCTGCGGTCGCGATCGTTAGCGGCGCGAGCGTCGCCTCGTCCTCGACCGGCGCCGGTGCCTTGCCGGCATAGATGAACCCGGCCAGTGGGTAGGTGCTGGTCCCGAGATCCCCGACACCGGCGAACCACACCCGCACCTCGCTCCAGTCGCCGGCCGCCGACACGTCGACCGCGCGGACGTCACGCTCGATACCGCCGCGACGCGACCAATTGGCGTGGGTCAGCAGCACCTCGCGGTCGCTGACGATGCGGCTGACCATTGCGACATGCCCGACCGGCATCGCGCGCGTCGACTTGAACGCCATCACGGCGCCGACCTGCGGAGCGGTGCCGCGATCGTAGCGGCCCGCGGCCTGGCCCCACCAGGTATTGGCGTTGCCGCGGATGTCGATACCCGAGACTTCGCGCGCAAACGGCACGCATTGCAGATACCGCGCCTGCGCCGGCGCAGTTGTCGTCAGGACGCACGAAAACACCAGCGCAAACTGCGCTGTCCAAAGCTTGAGGTTCACGGAGGACCCCCCGGTCAACAGGACTGATGAAAGTCGGCTAACCAGAAAGATCCTAATCAACAAATGCAGCGGGAACCTTTTCGGATGAACCGAAGATGACTGACGACGAACCGAACATTGTCCGCGAAATCACGTCAGCGATGCTGCCCTTGAGTATGACCGGGAGGTTAAAATCCGCGGGAGCCGGGCCGCTGCGGCGAGTCGCCACGCCCCCGATCCCTGTTTTCGTTCCTGCAGTATGGGCTTTCGACCAATGGAGAGCCCGAGCCTTTCGAATGGAAGGTACCGCTTCCTGCTTGCCGCTCCGATCGATCCTGCCTAAGCCGTCGCCTTCCCTGCGGAGAGGGTGAGGCAGCCACCATGGCGCTTGATACCGAGACGTTCGATGCCCTGATCGCGACCGTGCGCCGCTTCGTGGCGGATCGCCTGCGCCCGCTGGAGGCACAGGTCGAAGCCGACGACGCGGTGCCCGAAGCGATCGTCGATGAAATGCGCGCGCTTGGCTTGTTCGGACTGTCGATCGCTCCCGAGTATGGGGGTCTCGGGCTGACCATGTCCGAGGAAGCGCGCGTCGCGATCGAATTCGGCCGCACCACGCCCGCGTTCCGCTCGGCGTTCGGCACCAACGTCGGCATTGGCAGCCAGGGGCTGGTGATCGCGGGTTCGGCCGAGCAGAAGGAGGTCTGGCTGCCGAAGATCGCCAGCGGCGACATCATCACCAGCTTCGCGCTGACCGAGCCCGACGTCGGCAGCGATTCAGGCAGCGTTGCCACCCGCGCGATCCGCAATGGCGACGTCTACCGCCTGAGCGGCACCAAGCGCTACATCACCAACGCCGACCGCGCCGACCTGTTCACGGTCATGGCGCGCACCGGTGAGGAAAAGGGCGGCCGCGGCGTGTCGGCGTTCCTCGTACCGCGCGACTTGCCCGGCGTGACGATCGGCACGCCCGAGAAGAAGATGGGTCAGAAAGGCGCGAAGGTCGCGGATGTCATGTTCGATGAGGTGCCGGTGCCGCTCGCCAACCGGCTCGGCGCGGAAGGCGATGGCTTCCGCATCGCGATGCAGGTGCTCGATCGCGGACGGCTGCACATCGCCGCGGTGTGCGTCGGGGTCGCCGAGCGACTGATCGCCGATGCAGTCGCATACGCCACCAGTCGCCGCCAGTTCGGCAAGCCGATCGCCGAGCATCAGCTGATCCAGGCGATGATCGCCGATTCGAAGACCGAGGCGCTCGCCGCTCGTGCGCTGGTGCTCGACACCGCCGTCAGGAAGGATGCCGGCGACGACGTGATTCTGGAGAGCGCCGCCGCCAAATATTTCGCCAGCGAGATGGTCGGCCGCGTTGCCGACCGCGCCGTGCAGATCCTCGGCGGGGCGGGCTATATCGCCGATTACGGCGTCGAGCGGCTGTACCGCGACGTGCGGCTGTTCCGGATCTACGAAGGCACCAGCCAGATCCAGCAATTGATCATCGCCCGCGAGACGTTGAAGCGCGGGGAATAAGGGAGAAGGCCACCGATGGATTTCAGCAAGCTGTTCCGGCTCGACGGTCGCGTCGCGCTGGTCACCGGCGGCAGCCGCGGGATCGGCAAGATGATCGCGGCCGGCTTCGTCGCGCAGGGCGCGCGCGTCTACGTCTCAAGCCGCAAGGCCGAGGCCTGTGCGGAAACCGCTGCCGAGCTTGGCGAGAATTGCATCGCGCTCCCGCAGGATATCTCCACCGTCGACGGCTGTCGCGCGCTCGCCGCCGCGCTGGCCAAGCGTGAGGAACGACTCGACATCCTCGTTAACAATGCCGGCGCGGCCTGGGGCGTAGCGTTCGAGGACTTTCCGGAGGCAGGCTGGGACAAGGTCATGGACCTCAACGTCAAATCGCCGTTTTTCCTGACGCAGTCGCTTCACGCGCTACTCAAGGCCGGTGCGAGCGCGCAGCGCCCGGCCAAGGTCATCAATATCACCTCGATCGACGGGCTGCGGCTCAATCCGTGGGAGACGTACAGCTATCACGCTTCGAAGTCGGCGCTGATCTATCTGACCAAGCGGCTGGCGGCGCGGCTGATACGTGACGGCATCAACGTCACCTCGATCGCGCCGGGTGCCTTCGCCAGTGAGATGAACCGTGCCGCGCGCGACCATGGCGAGGCGGTGGCCAGGGCGATCCCGGCGCGGCGGATCGGCACTGACGAGGACATGGCCGGCACCGCCATCTATCTCGCCAGCCGCGCCGGGGACTATGTCGTCGGCGAGACGATCGCGGTCGACGGTGGCCTCGTCCATGCCGCGCTGGGCGGCAGCATCGACGGCTAGGTGCCGCCCTCCCCCGATCAGCCTCACTCCCCGTCATCCCGGACTTGATCCGGGATCCCGCTTCTTTCTTCGTCGGAGAAAGTCGGGGTTCCGGATCCAATTCGGACGATGAAGGAAAGGCGCCGCCAGCTCTCATCCCGCTTGATCGATCCCACCGGGCAGCGGGAACGGCCGCATGATGCGATCCGTTGGTCAACGTAGAGGAGACGATGCGATGTCCGATGACGCAATCCGCCCGACCACCGAGACCAAGCGCCCCAATCTCTCGACCGAGCATCAGCAGGACGGGGACGCGCGCCGCCCTTCGGATCAGCTCGACAAAGGGCAGCCGAACGAAGAAACGATCCCGCGCAAATCATCTTTGCTCGGCAACGACTGACCCGGGACGGTTCTGCCGCTAGAAATAAGGTAAGTGGGGAGCTTCTGTTGCCCGGTGCTCCCCGTACCGCTGGAATCCCCTTCTGTTGCCCGGTGGGGTCCAACCGCGCTATCTTGGTGTAACGTCAGGCCGTTAGGCCCTCAGTTACGCCGCAATCGCGAGTGCTTCGTTATCGTTGGCACTTGTGTAATGGGCCGTTGCGGTGGTCCCATTCCGAGCGAAAACAGCGCCTTTCAACACACGTCGATCCTGGTTCGGCCCCGTCAGAAACGGTGTCCAGAAACACCACCACTTATGGTGGAGCCGCCGGGTACTGCCCCCGGGTCCGCTGCATCTATTTTACGCCGCAGTTTATCGCCATAGCCGGGTAGAACCCGACGACGAGCGATATAGGACACCAGAAGCGTTTGGAAAAGGGGCGAACGGCCATTTGCCCGCCACAATATCCCTGTATATAGTGGGCTATGCTCACTCAGCGCTCCCGTTACGCCCTGCGATCGATGCTGTTTCTGGCCACCGGCCCGGCCGGCGCGCCGCCGACGCCGATGACGCGCATCGCGGCCGAGGCAAATGTTCCCCGCAAATTCCTCGAGTTGATCCTTGCCGACCTGCGCGATGCCGGGCTGCTGCACAGCTATCGCGGCAAGATGGGCGGTTACGTCCTGTCGCGGCCCGCGCATCTGATCTCGCTCGGCGAGGTGATCCGCGTGATCGAGGGGCCGCTCGCGCTCGTTCCCTGCGTCAGCCGCACCGCCTATCGCCCGTGCAAGGATTGCAAGAGCGAGGCCGAATGCGCGATTCGGCTGGCGATGATGCGCGTACGCGACGAAACGGCGCGCATCCTCGACGGCACCAGCCTCGCCGACGCGACCGCGGAGAAGCTCGCCGCCGCGTGAAGTGATGGACGCTGCCGCGCGGGTTTTCTAACCCGGTGCGATGACCGACGCGCCGCTGCCCGAGAACGACACCGCCGCCGCTGCCGAGCTGGCGCGGCTGGCCACCGAGATCGCCCACCACAACCGGCGCTATCATACCGAGGACGCACCGGAGATCAGCGACGCGGCCTATGACGCGCTCGTCCGGCGCAACCGCGCGATCGAACAGGCTTTCCCCGCACTGGCCCGCGACGATTCGCCGAGCCGGCAGGTCGGCGCGGCGCCCGCCGCGCATCTCGCCAAGGTGGCGCACGCCCGCCCGATGATGAGCCTCGACAACGCTTTCTCTGACGAGGAGGTGACGGAGTTCGTCACGCGCGTCCGCCGCTTCCTGCGGCTGGCCGCCGAGGAGCCGGTTGCGCTCACCGCCGAGCCGAAGATCGACGGCCTGTCCTGCTCGCTACGCTACGAGGATCGCCGGCTGGTGCAGGCGCTCACCCGCGGCGACGGCGCGGTCGGCGAGGACGTGACCGCTAACGTCCGCACGATCGCCGACATTCCCGCGGCGCTCCCCGCCGCCGCGCCCGACGTCCTCGAGGTGCGCGGCGAGGTCTATATGGAAAAGGCGGCGTTCGCAGCGCTTAACCGCCGGCTGGCCGAAGAGGCCGACGCCAGCGGCAAGGAGGCGCGCCAGTTCGCCAATCCGCGCAACGCCGCGGCCGGCTCGCTTCGCCAGAAGGATCCGGACGTCACGCGCGCCCGGCCGTTGCGGTTTCTCGCGCACGGCTGGGGCGAGGCGAGCGCGATCCCCGGCGACACGCAAGCGGCGGTCGTCGCGGCGCTCCGCGCGTGGGGCTTCCCGATCGCCGATGCGTTTAGGCGCTGCGATGATGCCGCGGGCGCGCTGGCCGTCTACCGCGCGATCGAGGCACAGCGCGCCGATCTGCCGTTCGACATCGACGGCGTCGTCTACAAGCTCGACCGGCTGGACTGGCAGGAGCGGATGGGCAGCGTCGGCCGCGCCCCGCGCTGGGCGATCGCGCACAAATTTCCCGCAGAACAGGCGCAGACCACGCTGGAGCGGATCGATATCCAAGTCGGCCGCACCGGCAAGCTGACCCCGGTGGCGCGGCTCACCCCGGTTACGGTCGGCGGCGTCGTCGTCACCAACGCCACGCTCCACAACCGCGACGAGATCGCGCGGCTCGACGCGCGCGAGGGCGACCGGGTGATCCTGCAACGCGCCGGTGACGTGATCCCGCAGATCGTCGCGGTGCTGCCGCGCACCGCCGAGCTGCCGCCGTTCGCCTTCCCCGATCACTGCCCGATCTGCCGCAGCGAGGCGGTCGCCGAAGAGGGTGAGGTCGATGTGCGCTGCACCGGCGGGCTGGTGTGCCCGGCGCAGCGGCTGGAACGGCTCAAGCATTTTGTCAGCCGCGGCGCGCTCGACATCGACGGGCTCGGCGAAAAGACGCTGGTCGAACTGACCGATCTCGGCTGGATCAAGGAGCCCGCCGACATCTTCCGCCTCGCCGCGCACCGCGACGAGCTGGTCGGGCGCGAGGGCTGGCAGGCGCGCTCGGTCGACGCCTTGCTCGACGCGATCGAGGCGCGGCGCACCCCCGACGCGGCGCGGCTGCTGTTCGGGCTCGGCATCCGCCACGTCGGAATCGTCACCGCCCGCGATCTGCTCAAGCGCTACGTCACCCTGCCCGCGCTCGCCGAGAAGGCGCGCGAGGTCATCGCGCTGCGCGAAGCGCTGCCGGCGGTGATCGGCGAAACCCCCGAGCGGCACCGCAACCGCCTCGACAAGGCGATTGCGGAGTTAATCGGCGTCGAGAATGTCGGCGCGGCAGTCGGTCATGCACTCGCCGACTTCTTCCACGAGCCGCACAATCAGGCAGTCTGGATCGATTTGCTCGCCGAGGTGACGCCGCCGCCGTTCGTAGTCGAGACGCGCGGCTCGGAAGTCACGGGCAAGACGGTGGTGTTCACCGGCAAGCTCGAGACGCTCAGCCGTGACGAGGCGAAGGCGCAGGCCGAGCGGCTCGGCGCGCATGTCGCAGGGTCGGTGTCGAAGAAGACCGACCTGCTCGTCGCCGGGCCCGGCGCGGGGTCGAAAGCGACCAAGGCCGCCGAGCTGGGGATCATGGTCATCGACGAAGCGGGATGGAATGCGATCGTCGCCGGCGCGGGAGAATAGCGCAAATCTCGATCGTCATCCCGGACTTGATCCGGGACTCCACTTCTTCTTACGTCCGTTGCCAGGAAGGAGCCGGCCGCGGATCATGTCCGGAGCGACGGGTGAGGTAGGCGAGCGGACGACCACCAACGGCGGTATGGGCACCCGACGCAACCTCCGCCGTCATTGCGAGCGCAGCGAAGCAATCCAGGGCGTTCTGATCCGGCTCTGGATTGCTTCACTACGCTCGCAACGACGAGGCCAAGCGGCGCACAAAAAAAGAGGCGACCCGCAGGCCGCCTCCTTCATCACCCACATCGCTACCGAGGCATCACGCCCCGGCAGGCGACGGATTGCCGAACGGCCCCGATGGCCGCTTGGTCTTTGGAATCGACGTTCCCACCGCCGGCATTGAAGGCGTCTTTGGCCCCTGGTCGCGACGATCGAGTTCCTCACCCGCGATCAAGCGCTTGATCTCGTCACCGCTGAGCGTCTCATATTCGAGCAGCGCCCCCGCCAGCGTGTGCAGCTGGTCGAGATGGTCGGTGAGCACCTGCTTGGCGCGGTGCAGACCGCCCTCGACGATCGCCTTGATCTCGTCGTCGATCAGCTGCGCCGTGGCATTCGACATCCGCACCGGCTGGCTCGACGAATAGCCGAGGAAGCTCTCGCCTTCGGGCTGTGCATATTCGACCGGACCAACCTTGTCCGACATGCCCCACTTCGTGACCATGTCGCGCGCCAGACCGGTGGCGTACTGGATGTCGCCGCTCGCGCCGCTCGACACCTTGTCATAGCCGAAGATCACTTCCTCGGCGATCCGCCCGCCCATCGCCACCGCGAGGTTCGCGTACATCTTGTCACGATGATAGCTGTAGCTGTCACGCTCCGGCAGCCGCATGACCATGCCCAGCGCACGCCCGCGCGGGATGATCGTCGCCTTGTGGATCGGGTCCGACGCCGGCTCATGCAGCGCGACGATCGCATGGCCCGCCTCGTGATAGGCGGTCATCCGCTTCTCGTCCTCGGTCATGACCATGCTGCGACGCTCGGCGCCCATCATGACCTTGTCCTTGGCCTCTTCGAACTCGGCGTTCGCGACCAGCCGCTTGCCCTTGCGCGCCGCCATCAGCGCCGCCTCGTTGACGAGATTGGCGAGATCGGCGCCCGAGAAACCCGGCGTGCCGCGCGCGATCGTCCGCGCATCGACGTCGGGCGCCAGCGGCACCTTCTTCATATGCACTTCGAGGATCTTGACGCGGCCATCAATGTCCGGACGCGGCACCACGACCTGCCGGTCGAAACGGCCCGGCCGCAGCAGCGCAGGGTCGAGCACGTCGGGGCGGTTGGTCGCCGCGACGATGATGATGCCCTCGTTTGCCTCGAAGCCGTCCATCTCGACCAGCAGCTGGTTGAGCGTCTGCTCGCGCTCGTCATTGCCATTGCCGAGCCCGGCGCCACGATGACGGCCGACCGCGTCGATTTCGTCGATGAAGACGATGCACGGCGCGCTCTTCTTGGCCTGTTCGAACATGTCGCGGACGCGGCTCGCACCGACGCCCACGAACATCTCGACGAAGTCCGAACCCGAGATGGTGAAGAACGGCACGCCCGCCTCGCCCGCAATCGCGCGCGCCAGCAGCGTCTTGCCGGTGCCCGGCGAGCCGACCAGCAACGCACCCTTCGGGATCTTGCCGCCGAGCCGCGCGAACTTGGTCGGGTCCTTGAGGAAGTCGACGATCTCGACCAGTTCCTCGCGTGCCTCATCGATGCCGGCGACGTCGTTGAAGGTTACCTTGCCCTCCTTCTGCGTCAGCACCTTGGCGCGGCTCTTGCCGAAGCCCATCGCGCCGCCCGCGCCGCCACCCTTCTGCATCTGGCGCAACACGAAAAACGCGATGCCCAGGAACAGCAGGAACGGCAGCGACTGATACAGCAGCACCATCCAGATCGACGGCCCTTCCTCGGGCTTGCCCGCAACCTCGACCCCCGACTTGCGCAGCCGGTCCATCAGCCCCGAATCCTGCACCGGATAGGTGCGGAACTTGTCACCGCTGGAGAAGCTGCCCGAGATCATGTCGCGGCTGACGTTGACGCTCTTCACCGTGCCTTCGTCGACCTTGTCGAGGAAGGTGGAGTAAGCGATCGTATTGCCCTGCGCCGAACTCGTCCGGCCGTCGAACAGCGTCACCACCACCGCGAGCGAAAGCAGCACGCCGACCCAGATCAGCAGGCTCTTCATCCACGGGTTCGGACCGCCCGAGCCACCATTGTCATTGCCGCCGTTTCCGGGCTGCCTGTCGTTGTCGTTCATCGGCTACCTTTCCGTCGCGTACAATGTAGGCCCGGACGGGTTAATGGCAATGGAACAACGTCGGTTAGAGTGATCGACGCGGTGGTGCCGCGCAAAAGACCCAGCCTCTCGAGGTGCTACGCACCATGACGCCGCCATGTGTCGCCGCCCGCCCCGCCGCCAGCGCGTCGAGCAACGCCTCGACGTTGGCCGAATCGGCATCGAACGACGGGCGCCCGATCCCGAGTCGCATGCGGGTTTCGGCCAGCGCGCGACGTACGAGCCGGCGGCGAAGATCGCGCGGCTCGCCGGCAACCGGCAGGCCACTGTCCGGACCACGCCAGCGCTCCGCCCACAGCCGTTCGGCGGATTGGACGAGCACCTCTTCCGCCTCGGCGAGAAAACCCGCCGACGCCGCCAGCGCGACCGGATCGAGCGCCGGCGTCGCGGCGAGCAGGGCACGGATCCGCGTCCGGTCGTGCCGCGGATCGTCGTTCGACGGATCGTCGACGAACGGCGTCGCACTTTCGCTCGCCAACGCGCGCAACTCGGCACGTCGCCAATCGAGCAAGGGGCGCAGCACCACGCCATCGGCATCGAACCGCACGGCCCGAATGCCCGCCAGTCCGGACAGTCCGGACGCGCGCTGGAGTCGCATCAGCAGCGTTTCGGCCTGGTCGTCGGCATGATGCGCGGTAAGCAGGAACCCCGCGCCCTCACCCCGCGCCCACGTGCCCAGTGCCGCGTACCGTGCGGTCCGCGCGCGCATCTGCACGCTGTTGCCGGTGATCGGCGCGAACGGCGTGAGCGTTTGATGCGGGATCGCCAGCGCGGCGCAGACGCTGCCGACCAGCGCCGCCTCTCCGCCCGACCCGGCGCGCAGCCGGTGATCGAAGGTCGCGACCGTGATCCGCCCCGCCAACCCTGCGGCTGCCAGTCGCAGCATCGCCATACTGTCGGCGCCGCCGGAGACCGCCAACGCCAGCCGCGGCTCGCCGGATACCGCTGCTCCGCGCGCCTGCGCGACCAGCCGCTCGACATCGCCGCGGAACCGCGCGACCGCCGCCTCCGGCAGCGGACGCAGCGTCACCTCACTTGCACTTGGCGGTAGCGCGGGCCTTGACGATGTCGGCCTTCATCTTGGCGGAGATCGTCGCACCATAGACGTCGCTCAACTCGCCATAGACCTTGCAGGCATCCGCCGCCTTGTCGAGCTTGACCAGCGCGCTGCCGAGATAGAACAGGCTGTCCGGTGCGCGCTCGCCATCCGGAAACTTCTTGTAATTGTCGTAGAAAGCGATCGAGGCGAGGCTGGGCTTGCCGTCATCGAGATAGGCCCGGCCGATCAGATTCTGTGCATAGCTGGCACGGCGATGCTTGGGAAAGTCGGCAACGACCTTCTTGAGCGCCGTCACCGCGTCACCATAGCGCTTCGCCTCCCACAACCGGTAGCCGTAGAGGTAGCCGTCCTCCGCCGCGTCCCCGCTGTTCGGCTTGGCGACACTGGCCGTGCTGGCGGGCCTGTCGGCCGGCTCGGGGGCCTCCGGCACCGTGACATCGGGACCGCCGACCGGCGCGACCGGCGTCGCCGCCGGCGGGGCTGCGAGCTTCGCGTCGGTCGCCTTGCGGTAGTCGGCGAACTGGCCTTCCAGCTGGCGCAGCTTGAATTCGTTCTGCTCGATCTGCCCGGTCATCGACGCCAGCTGCTGTTCGAGCGAGGTGACACGCGCGGTGAGATCGGTGATCGCGCCCGATGCGGGCACACCTGCCGCCTCGACCGGCGCCGGCGCGCTCGGCGCGATCTGCGGCTCCACCATCATGCCCGCGCCGCCCGGGAACACCTTGCGCTGCACCGCGCGCATTTCGCTCTCCAGCTTGTCGACGCGGGCGGTGACCGGCGCGTCACGCTGGGCCAGCGCCGGGCTGGCCAGGGTAAGCGCGATCGCCGCGCCGGCTAGAAACTTGGTCATCTTCTCGTCCCCCGATGCATCGGCACCGGATAAAAGTCTGTGATATCACAGCTGTCGCCAGCCTGAAGCAGGCAAACGCCGAACCTCACTGTCCAGTGGTCGCCTGAAAGGCGGACGGCACCCCCGTGTTGCCCGCGGTCGGCGCAGGGCTCGTGCCGCCGCCCGGCGTCGCCGCCGGTGCCGCCACGGCGGCGGATCGCGCCGCCAATGCCTCTGCGCTGACGCCGACGTCCTTCATCGCGCGCTTGCCGTCACCGAGCGGCGGGAGCGCACGGCCGTCGACCGTCACCTCCAGCTGATCGGGCCGCCCGATGTTGAGCATCGGCCGGTCGGTGCCGGCGGGCACCTCGAAGGTCTGCCCGGGTTGCAACGTGCCCGTGAACAACGTCTTGTTCGCGCCGTCGTAGACGCGCATCCACACCTCGTTCTTCGCGGTCAGCACCACCTTGCCCGTCGCCGGGGTCGGACTGGGCGGCGGCACCGGCGCACTGCGCGCCACCGTCGTCGGGCTCGCCGCCGCCTCCGGCGACTCCTGCGTGCCGCGGAACATGCCCGTCGACAGCCACAGCACGCCGAGGATCAGCACCGCCAGCGCGACACCCGCCGCGACGATCACCGTTCCGCGTGACGGCCCGCGCGACGGATCGGCGATTTCCTCGATATGATGCTGCCGGATCGGCATCGCGCCGCGCGCCAGCTCGCCGCGGATACCACGTCCGATCTCGGCCTGATCGAGCCCGACCGCGCGCGCATAGGCGCGGGCAAACCCGGACGCGTAGGTCGGCGAGGGCAGCAGATCGAGTCGGTCGTCCTCCAGCGCCTCAAGGAAGCGCTGCGTCACCCGCGTCCGCGCCGCCACCTCGGCCACTGACAATCCCTGCGCCTCACGAGCGGCGCGCAGCCGGGCCCCGACCGTGCCGGACTGCGGAGCGCCGCTCGGCGACGTCGCCTGCGCCGGATGCTCGCCTTCGCTCATTCCTGTCTCCGACCCCTGCGTTAACCGCGATGCGTCCCTATCGTCTTTCAAAGCGTCACGGACGTGTCAACACACCGTGCCGCCAGACGCTGGCTCAGTCCGTCCTGTCGCTATGCCAGTTCGACGCCCTGTTCCGCCGCCCAGCGTGCCAGCGCACCACGCACATCGCGCGGCGGGCGCGACAGCAACTCCTCCATGAACGCGACCAGTGCGCCGCGATCGAGCGAGCGGATCATCGCCTTCACCGGGCCGACCGCCGCCGGCGTGATCGACAGCCGGTCGATCCCGATCCCGATCAGCGCCATCGCCTCCAGCGGCCGCCCGCCCATCTCGCCGCACACCCCGACCGGCACGCCGGCGTGCGTCGCAGGCACCACAACGCGGCGCAGGAAGCGCAGGATCGAAGGCGACAACCAGTCGTAGCGTTCGGCGAGCTTGGGGTTGGCGCGATCGGCGGCAAACAGAAACTGCGTCAGGTCGTTGGTGCCGATCGACAGGAAATCGACCGAGGGCAGCAGCAGGTCGAGCTGATACGCGAGCGCCGGTACTTCGAGCATCGCACCGTAATTGACCTCGAGCGGCAACCGCTTGTTACGCGAGGCGAGGAAATCGCGCTGCTTTTCGAACAGCGCGCGCGCCTCGTCGAACTCCCACGCCTCGGACACCATCGGGAACATGACGTTGAGCGTCCGCCCGGCCGCCGCCTCCAGCAACGCGCGCGCCTGCGCCTTCATCAGCCCGTCGCGTTCCAGCGCCAGCCGCAGCGCGCGCCAGCCCATCGCCGGGTTTTCCTCATCCTCGGCGTGGATCAGGTACGGCAGGGCCTTGTCACCGCCGATGTCGACGGTGCGGAAGATCACCGGACGCGCGCCTGCGGCGTCCAGCACCTCGCGATACAGACGCTGCTGGCGTTCGCGCTGCGGCAGCGTCGCCGAGACCAGAAACTGGAATTCGGTACGGAACAGCCCGATTCCGTCGGCGCCGGTCACGTCGAGCGCCGCGACATCGTCGCGCAGCCCGGCGTTGACCATCACCGTCAGGCGATAGCCGTCCTTCGTTTCCGGCGCGACGTCGCGCAACGCGGCATAGGCCGCCTTGCGTTTCTGCCGCGCGGCCAGCTTGGCCTCGAACGCCTCCTCCATCCCGCTGGTCGGACGGACGGTCAGCGTGCCCTCAGTGACGTCGAGCAACAGCAGGTCGCCCTCCGCAATCAGTCGCCGCACGTCGCGGACGCGCCCGAGCACCGGCACGCCCATCGCGCGCGCGACGATCGTGACGTGTGCGGTCAGCGACCCCTCCTCCAGCACCACGCCCTTCAGCCGGCGACGGTCATATTCGAGCAGTTCGGCCGGGCCGAGGTTGCGTGCAATCAGGATCGTATCCTGCCGCAACCCCATCTGCGCCGCAGTCCCCATCTGGCCGGAGACGATCCGCAGCAGGCGGTTCGACAAATCCTCCAGATCGTGCATCCGGTCGGCAAGCAGCGGGTCGTCGATCTCGCGCATCCGTTGGCGGGTGCGCTGCTGGACGCGTTCGATTGCCGCCTCCGCCGTCAGCCCGCTGTCGATCGCCTCGTTGATGCGCCGTGCCCAGCCCTCGTCATAGGCGAACATCTTGTAGGTGGCGATCACCTCCTGATGCTCGTCACCGACGCCGAACTCCGCCTCGCGTGCGATCCGGTCGATCTGCTCGCGCATCTTGTCGAAGGCGGCATAGACGCGGTGGCGCTCGGCCTCGGTGTCCTCGGCGACCGTGTGCTCGATATGGATGCGCGGCTGGTGGAAGACCGCGCAGCCCACCGCCATGCCGTCGACCAGCTTCTGCCCGGCGATGCGCGTCGGGGCGGTCGATTGCGGCCGGTCGCGCGGGCCCGCCTGGTCGATCAGCCCGGCATTGGCGATCAATTCGCTCAGCACCATCGCCACCGTCTGCAGCGCCTCGATCTCGACATCCTCGTAGCGGCGGGGGTCGGCATGCTGCACCGCCAGCACCCCGACCGCGCGCTCGCGCCGGATGATCGGCACCCCTGCGAAGCTGTGGTAGCGATCCTCGCCAGTCTCGGGCTTGTAGGCGAAATCGGGGTGGCTGGCGGCCTCGTCGAGGTTGAGCACCTCGTTATGTTGCGCGATCGTGCCGACCAGCCCCTCACCCAGCGCCAGTTTGGTGACGTGCACCGCCGCCGGATCGAGCCCGCGCGTCGCGAACAGCTCCAGCACCCCCTCACGCAACAGATAGATCGAGCAGACCTCGCTATCCAGCGCCTCGCCGATGATCTCGACGACCGAATTGAGCTTGGCCTGGGCGTTCGAGCGCGCGGCCATCACGTCGTGCAGATTGACGAGGATTTCGCGAGCGGAGCGGGCGGCGGACACGGGCATGGGGGAGGGGCTATCAGACCTGTGGCTTGGGTGCCACGCAACAAAATATTTTTGTCCGCGTGCGCGCATCGCGATCCTTGCCTAAACCCCGGCACGATGTTGAGACGGCGCGCAGCGAGAAGGGGAATGTGATGCGTGGGCAGGTACTGGGCGTCGACGCGCGCAGCGGTCACGGCCTGGTGGCGGGCGATGACGGGCAGCGCTACACCTTCCTGCCCGAGGATTGGGCGCAGCGCGGTGAACCGGCGATCGGCCAGCCGGTCGACTTCGAGACGTCGGGCGGCCGTGCGCTCAACATCTTCCCGCTGGCGAGCGCACCGCCGCCGCTCGCCGCCAGCGCCGTGCCGCACAACGATCGCAACAAATATGTGGCGGCGGCGCTCGCCTTCCTGCTCGGCACGCTCGGCGTCCACCGCTTTTATCTCGGGCGCACCGCCTCGGCGATCGTGATGCTCGTCCTGACGCTCACCTTCTTCGGGTTGATCGTCACCGGCATCTGGGCGCTGGTCGACACCGTCCGCTATCTCGTCATGTCCGACCGCGAGTTCGCCGCACGCTACCCGCGCCGTCCTTAGATCAAAGCGCCCAAGCCCTCCCCCGAAGGGGAAGGTTGCTAAACCCGCCTTCTTGTACCCCGGCGAAGGTCGAGGCCCGGTTGGGAGGCGATTGCGACTAGCTGAACTATCTCTCCAACCGGACCCGGCCTTCGCCGGGGTACGGCTTGGAAAGGGCACGGTCCCGACCTTTCGCAACGATCTCTTCCGGTGAGGGCTTGAAATGAGGCCTGCCCCCCGACCGTCGATCCGCCCTAGTCGAACAGCCCGTCCTGCGATCCGGCCGGCGGGTTGAGGCCAAGGTGCTTCCACCCGCCCGCATTGAGCACGCGCCCGCGCGCGGTGCGTGCGACCAGCCCGAGCTGGATCAGATAGGGTTCGATCACTTCCTCGATCGTGTCGCGCGGCTCGCTCAGCCCGGCGGCGAGCGTTTCGACCCCGACCGGGCCGCCGCGGTAGATGTCCGCGATCATCATCAGATAGCGGCGATCCATCGCATCAAGGCCGAGCTTGTCGACTTCCAGCCGGTTGAGCGCGCGATCGGCGACCGGCGCATCGACCATCGGCGCGCCGGCGACCGTCGCGAAATCGCGCACGCGGCGCAGCAGCCGCCCGGCGATCCGCGGTGTCCCCCGTGCGCGGCGCGCGATCTCCATCGCCCCGTCCCGCGCGATACCGAGGTCGAGCAACTGCGCCGCGCGCGACACCACGCGCTCCAGCTCCTCGACGGTATAGAATTGCAGCCGCACCGGAATCCCGAACCGGTCGCGCAGCGGTGTGGTCAGCAACCCCTGCCGCGTCGTCGCGCCGACCAGGGTAAAGCGTGGCAGGTCGATCCGCACGCTGCGCGCCGACGGCCCCTCACCGATCATCAGGTCGAGCGCGCGATCCTCCATCGCGGGATAGAGCACCTCCTCGACCGCGGGTTGCAGACGGTGGATCTCGTCGATGAACAGCACGTCGCCGTCCTCGAGATTGGTCAGCAGGGCGGCAAGATCACCCGACTTGGCGATCACCGGACCGGAGGTCGCGCGAAAGCCGACCCCCATTTCGCGCGCGACGATCTGCGCCAGCGTCGTCTTGCCGAGACCCGGCGGTCCGAAGAACAGCACGTGGTCGAGCGCGTCGCCCCGCCCCTTCGCCGCCTCGATGAATACGCGCAGGTTTTCGCGGGCGGCCTTTTGCCCGACGAAATCGCCGAGCGTCTTGGGGCGCAGCGCGGCGTCGACATCCTCGACACGGCGCGCGGGCGAGATCAGGCGGTCGTCCTCGGTCACGCTTCGTTCCGTAGCGAAGCGCAGCGCCGGGGCAAGTCCCGGCGGCGCGTCAACCGAGCCGGTCGACGATCTGCCCGGTCTGCCCGACCGACGAGGTACGGCCATAGGTGACCGCGCCCGGTGCCATATTGGCGCGCAGCTTCTCCATGACACGATCGAATTGATCGAGATGCTCGCCGGCAGTGCGGATCAGGCTGCCGGTCGAGGCGGCGACCGGCTCCTCGCGCTTGATCGGCGCGACCGGCGTGGCAGCGACCGGCGACTCGGGCGCTGCCGCCGCGCGCGCAGCCTGCATCGATCGCAGGATCGACGATGTGCCGGCAATGGGAGACACGCTGGTCACGTCCAAATTCCTCTGACCGAGTCACCGCGACATCGGCCGGACGCTCTTACGCAGCCGAATCTTGCCTAAAGATTGAGCGCCCGAAACATTCGAAGACGGTTGCTGAAATATTCACCGTTTCGGGTCAGCGCGTCGCATTGTAGCGGAGCTGGTCCTGCGTGAGCTGGAAGCCGACCAACGCCTCGAACGATGCCGAGGCCACCGCCGAACGCACCTTCGGATCGGCGAGCGGATCCACCGCTGCATCATCGTCACCCGCCTTGCGACGCCGCGTCAGCCGGTCGCGGACGTCCTGCGGCAACGTCGCGGCGCTGCGCGCCACCGCGCTGTTCGCCTCGGCGCTGGTGCTGCTGACGCCTTGCCCCGCATCGAAATGAAGCCCGACCTGCGACACTCGCTTGGCGACCACCTGGCTGCCACCGCGGGTGACGACGATGAAATAGGGCAAGGTCACGTCACGCGCGCCATCGGTACGGGTGCGACGCGCACGGACGTCGAAGGTGACGCGCGTCGTGACGTCGGCGCCCTGATCGTCGCAGGTCGACCGCACGTTGCTGATCGTCGCGACCACGTCGATCGCGCTGGCGGCCCGGCTGTTCGACGGATCGAACAACGTCACGTCGCCGGTGCCCGCGGGCACGCCGACCGTCGGGCAGGCGCTGCGCACCGCGGTGATGCCGGCACCCCCGCCGGAAACATCGATCTCCCCGCTCTTCGCGCATCCACCCACGAGCAGGAGGATCAGCGGAGCGGCGATTTGGCGAGCGTTCACAAACACAATCCCGGGCAATGGGCACAAGTGAAACGGCGCCGCGAAACGGCCCCGGGTCGTCGCCAGCATAGGAAGCGTCTATCGCCGGAGCAAGCATTCGCGTAGAGCCGCCGGCATGGCCGATCCCGTCACCGACCCCGCCGCCGCCACCCGCCGCCCGCTGGAATTGCTGATCGCCGCGCCGCGCGGCTTCTGCGCCGGCGTGGACCGCGCGATCCGCATCGTCGAGCTGGCGATCGAGAAGCATGGCGCGCCGGTCTATGTCCGGCACGAGATCGTCCACAACAAGTTCGTGGTCGACTCGCTGAAGGCGAAGGGCGCGGTGTTCGTCGAGGAACTGACGGAGGTGCCCGATGGCGCGCCGGTGGTGTTCTCCGCGCACGGCGTGCCCAAGTCCGTGCCCGCCGAGGCGCAGAACCGCGGGCTCGACTATCTCGACGCGACCTGCCCGCTCGTCTCGAAGGTGCATCGTCAGGCCGAACGGCTGGTCGACTCCGGCCGCCACATCCTCTTCATCGGTCACGCCGGCCACCCGGAAGTGATCGGCACGTTCGGGCAGGTGCCCGAGGGCGCCATGTCGCTGATCGAGACGGTTGAGGACGTCGACACCTTGGTTGTCCCCGATCCGCAAAACCTGTCGTTCCTGACGCAGACGACGTTGTCGGTCGACGATACCGCGGCGATCGTCGCCGCGATCCACCGCCGCTTCCCCGCGATCCAGGCGCCGCGCGGCGAGGACATCTGCTACGCCACCTCGAACCGGCAGGCAGCAGTCAAGGCGATCGCCGACGCATGCGACGCGGTGCTGGTGATCGGCGCGCCCAATTCGTCGAATTCGGTGCGGCTGGTCGAGGTCGCCGAGCGGCAGGGAATCCGCGCCGCGCTGATCCAGCGCGCCAGCGACCTCGACTGGGCGTTCCTCGACGGCGTCGGCACGCTGGGGATCACCGCCGGTGCCTCTGCTCCCGAATTGCTGGTGCGCGAGCTGGTCGACCGGCTGGCGGCCCGCTTCGACGTGACCGAGCGCGAGGAGGAGACGACGCGCGAGACGATCGCGTTCAAGCTGCCGCGCGGGCTCGACGCCGCCGCCTGACGCACGCATGATGGCTGTCTACACGCACGTCTCCGCCGAGGCGCTCGCTGCCTTCCTTCGCCGCTACGACGTCGGCGAACTGGTCTCCGTCAAGGGCATCGCCGAGGGGGTGGAGAATTCCAACTACCTCGTCGACACCACGACGGCGCGCTTCATCCTGACGCTCTATGAAAAGCGCGTCGCGGCGGACGATCTGCCGTTTTTCATGGCGCTGCTCGATCATCTCGCCGCGCGCGCAGTGGCGGTGCCGCCGGCGATCCCCGACCGCGACGGCGCGGTGATCCAGACGCTGGAGGGACGCCCGGCCTGCCTGATCCGCTTCCTGACCGGCGTGTCGGTGTCGCACCCGACCCCGGCACAGGCGCATTCGGCGGCGACCGCGATGGGCGACATGCACGCCGCGCTCGCCGACTTCCGCCAGACGCGCGTCAACTCGATGGGCATCGCGACATGGCGACCGCTGCTGGAGAAATGCGGGCGCGACCTCGACACGATCCAGCCCGGCCTGTTCGACCGCATCGACACCGCACTGCGCGGCGTCGAGCAGGCATGGCCGCTCGACCTGCCGGTCAGCGCGATCCACGCCGACCTGTTCCCGGACAACGTGCTGATGCACGGTGACGCCGTCACCGGGCTGATCGACTTCTACTTCGCCTGCACCGACGTCCGCGCCTATGACGTCGCGGTAATGCATTCGGCATGGACCTTCGACGCCCGCGGCGAGAACCCCGATGCCGCGGTCGGCGCCGCGTTGCTGACCGGCTATACCGCCGCGTTCGGGCTCAGCGATGCCGAGCGCACCGCGCTGCCGCTGCTGGCGCGCGGCGCGTGCATCCGCTTCTTGCTCAGCCGCGCGTGGGACTGGCTGCATACGCCCGCCGACGCGTTGGTGATGCGCAAGGACCCGCTCGCCTATCTCCGCCGGCTCGACTGGTACGAAGCCCATCCGGCGGCGTTCGCATGACCGAGCTGACGCAGGTCGAGCTGTTCACCGACGGCGCGTGCAAGGGGAATCCCGGCCCCGGCGGCTGGGGCGCGGTGATCCGCGCCGGCAAGCACGAGAAGGAGCTGGCCGGCGGCGAGCCGCTCACCACCAACAACCGCATGGAGCTGACCGCCGCGATTCAGGGGCTGAACGCGCTGACCCGCCCGTGCCGCGTGACTTTGTCGACCGACAGCCGCTACGTCATGGACGGGCTGACCAAGTGGATCCACGGCTGGCAGAAGAACGGCTGGAAGACCGCCGACAAGAAGCCGGTCAAGAACGCCGACCTCTGGCAGGCGCTGCTCGAGGCGGCACGGCCACACCGGGTCGACTGGAAATGGGTCAAGGGCCACGCCGGCCACCCCGAAAACGAACGTGCCGACCGTCTGGCAAGCGACGCGGCGGTCGAGGCGGGACGGACGAAGGCGACGGTCTGAACCGTTGTCGTCCCGGACCCACCCTGTCACCGTCGCCCCGGACCTGATCCGGGGCCCCGCTTCTTCCCGACGGTCGCGACGTAAAGCGGGACCCCGGATCAAGTCCGGGGTGACGAGTTAAACGTCGGATCTACGCGACCGCCGCCGCCGCCAGCCCGCGCACATCGACCCGCGCCTTCAGCCGCGCCGCGAGCAACGCCGTGCCGCTCACCTTGCGCTGGACGAACAGCGTCTCGACATGCGGAACGTGCCACGTCGTCCGGTCAGCGATCATCGCCTTGGCCTCCTCGCGCACCACTGGGACGAACGCGCGGTCGCCGAAGTCGAACGCGCCCGGCCGGTTGAGCGCGTCGTCGATCGCCGCGATGATCCGGTCGATCGCCGGGCGATGCGCCGCCGCCGCCGCCGAACCGAGGAACCCGACCGCAACCGCTGTCTCGCGGATCGCGTCGCGGTCGCGCGCCAGCCCCGCTTCGATCAGCCGCCGATACCCCGCCGCGGTCTCCTCGGGCACGCGCCGTGCCGCGCCGAAGTCGAGCAGCACCAGCGCGCCCGTTTCCGGCTGCCAGCGGTAATTCGCGAAGTTCGGATCGGTCTGCATCACGCCGAATTCGAACAATTCGCGCAGCACCAACGTGATCAGCGACGTCATCGCCACGTCGCGCTCGTCCTGCGACGCCTCGGCGAGCGCCTCGATCGGCCGCCCGGCGACGAACTCCATCGCCAGCACCCGCCTGGTGGTCAGCGCTTCCTCCAGCGCCGGCACGACATAGCGCGCATCCCCCGCCAGCCGCTCGCGATAGGCGCGCAGCTCCGCGCCCTCGCGGACGTAATCGGCTTCCTCGGCCAGCTGCCGCTTGGCCTCCGCCAGCAGCGGCTTGAGATCGAGCGTCGCCGGCAACAGCCCCGAAACACGCAGCAGCGTCGCAACATTGTCGACATCCGCGCCGATACTGTCGGCGACACCCGGATATTGCACCTTGATCGCCAGCACCCGCCCGTCGGGCAAGGTCGCGCGATGCACCTGCCCGATCGACGCGGCGGCGACCGGTGACGCCTCGAAATGCCGGAACCGCCGCCGCCAGTCCGCGCCCCATTCCTCGCGCAGCACGCGGTCGAGCTGTTGCGGGGGCATCCGGTAGGCCTGATTGCGAAGCTGCGCGAGGATCGTCTGCAACTCGGGTGGCAGCACGTCGCCCGCGTCCATCGAGATCATCTGCCCCAGCTTCATCGCCGCGCCGCGCAGGTGCGACAGCCGATCCGCGACGCGCGCGGCATTGCCGGGGGTGAGGATCAGGTCGCCGACCTTGGGCCGCTCGCCCGCCGCCAGCCGCCGCGCGCCCTCGGCGAGCATCCCGCCCGCGACACCGCCCGCCAGCCGCCCGAACCCGCCGAGCCGCGCCAGCCGCCCGCTCGGCACCGCGCGATGGCGGGCCCTGGAAAGATCATCATCCTGCATGGCGGCAGAGCGCGGGAGAATAGCGCGCGGTTCCGTGCCTATCCCGTCATCCCGGACTTGATCCGGGATCCCGCTTCTTCTTCCCTTCCCGCGAGAAAGAAGCGGGGCCCCGGATCAGGTCCGGGGCGACGACGGAAGCGTGAACTTACACCCGCTCCAACACCCGCCGCGCCTGCACCAGATGCGGCGCGTCGATCATCCTGCCATCGAGCTGCAACACCCCCGCTCCCGGTGCCGCCTCGAACGCCGCGACCACTGCCCGCGCGTGCGCGACCTGCTCCGCGGTCGGCGTAAAGGCAGCGTTGATCGTCGCGACCTGCGCCGGGTGGATCGCCATCATCCCCGTGAACCCGTCACGCGCCGCTCGCGCCGCATAGCGCGCCAGCCCCGCCTCATCGCGAAACGCCGGATAAACCGTCTCGATCGCCGCCACCCCCGCGGCATGGGCAGCGAACAAGGCCAGCGACCGCGCCATCTCATAAGGCGCCGTAAACCGGCCATCTTCCTCACGGCTGGTCGCCGCCCCGATCGCCGCGGGCAAATCCTCCGCCCCCCACGTCAGCCCGGCGAGCGGCACGCTACAGCCCGCATAGCTGCCAAGCTGAAAGATCGCCGCCGGTGTCTCGGTCGCGATCGGCAGCACCGGCGCGACGATCCCCGCCGCTGCCAGCCGCGCAGAGAGATCGAGAACGCTCGCCCCCCCCTCAGCCTTCGGCAGCACGATCGCATCCGGCGACACCCCGGCAAGCGCCGCCAGATCCTCCTCCAACAGCGCCGTCCCGAGCGGATTGACCCGCACGAACTCCGCCACGTCACCGCGCGCCGCCCGCAGCCGCGCCGCCACCGCCGCGCGCGCTGTCGCCTTGGCCGCAGGCGCGACCGCATCCTCCAGATCGAGGATCAGCGCATCCGCTCCGCTCGCCGCGGCCTTGTCGAACCGCTCGGGCCGGTCGCCCGGCACGAACAGCAGCGAGCGCAACCTCATGCCGCGCGTCGCTTGAGCAACGCGGTGCGCAGGCACTGGCACACCACTTCATCACGCTGGTTGCGCAGACGGTGCATGAAGGTGACGATCCCCGCCTCCGGGCGCGAGCGGCTGTCCTTCAACTCATGCACTTCGGTCTCGGCACGCAGCGTGTCGCCGAGGAACACCGGCTTCGGCATCACCAGTTTGTCATAGCCGAGGTTGGCGACCAGCGTCCCGAGCGTCGTATCGCCGACCGACAGCCCGACCATCAACGCGAAGGTGAAGGTGCCGTTGACGAGGATCTGCCCGAACTCGCTCGCCTTCGCGGCCTCGGCATCGAGGTGGAGCGGCTGCGGATTGTGCGTCATCGTCGTGAACAGCAGATTGTCGGTCTCGGTCACGGTGCGGCGGATCTCGTGAACGATCCGGTCGCCGACCTGCCACTCGTCATAATGACGGCCGGCCATCATTCGTCTCCCGCGCTGATCCGCGCCAGCAACATGCCCTCGGTTACCTGCGCGCCCTCGCCGACCTTCAGCTCGGCGACGACGCCGTCGAACGGCGCGAGCAACGCCTGCTCCATCTTCATCGCTTCCAGCACCAGTAACCGCTCGCCGCGCGACACCCGCTGGCCCTGCGCGACCGGCACCGCGATCACACGCCCCGGCATGGGCGCGAGCAGCGCACCATCGCCCTCGCTCGCGCCGCCGAGCTGATCCGCGCGCCGAGCCCCGAACGGCCACGCCTCGCCGCCCGCGAACAGCACGCCGTCCGCGACCTCGGCGCCCGGCAACGGCGCGGGCTCCGCCACATAGGGCTGCCCGGCCACCTCGACGGCCACCTGCATCGCCGGCGCGGCATTGGTGCGGAACCCACGCAACGCAGTCCATGGCGTATCACCCGCCGCAGGCAACAACGCCCCCGCCGCCGCCGCGACCACCGCCTGCGACGGCTCTGCCGACGGGATCAACGTCTCGGCGTGGCGCGCGATAAACCCGGTATCGACGCGCCCCGCCACGAAGTCGGGGTGCGCCGCCGCCCGCGCCAGAAATGCGGCGTTGGTCCGCACCGGCCAAACCTGCGTGCCCGCCGCCGCCGTCGCCAGCCGCTGCGCCGCCTGCGCGCGCGTCGCGCCATGCACGATCAGCTTGGCGATCATCGGGTCATAGAACGGCGTCACCGCCCCACCCTCCTCGACCCCGCTGTCGACGCGCACCCCCGTCGGGAAGCGCAGCCGCTCCAATGGCCCCGTCGACGGCAGGAAGCCGGTCGAGGGGTTCTCGGCATAGAGCCGCGCCTCCATCGCCCAGCCATTGATCGCCAATTCGTCCTGCGCCTTCGGCAACGGCTCACCGCTGGCGACGCGCAACTGCCACTCGACCAGATCCTGCCCGGTGATCGCCTCGGTGACGGGATGCTCGACCTGCAACCGCGTGTTCATTTCCATGAACCAGATGCGATCGGCGCGGAGCCCCTCCGACGCATCGGCGATGAACTCGATCGTCCCCGCCCCGACATAATCGACCGCCCTGGCCGCGCGCACCGCCGCCTCGCACACCGACGCGCGCGTCGCCGCATCCATCCCCGGCGCAGGCGCTTCCTCGATCACCTTCTGGTGCCGCCGCTGGAGCGAGCAGTCGCGCTCGAACAGATGCACCACCTGCCCGTGCATGTCGCCGAACACCTGCACCTCGATATGACGCGGCGACAGGATGTATTTCTCGATCAGCACGCGCGCATCGCCAAACGACGCCGCCGCCTCGCGTTGGCAACTCGCCAGCGCCTCGGCGAAGTCGCCCGGCGCGTCGACCTGCCGCATCCCCTTGCCGCCGCCGCCCGCGACCGCCTTGATGAGCACCGGATAGCCGATCGCATCCGCCTCGGCCTGCAGCCGGTCGGGCGCCTGATCCGCGCCCAGATAGCCCGGCGTCACCGGCACCCCCGCCGCGATCATCCGCGCCTTGGCGGCGTCCTTCAGCCCCATCGCGCGGATCGCCGCGGGCGGCGCGCCGACCCACACCAGCCCGGCCGCGACCACCGCCTCCGCGAACTCGGCATTCTCGGACAGGAAGCCATAGCCGGAGTGGATCGCCTCCGCGCCCGTAGCGCGCGCCGCATCGAGCAGGCGGTCCTGCCGCAGATAGCTGTCCGCCGCCGCCGCGCTGCCGATACACACCGCCGCATCGGCCTCGCGCACGAACGGCATCTCGGCATCGACATCGGAGTGGACCGCGATCGTGCGAATTCCCAGCGTGCGCGCCGTGCGAATGATCCGCCGCGCGATCTCGCCGCGATTGGCGATCAGCAGCGATCCGATCATGATGTACAGCCCTCGGTACGCGCCGAATAGGTGACGTTCAGGATCTTCCATCCCGTCGCCCCGCGCACCACGTCGAACAGGTTATAGCCGCATTGCACCGGCTTGCCGGAGACGGTGACCGTATAGGGCGCCCACACCATCGCCGCATTGTCGTCGATCTCGATCGCCGGAACGCCCTGCTTCTCGACGAGACCTTGCTCGGGGGTGAGTTGCGCCGCCCACTCGGCCCAGCGCAGCGTCCGCCGCTGCGGCGCGCCGTCCGGCGCGGTACGCGTCGCGGTGATCGTGCCCTCCGGCAGCGTCGCGGCGAGCGCGGCGGCGCGGTCGTTCGTCTCGATCGCGCGCAGCAGCGCGTCGACCGGCACCATCACCTGCGCCTCCTCGGTCCCCGACGGCGGCAGGGCGGTGCCCTTCACGATCGGGGCGACGGGCGTGGTCTGCGCCAACAGCATCAGCAGGATCATCATTGTCTCCCTTCGATCACATCCGGAACAGGCCGAACTGCGCCCGCTCGGGCACCGGCGCGTTCAGCGTCGCGGCAAAGGCCAACCCCAGCACATCGCGGGTCTGCACCGGATCGATGATCCCGTCGTCCCACAGCCGCGCGGTCGCATAATAAGGATTGCCCTCGTCCTCATACTTTTGCCGGATCGGCGCCTTGAAGCGCTCCGCATCTTCCGCGCTCCACGTCTCCGCGTCGCGGTGGACGGTCGCCAGCACGCTCGCCGCCTGCTCGCCGCCCATCACCGAGATGCGCGCATTCGGCCAGCTGAACAGGAACCGCGGCGAGTAAGCGCGCCCGCACATCCCGTAATTGCCCGCGCCGAAGCTGCCACCGATCAGGACGGTGATCTTCGGCACCGAGGCCGTCGCAACCGCCGTCACCAGCTTCGCCCCGTTCTTGGCGATCCCCTCCGCCTCATATTTCCCGCCGACCATGAAGCCGGAGATATTCTGGAGGAACAGCAAGGGGATACGCCGCTGGCACGCCAGCTCGATGAAATGCGCGCCCTTCAGCGCCGACTCGCTAAACAACACGCCGTTATTGGCGAGGATCGCGACCGGCATCCCCCAGATATGCGCGAAGCCGCACACCAGCGTCGTACCGTACAGCGCCTTGAACTCGTGAAACTCGGAGCCGTCGACGACGCGCCCGATCACCTCGCGCACGTCATAGGGCGCGCGCACGTCCTGCGGCACGATCCCGTACAGCTCCTCCGCATCGAGCAACGGCGCGCGCGGCTCGGCCAGCGCCACATCCGGAGTCCGCGCCTTCCCCAAGGTCGCGACGATATCGCGCACGATCAGCAGCGCATGTTCGTCATTCTCCGCGACATGATCCACCACCCCCGAGCGGCGCGCATGCGTCTCCGCCCCGCCCAGCTCCTCGGCGGAGATCACCTCGCCGGTCGCCGCCTTCACCAGCGGC
This sequence comes from Sphingomonas sp. 8AM, assembly GCF_902506455.1. Classification (GTDB taxonomy): domain Bacteria; phylum Pseudomonadota; class Alphaproteobacteria; order Sphingomonadales; family Sphingomonadaceae; genus Sphingomonas. Next base: position 3,279,053 of record NZ_LR733844.1, on the reverse strand, counting down.
GGCCCGGCGAGGAAGATCGTCCCCTGATCGCGCACGATCACGCTCTCGTCGGACATCGCCGGGACGTAAGCGCCACCCGCGGTGCAGCTCCCCATCACGCACGCGATCTGCGCGATCCCCTCGGCCGACATCTGCGCCTGATTGAAGAAGATCCGCCCGAAATGCTCGCGGTCGGGGAACACCTCGGCCTGATGCGGCAGGTTCGCGCCGCCGCTGTCGACCAGATACAGGCACGGCAGCCGGTTCTCGCGCGCGATCTCCTGCGCGCGCAGGTGCTTCTTCACCGTCATCGGGAAGTACGCGCCACCCTTTACGGTCGGGTCATTGGCGACGATCATACACTCGCGCCCAGACACCCGCCCGACGCCCGCGATCATCCCCGCCCCCGGCGCGGCATCGTCATACATACCGTTCGCCGCCAGCGCGCCGATCTCCAGAAACGGCGCGCCGGGATCGAGCAACCGGTCGACGCGCTCGCGCGGCAGCAGCTTGCCGCGCGCGACATGCCGCGCGCGGTGCTGCTCCGACCCGCCCAGCGCGCTCGCCGCCGCTTTCTCCCGCAACCCCGCCACCAGCGCGCGGTTGTGCGCGTCATTTGCCGCGAACGTCTCCGACCCCGCGTCGACCAGCGAACGGATCGCGATCATTGCGCCCTCGGTGCGTCGTGCCCGATCAACTCGCGCCCGATCAGCATCCGCCGCACCTCGTTGGTCCCCGCGCCGATGTCGAGCAACTTGGCGTCGCGCCAATAGCGCTCGACCGGCCAGTCCTTCGTATAGCCCGCGCCGCCCAGCGCCTGGATCGCCTCGCCCGCGACCTTCACCGCGCTCTCCGAGGCGAGCAGGATGCACCCCGCCGCATCGAAGCGCGTCGTCCGCCCCGCGTCACACGCCTTCGCCACCGCATAGACATAGGCACGCGCCGAATTGAGCGCGACATACATGTCGGCGACCTTCGCCTGCATCAGCTGGAACTCGCCGATCGCGCGCCCGAACTGCTTGCGCTCGCGGACATAGGGCAGCACCGTATCGATACACGCCTGCATGATGCCAAGCTGGATGCCCGACAGCACGACCCGCTCGTAATCGAGCCCCGACATCAGCACCTTCACGCCACCGTTCAGCGGCCCCATCACCTGTTCGTCGGCAACGAAGCAATCGTCGAACACCAATTCGGCGGTCGGCGAGCCGCGCATCCCCAGTTTGTCGATCTTCTGCCCGATCGAGAAGCCCGCGAAGCCCTTCTCGATCAGGAAGGCGGTGATCCCCTTCGACCCGGCCTCAACATCGGTCTTGGCATAGACGACCAGCGTATCGGCATAGGCTGCGTTGGTGATCCAGAACTTGGTCCCGTTCAGCCGCCATCCGCCGTCGACCTTCGTCGCGCGCAGCTTCATCGAGACGACGTCCGATCCCGCGCCCGCCTCCGACATCGCGAGGCTGCCGACATGCTCGCCCGAGATCAGCTGCGGCAGATATTTCGCCTTCTGCCCGGCCGAGCCCCAGCGCCGGATCTGGTTGACACACAGGTTGGAATGCGCGCCATAGCTGAGCCCGATCGCCGCCGAGGCGCGGCTGACCTCCTCGCACGCGATCACATGCTCCAGATAGCCGAGCCCCAGCCCGCCATCGGCTTCCTCGACGGTAATCCCGTGCAGCCCGAGCGCGCCCATCTCCGGCCACAGCTCGCGCGCGAAGCGATCCTCGGCATCGACCTGTGCGGCGATCGGCGCGATCCGGTCGGCCGCAAAGCGCTGCACCGTCTCGCGGATCGTGTCCGCCATCTCGCCCAGACCGAAATCGAGGTCCATCGCTCTCTCCTATGCGTCGTTGCGCGGCATCCTAGAGCGTCGCCACCACCCCGCAAAATTGAAATGCGCCGAAGCTGGATATAGATGCCGTCTATGATCGACCGCTATCACTTGCGCTATTTCCTCGCCGTGGTCGACGCCGGCAACTTCTCGCGCGCCGCCGCCGCCTGCAACGTCGCGCAACCGACCTTGTCCGTCGGGATCGCGCGGCTGGAGGCGTCGCTCGGCCGCACGCTCTTCAACCGTACCAATCGCCGGGTCGCCCTTACCGAGGCCGGCGCCGGGCTGCTCGCCCACGCGCGCGCGATCGAAAGCGGGTTCGCCGCCGCCGAGCGTGCGGTGACCGGCGCCGCCTCTGCTCCGCTGCTGCGGCTGGGCGTGCTGACCACGATCCCGCGCCACTGGATCGAGCGCTGGCTGGCGGCGCGTAGCGGCGATCGCGTCGAGCTGGTCGAAGGCAACGAGCGCGATCTGCGCGCGCGGCTCGCGCGCGGTCGGATTGACGCCGCGCTGACGATCCTGCGCGACGGCGACGAACGCAGCGAGGGGCGGCATCTGCTTACCGAGGGCTATGCGCTGGCGATCGGCGCGACGCACCCGCTCGCCGCGCGCGCCTCCCTGCGCGCCGAGGAGATCGCGCACGAACCGATGATCGTCCGCCGCCATTGCGAGATGCTGTCGGAGACCAGCCGCTTCTTCACCGCACGCGGCGTCCGCCCGTTCTTCCCGGCGCGCACGACCAGCGACGACCGCGCACTGTCGCACGTCCGCGCGCGGCTGGGGATCACGGTAATGCCGGACAGCTTCCACGCCGATGGCGTCGCGCGCGTCCAACTGGAGGATTTCGATGCGACCCGCGATGTTGGGCTGGTGTTCGCCGCGCACGCCCGGACCGACGCCGCGCTGATCGCCAGCTTGCGAGAGGCGCTGACCTGAGCAAGCCGTCATCCCGGACTGAATCCGGGATCCCGCTTCTCTCTTCTGGCCGACGACAAAGAAAGGCGGTCATCGCCCGGCTGCATCAAGCCCGACCCGACCAATCCGTCATTGCGAGCATAGCGAAGCAATCCAGGGCGTCCTGGTCCGGCCCTGGATTGCTTCGCTTCGCTCGCAATGACGAGGATAATCTTGACGTCATACCCCTACGATCTATCGCTTCCCCCGCGTCATCAGATCCGGCTTGGGCGGGGGTTTCCATCCTACCGGCGGGACCACCTGCTGCCGGCTGGTACCCAGCCCCATCGCGCCCGGCTGCTGCCGCTTGAGACCTTCCGCCGCCGCCGCTTCCGCCACCGAAGCGCCGCCCTGCAACAGGCTGATCCGGTCACGCAGCCGCCGTGCTTCCTCAAAGTCGAGCGCGCCAGCCGCCGCCTCCATCCGCGCCCGCAACGCGCGGATCACGCTCGCCTGTGGTTCACCGTCGTCCATTCCGAACCAACCGGTCACCGCTCCCGGCGTTCCGCTCAACCGATCAGTCGCCGCAACACCACCCGCAGCTTGGCACCATAGCCATTGGTCTCGTCGAAAAACGCCGCGCGCAACCCGGCGGTCGCCGCCACCTTTCGCGCGTACAACGTCGCGTCGCTCGCCAGCGCGCGCAACGCCGCCGCATAGCCCGCGACATCGTCGGGCGCGACCTCGACCGCCGCATCGTGCACGAGTTCGAGCGCGGGACAGACCCGTGACGTCACCACCGGCCGCCGCGCGATCACGCCCTCCGCGACGATCATCGCGAACCCCTCCTCGAAGTCGCTGCGCGTTGGCACCACCACCGCGTCGCTTTCAGACAAACGCTGCGTCAGCGCGGCGCGGTCGCAAAAGCCGTGCAGCAGGAACAGCTCCTCCATGTCCGCCGCGCGCACCGCATCCTGTAACGCCGGGCTGGCGGTACCCTCGCCACAGATATGGAAGACGATCCGCCGCCCGCCTTCCGCGTGCAGACGGCGGCAAGCCTCAAGCATGTCGAACACGCCCTTGTTGTGTTCGACACGGCCCGCGAACACGACATGGAAGTCGCCCTGCGGCATCGCGGCGGGCGGTGCGATCGCGGCGAATTGCGCCGGCGCATAGGTCGGCAGGAACAGCGTCGCGTCGATCCGTCCGCCCGACAGCGCCTTCACCTGCGCGACGATCAGCGGCGAGGCGGCGAGCGTCGGGTCGGCGAAGCGGTAATGGCACCACGCCAGCAATCGCGCGATCACCCGCCGGATCAGCGGCTCGCGTGCAGCGGGGCGCAGGATCGCGCAGTGCAGCGCGTTGACGAAGCGGACACCGCGCCACCGCCACGGCAGCAGCGCCCACCAATGGAACATCGCATCGGTGAGCACGATGATCCGCGCCCCGCTCGCAGCCGTCTCGCGCACCCGCCCCCACAACCACGCGATCTCATGCAGATGGTAGCGTAGCCCGGCCGCGGCGCGCCGCGGACGGTTCATGATGTGCACGCCCGGACGCACGTCGTCGTAGCGCGGCTGCGCGGCGCTGGTGGTCACGATCAGCTCGACGCCCAGCTCGGCGGCGATCTCGTAGAATTGCAGGAGGTAGCTGGTGCCGAAATAGCCGAGCGGCGTGCCGGTGCGCCAGCTGTCGTGCACCACCCGCGCATCGACGGGGCCGCTGATATAGCCGATCTTCGTCTCGCCGCGTCGCGACACCATCAATCCCCGTGGCAAGGACGCCGACCGCGCCGCGACCGTCCATCGGCGCTTGGCGCGTGCGGGTCAAATCGCGCCGTCACCGCGCAGCCGATAGCCGACCCCGAGTTCGTTGGCGATCACGCTGCCGACCGGCGCCGGCGTTTCCAGCTTCTGGCGCAGGTTGCGGATCACGATCCGCAGATATTCGATTCGCGCATCCTCGTCCCCGCCCCAGCACGCCGCGAGCAGCCGGTCGTGCGTCACGATCCGCCCGATATGGCGGACGAGCACCGCGAGCACGTCATGCTCCTTGCGGGTCAGATGCACGTCCTCGCCGCCGCGCCGCACGATCCTGCGATCGAGATCGATGTCGAGGTCGCCGCGCGTCACCACCTTCTGCGCCGCGACCGCCGGCCCGCGATGCCGCAACGCCACGCGCAGCCGCGCCAGCAATTCCTCGGTATCGAACGGCTTGCCGACGAAGTCATCCGCGCCGAGGTCGAGTGCGGCGACTTTCTCGTCGACCGCGTCGCGCGCCGAAACCACGAGGATCACCACCTCGCCACCGGCATGGAGCAGCGGGATCAGGCTCAGCCCGTCGCGATCGGGCAGCCCGAGATCGAGCAGGATCGCCGCCGGATGCTCGGCCGCCGCCTGCTGCAACGCGTCCCTGGCGTTCCCCGCCTCGACCACCTCGTAGCCGGCGCGCTCCAGCGTGTTGCGCAGGAGCCGCCGGATCGCGGGTTCGTCGTCGACGACAAGGACCTTGGCAGGCATCAGGACAGACCCTCGATCGCGGCGTCGCGGACGATCAGCGCCGCCGGAAACACCAGGGCGAACGACGCGCCGCCCCCGTCGCCACGATTGCTCGCCTCGACCATCATCCCCATCGCCTCCGCAAACGCCTTGACGATCGCCAGTCCCAGCCCGGTCCCGCCGATCGCGCGGTCCGACCCCTCCAGCCGCGTAAAGGTCTCGAACACCTCCGCCTCGCGCCCCGGCGGCAGCCCCGGCCCATGATCGAGCACCGCCAGTCGCAACTCGCCGAACCGGTGCCGCCCCTCGATCACGATCTCGCTGCCCGGATCGCCGTACCGCCCGGCATTGTCGAGCAGGTTGAGCAGGCAATGGTGGAGCAATTGCGGGTCGGCGCGCACCAGCGGCAGGTCGGGCGGCACGTCGAGCCGCACGCCATGTCCCTCCAGCGCGCGCCGCGCATCATGCGCCGCGCCGGTCACCGCATCGCTCAGGTCGATCGCCTCGACGTTGAGCCGGATCGCGCCGGCCTCGACCCGCGCCATGTCGAGCAGATTGGCGACGAACCGGTTGAGCCGCGCCGATTCGCCCTTGATCGTCCCGATCAGCTCCGGCGTTGCGCCGTGATCGAGCTGGTCGGCGGCGGCGATCACCGCGGTCAGCGGTGTGCGCAGATCGTGGCTCACCGACGACAGCAACGCCGCGCGCAGCCGGTCGCGCGTCCGCACCACGTCGAGATCGCGCATCTCCGCCTGCAGGCGCAGCCGCTCCAGCACCAGCGCCGACTGGTCGAGCAAACTGCTGAGCAGCGGCAATTGATCGGCACGCACCGGATTGGTGCCCCCGTCGTTCGCCACCCCCAACACCCCCAGGGTCCGCGCGCCCGCCCTCAGCGGCTGGAACAACCATTCGGACGCGGCGAGCGTCCCCGATCCCTTGCCCGCCGCATTGCCGGTGTCGAACGCCCAATTGGCGGCGGCATTGTCCATCGCGTCCAGTCGATAGCCTGGGTCGCTCGCCGCCAACACCTCCAGCGCCCCGCCCGCCGCCGCCCCGAGCAACACGACATGCACGTCGAGCAGCCGCCGCACGTCGTCGCAGATCATCCGCGCCGCCTGATCGGCGTCGTTGATCGCCGCGATCTGCCGCAGGAACCCGGCGAGCGTGGCGTTGGTACGCGCGCTGGCCGCGGCGAGATCGGCCTGCGCGCGCACCCGCGCGGTCAACTGGCTCGTCGCGAACGCGATGCCGAGCAGCACCACCACCGAAATGACATTCTCGGGATTGTTGATGCTCAGCGTGCCCACCGGCGGCAGGAAGAAGAAGTTGTAGGCCAGCGTCGAGGCGAGCCCCGCGAACAACCCGGTGCGTAGGCCATAGAGGCTCGCCGCTGCCATCACCGGCAACAGATACAGCAAGGCGACGTTGCCGAGGTCGATGACATGGACCAGCGCACTCCCCGCCGCCGTCACGCCGGCGACCATCGCGCCCGTCACCGCATAGCCAGACGGCGCACCCCACCGCGCCGGCCGCCGCGCACCGCGCTCGGTTCGCGCCGCCGCCACCGGCAGGACGTGCACCGTCACGTCGGGCGTATCGCGCACCAGCCGGTCGACCACCGATCCGTGCCGCAACTCGAACCACCGCGAGCGCGGCGACTTGCCGAGCACCAGTTGCGTCGCGCGCGCATCGGCGAGGAACCCCTGTATCCCCTCCACCACGTGCGTCGCCGGCACCGTCGCCACCGCCGCCCCAAGCTGCGTCGCCAGCGTCATCGCCGCCGCCACCCGCGCGTGCTGCGCGTCGGTGAAGTGCGCGGCGCGCGGCGTCTCGACGAACAGCGCGGTCCACGGCCCCCGCAGGCCATCCGCGATCCGCTTGGCGGCGCGCACCAGCACGTCGCTGCCCGGCAGCTCGCTGATCGCGACCACGATCCGGTCGCTCCCCGCCCAGGTGCCGCCGAGCCCGAGCGCGCGCACGTCGTCGAGCATCCGCGCATCGACCGCCTGCGCCGCGCGCCGCAGCGCCAGCTCGCGCAGCGCCGACAGGTTCGAGCGCGAGAAGAAATGCCCCAGCGCGCGCGTCGCCTCCTGCGGCAAATAGACCTTCCCCGCCTTCAGCCGCTCGATCAGCTCGTCGGGCGGGATGTCGACGACCTCGATCTCGGCCGCCTCGAGGATGCTGTCGGGCACCGTCTCGCGCACCCGCACCCGCGTGAAGCTGGCGACGACGTCGTTGAGGCTCTCGACATGCTGGATGTTGATCGTCGAATAGACGTCGATCCCGGCGGCGAGCAGTTCCTCGACATCCTGATAGCGTTTGGGGTGCCGGCTGCCCGGCGCATTGGTGTGCGCCAGCTCGTCGACCAGCACCAGCCGCGGCGCGCGCGCCAGCACCGCGTCGAGGTCCATCTCGTGCAGCAGATGCCCATCATGGTTGACCGCGCGCCGCGTGACGATCTCCTGCCCGCGCGTCAGCGCCTCGGTCTCGACGCGGCCGTGCGTCTCGACGACGCCGACGACCACATCGACCCCGTCGCGACGCCGCGCCTTGCCCTCGGACAGCATCTCATAGGTCTTGCCGACGCCCGGCGCCGCGCCGAGGAAGATCTTCAGCCGCCCGCGCCCCTCCTGCGCGGCGGCGCGCAGCAGGGCGTCGGGATCGGGCCGGGCGTCGCCGTTCGGCGGCATCAGCGTGCGGCGGCGTCCAGCGCGCGGTTGAGCGCCAGCACGTTGACGTGCGCGTCGCCGAGCAGAAGCGTCTCGGTCTGCGCCGCGACCAGCGCGCGCACCCGATCGACCGGCACCCCGCGCACGCGCGCGACGCGCGGCACCTGCGCCTGCGCGGCGGCGGGCGACAGATCGGGATCGAGCCCCGAGCCGCTGGCGGTGACCAGATCGGCGGGCATGTCACCCGTCACCCCCTCGCCACGCCGCGTCGCGACATCCTGCGTCACGCGCTCGACCAGCGCCTTGCTGGTCGGCCCGAGGTTCGACCCCGACGAGGCCAGCCCGTCATAGCCCTTGCCCGCCGCCGACGGCCGCGTCTGGAAATAGCGTTCGGCGACGAATGCCTGCCCGACGACGGTCGAGCCGATCACGCGCCCCGTCGCATCGCGAACGAGGCTGCCGTTCGCCTGCGCGGGGAAGATCACTTGGCCAATGCCTGTCATCGCAACAGGATAGACCAGACCGAGCAGGATCGCGAACAGGATCGTCATGGCGATCGCCGGCCGCACGGCAGTTTTGATGTCGGTGTTCATTGAAGGCTCCTTACCTAAAGCCCCTCCCCTTCAGGGGAGGGGTTGGGGTGGGGGAGTCACAGGCNGCTCCGTCGGCGCCAGGCTTCTGTTCCTGCCGCCCTATTCGCCCGACCTCAATCCCATCGAGCAGGTCTTTGCCAAACTCAAGACGCTGCTGCGCAAGGCCAACACCCGATCGGTCGAGACGACATGGCAGCAGATCGGCTCGCTTCTCGACGCCTTCCCACCCCACGAATGCGCCAACTATCTCCGCAACAGCGGCTACGCTTCAACTTAGATGGATCGCACTCTAATGCCCGGACCGCCGCCGATCACGCCAACCGGCCAGTTCGGCGAAACATTTGGCCCACCATCATGACCAGCGACGGTGCGGCACCAGCAAATCGCCCACACGATGCGACCGCGTCTTTGGAGAGCGGTCGCATCGCGACGGGCAGACGTCGTCACCTAGGCAGGGGAACCGGCAAGCGTCGTCGCACCGACCACCGTCGGATGCAGGTGCTCCGTCATCTTTGCCGATGGCTTGGAGATGAAGCGCTTCAGCTTGAGGAAATGCTTCTCGACACCGTGCCACGAGAAGGCCGCGAACAGGCAGGTGAGCACCGTCACGACCGCCACCAATACCCAATAAGGCAAGGCGTCAGTTCCCATCGAGGCCACAACCGCCTGCGACACCGGAAAGCTATAGAGATAGATTCCGTAGGAGTAGTCGCCGGTCTTCAATATCTTGAATTGTGGGAGTTCCGCCAGTCCGATCGCTGCCGTGGCATAGGTCAGGAAGAACGGTGTGATGAAGGTCGCGTTCGTCAACCGCAGCAAAAAATAGCTGACGATGAGGCTGACCGCCAACCCGACGTAGGAAAACGGAATCCTGTCGCGCCAGAGGAAGAACAGCACGCCGCAGGTAAAGTAATAGATCAGCACGCGCCCGCTGAAGATCTCCAGCTTGGCGCTATAGCCATAGGCCATGTTGGCAACGATCAGCGCCGCGGTCGCGACCGTGAACAGCGTCGTGAAGGCGATCCGGTTGCGCAGCACGCCGAGAATGATGAAGGCGGACATGACCAGGTAGCATTCGAGCTCGAAGGGCAGCGTCCAGAGATTGGCGTTGACGACATGGTCGGGATTGTTCTGGAAAACGCCCGGCAGATGGAATTGCACGACGCCGACGATGTTCCAGAAATAGGCGGCAAACTGTGGATGCGAGAAATAGGACGGCAGCGGCAGATTCGTGAACACCGCGCCCAGCACGATGGCGGAGAGGAACACCTCCACGAACAACGCCGGGACGATCCGCAGCACGCGCAACCCGAGGAACGGCAGCAATTTGCGTGTGCGCAGCGCACTGCCGGCAACGAGGAAGCCGCTTAGGGCGAAGAACATCGGCACCAGCGCGCGAATGAACGGGCCGGAAATCCCGGCAAGTCCACCGGTCGGGCGGGCGAGAGCTGGAGGCATGAGCGTCGGCGCCCGCGCGGCAACATCCGCGGTCGCGGCGTGAACGCTCGCATCGGTGCCGAAAAGAAGTGACGTCAACCACGCCGTCGTACCGCTGTGGCCGACGATCGAGGACAGATGGCTCACCAGGATGAGCAGCGCCAGCCCGAGCCTGAGAAGATCGAAGCCTTTGCCGGCACCACGGTTCTTGTCGAGTATCGTACCGAAAGTCTGAAAGCTGTTCAGAGCCCGCATTGCTGCCCCCGCAGTGTGGCGAATCATGGGAGCGGGTCGTAGCGAGATGCGCCGACAGCGCAATGTGGGCGATTGTTTCCGGCGTCAGGGAATGAGACTCACCTTGCGCCCGCGATGTTCCGATGCTGCGCGTGATCGATCCGGCAGCATCGAAACATCGCTCCGCGGCAAAGGTGAGCGACGCTTCGGCGCGCAGCATCAGCACCCGCGCACTGGCCGATCCCTATGAGCTACGCTGCCACTTGTCGGTCTTGACCGTGGCTCTTGGGTCGATCGAGGTCGTGGCCGGTCACCCCGATCAGCAGTGCGGCGAGTGGAGCAACAACAACGACATCATGAGCCGACAAAACCATTCCGTCGGGTTGCAAGTAATGACCAGATTATCTCTGCGACATTCTATCGCATATTTTTCATTTTGCTTTCACGTCATCCAGCAGGCCAACCCTTTTGTTTTCATAACGCTGTCATCAAGCAGACCTAGCGCGCCACTTGTTGATTCTCACGGGGGCATAATCGATGAAGCGCACGGGTTTGTTGGCAACGACGATCATGCTGTCGATGGCGGCGACACTCTCTGCCTGTCACGACGACCGCGACAAGGGCCAGGTCGCATCGGCGCCGACACCGACGCCCAGCCCTTCCCCCACGCCGCTCGCCGCGACGCGGACGATCGTGTTCGTCTGGGACGGCCTGCGCCCGGACGACGTCAACGCCAACGACACACCCAATCTGTACGCGCTGCAACAGTCCGGCGTGCAGTTCACCGACCACCACTCCACCTATCCGACCTTCACGATGATGAACGGCGCCAGTTTCGCAACCGGGTCGTTCCCGGCGACCACCGGCTTCTACGGCAATACCTTCTGGACCCCGCCGCAGGGCAGCGGCAACGCGGTTCCGGCCGGCAATGGCGCCTCCGGCGCGGCGGCGGATTATGTCGATCCGGTCTTTACCGAGGATTATGCGATCCTCGACACGCTCAACGGGTATTACGGCAATCAATTGCTTTTGGTGAAGAGCCTGTTCGCCACCGCGCAGGCGGCGGGGATCACCACCGCCACGATCGGCAAGACCGGCGCGGCCTATATTCAGGATCTGGGCCAGAACAGCCTCTTCGTCGACGAGAACACGGTACGCCCGCGCAGTCTCGTCACCGAACTGCAGGCCGCCGGTATCGCAGTCCCGGCGAACACGACCAAAACCTATGCGGATGGAGACGTGACGCTTACCGCCGCCAACGGCAACCCGACGGGCCGCGCCGGCTATGCGACGTTCAACACCACCGCCTTCGATCCGGACGGCAAGTTGACCGTCACGGCGCGCGACTCCTCCGACGCCAGTGGCGCACCTGAGGATGCCGCCAACAAATATATGATGTCGGTCTTCACCAGCTACATCCTGCCCAAAAAGAAGCCGATGCTCTCGCTCGTCTGGTTCCGCACCCCCGACAATGTCGAGCACGGCTACGGCCCCGGCACCGCGAACGTGAAAGCCGGACTGCGTTCGCAGGATACGCGGCTGGGCGAGTTGCTCGCCGCGCTGAAGGCGCAAGGGCTGGATGGCTCGACCAACGTCGTCATCGTCTCCGACCATGGCCATTCCACCGTGTCGGGGCCGACCAGCCTCTATCCGCTGCGAGCGATCAATGCGGCGGGCGGCGGCGCGCCGGCGACGCTGGGTGGCCTCAGCGGCACCGGCTATTCCTTCTCCGGCGACGTGCGCACCGCGGATCTGCTGACCTATCGTGGCATCGCCGCCTTCGACGGCAGCGGCTGCACCACCAGCGCGATGTACGGGCTGCGCGCCGATGGCACACCGACGGTGCCGCTGCGCAGCGACACCACGGGCGCGCTGTGCGGAACGGCGAACGCCAAATATCAGGCGATCAGCGCCACGCTCGCCAAACCGGTCGCGAGCTTCAAGGTCCCCGCTCCCGGCGCGCTGCCCGCCAACGGTGTGGTCGTCGCGGCAAACGGCGGCTCGGACTACATCTACGTGCCCAGCCACGACAAGGCGCTGGTCCAGCAGATCGTCGCGATCCTGCAACGCCGCGAGGAATATGGCGCGATCTTCGTCGACAGCCGCTACGACAGCATCCCCGGCACCTTGCCGCTGAAGGACATCAATCTCGAAAACAGTGTTCGCCGCGACAAGGGCCAGCCCGACATCGTCGTGTCATTCAACTGGGACGAGAATACCGTCGTGCAGGGCAAGCCCGGCATCGAATTCGAGAGTGCGGGTGGCCAGCGCGGGATGCACGGCAGCTTTGGCATCACCGACGTGCACAATACGCTGATCGCCGCTGGCCCCAGCTTCCGCAGGGGTCTGATCGTCAACGGGCCCAGCGGCAATGTCGATGTCGCACCGACCGTTGCCTGGCTGCTCGGCCTGTCGATGCCGCAAGCCGACGGCCGCGTGCTGAACGAGGCCCTGGTCAGCCCGCGCAGCACCGCGACTGCGACGGTTTGGCCACATGTCCTGAACCCCACCAGCACCGCGACCGGGCTGACGTTTGAAACGCCGCTCGACCCGACGGGCGCGACCAAGGACACGACGCGTTCCGGCGGCAGCTATACCATCCAGCTCGTCGTCAAGGACGTGAAGATCGATGACCGGACCTATCGTTACTTCGATTATGCCCGTGCGATCCGCCAGTAAGCGGCGGGCGATCCTGATGTCGTCGATGGTGGTGGCGGCACTGCCCACCACCATCGACGCGGCGGCACGCGCAGGCGCCGGGCCACGCTTCGAACAGGCGTTCGCGACCGCTGGCGCACCCGCGCACTTCCATGCGCGCCTCGCCTATCGCGCGCCCGATGGCGTCCACCACGTCGAAGTATGGCGCGACGGCGCAACGCGGGTCCGCCGCGACACCGACGGACGACTGATCTCGATCGCGACCCGCCGCCGTGCGCGCGACACCGACTTCCGGCTGGACCTGTTCGACCGGTCCCGCCGCCTTCACACAATCGTCGACCGCACCAGCCTGTACCGGGTGGGCCGCTTTACCGACTGGAATGATCTCGCGTTCGGGATTCGCCCCCCCGCGGACCGTTACAGTGTGGTGGCGGTGCCACAAGGCAGCGACGCGCCCGCGGCGTGCCGCTGGTACGCGCTCGAGACGGAGGGTCACCGGACGCTGATCTGCTGGAGCCGTGAACAAGCGTTTCCGATGCTGATGCGCGATAGCCGCGGACGGGAGATCTGGCGCGTCACCGCCTTCGATAACGCTGCGCCCGCCGCCGCCCTGTTCCGGCCGGACGAGAAAGGCTATATCGTCAACAACGCCGCGCGCGATATCGCCGGCGACTGAGCCGCACTTTTGTCGCCCCCTCGCGATTGACAGCGCGGCGAAGCCCGTGCGAGCAATAATACCAGAACATTACAAATTGCTCTTCAGGGAAGACCAATTCGTGCCGTGATCGCCCGGCCACCATCCCGTCGGCGCGTGAGGCCGCACGCACGACAGGGAGGGAAAGACTTGGGCGATCTTGATCCGCGGCGCCGTGTGGCGCGCGCCATGCCGCTCCGGCGTGGAATGGCACTGCTCGCAGCAGTGCTGTGGGCGACGCCGGCGGCGGCCCAGACTGCCACGGATGCGCAGGCAGCGCTCGCACGGCTCGGTATTCCGGCACCGCGTGTGTTGGTGACGCTCAAATCCGGGCCCAGTGCACGATACCGGGTGCAGATTGCGCACGACCGGGTCGCCGTCACCGCTTCGTCGCCGGTCGCGGCAGTGCGCGGCGTCACTGCGGCGCTCACCGCGCAGGGTCGTTTCCATGCATCATGGGAGGGCAACCGGGTGGGTTCGCTGACCGGGCTCGCCACCCGGGATAGCGGCTGGGTAACGTCACCGTTTGCTTTTCGCGCATATCTGAACACCTGCACCTATGGCTATACCACGCCGTGGTGGGACTGGGCGCGTTGGGAACGCGAGATCGACCTGATGGCGGTGCATGGCGTCGACATGCCGCTCGCGATGGAGGGTCAGGAGCACGTCTGGCGCGCCCTTTGGCGCGAACAGGGGCTGAGCGGGACGCAGGTCGATCAGCTTTTTGCGGGCGCGCCGTTCCTCCCGTGGGAGCGGATGGGCAATATGGCGGGCTATCGTGCGCCTTTGTCGCGCCACTGGATCGAGAAAAAGCGTGTCCTGCAAAAGCGTATCCTCGCCCGGATGCGCGCGCTGGGCATGACGCCGATCTTGCCCGCTTTTGCCGGCTACGTCCCCGAGGCGTTCGCCAAGGCGCATCCCGACGCCCGCATCTACCGGATGCGCGAATGGGAGGGCTTTCCGGGGACGTACTGGCTCGATCCGTCCGATCCCCTCTTCGCGAAACTCGCGGCGCGGTTTCTGAAACTCTACACGGCGGAATATGGCGCCGGCCGTTATTATCTCGCCGACGCGTTCAACGAGATGGTGCCGCCGATCGCCGACGACGGCAGCGACACCGCGCATGCCAGCTACGGCGACAGCACCGCCAATACCGCCGCTACCCGCGCCGCCGCGCTGCCGCGCGCGGTGCGCGACGCGCGGCTCGCCGCCTATGGCAAGCGGCTCTACGCCTCGATCGCAGCGGCGCAGCCGGGCGCAACCTGGGTAATGCAAGGCTGGCTGTTCGGCGCCGACAAGGAGTTCTGGACGCGCGACGCGATCGCCGCCTTCCTGCGTGACGTTCCCGACCAGCGGATGCTGATCCTCGACATCGGCAACGATCGCTATCCGGGGATCTGGAAGCAGACCAACGGCTTCGACGGCAAGGACTGGATCTACGGCTACGTCCACAATTACGGCGGCAGCAACCCCGTCTATGGCGCGCCCGACTTCTACCGCCGCGACCTTGCCGCGTTGCTGGCCGATCCGGCGCGTGGGCGGGTGCGCGGTTTCGGAATGTTCCCGGAGGGGTTGCACAACAACAGCCTCGCCTATGACTATGCGTTCGACGCGGCGTGGCCCTCGGGCGACATGACGCTGGTGCCGTGGCTCGCGCGCTACACCCGCGCGCGCTACGGCTGGAGCGACGCTGCGATGGTGGCGGCGTGGCAGGACGTCGCCGCCGGCGTCTATGACGTGCGCTACTGGACGCCGCGCTGGTGGAACCAGCGGGCGGGCGCCTATCTGTTCTTCAAGCGCCCGGCGGCAGATGCGCCGACCTTCCCCGCCACGCCGGGTGACCGCGCGAAGGCGCGCGCCGGGATCGACGCGTTGCTGAAAGTGGCGGCGCAGCATCGCGACAGTGCGCTGTTCCGCTACGATCTGGTCGATCTCGTCCGCCACGAGGCGACCCTGACGCTCGACGACCGTCTCAAGGCCGCCGTGGCGGCGTACCAGCACGGCGACGTTGCGGCGGGCGACCGGGAAACTGCGCGCATTACCGCGATGGCGCAGGCGATCGACGGCCTGATCGGCGGACAGCAGGAGACGCTCGCCAGCTGGATCGACGATGCGCGCGCTTATGGCGACACGCCGGCCGATCGCCGTCGCTTCGAGGAGGATGCCAAGGCGCAGGTGACGATCTGGGGCGGCGCAGGGCATCTCGGCGATTATGCGTCCAAGGCGTGGGCGGGACTGTACGCCGACTTCTATCTGCCGCGCTGGACGATGTATCTTGGCGAAGCGCGCGCCGCCGCACTTGCCCGTCGGCCGGTCGACGAGGCAGCCTTCCTCAAGCGGCTGCACGCATGGGAGGGGCGCTGGGTCGGGGACGGCCGCGCCTACCGCGCCGCCGCGCCCGCCGATGCGGTCGGGGCGGCGCGCGCATTGATGGCGCAGGTGGCGCGGCCATGACAGTCGCGCCGCGTCCGGAGCGCTTCGCTTCGCTCGACATGTTCCGCGGCGCCACGATCTTTCTGATGATCGTCGTCAACACCGCGGGCGCGGGGCAGCCATTCACACAGCTCGTTCATGCGCCGTGGATCGGCTTCACGCTCGCCGATCTCGTCTATCCGTCGTTCCTGTTCGCGGTAGGCAATGCGATGAGCTTCGCGCTGACCCGGCCGATGACCGACGGCGTGTTCCTGCGACGGATCTTCAAACGTGCCGCACTGATCTTCCTGCTCGGGTTCATGATGTACTGGTATCCGTTCGTCACCCATGCGGCGGACGGCAGCTGGGCGATCAAGCCGTTCGCCGACACTCGCGTGACCGGCGTGCTGCAACGGATCGCACTCTGCTACCTGCTCGCCGGGCTGCTCGCCCGATACCTGTCGCCGCGCTGGCTGCTCGTCGCCGCCGTCGCGCTGGTCTTGGCGCAGTGGGCGATCCTTGCCGGGTTTAGCCCGGCGGGTGAAGCGTTCGGGCGCTATCGCAATGCCGGAACGTTGCTCGACCTGCGGCTGATCGGTCCCGAGCATCTGTATCGCAAGGATCGCGGCTTCGATCCGGAGGGATTGCTCGGTACCTTGCCTGCGACCGCCAATGTCGTCGCGGGCTATCTCGCGGGGGTAGTGATCCAGCGCTGGGGCAAGCACACCGCAACGGTGGGGCGGATGGTGCTGATCGGCGCGGGACTGGTGATCGGCGCGTTGTTGCTCACACCGGTGCTGCCGATCGCCAAGAAATTGTGGACCGGGTCGTTCGTGCTGCTGACGGTCGGGCTCGACATGATCCTAATCGGCGCGGTGATCGGCGTTGTCGAGGTGAAAGGCGTCCGCGTCGGGCGCGACTTCCTTCAGATGCTTGGGCGCAATCCGCTGGCGATCTACCTGTTTTCCGAACTGCTCGTCGTCACGATCGAGCTGATCCATGTCCGGCCGGGCGTAGGCCTGTACCGCTGGATCGGCGAGACGTGGTTTCAGGCGCTTGCGCCGGGGCCGCTCGGCTCGTTGCTGTGCGCGCTCGCCTATACGTTGCTGTGCTGCTGGTTCGGCCGCGCGCTCGACCGCCGCGGCATCATCCTGAAGGTGTGAGAGATGAAGGGACAACGCCCGCCCCGGTCGAAAACCGGGACGGGCGTCAGATAAGCACAACGCCGTGCGTCAGAGCTTGATCGAACCTTCAAGTCCGATGGTGCGCGGCGGGTTGAAGTTCGCGTAATCGCCGAGCGTCTTGGCGTTGGCGGCCGAACGGCGATAGATGTGCGTTTCGTCGAACAGGTTGCGGGTCCACAACGAGATCGTCACCTTCGTTCCCGCAGCGTTGAGCGGCAGATCGGCCAGCGCCAGCCGACCATTGACGATGAAGCTCTTGTCGGTCTTCGTCGCCTCGTTCTGGAAGCTGTACATTGCATCCGAATAGTTGCCGTCGAGATGGAAGCGCGCCTTCGCCTCGCCGATCGCGACCGGCAGCTCGTAATCCAGCGATGCCGATGCGGCGTTGCGGGGTGTGAAGACCACGAACACCTTGGTCAGGGCATTGTTCAGGAACGGGTTCGCCGTCGCCGGCACGTCGGTATAGGTGTAGGCATACGACCCGGTGAGCGTCAGCCCGTCGACCGGGTTGACGGTAAGATCGGCTTCCACGCCGCGGATCTTCGACTTGCCCGGCGCATTGCGCGTTTCCTCGGTGTGGAGGTTGAACGTCGGGCTGGTCGTCACGGTATCGACATTGTCGAAGTCGATCTGCGTGCCGGTGCGATCCATAATGTAGCCGGCGAGGTTCAGCCGGACGTGGCGGTCGAACAGATCCATTTTCGACCCGACCTCATACGACTTCACCACTTCCGGACCGAAGGACGCGAAGGTCTGCGACCGATCGTTGGCGCCGCCGGCGCGATAGCCGGTCGCGTATTTGGCATAGAGGTGCACCGTGTCGCTGGCGTCGACCGCGGCGGTCACCATCGGATCGAAGCGGCTGCGATCGAACAGGAACTTGAAGTTGGCCTTGTTATTCACGACCGTGAACAACGTACCGTCGCGCTTGTCCTTGGTGTAGCGCCCGCCGACCGTCAGGTGAAAGATGTCGAACGCTTCCGGCGTGAACGTCGCTTGTGCGAACGCGGCGTAGCTGTGCGCGGTCGCCTTGCTGGCGCGTTGCAGGAAGCGTGAGCCGACCGCCCAGCCCTGGTTATCGCTGGTGATCGTGCCGCTCACGAGCGGCGGCAGGATCGTGTAGGCGGTGCCGTCGGCGTTCCACTGGTTGGTGCTCGGCGTCGCGGCCGACTCTTCGGCATGTTCCTGAAAGTAGTACAGGCCGGCGGCGTAATCGAGCTGTGGGATGCTGCCGACCGCCTGGAATTCCTGGCTGAACTGGCGCTGGGTCATCCACGACAGGCTGTAGCGGCTGAACTTGCCGTTCGGCGCGAAGACCGTGCGATGCGCGCCGCCCGAATTGTCCCACTGATCGGTGTCGACACCGCGCCACGCGGTGATCGAGCGCAGCTCGATCGACGGCGCGACCTCCCACTTGACCGTCGACGACACGCCGTGCGTGCGATCGGTGCTGAGCTGCTGCGGCACGCCGATGTCGGCGCGGGTCATGCGGCGGTCGCCCGCGACGACGACCAGGGACGGAAGCGGCGCAATTGTACCCGATGGCGCCTTGCCCTTGTTCGCGGCGAGCTGCGCCAGCGTCGCGACCGGGTATTTATTCGGATTATAATTGACCAGCTGGCTGTAGAACGGCGTGTTCTCGTCCTTTGCCTGATCATAGGCGACGGTCACTGACAAGCCCGGTGCCGGCTTCCACAGCGCGGTGGCGCGACCGCCCACGCGGTTGTAATAGTTCCAGCCATAGCTGCCCGGCAGCGGGTTGCTGACGGTTGCGTCCTGATGCTGGGCCACACCGTCGAACTTCAGCAAAATGTTCGCGAACTCAGGCATGTTGACGTGGAATTGGCCGGTGTACGCGCCATAATTGCCATAGCCTGCGGTCAGCGTACCGCCGAACTGGCCGGTCGGCGCCGCAGTGACGATCGACAGCGCGCCACCTTCGGTGTTGCGGCCGAACAGCGTACCCTGTGGTCCGCGGAGGACCTCGATCCGTGCCACGTCGAACAGCGCGGCGTTCAGCCCCTGCGAGCGGCCGAGATACACGCCGTCGACATACACGCCAACGCCGGTGTCGCGGGCAGTCTGGTTCTGATCGAACGGCACAATGCCGCGGATGCCGATCGTGAGCGCGGACTGACGCGCCTCGAAGGTCGCAACGCGCAGCGACGGGATCGCGCCATCGCCGAGATCGAGCAGGCTCTGGATGTGGCGATCCTTGATGATGACCGGATCGATCACCGAAATGGCGATCGGCGTCTTCTGCAGGTTGGTCTCGCGCCGCGTCGCGGTGACGACGACCTCGGTGATCCCTTGCGGCTCAGCGGCGTCGGGGGCGCTGGCCGCAGGATCGGCGATTGCGGCGGCGGCCGGCGTTTCGGCCTGCGCGGCGAGCGGCAGGGCCAGCGCAGCGATCCCGGTGAGCAGACGCACGCGCATCCGCGAACTATTCGACATGTTGATGATCCCCTTCCGGCCGATTGGCCTGACGAGGCGCGTCTAGGTTGATTCGGCTGCAACCTTGTGACGCATTGATGACAAGCAAATCCGTTTGGATTTCACGATAGCTTCATCTTGGAATTCAGGACGGTCGATTTACTCGCATGACGAAGCAGCCCGAGGTTCAACGATAGAACCCGGACAGCCTCGATTCGATATTTGTTGTTAAGTGTTTATTCCGGCGGCGCGATCCGCCCACCCACCGCTGCGAACAGCGCTACCGTGTCGGTCAGCCGTGCCGCACGCGCCTGCACAAGCTGCGCGCGTGCCTGTGCGTCGGCCGCGCTGGCGTTAAGCAGCGCGAGCGTGTCAATGTCGCCGAGCGCCAGCCGGCGCCGTGCGAAGGTCAGCGCCTGGTTCGACGCGTTCGCCGCGCGGGTCGCGGCGTCGAGCGCGACGCCATCGGTCGACAAACCGGTCAACGCGTCCGACACATCACCGAAGGCGGTCAGGACCGCGGTGCGATACCCCGCTTTGGCGCCGTCCAGCGCCGCTTCCGCCGCGCGTTGCTGATGCCGCAGCTGTCCGGCGTGGAACAACGGCTGGGTGATTCCGCCGATGAGCGTCCAGAACGGATTGCCATCCTTGAACATATCCCCGAAACGTTGCGCCGAGCCGCCGGCGTTGGCGCTGAGCGTGATCGATGGCAGGCGCGCGGCGATGGCGGTCTGCACGTCGGCCCCCGCCCCTTCCAGTTGCGCGCGCGCGGCCTGCACGTCGGGGCGCTGTGCGACGAGGTCGGACGGCAGCACCGCGGGCAATTGTGTCGGCAGTGAAAGCTGGGCGAGCGTCGGCAGATCGGGCAACGGATCACCCGCAGCGCGGCCGAGAAGCGCCGCGATCACAACGCGTTGATGCGCCTCCTGGCGGACCAGCGCGGGAAGTGCGCCCTCGGCGGCGGCGAGGGCGGTTTGTTGTGTGACCACGTCTGCCGCGCCGACGGCGCCGAGGCGTTGGCGGAGTTGCAGGCGATTCAGGATGTCGCGGTTCACCGTTACGGCCGTGCGCGCCGCGTCGAGCTGGTCGGCGAGCGCCGCGCGCTGGATCACCGCCTGCACCAAGTTACTGACAACAGAGGTTCTTGCCGCGTCGAGGCGGCTGCGCTGGACGGCGGCGGCGGCGCGGGCGGAGCGGAGGCGGGCGCGGGTGCCGCCGAAGGCGTCGAGCGTGTAGCTGACGTTCACCTGCGCGGTGTGGAGCGTGTAGAGTTGCTGGTTCTGGTTGGCGATCACCGGCGAGATCGAGTCAGAAACCCGTGCCCGTTCCGCCTGATAGCTGGCGTCGGCCTGCGGCAGCAACGCCCCGCCCGCCGCGCGCGCCTGCTCCGCGGCCTGCCGAAGCGAGGCATCGGCGGTGGCGATGTCGTTGTTGTGGCGGAGCGCTTCGGTGACCAGAACATCGAGCTGGGGACTGGCAAATGCCGTCCACCATCCCGCCCGGGACACAGATGACCCCGAAAATACCTGCCCCGGTGCGCTTTCCGGGGTGATCGGCGCCGGCGTGGTTGCAGGCGGTAGCGCAATATGCGGGTCCAGATCACGCGGCGCGACGGAACACGCCGCCATCGCGGTGCAGCCGAGCAGCAGAGCGAGCGTGCGGGTCATGCGGTCACCTCCGATCCGCCGTTATGGTGGCCGACGTCGCGGCCATGCGCGCCGCGATCGGCGGGGGCGACGCGTTTCGAGAAGCGGTCGATCAGCACCGGCAGGATCAGCAGGATCAGCACCGGCGCGAGCGTCATGCCGCCGACCACGACCAGCGCGAGCGGCTTCTGCACCTGGCTGCCGATCCCGTGCGACATCGCGGCGGGGAGCAGGCCGATCGCGGCGACCAGACAGGTCATCACCACCGGGCGCAGCGAGTGGCGCACCGTCGTCGCGATCGCCCCCGCGCGGTCGACGCCCTCGTCGATCGCATTGTTGAAAGTGGTGACGACAAGGATGCCGTCCATCACCGCGATCCCGAACAGGGCGACGAAGCCGATCGCCGCCGAGATGCTGAACGCGGTGCCGGTCAGCGCCAGCGCCAGCACCCCGCCGACCACCGCCAGCGGGATCGCGGCGAAGGCGAGCAGGCTGTCGCGGATCGAGCCGAAATTGGCGTAGAGCAGCAACAGCATCAGCAGCAGGCTGATCGGCACGACGATCTCCAGCCGCGCGATGGCATTGTTGAGATTGTCCAGCTCGCCCGCCCATTCGAGATGATAGCCGGCGGGCAGATGCACCTCGCGCTGGATCCGCGCGCGTGCTTCGTCGACCGCACCGCCCAGATCACGCCCGCGCACCGAGAATTTGATCGGGATGTAGCGTTCCTGATGCTCGCGATAGATGAACGACGCGCCCGAGGTCAGGCGGACGTTGGCGACTTCGGACAGCGGCACCTGGATCGTCTGCGCACTGCCGTCGAGCGCGGGCGCGCCGATCGTGATCCGGCGCAGCGCCTCCAGCGAGTCGCGCTGTTCGGACTTCAGCCGCACGACGATCGGGAAGTGGCGGTCGGTGCCGGCCTCGTACAGATCGGCCGAGCTGCTGCCGCCGATCGCCGCCGCGACGACACCGTTCACGTCATCGGGGGTGAGCCCGTAGCGCGCCGCGCGGGCGCGATCGACGTCGATGCGGACGGTCGGCTGACCGAGCGACTGGAAGACGCCGAGATCCTCGATCCCGCGTACCTTGCCCATCTGCTCCTTGATCTGGTTGGCGTATTTTTCCAGCGTCGGCAGATCGGGGCCGAACAGCTTGATCGAGTTCGCGCCCTTCACCCCCGAGGCGGCTTCCTCGACATTATCCTCGATGATCTGCGAGAAGGAGAAATCGACGCCGGGATATTTGGCGCTGAGCCGCTTCGACAGTTCGTCGATCAGCTTTTCCTTCGTCATGCCCGTCGGCCATTCGTCGGCGGGCTTGAGCGGCACGAAGAATTCGGCGTTGAAGAAGCCGGTGGCGTCGGTGCCGTCATCCGGGCGGCCATGCGCGGACAGCACTGCGGTCGCTTCGGGATATTCCGCGATGATCCGGCGGATACCGTTGACGGTCGGCTCGCCCGCCTCGAGGCTGATCGACGCC
Source organism: Sphingomonas sp. 8AM (assembly GCF_902506455.1). Classification (GTDB taxonomy): domain Bacteria; phylum Pseudomonadota; class Alphaproteobacteria; order Sphingomonadales; family Sphingomonadaceae; genus Sphingomonas. Next base: position 3,256,409 of record NZ_LR733844.1, on the reverse strand, counting down.
GGCAACGTGGCCCGGATGTACATATTGCCTTCCTCGAGATGCGGAAGGAACTCGATCCCGAGCGAGCGTACCCCGACCATCGCGACCAGCAGCAGCAACACGCCGCCGCCGAGCGCGAGGACGCGATTGCCGAGCGCGAACGCGGCGGTCGGCTCGTAGACGCGGCGCAGGCGACCGACGATGAACGTCTCCACCTCCGACAATTTGTCCGGCAGCAGCAGGGTCGCGAGCACCGGCGCGACCGTGAAGGTCGCGAGCAGCCCGCCGGTGATCGCATAGGCATAGGTCTTGGCCATCGGGCCGAAGATGTGCCCCTCGACCCCGGTGAGCGTGAACAAGGGCAGGAAGCTGGCGATGATGATCGCGGCGGCGAAGAAGATGCCGCGGCTGACCTCGCTCGACGCGCCGAGCACCGCCGAGAAGCGATTGGCGAGCGAATAGTGCCCCTTGCCCGATTCGACGTTCGCCGATCGCTCGACCATGTGGCGGAAGATATTCTCGACCATGATGACGCAGGCATCGACCACCAGCCCGAAATCGAGGGCGCCGACCGACAACAGGTTGGCGCTCTCGCCCTGCAACACGAGGATCAGGATCGCGAAGGCCAGCGCGAACGGGATCGTCGCCGCGACGATGATCGAGCTGCGCAAATTGCCGAGGAACAGCCACTGCAGCGCGAAGATCAGCAGGATGCCGACGACCATGTTTTCGAGCACGGTGTGGATCGTCAGCTTGATGAGGTCCGAGCGGTCGTAGATGCGCTCCAGCCGGACGCCGGGGGGCAACACACCCGAATCGTTGATCTCGGCGACCTCCTTCTGGACGCGTTCGATCGTCGGCATCGACTGCGCACCGCGCTGCATCAGCACGATGCCCTGCACGATGTCGTCCTGATCGTTATAGCCGGCGATGCCGAGCCGCGGCGTGTTGCCGATCGTGACCTTGGCCACGTCCTTCACCAGCACCGGCTGGCCGCCGGCGGTGCCGACCAGCACGTTTTCGATGCCCGCCGGCGTCTGGATCAGCCCGACGCCACGAACGATCGCGGCCTGCGCGCCGAAGTTGATCGTCTGGCCGCCGACATTGCCGTCGCTCTTGGCGATCGCCTGCAACACCTGGTTGACGGTGACGCCGTGCGCCGAGAGGCGGTCGTTGTCGATCACCACGTCATAGGCGCGCAGCTTGCCGCCCCAGCCGGTGACATCGATCACGCCGGGAATGCGCTTGAAGCGGCGTTGCAGCACCCAGTCCTGCAACGTCTTGAGATCCATGACCGAATAGCCTTTGGGAGCGGCGATCCGGTAGCGATAGATCTCACCGACCGGGCTGGTCGGCGACAGCGTCGGCTGCGCCCCGCCGGTCAGCGGCGGCAGCTGCGACAGGCGGTTGATGACCTGCTGCCGCGCCTGTTCGTTGGTGTAATCGTAGCTGAACTGGATCTTGATGTCCGACAGGCCGAACAGGCTGATCGCGCGGATCGCGGTCAGATGCGGGATGCCCGCCATCTGCACCTCGATCGGGATCGTTACGTTGCGCTCCATCTCCTCGGCGGACAGACCCTGCGTCTGGGTGATGACCTCGACCATCGGCGGGACGGGATCGGGATAGGCCTCGATATTCAGATTGGCGAAGCCGATCACCCCCGCCGCCAGCATGGCGACGAAGATGCCGACGATCAGCAGCCGCTGGCGCAGCGCGAAAGCGACAATGCGGTTCACTCGCCGAGCCCCGCTTCGTTGACGAACAGCGCGCCGGCGGTGACGATCCGCTCACCGGGGTTGAGCCCCTTCACGATCGCGACCTGCCCGTCCTGGCTGTCGCCGGTGACGACGTCGCGCGAGGCGAGCACGCCGTGCGGCCGGACCACCCAGACGCGCGCCTGCTCGCCCTCATGGATCACCGCAGCGGCGGGGACGCGCATCTCGGCGCTGGCGCTGGCGCGGCGGATCGCGAAGCTGGCGAACATCTGCGGCTTGAGCGCGCCGCCGGGATTGGCGATCGCGGCGCGGACCGGCAGACGGTGCGTGACCGGATCGAGCGCCGCGCCGACCAGATCGATCCGCGCGCTGAACGTGCGGCCAGGCAGCGCCGGGGTGGTAACGGTGGCGGCATCGCCGACATGGATCGACTCGGCATCGCCTTCCGCGACCTGCGCGACCAGCCAGACGCGCGACGGATCGGTGATCGTCATCACCGGCTTGTCGCCGCCCTGCCCGACATATTGCCCGGCGGACACGTCGCGCGACGCGATCAGCCCGCTGATCGGCGCGTGGAGCGTCGTGACGTCATGGATGCCCGACACCTCGCTGACATTTTCCAGCCGGCGGATCTCGGCGGGCGTCTTGCCGAGCACCGCGAGCTTGTCACGCGCCGCGCCGAGCGAGGCGGCGGCGGTGCGCGCGCTGGCTTGCGCGGCGGCGAGATCGGCCTGCGTCTGCTGGTAATCCTTCAGCGCACCGCCGGCAGTTTCGTAGATCTGCTTCTGGCGATCCGCCGCGCGCTGCGCCGCGACGAGCTGCGCCTGCGCGTTCTGATAGCCGGCGCGGGCCGCGAACAGCCCGCTGCGTGCCTCGACGAAATCGCCGGTGCGCACCAGCATCAGCGGCTGGCCCTGCACGACGCGCTCGCCGGCCTCGACCAGCACCTTCACGACCTGACCCGCATAGGGCATCAGCACCGGGGTGCTGCGGTCGCCATCGACGGTGATCGCGCCGCTCGCCAGCAATTGCTCGGCCGATCCGCCCTCGCCGACACGCAGCGTCTGCAGCCCCGCAAGCTGCGTCGGGGTCGGGCGGAACGTGCCCGGCGGCGGCGGCGCGGGAGGCGCCTCTTCCTTATGGGTCCATTTGCCAATCAGCGTGACCAGCAGCACGATCCCGACCAGCGCGGCGGCGGCGATCGCCAGCCAGCGCCACTGTGCCGGGCGCGACAGGCGGTTCGCGGGGGGAAGCGGAACGGATTCGTCGGCTGCGTGCATGATCGACTCTGCGTACGGTGAACCGTAAGGCGCCTAGCGATGCCGGCTTACATGTTTCTTACTATTGCTGCGCCGCGGGGGAATCTTGCGCATATTATTGATCGAGGATGACAGCGCATTGGCGGAGGCGCTGACCGCGGCGCTGCTGCAACGCGGGCTGACGCTCGACCATGCCGCGTCGCTGGACGAGGCGGAGGGGTATATGGCGGCGGTCGACCATGCCGCGATCCTGCTCGACCTGGGGTTGCCCGATGGCGACGGGCTGGCGTGGTTGCGGCGGCGGCGTGCGGCGGGCGAGACGCGCCCGGTGCTGGCGTTGACCGCGCGCGGCAGCGTCGAGGCGCGCGTGCGCGGGCTGCACGACGGGGCGGACGATTATATCGTCAAGCCGTTCGACGCCGACGAGCTGCACGCGCGGTTGCTGGCGGTGCTGCGGCGGCAGGGCGGCTATCTGGGCGTGTCGCTGACCTGCGCGCGGCTGACCTTCGATGTCGAGACGCGGACGGTGCGGGTCGGCGAGACGCTGCTGACGCTGTCGACGCGCGAGACCGAGTTGCTGGAGCTGCTGCTGCGCCGTGCCGGCAATGTCGTGCCCAAGCGCGTGGTGGAGGACCAGTTGTTCGGGGCGGGCGGCGATCAGGGGTCGAAGAACGCGGTCGAGGTCTATGTCCACCGGCTGCGCAAGCGGCTCGACGATGCGAAGACCGGCGCGCGGATCGAAACGGTGCGCGGGGTCGGTTATCTGCTGCGCAGCGCGGCATGAGGCGGTGGTGGCCGCGGTCGCTGTTCGGGCAGCTCGCGCTGCTTCACGTCGCGATCGCTCTGGCCGCCGCGGTGACGCTGCCGGTCGCGGTGGGGGCGCTGCTCCACCGCGTGGCGCGCCATTACCAGCATGAAGTGCTGCACCAGCAGGCGCAGCGGGTCGCCGACCGGCTGAACGCAGATCACGGCGATGCGGTGCGGGCGATGGCGAGCGTCGACCTGCTGGCGGGCGGGCTGTCGCTGGCGATCGTCGATGCCGGGCGGCATGTCGTCGGTGCGCGCGGGCCGGCACGGGCCGAGGTGCTGGCGGCGGTGCCGCTGGGGCGGCACGCGGCGCTGGTGCGGCGCGGGCGGGTGGCGGCGTTGAGCCGGCCGGCGGGCGCGCGCTGGATCGTGGTGTCGCAGGACAGCACCGCGCCCGAGGTGGTGACGGACGATATCGTCACGACCTTCCTCAAGCGGTTCGTGCTGTTGCTGCTGCCGTTCGTGATGCTGGGGCCATTGATGGCGGCGTGGCTGACGCGCGGGATCCGCGAGCGGATGAGAGCCGCGGCGCAGACCGCCGCCGCGATCGGGCCGACGACGCTCGACCGGCGGCTGTCGCCGGGGACGCTGCCCGCCGAGATCGAGCCGTTGGCGGCGGCGACCAATGCCGCGCTCGACCGGCTGGAGGAGGCGTTCGCGGCGCAGGCGGCGTTCGCGGCGGATGTCGCGCATGAGCTGCGCACGCCGCTGGCGACGATCCGGCTGCGCGCGGATGCGGTGACGGATGCGGGGGCGCGCGCGGCGTTGTTGCAGCAGGTCGATCGCGCGGCGCGGGTGATCGCGCAATTGCTGAGCCTCGCCGATCTGGAGCGGCCGGTGCAGGACGACGGCGGGGTGGTCGATCTCGGCGCGCTCGCGGAGGAGGTGGTGGCGGAGCGGGCGCCGGCGGTGCTCGCGTCGGGGCGGACGATCGCGTTGCAGGTCGACCGGGGCCGGGCGATCCCGGGGCAGCGGGCGGCGATCGTGCTGGCGCTGGAGAATCTGGTCGACAATGCGGTGCGGCACACGCCGGCCGGGGCGCGGATCGCGGTCGCCGTCGGGCTTGGCGCGCGGTTGTGCGTGTGCGACGACGGCGCGCCGATCCCGCCCGAGCGGCTGGCGAAAATGCGCGAGCGGTTCTGGAAGGGGGAGGCGCGCAGCGGCGGGTCGGGGCTGGGGCTGTCGATCGTCGCGCGGATCGCCGCGGCGCATGGCGGGGTGTTGACGCTGGCGCCGGGGGATGACGGGCGCGGGTTGCGGGCGTGTGTCGTGTTGGGGGACGCTTCACCGTCATTGCGAGCGTAGCGAAGCAATCCAGGGTTGGACCAGGACGCCCTGGATTGCTTCCCCCCGGCGTTCGCCGGGGTCGCAATGACGACCTCCTATTGCGCCACCGGGACGATCGGGAGCAGCACCGCGCTCGCCTGAGCACCGCCGCGTTCGATCGTCACCGTCGCCTTCCGGTAATCGCCGGGCTGCGCGAAGAAGATGTTCTTCACGTACGTCTGCGGGTTGCGGTCGTAGAGCGGGAACAGGCTCGACTGGACCTGCACCATCACGCGGTGGCCCGGCTGGAAGACGTGGTTCACGGTCGGCAGGCGGAAGCGATAGCGCTGGACCTTGCCGGCCGGGATCGCGCTGGGCTTCGCAAAGCTGTCGCGGTAGCGGCCGCGGAAGATGTCGAGGCTGATCGGGAGCTGATAGCCGCCCATCTTCGCGTCGGCGACGTTCGCCGGCAGCACGTCGATGATCTTCACCACGAAGTCGCCGTCGGTGCCGGTCGTCTTTGCATAAAGGTCGGCGATCGGCGCACCCGAGACGCGCATCGGCTGCGTCAGCACCGGCGTCATATAGGTCATCACATCGGTACGACCGTCGGCCGGACGCTGGTCGCTGACCAGCCAGTCACCCCAGCGACCGTCATCGAAATTGACCGGGCGCGGCAGGTGCGGGACCGGCCTGGCCGGGTCCGAGACGTAATCGTCGCCGCCGGTCGCGCCCTTCACCAGCGACAGGCCACCGGCTGCCTGAAGATACAGCGGCGTCAGCGGCGCGGCGCAACCCTGTTCGCACGCCAGCGGCCAGGTGGCGAAGCGGTCCCAATGGTTCTCGCCGGTGTTGTAGATCGCGGCGGTCGGCAGGTTCGCGGGTGCGCCGTCCTTGAGATACTGGTCGAACAGCGGGCGCACCATCTGCTCGCGGAATTGCGCGGCGGTGTCGCCGTTCCACTGGAACGGGCCGAGGCTGCGCCCCTCGCGATTGACCTGGCTGTGCCGCCACGGCCCCATCACGAGAAAGTTGTTGCCGATCTTGCCCTTGCTCTTCAGCGCCTCCCACGCGGTGATCGCGCCGTACATGTCCTCCTGATCCCACAGCCCCTGTTCCCAGAGCGTCGGGACGTTCGAGGGGTTGGCGGCGAGCAGTTTGTCGAGCGCCTGCCCCTGCCAGAAACCGTCATAGGCGGGGTGCTGCGACATGCGCGTCCAGTACGGAAGCTGGTCGTAGCCCGACTGTTTCGCCCAGTCGCCCGCCGACTTGTCGCGGAAATTGTCGTAATCGTCATAGCCGCCGGTCGGCGGCAACGGACCGCCGCTCTTGTAGCCGGTCTGCCCGCCGAGCCACGCGATGTTGGCGAGCCGGAACGCACCGTAATGGAACCAGTCGTCGCCCATCCAGCCGTCGATCATCGGGCTTTCGGGCGCGGCGACCTTCAGCGCGGGGTGCGGGTTGAGCAGCGCCATCACGACGGTGAAGCCTTCGTAGGACGAACCGATCATCCCGACGCGGCCGTTGGACTGCGGCAGGTTCGCCTTGTTCACCAGCCAGTCGATCGTGTCATAAGCGTCGGTAACGTGATCCACCTTCGTGGAATTGAGCGGGCCGATCACCGGTCGCGTCACGACATAATCGCCCTCCGATCCATATTTGCCGCGCACGTCCTGATAGACGCGGATGTACCCGCCCTTCACGAAGATCTCGTCGGCGAGCGGCAAGGCGTTCAGCATCGACGGGCTGTCGCTGCGGTTGGCGCGCGCCGAGGCATTATACGGGGTGCGCGTCAGCACGATCGGCGCGTTGGTCGCGTTCTTCGGGATGACGATGACGGTGTGGAGCTTCACGCCGTCGCGCATCGGGATCATCACGTCCTGCTTGATATAGTCGCGCTCGACCGTGGGCAGCCGGAAGTTTGGGGGAATATCGCCACCCGCGGGCGGCTGGGTCTGTGTCCCGGTCCGGGGCGCCTGCGCCGCGACGGTGGCAAGAGCGATGAGCGGCAGCGACAGCACGGAACGGCGCATGGAAAACTCCGGTAGGAATGTTGTCGCGATCTGTGCGGCAGGACGCCGGCCGCCGCAAGCGCGTCGAAAGGGGGTGGTCTTGCAGCGGGGCAGCGGGCATTATGGTGAAAACCAGTTCTCAAATTGAAGAACAGTCGGGAGAGGAGCAGCCATGAAGGTCACACGCAGGCAGACGCTGGGCGCGGGCGCGACCGCAGCGGCAGTGGCGGCGCTGCCCGCGGGCGCGGCGACGCCGGGCACCTGCAGCTATGGCACGCGGCCCGGCGGCACGCGCGCGGTGCGCGTCCCCGCCCCGCGCGCCTTCACCGGCGACTGGCGCTCGCTGACCGATGGCTACAGCGTGCCGGACTGGTTCCGCGACGCCAAGTTCGGGATCTGGGCGCACTGGACCGCGCAATGCGTCCCTGCCGCGGGCGACTGGTATGCGCGCAACATGTACCTGCAGGGGTCGTCGCAATATGCGCATCACCTGAAGAACTACGGCCACCCCGCCGACACCGGCTTCATGGAAATCCAGAACCGCTGGAAAGCCGAGAAGTGGGACCCGGTGCGGCTGATCGACCTCTATCAGAAGGCCGGGGCGCGCTATTTCATGGCGCTCGCCAACCATCACGACAATCTCGATTGCTATGCCTCGACGCATCACGCGTGGAACAGCACCCGCGTCGGGCCGAAGCGCGACATCGTGGGCACGTGGGAGAAACTGGCGCGCGAGCGCGGGCTACGCTTCGGCGTGTCGAACCATTCGGCGCACGCCTGGCACTGGAACCAGGCGGCGTATGGCTATGACCCCGAGGGACCACGGCGCGGGCAGCGCTATGACGCGTTCCGGCTGACCGTCGCCGACGGCAAGGGCAAATGGTGGGAGGGGCTCGACCCGCAACAGCTTTATACCGGGCGCGACGACATCATGCCCGATGGCATCGAGACGCTGCTGGAGGCCGATGCGTGGCATGAAGCGCACGACCGGCTGTGGAACGAGGGCACGCCCGCCAATCAGGCTTTCGTGCGCAACTGGTATGCGCGCTGTCAGGAGCTGATCGACCGCTATCGCCCGGACATGGTCTATTTCGACAATTTCGATCTGCCGCTCGAACAGGCCGGGCTCGACATCACCGCCTATTTCTACAACCGCAGCATGGCGTGGAACCGCGGACAGTTGCAGGCGGTGGTGACGGGCAAGAACATCCCGCCGCAACGCCGGATGGGCGTGGTCGACGACGTCGAGCGCGGTGGCAAGACCTATATCGAGCGCTTCCCGTGGCAGACCGACACCTGCATTGGCGAATGGCATTACGATCAGGCGGTCTACGATCAGGATCGCTACAAATCGGCCGCGACCGTGATCCATACGCTGTGCGACGTGGTGTCGAAGAACGGTAACCTGATGGTCAACGTGCCGCTGCGCGGCGACGGCACGATCGACGACAAGGAAGAGCGGATCGTCGAGGGGATTGCGGCGTGGATGCAGCGCTATGGCGATGCGATCTACGCCACGCGCCCGTGGCGCGTGCATGGCGAGGGGCCGCGCAACGCCGGCGGCGGGCTGTTCTCGGAAGGCGGGCCAAAGTCGCTCTATGGCGCCAAGGACATCCGCTATGTGACGAAGGGTCAGCAGTTGCACGCGCTGGTGCTTGGCTGGCCGGAGGACGGGGTCGCGCGGCTGACGTTGCTCGCGAAGGACAATCGCGTCGGGCGCGGGACGGTGCAGCGCGTGACCGTGCCGGGCAGCGCTGCGCCGCTGCGCTTCGTGCGCACCGGCGACGCTCTGGAGGTGACGCTGCCGCCCGCGCTGCGCAACGACATCGGCATCGCGCTGATCCTCAGCGGTTCGGGGCTGACCGAGGGGTCGGTGGCTTAGAGAGCGCGATGACGTCAGGTTGCTCCGTCATTGCGAGCGTAGCGAAGCAATCCAGAGCCGGACCAGGACGCCCTGGGTTGCTTCGCTACGCTCGCAATGACGGGCGGATCCGCCCCATCACGCCGCCCCTGAGCCGGGCTCCCGCTTGCTTCGCGCGGCCGAGGAAGAAGGAGCGAGATTCCGAATCAAGTCCGGGATGACGGGAAGATGAAGGTGGCGGTTTGAACAGCGACCTTAACGCAGGATAACGGACGCATTCAGTCTCCGCTCAATCGCGCGGGTCTACGCCTTACATCGTCGCAGCCGCTCCGGTCTGCGTCGGTAGTGCGTGAGGGGAGCTGGATCATGCTCAAGAAGATCTCGGTCGGTTTCGGTTCTGTGGCGCTGGCGATGGCGGCGCTGACGCCGGTCGCGGCGCAGGCGCAGCGGTGGGAGCAGCGCGATTATTCCGAGCGCGACTATCGCGGCTATGACGACGATGGCTATCGCGATCATGACCGCGCCTATCGCGGCGCGTATCGCGACGGCTGGAACCGCGGTCCGCGCTATGCCGAATATGACCGCGGCGGCTATGATCGTGACGATCGCTACCGCGGCTACGACCGCGACGACCGCCGCTATCGCTATCGCGCGCGCTGCCAGAGCGGAACGACCGGCACATTGCTGGGCGCGATCGCGGGCGGGCTGCTCGGCCGCACGATCGACCGCGGCGGCGACCGTACGCTGGGCACCGTGATCGGCGCCGGCGCGGGTGCGCTGGCCGGCAATGCGGTCGAGCGGTCCGACAATCCGCGCTACTGCCAGCGCTGAGGCGCCGAACGTCACGCTGGACGAGCCCCTCCCCGCCGGGAGGGGCTATTCCCGTGGGCCTGCGCGGGCCGCTTACACCTTCGGCAGCGCCGGCACGCACGAGCGACCGCGCACCGTTTGCGGCAGCGGCAACAGCTTGCCGACCGGCGATCCGAAGCTGACGGTCAGCGTCACGAGCAGCGCGCCGCTCGACCCGCCGCAGGTCGCCGCCGGATCGATGACGACATTGGCCGGCAGAACCGTGACGCCGTTCGCCTTCGCGCGCTGGACCGCATAGCTCACCTGTTTGGCGGCGCTGTCGCACGCCGCGCTCGCGATCGTGCGGCAGCGCGCGGTGCTGTACGCCGCCTGGTCGAGCGCCTGGTCCATCCAGATCAGCCGCGCGCCCTCGATCAGCCCGAACAGCGCCATCAGCAGCAGCGGCAGGATGATCCCGAACTCGACCACGGTCGCACCGCGTTCGTCGCGGATCATTGCAGCCGCACCGTCGTGCTCTGCCGAACGACGCCGTTGCCGAGCATCCCGCGCGGCAGCAGCGCGGGGCGGAACGGATAGGAGGCGGTCATGCTGAGATAATAGCCCGACTGGCTGTTCGCGGACGACCCGCTGCCACACGGCGCGCCACAGCTGCCGGCCGGGACCAGCGTCGCCGACGAGGTAAGGCACGAGCAGGTCCGCGATGTGTTGACGCAATTGTCCTGCCCGCCGTTGCACCCGACCGTCACGGTCAGCGCGCCCGGCGTGGTCATGTTGGCGGCGGCGCGGAGATAGGTGGGGAGCGCGGTGTAATTGACCGCGTCGCGCGACTTGAAGGCAGCGATCGACGCGCCGCTCATCGCCTGCGCGAGCCGCGCGCGCTCGATCGAGAAGGTGCCGATATCGAGCGCGCCGAGCATGGTGATGAAGAACAGCACCATCCACAGCGCGAACTCGACGGCGGCGACGCCACGCCGGTCATGCGACAGCCGGCGGAGGAAAGGGTGCTTGCTCATGAGATCAGGTCCACCGTCCCGCTGCCCCCGCCGCTGGCGCCGATCCCGGAGCAGGTCGATCCGGCGGTGGCGCCGCCGGTGAGCGTCACGCGATACGCCACGAGCATGAAGCAGCGTACCCCGGCCTGCGTCGCATTGCCGCCGCTGCTGGTCAGCGCCGAATTGGGGAGATGGACCGCACCGCTGAACACGCTGGTCGCGCCGCCGCTCCAGTTGGTGTCGGTCGAGGTCAGGCTGTCGATCAGCATGTCGGCGATCGCACCGTTGGTCGTGGTGGTCGCCGGTGCGATCAGCAGCGTCTTGGCGCCGCCGGCGAGATTGATCGTCCCGGACAGGATGAAGGTGACGTTGACCCCGGCCATGTCATAGCCGGAGACGCTGGTGCCCTCGAGATAATCGCCCCACGTCTGGTTGTTGATCGGCGAGGTGTAGGGCCAGGTCGTGCCGCCGGTACCGTTCACGAAATTGCCCTTCACCGTATAGCGGCCGGCGCCGAACAGCACCGATCCCGCGATCGACAGGTCCCCGTTGACGAGGTGATTGGCGGTCTTTCCGAACACCAGCCGGCTGCCGCCCGCGGTGACGATCGAGCCATTGGCGCTGAAGCGGCCGTCGCCCATGAAAAAGCGCCCGCTGCCGCTCAGGTCGATCGCCTTCGCCCCGGGATTGGAGAGCGTGACGTCGCCCGCGCCCGCGATGATCGTCGAGTCGCCGGCGACCGAGATCGCGCCGGTAACGTCGAGCGCGCCGGCACCCAGCGTCAGCCAGCTGCCGCCACCGACCGAAATCCCGCCGAACGCATGCGCGCCCGCCCCCATCGTCAGCGTCGCGCCACCGCCGATCGACAGCGGCGCGTTGATCGTCACAATGCTGTTGCCGATGCGGTTGGTACCCGCGAAGCTGACCGTCCCCTGCCCGATCGACAACTCGCCGTCGCCGAAGGTGACGCCGGTCGACCCGCTCGAAAACCCCCCGTTGATCCGGTAGATGCCGTCGCCGAACACGACCGTTGAGGCGCCGATCGTCACCCCGCGCGCGACCGTCACCGTCGAACCGGGGCTGAAGGTCACGGTCATGCTGTCGCCGATCGACAGCGTATCGATCGTGTAATTGCCGGCGGGAACGGTGAAGTTGCTGCTGCCCCCCTTGCGGAACCCGGCAACCGCCGCGGACGGCGTACTGCTGAACGTCCACACCGCGCCGCCGGCCAGCGTGGTCGGATTGGCGAGCGTCACCGGGGTACGCCACGTGCCGAGCAGCGAGCGCGCGCTGCCGAGATCGAGGTTGTCGGCGAGCGGATCGCTGACGGTCGAGCTTTGCTTCACGCGCTTGTCGGCGGCGGGCACATTGTTGTTCCAGTCGGGATTGGTGAAACTGCCGGCGTAGCGGAGCAGGTCGGCGGTGAGGGTGCCGTAATTGTTCACGATGTCGCCCGCACCCGAGATGATGTTCTTCGCGGTGATCCCGTTGCCGTTGTTCGCGACCGTCCCGACGCCGCCGACGGTGCAGGCCGGCGCGTTGATCGTGGCACCGCCCTGCGTCTCGATCGCATTGCCCGAATTCGCCAGACCGACGATGCAGCCGGCGGTCGTCTGCGTGGCAAGGCTCGCGGTCGCGGTGGTGCTGACCGGAAAGCTCGCGCCGACGCCGAGCACACGTCCGATCGTGACGGTCAGCGGCATGGTGATCGTCACCTGCACCGCCTTGGCGCCGGGAGTAGGCACGTCGGTCACCAGCTTCGCGACGACAGTGCCGCCCGTGATACCGTGGACGGTGGCGAGATCCTGCGCGGTCGGCTGCAGGATCGCCTCGTTCTTCGCCGCGCCATATGCGACCCCCGCCGCCAGCGCCGCCATGTCGGCGACGCGTTGGTTGGAGACCATCATCTCATAGCCGCGGTTGAGGTCGACCGCGAAGCTGCCCATGCCGATCACGCAGACCAGCGACAGGGCGGCAAGCACGCTGACGCCGCCGCCGCGATCGGCGATGACGTTCTTCAGCCACATGGCGCCTGTCTGCCTCGATTCCACAGGCGCCGGTACTAACCCGGCTTCGTAAACAAATTCAGATCAAGATTTTGCCGGAAGGCCTTGCCAACAAAACGGTTTCCCGCGTGCGTCGGAGCACGATCGAGCCAGCGGCACGGCCCCGCCGCTCACCATTGTTCGATCGTGCCGGCGGCGACGACGGGGCCGGTCGGCTGACCGGTCGGCGACCCGCCGCGCGGCTCGATCGAGATCGCCAGCGTGCTGCCCGCGCTCGGCAGGTTCGCCTGCGCCACGCGCACCGCGCGGGTGTCGCCACGCGGCAGCAGCCCCAGCGACACCGGCTTCCCGCCGGCCGGGATCCGCCACAGCTGGCCGTCGCGCCCGGCGGGCGTGTCGACGCCGCGCGTCAGCCGCACCGATCCGGTCGCCGGCTCGACGATCGCCACCGGCGCAGGCACCTTCAGCGGCTCGGTCCAGGCGAGCTGCGCGATCATCAGCCCGACCGGTCGTGCCGGGACTGCCACCGGCGGGGCGGGGGGCGGAACCGCGACAGGAACGAGCAGCCACGCCGCGAACGACGCCGCGATCGCGCCGCCGGTCGCGCCGATCGCCAGCGATCGCCAGTGCACGCGGCCAGCCCGCACCGGAACGGACGGCAGCGTCAGCAGCGCCTCGATCCGCTCCGCGAGATGCGGCGGCGGCGGCACCTCGCGATAGTGCGCCAACAAGGGCGCGAGCCGCGCCTCCCACCAGTCGACCTCCGCGGCAAATGCGGCATCCTGCGCGCAGCGCGCCTCGACCGCCGCCGACTCCGTCGGCGAAAGCAGGCCGATCACCCATTCGGCAGCCAGCAGGCGATCGTCAGGCGTCATCGTTCAGACACTCCCGCAAACGGATCAGCGCGCGGCGGATGATGCTTTTCATCGTCGGAAGCGGCACGCCCGCGCGCCCGGCGACATCGGCATAGGTCAGCCCGTCGAGGAAGGCCGAGCGGATCGCGTGGCGCGGCCGATCGTCAAGTTCGTCGAGGCAGTGATCGAGCAGCCGGCCGTCCTCGAGCGCGAGCAGCGCCTCATCGGCGCGCGGCGCATCGTCGACCGCGGCGCCGGCCTCGCCTTCGGGCACCGGGGCGAACGCCCGCCCGCGCGGCGACCGACGCCAGTCGAGCGCGCGATTGCGCGCGATCGTCGCCAGCCAGGTTACGGGATGGCTACGCTCCGGCCGATAGGCGGCGGCACGGCGCCACACGATCACATACACTTCCTGCAACACGTCCTCCGCGGCCTGTCGCTCGCCACAGATACGCAGGCAGATCCCGAAAAGCTTCGCGGCCGTCAGGTCGTAGACGCGGCGAAACGCCGCGCGGTCGCCCGTCGCGCTCATGGTCAAAGCGGCGACCAGCGTCGCTCTTCGCGTCTCCGCCGCCTGCGTCTCGCTCGCCGTCACCGCGTCCCTCCACCAACAGGATCAGATCTTAAGATTCTTTTTACCGACCCTGCATCCTGATCCAGTCAGGCCTCGTACCTGATCTTACCCATGTCGAGGAAGACGCTTCGTGTCCGCCCCGTGGGTTGTGGGAGGTGCGAAGTGACGATGCAAGACGCCCGAACCGAACAGGATCTTCTGATCGAGACCTTTGACGGTCGCGCCCGACGGCGTGATAACCGTCGTGCCTTCTTCACCGCCGCGCTGGGGGCTGCCGCGGTCGGCAGCGCCTTCGCCTATGCCGATCCGGCACTGGCACAGACCAGCGTGACCGACAGCGACGTGCTCAATTTCGCGCTGAACCTCGAATATCTCGAGGCGCAATTCTATCTCTACGCCGTCAACGGCAGCGGGCTGAGCAGCGACCTGACCGCCAGCGGCAGCGGCACGGCCGGCGGCACCGTCATCGGCGGCGCGCCGGTGACGTTCACCGACGATCCGCTGGTCGGCGCCTATGCGCGCGAGATCGCCGCCGACGAGCTGGCGCACGTCAAGTTCCTGCGCACCGCGCTCGGCACCGCCGCGGTCGCGATGCCGAACATCAACATCAGCGGCGACGCAAACGGACCGTTCACCGCCGCCGCACGCGCCGCGGGGGTGGTCGACAAGACCACCGGGATCTTCAACCCCTATGCTTCGCCGACCGACTTCCTGCTCGGCGCGTTCATCTTCGAGGACGTCGGCGTGACCGCCTACAAGGGCGCGGCGCCGTTGCTCAGCAACAAGACCTTCCTTGAGGCCGCTGCGGGCATCCTGGCGGTGGAGGCGTATCACGCCGCGATCGTGCGGACGACGCTCTATTCGAAGGGCGTGCAGGGGCTGATCGACGCCACCGAGCTGATCGCCGCCGCGCGCGATTCGCTCGACGGCGCGCCGGCCGAGGACAAGGTGCGCGGCATCGGCCCCGTCGACGATCAGGGCATCAAGCCTTCCGGGTCGGACGATACGCTGACCGCCAATCTGTCGCCGCTCAACAGCAACGGCCTCGCGTTCAGCCGCACGCCGGGACAGGTGCTCAACATCGTCTATCTGAACGCGGGCACCGCGACGATGGGCGGCTTCTTCCCCAACGGCGTCAACGGAAACATCAAGTCGACCACCTGAGCGCGGCGACGCGCCCGATGATGTTCCCGTGATGCTTGCAAGGAATTTTCCATGATCGACCCGTTCAAGGCTCTCGAAATCCTGTCCGCCGCCGATGCGCGACGTGCCGCGCGCCGCGGCTTCCTCAAGGCGGCCGGTGGCGGTGCCGTGCTGCTGGGCGGCGCGTCGTTGCTGTCGGGCTGCTATGGCGACTATGGCGACACGACCGACCCGACGCCCACGCCGTCGCCGACCCCCACGCCGACTCCGACCGCGATCACCGACAGCGACGTGTTGAACCTTGCGCTCAACCTCGAATATCTCGAGGCGCAATTCTATCTCTACGCGGTCAACGGCACCGGCCTGTCCGCCGCGCAGACCGCCAGCGGCACCGGCACCGCCGGCGGCACCGTCACCGGCGGGGCAAAGGTCAATTTCGCGAACGACCGCATGGTCGGCGCCTATGCCCGCGAAATCGCTGCGGACGAGGCGGCGCACGTCGCTTTCCTGCGCTCGGCGCTCGGTTCGGCGGCAGTGGCGATGCCCAACATCAACATCGACGGCGGCGCGAACGGCGCCTTCACCGCAGCGGCGCGCGCGGCAGGGGTCATCACGATGACCGATACGTTCGATCCCTATGGCTCGCCCGAGAACTTCCTGCTCGCGGCGTTCCTGTTCGAGGATGTCGGCGTCACCGCCTACAAGGGCGCCGCGCCATTGCTGACCAACAAGACCTATCTGGAAGCGGCGGCGGGGATTCTCGCAGCTGAAGCCTATCACGCCGGGATCGTGCGCACGGTCCTCTATGCCAAGGGCATGTCGACCACCGCGCTCATCACCGCGACGACCAAGATCTCCGACGCGCGCGACGCGCTCGACGGCAAGCCGACCGACGATGCGGTGCGCGGGATCGGTTCCGACGACGATCAGGGGCTGGTCGACGACAACAAGGCCGCCAACCTGGTGCCGGCGAACGTCAACGGCCTCGCCTACAGCCGCAGCAGCGAGCAGGTGCATAACATCGTGTACCTGAACGCGACCGGCGCCAACCGCACCGGCGGCGGCTTCTTCCCGAACGGCACGAACAACCCCAACGCCGCATTGCGCGTCGGCCTTTCGTCGTAAGGGTTCTGACTGTCCGGGCAGCGCTACGGCGCGCCCGGACGGTTTTTGATTACACTCCCGGCGCGCGTCGGGCGCTGAGCGCCGGCCCGACTTGCAACGCCGCCGTACATGGGGCGTCAGCCGTCCGGGCAGCGGATCTCTCGCCGTCCTTCCGAAGAGCTGCCAGGCCACGCCGATCACCGATCCGCATAAGGCACCGCTGATCGCGAACCCTCAGCACATTGCCGTGGTCGGCCGCACCGATCTGGTTCGGCGCCTTCGTGTCACCAGGGGAGCCGCTTCCGGATGTAATCCCTTCCTGGCCGGATCGCACCAACGTCCAGTATGAGGAGTCCGGCGCCGAAGAGTGCCGAAACAAGGAAGCAGAGGGCGAGGAAGGCGCCGGTCGTGGCCGGCGCCGCGATCAACTTCGATACGGCGATCAGCGCCACACCAAGCGTCACGACGATGACGTTGTCTCTCGATAACATCTCGGTCCGCATGATCCTTCGCGTCATCATCGCGCAGATCGCGAACGTCAAAATCTGCGAGATGGCGGCCGCAAGCGCGACGCCGACGATACCGCTGTGCTTGACCCCGAAAAACGCCATCGGAAGAAAGAGCGCGAGCGTGATCAAGGGAACGACAATGACCCCCGTCATGCGCTTTTCGAGCTGAAAGACCAGCATCAGGTAATTGGCGATCAGCAATCGCACCGCCACCGAAATTGCGAGTGCGGGCAACACGGGAGCTGAGTTCGCCTCGAACTTCGAACCCAGCATGATCGCACAGACCTGTTGTGGATAGGCGACCATGATCAGGATCGGCAGGATCAGCGCCAACAGCTGCCCGGTGAAATTCTCATCAAGCTTCCTTGTCGCCGCCAGCTTGCCATGATCCTCATAGGCGCGAACGATGCTGGGATAGAACGAGATATTCAGCGCAAGCATCAGAACGCCGATGGTCTTGTTCGTCAGATCAAGAGGCGCGACGTAAAACCCGACGAGCAGACTGCCGGAAAATGCCGCAATGATGTACCGATCGGCCACCGAGACGAAGTAGACGATCCCGTTGCTGAGCATCATCGGCGCCCCGAAGGAAAACAGCTCGGCAACGTCCTTTCGTGTGTACGCCCTGATCATCGTTGCGGGCTTTACCGACCGCCAGATTGGATCGGCCGCCATAACGATCAAGGCGGTCGCAAGCTGGCCAATGCAGGTGGCCAGAGCGAGTCCTTTCGCACCCTGCCCGAAGTAATGAACGAAAAGAATGCCGAGAAGGATCACCAGGACCGCTCTTAGCACCATCGCCGTAAAATATTGCCAGTAGAGCTTCCGGACCCTGCTGATCGAGTTGATCAAGCCAAGCACCATTTCGCTTACGCAAAATACCGCAACGTAGAGGACCAGATCGGAGCTGATACCACCCAATGTGATATTCAGGGTGTAAATCAGCAACGCGCTTAACAATAGAATGGCTGTAAGCGAAAGGGTTATGCCGAACAGGATGTACGACTTGCCCGCGTTCAGAAGATACCGTCCGCGCGAGTCGTACAGCAAACGCCCCGAGATGGAGCGAACCCACTCGAACAGGAGCGAGTTAAGCAACAGCGCCGTCGCCGACAGGACGGCGTAGATGCCAAATTCCTTCGGACCCAACGCACGCACCCAGATCATCACTCCGACGAAATTGATCGCACTCGAGATGACCAGCGCTGCTGTCGTGATGAGCGATGGACTTATCTTCTTCATCGAAAGACCACCAAAAAGCCGAGACCTTGTCAGATCGTTACGGGAAAGCCGCTGCACCGAAATCCGGCTGACGATTCTGGTTCAGCCAGACCGAAGCAGAGGGAGGGTCAGGTCTGGGAACAGCCCGCAAAGCTGCCGCGACCGTTCGACCCTCCCGGCGCGCCGTGTCGCGCCTCACGCCTTGCCACGCACCCCGCCGGACGTCGCTTGACCTGACCCGCCGTTGCTGCCGGGACCATTCGCGGCGGCTGCGCAAAAAATTACTTCTCAGTTCCGGCTTTCCACCGCCCTCAGAATGGCGCGGCCATATGCGGTCTTGACGAACTTCTCACCCGCTGCGCGCGCCTGCTCGGCCGTGATGAAGCCCATCTCGAACGCGATCTCCTCCAGACATGCGATCTGGATGCCCTGCCGATGCTGGAGCGTGCGGACGAACTCGCCGGCTTCCAGCAGGCTGTCGTGCGTGCCGGTGTCGAGCCACGCATAGCCACGCCCCATCTGTTCGACGTACAGGTCGCCCGCCTCCATATAGAGCCGGTTGAGATCGGTGATCTCCAGCTCGCCGCGCGCCGACGGCTGGAGGTTGCGCGCCAGCTCCACGACGCGATTGTCGTAGAAGTACAGGCCGGTGACCGCATGGTTCGACTTCGGCTGCGTGGGCTTCTCCTCAAGACTGAGCGCCTTGCCGTTCCCGCCCAGCTCGACCACGCCATAGCGTTCCGGGTCCTCGACGCGGTAGCTGAACACCGTCGCACCGTGCGTCCGCGCCACCGCGCTGGCCAGCAGGTCGGTCAAGTGCGCGCCGAAGAAGATGTTGTCGCCCAGCACCAATGCGACATTGTCGCTGCCGATGAAGTCGGCGCCGATCGTGAACGCCTGCGCCAGCCCCTCGGGGCGCGGCTGCTCGGCATAGGCGATCGACAGCCCGAACGCGCTGCCGTCGCCGAACAGCCGCTGGTAGTTGCCGAGATATTCCGGGCTGGAGATGATCAGGATCTCGCGGATGCCGGCGAGCATCAGCACCGACAGCGGATAATAGATCATCGGCTTGTCATAAACCGGCAGCAACTGCTTGTTGACCGCCAGCGTCGCCGGGTGGAGCCGCGTGCCCGATCCGCCCGCCAGGATGATGCCCTTCACTGCTTCGCTCCGATCAGTTCGTCGAGGATGTCGCCCAGCGCATCGTGCCACGGGCGCGGGGTAATAGCGTAGGCGCGCTCGATCGCATCATGCGCGAGCAAGGAATTGGCGGGTCGCCGCGCCGGGGTCGGATACTCGCTGGTCGCGATCGGCTCGACGGTCGCGGTGGCGCCGCCGCGTGCGGCGGACTGGCGGAAGATCTCTTCCGCGAACCCCGCCCAGGTCGTCGCGCCGGCGTTGCTGAAATGAAAGGTGCCGGTCGGCGCCGCGGCATCGTCGGCCAGCCGCACCGCGATGCGCACCAGTGCGTCGGCGAGGTCGGCGGCGCTCGTCGGGCTGCCGTGCTGGTCGGCGACGACGCGCAAGGCGCCACGCTCCGCTCCGACCCGCAGCATCGTTTTGACGAAATTGTTGCCGTGCGCCGACACCACCCAGGCGGTGCGGACGATCGCGTGGCGCGCGCCGCTGGTGCGCACCGCCAGCTCGCCGCCCAGCTTCGACGCGCCGTACACGCCGGGCGGCGCGACCGCATCGTCGACCGCCCATGCGCCGTCACGATCGCCCGGGAAGACGTAATCGGTCGACACCTGTACCAGCGGGATGCCCGCCGTCGCACACGCCGATGCGAAGGCGGCGGGGGCGAGCGCATTGACCTGCCATGCCGCGACCTGATCGCTCTCGGCCTTGTCCACCGCGGTATAGGCGGCGCCGTTGATGACCGCCGCCCATGGCCGCTCCGCCACCTTCGCGGCGATCGCCGCCGGATCGGTCAGGTCGAGCGCGGCGCGGTCGAGCGCCACCACCCGCCAGCCTTCGGGCAGCTGCGCGCGTTGCAGCTCCTGCCCGAGCTGCCCGTTCGCGCCGGTGACCAGCAGTTCACGCATCACGCGATCCCGCGTCGCTCGGACGCCTTGGCCGCGACCAGCGGCCGCCACCAGCGCTCGTTGTCGAGATACCAGCGCACCGTCTTCTCGATCCCGCTCTCGAAGGTTTCCTGCGGATGCCAGCCGAGTTCGTCGCCGATCCGCGTCGCATCGATCGCATAGCGCTTGTCGTGGCCGGGGCGGTCGGCGACCGAGGTGATCTGCGCGGCATAGCTTGCGCCGTCGTCACGCGGGCGCAGCCGGTCGAGGATCGCGCAGACGGTGTGCACGACCTCGATGTTCTGCTTCTCGTTATGGCCGCCGACATTGTAGGTCCGCCCGACCTGCCCGCGCTCGAACACCGCCTGCAACGCGCGGACGTGATCCTCGACGAACAGCCAGTCGCGCACCTGATCGCCCGCGCCGTAGACCGGCAGCGGCTCCCCCGCGAGCGCCTTGGCGATCATCAGCGGGATCAGCTTCTCGGGGAAGTGGTACGGCCCGTAATTGTTCGAGCAATTGGTGATCAGCACCGGCAGCCCGTAGGTATGCCCCCAGGCGCTGACGAGATGGTCGGACCCGGCCTTCGACGCCGAATAGGGCGAGCGCGGATCATAGGGCGTATCCTCGGTGAACAGCCCGTCCTCGCCCAGCGAGCCATACACCTCGTCGGTGGAGATATGGTGGAAGCGGAACGCCGTCTTCGCCGCGTCGTCGAGCGACAGCCAGTAGCTGCGCACCTCGGCCAGCATCGTATAGGTGCCGACGACATTGGTCTGCACGAACGCGCCCGGCCCGTCGATCGAGCGGTCGACATGGCTTTCCGCCGCCAGATGCGTGACCACGTCGGGGCGGAACTCGGCAATTGCGGCGCGCACCGCGTCGGCGTCGCAGATGTCGCCCTGCACGAAGCGATAGCGGTTCGATGACGCGACGCGCTCGACCGTCGACAGCGTGCCGGCATAGGTCAGCTTGTCGAAATTGAGCACCTCATGCTCGGTATGCTCGATCAGGTGGCGGACCAGCGCCGAGCCGATGAACCCGGCGCCGCCGGTGACGAAGATGCGCATGTGATCGTTCCTCAGGCGAGCGGCGTCAGCGGACGGCCGTCATAGGCAAAGGGGCTGTCGAACTCGGCGAGCGTCGGCTGCACCTTGTCCTTCGCGCTCAGTTCGGGCGTGATGCCGGCGGGAAGCGGCCAGTCGATTCCGACGCTGTCCCAGCGGATCCCGCCATCATGCGCGGGGGCATAGGTGTCCGAGCATTTATAGGTGACCTCGCAATCGGGCTCGAGCGTGACGAAGCCGTGCGCGAAACCGATCGGAATGAAGAGCTGGTGGCCGTTCTCGGCGCTGAGTTCGGCACCGACCCACTGGCCGTAGGTCGGCGAGCCGGCGCGGACGTCGACCGCGACGTCGTAGATCCGCCCGCGGACGCAGCGCACCAGCTTGTCCTGGCCGCGCGGCGGGGTCTGGAAATGCAGCCCACGCAGCGTGAACGCCGGAGCAGACAGCGAGTGATTATCCTGTACGAACGTGCAGTCGATGCCAAGCGCGGCGAACGCGGGCACCGAATAGACCTCGGTGAACCAGCCGCGCGCGTCGCCGAAGCGGCGCGGGCGGATCAATTCGACCGCCGAGCAAATTGGCTCACTCATTGGAGGTGTCGACCCACATAGCCATCCCGAATTCGTTACACGAGAAGTGCCTGTACATGGCCATGGCTAAACCGTAAATATGCGTTATCGATGTCAAAACCGGACATCAAACTCGACGCGCCCGAGGGGCAAAGATGAACAAAGATAACGAGACAGTCGACACGCCAACGGTAGCCGTCGTCTTCGTGACTTACGGCGATCGCCTTTCACTAATTCAGGCGACAACTCAAAAGGTGCTATCGTTCAAGAGCGTGGCTGCCGTTATTATTGTTGATAACGGCAGCAGCACCGCACTTGACCTCGACCACTTTGCGGGCGACGAGCGAGTAAAGATTACCCGATCGGCAAGGAATCTTGGCTCGGCCGCCGGATTTCGCCTTGGGATCGAGCAGGCCGGCAACGAGAATGGCATTGATTATGTTGCCATTCTGGACGACGATAATCTCGTCAGCGACAACTACTTTGACGCCTTGATCGAGTTGCATCGCGAATTGGGCGGCAGTGACAAGGTGGCGTTCTGCGCCGTAAGAAGCGACCGCGAGCAATATATGCGGTTGCTATCCGACGCGCGCAAGGTGCACCACGTGCCCGGCTCGTTCATGGGGTTCGACGTGCCTTCGCTAGTCAAACGTGGGCTGGCGAAACTGGCACGGCGACGAGACCCGGCAGCGCAGGTAAGGCTACGCATAATAGATCGCGCGCCTTATGGAGGCCTGTTCCTGCCAGCGGCCTGCATAAGCGATGCCGGACTGCCACGCACTGACTTCGTACTTTATGGCGACGACCACGAATATACAAGGCGACTGAGTCAGAATGGCGTGCAGATCTACCTGACCGACATCGTCTCCATCTCCGATATCGATCAATCGTGGGTGACCGTCAAGAACTCGGGCTCGCGGTGGATCGATACGTCGGCACCTCGCTGGAGGATTTACTATGCTGCGAGAAATCAGCATTATATTGAGCTGACCGAGCCAAAGGCAAAGTTTGCGCTCAAGCTGAACAAATCTGTCCTGCTCGCGCGCCTTTATGCAGAAGCGCTGATAAAACATCGGAGCCTCGCTGCGGCAAATGTGGCGCTGGCGCCTTTCAGGGCCGCGATACGTGACGCCTCGATCGGGCGCCTCGGAACCAGTCCGGAATATCCCCTCCCTATGTTGCAGGACGCGGATGATGAGCGCGGCAGCCAGGCGTAGCTGCTGTTCGACGAAATTTTCATCAATGGCTATGAGCGAAGGCGAGTTGTCGCCGCTGTGACCAGCGATTGTCGTTGTTGATCTTGAAGGCGGCGACGGGCTCGTTCGATAGCGATGCTGTCGGCGTGTCCCGCCACACTTCACGAGGCCGGGCTGGCCGACGATATCGCAGAATGGCTTGATTGCTGATCGTGGCCGCTGCGGCGCGGCCTGATCGGCCATCGTCAGGCGGTCAGCAAAACACCCGCGCAGCGACACGGGCCGTCGGCCGTTGGTTGCGCCGGAGCGCGCTCCTTCAGGACTCACTCGACATTCGCCGGCGGCGGCGACGGCCGTCACCGCCGCCGCGTGCGGCGACAGGCCGCCGATCGAAGGATCGCGATGCCGGAGCTTGCGTCAGCCGGACGATTGCTTGAGCCACCTGCGACTGGTGCTGAGCGGGCGGTTGAACTCCCAGGAGAAGAACAGCGCGACGAACAGCGTCGCCAGCGTCTTGATCCCGAAAATATTCCAGAGATAGCCCGTGGAGTAGGTCGCGTAGAACGACGACATCACGCGACCGTACAGGACGGCCGCGATCCAGTTGGAGTGCGCGAACGATGACGCCAGCATTCTCATGAGCACGGCATGGTACAGCGCGATCAGCGAGGAGATGATCAGGAGGCCAACGATCCCGGTCGTCATCAACAGATAGGGATATAGCGAGCCGATGAAGCCACCGCCGCCCTCCATCGTCCACCCGAGAAGCCGGGACGCGGTAAATGGCTGCATGACGTAATACAGGCCGAAGCGGGTCCCGACCTTCGTCGCGCTCTGCTCGCCGGGCTTCATCCAGGTGGAGATGTCGGCATAAAGCGCCCGGTCGTCGAAATTCGTCGCCGAAAGCGAGCGATTGTCGGTCACGTACCAGAGTTGCCCTTGGAGCGCGACGCGCTGCCCGTAACGCTGGGCCGCGGCGTCGAAATTCGTCAAGGCGCCATAAGCGATGAGCACCGCAGGTATGGTGATCACGACGATCGCGCCGGAGACGCCGGCGATGATGTTGATCGGGATCTTCCGATCGTTGGCGATATGCACCAGCCCTGCCGGAATGCCGAAGATGCTGAGGATCAGCAGAATCGATCCGAACTTCTCGCCGAAGATGATCGAGAGCGAAAGAAGCCACAGCAGCAGCAGGCCGCTCCGCAGCCGATACGACGGCAGGGAGAAGAGCGCACCGACGAAGGGGACGAGCACCAGTCGGTTCGTCATCCAGGCGCTGTAGATCGGCGAATCGACCTGCTCGAGATAGGAGAACCGGTCGATCGTCGAGAAGAGCGGGAAGCCGTTGTTGATCCCCAACCTGATCAGGTACAATGATGCTGCCAGCATCACGATCAACAGGCCACGCCAGATGAGCGGCGCCTGCTTCTCCCAGCGTTCCGGCGCGTCCCGGAACAGGACACGCAGCCTCGGCCACATCGCCTCGACCGCGGCCGTCGCGGTGAGCATGTAGAGGATATAGATCAGCAGCAACCGGGTGAAAGCACCCGTCGCGTGCCCGTAGGTCGTGGTCTCGACCATGTAGGCGCCGCTTTCGATCGCGGCGCCCGAGATGAATTCCGTCACCCTGTTCGCCAGAAGCGGGATGAAGAGCAGGAACGTGGCCGGCGACGTGCGAAGAAGCCCGAGCAGCAGCGACAGATAGATTGCGAGCGCGGCATAGGCCCATGCCGCCGAGGGCAGCGCCTCGGCGCCGACGGCAGCGGCTGCTGCCAGAAGGAAATGCAGAGCGAACATGCCCACGAAGCCGCGCGCCCGCTGCCCATAGGGGGCCATGCGTACCCGCTGCGTATCCGCCTGACCGGTCGCTGTCTGGCGCCGGACGCCGACTAATGGCATAATCAGGTTCCTCGGACGTGAATGTCGATGACGGTGCATGATAGTGCGGCGTTCAACATGTCAACCGCCAGAGCGACCGGTGACCGGCCTGCCCGGACCTGCGACCCCGCCACATCACCTCGCGAGCCGAAACCCTGAGCGGCGCGAGCCGAGCTCCCGGATGCGGGTTGCGCGCCAACGCGTTCGTGACACGACAGTCGGGGGCGGCGGTGCTTGCCTGTGGCTCGCCAACGAGCGCGTTTTCGGCCCGGCTTGCCACCCTGCCCTGGCGACATCCATTAAAAGTTCTTCATGCGGCGACTATCAACAGGCGCGGGACGTTGCGACGATGACAAATACTCGCATGATCAGCCACCGGAATTGTAAATGTTACGCATGATGAAATTTCCGGGACGCCGGCGCAACAACTTGACGACGCACCTTTTAGCGGGCACCTGCCCGCGCCATTCCGACCGTAGTGGAAGTCAAGCCCACAAGGAGCAGCCCATGAGTAGCAATGTCGAGCCAGTCGACCGGACGTCAGCCCTTCGCGTCGGACTTCGATCGGCTCTCGTGGTCTTCGCGGCGGCCTGCTCCTGCGCAACCGTGCAGAATTCAACCCCGGCGAGCATGCGCGGAGGCTGGTTCGACATGCTGAAGGCAAGTGGCGGAAGCAGTGCGCGGCCTGCCGGACCAGCGGCCTCTTATACGTGGACCGGAGCAGACAAGCGGAACATCTCTGTTTCCGTTGCAGCGCCCAATGTCGCCGGCCGTCCGACCGAAAGCATCTCACCGGTGTCCGGCGATAACGGGCCGCAAATCGATGCGGCCCTGTCGCGGCTCAAGGCCGCGGGTGGCGGCACGCTCAGGCTGTCGCCGGGTGAGTACGTTCTCGCCGGTGGCCCTCCGGCGCTGGCGCTTTCCGGACTCAAGGATGTCGCGATCGAGGGGCGGGGAGCCACGCTGACCTTTTCGGCATGGGGCGACGGTATCGCCATCCAGAATTGTCAGCGGCTGGCGGTGCGAGGCCTGTCGCTGCGATATGCGAAACCGGCGGTGCTGGCGGCGGTCGTCCGACAAACGGCCCGTGGCAACGAGTTGATGGTAGCGCCTTCCCAGACGACAGCGCTCAACGGCGCCAAGATCTATCAGGTGACCGAATATGACAAAGCGGGGAAAGGCTTCGTTCCGAAGGCCCGCAGACTGCTGCTCGGACGAAATGGCGAAAGTCCCGTCGGCGACGGTGCGCGCGGCTTTACGCTGCCGTCGGGCAAGCTGAATGACTTCGCCGACGGTCGCCCGGTCGAGGTGAAGCTGTCCTACTACAATGGCGCCGCGGTCCGGATCGCGGATCCCGGCGACACGCCCGTTTCCGCGGACATCACCTTCGATGGCCTGACGGTGCAAAATTCGCCCGGCATGGGCATTGCAGTTGATCTCATGGGCAGCGGCCTCGCCGTGCTGAACTCGCAGATCGGCGTTCGATCGCCCACCTCCAACGCGGTGACGGTCGCGTACGACGCGCTCCATGTCACGGCGATGACCGGCAACATTCTCCTGCGCGGGAACCAGTTCACCGCCAGTGGCGACGACGCCATCAACATCAGCAGTCCGATCTATGACGTGTCGCCGGGATCGGATGCGAAGGACGTGACGCTGAAGGCGAAGACCGGGGGCGTGTATCTTGGCGCAACGCTCGCGTTCTTCGATGCCGATCTCCGCTGGCTGGGCAATGACCGGATCGTCAAGAGATCATCACGGAGCCCCGACGCGCAGATCGGCGTCGCTTTCTCCGACACCGTGCCGCAGGGGGCGCGCTATGCCCGGAACGTCGATTTGCTCTCTTCACGATATGCGATCCTGAACAACGAGATCTTCCGCTGCCAATGCCATGGCGTGCTGGCGCAGACTCCCAACGGGATCATCGCGGGCAACCGCTTCACGTCGCTGCGGGCGAACGCGATCAGGCTGGTCGTCAGCGCGTGGTGGCACGAAGGCTCGGCGGTCAGAAACGTCGTCGTCCGCGACAACATCATCACGGATACCGGCGACGATGGCCGGAGGGGTGTCGTCTGGGGCGCGATCACGCTTTACGCCGAATTGGGTGACGATGGCGGACAGGATCAGCCGGCCGTCGCGACGCAGACGGTCAACGACACCGTGCTGATTGCCGACAACACCATCTCGGGCGTCGACCAAGGCTGTATCTCGGTGGCGAGCAGTGCGCACGTCAGGATCACCGGAAACCGCTGTCAGGGATTCAACAGAAGGCTTGATAAAGGCCAGCTGCTCGTCGAGAAGACCGATCCGGTGGCGGGAATCAAGCGCCTGTCGGCCAAGACCAGCTATCTCGGCCAGGGCAACGGCATCTGGATCGATCCCCTGTCGACCTCGAACATCGATCATTCTTCCTGACCCGGTCATCCGCTCCCGGTCGCCACTGCGACCGGGAGCGGATGAAAAGCCCTGTGGGAGGGATCGAGGCAGTCGCGACCCTCGCCGCCGGGACAAGCCCGTCCCCGGCTCGCGACCGCCTGGCCGAGCGTTATGGAAGAAGCAGCGAAGCGTCGCCGTAGGAGTAGAAACGATAATCGTGCTCGATCGCATACGCATAGGCCGCCTGCATCCGGTCGAGCCCCATCAGCGCCGATACCAGCATGAACAACGTCGAGCGCGGCAGATGGAAGTTGGTCATCAGCCCGTCGATGCCGCGAAAGCGGTAACCGGGCGTGATGAAGATCGACGTATCGCCCTCGAACGCCTGGATCCGACCGTCTGCACCGGTGGCGCTCTCGATCAGCCGTAGCGAGGTGGTGCCGACCGCGATTACGCGCCCGCCGCCATCGCGCACCGCGTTGAGCCGCGCGGCAGTGGCGGCGTCGATCCGGCCCCATTCGGCGTGCATCTTGTGGTCGGCGGTGTCCTCGGCCTTGACCGGCAGGAACGTGCCCGCGCCGACGTGGAGGGTCAGCGTGGCGTGCTCGATCCCCGCCGCCGCCAGCGCCTCGATCAGCGCGGGGGTAAAGTGCAGCGCAGCGGTCGGCGCGGCGACCGCGCCCGGCTCGGCCGCGAACATCGTCTGGTAATCCTGCGCATCGCGCGCGTCGGTGTCGCGCTTGCCCGCGATATAGGGCGGCAGCGGCATCCGTCCGGCACGTTCGAGCAGCAGTTCGACCGGCTCCTCGCCCGCGAAAACGAGCGCCCAGCTTCCGTCCTCGGCACGATCGTGTGCAGTGGCGACCACCGCCTGTCCGAAGTCGATCGCATCGCCGTCGCGCAGCCGCCGCGCGTTGCGGACGAACGCGCGCCAGCGCCGCGGCCCCTCACGCTTGTGGAGCGTCGCGCCGATCCTTGCGGATCCACGTGTGCCTTCCAGCTGCGCCGGGATCACGCGCGTGTCGTTGAAGACCAGCAGGTCGCCGGCGCGGAGTTGCGCAGGCAGGTCGGAGACGATGCGGTCGGCCAGCCCCGCGGGCGTGACCACCAGCATCCGCGCCGCGTCGCGCGGGGCGGCGGGCCGCAGCGCGATCCGCTCCGCCGGGAGCGTGAAGTCGAACAGATCGACGTTCATTGTTTCAGCGGACGGGGCGTCAGCGGCGGGTAGCGGACTTCTTCGGCGCGGGCTTCGCCGCCGACGTGGTGCCGGGCAGCGTCGGCAGCGTCGTCGGCAGCGTCGGCGCAACCGCGGCAGGCAGCGGCTGGTACGCCGGGGGATTGTCCGACGCGATATAGGCGTGGACGATCCGCGAGGGGTTCTGCGGCGGCTCGCCCTTCTCGATCGCGTCGACATAATTCATGCCGGTCAGCACGCGGCCGAACACGGTGTATTTCTTGTCGAGCTGGAAACGCGGCTGCAGCACGATGTAGAACTGGCTGTTGGCGCTGTCTTCCTTGTCGGCGCGCGCCGCCGCCACCGCGCCGCGGACGTGCGGCAGATAGTTGAACTCGGCGGGCAGGTCGGGGAGCGTGCTGCCGCCGGTGCCGTCACCCTTGGGATCGCCGCCCTGCGCCATGAACCCGTCGATGACACGGTGGAAGAGCAGCCCGTCGTAGAAATGCTGGCGGGTCAGCGTCTTGATCCGGTCGACCATCTTCGGCGCGACATCGGGACGCAGCGCCACCTCGACCCGGCCGCCGGTCGAGAGATCGAGCACCCAGATATTGGTCTTGTCGGTCAGCGGCGGCGCGGGCAGCCGGTCCTGCGCGGCGGCGGGGCTGACGACGGACACGGTCGCGGCGAGCGCGGCGGCGAAAAGGGCGAACGGGCGCATCGGGTCTTTCGGATCGGATCAGTGGGTTCAATGCCGCCCTAGACCAGAAACGCGCTTGCGCCAAACTGAACGCATGGCAGCGTTGGGACGGGAAGATCCTGAATCGTCATTCCCGCGAAGGCCCCTACACATCGTCATTCCCGCGCAGGCGGGAATCCAGAACCTCTGTCGATTCGACTCCTGCGAAGACCTGCGCGTCTGGATCCCCGCCTTCGCGGGAATGACGATGGGCGAGAAGCGAACTCAGCTTCCCCGCCGGCCGTCGCGCTCCACCCGCGCCACCACCTCGGCGCACACCGCGGCGCTGACGAACTTGCCGATATGCCCGCCGAAGATCGCGATCTCCTTGACCAGCCGCGACGCGATCGGTTGCAGGCAGACGTCGGCCATCAGGAAGACCGTCTCGATCCGGTCGTTCAACTGCTGGTTCATGCCCGCCATCTGATATTCGTATTCGAAGTCGGCGACCGCGCGCAGGCCGCGGACGATCATCGTCGCGCGCTCACGCTCGGCGAAGTCCATGAGCAGCGAATCGAACGAGACGACGCGGATGTCGCCGCCGATGTCGGCGACCTCGCGCTCGACCATCGCCATCCGCTCGTCGAGCGAGAACATCGGCGACTTGCCGGGATTGGTGGTGACGCCGACCACCAGCCGGTCGACCAGCTTCGCGCCGCGCCGGATGATGTCCATATGCCCCAGCGTGATCGGGTCGAAGGTGCCGGGGTAGACGCCGATACGCATGGGAGAAGCCTTCCGGTCAGCCGCGACGATCGATGACGAAGCGGGCGATCGCGCGGAGCAATTCGGCCTCTTCGCCATAGCTGCGCAGGTGGTCGATCGCCTGATCGACCAGCATCCGCGACTGCTGGCGCGCACGGTCGACGCCGAGCAGCGAGACGAACGTCTCCTTGCCCTGTTCGCCGTCCTTGCGCAGCTTCTTGCCGGCCAGTTGCTCGTCGCCCTCGACATCGAGCAGGTCGTCGACGATCTGGAAGGCGAGCCCGAGGTCGTGCGCATAGCCGCGCAGGTGGCGCCGGCCCTCCGGCGGAATGCGACCGAGGATCGCCCCGCCCTCGACCGCCGCGCCGATCAGCGCACCGGTCTTCATCTGCTGGAGCCGGGTGACGGTATTCAGGTCGAAGCGCGTGCCGTCGGCCTTCAGGTCCATCGCCTGCCCGCCCGCCATGCCCGATGGGCCGGAGGCGCGCGCGAGGTCGGCGATCAGCTCGGCGCGGACGAACGGATCGGCGTGCGTCGCCGGATCGGCGAGCACCTCGAACGCCAGCGCGTGCAGGCAGTCGCCGGCGAGGATCGCGGTCGCCTCGTCGAACGCCTTGTGGACGGTCGCCTTGCCGTGGCGCAAATCGTCGTCGTCCATCGCGGGCAGATCGTCGTGGATCAGCGAATAGACGTGGATCGCCTCCAGCGCGACCGCGACGCGCGCCGCGGCATCGCGCGCGACGTCGAACAGCCGCGCGGTCGCAAAGACGAGCAACGGGCGCAGCCGCTTGCCGCCACCGATCGTGGCGTGGCGCATCGCGCGGTACAGGTCCGCGCGCGGATCGTTCGGGATCGGCAGCAGCGCGTCGAAGCGCCGGTCCATCTCCGCCGACACTTCCCTGAGCGCCGCTTTCAGCTGCGGCGAGGCATTGGCGGCGACGCTCATCCGGCGGCGAACGGCTCGACCGCAACGGGGCGCCCGTCGGCGCCGGTACGGATCGCCTCGATCCGTGCCTGGGCGGCATCCAGCCGATCGGCGCAGCGTTGCCGCAATACGCTGCCGCGCTCGTAGAGGCGGATCGCCTCCTCCAGCGGGGTATCCCCGGATTCAAGCCGCGCGACGATCTCCTCGAGTTCGCGCAGGCCGGCTTCGAAGGACAGCGTCTCGGTCGAATTCTCCATGCCCGGGCTATGCGCTGTGCAAGCGCGACGGGTCAAGGAGATGCCGCAGGTCAGGCCGCGCGGCGCTGCATCCCGCCGAGTACGTCGCGTGCGGCGCGCTGCGCGGTCGCGATCTCGCGCGCGGTCATGTCCTCGGCGATGTCCGAGCGCGCCGCGGCGGCGGCATCGTTGCCCCAGGCGGCCGACAGGTTGAACCACTTGTGGGCCTCGATCAGGTCGAGCGCCGCACCCATGGTGCCGGTCGAATAAGCGACACCAAGGTCGTAGGCGGCATCGGTATCGCCGCGGGTTGCTTCGTTGATGCGGCGCGCCAGCAGCGCGGTATCGAAATCGGTTACCATCGGATCACCCCTCAATCCTTCAATGTGATGAGAGGTTTGCACTGATTCGGCTCACCAAATGGTTAAAGCGGCGATCATCTAAGTCGCTGACATACAAAGATTGTGCGGATCAGCCGACGTCGACGGCCAGATTGTCGATCAGGCGCGTGTTGCCGAGCCGCGCGGCGGCGAGCAATTGCCGGCGTCGGCCGGGGGCGGGATCGCTTTCCAGCGTCTCGGCATCGACCAGCGCGACGTAGTCGACCGTAAACCCGGCCGCGGCCAGCGCCGCCTGCGCATCCGCCACCGCCTTGGCGGGATCACCGCCGCCGAGCACCGCCCGCGCCGCGACCCCCAGCGCGCGCGGCAGCGCGACCGCCTTCTGGCGCTCATCGGGGAGCAGATAGACGTTGCGCGATGACAGCGCGAGCCCGTCGTCCTCGCGCTGGGTGGGGACGCCGGTGATGTCGATGTCGAAATCGAGATCGGCGACCATCCGGCGGATCACCGCCAGCTGCTGGAAATCCTTTTCGCCGAAATAGGCGCGAGTCGGGCGGACCTGGTTGAACAGCTTGGCGACGACAGTGGCGACTCCGTCGAAATGCCCCGGGCGCGCCGCGCCGTCCCAGCCTTCGCTGACCCCCGACACCGAGACGTTGGTGGCAAAGCCGGCCGGGTACATCTGCTCGACCGGTGGCAGCCACAGCAGATCGCAGCCCGCATCGGCGAGCATCGCGATGTCGCTGACCTCCTTGCGGGGGTAGCGCGACAGATCCTCGTTGGCGCCGAACTGCCTGGGATTGACGAAGATCGAGGCGACGACGAGCGCGCCGGGACGACGCGCGGCCTCGACCAGCGCGATGTGGCCGGCATGGAGCGCGCCCATCGTCGGCACCAGCGCCACCTCACGCCCGCCTGCCCGCGCTTCCGCCAGCGCGGCGCGCAGGCCGGCGAGATCACGATACACTTCCACCCGTTACCCCTCGAAACTCGCGGTCGGGGGTTCTATGGTCGCGACAGGACGCAATCAATCGAGGATGCGACGAATTGTCCGAAACGGGGACGGAAGCGCCACACGATCGCACGCAAGTGCCACGCACGCATGTGATCGTGTTCGCCAACGAAAAGGGTGGAACGGGCAAGTCGACGACGGCGGTTCACGTCGCGATCGGCCTGGCGTCGAAGGGCGCGCGCGTCGCGTGCATCGACCTCGATCATCGCCAGCGCACGCTGGGGCGCTATCTCGACAATCGCGCCGCAACCGTGACGCGCGCGGCGATCGATCTGGTGGTGCCGGTCCATGCCACCGGCGACGGACGCGCCGACGGGGTATTCCCGTCGCTGTATCGCGACTTCACCGATGGCTATGACTTCCTCGTCATCGACACGCCGGGGCGCGACGACCCGGCCGCGCGGATCGCCGCGGCGCTCGCCGATACGCTGGTGACGCCGATGAACGACAGTTTCGTCGATTTCGACCTGATCGGGCAGGTCGATCCCGAGACCTACAAGGTGGTGCGCCCCAGTTTCTATTCGGAACTGATCTGGGACGCGCGCAAGGCCCGCGCGCGGGAGGACGGAACGACGATCGACTGGGTCGTGCTGCGCAACCGCCTGCAATATCTGGAGGCGCGCAACATGCGCCGCGTGTCGGAGGCGCTGGACCAACTGGCGCGGCGCGTCGGCTTCCGCATCATCCCGGGGCTGGGCGAGCGCGTGATCTATCGCGAACTGTTCCCCAAGGGGCTGACCCTGCTCGACGCCAAGGAGTTCGGCGGCATGGGGCTGAGCCATGTCGCCGCGCGGCAGGAGCTGCGCGAGATGATGGCGGCGCTGGCGCTGCCTGACGTCGGCGCGACGCAGGCCGCCTGACGATGCTGATGAAATGGATCGTCGCGGCGCTGATCGTGTGGGGCGTGTGGGTGCTGCTGCGCAAGCCGGCGAAGAAGCGCCCGTCCCCGCTCGGCGAGGCGCGGCGGGTGCTGGGGGTCGACGCGCGCGCCGATGCGGGCGAGATCCGCGCCGCGCACCGCCGGCTGATGAGCGAGCTGCACCCCGATCGCGGTGGCTCCGAACAGCGTGCGCGGCGCGTCAATGCCGCGCGCGACACGCTGCTGGCGTCGCTGAAGGACGCGCGATGACTCACCGGCTCTCGCCCGAGATCCTGCGCGCCTATGACATACGCGGCCGCGTCGGCGACACGCTGACCGAGGCGGATGCCTGGGCAGTCGGGCGCGGCTTCGCGACGCGCATCCGCCGCGCGGGCGGGACGCGCGTCGCCGTCGGCTATGACGGGCGGACGCATTCGCCGATGCTGGAGGCGGCGCTGGTCGCGGGGCTCACCGCCGCGGGCGTCGACGTGGTCCGGGTCGGCCTTGGACCGTCGCCGATGCTCTATTACGCTGCCGCGACGCTAGAGGTGGATGGCGGCGTACAGGTAACGGGCAGCCATAATCCCCGCGAGGACAATGGCTTCAAGTTGGTGATGCAGGGGAACAGCTTCTGCGGCGCGGACGTGCGCGACCTCGCGCGGCTCGCCGAGACGGGCGACTGGGAGGTCGGCGCGGGCACCGTTACCAACGCCGACATCCTCGACCTTTACGTCGGCCGGCTGCTCGCCGGCTATGCGGGCGGAACGTACCGGATCGGCTGGGATGCCGGGAACGGCGCGGCCGGACCGGCGATCCGCGCGCTCACCGCGCAGCTTCCGGGCGAACATCATCTGCTGTTCTGCGACATTGACGGCACCTTCCCCAACCACCATCCCGATCCGACGGTGGAAGCAAATCTGGCGCACCTGCAGGCGCTGGTCGCGGAGAAGAAGCTCGATTTCGGACTGGCTTTCGACGGCGACGGCGACCGGATCGGCGCCGTCGACGCGCAGGGGCGCGTCCTGTGGGGGGACGAGATCCTGTCGCTCCTCGTCGCGCCGATCCTCGCCGCGCTGCCGGGCAGCACGATCGTCGCCGACGTGAAATCGAGCGACGCGCTGTTCGAGCGGATCACCGATCTTGGCGGCACACCGGTGATGTGGCGAACCGGGCACAGCGAGATCAAGACGAAGATGAAGGCGCTGGGCGCACCGCTGGCCGGCGAACTGTCCGGGCATATCTTCTTCGCGCACGGCTATTACGGGTTCGACGACGCGCTCTACGCCGCGGTGCGGCTGATCCATGCGGTGCATCTGTCGGGGCGGACGCTGACCGCGTTGCGCGAGGGCACCTCGGCGCGGGTCGCGACGCCGGAATGGCGCGTGCCGGTCGCCGAGGTGCGCAAGGTCGCGGTGGTCGAAGAGGTCGCGGCGCGACTGGTCGAACAGGGCGCCCGGGTGACGGTCACCGATGGCGTGCGCGTCTCGACCGACGACGGCTGGTGGCTGCTGCGCGCTTCGAACACGCAGGCGGCGCTGACCTTGCGGGCCGAGGGGCGCGATGCCGCGGCGCTCGACCGGCTGGTCGCTGCGATCGACGCGCAGCTGGCGGCGTGCGGCCTGTCGCGCACCGGCTGACGCAGCTTACGCCGGCTGCACCTCCGGCAGCCACGACAGATCGGCGCCGTCGCCGCGATCGTTGCGCCCGGCTGCACGGCGCATCCCGGCCTCGTCGAGGATCGTCACCCGTCCCGCGGTGCGCGCGATCAGGGCCTGGTCTTCCAACTGCCGCAGCATCCGGTTGACGTGGACGGCGGTCAGCCCGATCGCGTCGCCGAGTTCCTCCTGCGTCAGTCCGGGCGCGAAGCTGTTCTCGACCGCCGGATCGCCGCGCCGCATCCGCGCGCGGATTTCCAGCAGCATCCCGGCCACACGTGCGCGGGCCGGCAACTTGGCGACCGCCGCCAGCCGGTCGGCCAGCGATGCGCTCTCGATCTGCTCCAGCGCGGTCAGCGCCAGCGCAAGCCGCGGATGACGCAGCGTCGCCTCGGCCAGGGCGGCACGGTCGATCGGTGCGACCACGCTGTCGGCGGCGGCAACAAGTGTTTGTTGTGCCTTACCATAGACCATCACTTGCGTGCCGAAGAGATCGCCGGGGAAGATCAGCCGCAGGATCTGTCGACCGCCGTCGCCCAGCAACACATAGCCCATCATCATGCCGCTTTTCAGCGCGAAGAGATCGGTGCCGCGTTCGTTCTGGCGCACGAGTGTCGCGCCGCGGCGAAGCGGGCGTTCCCGCTCGGCCAGCCCTGCCAACACGCCGCGCTCGATCGCGGAAAGAGATAGGAAATCGCCGACCCGGTCGGCGAAACTAAGCGCTGGCACGCAATGTTGATCCTCAAGTTCTTCGGATCGTTACGCGGGCGTGGGCATCTGCCGCATTAAAACCGATCAACCGGCGACAGCGTTCGTTCTCTTGGCGCGACGCCACGGGTCCGATAGAGCGTGGCCGATGGACCGTATCATCATCCGCGGCGGCCGCCGCCTGACCGGCAAGCTTCCGATTTCCGGCGCCAAGAACGCCGCTTTGACCCTGATGCCCTGCGCGTTGCTCACCGACGAGCCGCTGACGCTGCGCAACCTTCCGCGGCTCGCCGACGTCGACGGTTTCGGGCATCTGCTCAACCAGTTGGGCGCCTCGACGCGGATCGAGGGCAGCAAGCCCGACGAATTCGGCCGCGTGATGACGATCCGCGCCGGGCAACTGACCTCGACCGAGGCACCCTATGACATCGTGCGCAAGATGCGCGCCTCGATCCTGGTGCTGGGGCCGATCCTCGCCCGCGCCGGGCAGGCGCGCGTCTCGCTGCCGGGCGGGTGCGCGATCGGCAATCGCCCGATCGACCTGCACCTGAAGGCGCTGGAAGCGATCGGCGCAACGCTGGAGATGAGCGCGGGCTTCGTCACCGCAACCGCGCCGGGCGGGCGGCTCTCGGGCGGCAGCTACAGCTTCCCGGTCGTCTCGGTCGGCGCGACCGAGAACGTCATCATGGCGGCGGTGACCGCCAGGGGATCGAGCCGGATCGAGAATGCCGCGCGCGAGCCCGAGATCGTCGACCTGTGCCGCTGTCTGATCGCGATGGGCGCACGGATCGAGGGCGTCGGCACCGGCACGCTGGAGATCGAGGGCGTCGACGAGCTGCACGGCGCCACCTATGCGGTGATGCCCGACCGGATCGAGGCGGGCAGCTATGCCTGCGCGGTCGCGGTGACCGGCGGCGCGGTCGAGCTGACCAACGTCAACCCTGCCGACATGGGTGCAACGCTCGACGCGCTGCGCGAGGCGGGCGTCGGGATCGAGGAGCGGCGCGGGTCGATCATGGTCACGTCCGAAGCGGAGCTGAAGCCGCTGTCGCTGTCGACCGCGCCATACCCCGGCTTCGCGACCGACATGCAGGCGCAGCTTATGGCGATGCTGTGCAAGGCACCGGGCACCAGCACGCTGACCGAGACGATCTTCGAGAATCGCTACATGCACGTGCCCGAGCTGGCGCGGATGGGCGCGGACATCAGCGTGCGCGGGCGCACCGCGGAGGTGACCGGGGTCGACCGGCTGGTCGGCGCGCCGGTGATGGCGACCGACCTGCGCGCGTCGATGAGCCTGATCATCGCCGGGCTGGTGGCGGACGGCGAGACCACCGTCTCGCGCGTCTATCACCTCGATCGCGGCTATGAGCGGCTGGAAGAAAAATTGCAGGCGGTCGGCGCCGATATCGAGCGGGACGGTGGCGGCTGACCCACTTTGGCGGACCCACTTAACGTTTCATCAACCAATTCCGGTCATCGTCGTCGTGGGGCGTTGACGAACGGGCTCGCGACAGGTCCTGTCTTGCCCTGCGCCGGCACGAGTCGCGCGCATGCCCAGAGGTGGGAAACGATGGACGTGATGACCGGCAACGTGCCGCAGCTCGAAACTATCCTGTGGACCGCGCGCAATGCCGGCGCGTCGCTCATCATCTCGCGCGGGCAGGATCCGGCAGCCATTCGCCACATGCTCGATCAGGGGCTGGTCCGTGAGCGACTGGGCCATCTGGTGCTGACGTTCAAGGGCATGGAACTGCGGCGATCCTGCGCGCCGCATTGAGCCGCGATGGCGCGCGCGTTGGGACGCCACCCGTCGGTGCGGCTTCGCACAGCACCGAAAATCCAGGCTGAAACGGTCGTCGCGAAGGGCCCCGGCTGACGGCGAACGAGATGTAATCGCCAGCCACGAATGGCTTGAGGAACGACATGGCAGCGCCGCTCTTTCATCCGCAATTTCCGCCAGCGATCCAGAACGTCATCAACCGCCTTTATACGGAGACGATCGAGCAGGATCCGCGCGTTCGCGACATGGCCTTGGCCGGCGGGATGGCGAACGAGAGTCACAGAGGCTTCTACGCGGCGATGACGGACGCGCGGATGCCGGTCACACCGGAATTCGGCCATCTCCTCTACGTCCTGGCACGCACAACCGGATCGCGCCGGATCATCGAGTTCGGCACGTCATTTGGCGTGTCGACGCTCTTCCTTGCCGCGGCTCTGCGCGACAACGGCGGCGGGCAGATCATCAGCACCGAGCTGTTCCCCGCGAAGGCAGCACGTGCCGAAGCCAATTTGCGGGAGGCCGGTCTGGCCGATCTCGTCGAAATCCGGGTCGGAGATGCGCGCGAGACACTGATGCCGGACGGCGGTGAGCCGATCGACTTGATTCTCCTGGATGCGGCGAAGGATCTCTACCTCGACGTGCTCCGCTTACTGGAGCCGTCGCTGCGGAAGGGCGGCGTGGTGGTCAGCGACCGGGCGGACGCCGATGGTGGCGACGGTGATCGTGCCGCCGCGTATCTCGACTATCTGGCCGACATCGCGAACGGCTATCGCGTGGCGAGCATCGCGACACAGGCGCTTGGCCAGACCTTTTTACACGATGTGGCAATCCACGTCTGCCGCTCGGCCGGCGGCTGAGCGATGCTGCCGATCTACAGTCTGTCGAAGTCGATCGCTCCATGCCGGTCGAGCCGCTGCTCGGCGGCGGGCAGCGGGTATTTGAGCCCGGTCGCGCAGTTGAACAGCACCACCTCCTCGTCCTCGTCGACCTCGCCATCGCGCAGCGCCTGCCGGTACGCCGCCAGCGTCGCGCCGCCTTCGGGGCACAGCAACAGCCCGTCGCGACGCGCGGCATCGTCGACCGCCCTGAGGATCGCGGGATCGCCAACCGCCAGCGCCTTGCCGCCGCTCTCGCGCACCGCGCGCAGGATCAGGAAGTCGCCGACCGCGCGCGGCACGCGGATGCCCGCCGCGACGGTGTGCGCGTCCTCCCAGCGCTCGGCATGTTCCT
This sequence comes from Sphingomonas sp. 8AM, assembly GCF_902506455.1. Classification (GTDB taxonomy): domain Bacteria; phylum Pseudomonadota; class Alphaproteobacteria; order Sphingomonadales; family Sphingomonadaceae; genus Sphingomonas. Next base: position 3,217,814 of record NZ_LR733844.1, on the reverse strand, counting down.
CGCCCGCCTCGAACGCGCGCACGATCGGGGCACATCCCGCGGCCTGTACCGCAAACATCCGCGGCCGTTCCGCCCCGATCCAGCCCAGCTTCTCCAGCTCGTCGAACGCCTTCCACATCCCGATCAACCCGGTGCCGCCCCCCGTCGGATAGAAGATCGCTTTGGGCAGCCGCCAGCCGAGCTGCGCGGCCAGTTCCAGCCCCATCGTCTTCTTGCCTTCGATCCGGTATGGCTCCTTCAGGGTCGAAAAGTCGAACCATCGCCCCTCTGCGGCACCTTTGCCAACAATCGCGCCGCAATCGTCGATCAACCCGTTGACGCGCCACACCTTTGCCCCCTGCGCGGCGATCTCGCGGACGTTCACCTCCGGCGTATCCTCGGGGCAGAAGACGATCGTCTCGATCCCGACGCGCGTGGCATAGGCGGCGAGCGCGGCGCCGGCATTGCCGTTGGTCGGCATCGCTATTCGCGTGACGCCGAGTTCCTTCGCCATCGCGACGGCCATCACCAGCCCGCGTGCCTTGAAGCTGCCGGTCGGCAAGCGGCCCTCATCCTTGACCCAGACGTTGGGGCCGGCGCTGGCGGGGATCGGGATCAGCGGCGTCTCGATCTCGCCGAGGCTGACGATGTTGCGCGTCTCGCGCACGGGCAGCAACTCTCGCCACCGCCACAGATCGGTCGCGCGCGCGGCGAGCGTGTCGCGCCGGAGCGCATCGCGCACCGCGTCGAGGTCGTAGCGCACGAGCAGCGGCCGTCCGGCGCGGGAGAGGTTGTGGAGCTGATCCGCCTCGTAGCGCTCGCCGGTCAGCGAGCATTCGAGATGCGTGACGAACGTCGCGCGGTCGGCGGTGAGGTTTTCGTTCATGCCGCCGGGTTTAACGACCGGGCGAAGAAGCGTCATCCCCGGCCAGTCGATCGTAAAACCCGCCACCTTCGTCATTTCCGCGGAGCGGGAATGACGGGAATGACCTCATCCCAATATATGCATCCACAGTGGCTCGCCGGTCAGGCTCTGCGACCCGCGCAGCCGCTCCAGCGCGGCGGCGACGCAGCGTTCCGGGCCGTCATGGGTGACGATCGCAACCAGCACGCTGCCATCGGCGTGCGCACCGCGCTGGATCAGGCTCTCGATCGACACGCCCGCGTCGCGCATCGCCGCCGCGATCTCGGCGAGCACGCCGACGCGATCCGCCACGGCGAAGCGCAGATAGGCGCGCCCGCGTCGCTCGCCGCTGTCCGCCGCCGCGGCCGTCGCCAGCGCGTCGGCGGGCATCGCGAACGGCGGGCCGGACTCGCCGCGCGCGATGTCGATCAGGTCGGCGACCACCGCGCTCGCGGTCGGCCCCTCGCCGGCGCCCGCGCCCTGGAACAGCAACCGGCCAACGAAATTGCCCTCGGCGACCACCGCATTGGTCGCGCCGGTGACATGCGCGAGCGGATGGTCGTTGGGGACGAGATGCGCATGAACACGCTGGAACAATTTCTCGCCATCCGCCTCCGCGACCCCGACCAGCCGCACGCGATACCCCAGCGCCGCTGCCTCGGCGATATCGGCGGCGAGCAAATGACGAATGCCGCTGATCGCCACGTCGCCGAACGCCGGCGCGGTGCCGAAGGCGAGGCTGGCGAGGATCGACAATTTATGCGCAGCATCGACGCCATCGATGTCGAACGACGGGTCGGCCTCGGCAAACCCGAGCGCCTGCGCCTCGGCGAGCACCTCGGCAAAATCGCGTCCCTCCGCCTCCATCTTCGAAACGATGAAATTGCAGGTGCCGTTGAGGATGCCATAGACGCGCGCGATCGCATTCGCCGCCGCGCCCTCGCGCAGCCCCTTGATGACCGGTATACCGCCCGCCACCGCGGCCTCGAATTTCAGCGGCACGCCCGCGCCCTCCGCGACGCGCGCCAGCTCCAGCCCGTGATGCGCGAGCATCGCCTTGTTGGCGGTGACGAACCCCTTGCCCGCCGCCAGCGTGCGGCGGGCGAGCGCCAGCGCCGGCCCGTCCGAGCCGCCGATCAGCTCGACCACGACATCGGCCTCCGCCTCGGCCAGCGACGCGGTGTCGTCGACCCATGCGAAGCGCGACAGGTCGACGCCGCGGTTCTTCGACCGGTCGCGCGCCGACACGGCGACGACCTCGATCGGGCGACCGGCACGGCGGGTAATCAGCTCGCGGTTCTCGTCGAGCACGCGGATCACCCCGCCTCCGACCGTCCCCAGCCCCGCCAATGCCACCCGCAACGCCTGCGTCATGTTCGCCTCCGTATCCTTAGCCGGCGCTGCTAGGCGGTGCGACAGATGCTGTCGAGCGCGATGAAATCGACCGGGTTGCAATTCCTGCAATCGAAGTGGGAATTATTGCACTTGCGTCCTGACGTGCTGCGGCGCAAAAAAGGTGTGCCTTTCAGGCATCCTCTCCTAAAAACTTTTACGGCCGGGCTTTGCCCGGCTTTTTTTTGGCCCCGTCGTCCGCTAGGCAGCGACTCGCCGCACCGAAGAGCGCGGAACGAACAGGAAAAACAGGACAGGATGCGCCGGTCGAACCGGCAGCGGAGCGGGGAACGGTCGGCGGGCCGTTCCCCTAGGCGATTCGCGCTACAGCGATCGAAACATCACCAGCGCGTCGACCGGACCCAGCGCGGGATGGCGAAGCGCGCCCGCCAGCTGCCCGACGATCGCGAAGCCGAGCGCCTGCCAAAGCGTCACCGCGCGCATGTTGCTCGACACCACGAAATTGAACTGCATCGCGGTGAAGCCGGCGGCGCGTGCTCGATCGAACGAGTCGGGCGCCATCACGCGCGCCACGCCGCGCCCGCGCGCAGGCGGGTCGACCATATAGCCGGCATTGGCGACGTGATCGCCGCCGCCGGCCTGGTTCGCACGCAGATAATAGCTGTCGAGCAAATGACCTTCCGCTTCGAGAACAAAGGTTTCGCGATCCGCACCACACCAATGCGCAATCGCGGCGGCCGCCTTCATGTCGCGTGACAAAGCATAAGTATCGCCCGCCGCGATCTCGGGAAGGATCAGCGCGGCGATCGCCGCCGCATCATCGGGGGAGGCAGAACGGATCATCATCGGCGACGTCTTTAAGCCGACACGCGGCGCTCATCAAACCGCAACGCGACTTGCGCGACGCTGACACGAAGGGCGGGCATGGGCGTAGCGGCAAAGGTTGCGGAGTCCGGCCATGAACCGTCGATGGATACGATCGGGGACCACCGCGGCGCTGTTGCTGCTGTCGAGCCTGTCGGTCGCCGCCGCGCCGCAGACCGCCGAGGACGAGGTGGAGGGCGCGCGCTTCCGCGGTGCCACGGCGCTGGACGGCGACGTCTTCCACGTTCAGGGGCTGGCGCTGCAAGGACGGCGCGTGTGGGTGACTTCGGTCGATCGCTTTTCGCGACGCGGCTTCCTGCACCTGTTCGACCGCGTCACCGGGCGGTTCGTGCGGCGGGTCGAGCTGACCGACGGCGCGCGCTATCATCCCGGCGGCATCTCGGTCGATGGCCATTCCTTGTGGGTGCCGGTAGCGGAACTGCGCGCGAACAGCTCGGCGGTGCTGATCGAGCTGGATACCGAGACGCTGCAGGTGCGGCGCCGCATCCGGGTTGCCGATCATCTCGGCTGCGTCGCTGCGCAGGGGCGCTGGCTGGTCGCGGGCAATTGGAACAGCCGGTTGCTGTACGTGATCGACCGGGATGCGCCGACGCGGATGCGGGTCGTCCCCAATCCGTCGGCAACCCGCTATCAGGACATCAAGTTCGCCGGTGGCCAATTGGTCGGGGGTGGCCCGCGGTCGTGGTGGAGCGGGACGGTCGACTGGCTCGACTGGCCGAAGCTGACGCTGCGCCGCTCGATCGATGCCGGGGCCTATACCGCCGAGGGGATGGCGATCGAGGGACGCGATCTGTATTTCGCGCCGGAGGACGGGCCGGGTCGGATGTACCGGTTCCGGCTGAGGGATGGCGCTTCGGCGTAGCGGCTCAATCGAGCGGGATCAGGCCGGCTGCTTCATGGTGGCCGGCGGCGCGTAGTCCATCGGCCACGCCGACGCGATCCTCGCGACTACGGTTCTGGCTGACCTTCCATTTCCCTTCGAGTCGATCGACGGCGATCTCCACCCCGACGATTCCTTCAAGCTGCGCCCGAACAAAGTCGTCCGGGGCATCAGCGACCGTCCATGGTTCGGGCCGATCGCTCTCCGCCGCGGTCGTCAGGGCGGCGATCTGCTCCAGCAACCAGGCCGGATCGTCGATCACGCGCGTCGTGCCGCGCGCCTGCACGACGACGTAATTCCACGTGGGCACGACCTTCCCGTGCACGCGCTTGCTCGCATACCATGAGGGGCTGACATAGGCATGCGGTCCCCGAAAGAGGACGAGCGCCGCTGCGCCCCCGCGAAGGTCGGCCACCTGCTCGTTCGCCCGAGCGAGATGCGCTCTGAGCACGTCGCCCTGTGCCGAGACCGCAAGGCTGAAAGGAACCACGTTCGCGACGATGCCACAGTTGCCTGCTGTCACGAGCGTCGCAAGCGGATGCGCCCGTATCGCGCACGGAGCACATCCGGACGATCTTCGCGAAAGGCAGGCGGCCGGTACATCGAATGGCTTCTACGGTGGCGCATCCGGGTTGACCATCATGGGTGAGCCCGCCCTGTCGCGGGCGGCGGACTTGTGGCACGAAGCCGGCATGACTTCCGCTTCTCTTCGGTCCCCCGTCGAACTCACGCTGCGCGGCGTGCTGCTCGGTGGCATCATCACCCTGCTGTTCACCGCCGCCAACGTCTATCTCGGGCTCAAGATCGGGCTGACCTTCGCCACCTCGATCCCCGCCGCGGTGATCTCGATGGCGGTGCTGCGCGCGTTCCGCGATTCGACGATCCTCGAGAACAACATCGTCCAGACCGTCGCCTCGGCGGCGGGGACGCTGGCGGCGATTATCTTCGTGCTGCCCGGCTTGGTGATGATCGGCTGGTGGCAGGGTTTCCCGTTCGTCACCACGGCGACGATCACCGCGACCGGTGGCATTCTCGGCGTGATGTTCTCGGTGCCGCTGCGCCGGGCACTGGTGGTCGACACCGTGCTGCCCTTCCCCGAAGGCCGCGCCGCCGCCGAAGTGCTCAAGGTCGGCGAGGAGAGCCGCCACGGCGGGGCGGAGAGCGCCAAGGGACTGTCAGCGATCGTGGCAAGCACGCTGGCCGCCGCGGCCTTTTCGATCCTGACGCAGACGCGGCTGATCGCGGGCGAGGCTGCGCAATTCTTCCGCGTCGGTGCAGGCGCGACGGGGGTGAGTGCCGGACTGTCGTTCGCGTTGCTGGGTGCGGGGCATCTGATCGGATTGTCGGCGGGGCTCGCGATCCTGCTCGGCGTCGTGGTCGGCTGGTGGGTGGTGCTGCCGATCCTGACCGCCGCCGCGCCGCAGGCCGGCGATGTCGCGGCCTGGGCGAATAGCGTGTTCCGCAGCGACGTGCGCTTCTTCGGCGCGGGCGTGATCGGCGTGGCGGCGATCTGGACGCTGCTGCGGATCGCGCGGCCGGTGATCGGCGGGCTGCGCGCCTCGCTGACCGCCACGCGCGGCGACAGCGTCGCGATCGAGGAACGCGACCTGCCGATTGGCGTCGTCGCGGCGGTGAGCCTTGCGACGCTCGTGCCGATCGCGGTGCTGCTCCATTCGGTGGTGAGCGGCGGGCCGCTCGCCGGGTATGAATGGGCGCTGGTGGCGAGCAGCCTGCTGTTCGTGGCGGTGATCGGGCTCGTGATCGCGGCGGTGTGCGGCTATATGGCCGGGCTGATCGGCGCGTCGAACTCGCCGGTGTCGGGGATCGGCATCCTGTCGGTGATCGCCGCCGCGACCTTGCTGGTCGGGCTGTTCGGACGCGGCGGCGAGGTTGCGCAGACGCAGGCGCTGGTCGCCTATGCGCTGATCGTGACCGGGATCGTGTTCGGCGTGGCGACGATCTCGAACGACAATCTGCAGGATCTGAAGACCGGGCAGTTGGTCGGCGCGACGCCGTGGAAGCAGCAGGTCGCGCTGGTGATCGGCGTGTGCTTCGGGTCGGTGGTGGTGCCGCCGGTGATGCAATTGCTCTACACGTCGTTCGGGTTTGCGGGGATGCCGGGCGCGGGACCGAACGCGCTTGCCGCGCCACAGGCGGCGCTGATCTCCGCGCTGGCGCAGGGCGTGCTGGGCGGCAATCTCAACTGGACGATGATCGGCTGGGGCGCGCTTGCCGGAGCTGCGGCGGTCGTGCTCGACGAGGCGCTGGGGCGCGCCGGGCGGCTGCGCCTGCCGCCGCTGGGTGTGGGGCTCGGCATCTACCTGCCGATGAGCGCGACGCTGACCGTGGTGGTCGGTGCGGTGATCGGCCATCTCTATGACAAGCGCGCCGATGCGCTGCCCGATGCCGAGGCGGCGAAGCGGCTGGGGGTGCTGACTGCGACGGGCATGATCGTCGGCGAGAGCCTGTGGAACGTCGTCTTCGCGGGGATCGTCTACGAGACCGGCACCGAGACGCCGCTGGCGCTGGTCGACGGGTTCGAGGGGCCGGCGCTGATCGCGGGGACGTTGCTGTTCGCGCTGGTCGCGTGGTGGCTGTATCGCCGCACGCGCCGACTGCACGCGGCATGACGCGCATCCGGCTGCACTGGACCGGCAACCGCGGCGTCGGCACTGCCGGCTATACCAGTTATGCGCGCGATCATGAGATTGCCGCCGAGGGGAAGCCGGTGATCCCCGGCTCGTCCGATCCGCGCTTCCGCGGCGATGCCGCGCGCTGGAACCCGGAGGAGCTGCTGCTCGGCGCGATCAGCGCGTGTCATCAATTATGGTATCTGCATCTGTGCGCCGATGCCGGGATCGTCGTCACCGACTATCGCGACGAGGCGGACGCGGTTCTGACGCTGGACAAGGACGGCAACGGGCAGGTCTCCGAGGCGACGCTGCGCCCGCACGTCACGATCGCCGCCGGGGACGACGCCGCGCTTGCCGAGGTGCTCCATGCGGAGGCGCAGCGGCGCTGCTTTATTGCGCGGTCGGTCGCCTTCCCCGTGCGCCATGCGGCCGTGATTGCGGTCACCGCGGTATGTTCTGGTTAACCATCTCCCGGTAAGATGCGGGGATGGCAGTCAATCGTCATTGCGAGCGCAGCGAGGCAATCCAGGGCGTCCTGATCCGGTCCGGATGCCCCGCTGCGCTCGCAATGACGGGGAGCCCGTGGTGAGCGGCGTCCGTACACGATCATCGCTGTTCGCGATCGTGGCCGCGCTGGCGTTGCTGGTGCGGCTGCTGGTGCCGGCCGGGTTCATGCCGCAGGTCGCGCACGGGCAGGTCGCAATCGTCGCCTGCCCCGGCATGGCGATGGCGGGCACCGCGCATCATCACGGGCATGACGCGCCCGCGCACGACGGCTTCGAGCGACCGTGCGCCTTTGCAGCGGTCGCCGCGCCCGCGACCTTGCTCGCGATGGTGCTGCTGCTGGTCCTGCCGCTGGCGGCGGTGTCTCGGCGTCTTCTCCCTCCCGACACACAGCCCGCGCCACGCAGCGCGCTCCGCTGGCGTCCACCACTCCGCGCCCCACCGACGATCCTCCCGACCCGCTGACCTGCTGTCGCGGCGCGTTCCGTGCGCGCCGAACCCGAGGAATCGTCATGACCCTTTCCCGTCCGGCCGCGATCGCGGCCGAACTCCAGCGCGCGGTGTGGCGCTGGCACTTTTTCGCCGGCCTGCTGGTGCTCCCGTTCCTGCTGTGGCTGGCGGTGACCGGCGCGCTGTATCTCTACAAGCCCGAGATCGAGCGGCAGGTCTATGCCGACTGGATCCACATCGAACCTGGTCGCCCGACACTGCCGCTCGACACGCTGGCGACGCGGGTCGGTGCGTCGGTCGGCGGCGTAGTGACGCAGGTGCAGAAGCCCGCCACGCTCGACGAGAGCTGGCGCGTCACGGTGCGGCGCGCCGACGGTACGCAGCGGATGGCGTTCGTCGATCCACATGACGCGCGTGTCTTCGGCACCACCAACCCCGGCGGCGTCATGCAGACCGTCAAGCATCTCCACAGCCTCGCGATCACCGGCTGGGTCGGCAACTGGCTGATCGAAATGGCCGCCGGCTGGTCGATCATCCTCGTGGTCAGCGGGCTGTATCTGTGGTGGGGACGCGGGCGGACGGTGACGGTGCGCGGGCGCACCAGCGGGCGGCTGTTCTGGCGCGACCTCCATGCCGTGACCGGGCTGTTCGCGGGCGGGCTGATCCTGTTTCTCGCCATCAGCGGGATGCCGTGGAGCGCGGTGTGGGGAAAGAACGTCCAGGCGGGGGTCGCCGGCGCCGGCTGGGGCCGCCCTGCTGCGCCGGGTGGCGAGGGACACGCCGGGCACGACCTGCCGTGGTCGCTTCAGCAACATGCGATGCCGATGGGGCACGACGGCCCGCGCATTTCCGCCGACCGCGCGCTGGCGGCGGCGCAGGCGCGTGGCATGGCGCCCGACTGGACACTGACCTGGCCGGAAGGTCCGGGCGCGCCGTATCTGGTGAGCGCGTCGCTCGGGCCGTCGGAGGCGGCGCATGTCGTTTATGTCGATGCCGGCACCGGGCGGGTGTTGCAGGACGCCGGGTTCAGGGACTTCGGCCGCCCCGGTCAGGTGATCGAGTGGAGCGCGGCCGTCCACCAGGGCAAGGAATATGGCGAGGCGAACCGGCTGATCATGCTGTTCGCCTGCGCCGCGCTCGCGCTGCTGACGATCACCGCGCCAGTGATGTGGTGGAAGCGTGGGCCGCGCGGGCGGACGACGCTCCCCGATGCACGCACCGGCGCCGGATTGCTCGCGATCATGGGCGTGGCGGGATTGCTCTTCCCGCTGACCGGGCTGACGATGCTCGTTGCGCTCGGCTATGGCCGGATCAAGTCCACGCTGGCCGCGGCTCAGGCGAGCCGGGCGCGGAAGAGCTGGCCCTCCTCCACGACATAGACGATCACGAACGCCGCGACGCCGATCGCGAGATAGCCGAGCGTCAGCGGCAGCGTGGTGCCGGCATAGGATTGGCCGATCGCCGATCCGACCAGCACCGCGCCGACGCTGGTGATGAAGCCCTGTACCGACGAGGCGGTGCCCGCGATCCGCCCGACCGGCTCCATCGCCATCGCACCGAAGTTCGACCCGCACAGGCCGATGCAGGTCATGCTGAGCGACTGGAAGACCATGTAGCTGGCGAGCGTCTCCCATCCCATCCACACCACCGAGAGGTGCAGCACGGAGAGCACGATCAGCGCCAGCACCGCGGTCTGCGAGATCAGCCGCGTACCGAGCCGCTCGACCAGCCGGCTGTTCATGAACGACGCCACTCCCATCGCCCCGGCGCAGATCGCGAACAACACGGTGAAGCGGTCGCCCGCGCCGAACTCGTCGACGAATACCTGCTGCGCCGAGGAGACGAACGCGATGATCCCGCCGAACGTCAGCGAGGCGGCAAGCGCATAGCCAAGCGAATAGCGGTTGGTGAGCGTCAGCCGGTAGCTGCTGGAAAGATTGGCAAGCGAGATCAAGGTGCGCCGCTCGACCGGCAGCGTCTCGGGCAGCCGTGTCAGCGTCCAGACCAGCACCAGCCCCGCAAACCCGCCGAGCGCGTAGAAGACGAACCGCCACGGCCCGATCACCAGCAGCCCCTGCCCGATCGTCGGCGCGAGGATCGGGACGAGGAAGAAGATCATCTGCGCCACCGACATGGTGCGCGCCATCGCTCGGCCCGAGGCATTGTCGCGCACCACCGCGACCGCGATCACACGCGTCGAGGCGGACATCAGCCCCTGCAACACCCGCGCGCCGAGTAGCGCCGTAAACGTCACTGACGCGGCGGCGAAGACGCTCGCGCCGACGAACCCGATCAGCGTCGCGATCAGCACCGGCTTGCGTCCGTAGCGATCGGCGAGCGGGCCATAGAGCAACTGGCCGACGCCGAACCCCAGCACGTAGGCGGTCACCACCCATTGCCGGTGGTTGGCCTGATCGATCGCCAGATCGCGCCCGATATCCGCGAGCGCCGGGAGCATCAGGTCGACCCCCAGCGCGTTGACCGCCATGACCGCTGCCACGAAAATGACGAACTCGGTCGCGTGCATGCCCGGAGGCGCGGCGTGGGGCTTCATGAATTCAGTCCGTTTTTCAATCGAATGGGCGGTCAATACTCGGTTGTGGCTCGGTAAACCACGCCGCTCCAGCGTCCGTGACGTAGAAATGATCCTCCAGCCGGATGCCGAACCGTCCGGGCACGACGATCATCGGCTCGTTGGAGAAACACATGCCCGGCGCGAGCGGGGTCCTGTCGCCGCGCACCAGATAGGCCGGCTCGTGGATCGACAGCCCGATCCCATGGCCGGTGCGGTGCGGCAGGCCGGGCAGGCGATAATCGGGGCCCAGCCCCTCGCGCACCAGCACTGCGCGTGCGGCGGCGTCGACGGCCTCGCACGGTACGCCCGGTGCGACCGCGGCGAAGGCGGCGGCCTGCGCGGCATGCTCGATGTCCCAGATCGCGCGCACCTCATCGGCGACCGGGCCGAAAGCGTAGGTGCGCGTGATGTCGGAATGATAGCCGTGAACGCGGCAGCCGGTGTCGACCAGCACCAGATCGCCCTCCGCCAGCGCGCGGTCGCCGGGCAGGCCGTGCGGATAGGCGGTCGCTTCGCCGAATTGCACCGCGCAGAAGTACGACGGGCCGCCGCCGATCGCACGATGCGCGTCGTCGATGAAGCGGATGACCTCGCTCTCGCGGATACCGGGGCGCAGAATGCGCGCGGCGGCGGCATGCACCGCCAGCGTCATCTGCATCGCCTGCTTCATCAGTGCGATCTCGGCCGGCGACTTGAGCATCCGGCAACCGTCGATCGCGGGCGCGCCGTCCACGGTCGTCAGCCCCGCACCGTCAAGCCGGCGTACCCAGCTGTAGAACAGCATCGGATCGAGCGCGAGCGTCGCCCCGGCGGGGAGCGCGTCGGCGACCAGCGCGACCGGGTCTTCATCCTCTTCCCACAGCGCCAGATCGGCGCTGATGGCGAGTTCCGCCTCCAGCGAACCGCGCTCGAACGCCGGGCAGATCAGCCGCGGCGTGCCGGTGACGGGCAGCAGCAGCGCGACCAGCCGCTCGGTCGGCTGCCACGCCACGCCGGTGAAATAATGGAGCGACGGGCCGGCCTGCACCAGCAGCGCATCGGCTCCCAGCCTGGCAGTCAGCGCTTGCGCCCGCTCCAGCCGCGCATTGCGCTCGGCACCGTCGATCGGTGCCGCCCGATCTGCCCAGGGAGTGATCGCCGCGAGCTCCGCCGCCGCGCTGGATCCGCCGATCGTCATGCCACGCTCCGTCAAAATGGGTCATGCCGCCGCCAGCGCGGCTCTTCGTAACATAGGTGGTTACTGCTTCTTTACCTCTGCCTCCGTAGACGGAGGGCAGGGCAGAAGAAGTGAGAAGGGGCCATGGCATCCAAACCGCCGATCGACAACCGTCGCGAACCGCGCATTCCAGCCGAGTGCCGCGGGCTGGCGCGGCTGGCGATCTCGATCGAAATTCTCGACGCGTCGGCCGCCGGGCTGCGCGCGCGCGCAGGGATGCCGCTGGCCTCGGGCACGCTGCTGAAGCTGACGCTGCCCGGCGGTGCCGAGCGCCATGCGCGCATCGCGTGGGTGGACGATCACGTTTTCGGCTGCGAGTTCATGAAGCCTTTGAACGCCAAGGAGTTGCGCGATCTGATCGACGCTACCGCCAATGCGGCGCCTTACGCGATCTGTGCGTGATCTGATGGCGCCACCGTCACCGAGCGGGTGCCACGATCGACGGTGATCGTGGCGTCGCGCAGGCGCAGGACGAAGCCGGCGGCGTCCTGCCAGTCCTCGGGGCGCATCGGCTGACCTTCCGCGCGCGACCATGACGCATCGTGCGCGATGGTCGGATCGGCGAGCGATGCACATGCCGCGCGTGCCCGTGCGAGATCTGCAACGAACGACTCGCGCGCGACGTCGCGCCTCTCCCAATCGAGCCACAGCAATTCGTCCTGCGCGTAGCCGTTGTTGTTGCCGGCCTGCGTGCGCCCGAACTCGTCACCGGCGGTCAGCATGATCGTCCCGCGCGTCGCGAACAGGGTTGCGAGCAGCGCGCGCACATCGGCACCGCGAGCGGTGCGCACGGCGACGGCGTCACTCTCACCCTCCACACCATTGTTCCACGCGATCTCGCCGGCATGGCCATCGCGATTGTCCTCACCGTTGGCGTGATTGTGGCGCGTGGCGAAGGCGACGGTGTCGGCGAGCGTGAAGCCGTCATGCGCAGCGACGAAGCTCACGCCCCTCGTGCGGTCACCGAAAAGGTCACTGGAGCCCATCATTCGCGTCGCGAGCGCCCCGGCGCTGCCATCGCCGCGCCAGAAGCGGCGCACGTCGTCGCGGTAGCGGTCGTTCCATTCGAGCCAGTGGTCGGGAAAGTTTCCCAGTTGGTAGCCGCCGGGGCCGATGTCCCAGGGCTCGGCGATCAGCACGCGGTCGCGCAGAAGGGGGTCGGCGGCGATCTCGGCGAAGATCGGCGCGCCGGGATCGAAGCCAGGACCGCGCGCCATTACCGTGGCGAGATCGAAGCGAAAGCCGTCGACCCCTCCTTGCGTGACGAAGTGGCGCAGCGTGTCGAGCGTCAGCGCGCGCACCGCCGGGTTGGCGAAGTCGAGCGTGTTGCCGGTGCCGGCGTCGTTGATGAGCGCCCCGTCGGGCGCGCGCGCATAGGCCGCGTCATCCAGCCCGCGCAGCGACAGCGTCGGGCCGAGCAGGTCGCTCTCGCCGGTGTGATTGAACACGAGGTCGAGGATCGTGCCGATCCCCGCCGCCCGCAACGCCGCGACGGTGGCGCGCAGTTCGGCGACGCCACCGGGGGCGAGGCGCGGGTCGAGCGCCATCGGCACGACCGGGTTATAGCCCCAGCCGTTGCCGAGCCCGAGCGGTGGCAGATGGCGCTCGTCGATCGACGCGACGACCGGCATCAGCTCGACCGCAGCGACGCCGATTCGCTGGAGGTGCGCGATCACCACCGGGTGCGCGAGCGCAGCGATCGTCCCGCGCTGCGCCAAGGGGACGTCGGGGTGACGCATCGTGAACGCGCGGACGTTGACCTCGTAGATCAGCCCGCCGCGGCGAAACAGCGGCGGCAGGTCCAGCGGCGGCAATGGCGCGGTGACGATCGCCTTCGGCACCAGCGCCGCGGTGTCGATCCGCGGCTCGCGCAGGTGCGGGTCGTAGACGAAGCGACCGTCGAGCGTCACCGCATGCGGATCGACCAGCAGCTTGGCCGAGTCCGCATCGGTGCGGAAGCCGTAGCGCGTTCCCTCGCCCGCCCCGTCGACATGCGCGCGCCAGTCGTCGCCGGTGCGCGCCATCGCGACGCGGCGCTCGACATCTCCGTCGAACAGGCACAGCCATACCGCGTCGGCGCGCGGCGTGCGGATCGTGAAGTCGACGCCACCGGCGACGAGCGTCGCGGTCACGTCACGACGTCGGGCTGCTCGCGTCCGGTATGCGCGCGAATGCCGGCGATCGCCTCGGCCGCGGCGACGATGTCCGCCAGCATCGCGCCGGTCTCGGCATCCATGTCGCCGCCGACCGGCTCGTACCGTTCGAGGTACACGCGCAAGGTCGCACCGCTCGTCCCCGTGCCCGACAGGCGGAACACGACGCGGCTGCCGCCCTCGAACAGCACGCGCACGCCCTGGTTGCGGCTGACCGACGCATCGGTCGGGTCCTCATAGGCGAAGTCGTCGGCCGCCGCGACGGTCAGCGCGCCGAACGCCGTGCCGGGCAGCGTGCCCAGCTTGCCGCGCAGCTCCGCCATCAGCGTATCGGCCGCGGCGCTGTCGACGCCTTCGTAATCGTGGCGCGCGTAATAGTTGCGGCCATATTCCGCCCAGTGATCGCGCGCGATCCGGTCGACGCTCTTGCCCGTCGCGGCAAGAATGTTGAGCCACAGCAGCACCGCCCACAGCCCGTCCTTCTCGCGGACGTGATCGCTGCCGGTCCCCGCGCTTTCCTCGCCACAGATCGTCGCCATCCCGGCGTCGAGCAGATTGCCGAAGAACTTCCAGCCGGTCGGCGTCTCGAACGACGGGATGCCGAGCTTCTCCGCGACGCGATCCGCCGCGGCGCTGGTCGGCATCGAGCGCGCGATCCCCTTCAGCCCGCCGGCATAGCCGGGCGCCAGATGCGCATTGGCCGCGAGCATCGCGAGGCTGTCCGACGGCGTCACGAACCGCCCGCGCCCGATGATGAGGTTGCGGTCGCCATCACCGTCCGACGCCGCGCCGAAATCGGGCGCGTCCGCCGCCATCATCGTTTCGTAGAGCTCATGCGCGTGGACGAGGTTGGGATCGGGATGATGCCCGCCGAAATCCTCCAGCGGCACGCCGTTGCGCACCGTGCCCGGCGAGAAGCCGAGCCGGCGTTCGAGGATCTCGGTCGCATACGGCCCGGTCACCGCGCTCATCGCGTCGAACGCCATCGTCAGCTTCGCGGCGCGGATCGCGTCGAAGTCGAACAGCGATTCCATCAACGTCGCATAATCCGCGACCGGGTCGATCACCTCGACCGTCAGCTCCTCGACCTGCGTCTCGCCAAGCGTGTCGAGATTGATATCGGCGGTATCGGCGGCGTGCCATTCGTCGATCGACAACGTGCGCGCATGGATCGCCTCGGTCACCTTCTCGGGTGCGGGTCCGCCGTTTGCGACGTTATACTTGATCCCGAAATCCTCGTCCGGCCCGCCCGGATTGTGGCTCGCGGACAGCACAAGCCCGCCGAGCGCACCGCGCTGGCGGATCACGTTCGAGGCGGCCGGGGTCGACAGGATGCCGCCCTGCCCGACGACGACACGTGCGAAGCCCGCCGCCGCCGCCATGCGGATCGCGGTCTGGATCACCTCGCGATTGAGGTACCGGCCGTCGCCGCCGATCACCAGCGTCGCGCCCTCCTTGGCCTCGACCACGTCGAAGACCGACTGGATGAAATTCTCGGCATAGTTCGGCTGCTGGAATACCTTTACCTTCTTGCGCAGCCCGGAGGTGCCGGGCTTCTGGTCGGTGAAGGGCGAGGTCGAGACGGTACGGATCATGCGGACAGCAGCTCCCGGTAGAGATCGGCGTAGCGGCGTCCGCTGGTTGCCCAGGAGAAGTCCGCCGCCATGCCCGCGCGCTGGATCGATGCCCAGCGTTCGGGGGTGGCAAATAGCCGTAACGCAAGCGCAATGGCCTGCGCCAGTGACTCGTGCGTGACGGCATCGAACTGGATACCGGTCGCCACGCCGGCGTCGAGCGCGGCGGAATTGGCGTGGATCACCGTATCCGCCAGCCCGCCGGTGCGCGCGACGACCGGCACGCAGCCATAGGCAAGGCCATAGAGCTGCGTCAGCCCGCACGGCTCGAACCGCGACGGGATCAGGATCGCGTCCGCCCCGCCCTGCATCAGATGCGACAGCGCCTCGTCATAGCCGATCCGCACCCCGATCCGGCCGGGATGCCGCGCGACGGCCTCCTGGAAGGCATGTTCGATCCACGCATCGCCCGACCCGAGCAACGCGAGCCGTCCGCCGCCCGCGACCAGCGCGTCGAGCGTGTCCGCGAGCACGTCCATCCCCTTCTGCCACGTCAGCCGCGAGACGACGCAGAACAGCGGTCCGTCGCCGGGTTCAAGCGCGAAGGCCTTTTCCAGCGCACGCTTGTTGATGGCACGCAGCGCCAAGTTGCTGAAATCATAGCATTCGGGCAGCGCCGCGTCCGCCGCCGGGTTCCATACGGCCGGATCGATGCCGTTGACGATCCCCGACACCCGGTCGCGACGCGTGCCGATCAGGCCTTCCAATCCCATGCCGAACTCGGGACGCAGGATTTCCGCGGCATAGGTCGGGCTGACGGTCGTGATCGCGTCGGCGGCCTCCAGCCCGGCCTTCAGATAGCCGACCCCGCCATAATATTCGACGCCGTCGACCGCGAACGCGCGGTCGGGCAGCGCCAGCGATCCGAAGATGCCGGCGTCATAGCGGCCCTGAAACGCGATATTGTGGATCGTCATCACCGACCGCGCGCAGCGCCCGCCCGCCGGGGCGAAGCGCAGATAGGCCGGCGCGAGCCCCGACTGCCAGTCGTGCGCGTGGAGCACGTCGAAGCGAAAGCCCTTGACCGCGCCCGAGGCGAGATCGGCCGCCGCGCGCCCGAACGCGGCGAAGCGTCGCCAATTGTCGTCCCAGTCGCGCCCCGACGGATCGCCATACGGCCCGCCCTCGCGCGCGAAATAGCCCGGCGCGTCGAGCACCAGCAATTTGTGGCCGCCGATCGTCCCCGACAGCAGCCGTGCCGGCGCGCCGATCAGGTCCGGCCAGTCATGAAGCGCCGTCGAACCCTGTACCGCCGCCATCACGCGCGGATAGCCGGGGACGAGCGTGACGACATTCACGTCATGCGGCATCAGCGCCGCGGGCAGCGCGCCGACCACATCGCCGAGCCCGCCGGTCTTGACGAGTGGATAGGCTTCGGAGGCGACCGACAGGACCGAGATCGTCATGCGCTTACAGCTCCAGCCGATCGATCATCGGCTGGGTGATGAGACACACGCCCTTGTCAGTGCGGCGGAAACGATGGCTGTCGAGCACCGGGTCCTCACCGACGACCAGCCCGTCGGGGATGATGACGCCGCGATCGAGCACTACCTTGCTCAGCCGCGCGTTACGACCGATCTTGCAATAGGGCAGCACCACCGCCTCATCGAGTGATGAATAGCTGTGGGTGCGCACCCCGGTCGAGATCAGGCTGCGATGGACATTCGATCCGGAGATGATCGTGTCGCCGGCGACGAGGCTCGACACCGCCTGCCCGCGCCGCCCCTCGATGTCATGGACGAACTTGGCGGGCGGGGTGAGCTCCGAATAGGTCCATAGTGGCCACTCGCGATCGTAGAGGTCGAGCTGCGGAACGACATCGGTCAGGTCGATGCTTGCCTCCCAATAAGCGTCGACCGTCCCGACATCGCGCCAATAGGCCGCGGGCTCTTCGGGCGAGCGGACGCAGCTCGCCGAAAACCGGTGCGCGTGCGCATGACCATGTTTGACCAGATAGGGGATGATGTCCTTGCCGAAGTCGCGCGACGACCCTTCGGTCGCGGCGTCGCGGCGCAGTTCCTCGAGCAGCAGCCTGGTGTTGAAGACATAGATGCCGAGGCTGGCCAGCGCGATATCGGGCTGGCCGGGGATCGACGGCGGATCGGCAGGCTTCTCGACGAAATCGACGATCCGGTCGTTGCCGTCGACGTGCATGACGCCGAACGCCACCGCCTCCATCCGCGGTACCTCCATGCACGCGACCGTCACGTCGGCACCGCTGTCGCAGTGCTGCCGCAGCATGATCTCATAGTCCATCTTGTAGATGTGGTCGCCGGCGAGGATGACCATGAACTCCGGCGCGCTCTCCGCGATGATGTCGATGTTCTGATAGACCGCGTCGGCGGTGCCCTCATACCATTGAAATTCGCTGATCCGCTGCGACGCGGGCAGGATGTCGAAGCTCTCGTTGCGCTCGGGGCGCAAGAAGTTCCAGCCGCGCTGGAGATGGCGGATCAGCGAATGCGCTTTATACTGCGTTGCAACACCGATGCGGCGGATGCCGGAGTTAATCGCGTTGGACAAGGCGAAGTCGATGATGCGGCTCTTACCGCCGAAGTAAACAGCTGGTTTCGCACGCGTATCGGTTAGTTCCTTTAGCCGGCTGCCCCTGCCCCCGGCGAGGACATAGGCCATTGCGTCGCGCGCCAGCGGCTGACCTTTGCGTTCGTCCACGTCAGGCTCTCCTTCCCTGCATCTTTACTTGTCGTTCATCACGCGTTAACCATGTTGTCACGGTCTTGACGCCAAAAGGCGCGGGTAACGTGAGTGTGTGCGTAGTCAGAACAAGACGACTATCGAGAGGATCGCCGATGCACCCCGCCTGCCAACCCCGTTCCGCCGACGGTTTGATCCGTGGCGTCGCCTGCGCGCTCGTCCCGTCGCTGCTCGCGTGGGGCGCGATCTTCGCGCTCGTCGGCCGGATCGTCTGAACCAGGATCACGCTTCCGGTTCCCATTCGAGCATTACCGTCGCCAGCGGCGGCAGCGTCACTTCCGCATGACCGCCGCTCGCGACCACCCCGCCCAGATTGCCCAGCCCCGAGCCCCAGTAATCGTGCGCGTCGGAATTGAGCACCTCGCGCCAGCGGCCGTCGTGCGGCAACGGCACGCGGTACGGCATCCGCGCCACCGGGGTCATGTTAACGACTACCGCGATCGGTGCGGCGCCCGGCGCGGTGCGTAGCCAGACGAACACCGAATTGGCGGCATCATCCCGCACCAGCCAGCGGAAGCCGTCGCGCTCGCAATCACGGGCATGGAGCGCGCGCTTCTCGCGGTAGAGGCGGTTGAGGTCGCGCACCAGCTTCCGGACGCCCTCGTGCGCGTGCGAGTGGAGCAGGTCCCAGTCGAGCGAGCGTTCCTCGCTCCATTCGGCGCGCTGCGCGAACTCCTGCCCCATGAACAGCAGCTTCTTGCCGGGGTAGCCCCACATCATCGCATAATAGGTGCGGAGATTGGCGAACTTCTGCCAATCGTCGCCGGGCATCTTGGTCAGCATCGAGCCCTTGCCGTGCACGACCTCGTCATGGCTGATCGGCAGCACGAAATTCTCGTCGAAGGCATAGACCAGCCCGAAGGTGATTGCGTCGTGGTGATGCTTCCGGTGGACCGGCTCACGCGCCATGTATTTCAGCGTGTCGTGCATCCAGCCCATGTTCCACTTGAACCCGAAGCCGAGCGCGGTGCGCGGCCCCTCGTCGTAGGCGGGGGCGGAGACGCCGGGCCAACTCGTCGATTCCTCAGCGACCGTGAACGTGCCGGGGTGACGGGCGTAGAGCGCGCGATTGGTGGCGCGCATGAAATCGACCGCCTCCCAATTCTCGCGCCCGCCCTCGGGGTTGGCGATCCACTCCCCGTCCTTGCGCGAGTAATCGCGGTACAGCATCGAGGCGACCGCATCGACGCGCAGCCCGTCGACATGATAGCGCTCGGCCCAGAACAGCGCGTTGTTGACGAGGAACGCCGACACTTCGCGCCGCCCGAAATTGTAGATCGCGGTGTTCCAGTCGGGGTGGTAACCGAGCCGCGGGTCTTCGTGCTCGTACAGCGCGGTGCCGTCGAAGCGCGACAGGCCATGCGCGTCGGTCGGGAAGTGCGCCGGCACCCAGTCGAGCAGCACGCCGAGCCCGGCGCGATGTGCGCCGTCGACGAAGCGCGCGAAGCCCTCGTGATCCCCGAACCGCGCGCTGGGGGCATAGAGGCCGGTGGTCTGATAGCCCCAGCTCGGATCGTAAGGATGTTCCGAGATCGGCATGAACTCGATGTGCGTGAAGCCCATCGACACCGCATAGGGGATCAACCGCTCGGCAAGCTGGTCCCACGTCAGGAACCAGCCGTTCTCATCGCGCTGCCAGCTGCCGGCATGGACCTCGTAGATGCTGATCGGCGCGCGGCGCGGATCGACCGACGCCCACGCCTCGCGATGCGCGGCGTCGCCCCATTCGTGGTGCATCGGCGCGGTGGTGAGCGAGGCGGTCTTCGGGCGCAGCTCGGCGGCGAAGGCGTACGGATCGGCCTTGAGCGGCTGGAGCGCGCCGTCCGGGCCGGTGATCGCATATTTATAGGCACGGCCTGCGCCCAGATCGGGCAGGAACAGCTCCCAGACCCCGGTATCGTTGCGCCGGCGCATCCCGTGGCGGCGTACATCCCAGTCGTTGAAGTCACCGACCACCGCAACACGCCGCGCATTGGGCGCCCAGACGGCGAAATGCACACCCTCCGCACCCTCGTGCACGATCAGATGCGCACCCATCTTGTCGTGAAGGCGGAAATGCGTGCCCTCGTTCATGAGGAAATCGTCGGTCGGCCCGAGCACCGGGCCGAAGCTATACGGGTCGGTAACCCACCATTCCGCACCTCCGCCCTGCGCAATATAGCGCAGCGGCTGCGGATCGCCCTCGATCACCCCCTCGAACAGCCCGCGATCATCGACCCGCTGCAGCGCGCCCAGCGCCTCTCCAGCCAGCGTGTAGGCGACGGCACTGTCCGCACCCGGTATCCAGACCCGCGCGAACGTGCCCTCCGGCCCGCGGTGCGGACCGAGCAGCGCAAAGGGATCCTCATTGGTGCCGTCCAGCAGCGCATCGATCGCGGCGGCGGGCGGCTTCACTTCACGCCCCAGATCTCATGCGCATATTCGCCGATCGTCCGGTCCGACGAGAACCAGCCCATGTTCGCGACGTTGCGAATCGCGCTGCGACTCCAGCCATCCCGATCCGCCCAGCGCGCGTCCACGTCGCGCTGCGCGGCGGCATAGGCGTCGAAATCGGCCGCCACCATGAACCAGTCATGGTCGTAAAGGCCGTTCATGAGGTCGCGATAGCGGTCGTGGTCATCTGGTGAAAACACTCCGGACGCGATCGCGTTCACCGCCTGCGCGAGTTCGGCCGAATTTTCGATGACGTCGCGCGGATTATAGCCATCGGCGCGCTTGGCCGCGACCTCGTCGGCGGTCAGGCCGAAGATCACGATATTCTCCGCGCCGACGTGATCGCGGATCTCGACGTTCGCGCCGTCGAGCGTGCCGATCGTCAATGCGCCGTTGAGCGCGAACTTCATGTTGCCGGTCCCCGACGCCTCCATCCCGGCGGTGGAGATCTGTTCGGACAGGTCGGCGGCCGGCACCATCCGCTCGGCGAGGCTGACGTTGTAATTGGGGACGAACGCGACCTTGAGCAGCCCGCCGATCGACGGATCGGCATTGACGCGCCGCGCGACATCGCCGGCCAGCTTGATGATGAGCTTGGCCTGATGATAGCTCGACGCCGCCTTGCCCGCGAACAGCTTGACGCGCGGCGTCCAGTCGCGCTCCGGGTGGCTGCGGATCTGGTCGTAGAGCGCCACGGTCTCGATGATGTTGAGCAGCTGGCGCTTGTATTCGTGGATGCGCTTGATCTGCACATCGAAGATCGCGGACGGATCGAGCCGCACACCCATCTCGGTGCGCAGATAATCCGACAGCACGGCCTTGTTCGCGCGCTTTACCGCGGCGAAGCGCTCGCGGAACGACGTATCCTCGGCGAACGGCGCGAGCGCGGTCAGCTTGCCGGCATCGTCCATGAAGCCGTCGCCGATCGCCTCACGGATCAGCGACGTGAGCCCGGGATTGCATTCCTGCAACCAGCGGCGCGGGGTGATGCCGTTGGTCTTGTTATTGATCCGCTCGGGATAGAGCCGGTGAAGGTCGGAGAAGACGGTGGTCTTCATCAGGCCCGTGTGCAGCGCCGCGACGCCGTTGACGCTGTGCGAGCCGGCGAACGCCAGATTGGCCATGCGAACGCGGCGCTCGCCGCCCTCGTCGATCAGGCTGATCGCGGCGATCGCGCGGTCGTCCATTCCCTCCGCCTTGCGTGCGGCGCGGAGCAATTTCGCATTGATCGCATAGACCAATTGCATGTGGCGCGGCAGCAGCCGCTCGAACAGCGGCAGCGGCCAGCTTTCCAGCGCCTCGGGCAGCAACGTGTGGTTGGTGTAGCCGAACGTCGCCTGCGTGATCTCCCACGCCTCGTCGAAGGACAGGCCGTGCTCGTCGAGCAGCAGCCGCATCAGCTCGGCGACCGACACCGCAGGGTGCGTATCGTTGAGCTGGATCGCGGCGCGCGTCGGCAGCGTGCGGATGTCGCCGAAATACTGAACGTGGCGGCGGACGATGTCCTGGATCGAGGCGGAGGAGAAGAAATATTCCTGCCGCAGCCGCAGCTCCTGGCCGGCCGCAGTCGAATCATTGGGATAGAGGACGCGCACCAGCGTTTCGGCACGCAACTGATCGGCCATTGCGCCGGCGAAATCGCCCTGATTGAACGCGTCGAGCTTGAACGGATCGAGGCTGCGCGCGGTCCACAGCCGCAGCGTGTTGACGCGCCGCCCGCGCCATCCGACTACGGGCGTATCGACCGCCATCGCCTCGACGATCTCGCCCGGCTTCCACGTCACCGTGCCGCTTTCGTCACCGTGGACCTCACCACCGAAGCCGATGACGTAGGCGCTTTCACGGCGGCGGAATTCCCATGGGTTGCCGTATTGCAGCCATGTCTCGGGCAGTTCGACCTGCCAGCCGTCGTCGATCCGCTGCCGGAACATGCCGTTCACATAACGGATGCCATAGCCGTAGGCGGGCAGGTCGAGCGTCGCGAGGCTCTCCATGAAGCATGCCGCCAGTCGCCCGAGCCCGCCGTTGCCGAGCGCGGCGTCGGGCTCGATCTCCTCCAGCGCGGCGAGGTCGACCCCGAGTTCGCGCAGCGCCTGCGCCACCTCGTCCCGCGCCGACAGATTGGCGAGCGTGTCGCGCAGCAGCCGCCCGATCAGGAACTCGAGGCTGAGATAATAGACGCGCTTGGCCCCGGCCGCATGCGCGGCCTTGGTGGAGACCATCCAGCGTTCGATGATCTCGTTGCGGACGGTGAGGATCGTCGCCGTCAACCAGTCGTGCGGACGCGCGGCCTGTTCGTCCTTGCCGATGCGGTGCACCAGCGTGTCGAGGATGTTGAGCGCCAGCGGGCCCCGCTGCCGCCCGGTTTCGGTCTCGATCACGCCTAACCCCCTTGTTCGTACGTACAATGCCTAGGCGGTGACTGTCCCACCAGCAACGCTTTCCACCGACCGGCCGCGATACGCCTGCACGTCGAGCGCGGCGCCGAGCAGGAAGGCGTAGACGCTGAGCCACAGCCACGTCAGCGCGACGATGATCGCCCCCAGCGAGCCATATGTCGCGCCATAATTGCCGAAATTGGCGACGTAGAGGCTGAAACCGGTGGTCGCGAGCAGCCATACGAGCGTCGCGGTCACCGTCCCCGGCGTCGCCCAGCGCAGCCGTGCGCCATGGCGATACGGGCCGAAGCGAAACAGCAGCGACGCGCCGGTGATGACGATCGTCGCGAGCAGCGCATAGGTGGCGATGCGGATCAGCGCGAGGACGATGCCGGGGAACCACGGGATCAGCGTGCCGATGAACGCCACCACCGCGCTGGCGGCGATACCAAGGAAGATCAGCAGGATGCCGCCGAGCACGATCGCGAACGAGGTCAGCGTCCAGACGAAGAAGTTGCGCTTTTCCTTCACCTCATAGGCGACGTTGAGCGCGGTCATCATCGCGGTTGCCGCCTTGCTGCCGCCGTATAGCGCGATCACGAGCGCGACGATCAACCCCAGCCCTTTGCGTCCCTGCGATCCCGAGGTGACGATGTCGAGCTGTTGCCCGACCAGACTCGCGACGTCGCCCGGCAGCGAGGTGAACAAGGCGCGGATGTCCTCCTGCACGGTCGCCGCGTCGGCAAACAGGCCGTAGGTGAACACCGTGACCGCGAGGATCGGCGCGATCGACGAAATGATGTAGAAGGCCGCGCCAGCCGCGATCAGCCCGAGATTGTCGTCGTTCGACGCGGTGTAGGCGGCCTTCATCTGGCCCCACCAGTCGCGCCGGAAGGATCGCCAGAGGTCGGTCGAGGAGAGATCGATGTTCATTACGGGGGCGAACGCCGCGCGGCGGCGTAGGCTCCCGGCGGACGGATTAGCCTGGGTTAGTCTGGCACGCTGCCGGCCTGCCCGTTTCCGTACTTCCCGCGCAGGCGGGAACCAGGGACCGCTGGAGCGTCGCTTCTATCGCCAGACCTGCGCGCCTGGATTCCCGCCTTCGCGGGAATGACGGAGGTGGTGCGCCTCGCTTACGTCGCCCCTGCGAAGGCAGGAGCCTATGGCTGGACCGCTTTCCGGTCGGCATGACACAGGCGCGTCGGGCAATGTGTCAGATTATCCAAGTAATCCAGACACATGCCCCTGCCTGTGCAACGAGGGCGGTTAGACCGTGAAGCTTTCGCCGCAACCGCACGCGCCCTTGGCGTTGGGATTGTTGAAGACGAAGCCGGCGGTGAAATCGTCCTCGACCCAGTTCATCGTCGAGCCGATCAGGTACAGGATCGACCCGCCATCGACGAACAGCGTCCCGCCCGTGGTTTCGATCCGCTCGTCCATCGGCGTGGCCTCTGTGACGTAATCGACCGAATAGGCCAGCCCCGAACAGCCGCGGCGCGGGGTGGAGAGCTTGACGCCGATCGCACCGGCGGGCGCCTTGGCCATCAGGTCGGCGATCCGCGCCTCGGCGGTCGGGGTGAGCAGCAGCGGCGCGGGGCGCGCACGAAGCGTGGTGGCCATCACAGCATCCCCAGTTCGAGCCGCGCGTCGTCGGACATCTTCTGCGGGTCCCAGGGCGGATCCCAGACGAGGTTGACGTCAGCGAAGGCGATGCCGGGCACCGCCGCGACGCGCATCTCGACCTCGCCGGGCATCGACTCGGCAACCGGACAGTGCGGGGTGGTCAGCGTCATCGTCACCGCGGCATGGCCGTCCTCGGTAACGTCGACGCCGTAGATCAGTCCGAGGTCGTAGATATTGACCGGGATTTCAGGGTCGAAAATGTCCTTGAGCGCGTCGATCACCGCCTCGTACAGCGCGCCGCCGGGTTCGTTGGCGGCCTCGCCGGTAGGTTTTTGTGCGAGAAAGCCCGACAGGTAGTCGCGCTGGCGCTCAACACCGCCCGTGTCGACCGCGTCGGACACCTGCGCGCGCGGTGGCTTGTCGACCGCCTCGACCGTTTCGCTCCGCACCGAGTCGCTCATCCGAAAATCCTCTTCACTCGCTCGATCCCGGCCGCCAGCGCCGCCACGTCCTCGGGGCCGTTATAGACCGCGAAGCTGGCGCGCGCGGTCGCCTCCACGCCCAGCGCCGCCATCAGCGGCTGGGCGCAATGATGCCCGGCGCGGATCGCGACCCGGCTCTCGTCCAAGATGGTGCCGATGTCATGCGGATGCACCCCCTCCATCACGAAGGAGACGATCCCGGCGCTGTCGTCCGGCCCGAGCACGCGAATCGAATTGATGTGCGACAGCGCGGCGCGCGCCTCGCGCACCAAAGCGGTTTCGTGCGCGTGGATGCGGTCGAGCCCGATCGCGCGGACGTAGTCGACCGCGGCCGACAGGCCGAGCGCGCCGACGATATGCGGCGTCCCCGCCTCGAAGCGTGTCGGCGCGGGGGCGTAGGTGGTACGCTCGAACGACACGCGGTCGATCATCGACCCGCCGCCCTGATAGGGGGGCATCGCGTCGAGCAGCTCGGCGCGCGCCCATAGCACGCCGATGCCGGTCGGGCCGTAGAGCTTGTGACCGGAAAAGACGTAGAAATCGCAATCGAGCGCCGCCACGTCGACCGAAACGCGCGGCACTGCCTGGCAGCCGTCGATCAGGATCTTCGCGCCGACCGAATGCGCGATCGCGCCGGCTTTCGCGACGTCGAGGATCGAGCCGAGCACGTTCGAGACATGCGCCAGCGCGACCAATTTGTGCTCGGGGCGGATCATCGCCGCCATCACGTCGAGGTCGATACGGTGGTCGGCGGTGAGCGGGATCACGTCGATCGCCGCGCCGACGCGCTCGGCGACCATCTGCCACGGCACGATATTGCTGTGATGCTCGAGCATCGACAGCAGGATGCGGTCGCCCGCCTTGAGGTTCTGTGCGGCCCATGACTGCGCCACGAGGTTGATCGCCTCGGTCGCGCCGCGCACGAAGACGATCTCGTTCGCGGAGGCTCCGATAAGGTTCGCGATGTTGGCGCGTGCGGCCTCATAGGCCAGGGTCATGTCCGCCGAACGTTGGTACACACCGCGGTGGACGGTGGCATAGGTGGTGTCGTAGCCGCGCGTGATCGCGTCGATCACGGGCTTCGGCTTCTGCGCGGTCGCGGCAGTATCGAGATACGCCCAACCCGCCGGGATCGCAGGGAAATCCGCGACCAGATCGAGCGGCGCTTCAAGCATCGTCATACCCCCCTCCCTGCAAGGGAGGGGCTGGGGGTGGGTCGCGTGCCCATGCTACGGCTCCGACGGAGTGAGGCGACCGTATCTCCCGGACGCCACCCACCCCCGGCCCCTCCCTTGCAGGGAGGGGAGGTCACGACGCGCTCTCCAGCCACGCGTCCGCATCGGCGGCGAAGGCGGCGCGGACGGTCTCGTCGCCGATCCTGTCGATCGCGTCGGCGACGAACGCGCGGGTCAGCAATGCCTTGGCGCGCGCCGCCGGGATGCCGCGGCTCTCCATGTAGAACAAGGCGCGCGCATCGAGTTCGCCGACCGTCGCGCCGTGCGCGCACTTCACGTCATCGGCGAAGATTTCCAGCTCGGGCTTCAGGTTGACGGTCGCGGTGCGGTGCAGAAGCAGCCCGCGCAGCGATTGTTCGCCGTCGGTCTTCTGCGCGTGCCGCGCGACCTCGACGGCGGCGGCGAGGCTCGCCTGCGACTGGTCGGCGGCGACCGCGCGCCACAATTGGTGCGACTGGCCGTTGGGCTCGGCATGGCGGACGCGCACCGCGCATTCCTGCCGGAGTCGGTCACGCGTGAGCAGCGCGCCGCCGTATTCGGCATAGCCGCCCTCGCCCGCCAGCGTGATCGCGGCGTCGATGCGGACGCCCTGATCGCCCGCCGCGAGCATCGTCCCGACAAGGCTCGCGCCCTCGCCCAGCTCCGCCTCGTCACGGAGCGTGACGAAGCCTGCGCCTTGCGTCATGCGGACGGCGCGCATCAGCCGTGCCGCCTTGCCGAGGCGGATGCGGGTGTTGCGGTTCGACCAGCCCGCGCCGACGAACGTCTCGACGACCTGCGCCGAGGTGTCGGCGTCGAGGACGATCTCGGCGGCGAGGTGGTTCTCCGCGCCGGTCGCGACATGGACGACCTGCACCGGGTGCGCGACCGCCTGCGTATCGAGGTGGAGCGACCAGCCGCGGGTGGCGCGCTTGCCGAGCGCGTGCGCGCCGGGGGTGAGGTCGCCGACGCGGACGCGGTGGAGGTCGCTGGCGGCGTCATCGAGGACGCCGTCGACGAACAGCAGCTTCGCGCCGGGCAGGTCGAGGAACTGCGCGTCGGGGCGCGTGATCGGCGCGAGCGCGGCGGCTGCGGCGATCCCGCCGAGATCCGCCCAGCGCCACGCTTCCTCGCGGTTCGAGGGGAGGTCGAGGGTCATGCGGCGCTACTCTGGTTTTGTTCACGCGAAGGCGCGAAGGCGCGAAGAAGATGATCTCGCGCAGAGGCGCAGAGGCGCAGAGAGGTAGCGCGCGCGGCAGCGCGCCCTCCCCCTCTCCGACGCCGAACAGGAGAGCCGCTCGCGCGGCAAGGCACGACCTCTCTGCGTGTCCGCGTCTCTGCGCGAACAACAACCTTCGCGGCGTCGCGGCTTCGCGTGACCATCACGCCGCCACCTCGGCATAGCCCTGCCGTTCCAGTTCGTGCGCCAGCTCCGGCCCGCCCGAGCGCGTGATGCGGCCGTCGGCGAGGACGTGGACGCGGTCGGGCTGCACGTAATCGAGGAGGCGCTGATAGTGGGTGATGAGCAGCACCGCCTTGGTCGGCTTGCGCATGATGCGGTTGATGCCGTCGCCGACGATCCGCAGCGCGTCGATGTCGAGGCCGCTGTCGGTTTCGTCGAGGATCGCGAAAGCGGGGTCGATGATGCCCATCTGCACCATCTCGTTGCGCTTCTTCTCGCCGCCCGAGAAGCCGACGTTGACCGGGCGCTTGAGCATGTCCTGCTGGAGCCCCAGCGCGTCGGCCTGCGCGCGCGCGAGCTTCAGGAATTCCGCGCCCGACAGCGGCTTCTCGCCGCGCGAGGTGCGCTGCGCGTTGAGCGATTCGCGGAGGAACTGGACGTTCGAGACGCCGGGGATCTCGACCGGGTACTGGAAGCCGAGGAACACGCCGGCAGCGGCGCGCTCGTGCGGTTCGAGCTCGAGCAGGTCGATCCATTCCTCTCCCCTCCCTGCAAGGGAGGGGCCGGGGGTGGGTGGCGTGCTCGCGGAACTCGGCCGATCCGCGCGTTGCTCGCCGTACTGGGACACAGGACCCACCCCCGGCCCCTCCCTTGCAGGGAGGGGGGCACGGAACAGGATCGAGCCGGCGGTCACCTCATAGCCGGGGCGCCCGCCGAGGACATAGCCGAGCGTCGACTTGCCCGCGCCGTTCGGCCCCATGATCGCGTGGATCTCGCCCGCGTTCACCTCGAGCGACAGGCCCTTGAGGATTTCCTTGCCGTCGATTTCGGCGTGGAGGTTTTCGATTTTCAGCATTGCTTCCCAACCCGTCGCCCCTGCGCAGGCAGGGGCCTATCTCTCTATCAACACGCGGTGCCGCTAATGGCGACAGACATGGGTTCCTGCCTTCGCAGGAACGACGACGATTAACCGACCGAACCCTCAAGGCTGATCCCGAGCAGCTTCTGCGCCTCGACCGCGAACTCCATCGGGAGTTGTTGCAAGACCTCGCGCGCGAAGCCGTTGACGATCAGCGCGACCGCCGCCTCGGCGTCCAGCCCGCGCGACATCGCGTAGAAGAGCTGATCCTCGCTGATCTTGCTGGTCGTCGCCTCGTGCTCGATCTGCGCGCTGGGGTTCTTGACCTCGATATACGGCACGGTGTGCGCGCCGCACTGATCGCTCAGCAACAGCGAATCGCATTGCGTGAAGTTGCGGACGTTCTCGGCACTCGCCGCGACGCGCACCAGTCCACGATAGGTATTGTCGGAGCGCCCGGCGCTGATCCCCTTCGACACGATCGTCGATCTGGTGTTCTTGCCGAGGTGGATCATCTTGGTGCCGGTATCGGCCTGCTGGCGGTTGTTGGTCACCGCCACCGAATAGAATTCGCCGACCGACCCATCGCCCGCCAGCACGCACGACGGATATTTCCACGTGATCGCGCTGCCGGTCTCGACCTGCGTCCAGCTCACCTTGCTGTTCTTGCCCTGGCAAAGCGCGCGCTTGGTGACGAAATTGTAGATGCCGCCGACGCCGTTCTCGTCGCCGGGATACCAGTTCTGGACGGTCGAATATTTGATCTCGGCATCGTCCATCGCGACCAGCTCGACCACGGCGGCGTGGAGCTGGTTCTCGTCGCGCATCGGCGCGGTGCAGCCTTCGAGGTAGGAGACATACGCACCCTCGTCGGCGACGATCAGCGTGCGTTCGAACTGGCCGGTGTTCTCGGCGTTGATGCGGAAATAGGTGCTCAGCTCCATCGGGCAGCGCACGCCCTTCGGCACGTAGACGAACGTGCCGTCGGAGAAGACCGCCGAGTTGAGCGTCGCGAAGTAATTGTCGCGCTGCGGCACGACCTTGCCGAGCCACTTCTTCACCAGCTCGGGGTATTCGCGGATCGCCTCGCTGATCGACAGGAAGATCACCCCCGCCGCCTTCAGCTCGGCGCGGAAGGTGGTGGCAACCGAGACGCTGTCGAACACCGCGTCGACCGCGACCTTGCGCGCGCCCTCGACGCCCGCCAGCACTTCCTGCTCGGCGATCGGGATGCCGAGCTTCTCATAGGTGCGGCGGATTTCGGGATCGAGCTCGTCAAGCGAGGCGATCGTCTTCTTCACCTTCGGCTCGGCGTAATAATACGCATCCTGATAGTCGATCGGCGGCACGTTGAGCTTCGCCCAATCGGGCGCCTCCAGCGTCTGCCAGACGCGAAACGCCTTCAGCCGCCAGTCGAGCATCCATTCCGGCTCGTTCTTCTTCGCCGAGATGTAGCGGACGGTGTCCTCGTTCAGCCCCTTGGGCGCGAAGTCCTGCTCAACGTCGGTCGCGAAGCCCCATTCGTACTTCTTGGCGACAGCGGCGTGTGCCTCGGCGTTCTTGATGGCCATGATTATGCCTCAACCTTCATCTGCTGCTGCGCCACGACGGGCGCGTCTGCGGCGAGTTGCGCCAGCGTGATCCCCGCCAGCGCCCCGCGCACCGCCTGGTTGACCGCACTCCAGTGCGGCTTCACCCGGCAATTTCCTTCGATCGCGCAATCGTGGTTCGCGGCGTCGACACACGAGGTCATCGCGATCGGTCCTTCGACCGCCTCGACGATATCGGCGAGCGTGATCGACGCCGGCGGTCGCGACAGGCGGATGCCGCCGCCGGTGCCGCGCGCGCTGTCGATCAGCCCGGCCGCCGCGAGCTTGCTGACCAGCTTCTGCGCGGTCGGCAGCGGCACGCCGGTTTCCTCGGCAAGCAACGTCGCATTCTGCCGCGCCATCCCGCCGCAATGCCGCGCGGCGGCGCCAAGCAGCACCACCGCATAATCGGTCAGGCTGGAAAGTCTCATGACACCTGGCGCATTACTTGCGAACCACTCTCAAATCGGATTAAATTGTTCCGATTGGCAGATGGTCGTTTGTTCGCGCGAAATCAACCGCTGCGTGCAGATCAAAAAAAGGGCCCGACATTGCTGCCGGGCCCTTCAGGAAAGAGACTTCCCTGAGGAAGCCCTTCGGGTCGCAGGAGTGTTATGACTCCGATTCGGCCGCAAAGATTGGATGGATGCGACGCAAGCCACAGCAAAATTTACAATTTGGCTGCGGTCTCGTCGGCGCTTGATCTCTTCGCCGCCGGGGACGAAACGCGATGCCATGGCTGACCTGCTCTCCCGCCTCGCGCGCACGCTCGATCCCGAAACCGCGCATGTCTGGGCGATCCGTGCGCTCGGCGGCTGGGGACGCAGCGGCACGCCACTGGCGGGCGAGATGCCGCGGCTCGAGACGACCGTAGCGGGCGTGAGCTTCCCCAACCCGGTCGGGCTGGCGGCGGGGCTCGACAAGGATGCACGAGCGATCACCGGCTTGATGGCGCTGGGATTCGGATCGGTCGAGATCGGGACGCTGACGCCACGCGCGCAGCCGGGAAACCCCAGGCCACGGTTGTTCCGCCTGACCGAGGACCGCGCGGTCATCAACCGCATGGGGTTCAACAACGGCGGACTGACGGACGGCGTCGCGCGCGCCAGGGCCGCGCACCGGCGCGGCGGGGTGCTGGGGATCAACGTCGGCGCGAACAAGGACGCCACCGACCGTGTCGCCGATTATGTCGCCGGGGTGCGCGCAGCGGCACCGGTCGCTGATTATGTGACGATCAACATCAGCTCGCCGAACACACCGGGCCTGCGTGACCTGCAAGAGGGCGCGGCGCTCGACGAATTGCTCGCGGCGTGCGCGGCGGAGCGCGGGACGACGCCGTTGTTCCTGAAGATCGCACCGGATCTGGACACGGGCGGGATCGATGGCGTGGCGAAGGCGGCGATCGCGCGCGGGATCGATGCGCTGGTAATCGGCAACACGACGATCTCGCGTCCGCCGTTGCGCAGTGGTCATGCGGGCGAGGCGGGTGGACTGTCGGGTGCGCCGCTCCGCGCGCTGGCGGCGGCGAAGCTGGCGGAGGTGCGCGCGGCGACCGGCGGACAGGTGGCGTTGGTCGCGGCGGGTGGTGTCGACAGCGGGGCGGAGGCCTATGCGCGGATCCGGTCCGGGGCGAGTCTGGTGCAGCTCTATTCGGCGCTGGTCTATGAAGGGCCGGGGCTGCCGCGGCGGGTGGTGACCGAGCTGGCGGCGTGTCTGGCGCGCGATGGCTTCGCGAGCGTCGCGGAGGCGGTGGGGGCGTGACGGTCCCCTCATTGCGAGCGTAGCGAAGTAATCCAGAGCCGGACCAGGACGCCCTGGATAACTTCGCTACGCTCGCAATGACGATCAGGGCGCCGGCTCGATCGCGACCTTACCCTCGCGGCGCGGGTCGTAGCCGCCGTCGAGGCGACCGTCGCGCAGGATGATGCCGTGCAGCCCCGAATCCTCGCCCTGCCCCGGTCGTACGACGATCCCGCGCGCCGCCAGCCCGTCGCGCACCGCCGGGGAGAAGCGCGAGGCCTCGCCCTGATAATTGTCGCCCTTGGCGATCAGATTGGGTAGCCCGAGCGCTTCCTGCATCGGCAGCTTCCAGTCGATCGCCGCGATCGCAGCCTTGCCGACATACGCGAGGATCGCGTTGCCCCCGGCCGAGCCGAGCGCCCCGACGAAGCGGCGCCCGCCATCGAGCAGCACCAGCGGCGTCATCGACGAGCGCGGGCGCTTGCCCGCCGCGACCGCATTGGCGGCGGGGCGTCCGGCGGCGTCGCGCGGGCTGAACGAGAAATCGGTCATCTGGTTGTTGAGGAAGAAGCCGTCGACCATCCGTCCCGAGCCGAAGATCGATTCGACGGTGGTGGTGATCGACACGACATTGCCGCGCGCATCGCCGACAACGAAGTGCGAGGTGCCGGTCGGCTCCAGCGTGCGATCGGCCGCAGCGGCCGGGGCGCCGTCGGGATTGCCCGGAGCGGGCGCGGGGCCGGCGCGGGTGCCGATGAGTTGCGCGCGTTTCGCCAGATAGTCGGCGGCGAGCAGCCCGGCGACCGGCACGTCGACGAACGCGGGATCGCCGACATAGCGGTCACGATCGGCGTACATCAGCCGGCTTGCCTCGGCGAACAGGAACCATGCCTGTGGGTCCTCGGGCTCGCGCGTCGCGATGTCAGTGCGTTCGAGCAGCCCGAGCAATTCGAGCAGCCCGACCCCGCTCGCGGGCGGCGGCGGCGCGCAGACCAGCAGCACGCGGTACGGCGCGCAGACCGGCTCGCGCACAACCGGGCGATAGGCGGCGAGATCCGCGAGCGTCATCGTGCCGGCGAGCGGGCCTTGCGTGATGCGGGCGACGATCCGCCGCGCGGTCGCGCCGGTGTAGAGCGCGTCGGGGCCTTCGTCGGCCAGCCGCGCGAGGAACGCGGCATAGGCGGGGTTGCGGAGCCGGTCGCCTGCGCGCAACAGCCCGCCGCCCGGCCGCGCGAAATAGGCGCGGACATCTGGCGCACTCAGCTCGGCATAATTACCGCCGAGGAAGCGCGCGAGCCGCGGCGAGACGACGAAACCGTCCCTGGCGGTGCGGCGTGCGTCGCCGAACAAGGTATTCCACGGCAGCCTGCCATGTTCCGCCTGCACCAGCGCCAGCATCTTCACCGCGCCGGGCACGCCCGTCGCACGCCCGCTGAGCACCGCCTGTGCGAACGGTAGCGGCTGCCCGTTATCGTCGAGGAACATGTCCGGCGTCGCACCCGCCGGGGCGGTCTCGCGACCGTCGTAGACGCGCACCTGTCGCGCGGCGGCGTCGTAGTACGTCAGGAACGCGCCGCCGCCGACGCCGGAGCTTTGCGGCTCGACCAGCGACAGCATCGCCTGCACCGCCACCGCCGCATCGGCCGCCGAGCCGCCACGGCGCAGCACCGCCATCCCGGCATCGGTGGCGAGCGGATTGGCCGCAACGACGAAGATCTGCGCGGCATGTGGCGCGGTCGCCGCTGCCGGGGGTGCGACGGCACGCTG
Source organism: Sphingomonas sp. 8AM (assembly GCF_902506455.1). GTDB lineage: Bacteria > Pseudomonadota > Alphaproteobacteria > Sphingomonadales > Sphingomonadaceae > Sphingomonas. Next base: position 3,184,446 of record NZ_LR733844.1, on the reverse strand, counting down.
CGGCGCGGCGCACGCTCCCAGCAGCAAGGCCGCGCCGAACAGGAGGGCGCCGAAGCGCGGGATAGCGTTTGTCGTATCGGTCATCGCGTCAAGCGATAGCCCCGGGCCAGGACAGCGTCCATGCTGGCGCAGCGTTGAAATCCTTGGCATGACGCAACGGAAAGGGCGACACGCCCGTCATGGAGAGGAGCGGCACCATTATCCGTCGGCTGGAACCATTCCCCAATCTGGTGACGATGTTCTTCACCCGCGCCGCGGCGAAGGGCGATGCGCCGTTCCTGTGGCAGAAGCGTGACGGCCAATGGGCGTCGATCAGTTGGCGTCAGGCCGCCGAGACCGTCGCGCGGCTGGCGACGGGGTTGCGTGCGGTCGGGCTGGAGCGTGGCGATCGCGTGATGCTGGTCAGCGAGAACCGCCCCGAATGGTGCCTGTCCGATCTGGCGATCATGGCCGCGGGCTGCGTGACCGTGCCGACCTACACCACCAATACCGAGCGCGACCACGCGCACATCATCGAGAATTCGGGCGCGAAGGCGGTGATCGTCTCGACCTCGAAACTGGCGCAGGCGCTGATGCCCGCGATCCTGCGTTCGATCCGCCCGCAGATGCTGATCGGGATCGACGCGATGCGGCTGGGGCAGACCGCGATCGATGTCCATGACTGGCGGACGCTGATCGAGCGGCATCCCGCCGATGTCGCGACCGTCGCGGCGCAGGCCGATTTTGCGCGCGGCGATCTGGCCTGCATCATCTACACCAGCGGCACCGGCGGCGCACCACGCGGGGTGATGCAGCATCACGGCGCGATCCTGCACAATGTCGCGGGTTGCTCGGCGGTGGTCGCGGAGGATTTCGGCTGGGGCGACGAGGTGTTCCTGTCGTTCCTGCCGCTCAGCCACGCCTATGAGCATACCGGCGGACAGCATTTCCCGATCGGGATGGGCGGGCAGATCTATTATGCCGAGGGGATCGACAAGCTCGCCGCCAATATCGAGGAGGTGCGCCCGACGATCATGTTCGTCGTGCCGCGGCTGTTCGAGGTGCTGCGGACGCGGATCAGCAAGGCGATCGAGCGGCAGGGCGGCGTGCCCGCCAAACTGCTCGCCGCCGCGCTGGATATCGGGGCGAAGCGCGACGCGGGGCGGCTACGGCTGACCGACCGGCCCAAGGCGCTGCTGGTGGATACGCTGTTCAAGCCCAAGATCTCGCGCAAGTTCGGCGGGCGGATGAAGGCGATGATCTCGGGCGGCGCGCCGCTCACCCCGGAAGTGGGCGTGTTCTTCCAGTCGCTGGGGGTCACCTTCCTGCAGGGCTATGGCCAGACCGAGGCGGCGCCGGTGATCTCGTGCAACCGTCCCGGCGTGGGCGTGACGATGGATTCGGTCGGCCCGCCGCTCCACGCGACCGAGGTGAAGATCGCCGCGGACGGCGAGATCCTGGTGCGCGGCGAGCTGGTGATGCACGGCTATTGGCGCAACGAGGCCGAGACCGCGCGGGTACTCAAGGACGGCTGGCTGCACACCGGCGACATCGGCGAGATCGATCCCGCCGGGCGCATCCGCATCACCGACCGCAAGAAGGACCTCATCATCAACGACAAGGGCGAGAATGTCGCGCCGCAGAAGGTCGAGGGGCTGCTGACGCTCCAGCCCGAGATCGGGCAGGCGATGATCGCGGGCGACCGCAAGCCGCATATGGTGGCGGTGCTGGTGCCCGATGCCGAGTGGAGCGCGGAATGGGCGGCGGCGCACGGCAAGGCGAGTGTGGTGCTGGCGGAGGATCCGGCGTTTCGGTCTGCGGTGCAGGCGGCGGTGGATCGCACCAATGCGATGCTGTCGGTGACCGAGCGGGTGCGGCGGTGGATTCTGGCGGACGAACCGTTTGCGATCGAGAACGAGCAGCTGACGCCGAGTTTGAAGATCCGCCGGCATGTGTTGCGGGAGGTTTATGGCGCGCGGCTGGATGCGCTTTACGGGGCGGGGTGAGCGGCGCGGGTTGGCCGACTCGCTTGCCTAATAGTGCCGTCGCCCCTGCGTAGGCAGGGGCCTATTTCTGTCGAGTGGTTGTGGGCGGGTACGGACACACGGGCCGGTCGTGTGTCCGCGCTGTCACACAGTATGCGACAGACATAGGCCCCTGCCTGCGCAGGGGCGACGGTGGGTAGTCACATGTTGATCTTGGCCCACAAGTCTTCCCAATCGAGGTTCATCTTACCGATCAGGTTCAGCTTCCACGCACGCTTCCACTTCTTGAGCGCCTTTTCGCGCGCAATCGCTTCAAGCATCGTGTCGTGCTGCTCGACATACACCAGCCGCGTGAGGCCGTGCTCTCGACAGAAGTCGGAGCCCCTACTCTCGCTGTGTTGCTGGACGGGCGCCGCGAGGTTCCCCGTCACGCCGGTGTAGAGCGTGCCGCTGGGCGGATCGGTCATGATGTAGACCCAAGGCATTGGGCGGCATCGTTCCGGGAAAGAGACATGGGCGCCTGCCTGCGCAGGGGCGACGCTCAACCGCCGGCGCTGACCCGCCAGATCGTGTTGCCGACATCGTCCGCGACCAGCAGCGCGCCCGCCTTGTCGGTGATGACGCCGACCGGCCGGCCGTGCGCTTCGTCGTCCTTGTTGAGGAAGCCGGTCAATACGTCGACGGGCTTGGCGCCCTTCACCGGCCAGCCGCTCGAATCGAAGGGGACGAAGACAACCTTGTAGCCCGATAGCGGCTTGCGGTTCCACGAGCCGTGCTCGCCGATGAACGCGCCGCGCGCGAAACGGTCACCGAGCTTCGCGTCCGCCGCGAAGGTCAGCCCGAGCGCGGCGACGTGCGGGCCCAGCGCATAATCAGGCCGCTTCACATATTGCTGCAATTGCGGGTTCCTGGGCTCGACGCGCGTGTCGATATAGCCGCCCCAATAATACCAGGGCCAGCCGAAATGGTCGCCCAGTTCGATCGCGGTCAGATAATCGGGAACGAGGTCGGAGCCGAGCATGTCGCGCTCGTTGACGACCGTCCACAGCCGGTTGGTGCCGGGCACCAGCGCCATGCCGTTGGCGTTGCGGATGCCGGCGGCGAAGACGCGATACTTCTTGCTGTCGGGATAGACCTGCAGGATCGCGGCGCGATCATGCTCGGCGTCGAGCCCGACGTCGGCGATGTTGGTGGCCGAGCCGACCGAGACGTAGAGCGTCTTGCCGTCCTCCGCGACGATCACGTTGCGCGACCAGTGGTTGCCGCCGCCGGGATAGCTGACGACCGTCTCGGGCCGCGCAGTGATCTTCGTCTCGCCGTCGCGATACGGCACGCGCACCAGCGCATCGGTGTTGCCGATGTAGAGCTGGCCGTTCAGCAATGCCATGCCCGACGGGGAGTTGAGCCCGCCGAGGAACGGCGTTTTCACTTCCGCAACACCGTCGCCGTTCGCGTCACGCAGCAGCGTGATGCGATTGGCGGACGGTACGCCCGCGCCGACCCGGCCGAGCAACTGGCGCATCACCCAGCCCTTGACGCCGCCGCCCGAACGCGGCGGCGAGTTGGTCTCGGCGACCAGTACGTCGCCGTTGGGCAGGCGGTACAGCCAGCGCGGATGATCGAGCCCGGTCGCGAACGCGGCGGTCTTCAGCCCGGCGGCGGCGGTCGGCGTCTCGCCGGCCTTCCAGCCGATCGGGTCGGCGGTCTTGACGGTCGGGAGCACCTGTTCGCGCGGTGGCGTGATGTCGGGGCGCGCACCGCTCACCGCCGCCACGTCGCGGCGGGCGGCGTCGGGCCATGACAGATAGAGGAAGATCGCGACGCCGAGGGCGATCAGCAGGCCGATGACGGCGAGGACGTGTTTGCGCATGAGGCGAATGTAGGCGTGCGGGTCGAGGGACGCCACCGGGTTCGTGCCCCGACCTTCGTCATCCCGGACTTGATCCGGGATCCCGCTTTTGCCGTTCGCGAAGGAGAAGAAGAAGCGGGGCCCCGGATCAAGTCCGGGGTGACGGTCTATTATTCGTCGACCCCTTCGGGCACCGGCACCGGCGGGTGGAGGCGCAGGCGGTTGATGCGGCGTTCGTCGGCGTCCGTCACCTCGATCCGCCAGCCGCTGGGATGGTCGATGCACGTCCCCGGCTCGGGCACATGCCCGGCGAGTACCGCCGTCAGCCCGCCGATCGTGTCGACGTCGCTCTCCGCCTCGGCGAGCCGCGCGTCGACGGTGGTCCCGACATCCTCCAGCTCGACGCGCGCGTCGACGTCCCACGCGCCGCCGTCGAGCGGGACGAGCAGCACCTCGGGGGCGTCGTCATGCTCGTCCTCGATCTCCCCGACGATCTCCTCGATCAGGTCCTCGATCGTCACGAGACCTTCTGTGCCCGAATATTCGTCGAGCACGATCGCGAGGTGGATTCGCGACTGGCGCATGTCGGCGAGCAGGTCGAGCGTGCCGCGGCTCATCGGCACATAGAGCGGCTGGCGGATCAGCGTCAGGATATCAGTCGGGCGCTCGCCCCCGGCGGCGAGGATCGCGAACACGTCCTTCAGGTGCACCATCCCGACGACATGATCGAGATTGCCGCGGTACACCGGCAGGCGGCTGACACCGGCTTCGTGGAAGACATGGACGAGATGGTCGAAGGTCGTCGCTTCCTCGACCGCGATCACGTCGGCGCGCGGCACGCCGACATCGCCGGCATCGCGCTCGCTGAAATGCAGCAGGTTGCGGACCATCTGCCTCTCCAGCTGCGTCAGGTCGCCCTTGATCTCGGGCGCGGGATCTTCCTCGTACCGGTCGATCGCCTTCTCCAGCAATTCGCGCAAGGTCGCCTCGCGCGGCTCGCCGAAGATCATGTTGCGCAGCCCGGTCCACAGGCCACCTTCATGGTGCTCGCCGCCGTTCGCGGCGCTACTTCGGTCGTCGGCCATGGCCGTGGTGTTCAATCCTCGCGAATCAGATAGGGGTCGGCGATGCCCAGATCGGCCAAAGCGTCGCGCTCGATCTGCTCCATCGCGTCGCCCTCGTCGTCGGTCATATGGTCATAGCCTAGCAGATGCAGGCAGCCATGCACCACCAGATGCGTGAAATGATCCGCGGGCGTGATGTTCCGCTCCGCCGCCTCGCGTTCGCAGACGCCGTGCGCGAGGACGATGTCGCCAAGCAGCAATTCGCCGTCGTCGCTGTTCTGGCTGACGGTGTCGATCAGGTCGGCTTGCACCATCGGGAAGGACAGGACGTTAGTCGGCCTGTCCTTCTGCCGATACTGGCGGTTTAGCCCCTGCACCTCGTCGTCGGTGGCGAGGCGGACGCTGATCTCGACATGCGCGGGGGTGGTGATGAGGTCACCGTATGGCGTGCGCGCGATCGCGGCGCGTGCGGCGGCGAGCGCGCGGGCTTCCCAATCGGCGTCGGGCCACGGGTCTTCGCGGGTGAGTTCGATGTGGATCATATCAGCCGAGGTCCGTGTGGGAGAAGTCGTTGCCCTTGTAGAGCAGGGTCGCGTCTTGGGCCTTGGCGCACGCGTAGGCGAAGCAATCGCCCATGTTGAGCTGTGCGGGGTGTCCCGTACCATTGCCGTATCGCGTGGCGGCATCGATCGCGAGGAGCGCTTCGCGTTCTCCAATCACGACGGGACGCAATTCCAGCCTTTCGATAAGGATACCGAGTTCGCCACGCGCTTCATCGAGTGACAATGTCCGTTTGCGCGCGATCGCGAGGACAGCCTCCCACTCGCCCGTCGGGCAATAGAGGCGATCGTCATGCTCATCCAGTCGCGCGGCCAGCGCGCGAGCGTCCTCTTCCTTGACCGCCATGGCGACGAGCGCCGATGCATCGACCAGAATGGTCAATCGTCGTCTTCGTCGTTAAGGCTGTCGTAGAACGACTTGTCCGCCTCAAGCCCGGTCGGTTCGCCAAGCTTGTGCGTCTGCCAGAACTCTTCAAGCACTTCGACGGCCGGTCGTCGATGGCGGGGAGCCTCGCGCTCGAGTTCGTGGGTCAAGGCCAGCTTCACTGCCGCGGTCTTGGTTAGTCCGCGCGCCGAGGCCAGCCGTTCCGCCAGCAGATTAGTCTCTTCATCCTTGATGAACAGCGACGCCATGACAGCCTCCGGTATATCCCGACAAGCTATGAAGGATATCCCGCCGCGTCAACCAGACACGCCCTCGTACGCCTCCACGATCCGCCCGACGATCGGGTGGCGGACGACGTCGGCGGCGGTGAAGCGGCACAGCGAGATGCCTTCCACCCCCTCCAGCCGCGTCGTCGCGTCGGCGAGCCCGCTCGCGCCGACCCCGCCGGGCAAGTCGGTCTGGTTGGGGTCGCCGCAGATCACCATCCGGCTGTTCTGTCCAAAGCGGGTCAGGAACATCTTCATCTGCGCCGGGGTGGTGTTCTGCGCCTCGTCGAGGATCACGAACGCGTCGCCGAGCGTCCGGCCGCGCATGAAGGCGATCGGCGCGATCTCGATCTCGCCCGAGGCAATCCGCCGCTCGACCTGTTCGGCGGGCAGGCAGTCGTAGAGCGCGTCGTAGAGCGGGCGGAGATAGGGATCGACCTTCTCCTTCATGTCGCCGGGCAGGAAGCCGAGCCGCTCGCCCGCCTCCACTGCCGGACGCGACAGGATCAGCCGCTGGACGCTGCCCGAAATCAGCTGCGCCACCGCCTGCGCGACCGCGATATAGGTCTTGCCGGTGCCCGCCGGCCCCAGCGCGAAGATCATGTCGTGCGTGGTGAGCTCGCGCATGTAATGCGCCTGCGCCGCGGTGCGCGGGACGATCGTCTTCTTGCGCGTACGGATCATCACCGATGGCGCCGGGCTGCGTTCGACCGAGATGATCCCGTCGAGCACCGGCTCAGCCGCCATCGCGATCGAGGCGTCGACGAGGCCGGTATCGACGTCCTCGCCGCGCTGGATGCGGGCGTAGAGATCGTGGAGCACGTCGCGCGCCAGCGCCACCTGCTCGGCGGTGCCCTCCAGCCCGACCCGGTTGCCGCGCGCGGTGATATACACCCCCAGCCGGTTCTCAAGCGCCACCAGATGCTGGTCGTACTGACCGAACAGCCGGCTCAGCAATTGCGGGCGGTCGAAGACGACCTCGACGCGCGAACGCTCGCCCGCCTGGGCGGGGACGGGTTTACGGCTCATGCGGCTCCTGTGGCGATGGGCGACACGCGGCAGATCGCCGCAAGAGGCGAGATAGGTGCAGCGCGTGACGGCACAATGGCATCGCCGGAGAATGTGACAGGCGATGTGCGCGGGGGGAAGGCGGAATCGTCATCCGCTTTTACCGTCATTGCGAGCGGAGCGAAGCAATCCAGGGCCAGATCAGGACGCCCTGGATTGCTTCGCTGCGCTCGCAATGACGAAGTCGCTACGCCGCCGCCAGCGTGCGTACCTCGCCGGTCAGCGACAGCGGCCCGGCCTGCGTCAGCGTCACGTCGAGGACGTCGCCAATCGCGTGCGGGCCGACGACATGCACCGATTGCAGCCACGGCGACTTGCCGAGCCATTGCCCGTCGCGCTTGCCGCGACGTTCGATCAGCACGCTACACTCGCGTCCGACCGAGGCGGCGTTGAACGCCATCTGATCGCGGTTGAGCGCCGCCTGCAAACGTTGCAGGCGTTCGTCCATCACCTCCGCGGCGATCTGCTCGCCGAGCGTCGCCGCCGGGGTGCCGGGACGCGGCGAATATTTGAAGCTGTAGGCCTGCGCATAGCCGACCGCATCGACGAGGCTCAGCGTCTCGGCAAAGTCGGCCTCGGTCTCGCCGGGGAAGCCGACGATGAAATCGCCCGACAGCGCGATATCGGAACGCGCAGCGCGGATGCGGTCGAGCAGGCGGAGGTAGCCGTCGCGCGTGTGCTGGCGGTTCATCGCGCGCAGCACGCGGTCGCTGCCGGCCTGTACCGGCAGGTGGAGGAACGGCATGAGGCTCTCGACATCGCGGTGCGCGTCGATCAGCCCCTGCGCCATGTCGTTGGGATGGCTGGTCGTGTAGCGGATCCGCGCGAGCGCCGCGATACGGTCGAGCGCGCGGATCAAGTCGTGGAGCCCCCGACCCTCGCCATCGGTCCAGGCGTTGACGTTCTGCCCGAGCAGCGTGATCTCGCGCGCGCCGGCATCGACCAGCGCCTTGGCCTCGTCGACGATCGCCGCAAACGGGCGGCTGATCTCCGCGCCGCGCGTATAGGGGACGACGCAATAGGTGCAGAATTTGTCGCAGCCTTCCTGCACGGTCAGGAACGCGCCGGGCGCGACCTTTCGCCGCGCCGGGAGCGCCGCGAACTTCGAGGCGAGCGGCATGTCGGTATCGAGCGCCGCGGTGCCGCTCACCGCATCGGCGACCAGCTTCGGCAGGTTGTGATAGGCCTGTGGCCCGACCACGACATCGACCTTGGCGCGGCGGACGATCTCTTCGCCCTCGGCCTGCGCGACGCAGCCGGCGACCGCGATCATCGGCGTGCGCCCTGCGGCGGCGGCGACCTTGCGGACGCGGCCGATGTCCGAATAGACCTTTTCGGTCGCCTTCTCGCGGATGTGGCAGGTGTTGAGTACGACGAGGTCGGCGGCATGGGCGTCGTCGGTGGCGGTCATGCCCTCGGCCGCCATCAATTCAGCCATCCGCTCGCCGTCATAGACGTTCATCTGGCAGCCGAACGACTTGACGTGGAAGGTCTTCGGCGGGGTCTTCTGAGGCACGGACATGGCGCGCGCCTTAGCGGAAATGCGTCAGGCTGGCCAGCGCAGCAGCATGTCGACGCGGTCCAGCCCCGGAGCATAGCCGTCGGGCACCACCCGCTCCACGCCGAAACCTAAGCGCGCGTAGAAGCCTTGCGTGTGCTGGCTGGTGTCGAGCCGCACCTGCCGCACGCCCGGCGCGGCGCGGGCGGCGTCGAGCCGCGCTTGCGTGAGGATATTGCCGAGGCCGGTGCGATGCTGCCGATGGTCGACCATTCCCCAGCAGAAGCCGGCGGTTTCGCCGTCGGCGGCGACGCGGTGGCCGCCGCACGCGCCGATCGCGCCGCCGCGCTCGACGACCTGAAACGCCCAGCTGGCGGGATGCGCATCGAGGAAGGCGGCGAAGTCGGGGCGCTCACCAGCGGCGAAGAATCTCGGCGTGTTGCCGTCGAACAGCGCGAGACAGGCGGTGCGGCCGGCGACGTCATATGCGCGGACGCACGTCTCGGTCATCGTTGCGTCTTGAGATAGGCGATCAGGTCGGCGCGGGCGAGCGGATCGCTGACCCCGGCGAAGGTCATGGTCGTTCCCGGCACGTTGCCGCGCGGATCGGCGAGCCACGCGTCAAGCCGCCGGTCGTCCCAGACGCCGCGTTGCGCCTGCAATGCATCGGTGTAGCCGAAGCGCGGACGATTCTGCGCGATCGGCGCGCCATAGACACCGTGCAGGTTCGGCCCGTTGCGATCCGCGCCGCCGGCAGCGATCGAGTGGCAGGCGGCGCATTGCCCGAAGCGCCGTGCCCCGGCGTTCGCATCGGCGACCTGCATGAGCTGCGCGAAGGTCGGGTTTGGTCCGAGCCGCGCGCGCCGCTCGGCGCTGTCGTCACGTGAGCAGGCGCCGAGCGCGAGCGTGGCGGCAACGACAAGCCGCAGGTTCATGCCGCCGCTTCGATCTGCGCGCGCGCTGCTGCGGCGATTGTCTTGCGGTCGCCGTCGGGTACGAACGGCGTGAGGAAGTGCAGCGTCGCGACGAACGTGCCGCGCCGGTTGAGGACGCGTTTGGCATGAACCGCGCCGTTCTCAGCACCAACCCACGCCACGTCGGGGGTCGCCGCGCCGTAATCGATGCGTACCGGCTGGACGCGCACGCCCGGAGGTGGCGGGGCGAGCGCGGCGAGCAGTCCCGCCTTGAACGGCCCCAGCGTCACGCCGTCGCCGGTCGTGCCCTCGGGGAAGATCGCCACCGGCTGCGGGCCGGCAAGCTGGTCGCGGAGCGCCGCGACCTGCGCGTCAATCCCCATCCGGTCGCCACGGCGGACGAACAACGTGTTGTTGAGCGTGCACAGCCAGCCGACCAGCGGCGCGTCGCGCAATTCCGCCTTGGCGACGAACGCCGCGCCGCTCGCGCCGGCCAGCGCGAGGATGTCGATCCATGTCACGTGGTTGGCGAGCAGCACCGCATCGCGGCACAGCGGCGTGCCGAGGACGCGCACCCGCGCGCCGACGATCCGCGCTACCCAGCCGAGGAACCGCCGCGGCCATGGCGAGCGCAGGCGAAACAGCCGCCACGTTCCGTGCAACAGCAGCGCGACGATCAGCGCCGCCAACAGCGCGGCAAGCCGCGCCCAGCCACGCGCGTTGAGCCGCACCTCAGTCCCTGCGGAGCGCGACGCCGTACAATTCCATGCGGTGGTCAACCAGCCGGAAGCCGAGCCGCTCGGCAATCGCCTTTTGCAGCAGCTCAAGCTCGGGATCGACGAATTCGATCACCTTGCCGGTTTCGACGTCGATCAGATGGTCGTGATGCGCCTCGGGCGAGGGCTCGTAGCGCGCGCGGCCGTCGCCGAAGTCATGCCGGTCGAGGATGCCCGCCTCCTCGAACAGCCGCACGGTGCGATAGACCGTCGCGATCGAGATGCCGGGATCGATCGCCGAGGCGCGCGCATAGACCTTTTCCACGTCGGGATGGTCCTCCGCCTCGGACAGGACGCGCGCGATAACGCGGCGCTGTTCGGTGATACGCAGGCCCTTTTCGTGACACAGCGCTTCGAGATCGATCTTGCGAGCCATGCCCGCCATGTAATGGATCGGGCTTGTTGCGAAAAGCGCTACCGACTCGCAAAAACCGATTATCGGTGGATTTCGAGCGCGCGCGCATAGGTGTGCGCGTCGAACGCCAGTCCGTCGCGACCGCGATAGTAGTTGCGGCGCACCCCGGCGTGGCGGAAGCCGTGCGCGGCGTAGAGCGCGACCGCCGGGTTGTTGGCGCGCACTTCCAGATGCAGCTTCGCCACGCCGCGCCCCTCGCATTCGGCGATCACCCCGCGCAGCAACGCCGCACCGACGCCGCTGCGACGCGCGGGCGGGTCGACCGCGATCAGCAGCAATTCGGCCTCGTCCATGATCGCGCGGACCAGCGCGAAGCCGACCACCGCCTCGTCGACTCGCGCCAGCGTCAACCAGACGCCGGGCATGGCGAGGATGCCGATACACTGGCTGCGCGTCCACGCCTCGCCATAACGCGGGTCGAAGGCGGCGAGCATGATGCGATCGACCGCCTCGGCGTCGCCCGCGCCGCCCGGTGCCAGCTCGATCAGCCGCACCCGCGTGGTCATACGGCGGTCGGGGTCGCCACGGCGGGCAGCTTCGCGTCGGGCGCGCGGCCGTAGAACGGCACCGGCGCTAGCGCCCGCGCCGCGGGCGGCAGCAGCAGCGCATGGCGGGCGTCGGGCAAGGTCTCGTCGAGCGGCACATCGGCGACGAGCGCGGCGAGCCAGCGCGTGCCGCTGCCGATCGCGCGGCGGCCGACGAGCGCGGCCAGCGCCGCCGCCGGGGTCAACGAGCGGGGTGCGTCGAGCGCGGCGAAGGGAGCGGTGAAGCCCTGCATGAAGACCTCACCGTGCCCGCCTTCCATCACCACCGCAAGCGGGCGCGGGTCGACGGCGAGCGCGGCGACCGCGACCAGCGACGGCGCGCCATAGCCCGCGACCTCCGCCCCCCAGCCGAACGCGAGCGCGCGCGCGGCGGCGATCCCGACGCGGATGCCGGTGAAGCTGCCCGGGCCGACATCCACCAGTACCCGGTCCGCGCGCCCGCCGTCAGGCAGCGCCGCGATCATCGGCACCAGCCGCTCGGCATGGCCGCGCCCGACCACGTCATGCGTGTGCGCGATCAGTCGCTCGTCCTCGAACAGCGCGACCGAGCAGGCGGCGGTCGCGGTGTCGATCACCAGGGTGCGCATCAGGCGAGGCGGTTGAAGGTCTCGAACGCCGGGCGCGGGTTGCGCGGGTGAAGCGTTGCGGCGTCGCCATAGCCGAGGGTGGCGATGAAGTTGGTGCGCACCGCGGGCGTATCGGCGAAGAACGCCTTGTCGACCGCGCCGGCATCAAAGCCCGACATCGGTCCGACATCCAGCCCCAGCGCGCGCGCGGCGAGGATCAGATAGCCGCCCTGCAACGACGAGTTGCGGAACGCCGACGCCTCCCGCAACTCGCGATTGCCGTCGAACCAGCTCTTGGCATCGACGTGCGGGAACAGCTCGGGGAGATGGTCGTGAAACTCGACGTCCATGCCGATCACGACGCTAACCGGTGCCTTGAGCACCTTGTCGCGATTCGTGTCCGAACAGGCCGCGGCGAGCGTCGCCTTCGCCTCGTCCGACACGCACCACACGAACCGTGCCGGCAGCTGGTTGGCGGAGGTAGGCGCCATCTTCAACAGGTCCCACAAGGCGCGCAGCGTGTCCTCGCCGACCGGCTCGTCACGATAATGGTTGAAGGTGCGCGCGGTGCGGAACAGCTGGTCGAGCGCTTGGTCGTCGAGCGGGGCGGCCATCGGGAACTCCAATTGTCGGGAAGGACGGCGCGCGGTCAGACCGCGCGGACCTCGGTCACTTCGGGCACGTAGTAGCGCAGCAGTTGCTCGATGCCGTTCTTGAGCGTCGCGCTCGACGACGGGCAGCCGGCACACGCGCCCTGCATCCGCAGGAACACCTTGCCCTGGTCGAAGCCGCGATAGACGATGTCGCCACCGTCATTGGCGACCGCCGGGCGGACGCGCGTATCGATCAGTTCCTTGATCTGCGCGACGATGTCGGCGTCCTCGGGGTTCTCGGCAAAGGTCTCTTCCTCGGCCGGAACGCTGAAGCCGGCGCCGCCGGTGCGGAACAGCGGCATCTGCGCGGTGAAATGATCCATCAGGATCGCGAGCACGTCCGGCTTGAGATTGCGCCAGTCGACGCCGGGCGCCGCCGTTACCGACACGAAGTCGCGCCCGAAGAACACGCCCGTCACGTCGCCCAGCCCGAACAGCGCGTCGGCCAGCGGGCTTGCCTCCGCCTCCTCGGGGGTGGCGAAGTCGCGCGTGCCGGCATCCATGACGGTGCGGCCGGGCAGGAACTTGAGCGTCGCCGGGTTGGGCGTGGCTTCGGTTTCGATCAGCATGGCGGCGATGTGGCGCGTGCGGCGCGCCGGATCAAGCACGCAGGGCGAAAGCGATCGTTTCGGGCCGGATAGGTCGTCGTTCCCGCCCCATGGTCAGCCGTCCATCTGCTCCACCACCGCATTCCATCTGGCGATGTTCGCGCGCGCCTCCTGCACGAAGGCGGAGCGGCGGACCGCGCCGAGAAACAGGTCGGCGATCCATTTGCCGGGGCGGCGCAGCGGGCGTTCGAACTGGATCAGCAGCACCACCCGCGTACCGTCGGTGTCGTTCCAGACCTCGTGATCGTAGGTATCATCGAACACCAGGGTCTCGCCCTCTGACCAGCGGACGATCCGATCCTGGACGCGCATCCGCACGTCGCCGGCGCGGGGAACGATCAGCGCGAGATGACAGGTGATCAGTCCCTTCGATACGCCGCGATGCGGCGGGATGTGCGTGCCGGGCGCAAGGATCGAGAAAAAGGCGGTGGCAAGACCGGGAATACTCGCCAGCACGTCGCGCGTGCGCGGGCAGCGCGTCAGATTGTCGTCGATGCGATAGCCATAGCCCCACAGGAAATAGGACCGCCATTTGCCGATCTCGGCGATCGCGCGGTGATCGGGCGAAATGGTGGCGAGGCTGGGCGCGACCAACGCGACCGTGCGCGCCTCGGCGAGTATGTCCTGCCACTGGTCGCGGAGCAGCGCGGTCCAGACGAAATCACGCACGTCGAGGACCGGCGCGTTGGCGACCAGTGACGATCCCGCGATCAGCCGGTCGAACGTTCCGCGCAGCCGCTTGCCGAGGCGGACCGGCCACGGGCGACCGGGTTCGGCGACCAGCGCGGACGATGGGCACGCGGCCAGCGATCCCGAAACGGAAATACTGAGGTCGGACTTCATTATTCGCTTGTCGATCAATCCGTTGCCCGCCCCCGAACAGCTGGAAAGCGGCGGCGAATAAACCCGCATCGCGGCCAGAACGTGGCGCACCACGGCGAAGGAAAGGCGGGCAGCCGTTGCCGCGCGCCTTCGCCGTCCCTACAATCGCCGGATGCATTCTTATTCGCGCGCGCTCGCGAAGCCGCTCGTCGCCCTCCTGCTCGTCTCCGTCGCGCTGCCGCTTCCCGCGCAGCAGCGCGCGCGGCGCGCGCCGGTCGCGACCAACTCCGTCCCCACGCAGGCGGCCGCGCCGATCACGGTCGACACCCGTCCGTGGTTGTTCGCCGACTCGGACATTCCGCCCGACACCAACTGGCAGTTCGGCGCGCTGCCCAGCGGGCTGCGCTATGCGGTGCGGCGCAATTCGGTGCCGCCGGGGCAAGTCGCGGTGCGCGTCCGCATCGACGCCGGCTCGTTGTACGAAACCGACGCCGAACAGGGCTTCGCGCATCTGATCGAGCATCTGTCGTTCCGCGGCTCGAAATACGTTCCCGATGGCGAGGCCAAGCGCGTGTGGCAGCGATTCGGCGCGACCTTCGGCAGCGATTCGAACGCCTCGACCACCCCGACGCAGACCGTCTACAAGCTCGACCTGCCCGGCGCGACCGACGTCAAACTCGACGAGAGCCTCAAGATCTTCTCGGGCATGATGGCCGCACCCGCGATCAGCGACGCCGGGCTCGCCGCCGAGCGCCCAGCGGTGCTTGCGGAGCAGCGCGAGGCACCGGGGCCGCAGGTCCGCTATGGCGACATGCTGCGCGAGACGTTCTTCGCGGGGCAACCGCTCGCCAGCCGCTCGCCGATCGGGACGATCAAGACGCTGGAGGCGGCGAACCCGGCCAGCGTGCAGGCCTTTCACGACAAATGGTACCGCCCGTCGCGCGCGGTTGTCATCATCTCGGGCGACATTGACCCGGAGGTCGCGGCCAAGCTGGTCGTCAAGAATTTCGGCGGCTGGCAGGGCAAGGGACCGAACCCCGCCGATCCCGATTTCGGCACCCCGCGGACCGGCGACCCGATCGTCAAGACGATCGCCGAGCCATCGTTGCCGCCGATCGTCGCCACTGCGGTGCTACGCCCCTGGAAGTACCAGAGCGACACGATGATCTTCAACCAGAAGCGGATGGTCGACCAGCTCGCGATGCGGCTCATCAACCGCCGGCTGGAAACGCGGGCGCGCGCCGGGGGCAGCTTCCTGCAGGCGTCGGTCTCGCTCGACGACGTCTCGCGCTCGGCCAACGGCACCTTCACCAACGTCATCCCGATTGGCACCGACTGGGAGGGCGCGCTGAAAGACGTGCGCGGTGTGATCGCCGATGCGATGGCCACCGCGCCGACGCAGGGCGAGATCGACCGCGAGCTGGCCGAGTTCGACGCCGCGATGAAGAACGACGTCGACACCGCGCGCGTCGAGGCGGGCGCGAAACAGGCCGACGACATGGTCAGCGCGCTCGACATCCGCGAGACGGTCGCCGGGCCGCAGACCAGCTACGATATCCTGAAGCAGGCGCGCACCAAGGGCATGTTCACCCCCGCGGCGATGGTCGAGTCGACCAACCGGCTGTTCAAGGGCGATGCGGACCGCGCGCTGGTCAACACCCGCACCGCCGATCCGGCGGCGGCGGCGAAGCTGGCGGCGGCGATGAAGGCCGACGTCTCGAAGCTGGCTGGCAAGCGCACGCAGCAGGCGGCAGTCGATTTCTCGCGCGTCCCGAAGCTCGGGCAGCCCGGCAAGGCGGTCGCGCAGGCGCGGGTCGGCGATCCGCCGATGGAGCAGGTGACGTTCGCCAATGGTGTTCGCGCGCTGATCTATCCCAATGCCTCCGAAACCGGGCGCGTCTATCTGCGCGTGCGCTTCGGGCGCGGCTATCAGGCGCTGCCCGGCGACCGGCCGACCCCGGCGTGGGCCGGCGACACGGCGCTGATCGCCAGCGGGATCGGCACGCTCAACCAGAGCGACCTCGACCAGCTGACCACCGGACGCCGGATGGGGCTGGATTTCGACATCGGCGACGACGCGTTCCTGTTCGGCGCGCAGACCACGCCGGGCGATTATGCGGACAATCTGACGCTGATGGCCGCCAAGCTGGCCGCGCCACGCTGGGACAAGGCGCCGGTGGCGCGCGCGCGCGCGGCGATGCTGGCAGGCTATGCCGGTTTGTCGTCGTCACCCGACGGGGTGCTGGCGCGCGATCTTGAAGGGCTGCTGCGCGACGGCGATCCACGCTGGGGCGTTCCGACGCTGCAGCAGATCGAGCAGCTTGATGCTGGCGCGTTCAAGAAATTGTGGCAGCCGCTGCTCGCCACCGGGCCGATCGAGGTCGATATCTTCGGCGACGTGAAGGGCGACGAGGCGATCGCGGCGGTGGCCAAGAGCTTCGGCGCGCTCAAGGCGCGGCGTGCGGACGATCCGCGCTCGCCAGCGGTGCGCTTCCCCGCGCATGTCGCGCAGCCGGTGCTGCGCACGCACGATGGCGACGACAATCAGGCCGCGGCAGTGATCGCGTGGCCGACCGGCGGCGGCTCGGCGGATCATGCCGAGCAGCGACGGCTCGACGTGCTGGCGGCGGTGTTCAACGACCGCCTGTTCGACCGGCTGCGCTCGGCAGCGGGGGCGAGCTACTCGCCGAGCGCGCAGAGCCAGTGGCCGGTCGGGCAGCCGGGCGGCGGACGGCTGATCGCGATCGGCAAGGTCGCGCCCGACAAGGTACCGCTGTTCTTCCAGCTGTCGCGCCAGATCGCGAGCGAGCTGGTGTCGACGCCGGTCAGCGAGGACGAGTTGCGCCGGACGATCGTGCCGATGCTGCAATATATGGCGCGCGCCTCGTCCGGGAACCAGTTCTGGCTGCTCCAGACCAGCGGCGGGACGTTCGACCCGAAGCGGATCGAGGCGAGCCAGAGCCTGGTAAGTGACTTCACAACGATCACCCCCGCGCTGTTGCAGGCGACCGCGGCGAGATATCTGAAGCCGGAGAAGGACTGGACGATGGCGGTGGTGCCGAAGGGGGCTGCGGCGGCAAAGTAAACACCGTGGCCGAATGCCCGTCGCCCCTGCGCAGGCAGGGGCCCATGGCTGTGTCGTGCCGCGCGCCATCTGACAAATGGCTGTCACGCTGTGTGTCAGCCCGATCGACGGACAACACAGACATGGGCCCCTGCCTGCGCAGAGGCGACGGTCGGTTTGGCGGCGGTTACGCCAGCAGCTTCGGCCCGTCCTTCTGCAGCTTCGCGCGCAATTGCTCGCCGAACATGCCGAGCAGCCCGGGCAGCTCGAACAGCGCGTGGACGTTGCGTTCGGTGACATCGAGCTGGACCGCGACACGCTGGCCCATCCCCTCGATCACGAAATGCAGCGTGTCGCCGTCCCAGCGATGCTCGCTGACATGCCCGCCGGGGATATAGCCGGCGAGCTTGTCGAACCCGCCCTCGATCCGCGCGCGGGCGCCGGCGACGCCGAGCTGGTGCGGCAGGTCCACTTCAATCGGCTTGCTCATGCGCTCCATCCATGACGTGTCATGCTGTACTGATACGCCTCGCAAGCGTCATCGTCACGTCCTACCTCGCGCGCATGGCTTGCGGTGCCGCGCGCGGCGTCGCAGGAGGCGATCGTAACCCGCGGCAAAGGAAGCCCTGCCCTGTCCTATCGTTCCTCGATCGAAGCGTTTCCGCGGCGCTATCCGGCGCTCGGCGCGCTGTTGCTGGGCGCCGCAGCTGCATGCGGGTTCGCGCCGCTGGAATTGTGGTGGCTGGCGGTCGCCGCTTTCGCCGGCTGGATCGCGCTGGTCCATGCCGCGCCGACGCGCGGCCAGGCGCTGTGGCGTGGCTGGGCGTTCGGGGTCGGGCATTTCACGATCAACGACAATTGGTTCCAGCATGCCTTCACCTTCCAGGACCAGATGCCGCACTGGCTGGGCTATGCCGCGCCGTTCGCGCTGGCGCTGTATCTGGCGGTGTTCCCGGCGCTGTGCGCGGGGCTGGCGTGGCGTGGGCGAAGGGCGCGAATCGACGCCGGGTTCGTGCTGCTGTTCGGTGCGTGCTGGATCCTGACCGAGTGGATGCGGAGCTGGCTGTTCACCGGTTACGCGTGGGACCCGCTGGCGGTGATGTGGGTGCCGGTGCAGCCGGTGGCGTGGCTGGCGACGCTGGTGGGCACCTATGCGCTGTCGGGCCTCACCGTCGCGGTGGCCGGGGGGCTGTTGCTGCTGCCCGCGGGGCGCAAACAGATCGCTATCGGCGTGGTCGCGTTCGCGATCCTGACCGTGGCGGAGCTGCTCAGCTATCGATCGGCACCGGCGCCCGCCGCCGCGACCGCGCCGACACTGGTCGTCGTGCAGCCGAATGTGCCACAGGACCAGCGCGGCGAGAGCGATCAGGCCATGATGCTCGCGCGGCTGTTGCGGCTGTCGGGCACCCCCGGCGCGGCGCCCCGGCTGGTGATGTGGCCCGAGGGCGTGATTCGCGACTTCATCGAGGATGATTACCCCTATTGGGTCTACGGCAACGCCAGCCCGTGGCGGACGCGGACGCGGATGGCGTCGGTGCTGGGCCCTCGTGACATGCTGCTGACCGGCGGCACCGCGCTGCAATTCGACAGCAAGGGCGACGTGACGACCGCGAGCAATTCGGTGTTCGCGCTCGATGCGCGCGGGCGGATTCGTGGACGCTACGACAAGGCGCATCTGGTGCCGTATGGCGAGTATCTGCCGATGCCGTGGCTGCTCAAGCCGCTGGGCCTGTCGCGGCTGGTGCCGGGCGACATGGACTTCGCGCCGGGGCCGGGGCCGCGGACAATGGCGGTGCCGGGATTCGGCGCGATCGGGATGCAGCTTTGCTACGAGATCATCTTCTCGGGGCAGGTCGTCGACCCGGCACAGCGCCCACGGCTGATCTTCAATCCCTCGAACGACGCTTGGTTCGGCAATTGGGGCTCGCCGCAGTTTCTCGCACAGGCGCGACTGCGCGCGATCGAGGAAGGGCTGCCCGTGATCCGCGACACGCCAACCGGTATTTCTGCGGTGATCGCCGCGAACGGCGCGGTGCTGGCGGCTGTCCCGCGCGATGTCAGCGGCGCGATCGTCGTGCCGATCCCGCCCGCCCACGTCGCTACGCTCTTCTCCCGGCTCGGAAACTGGATGGCGTTGCTGGTCGGGACGGTCCTGACGCTCGTCGCATTTGCGTTGCGGCGTCGATCGCGGTAACGACATAAAGCTATCTTTATATCGTTATCTCCCGGAGCCTCCATGCGTCAGTCGTTCATCTTCACGTCCGAGTCGGTGTCCGAAGGCCATCCCGACAAGGTCGCGGACCAGATTTCGGATTCGATCGTCGACCTGTTCCTGTCCAAGGACCCCGAGGCGCGCGTGGCGTGCGAGACGCTGACCACCACCCAGCTCGTCGTGCTGGCGGGCGAGATCCGCGGCAAGGGCGTCTACGAGAACGACCAGTGGGCGCCGGGGATCGAGGAAGAAATCGAGGCGACCGTCCGCGCGACCGTGAAGCGCATCGGCTATGAGCAGTCGGGCTTCCACTGGAACGAGTTCCGCTTCCTGAACGAACTGCACGGCCAGTCGGCGCATATCGCGATGGGCGTCGACGAGAGCGGCAACAAGGACGAGGGCGCGGGCGACCAGGGCATCATGTTCGGGTATGCGACCGACGAGACCCCCGGCCTGATGCCCGCCACGCTCTACTACAGCCACAAGATCCTCGAGCGGCTCGCCGCCGACCGCCATTCGGGCGCGGCGCCCTTCCTCGAGCCCGACGCCAAGAGCCAGGTGACGTTGCAGTATGAGAACGGCGTGCCGGTCAAGGCGACCGCACTGGTCGTCTCGACGCAGCATGCGCCGGGTTATTGCGAGAAGGGCGACAATGCCGACGCCGCCAAGTACAAGGTCCTGCACGATTACGTGATGGGCGCGTTCAAGGACGTGCTGCCTGACGGCTTCATCGACGACGCCACCAAGATCTACATCAACCCGACCGGCCAGTTCGAGATCGGTGGACCGGACGGCGACGCCGGCGTGACCGGGCGCAAGATCATCGTCGACACCTACGGCGGCGCGGCGCCGCACGGCGGTGGCGCGTTCAGCGGCAAGGACCCGACCAAGGTCGACCGGTCGGCGGCCTATGTCGCGCGCTATCTGGCGAAGAACGTCGTTGCCGCAGGCCTCGCCAAGCGCTGCACGATCCAGCTTTCCTATGCGATCGGCATTGCCGAGCCGCTGTCGGTCTATGTCGACCTGCACGGCACCGGCACCGTCGAGGAAGCGAAGCTGGAGACGGCGCTGCCGCAGCTGGTGCGCCTGACCCCGAAGGGTATCCGCGAGCATCTGTCGCTCAACAAGCCGATCTATTCGAAGACCGCGGCGTACGGGCACTTCGGCCGTGATGCCGAGGGCGACCTGTTCACCTGGGAAAAGACCGATCTGGTCGACGCGCTGAAGAAGGCGGTCGCCTGATTTGAAGCAGTGGGCGGTTCGATCGAGCCCCCTCTCGTCACTGCGAGCGTAGCGAAGCAGTCCAGGGCCGGACCAAAACGCCCTGGATTGCTTCGCTACGCTCGCAATGACGACAAGATTGGCGCAAGCACTTCGACTCTGCAGACGTCAGGCCGGGCGTGTGCCGGCATCCACCGCTCGGCACGACCACAGGCCATCGGCTAAGCGACGCGGTGACCCCCGGAACAGGTCAGGGGTGACGGCGACTCAAAGGCAACGGCTGTTCGCCATCACAGCCCCCGTGACGCAGCCCCCGCTTTGTTCTACCGCCCTTGCCCATGATCGCGCATCTAAAGGGCATCCTGACCTCGACCGGCACCGACCATGCGGTGATCGACGTGCACGGGGTCGGCTATCTGGTCGGCGCATCGGCGCGGACGATGGCGGCGATCGGCCCGATCGGCGAGGCCGCTACCCTGTTCACCGAAATGCTGGTCGCCGAGGACTTCATCCGGCTGGTCGGCTTTGCGAGCGCGGCCGAGCGCGACTGGTTCCGGTTGCTGACCGGGGTGCAAGGGGTCGGGGCGCGCGTGGCGCTGGCGATCCTCTCGGCGCTGGAGCCCGCCGACATCAGCCGCGCGGTGATGGCGCAGGACAAGGCGACGGTGGCGCGTGCCAACGGTGTCGGCCCCAAGCTGGCCGAACGGATCGTCCGCGAGTTGAAGGACAAGGTCGGCGGAGTCGCGCTGGGGCCATCGGCGGCGGCGCAGGTGGTGCCGGTCGGCGCCGGGTCCGACGCGGTGTCGGCGCTGCTCAACCTCGGCTTCCGCCCGGCGGAGGCGGCGAGCGCGGTCGCGGCGGCGGAGGACGAGCTGGGCGATGGCGCATCGCTGGACGCGCTGGTGCGGCTGGCGCTGCGCAAGGCGGCGAAGTAGCGGGCCCCGTCGCGGGCGCTTCCTTGCCACGCCAAGCTCCTCCTCTGTCACCCCGGCCTTGAGCCGGGGCCCCGCTGCTTGTGCCGGCAGGAAGAAGCGGGTTCCCGGATCACGTCCGGGATGACGGAGGCAGGTGGCGCGTGCGCCTACCCCCGCGCCGCGGTTGCCGGCAGGGTCAGCTTCAACGTCGCCAGCAGTGCGGTGAAATGCGCCTGCGCCTCGGGCGTCGGGCCGGGATACGGCCCCTCGGTCGGCTGGTCGCCGATATAGCCCATATCCGCCTTGCCCTCGGGCAGGCTGTAGAAGCCGAGCACGAACAGGTTGCGGAGCCGGTCCATGAACGCGACCGGTTGCGCCATCGCCGCGCTGGGTGTCGCGACGGTCAGCGCGTCGAGCAAGGTCGTGCGCTGCGCCGCCGTGCCCGCGGTGAAGGCGCCGCCGTGCAGCACCCGGCTCTGCGCATCGAGCCACGCCAGCCCGGCGATGATTTTGGCGCGATCGGCCTGTTGCTGCGGATAGGGCGCACTGATCCATTCGTCGATGAACGCACCGACCCCCAGCGTCCCCGCCCCCGGCGAGGCGGCATCGGCGGGCAGGATCATGTCGCCGAGCATGTCGACCGTCGCACGCTGCGACCTGGTCAGCGTCAGCGACCACGGCACCTTGGGCGCGGTCAGATCGGGGTCGCGGCCATAGCCTTTCGCCGGGGCCATCGGCGCGATGCTCGCCGGCCAGTCGACGACCTTGAACGGCGGCGGCGCGCCGGTCGCCGGCGGCGTGGCGGCAGCGACCGCCCCGCGGTTGGCAAGCGACAGCGCCGTCGCGGTGGCGAGCCATTGCAGCGTCGTGCGGCGGGTGAAGGTCATGCCAGCGCTCCTGACGACAGACGGGTGGCGAGGCGCTCCGACGCGCGCAGCGCCAGCGCGAGGATGGTGAGGGTCGGGTTCTTGTGCGGCCCCGACGCGAACGTCGCGCCGTCCATCAGCACGACATTGTCGACGTCCCAGGTCTGGCCATAGCTGTCGACCACCGACGATTTCGGATCGGCGCCCATCCGCGCGGTGCCGAGTTCGTGGATAATCTCGCCACCCGCGGTCATGATCTGCTCGGGCGGCAGATCGGGGTCGAGGATCGTGCCGTTCAGTCGCTGGAACACCGAATGCGCGGCACGGCGGCCGTGCGCGACCTGATTGACCTCGTGTCTGGACCAGCGGAACGCGAAGCGCAGCACCGGGATGCCGAACTTGTCCTTCACGTTCGGATCGATCTCGCAGAACGTGTCCTTGTTGGGGATCATCTCGCCGCGCAACGTCAGGTTGATCGTCGCCCCCGAGGCGTTGCGCACCGCCTGCTTCAGGTCCTTGCCCCAGACGCGCGGCAGCGCCGCCTCCGAGGGCACGCCGAACCGCCCGCCGATCTCGAAATGATAGCCGCGCGCGAAGTCCAGCTCGCCGCGCTTCTGCTGCTCGTACAGCCAGAAAGGGATATAGATGTGCTGCCCGCCGATCCCGTCCTCGTTGTAGCGCGGACGCCCGGCGAGGCCGGGGATGAAGGCGCGGAACGACGCGCCGGTCGAATCGGTCAGGTTGCGCCCCAGCTCGCCCGACGAATTGGCGAGCCCGCGCCCCTGTTCGCCCGAATTAAGCAACAGCCGCGTCGTCTCGCCGGTGCCCGCCGCCAGTACCACAGCGCGCGCCGTCACCTGATGGCGCTGCCCGGTCTTGCGGTCGACATACTCGACCCCCGCCGCCCGGCCGCGCTTGCCCATCACGACGCGCGACACCATCGCGTCGGTGACGACGCGCAAGCGGCCGGTCGCCTTCGCCATCGGCAGCAGCGAGGTGGTCGTCTGGAACATCGCGCCGATCGTGCAACCGCGCGTGCACGGCGTCGCGTTGAAGCAGGCGCTGCGCGGTGCGACCTTGTCGGGCATGTCGCGGGTCAGCACCGCGGTATGCGCCGCGCGCACGGGAATACCGAGGCTTTCCGCCGCCGCGGTGATGAGCATTTCCGGCACGCGCGGCCTGGGCGGCGGCATCAGGCAGCCGGCGGGCGAGTCCGGATGGTTCTCCAGCCCGATCGCGCCGCCGTTGACGCCGATCATCCGCTCGACGCGGTCGTAGAAGGGCGCGACATCGTCATAGCCGATCGGCCAGTCCGCCCCGAGCCCGTCGCGGGAGAACGGCTTGAAGTCATAGGCGCCGAACCGCGGCACGTGGCGTCCCCAATGGTTGGTGCGCCCGCCCAGCATTCGCGGTCGATACCAACGAAAGTCGCTGCCCTCGGTCATCGTGTACGGCTCGCCCTCGACCTGCCAGCCGCCGTCCACGGTTGCATCGAAATAGCCGAACGGCTTGTCGGGGGTGCCGGTCCCGCGCAGTGGCGCGTCGCTTTCGGGGGCGAACATGTTGACCTCGGCCTGTGGATCGTAATCGCGCCCGGCCTCGAGGATCAGGCAGCGCACGCCGGCCTTGGTCAGCGTATAGGCCGCCATCCCGCCCGCCGCGCCGGAGCCGACGATGATGACATCAACCGAACCGTCGCCCCCCGCCGCGGTCACCGGGCGGCCCCGGTCGCCGACGCACCGATCCGCCGTAGCTTGATGTTGCGGAACGCCACCGGCTCGCCATGATCCTGCAGCCCGATCACCCCGCTGTCGAAGGTGCCGAAGTGCGGCATCTTGGCGAATTTCGAGCCCGCCACCCGCTGCCGCCAGGCGTCGTCGCCATAAGAGACGTCAGCGGTCGGCGTGCCGTTCAGCCACTGCCGGATGCGCCCGTTCTCGACGAACAGCCGCGCATGGTTCCAGCTGCCCGCTGGCCTGGCGATACCGGCTGGCGGCACCGTCATGTCGTACAACGATCCGGCACGATGGGTCGGGATCTTGCCGTCCGAATGACCGACGTCGTCGAGCACCTGCATCTCCAGCCCGCTCTCGTAGAGCAACGGTGCACCCGGGACGTTGCGCGCCAGATACAGCACGCCGCTGTTGCCGCCCTTCTCGACCTTCCAGTCCAGCGTCAGCTCGAACGCGCCATAGGGCTCGGCGGTGACGAGGTCGGTGCCGCTCATCTTGCCGTCGGCCTTGGTCAGCAGCAGCGTCCCGTCGCGCACCGTCCAGGTCGAGGGCGCCGCGCCGCCGCCGAACCCTCCCCAGCCCGTCAGGTCGCGCCCGTTGAACAGCAGTTTCCAGCCCTGCGCACGCTCGGCAGCAGTGAGGCCGTTGTCCTTCGCCAGCGCGGTCGCCGGTGCCATCACCACCAGCGCCGCCGCGATGCCCATCGTCCAACGCATCTTCACTCTCCCGAATTGTCGCGCGCCCGAAGCCGCCTTTGCCAAGAGGCTTAACGCTTTCATTTTTGTTTACAAGAAACGTCCGGGATTCACCCGGGGACGTTTTGCCCTGATGCGCGTTAGGCGCTGCGTCCATCACGGGAGACATAGCCCATGGCCCAGCGAACGATCATCGTCACCGGCGCGGAATCGGGCATCGGCGCCGCCTGCGCCGCGGCATTCGGCGCGTGCGGCGACCGCGTCGCGATCCTCTATTATGCGGATCGCGCCGCCGCCGAGGTGACGGCCGGGGTCGTCCGCTCGGCGGGCGGCACCGCGCTGACCGTTCAGGCGCATGTCGACGACGAAGGGTCGGTCGATACGGCCTACGCTGCCGTCGAAGCCGAATGGGGGCCGGCCGACGTCCTCGTCAATTCGGCCGGGTTGAACATGAGCGGCGTAACGGTCCGCGCGATGACGCTTCAGCAATGGCGGCGGCTGCTCGACACCGACCTGACCGGCGCGTTCCTCACCTCGCGGCGCTTCCTCACCGGCCGCGGCGATGCGTCCAGCGATGCGGCGATCATCCACATCTCGTCGATCCACGCCTATGCTGTCCGCGCCGGGGGCGCCGATTATTGCGCGGCCAAGGGCGGGCTCTCCAATCTGGTCGAGACGCTGGCGATCGAGGAGGCGCCGCATCGCGTGCGCGTGAATGCGATCGAGCCGGGCATGATCCTGACACCGATGAACGCGCGCGCGGAGCAGGACGCGCGCTATCGCCAGACGCTGGAGAAGAACATTCCGCTCGGCCGTGCCGGGCAACCGGACGAGGTGGCCGACCTCGCCGTGTTCCTCGCCTCCGACCGGGCGCGCTACATCACCGGCGCGCGGATCGTCATCGACGGCGGGCTGTCGCTGATGCAGGCGCTCGGCGCATGACCGACGACACGATCGCGGATCCGCACCGCAAGGATGTCGTCGCCGGCTCCGACGTCGCGCTCGACTTCAACGTCAAGCGGATCGAGACGGTAGCGTTGCAGGGCCCGCCTGCGCTGATGGAGCGCGATCTGATGAGCCCCTATGTCTGGCGCGAGCCTGACGGGCGCTGGGGGCTGATGGTTCGCGCCGTCGTCCGTCCGGATGCGCCGCTGACCGACACCGGGCTGATCTGGAGCGGGTGGAGCGACGACGGCGTGCATTTCACGATGCTGGACGCGCCTTCGCTCGCGCCCGGCCCCGGCGATCATGACGCCGGCGGTGTCGAGGACCCGACTGTCATCCGTGGCGACGACGGTTATATCGTCTATTACTCGGGTGTCCGCGCCGATCAGGCCCACAGCGAACTTTCCTATGCGACCGGCCCGACGCTCGACCGCCTGATCAAGAGCGGCGTTGCGCTCGCGTCCACCAAGTCGGAGGGCAACACCAAGGAAGCGACGATCGACCGCACGCCGGACGGGCGCTGGCGGCTGTTCTACGAATATGCCGCCGACGAGGCGTCGCGCGTCGGGCTGGCGATCGGCACCGCGCCGGGCGGGCCGTGGAACGAGCAGCCTACGCCCTTCATGCCGCGCACCGACAGCTGGGACGACTGGCATCTCTCCACCGGCCCGTTGCTGACCGACGATCCGACGACACCGGTGATGTTCTACAACGGTGCGACGCGCGATGCGCGCTGGCGGATCGGCTGGGTCGCGTTCGACGCCGACTATACGCACGTGGTGGCGCGCGGCATCCAGCCGCTGGTCACGCCACCGCCGGTGGACGACCGAGCCGCGACCGACATCGCCTTCGCCGCCGCTGTGGTCGTCGACGCGGCGGGCGCGATCTGGCTGTACTATTCGCTGGAAGACCGCCGCCTCGCGCGCGCACTGATCCGCCGCAGCTGAAGGCCGAAGGGGAGTAGCTGTGCTGTCAAGGTTTGGCGGAGACGGAGGGATTCGAACCCTCGGTACGGTTTCCCGTACGACGCTTTAGCAAAGCGTTGGTTTCAGCCACTCACCCACGTCTCCGGGTCGGCGTGAGGCGCGGCTATAGCGAGAGCAATCGCGGCGATCAACCGGGTGCGCGCGATTTCCGCATATCGCGCGTCCGACTCGGGTCGTCGTGCCGTTCATTGCCGCGACAGCAGCAAACCGCCTATAACCCGGCGATGATCGAGGGGGCAGGCATGAAGCGGATCGCACAACACGGCGTCGGGGTGGCGATGCTGGTCGCCGCGCTCATCGGCGCGCCGCTGGGCGCCGCGGCGCAGGTGCGGACGATCGACCCGAATGCCGCGATCGATGGCGACGTCACCACCGTGCCGCCGCGCAGCGTCAGGACGCCGACCGCGCCCGCGCCGGCGCGTCCGCTCCCGGCAACGCCGCCACAGGATCCTGCACCCCCACCGCAAACCGCGGCGCCCACACCGGGATCGGAAACGCGTGCGGACGCGACGACTACCGCCGCCGCGACCTACAAGCGCGACGATCTGATTGCCGCAGGCGAGGGCGTGTTCGGCAAGGGCGCGGAAGGATTTGGGCAGATCATCGAAAGCATCCTCAAGGATCAGGGCGAACCGAACGCCTATATCGCCGGGCGCGAGGCGTCGGGGGCATTCATCCTCGGCGTCCGTTATGGCTCGGGAATCATGACTCACAAGGTCGAGGGGCAGCGCCCGGTCTACTGGACCGGGCCGTCGGTCGGCTTCGACGTCGGCGGCGATGCGAACAAGGTGTTCGTGCTCGTCTACAACCTTTACGATTCGCACGATCTGTTCACGCGCTTTCCGGGCGCCGAAGGGCGGCTGTATTTCGTCGGCGGATTCGCCGCGACCTATCTGCGCAAGGGCAATGTCGTGCTGATCCCGGTCCGGCTCGGCGTCGGGTGGCGCGCCGGGGTCAACGTCGGCTACATGAAGTTCACCGAAACGTCGAAGTGGCTTCCCTTCTGACGCGCGCCCGACCGGCGGCGCGTCAGCGCCGCCCGCCGGGGAAGCCGGTCGTCTCGAAGCGGATCGGCGCACCCTGCGGCGCCTCGCCGAGCTGATCCTCCCACATCGCCACCTGCCCGCGCACGATCGTCCCGATCGGCTTGCCGGTCAGCTCCATGCCCGTGAACGGCGACCAGCCCGCGCGCGAGCGGAGCCAGCGCTCCTCGATCGTCCAGCGCTTCTTGAGGTCGACGATCGTGAAGTCGGCATCGTAACCCGCCGCGATCCGCCCCTTGCCGGTCAGCCCGAAGATCCGCTGCGCACCCGCGCTGGTCAGCTCGATCACGCGCTGGAGCGTCAGCCGGCCATGCGCGACATGATCCAGCAGCAGCGGGAGCAGCGTCTGAACGCCCGGCATCCCGCTTGGGCTCGCCGGATATTGCTTGCTTTTCTCCTCCAGCGTGTGCGGCGCATGATCGGAACCGATCACGTCCGGCACGCCCTGGTTGAGCCAGTACCAAAGCCCGTCGCGGTGTGCGCCCGAGCGGATCGGCGGGTTCATCTGCGCCAGCGTGCCGATCCGCGGATAGGCCTCCTCGCCGGCCAGCGTCAGGTGCTGCGGCGTCACCTCGCAGGTCGCGATGTCCTTGTTCTGCCCGAGCAGCTCCAGCTCGGCGGGCGTGGTGACGTGCAGGACGTGGATGCGCCGCCGCGCCGCGCGCGCCAGCCGCAGGATACGCGTCGTCGCCAGCAGCGCGCTCTCGTCGTCGCGCCACACCGGATGCGACGACGGATCGCCCTCGACGCGCTCGCCGGCGCGCGCATTCATGCGATCCTCGTCCTCGGCATGGATCGCGACCCGCCGATGCCCGCTCGCCAGCACCTCGGCGAGCCGCGCATCCTCGCTGACCAGCAGGTCGCCGGTCGACGCGCCCATGAAGATCTTCACCCCCGCGGTGCCCGGCAATCGCTCCAG
This sequence comes from Sphingomonas sp. 8AM, assembly GCF_902506455.1. Taxonomy (GTDB): domain Bacteria; phylum Pseudomonadota; class Alphaproteobacteria; order Sphingomonadales; family Sphingomonadaceae; genus Sphingomonas. The sequence goes on along the minus strand of NZ_LR733844.1, from coordinate 3,155,895 downwards.
CTCGGCGAGATCGCGCGCATTATGGTTGGTCGCGCCGACGTAAAAGGCATGGTCGCACCACATCCGCCCCCTGGCGCGGGTCAGCTTGTCCTCGATCGCTTCGGCCGAGTCGGTGTTGGGCTTGGTGTTCGGCATCTCGAACACCGCGACCACGCCGCCCATCACCGCGGCCTCGCTGCCGGTGGCGAGGTCTTCCTTGTGGACCAGCCCCGGCTCGCGGAAATGCACCTGCGTGTCGATGACGCCGGGCAGGATATCGAGCCCGGCGCAGTCGATCGTCCGCCCCGCATCGCCGCGCGCGCCGATCGCGACGATCCGCCCGTCGCGCACGCCGACATCGGCGACGACTGGGCCACCGGGCGTGTGCACCGTGCCACCGGTCAGCAGGAGATCGTAGGTCGCCATCGTCAGCCCTTTCCGGCTCTTTCGCGGGGTCGCCGCTCTCCCTACCTTGGCGTCATGGACGATACCACCCCGGCGACGATGCTGGCCGACCGCGCGCTGCTGCGGTTGTCCGGCGAGGATGTGCGCGGCTTTCTTCAGGGCCTGCTGACCAACGATGTCACCGGCGCGCTTCCGGTCTGGGCGGGATTGCTGACCCCGCAGGGCAAGGCGCTGTTCGACCTGATCGTCTGGGCGGACGGCGACGACCTCCTGCTCGACGTCGAGCGGGAGCAGCGTGACGCGATCGCGCGGCGCCTGACGATGTACCGCCTGCGCCGCGCGATCACGATCGCGCCAGAGGACGGGCTGGCAGTGCATTGGAGCCGCGACGCCTCGGGACCGACCCTCGACCCGCGGCTGGCGGCGCTCGGAGCCCGCTGGCTTGCGCCGCCCGCATCGGCTGCGGCTGATTGGCACGCGCGTCGCCTGTCGCTTGGGGTGGCCGAGGGGGTAGCCGATCTCGGATCGGGCGAGACGCTGTGGCTCGAGGCGAATGCGCGCGAGTTGAACGGCGTCAGCTTCACCAAGGGCTGCTACGTCGGGCAGGAGAATACTGCGCGCATGCATCATCGCGACAAGGTTCGGCGTCGGCTGGTCGTCGCGCCGATCGACGAAAGCGACGCGCGAAGGCGTTCGGCCTATCCCGAGCTGGGATGGATGGTCACACTGCGCCGTGTCGATGCGCTCGGCGAGGCACGCGTACCGGACTGGCTGGCGGCGGTGATCGCAGCCGGAGCCGGTGACACCTGAAAGCTAGGGTCGCGCTGTTAGTCATTGCGAGCGTAGCGAAGCAATCCAGGGCGTCCTGATCCGGCTCTGGATTGCTTCGCTGGGTTCGCAATCGCGGTGGGCTGAAGCCGCTATTTCCGCAACGAAACGGAGGCGGTCAAAGACGCAAGACCACCGCCGGCTCACGCGATCCACCCACAACAAAAAAGGAGGCCGGCTTGCGCCGACCTCCCTTTTTCCGGTCACCGAAGTGATCGACCTTACTGACCCGAACCCGGACCGTAGGTGATCTCGACGCGACGGTTCTGCACTTCGCGGACGCCATCGGCGGTCTCGACGCGCAGCTTGGTCTCGCCGAACGCTTCGGTCGTCATCACGCCGTCGGGGATACCCTTCGACGCGAGGTACGCCTTCACGCCGTCTGCACGACGCTGCGAAAGGCCCACGTTGTACTTCGCCGAACCCGAGGTGTCGGTGTAACCAGCCAGCATGACCTGCGCGTTGTTGCAGCTCTGGTACTGGGTGACCGCGTTGTCGAGGATCGACGCCGCTTCCGGGGTAACGTCCGACTTGTTCCACTCGAAGAACACGATGAACGGACCCGGCGAGCAGACCACTTCCCTCCACCCCCGGCACCACCAACAGGAATCCCTGATGGCCGACCCCAATCTCGACGATTTCCTCGGTGTGAAGCCGCAGCCGGCGTGGCGGCGCTGGGGCAAATGGGTGCTGGTGCTCGCGGCCGTCGTGCTGGTCGGGCTGCTGCTGTCGCGCTGCGTGTTCGGCGATCCCGACAAGGTCGATTACGCCACCACCCCGGTGACGCGCGGGCGGCTGACCGTCTCGGTGTCGGCGACCGGCAAGCTGGCGCCGACCAATCAGGTGACCGTCGGCTCGCAGCTCTCGGGGCTCGTCACCAAGGTCGTGGTCGACGTCAACGATCGTGTCACCGCCGGTCAGCCGCTCGCGCTGATCGATCCCGAGCAGATCGACGACCAGATCAACGCCGCCAAGGCGACGCTCGCCGCCAACGAGGCGCAGGTGGCGCAGGCGCGCGCGACGCTGGCGGAATCGCAGGCACAGCTCGCACGGCTCAACGAAGTCTATCGTCTGTCAAAGGGCCGCGTGCCGTCGAAGACCGAATTGCAGACCGGACAGGCCGACGCGCAGCGCGCGAAGGCCGCGCTCAACGTCGCCGAGGCGAACGTCACCGCCGCGCGCGCGCAATTGTCGCAGCAGCAGACGCAGCGCGCGCGGGCGATCATCCGCTCGCCCGTCAACGGCGTGGTGCTGGCGCGGCAGGTCGATCCCGGCCAGACCGTCGCGGCGTCGTTCAACACGCCGACCTTGTTCGTGATCGCCGAGGACCTGACGCGCATGAAGCTGGAGGTCGCGATCGACGAGGCCGACGTCGGCGAGGTGCAGGTCGGGCAGAAGGCGACCTTTACCGTGGACGCCTTCCCCGGCAAGACCTTCCCGGCTGCGATCACCCGCGTCGACCTCGGCTCCAACCTGACCGTCAGCAACGCGACCGCCTCGTCGTCGAGCAGCACCGGCAGCACCAGCACGACCGGGCAGGTGGTGTCCTATGCCGCCGACCTCACCGTCGCCAACCCGACCTTGCAGTTGCGCCCCGGTATGACCGCCACCGCCGACATCGTGACCGCCGACCGCCAGAACGTACTGCTCGTCCCCAATGCCGCCTTCCGCTTCAAGCCGAGTGCTGGCGGCGGCAAGCGCGGTGGGATCACCGGCACGATCCTCGCCGGCCCGCCGCGCCGCAACGCCGCGCAGCGCAGCGCGACGCTCGGGCGCGGCGCGACGCAGACGGTCTACGTCCAGGGCGCGGACGGCACGCCGCAGCCGGTGCAGGTGACGACCGGCGACACCAACGGCACGCTGACCGAGGTGACCGCCGGCGCGCTCCAGCCGGGCCAGCAGGTCATCACCGGGCAACTCGCGGCGGGCGAGAGCGCGGGCGCAGCGGGCGGCGCGGCGAAGGGCGGCCGGTCGCGTGGCCAGTGAGGCGCCGCTGATCGCCTTGCGCAATGTGACCAAGGTCTATGGTCAGGGCGCGACGCAGTTCCAGGCGCTCAAGGGCGTCGACCTCGATATCGCGACGGGCGATTTCGTGGCGGTGATGGGGCCGTCGGGATCGGGCAAGTCGACGACGATGAACATCCTCGGCTGTCTCGACGTGCCCTCGGCGGGAACGTTCCTGTTCCGCGGCCATCATGTCGAGACACTCGACCGCGACGAGCGCGCGTTGCTCCGCCGCCGCTATCTCGGCTTCGTGTTTCAGGGCTTCAACCTGCTCAGCCGCACCACCGCGCTCGAGAATGTCGAACTCCCGCTTCTGTACCGCGGTGACGAGAAGCGCGCGCGCCGCGCGACCGCGATGGCCGCTCTGGAAAAGGTCGGGCTCGATCGCTGGTGGGATCACACCCCCGCCGAACTGTCGGGCGGGCAGCAGCAGCGCGTTGCGATCGCGCGCGCGATCGTCACCCGCCCGGACGTGCTGCTCGCCGACGAGCCGACCGGAAACCTCGATTCGGAGCGCTCGATCGAGATCATGGAATTGCTTACCGACCTCAATCGCGAGAGCGGGATCACCGTGCTGATGGTCACCCACGAACCCGACATGGCCGCCTTCGCGCGCACCGTCGTCCACTTCAAGGACGGCTTGGTCGAGCGGATCGAAACCCAGCACGCGCAGGGGGAGAGGGTGTCGTGACCACTCGTCATTGCGAGGAGCGGAGCGACGCGGCAATCCGGAGCCGCGCGCGTGCCGCTCTGGATTGCTTCGCTACGCTCGCAATGACGAAGGTAGCGTAGATGTTCGGCACCACGCTCCTCCTCGCGCTGCGCTCGATCCGCCGCCACATCCTGCGCTCGTTCCTGACGATCCTCGGCATCGTCATCGGCGTCGGTGCGGTGGTGACGATGGTGACGCTCGGCAAGGCAACCACCGCGGCGGTCCAGTCGCAGATCGCCGCGCTCGGCACCAACATCCTCCAGATCCGCCCCGGTCAGGGCTTCGGCCGTGGCGGCGGCGGCCCGCGCCCGCCCGACTTCACCCCCGAGGACGTCACCGCGATCGCCACGCAGATCGCCGGCGTCACCGCGGTCGCGCCGCAGGCGCAGGCCAGCGCGACGGCGATCTACGAAGGCGCCAACTGGTCGACGACGATCAACGGCACCACCGCCGCCTATTTCCAGGTCCAGCCGTGGCCGCTCGCCAGCGGGCGCTTCTGGACGGTGCCCGAGGAGCAGGCCGGCAAGGCAGTCTGCATCATCGGCAACACCGTCCGCCAGAACCTGTTCCGCGGCGGCGAGGCGGTCGGCGAGCGCTTCCGGCTCGGCGACGTCAGCTGCGACGTGATCGGCACGCTCAGCACGCGCGGGCAGGCCGGCTTCGGCGGCGATCAGGACGATGTCGTCATCATGCCGATCAAGGCGGTCCAGCGCCGCTTCACCGGCAGCCGCGACATCCGGCTCATGCTGGTCGGCGTCGACCAGCGCTACCAGACCGCCGGGGTGCAGTCCGCGATCACCGACCTGCTGCGCGAGCGCCGCACGATCACCGACGGGCGCGAGGACAATTTCAACATCTTCGATACCAAGCAGATCAGCGACACGCTGACCGGCACCACCACCGCGCTGACCCGGATCGTCGCGGCGGTGGCGGCGATCAGCCTCGTGGTCGGCGGAATCGGAATCATGAACATCATGCTGGTCAGCGTCACCGAACGCACGCGCGAGATCGGCATCCGGCTCGCGATCGGCGCGGTCGCGAACGAGGTGTTGCTGCAATTCCTCGTCGAGGCGGTGGTGCTGTCGTGCCTCGGCGGGTTGATCGGGCTGGTGATCGCGCAGGCGGTGATCGCCGGACTGACGCCGCTGCTCGACGTGCCGTGGACGTTCGATCCGCAGATCAACATGGTCGCCTTCGCGATCTCGGCGGTGATCGGCGTGGTCTTCGGCTATTTCCCGGCACGGCGCGCCGCGGCGCTCAACCCGATCGACGCGCTCCGCCACGAATGAAGACGGCGGACCGTCACGGCATGATCGATCCAGGCTCAGAGCGGGAGGACATGAGGTCGAACTACGCTCGCCATGACGGAACTGGTCGACGACATCACGCTCCGGCTTGGCCGGATCAGGTCCTACAGCGTGCCGTCGAACGCCGCGCGGCGCTCCTCGCTCGATCCGGCGCGCAGCAGGTGCGAGTCCGGGCGCATCAGCGCCTCGGGCGCGTGGACCAGCTCGCGTAACCGCTCCAGATCCTCGCGCGTGTCGACGTCGATCAGCTCGGCGGCGTTCGCGACGACATGCCGGCCCGCCTGGATCATGTCGCGCGCGCCCTGGTCGCCGGTGATCGCCAGCACTTCCTCGAACCGGTCACTCCCGAACAGCACGGGCGGGCGCGGCGTGGTGCCGTCGCTCGACGCCACGACCGCGTGATCGTCGAGATCGGCAGCGGCATCGAAAAGGCGGTAGATATGCGCCGCCGTCACGCGTGGCATGTCGGCCAGCGCGATCAGCACCGCTTTGGCGTCGCGCGCCCGCGCGCAGTCCACGCCCATCCGCACCGACGACGCCATGTCGCGGTCCGCGGCGTCATTGTGCAGCACCGTGAAGTGATGCGCGGCATAATCGATCGTGCAGCCATCGACGACGACGATCCGCTCGCGGAACGGCATGTCCTCCAGCGCGACCGCGACATGCAGCCCCAGCGGGCGCGCGAGGAACGGCTCCTCCAGCTTGTTGCCCGGGCCGAAGCGGTCGGAGCGGCCGGCGGCCAGCAGGATCAGGACGGTATCTTCAACGGCGATCATGAAAGGCTCCCACCATCGCGGCGGCGATCGACAGCGCGATCTCCGCCGGCCCGATCGCGCCGATGTCGATGCCCACCGGGCCATCGATGCGGTCGAGCTGATCCGCGTCAACGCCCGACGCCGCCAGTCGCTCCCGCCGCGCGGCATGGCTGCGGCGGCTGCCCAGCGCACCGACGTAAGCGGCATCGCTCGCCAGTGCGGCGATCAGCGCCGGATCGTCGATCTTGATGTCATGGCTCAGCGTGACGACCGCGGTCGCGCGCCCCGGCTTCCACGCTGCGACCGCCTCGTCGGGCCAGCGATCGTCGAGCGTCACGCCGGGGAAACGTTCTTCGGTCAGGAAGCGCCCGCGCGGGTCGATCACCACCACTTCGATCCCCAACGTCGTCGCAAGCGCGGCGAGGCTCTGCGCGATCTGCACCGCCCCGACGATCAGCAGCCGGCGCGGCGGGTCGTAGCGGTTGACGAACATGTCCCCCGTCTCCTCCGGGCGCAGATCGGCATGGCCGGTGGCAAGATCGGTGGTGACGGTCAGCGACCGGCCTGCCGCGCGCGCCTCGGCGATCCGGTCGAACAGTTCGGGATCGAAGCCATCGGCGCTGACCGGCTGGACCATCACCGAAATCTCGCCGCCGCACGGCAGCCCGACCTGCCACGCGCTATCGTCGGCGACGCCATAGGTCTTCACCGCGAACGGCGCGCCCGCGATCACCTGCGCGGCGGTGTCGAGGATATCGCCCTCGACGCACCCGCCCGACACCGATCCCTCGAACCGCCCGTCGGCATGGACGAGCATATGGCTCCCGCGCGGCCGCGGCGCCGAGCCCCATGTCGAGACGACGGTGGCGAGCGCCAGCGGCTCGCCCTTCCAGGCGGCCGCGGCGGCGAGGACGGAATCATTGTCGGCCATTGTTGTCTCTATAGTTCGTCATTGCGAGCGGAGCGAAGCAATCCAGGGCACCGCGCGGAACACTGGATTGCTTCGCTCCGCTCGCAATGACGGTAAAGGCTTGGAGCGGATCGACATAAGCGCTGATCTCCCCAACACCGTCGTCCCGGACCCTTCGGCAAGCTCAGGAGAGCCCTGGTCCGGGATCCCGCTTCTTCTTCTCTTCGTCGCAAGGAAGAAGCGGGGCCTCGGGTCAGGTCCGGGGCGACGATCGAAAGGGCTGACCCCGTTCTCAAACCGCTGGCAAGTCCGCCAGCAACTTGTCGCAGGTGATCGGATAGTCGCGCACCCGCACGCCCGTCGCGTGATAGATCGCATTGGCGATCGCCGCGCCCGCGCCCGAGATGCCCAGCTCGCCGATTCCCTTGGCGTGGATCGGGTTCGCGTGGATGTCGCGCTCGTCGAGGAACGCGACCTCGATCTGCGGAATGTCGGCGTTCACCGGTACGTGATATTCGGCGAGATCGCGGTTGACGACCTTGCCGTTGCGCGGATCGTGGACCAGCTCCTCGGTCAGCGCCGCGCCGATCCCGAACGTCATCCCGCCAAGGCATTGCGAGCGCGCGGTCTTCTCGTTGAGGATGCGCCCGGCCGAGAACACGCCCAGCATCCGCTCGACCCGCACCTCGCCGGTCGTCACGTTCACCTTCACCTCGGCGAAATGCGCGCCATAGCTCGCCTGACGGTGCAGCTTCTCCTGCTTGCCCGGCGCGATCGTGCCGGTGACGGTCATGCCCTCGCCGACCAGTTCGCCGATCTCGACCGCGCGGTTCTCGGCGATCGCGCGCCCGTCCTTCAGCGTCATCGCGTCGACTTCCACGCCCATCGCCTTGGCCAGTTTCTCGCGCAGCCCTTCGCACGCCAGATACACCGACGAGCCCGAAGACCCTGCGCCCCACGATCCGCCCGAGCCCGCCGAAGGCGGGGCCGCACCGTCGCCCAGCTGCACCGTCACGCTTTCGAGCGGTAGCCCCAGCGTCTCGGCCGCGATCTGCGCGAGGATCGTATAGGTGCCAGTGCCGATGTCGGTCATGTCAGTCGAGACGATCGCGTGGCCGTCGCCGGTCAATTCGACCGTCGCCGATGACTTCTGGAGCATGTTCGACCGCACCGCCGCCGCGACGCCGACGCCGTGCAGCCACTCGCCGCGCCGGTCGCCCGCCGGTTCGGCCTTGCGCTCGGACCAGCCGAACAGTTCCGCACCCTTGTCGAGACACGGGATCAACTGCCGTGTCGAGAACGGCACGTCGTTGGTCGGATCGATCGCCGGCTCGTTGCGGCGGCGCAATTCGATCGGGTCGATGCCGACCTTGTACGCCAGCTCGTCCATCGCCGCTTCCAGCGCCAGCATCCCGACCGCCTCGCCGGGCGCGCGCATCGACCCCGACAGCAACCAGTTGAGCCGCACGAGCTTGTGGTCGATCAGCCGGTTCTCCGCGGCATAAGCGAATTGCGTCCCGATCCCGGCCGGCTCGAAATAATCCTCGCCCGGCAGGTTGCTGGCCAGCGTCTCATGACCCAGCCCGGTCAGCTTGCCGTGCGCGTCGGCCGCCAGCCGGATGCGCTGCTCGGTATTCGAGCGGCGGACGGTGGCGTCGAACACCTGCTGGCGCGCCATCGCGACCTTGACCGGCCGGTCGAGCCGCTTAGCCGCGATCGCCGCCGCGACGCTCTCCGGCGCGATCCCCAGCTTCGACCCGAACCCGCCGCCGACATAGCGCGAGATGATCCGCACCTTGTCCTTGCCGACCCCCAGCGCAGCCGCGAGCTGCATCTGGTCGGAGGCGACCATCTGATAGCTGCCGTGCAGCGTCAGCGCCCCGTCCTTCCACTCGGCGATCGAGGCATGTGGCTCCATCGCCGCCGAATTCTGGCTCGGCGTGGTGTAGGTCGCGTCGATCGTGAACGCGGCCTCGGCCATCGCTTTGTCGAGATCGCCCTTGGCCATGTGCGGCGGGATCTGGTCGGGGGGCGGGCGGGTCGCCTGATCGCGATGCGCCGCAAAGACATACGCACCCTCGGCCGGCTCGTAGGCGACCTTTACCTGCGCCGCGGCGTCGCGCGCCGCCTCGAACGTCTCGGCGACGACGATCGCGACGATCTCGCCGTGATAGTCGACCTTCTCGACGCCCTGCGTCGGGGCCTTCTTCTCGCCGCCCTGCTGCGGGTTGCGGATGAAGCTGGGGTAGTCGGTGATGACGTCGATCACCCCGGGCAGCGCGCGCGCCGCGTCGGCGACCACGTCGGTGATCTTCCCCGATCCGAACGGCGCGCGCACCAGCACGCCATAGCTCAGCCGCTCGACAGGATATTCGGCGGCATAGGTCGCCTGTCCCGACACCTTCAGCGGCCCTTCGATCCGGTCGAGTGGCTTGCCGATCACGCCCTGAATGCCCGCATCCAGCCAGCTATGCGGATGCGCTTCGTTCATCGTCAGCGAGCGCGTATCCTCGCGCCCGAGCACCTTGTCGATCAGCGTCATTGCGTCACCTCGCGCAGGCTGGCGATCAACGTGCGCCGCGCCAGCGGGATCTTGAAATCGTTGGTGCCGAAGCCCTTCGCGCCGTCGAGCAGCGCATCGGCAGCGGCGTTGAAGGTGTCGTCGGAAGGCGCCTTGCCGACCAGCGCCGCCTCGACCGCCGGGTTCCGCCACGGCATGTGCGCGACCCCGCCGAACGCCAGCGCCGCCTTGGTGATAAGGCCGTCCTCGACCGTCACCACCGCCGCGACCGAGAACAACGCGAAGGCATAGGACGCACGGTCGCGCACCTTGCGATACAGATGCCGCCCGCCCGTCGGCGCGGGCAGCTCGACATGCGTGATGAGTTCGCCCGCCTCCAGCACGTTCTCGACATGCGGCGTGTCGCCGGGCAGCCGGTAGAAGTCGCCGATCGGTACGCGGCGCTTGTCGCCGTCCGGCTTCTGCGTGACGATCACCGCGTCGAGCGCGCGCATCGCCACCGGCATGTCGCCGGGGTGCGTCGCGATACACTGGTCACTGGTGCCAAGGATCGCGTGGATGCGGTTGAATCCGCCGATCGCCTCGCATCCGCTGCCCGGCTGGCGCTTGTTGCAGCCGGCCGCGGTGTCGTAGAAATAATAGCAGCGCGTCCGCTGGAGCAGGTTGCCGCCGGTCGTCGCCTTGTTGCGCAACTGCCCCGATGCACCCGCCAGCAACGCGCGGCTCAGCACCTCATATCTGGCGATCACGCGCGGGTCCGCGGCAAGGTCGCTGTTCGGCACCAACGCACCGATCGTCAGCCCGCCATCCTCACGTTCCTCGATCGTGTTCAGATCGAGGCGGCTGATGTCGACCAGCTTCTCGGGCGTCTCGACCTGCAATTTCATCAGGTCGAGCAGGTTGGTGCCGCCAGCGATGAACCGCCCGCCCGCGCGCGTGGCGTCGGCGACACTGTCGGCGCGCGCATAGTCGAAGGTCTTCATGCGTCCACCTTCGCATCGGCGTCAGCGACCTCACGGATCGCGTCGACAATATTGGGATAGGCGGCGCAGCGACAGATGTTGCCGCTCATCCGCTCGCTGATCTCGGCATTGTCGAGGTCGGCGCTGGTCAGGTCGGCGGAGGCATGGCTCGGCCAGCCCTTCTTCACCTCGTCGAGCATCCCGACCGCCGAGCAGATCTGCCCGGGCGTGCAATAGCCGCACTGGTAACCGTCGTGTAGCACGAACGCCGATTGCAGCGGATGGAGGTTCTCGGGCGTGCCCAGCCCCTCGATCGTCACGATCTCGTCGTCCTGGTGCATCACCGCCAGCGTCAGGCAGGAATTGATCCGCCGCCCGTTCACCAGCATCGTGCACGCGCCGCACTGGCCGTGGTCGCAACCTTTCTTGGAGCCGGTCAGCCCCAGATGTTCGCGGCACAGGTCGAGCAACGAGGTCCGGACATCCACCTCCGCCTCGTGCGACTGGCCATTGATCGTGAAGTGCATGTGTTCCGCCTCTCGCTGACCCGCCAAGAACGTCGGCGGGGACGGGGAGGGTCCGTGCGAACGATTCTCATGGGATTCGTTCAGCTTTGCGCTGCTATGCGACGGGGAAAGGCGGGAGGTCGGTATGATGCGTAAGGTGATGATGGCGGGCGCGGTGCTGCTGGCGACCAGCGGCTGCGTGCGCACCGCGTGGAACGTCGCGACGCTGCCGGTGAAGGCGGTCGGCAAGACCGCCGACCTGATGACGACCAGCCCTAGGGAGCGCGACGAGAAATACGTTCGCAAGCTGCGCAAGGAGCAGGAACGCCGCGACAAGGAATGCCGCAAGCATCCCGAGACGTGCGATCAGGGGCAGCGCTCGCCGGCGGGTTACTGAGCCGCAACGCAGCCGTCATTGCGAGCGTAGCGAAGCAATCCAGTGGGTCCTGATCCGGCCCTGGATTGCTTCGCTACGCTCGCAATGACGGACGGATGACCTCACTCCGTCGACGGCGCATTCGGCTGATGCCCGTCCTTCTCCTCGCCGGCCTGACTCCCGCCATGATAGCCGCGCTCGGTCTGGCCACCGTGGAAGTGCCCGCCCTCCTTGCCCGTATGCGGGTTGGGATAGGCGCCACCCTGGCTCTCGCCGCTGCTGTCGCGCCGGCTCGCCACCTCGCCGCTGCCATCGGGATCGTGCGGCGCGGTGCCCTCGCCATCGGCCTGCATCGGTTGCTTGTCGGTCATGAAATCCTCCTCATGTCACCTACGCACGGCTCCGCGAAACGGACGCAGCTACGCCAGCTTGACGCCCTCACGGTGCATCGCGACCGTAACATGGCGGTTCTGCGCCTCGGACAGCGACCCGCGCAGCCGCGGGAACAGCTCGTCCTCTTCCTCGCGCATATGCTCGACGATCATCGCACGGAATTCCTGCACCTTGGGCAGCCACTCCGGGCTGTCCGCCGGCATCTCGCCGAGGTCGAAGAAATACTGCTTCACATAACCGTGGTCGTGATGGAGATGATCCGCCGCCTCGGTCAGCCCATGGTCGCGCATCATCGTATAGATGACGTTCTCTTCCTGAAACGCGTGCCGCGCGATCGCATATTTCAGCGACGCCAGCAGCACCTTGCGGCGCGCGCTCTGGTGCGTGTCCGTTTGTTCGATCAGGTAGAACACGCGCAGCGCGGCGGCATGTTCGGCCGCCAGCGCGGTGTCCCATGCACCGGTCGCCGCGCTCGCGCCCTGCACCGCTGCCTTGCGCAGCCAGTGCGCCGACAGCCCGAGCGCGATCCCGGCGGCGACCGCGACGCCGCTGCGCGTGTTCGCGGCCATCGCTCAGACCTTCGCCGCGCCGCTGCCACCCGCGGCGTACAGCTCGGCATAGCGACGCGTGACCATCGGCAACGCCTCGTCGAGCCAATGCGCCATCGACTGTTCCTCGTCGAGCGTCTGGCGCAGCGGGGTCAGCGCCTGCCCGAACCCGCCATCCTCGGCGAGCACCAGCAGCGACTTGTACGCGGCGATCTCGAAATGCTCGAACGCGAAGTTCGCGAAGCTGTTCTTGACGATCTCGTCGCCCGCGAACGTGTGCGTGATGGCGGCCATCCCGCCGCTCATGCTCAGCGCCGCGTCCTTGAGCGCCGAGCTGCTGGTTTCGAACGACGCCAGCAGTTCGTCGAGCCGTTCGACCTGCCCGTGGGTCTCGTCGATATGCAGCCGCAGCCGCTCGGCGACCTCGGGATAATGTTCCAGCCGCGCGACCTGCGGCGTCATGATCGACAGCGCCTGTTTCTCCACGGCATGCGCGTCGCGCAGGCCCGTGACGAACAATTCGCGCAGCGTGTCCTGATCGGTCGGCATCTTCGTTCTTCTCCCGTTCTCGATAGGAAAAGAACCCGTGCCTCGGCGGCGACGTTCCTGAAATCAGGTGCAAAAACAGCCTGATCCAGATCGCTGAACCCCGTTATCCGTCGCTCCGGAGTTGATCCGGAGCGACGAAGATCGGGGACTACATCACACCAGTTCGGCCAACGCGCTCGCCTCGAAGCCCTTCAGCCCCGCGGCGTCGCCCGCGCGCACCTTGGCGACCCATTCTGGGTCGCTGATCAGCGCGCGGCCGACCGCGATCAGGTCGAACTCGTCGCGCTCCATCCGCGTCACCAGCCGGTCGAGATCGGTGCTGGTCGACCCTTCGCCGCCGAACGCCGCGAGGAACTCGCCGGACAGCCCGACCGAGCCGACGCTGATCGTCGTCGCGCCGGTCAGCTTCTTGGCCCAGCCCGCGAAGTTGAGACCCTGCTCGCCGTCCAGCTCGGGGAACTCGGGCTCCCAGAAGCGCCGCTGCGAGCAATGCAGCACGTTCGCGCCCGCCTCGACCAGCGGGAGCAGCCAGTCGGTCATCGCCGCGGGCGTCTCGGCCAATCGCGCGCGATAATCCTGCTGCTTCCACTGGCTGACGCGCAGGATCACCGGCATCTCGGGGCCGACCGCGGCGCGCACTGCCTTGACGACTTCGCCCGCGAACCGCGACCGTTCGCGGATCGTCGCGCCGCCGTACGTGTCGTTGCGCTGGTTGGTGCCGCCCCAGAAGAACTGGTCGATCAGATAGCCGTGCGCACCGTGGATCTCGACCGTATCGAAGCCGAGCGCCTTGGCCTCGGCGGCCGCGCGTGCGAAGGCGGCGATCGTGTCGGCGACATCCTCGTCGCTCATCGCCTGACCGCGCGCTTCCTCGGGCGCATTATACCCCGACGGGCTCTCGACCGGCTGCGGCGGTGCCCAGTCGCTGGCGGGCGGGCCGCTGGTCGCGCCGGTGTGCCAGATCTGCGGCCCCATCTTGCCGCCCGCGTCGTGCACGGCATCGATCACGCCCTTCCAGCCGGCCAGCGCGTCGTCACCGTGGAAGAACGGGATGCCGGGGTGATTGCGCGACGAGGGGCGGTCGATCACCGTTCCCTCGGACAGGATCAGCCCGACGCCACCCTCGGCGCGGCGGCGATAATAAGCGGCGTTGGCCTCGCCGACCACGCCGCCCGGCGCCATCGTGCGCGTCATCGGCGCCATGACGATGCGGTTGGGCAACTCCAGCGAGCCGAGCGAGAAGGGACGGAACAACGTATCGACCGAAGCGGAGGACATCGACGGCGCCTTTTCTTGTGATTGCGGCCCCTGAGGTATATATTGGAAACCTGAGGTCAATAACGCACCTGCGCACCCCTAGGTATACTCATGGAAACCGTCAGCACCTGTCAGCACTTTCACGTCGACTGCCCGAGCCGCGCGCTGCTCGACCAGATCGCCGACAAATGGTCGATGATGGTGCTCACCGTGCTCGATGCCGGTCCGATGCGCTTCAACGCGATCCGCCGTCATCTGGAGGGCGTGACGCAAAAGGCGCTGACGCAATGCCTGCGCCGCTTGGAGCGCAACGGCATGGTCTCGCGCCGCGTGATCCCGGCGTCGCCGGTCGCGGTCGAGTATGCCATCACGCCGCTGGGGCGCTCGCTCCACCAGCCGTTCAAGGCGCTGTACCGCTGGACGATCGAGAACATGCCGCACGTCGAGGAAGCCCGCCGCAGCTTCGACGAGAAGATCGCGGCGTAACCCCTTCGTCATTGCGAGCGGAGCGAAGCAATCCAGGGCGTCCTGGTCCGACTCTGGAGTGCTTCGCTCCGCTCGCAATGACGACCATCCGTCTGGACTGAACCCATGAAAAAGATCGGCTTCCTCTCCTTCGGCCACTGGTCCGACGCACACGGCTCCGCCACCCGCTCGGCGAGCGACGTGCTCCTCCAGTCGATCGACCTCGCGGTCGCCGCCGAGGAACTCGGCGCGGACGGCGCCTATTACCGCGTCCACCATTTCGCGCAGCAGCTCGCCTCGCCGTTCCCGTTGCTCGCCGCGGTCGGCGCGAAGACGCGCACGATCGAGATCGGCACCGGCGTCATCGACATGCGCTACGAAAACCCCTTCTACATGACCGAGAATGCCGGCGCGGCGGACCTGATCGCGGGCGGCCGCCTGCAACTCGGGATCAGCCGCGGCTCGCCCGAGCAGGTGATCGAGGGCTGGCGCTATTTCGGCTACGCCCCCGCCGCCGGCGAGAGCGACGCCGATATGGGTCGCCGCCACAGCGAATTGTTCCTGCGGCTGTTGCAGGGCGAGGGCTTCGCCAGGCCCAGTCCGCAGCCGATGTTCCCCAACCCGCCGGGCCTGCTCCGCCTCGAACCGCACGCCGAGGGGCTGCGCGAGCGGATCTGGTGGGGCTCGGCGTCGAACGCCACCGCGGTCTGGGCGGCGCAGATGGGGATGAACCTGCAAAGCTCGACCTTGAAGGCCGACGAAAGCGGCGAGCCGTTCCACGTCCAGCAGGCCAAACAGATCCGCGCCTATCGCGAGGCGTGGAAGGCGGCGGGGCACACCCGCACCCCGCGCGTCTCGGTATCGCGCTCGATCTTCGCGCTGACCGACGACCGCGACCGCGCCTATTTCGGGCGCGACGGCGGCGGCGACCAGATCGGTGTGATCGACAATATGCGCGCGGTGTTCGGCCGCTCCTACGCCGCCGAGCCCGAGCGGCTGATCGAGCAACTCCGCGCCGACGAGGGCGTAGCCGAGGCCGATACGCTGCTGCTGACCGTCCCCAACCAACTCGGCGTCGATTACAACACGCACGTGCTGGAAAACATCCTCCGCCACATCGCGCCGGCCTTGGGCTGGCGCTGAGCCTCGCCGTCATTGCGAGCGGAGCGAAGCAATCCAGAGCCGGATCAGGACGCCCTGGATTGCTTCGCTCCGCTCGCAATGACGGGAAGGGCCATGTCCTACATCACCCGCAATAGGCTAGTCATTCCCGAGCCGCAGACCCGATCAACACCCCCGCCAGCGTCTCAACATTCGCAACATTCGCCTCGCCCCGCGAACCCCGCTAAAGCCCCGCCGCCATGATCCGCATCACCGACCTCAAACTGCCGCTCCACCATGCCGACGAGGCGCTGCCCGCCGCGATCGTCAAGCGGCTGCGCATCACCCCGCGCGACCTGATCCGCTTCACGGTCGCGCGGCGCGGCAGTGATGCGCGCGAACATGGCAGGATCCAGCTCGTCTACACCGTCGATGTCGCGGTGAAGAATGAAAGCACCGTGCTCGCGCGCAATCGCCGCGACCGCGACGTTTCGCTCACCCCCGACACCCGCTACCGCGCGCCTGAATCTGCCAAGGACGGCGCGCCGCGCCCGGTGGTGATCGGTGCCGGCCCGTGCGGGTTGTTCGCCGCGCTGATCCTCGCGCAGGCCGGCTATCGCCCGATCATCCTCGAGCGCGGCAAGGTGGTGCGCGAGCGGACCAAGGACACCTGGGGCTTGTGGCGGCGCAGCGTCCTCAACTCCGAATCGAACGTGCAATACGGCGAGGGCGGGGCAGGAACCTTCTCGGACGGCAAGCTCTACAGCCGCATCAAGGACCCGCGCCATCTCAACCGCAAGGTATTGACCGAGTTCGTCAAGGCCGGCGCGCCAGAGGACATCCTCACCGAAGCGCACCCGCATATCGGCACCTTCCGGCTGGTGACGATGGTCGAAAGCATGCGTGCGACGATCGAGGAACTCGGCGGCGAATACCGCTTCTCGACCCGCGTCACCGGCTTCGACGTCGCGGAGCAGGGCGGGGAACGCCGCATCAAGGGCCTGCACCTCCACGACGGTGGCTATCTGGAGGCCGGGCATGTCGTGATGGCGATCGGCCACAGCGCGCGCGACACGTTCGCGACCCTGGTCGAGGCCGGCGTCCATGCCGAGGCCAAGCCCTTCTCGATCGGCGTCCGCATCGAGCATCCGCAATCGTGGATCGATCGCGCCCGCTTCGGCCCCGATGCCGGGCATCCGGTGCTGGGCGCGGCCGAATATCACATTTCGCATCACTGCTCGAACGGGCGGACGGTCTACAGTTTCTGCATGTGCCCCGGCGGCACCGTCGTCGCCGCGACCAGCGAGGAAGGGCGCGTCGCCACCAACGGCATGAGCCAATATTCGCGCAACGAGCGCAACGCCAATTCCGGCTTCGTCGTCGCGATCGACCCCGAGCGCGACTATCCCGGCGACCCGCTCGCCGGTCTCGCCTTGCAGCGCGAGATCGAGGCGCAGGCCTATGTCGCGGGCGGCTCGAACTATTACGCCCCCGCGCAGCGCGTCGGCGACTTCCTCGCCGGCCGCGCGTCGACGACGCTCGGCAGCGTCGTGCCGTCGTACAAGCCCGGCGTCACCCCCACCGATCTCGCCGAATGCCTGCCCGACTTCGCGATTCAGGCGATGCGCGAGGCGATCCCGGTGTTCGGTCGCCAGATCAAGGGCTACGATCACCCCGATGTCGTGATGACCGGGGTCGAGACGCGCACCTCCTCGCCGGTGCGCTTCACGCGCGGCGAGGACATGCAGAGCCTCAACACGCGCGGCCTGTACCCGGCGGGCGAGGGGGCGGGCTATGCCGGCGGCATCCTCTCGGCGGCGGTCGACGGCATCCGCGTCGCGGAGGCGGTGGCGCAGCAGATCGCGCGCGCATGACGCTGATCCTGTTCAACAAGCCCTATGACGTGCTGAGCCAGTTCACCGATCGCGGATCGCCGACGACCCGCGCGACGCTGTCTGATTTCATCGATGTGCCCGGCGTCTATCCCGCCGGCCGGCTCGACCGCGACAGCGAGGGACTGTTGCTGCTCACCGACGACGGACGCCTCCAGTCACGGATCGCCGACCCGAAGTTCAAGCTGCCCAAGACCTATTGGGTGCAGGTCGAGGGGGTCCCCGACGAGGCCGCGCTGGCGGCGCTGCGCACGGGGGTGCTGCTCAAGGACGGCATGACCCTGCCTGCGGAGATCGAACGGCTCGAGAGCCCCGAGATGTGGCCGCGCACGCCCCCGATCCGCTATCGCGTGAGCATCCCCGACACCTGGATCGCGCTGACGATCCGCGAGGGGCGCAACCGGCAGGTGCGCCGCATGACCGCGGCGGTCGGCCACCCGACGCTGCGGCTGATCCGCTGGCGCGTCGGCGACTGGTCGCTCGGCGATCTTGCGCCGGGGGCGTGGCGGCGCGCATGAAGATCTTCTTCGACGGTGGCTATTCGCCCGCCGGGATGGAATATGCGCTGGTCGCCGGCGGGCGGACGTACATGCGTCGCGATCTGGGCGAGGGCAGCAGCATGGCGGCCGAGTGGCTGGCGCTGATCGCCGCGTTGACGCTTGCCAACGATCTGGCGCTGCCCGAGGCGGTGTTGCTCGGCGACGCCGCGGCGGTGATCGCACAGGCGCACGGCGCGATCCGCTGCCCGCCGGCCTGTCGCGATCATTACGAACACTTCCAGTCGCTGCCCCGCCCCGCCGGGCGGCTGCGCATCCGCTACATCAAGCGCACGCAGAACCTCGCCGGCATCGCGCTGGAGGCGGTGCAGCGCTGGACCCCGCCGCCGCCGTTGCCCACCATTACCCCGCCGTCGTCCCGGGCCTGACCCGGAACCCCGCTTCGCGTCCTCCGGCCTTGCCAGTCATTCCCGCAAGGGCGGGATTCAGAACCTATAGACGTGAGATAGGATGACTCGGCCGTCATTGCGAGCGTAGCGAAGCAATCCAGGGCGTCGTGATGCGGCCCTGGATTGCTTCGCTACGCTCGCAATGACGGATCAACTTGGCGTGTTCACGCTCCAACGTTGCGCCGCTATCGACAGACCTGCGCGTCTGGATCCCCGCCTGCGCGGGAATGACGAAAAATTGGCCTGCCTCATGGATCAAGTCCGCGGCGACGGACGCTCGCAAGTGGAAACGCCCGCTACTCCGCCGCCGCCCGCTCACGCGTCAGGAACGCCACGAAGCGATGGGTCGACCCATTCAGATCGCGCGCGCTGGTCGCCAGCGCACCCGCACTGTTGCGCACCGTCGCCGACAGCGTCGAGGCCTTGCCGACCGTGTCGACCAGCGCGCCGATCCCGCCGCCGATCGCCTCGGCCATGGTCGCCGCGCGGGTCGCGCCGCCATCGACCTCCAGCGCGCTGCTGCGCTGTTCGTCGACCGCCACCTTGATCCCGCGCGCCGCGCCCGACACTTCGGCGACCGCCTGCGTCACGCTGCGCAATTTCACGCCGGTTTCCGCGACCCCCGCACGGATGCCCGCGATCAACACGCCGATCCGGTCGCTGGCGCGGGTCGTGTCGGCGGACAGCGTCTTCACCTCGCCCGCGACCACCGCAAAGCCGCGCCCCGCCTCGCCGGCGCGCGACGCCTCGATCGTGGCGTTGAGCGCCAGCAGATTGGTCTGCGCCGCGATCCGGCGAATGTCGTCGAGGAAGCCCTCGATCTGCACCGCCTGCGCCTCCAGCATCGCCGCGGTCTGCACGCTGCGCTGCGCGGCGGTGCTGACGTCATCGGTCAACTGTGACTGGCGCTCGGCCGCGACCGCGATCGTCTGGATCGAGCGCGTCAGGTCGCCGATCGACGCGGCGACCTGCGCGATGCCGGTCGCCGCCGCGCCGGCGCTGGTTGCGGCCGACACTGCATCGCCGCGTGCGGCGGCGGTGCCGCCTTCAAGCTGGATCGCCGCCTGCTCCAGCTGCTCGCTGGCCTGCGCGATCCCGCCGACGATCGAGGTGACCGACCGCTCGAACTCGCCCGCCAGCATCATCAGCTCGCCGCGCCGTTCCTGCGCGAGCTGCGCTGCCTGCTCCTCGCGCCGCCGCCGCTCGCGCGCCGCGCGATCCTCCGCAAGCCGCGCCTGCTCCAGCGCGCTTTCGGTGGCGCGTCGGCCCTCCTCGGCGATTGCGGTCAGTTCGCGCGCGCGGCGCAGGCTGCGCTCTTGCGCGGCGAACAGCCGTTCCAGCATCAGCGTCACCATCGTCAACGCGCCGAATTGCAACCCGACCGCGACGACATGGAACAGCAACCGTCCCAGGTCGCCATTGCCGTCGAACACCCAGTCGGGGGCGAACCATTCCAGCAGCACATGATGCACCGCGGTCAGCGCGGTCGCGAGCAGGATCGGCCGCCAGTCGGCAAGCACCAGCAGCGCCGCCATCGCGACGAAGAAATACATGTGCGCGTCCATCTGCCACGCGCGTCCTTGCAGCACGAAAACCAGCAGCGCCGGCAACACCGAGGCCAGCGACCCCACCATCGCGCGCGCCACCGCATCATGGCGCCGCAGCAGCAGCATCGCGGTCGGCCCCGCATTGGCGAGCAGCCCGATCGCCAGCACCATCGGCAGCTTGCCGCCGCCGATCAGCACGTCACCCGCGCACAGCCCGGCGAGCACGATCCAGCCCGCCCAGGCCCAGCCCCGCACCCCGTAAAGGCGCATCCGGTCGAGCGGATCGGTCAAGCTGGTCATGCGGCGGCCGCCTGTCGCGAAGGAGTGCCGCACCCGGCGGGCGGGGCGGCGAGCATCAGGATGCGCCACGGTCGCAGCTGCGCCGCCAGTCGCGCGCGGTTCCCTACCACCACCAGCGAGCCGCGTAGCGGGCCGGCGCCGAGCAGCGCCGCCCCCGAGGACAGCGCCAGCCGCGCGGTGGCGTTGACGTCGCGATCGACGATCGGGATCAGCAGGATACGCCCCTCCGTCGGCGGATACAGGCTCATGATCGCGAGCGCGATGACGCCGACGCTGGCTTGCGTCACGAGTAACAGCCGGTCGGAACGGTGATCCATCCCGCAAGCTTGTAAGAATCGGAACTTAACTTAGGGTAATCGAGGAACGGTATTTGCGCGTCGCGCTCAGCCGAGCCGCGCGAACGCCGCTGCGTGCGTGGCCGCGCCGCGCGCACCGCACGGCATCAACCCGCCTTGCACCGGCATGGCCAGCAAATGCTCGCCCGCATAAGGCGAATCGAAATTCTTCGCATAATCGGCATGGAAGCCAAAGCGTTCGTAGAAGGCCGATTCGCCCAGCACGAAGCACAGCACGACCCGTGCCGCCTCGATCCGCTCGATCCCCGCCTGGATCAATGCCTCGGCCACCCCTTGCCGGCGATAGCCTACCGCCACCGCGACCGGCGCGAGCGCCACCGCGGCGATTGCCTTGCCCCCGACCTCGACTGCCATCCGGCTGAACGCCACCGCCCCGACCAGCACGCCGCTCTCTTCATCCATGGCGACCATCATCAGCACCATGTCGCCGTCGACGCAGAGCTGCCGCACCAGATCGGCTTCGTCGGCGCGCGGAAACACCGCGCGGAGCAGCGCGTCGATCGCGGCGACGTCGCCGCCGGCCGCCGGGCGGATCGCGATCGTCACGCCGGCCGTGCTCACGCCAGCGCGATATCCGGCGCGTCCTCGGCCTTCATCCCGATCACGTTGTAACCCGCGTCGACATGGTGGATCTCGCCGGTCACGCCGCTTGCCAGATCGGAGAGCATGTAGAGCCCGGCGCCACCGACATCCTCGATCGTCACGGTGCGGCGCAGCGGCGCGTTCAGCTCGTTCCACTTGAGAATATAGTTGAAGTCGCCGATTCCACGCGCCGCCAGTGTCTGGATCGGCCCGGCCGAGATCGCATTGATGCGGATGTTGTCGGGGCCGAGATCGACCGCGAGATACTTCACGCTCGTCTCCAGCGCGGCCTTCGCCACGCCCATCACGTTGTAATGCGGGATGACCTTTTCCGCGCCATAATAGGTCAGCGTCAGGATCGCGCCGCCCTCGGGCATCATCCGCCGCGCGCGCTGCGCCACCGCGACCAGCGAATAGGCCGAGATGTTCATCGTCATCAGGAAGTTATCGAGCGTCGTGTCGTAATAGCGCCCGCGCAACTGCGACTTGTCCGAAAAGCCGATCGCATGGACCACGAAGTCGATCGTCGGCCATTCCGCCGCCAGCGCCGCGAAGGTCGCGTCGAGCGCGTCCATGTCCGCGACATCGCAATCGAACAGCCGCGCAACGCCCAGTTGCTCGGCGAGCGGACGCACGCGCTTCTCCATCGCCGCGCCCTGATAGGAGAAAGCAAGCTCCGCGCCGGCCTCGCTCAGCTTCTTGGCAATCCCCCAGGCCAGCGACTTGTCATTGGCCAGCCCCATGATGAGCCCGCGCTTGCCCGCCATCAATCCGTTCACGCGTGTACCTGCATTATCGTTCACCCTGTCCGGTCCCCTCTACAACCGGTTCGGGCGGCTCCGCCAGTGCCGCGTTGAGGTGCGCCCCGAAGACCAGTCCCAGGCCGATCAGATAGAAGAACAACAGCATGACGACTACACCGGCAAGGCTGCCATAGGTCAGGTCGTACCCGCCGAGCTGCGACAGCGCCCATGGCAGCCCCGCGGTCATGCTGACCCACCACAGCGTCGTGAACAGCGCACCCGGCCATTTGCGCGCGTCGCTGCGCCGGTATTTGCCGGGCGTCACCGAATAGAACAGCATGTACAGCGCGCCGAACATGATCGCGGCCGGCACCAGCCGCGCGATGTTGAGCCACTCCGCGACATGCTGCGCGACCGGCAGCAGGCGATAGATGAACTGCTCGGCGGCGGTCAGGATGCCCTGCACCAGAAACGCGAACAGCGCGATCACCACCGAGGCGATGATCGCGATGCTCAGCCCCAGCCGCGCGCGCCACAGCGACTGCGACGAACGCGTGCCATAGGCCTTGCGGAAGATGTCGCGGATCGTCTCGGCGAAGCTGCCGACCGTCCACAGCCCGACCAGCGCGCCGAACCACAGCAGCGGCCCGGTCCGCGCCTGCAGGACATTGGCGATCGGCGTGCGCAGCACCTCCGCCACGTCGCGCGGCAGCACCGACAGGAAGCTGGCCAGCCCGTGGCGGACCTCGTCGCTCTGCCCGAAGATCGACGCGACGGCGGCGGCGACGATGAAGAACGGAAACACCGTCATCAGCGCGAGATAGGCGAGGTTGCCGGCGTAGATGAACCCGTCGGTCCACACGCCGATGATCGCACGCTTGAACACCTCCCACGCATAGGCGCCGGGCCGGACGCGGGCGAGTTGTCGGTCGAGCCGGCGCCGCGCGGCGCCGTGGTGGCGCGCGCGGTCCTCAGGCGTCAGCGAAAGGGGGGCGTCGGTCACGCACGATCAGACGCCCATCGCCGCGCGCGGGTTCCCGCCGCCATCCCAGTCGGCGACGAACGCCTTCAGCGCCGCATCGTCGGCCGGCACGTCGACGATCAGCGTCACCAGTTGATCGCCACGCTCGCCGCCTTTGCGGTGAAAGCCTTTCCCCTTCAAACGCAATGTCTTGCCGGAGGTTGCCCCGGTCGGGACCGAGATCATCACCGGCTTGTCGACCGTCGGGCACTTCACCTTGCCGCCCTCAACCGCTTCCTTGAGCGTGATCGGCAGGTCGAGGCGTACGTCATCCCCGTCGCGCGTGAAGAAACGGTGCGGCTGCACCTCGATCGTCACGATCGCGTCGCCCGCGCCGCCGGGACCGTCGTCACCCTTGCCCGCGAGCCGCATCTGCGTGCCGGTGTCGACCCCGGCGGGCAGCTTGAGGTCGATCGTGCTGCCGCTCGCCAGCGTCACGCGCTGCGGCGCGAGCGTCGCGGCGTCGGTAAACGGCACACGCAGCGAATAGGCGACATTGCCGCCCTTCGCCGGGGGCTGGCGCCGCCCGAAGCCGCTGGCGAACCCGCCGCCCGCGCCACCGCCACCGCCGGCGCGCGCCCGCCCGCCGCCGAACAGCCCCTCGAAGATGTCGCTCATGTCCGGGCCGCCCGCGCCGCCGCCCATCCCGCTCATGTCGAAGCCCTCGGCGCGGAACCCGCCACCGCCGGGCTGTCCGCGCCCGCCCGCGCCGAAGCCGAACGGCGCGGCCGGGTTGCCGTCGCCGTCGATCTCGCCACGATCGAACCGCGCGCGCTTGTCCTTGTCGGTCAGCAGGTCATAGGCGCTGGTGACCTGCCCGAACTTCTCCGCGGCCTTGGGATTGTCGCGGTTGCGGTCGGGATGCAGCTCTTTCGCGAGCTTGCGATACGCTTTCTTGATGTCCGCCTCGCTGGCGCCGCGCGCCACGCCCAGCGTCGCATATGGATCGGCCATGTCTTCCCCGGTTGGTGTGTTACTCGCCTATGTGGGGCAGCGTCGCGCGAAGCGCAATCGTTACGCCGGCTCCCCGATCAGCTCCCCGATCGGTGCGACGTCGACGCTGACCTCCATCGCCTGCGCCCCCGATCCCAGCACCACGCCGTCGACCGGTGCGATCTCCGCATAGTCGCGCCCGATCGCGACGACGATATGATCGCCCGCCATCCAGATGCCGTTGGTCGGATCGACCCCGACCCAGCCGCGCACCGGCCCGCACCAGATCAGCACCCACGCATGAGTGGCGTCCGCGCCGACCAGCCGGTCCTCCCCGGGCGGCGGGATGGTGCGGATATAGCCCGAGGCATAAGCGGCGGGCAGCCCGGCGGCGCGCAGGCCCGTCAGCATGATCTGCGCGAAATCCTGACAGACGCCGCTGCGCTTGGCGAACGCCTCGTGCGGCGGCGTGTCGACCAACGTGGCGGTGGGATCGAAGGCGAAGTCGCGCTGGATGCGCTGCGCCAGCGCGATCCCGGCCTCCATCACGTTGCGGTCCGGCGAAAGGTCGGGCGCGCAATAATCGGCGATCGCGCGGTCCAGCGGGATCAGCGGCGAGGGGAACAGATACGCCGCCGGCCCCGCCGCCGACACGTCGCCCGACGCCCGCGCGAGCGCGCAAACCTCGGCGATCGTCAGGTCGCTTGAATCGGGCACCGGCACCAGCCGGTCGACGGTCAGCCGCGCGACGCTCTCGATCGTCAGCCGCCGCACGCGCTCGTCGACCACCAGCCGCGTGACATGCGCCAGCCCCGCCTCCGCATAGGCCGCGGTGGTCCGACCGGACGGCGCGACGTGCAGCGCATATTCCTCCAGCTTCTGCCCCGGCCAGTCGATCGGCTTCAGCCGCAGGTTGCAGCGCGCGAACTTGACCGCATTGCCATAGTCGAAGCGGGTGATGTGGCGGATGTCATAGCGCATCGGTCAGGCCTAATTCCCCTCCGTCATTGCGAGCGTAGCGAAGCAATCCAGGGCGTTACGCGCCGGGCTCTGGATTGCTTCGCTGCGCTCGCAATGACGGCGTGAAGATATAACCCTCACGCCAGCGTCAATCCGCTCGCCCGCAACGGCTCGGCCCCTTGCAGGAAGTACCGCCGCGCAATCGCCTCGGACAGCCGGAACAGCCGGTGCTCGATCTCCGACAACGTTTCCGGATCGAGCAGCGCCGCCTGCGCCGGCGCGACCAGCGCATGAAGCTCGGTTGCCTCGATCTGCTGCGGCTCGGCCATGCCGTCGTCATCGAGCACCGGCAGCGCGGCGAGATGCTCCCGAATCCGCTCGACCTGAAACGCCAGCGCGCGCGGATTGCCCGGATCGAGCACGGTCAGATCGACCACCGGCACGCGCGCGATCCCGGTCAGATAGCGCTGGCGATAACTGATCTGGCTGTCGGCGAGATCGAGCAACGTCGACAGATCGCCCGCCGACGCGCCGCTCATCCCGAAGATCCGCGCCGCGCGCGTGATTGCCCGCGCCCGCTCGATCCGCCGTCCGAGATCGTGGAACCGCCACGCCGCGGTCCGCCCCATATGCTCGGCGGACAGCCCGGCGATCGCGGCATAGCGGCGCTGGAGCGAGCCGGCACGATCGAGCATCCCGCGATGCGTCGGGAAGGGCGCATCGAGCAACCGCACCATGTCGACCGACAGCCGGTCGCGCGACCCGCCCGCGATCCGCTGCGCATGGGTGTTTATTGCCGCCACCGATTGCCAGCCGTCGCGTGCCTCCATCGCGATCCGCGCGAACGCGATCAGGTCGGCCCGGCGAAAACCGCCCGGGGCAGGGGCCGCACCGCTGTCGACGATCTCGGCGACCAGCTTCGCGATCGTCGCCTCGTCGGGCGCCGCGCCGGTGTCGGCATCGATGGAGTGCCCCAGCATGACCCGGATCCCCGCCAGCAACGCCTCGCCGCGCTCCAGATAGCGCCCCAGCCAGAAGAAATTGTCCGCGACGCGGCTCGGCAGCGTCCCCGGATTGCGCCGGATGTGCAGCGAATCGGGCGCGGGCAGCAACGAGACCGGCGACACCGGCTCCGCACCGTGCACGCAGACATCCGCCGACCACGTGCCTTCGCCCAGCACCGCCGCGCGCGGGTCCGGATGCTCGCCGATCCGCGCGAAACCGCCGGGCAGTACCTGCCAGTTTCCATGCGCATCGCGCGCCGCAAACACCCGCAACGTGAACGGACGCGGCTCCAGCCGGTCCTCGATGATGACCGGCATTGTCGAAAGCCGCACGACTTCCTGCCCGACATAGTCCTGCGGGCGACGCGTCAGGTCGTCGAGGAAGGCGGCGCGCTGCTCGGGCGTCAGATCGGCCCCCGCGACCGGCGCTTCGCCGGGCAGGCCGAGCGTCCGCGCCCCGAACGCCGGGGATAGCAGCATCGATTCAAACTCGCCCGCGACATGCCCGGCCTCGCGCGGCTGTCCGCACCACCAGGTCGCGATATTGGGCAGGATCAGGTCCGCACCGGTCAGCCGCGTGCTGAGCTGCGGCAGGAACGCCCCGAACGCCGGGCTTTCCAGCACCCCTGCACCCGGCGCATTGGCGAGCACGACATTGCCCTGCGCCCAGACGTCGATCAGCCCCGGCACCCCGATCCGCGAGTGCGAATCGAACGCCAGCGGATCGAGCAGCCGCGGATCGAGCCGCCGCCACAGCGCATCGACGCGCTTCAGCCCGGCGATCGTGCGGACGTACAGCCGATCCTCCAGCGCGGCGAGATCGTCGCCCTCGACCAGCAACAGCCCGAGATAGCGCGCCAGATGCGCCTGTTCGGGGTAGCTGGGGTTGTAGCGCCCCGGCGTCAGCAGCCCGATCCGCGGATCGCTGCGCTGGCACGCTGCCGCCAGCCCCTCGCGGAACGCCGCGAAGAACGGCGCGTGGCGGCGGACGTTGAGCCGCGCCTGCAACCCGCCGAGCGTCCGGCTGACCGCCAGCCGGTTTTCCAGCGCATAGCCCGCCCCGGTCGGCGCGCGCAGATGGTCGGCGAGCACGCGCCACTCGCCCGATGGACTGCGCCCGAGGTCGATCGCGACGAAATGCAGATGGTGTCCGCCCGGCGGCGCGAGCCCGACCAGCGGCCGCAGGAAGAACGGGCTGCCGGTGACGAGCGTCGCGGGGAAATAGCCGCGTTCCGCCAGCGTCGACGGGCCATAGAGATCGGCGAGGATCGTCTCGAACAGATCGGCGCGCTGGACGATCCCGCGCTCGATCCGCGCCCATTCCTGCGCCTCGATCAGCAGCGGCACCGGGCTGACCGGCCACGGCCGCTCGCTGTCCTCGCCGATGATGCGGAAACCGGTGCCGATATCGATCGCGTGCCGCTGCACCCGCTCGCGCGCATGGCCGAGATCGTCGCCCGCGACCGCAGACAATTCCTCCAGCACCGCCAGCCACGGCGCGGCGGCACCGGCGCGCATCGTGTCGGACGGCGTGCCGGCATAATCGTCGAAGCGGCGGCGGGCCAGCGTACCGGCGTCAAAGAGGGGCTGCGTGGCCAGCGGTTCCTCCTTAGCCAACTGCGGCGGACCCTAATGCGGCCATCGGGTTAAGCAATCGGAATCGACGAAGCCGTCTCAAAGGTCCGGCAGCACCTGATCGGCGACGCCCCAGCCTTTCAGTGACCGCCCGTTGGCGCGCGCGATCAGCGCCTCCGCCTCCCCGACGTGCCAGTGCGCGGCGCTGTCGAGATCGCGCAACTCGGTCCACGACACGGGGGCCGCGACCGGTGCGCCGGCCCGTGCCCGCGCCGCATAGGGCATGATCGCGGTCGCGCCGCGCTGGTTGCGCAAATAGTCGATGAAGATCCGTCCCTTGCGCTTGGCCTTGCTCATCACCGCCACGAACCGCTCGGGATCGGCATGGGCCATTGCGCGGGCAAAGCGGTCGGCGAAATCGCGCACTGCCGGCCATTCGGCCTTGGGGGTCAGCGGGACGACGACATGGACGCCCTTGCCCCCCGACAGCAGCGGGAAGCTGACCAGCCCCAGTTCGGCGAGCTGCTCCTTCAGGTGCACGGCGGCGCGCTTGGTCTCCTCGAAGCCGAGTCCTTCGTCGGGGTCGAGGTCGAACACCATCCGGTCAGGCCGTTCGAGCGCGTCGACGCGTGATCCCCAGCCGTGGAACTCGATCGTCCCCATCTGCACGCACGCGACCAGCCCGTCGGCATCGTCGACATACAGATAGTTTTCGGTGCTGCCGTCCTTCTCGCGGATCGGCACCTGATGCACGGTGTCGCCGAACGATCCGGCGTCGTGCTTCTGGAAGAAGCATTGCCGTGCCCGCCCTTGCGGGCAGCGCACGAGACTGACCGGCCGATGCCCGGCCCAGGGGAGCATGATGCCCGCCACCGCGGCGTAATAATCGGCGAGCTGCCCCTTGGTGACGTCGCTCTCCGGAAAGATCACGCGGTCGCGGTTGGTGACCTTGATCCGCGACTCGACCTTCGGTGTGGGGGCAGGCCGCTCGGCGACGACCTCCGCCGCAGGCTTGTCGCCGCGCAGCCCGATGAAGCTCGAATGGCGCAGCACGCCATCGGGGGTCGTCTCGGCAAAGGCCACTTCCGCGACCAGCTCGGGCTTCACCCAGTGCGCGCCCTTGACGGCGGCACGGGGTGCCTCGACGGTGGCGGTCTTGCGCGCCAGTTTGTCGAGCCGCGTTCGCAGATTGTCCATCGTCGCCGCATCGAACCCGGTGCCGACCTTGCCGGCATAGCGCAGGGTGTCGCCGTCATGCACCCCGAGCAGCAGCGACCGCAGCCCGCGCGACTTGGTGGAGGGCAGCCAGCCGACGATTACGAACTCCTGCCGCCGGATGCATTTGATCTTCAGCCACGCCGACGTCCGGCGCCCGCGATACGGCGCATCGGCGCGCTTGGAGACGACGCCTTCATAGCCCTCGCGACACATCGTCTCGAACAATTGCTCGCCCGACCCGACGATATGCTCGGAAAAGCGCAGCCGCTCCTCGCCATCCCCGACCAGCGCGCGCAGCCGCTCCTTGCGCGTGACATTGGGCTGGTCGCGCAGATCCTCGCCGTCGACTTCGAGCAGGTCGAACGCGAACAGCGTCATCGCGCCGCCCGCGCCGATCGCGTCCTTGAGCGTCGAGAAATCGGGCCGGCCATCCTTGAACGCGACGATCTCGCCATCGATCAGCGCGGTCGATGCGGGAAGGGCGGCGGCGGCCTCGGCGATGCCGGGGAATTTGTCGCTCCAGTCGAGCCCGCTGCGCGTAAAAACCTTCGCCCTGCCGCCCCCGAGCGCGACCAACGCGCGATAGCCGTCGTATTTTACCTCATGTATCCACTCCGCGCCGCCCGGAACGTGATCCACGAGCGTACAGAGCTGCGGCGGCTCGTAGACCGGCGCCTTGCCCGCTTGGCGCTTCTTGGCGGGCTTTCCCTTCTTGCCCTCGGCGATCTCCTGCATCGTCCGCCCGGTCGCGACGCTGGTCAGCGCGGTCTCCACCAGCGTGTCGGTGCCGCCGGCCTCGGCATCCTCGATCTTGCGTAACAGCCAGTTTTCGCGCTTTTCCTTGCCGCGCGGGCGCAGCCGGATCAGCAGCCACTCGCCCTTCATCCGCTCGCCATCGAGGATGAAATGGAGGTGCCCCTTGTCAATATCGGCGGCGCTCTTGCCCTTGACCGGCGACCAGGTGCCGCGGTCCCACAACATCACCGTCCCGCCCCCATATTCCCCCGCTGGGATCGACCCCTCGAACGTGGCGTAAGAAAGCGGATGATCCTCGGTCCGGACCGCAAGCCGCTTCTCGTTCGGGTCGATACTGGGGCCGCGGGTGACCGCCCAGCTTTTCAGGACACCATTGACTTCCAAACGAAAATCCCAGTGCAGCCGGGTCGCATCATGCTTCTGGACGATGAAGCTGTTGCCCTTGCCCGGCGCGAGCGTCCCGGCCGGCTCGGCGGTTTTCGCGAAATCGCGCTTGGCGTTATAGGAAGCGAGTGGGTCGGTCGTCACATGTACCTCCCTTCACGAGCCCGAGGCTCAAGCACGCTTCTTCGCCGTCGACGTCTTGGCGGTGGACGCCTTCGCCGCGGACGTCTTCGCCGCGGGCTTGCGGGGTGCAGGCTTGTCCGTTGCGGCCTTCTTCGCAGTTGTATTACCCTTGCCTTCCATCGACTTCTTGAGCGCCGCCATCAGGTCGACGACGTTCGAGCCCGAACGCGCGCCATCGTCGCCCTTGTCCTCGATGATCTTGCGGCCCTTCGCCTTGCGCTTGCGCTCGATCAAATCCTTGAGCGCATCGACATAGCGGTCGTGGAACTCGGCCGGATCGAACGCCGCTGCCTTCTTCTCGATCAGCGCCTCGGCGAGATCGAGTAGCTCGGCATCGGGCTTGCCGTCGGGAATATCACGGAAATACCCTTGCGCGCGGTGCACCTCGTCGGCGTAGCGCAAGGTTTCGAGGATCATGCCCCGCCCACACGGCTTGAGGCTGACGACATATTCGCGCCCGCGCATCGCGAGCTGCCCGAGTCCGACCTTCTTCGTGCGCCGCAACGCCTCGCGCAGCACGATGAACGCTTCCTCGGCAAGATCGTCGGCCGGAACCACGAAATACGGCTTCTCGTAATAAAGGACGTCGATTTCATGCGCATCGACGAACTGCGTCAGCTCCAGCGTCTTCTTCGACTCGAGCTTGACCGCATCGATCTCGTCCTGTTCGAGGAGGACGTACTCGCCCTTCTCGATCTCGAAGCCCTTCATGATCTCGTCGGTGTCGACCGGGCCGACGCCGGGCGCGACCTTCTCATATTTGATCCGCTGACCGCTCGGTTCGTGGATCTGGTGAAAGGCCACCTGCGCGCCGGATTTGGTGGCGGAGTAAATTTCGACCGGGATCGACACCAGCGCCAATCGGATCTGTCCCTGCCAATATGCGCGCGCCGCCATCGGATCAGCCTCTCGTTGCGAAGGCGATTCAATCTTCGGGCGGGGACACGGTTCCGCCGGTTGATCTGTGTCTAGCGAGTGGCCACGACGATGATGACCTTTGGGGCGGATGGCGGTAAGAGCGCCGGCATGGCTGACGATCCCTTTTCCTTGTTCGACCGCTGGTTCGCCGAAGCGCGCGACAGCGAGCCGAACGACCCCAATGCGATGGCGCTGGCGACTGCGGATGCGCATGGGCGTCCGTCGGTGCGGATGGTGCTGCTCAAGGGGCACGGGCCGGACGGCTTCGTCTTCTACACCAACCGCGGCAGCCGCAAGGCCGGCGATCTCACCGTCAATGCGCAGGCGGCGTTGCTCTTCCACTGGAAATCGCTGCGCCGGCAGATTCGGATCGAGGGTGCGGTGACCCGCGCCAGCGACGAGGAGAGCGACGCTTACTTC
Source organism: Sphingomonas sp. 8AM (assembly GCF_902506455.1). Lineage (GTDB taxonomy): Bacteria > Pseudomonadota > Alphaproteobacteria > Sphingomonadales > Sphingomonadaceae > Sphingomonas. The sequence continues at coordinate 3,124,579 of NZ_LR733844.1, read as the reverse complement.
GCGAGCCGCGGCCGCGATTCGCAGCTCGGTGCCTGGACCTCCGAACAATCGCGACCGCTCGCCGATCGCGCGACGTTCGAGGCGCGCTTCGAGGAGATGAAGGCGCGCTTCGACAGGCAGGATGTCCCACGCCCACCAAATTGGGGCGGCTATCGCATTACGCCCGGCCATTTCGAATTCTGGCACGACCGCGCGCATCGCCTGCACGAACGGCGCGTGTTCACGCCCGACGCGCAGGGCGGCTGGCGCGAAGGGTTGCTGTTCCCATGACCCGCGACGAACGTCGCCGGATCATCCCGCTCGCGATGCGCGCCGCGCTGGCGAGCGTGGCGATGGCGTGTACCCTGTTGATCGTGAAGGCCTATGCCGCGTGGCATACCGGATCGGTCGCGATGCTCGGCAGCCTTGCGGATACCGGGCTCGACCTGCTCGCCAGCCTCGTCACGCTGTATGGCGTGAAGCTCGCGGCCGAGCCTGCCGATCACGACCATCGCTTCGGTCATGGCAAGGCGGAGGCGCTGGCGGCGTTGTTCCAGGTCGTGCTCATCACCGCCTCGGCGATCGGGATCGCGGTACAGGCGATCCGCCGCTTCTCCGATCCGGTCGCCAACGAAGACGCCGGGCTCGGTATCGGTGTCTCGATCGTGGCGATCGTCGCGACCTTCGCGCTGCTCGCCTATCAGCGCAGCATCATCCGCCAGACCGGCTCGATCGCGATCATGGCCGATAACGTGCACTACCAGTCGGATATGCTGCTTAACGTCGCGGTGATCGCGGCGCTGGTGCTCGACCAATATGTCGGCATTTCGGGTGCCGACCCGGTGTTCGGCATTGCGATCGCCGCGTGGCTGGTTTGGGGCGCGTTCCAGGCGTCGAGCCAGGCGATCGACATGCTGATGGACAAGGAATGGCCGGAGGCGCAGCGCGCCGCCTTCATGGAGGTCGCCGCGCGCCAGCCCGGCATTCGTGGCATCCACGATTTCCGTACCCGCCGCGCCGGCAGCCACGATTTCGCGCAATTTCACATGGAGGTCGATGCCGCGCTGTCGGTGCGCGACGCGCATGACATCGTCGAGCGCGTCGAACGCGCGCTGCGCGACACCTTCCCGCGCGTCGAGACGCTGATCCACCTCGATCCCGAGGGGCATGTCGATACCGACAACCCCTTGGTCGAAGCGGATGTGACACCGCACTGGTTCTCGAAGCGGCTGTAGGCGCGCGCGGGTGCGCATTCCGTTCACGCAGGTCGATGCCTTTGCGGCGCAGGCATTCGAGGGAAATCCGGCGGCGGTGATGCCGCTGTCGGCGTGGCTCGACGACGCGACGCTGCTGCAGATCGCGCAGGAGAACAACCTGTCGGAAACGGCCTTTCTGGTGGCGGATGTCAGCGGGGTGGCGGACTATGAATTGCGGTGGTTCACGCCCGCCGCCGAAATCGCGTTGTGTGGCCATGCGACGCTTGCCAGCGGTCATGTCGTGCTCGCATCCGATCCGGACCGCGACGTGGTGCGCTTCCGCACCCGACAGTCGGGGATGCTGGAGGTCGCGCGTGACGGGGCGGGCTATGCGCTGGCGCTCCCGGCGCTCCCCCCGGTGCCGCGCGACCTGCTCGGCGTCGTGGCTGCGCTGGGCGTCGGAGCGGTGGAGACGCTGTGGCACGACGGCGGTTATGCAGTGGCGGTGCTGGCGGACGAGGCCGCGGTGCGCGACTGCGCGCCCGATCAGATTGCGCTCGCCGCGCAGGGGCGATGGCTGGTGATCGTCACCGCACCCGGCGAGACCAGCGACATCGTCAGCCGCGCCTTCACCCCGGCGTTCGGCATCCCCGAAGATCCCGTCACCGGGAGCGCACACGCGGTCGTCGCGCCATATTGGGCCGAGCGGCTCGGGCGGGACAGCTTCTCGGCATCTCAGGCGAGCGCGCGGGGCGGGCGGCTCAGCTGCCGGGTCGTCGAGGATCGCGTCATGCTGAGCGGCACGTGCGTGACGACGATCGAGGGCACGTTCCTGCTGCCCTGATCGTCAGATCAGCCCCTTGGCGCGCAGGCTGACCTGGCCGTTCAGCCCTACGATCAGATGATCGTGGACCGCGATGTTGAGCGGCTTGCCCGCCGCGACGATCGCGCGGGTGATGTCGATGTCGGCGCGGCTCGGCGACGGATCGCCCGACGGATGGTTGTGGACGAGGATCATTGCCGCCGACCCGAAATCGAGCGCGCGTTTGATGACCTCGCGCACATGCACCGCCGCTTCGTCGATCGTGCCGCGTGCCATAACCTCGTCCCGGACGAGCATGTTGCGGGTATTTAGATGCAGCACGCGGAACCGTTCGACCATGTCGTGCGCCATATCGGCATGAAGATAATCGGACAGGGCCTGCCAGTTCGACAACACCGGCGCCTCGCGCGTGCGGGTGCGGACCAATCGGATGGCGGCGGCGTGCGCGATCCGGACCGCCGCGGCGCTGGTTTCGCCCATGCCGGGAACACGCGCGAGCGCGGCGGAGTCGGCGGCGAACACACCCGGAAGGCCACCGAACTCGCGCAGCAGCGCTTTGGCGAGCGGTTTGGTATCCTGTCGCGGTATCGCCAGCGCGAGCAGATATTCGAGCAGCTCATGGTCGAGCATCCCGTCGGGGTCGGCGAGCAATCGCGCGCGCAGCCGGGCGCGGTGCCCCTTCGCATCCAGCGCGTGCGTGTCGTCGTCGGCCATGCGCGCCGGACTATGTCGGATCGCCGCACCGCGCAATTGCACGGGCCGCGCGCGCTGCCCTATGACGGCGAGACCATGAGCGATGCAGGCCAGCAACTGACAGGGCGCGCGTGAGCGACGCGGGCCGGCGCATTGCGATGGCGGTATCGGTGCTGGCGCTCGCGGCCGGGGGTGGGCTGTGGCTGTCGCGCGTGCCGATCGCGACGCGGGTAATCGACAGGGAGCTGGCGGCCAAGGGTGTGCCTGCGCGCTATCGCATCGCCGATCTGGGCCTGGGGCGGCAGCGGCTGACCGATGTCGTGATCGGCGATCCGGCCCGGCCCGACCTGGTCGCGGATTGGATCGAGACGCAGACCGACCTGACCCTGTCCGGACCGAAGCTGATCGCGGTGCGCGCCGGGCAGGTCCGTGTGGCGGCTCGGCTGCGTGACGGCAAATTGTCGCTGGGTGCGATCGACCGGCTGCTCCCCGCCTCATCGGGCGGCCCCATGACCTTGCCCGCGCTGGATGTCGACGTTGCCGACGCCCGGATCGCGCTCGACACGCCCTATGGCGCGGCGGCGTTGCGGTTGAGGGGGCGCGGCCGGCTCAACGATGGCTTCCGTGGGCGGCTGTCGGCGACCGCGCCGCGGCTGGCGGTCGCGGGATGCCAGGTCGGTGCGTTGCGGGCCGATATGGCGCTGCGCGTGACCGCGACGGCACCGCGCATCGCCGGACCGGCGCGCGCCGATGCGATCGCCTGCGACGGCGTGGCGGGGCAGGCGATCGCGGGCGATCTCGACCTCGGCCTGTCCCCGCGCTTCGATCGTTGGTTCGGGCGGACGCAGGTGACGGCGGCGCGCGTGCAGACTGCGGCGGCGACGCTGCGCAACGTCAATCTTGCGACCCGCTTCCGCGGCGATGCCGCCCGCACGACCGGCGTTGGCACGGCGATGGTCGACGGCGTCCGAACGGCTGCGGCGAGCAGCGGCGCAACCGACTGGCGCGGCCAGTGGCGGCTGACGAACGGTCGTGCGACGCTGGCGGGGCGGCTCGTCGCACAGCATGTCGCACTGCCCGCGCCACAACAGCGCGCGATCGCTACACTCGGCGATGGTGTGGCAGGGCTGCCGGTCGCACCGTTGCTGGCGGGGGCGGCCGGCGATGCGGCCCGCGCGAGCCGCGACATGCAGATCGCCGCCGAGCTGGCGCTGGCAACCGGCGACCGCACCTTGCTGACGATCGAGCGCGCCACGATTACCGCTGCAACCGGTGCGCATGCGGCGCTGGACGATGGCGCGGTGACGATCGGGCATCCGGCGGGCGTCCAGCTGGCCGGACGCCTGACGCTCGGCGGCGGCGGACTTCCGGTCGCGACGATCCGGCTCGCGCAGGCGGCGCCCGGCGCGGCGATCAGCGGGACGGCGCAGATCGCGCCCTACGCCCGCGACGGTGCGGCGCTCACGCTGACGCCGGTGCGGTTTACGACGGGTGGACAGGGTGCGACGCGGATCACGACCGCGGCGACGCTCAGCGGACCGCTGGCGGGCGGCCGTGTCGAGCGGCTGCGCATTCCGATTGCCGCGCTGTGGAATCGGCGCGGGCGGCTGACCGTCAATCGCGATTGTACCTCCGTCGCTTTCGAGCGACTGGCGATCTCAAGCCTGTTGCTCGCTGGCGGCGCACTGCGGCTTTGCCCGACGGGTTCTGCGCTGGTCGATGTTGACGGCGGCAACGTACGGGGTGGCGCACGGCTGGGAGCGACGCGTCTCGGCGGCACGCTGGGCGGATCGCCGTTCCGGCTCGACACCGGCGGCGCGACGCTGGCGCTCGCGGATCGCCGCTTTGCGCTGACCGATGTCGCGACGACGATCGGCACGACCCGGATTGCGGCGACGCGGCTCGCCGGGCAGGTCACCGGCGGCGGTGCGCAGGGGACGTTCGCCGGTGGCGGCGGGCAGATCGGGACCGTACCGCTGCTGATGAGCGCGGGTGAGGGCAATTGGCGGTTCGACGGTCGGCGGCTCGTACTCGACGGCGCGCTGCGCGTCGCCGATGCCGCCGCCGCGCCGCGCTTCCAGCCGATGGCAGCGCGCGACATCGCGTTCGTGCTCGATGGCGGGACGATCCACGCGACCGGCCAATTGGTCGAGCCGACCACCAGCACACCGGTCGCGCAGCTGGCAATCGCCCATCGTTTGTCGAGCGGCAGCGGCGAGGCGATGCTGACGGTGCCGGGGATCACCTTCACCAAAGGCTTTCAGCCGGAGTTGCTGACGCGGCTGACCTTCGGGGTGATCGCCGACGTCGCGGGAACGATGCGCGGGCAGGGCGAGATCCGCTGGACCCCGCAGGGCGTGGACAGCACCGGTACCTTCTCGACCGACGCGATCAATCTCGCCGCCGCCTTCGGCCCCGTCACGGGTCTGGCCGGCACGATCCGCTTCACCGACCTCCTCGGTTTGGTGAGTGCGCCCGATCAGGTCGCGACCGTCACCTCGATCAACCCGGGCATCGCGGTGACGGACGGCCGGATCGTCTACCGGCTGCTCCCCAACCTCCAGGTGCGGGTCGAGACGGCGCGCTGGCCATTTGCGGGCGGTACGCTGACGCTTGATCCGACGACACTTGATTTCGGCTCGGACGCCGCGCGGCGCATGACGTTCCGCGTCGACGGTATGGACGCGGGCAAGTTCCTGCAGCAGTTCGACTTCTCGAATCTCAACGCCACCGGCACCTTCGACGGCGTGCTGCCGATGATCTTCGACGAACAGGGCGGCCGGATTGCAGACGGACGGCTGACTGCGCGCGAGGGCGGCGGATCGATCGCCTATCTGGGCGAGCTGACCAAAAAGGACCTTGGCGTCTGGGGCAATCTGGCTTTCCAGTCGCTGCGCTCGCTGACCTATCGCAGCCTTGACGTGCAGATGAACGGCCCGCTGGCGGGCGAGATGGTGACGGGGGTCAGCTTTACCGGGATCAAGCAGGGTGCGGGCGCGAAGAGCAACTTCCTGCTCCGCCGGCTTACCCGCTTGCCGATCCGCTTCAACATCACCATCCGCGCGCCCTTCCGCGGGCTGATCGATTCGGCGGCGAGCTTCTACGACCCACAGCGGCTGGTGAAGCGCAACCTCCAGACCTTGATCGACGAGCAGAACCGGAAGACGGGCGTTCAGCCGCCCGCAAGCGAGAATGTGCCATGACCGCAACAGGATTGACGAACGCGATGCGCCCCACGACCTATGCCCTGATGGCGATGCTGACGCTGAGCGGCGGACTGGGAGGGTGCGTGAACATTTCCGCTCCCGACAAGCCGATCCAGATCAACCTCAACATCAACGTCACCCAGGAAGTGGTGTACCGTCTCGACAATGACGCCAAGTCGCTGATCCAGCAGAATCCGGGGATTTTTTAAGCCATGCGTATGAAGAGCCTTGTCCTGATCGCCGCGCTGGGCGCGGTCGCGGTGCCGGTCGCCGCCTGGGCGCAGCGCGACCCCGCCTATGCCGCTGCCCGTGCGGCGGGCGAGGTCGGCGAGCAGCCCGACGGGTATCTCGGCGTGGTCGGCAGCGGCTCGGCATCGCTGCGTGCGCTGGTCAGCAACATCAATATTCAACGCAAGGCTGCCTATACGCAAAAGGCGCAGGCGTCGGGCGCGACCGTCGAGCAGCTCGCTTTTACCAGCGGCTGCAACCTGATCGCGCAAACCAAGCCGGGCGAGAAGTATCGCACGCCGGGAGGTTCGTGGGAGACGCGCGGCGCCGGCGCGCCGCAGCGCGACCCGCGCTGTGTCTGACAGGAGAGCGGGCGGAAGGCGGCCCCCTCCATCCCGTCGCCCCTGCGCAGGCAGGGGCCCATGTCTGTGTCGTCCTGCGTTGAAGCCAGACACATATGCCGAGCTCCGTGTGTCAGATGTTTCGAGCCACGACACAGCCATAGGCTCCTGCCTGCGCAGGAGCGACGGAGGCGGCGCAGGAGCGACGGCGGGCGTCGCGGGACCGGCAAGGCGTTCGCAACGGTTGACACCCCTTAACCCCCCGTCTAACCGGGCCGGGCCTTGGCGGGGCTGCTCGCCGCTTGCGCGCACCCGTGTCCCCGGCGAGAAAAAACCAGGGTGAGGGTGGCTGCGTGGCGGAGAACGGTTCCGGACGGGATTTCCACGACGCGGACGACCCGCGCCTGACCCAGCTCGATCGTCGACTGGAACAGGCGCGCCGGGACGAAGCGACTCGGCAGGGAACGGTACGTGACGACGCGGATGCAGGGTATTCGCTCGGAAATCGCGTACTCGCCGCTCTGATCGGAAGTCTCGTCGGATCGGCGCTGATCGGCTGGTGTATCGACCGCTGGATCGGCACCGCGCCCTGGGGACTGATCGTCATGCTGTTCCTCGGAATCGCGGTGGCGTTCAGGCAGATCATTCGGTTGACGAGCAAGCGTCCGGGTGATCCGGGCGCTTGACGTATGTGACAAACGGGAACCTCGCAGTGGCGGCAGAAGGCGGCAAGATCGATCCGATGCACCAGTTCCTGATCGAGCCCTTGCTCGGTCGGCCCTGGGTGGTGGGCGGCTATGATCTGTCGTTCACCAATTCGGCGTTGTGGATGGTCATCACGCTGGTCGCGTTGTGGCTGTTCATGCTCGGCGGGATGAAGCGTGAGCTGGTGCCCGGCCGCTGGCAGGCCGCGGTAGAAGGCTTCACCGGGTTCGTCCAGAACATGCTGGTTTCGAACGTCGGGCCGGAGGGCAAGCGTTTCGTCCCCTACGTCTTCTCGCTGTTCATGTTCATCCTGTTCGCCAACGTGTTGGGGCTGATGCCGGTCGGCGTCTTCGGTCTGCACCCGTTCACGATCACCAGCCACCTGACCGTCACCGGCGTACTGGCGATCATCAGCTTCGGGATCGTGCTGATCGTCGGCTTCGGCAAGCACGGCTTCCACTTCTTCAGCCTGTTCGTGCCGCACGGCACGCCGCTGCCGATGATCCCGCTGATCTTCGTGGTCGAGCTGCTGAGCTTCCTCGTCCGTCCGTTCTCGCTGGGGCTGCGACTGTTCGTCGCGATGACCGCGGGGCATATCCTGCTCAAGGTGCTGGCGGCGTTTGTCATCAACGGCATCAATATGGGGCCGGGCTACATCGCGATCGTCTCGCTGCCCAGCTTCGTGCTGATGATCGGAATCACGCTGCTGGAGCTGCTGGTCGCGGCGATCCAGGCGTACGTCTTCGCACTATTGACCAGCGTTTACTTGAACGACGCGGTCAACCTGCACTGAGTTTCCTTTTCCACCACTGAATTTCAACGGGAGTTATTATCATGGACGCAAACGCCGCCAAGCTGCTCGGCGCCGGTCTCGCTGCGATCGGCATGGGCATTGCCGCGCTGGGTGTGGGCAACGTGTTTGCCGCCTTCCTCGAAGGCGCGCTGCGCAACCCGGGTGCCGCTGATGGTCAGCAGGGCCGTCTGTTCATCGGCTTCGCCGGTGCCGAGCTTCTGGGCCTGCTCGCCTTTGTGACGATGATCATCCTGGTGTTCGTCGCGTAATCACGCCGACGATATGGCCCCGCCCGCGTCGGGCGGGGCTGACCTAGGAAGCGGATCACCATGCCCCAAATCAGTCAGATCGCCGCCACCTACGCTTCACAGCTCTTCTGGCTGCTCATCACCTTCGGCATCCTGTATTTCGGGATCGGCAAGATGATGGTGCCCAGGGTGCAGGGCGTGATGGAGCTGCGCGAATCGCAGATCGCACAGGACCTTGCCACCGCCGAGGCGGCTCGGGTCGAGGCCGATCGGACCGAGGCGGCATGGAACGCCGACATGGACGCGGCACGTGCCGCGGCGCAGGCTGAGGTCGCGGCTGCCAAGGCGCGTGCCCAGGCGGCGGCCGAGGTGCAATTGCGTAGCGCCGACGCCGATCTGGCCGAGCGGATCGCACACCATGACGTCGCCATCGGCAATGCCAAGGCGGCGGCGATGGTCAACGTACAGACGATCGCGACCGAGGCCGCGCAGGAGCTGGTGCAGCGCCTGTCCGGCGTCGCGGTCCCCACGGACGCCGCCAACGAGGCGGTCCGCAGGCAGCTGAATCATGGCTAATTCCTCTTCGACGTTGGCGCAGGATCTCGAGGCGCAGCCGCTCGAGCATCAGGACATGGCGAACGGCAGCGGCATCCACGCCGGCACCGGCACCGGCGCCGGTGATGGCTTGTCGCATGCCGCACCGACCGCGCTGGGCTTCAACGACACCGGCTGGGTCGGTATCGCGGCCTTGGTCGTGCTGATCGGCATGGTCGTGTGGAAGGTGCCCGCGGCGATCGGTGCGATGCTCGACAAGCGCATCGGTGAAATCCGCCACCAGCTCGACGAAGCCGCCGCGCTCCGCAAGGAAGCCGAGGCGCTACGCGACGAATATGCCGCACGCGCCCGCGGTGCCGAGGTCGACGCTGCCAAGATGCGCGACAATGCCCATCACGAGGCGGCCGAGATCGTCGCCAAGGCCAAGCGCGACACCGAATTGCTGATGGAGCGTCGCACACGGATGGCCGAGGACAAGATCGCCGCTGCCGAGCGCGCGGCGATCGCCGAGGTCCGCGCGCGCACCGCCGAAGCGGCGACCGCCGCCGCCGCGGCGCTGATTGCCGAGCGTCATGACGCCGGCGCCGACCGCGCGCTGATCGACCGCGCCATCTCCGGCGTGGGGCGGCTCAATTGAGCTGATCGCCATCGGGATCGACGAGACAGAGCGGGCGCCATCGGCGCCCGTTTTCGTTTGGGGGGTTGCTCGTTCGCGCCATCTCCCCTGCCACTAACGACATCGGTGCCACAGCGTTGACAAGGAACCTTCTTTCGTCATTGCGAGCATAGCGAAGCAATCCAGGGCCGGATCAGGACGCCCTGGATTGCTTCGCCACGCTCGCAATGACGCGTCAGGCGAGTGCCGTCCGACTCGAAGGAAGCCCGACAATGCGTTTCTCGATCACCGCCGCCTTGCTGCTCGCCTCGGCCGCCGGGCCCACGATGGCGCAGGCGCCTGCTGCCCCGGCCGCCGCCCCCGCTAGCGCCGACGCGCGGCTCCGCCAGCTCTTCCATGACAGCGACGAGGGCAGTCTGCGCCGCAACCCGGTGCAGGCGTTGTTCCGCGGCGACATGCGCTATGCCGACCAGCTCGGCGACTTCTTCTCCGACGCGCATCTCGCCGCCGAGGAAACGGCGACGCGGCAGGACCTGGCGACGCTCGCGACGATCGATCGCGCGAAGCTGACGCCTGTCGACCAGATCGCCTATGACGTCTTCAGGCAGCAGGCCGAGCTGAATCTGCGCGGCTATGCGCCGGACCTGATCGCCGTGCAGATCGTCCGCCCGCTCGATCACTTTTACGGGCTGCACACCTTCTACCCCGAACTGGCGTCGGGGCAGGGCGCGGCACCGTTCAAGACCGTCGCCGACTACGACAACAATCTGAAGCGCAACGCGCAATATGCCGCTCAGATCGACGCCGCGATTACCCGCTTCCGCGAAGGCATCAAGAGCGGGATCGTCCAGCCCAAGCTGGTGGTCCGCAACATGATTGGCCAGCTCGACAATCTGCTCGCGGGCGGCGTCGAGGCGTCGCCGTTCTACGGTCCGGTCAAGACCTTCCCGTCCGAGATCCCGGCTGCGGACCAGACGCGGCTCCGTCGGGCCTACACGCGCCAGATCACCGAGGTGCTCAATCCGGTGCAGCAGCGGCTGCGCACCTTCCTGCAGGACGAATACCTGCCGGTCGCGCGCGACAGTGTCGGGCTGTCGGCGATGCCGGGCGGCGCGAAGCTCTACGATTATCTGATCGAATCGAACACGACGCTGCCGCTTAAGGCGGACGCGGTGCACAAACTCGGACTGTCCGAGGTCGCGCGGATCACCCGCGAGATGGAGGCGCAGAAGGTCAAGGTCGGCTTCAAGGGCACGCTGCCGGAGTTCTTCGCTTTCCTGCGCACCGACAAGCGCTTCCAGCCGTCGTCGGCGACGCAGCTCCGCGAAGGATATGAGGCGATTGGTCGTCGCGTCGACGCGCGCGTGCGCGAGCAATTCTCGCTGATCCCAAAAACCCGGCTGGAGATTCGCCCGGTGCCAGCGTTCAAGGAGAAGACCGACGCCGGCGGCTCCTATCAGTCGGGCACCCCCGACGGCTCGCGGCCCGGCGTCTTCTATTACAACACCTATGACCTGCCGACGCGTTATATGTGGGAGATGGAGACGCTGTACCTGCACGAGGCCGTGCCGGGGCATCACTTCCAGATCAGCCTGGCGCAGGAAAATGACGTGCTCCCCGCCTTCATGCGCTTCGGCGGTAACACCGCCTACGTCGAGGGCTGGGCGCTCTATTCCGAGACCTTGTGGCCGCAACTCGGCATGGAGACCGATCCCTATCAGCGGATGGGCGGGCTCAACGACGAGATGCTGCGCGCGATGCGGCTGGTGGTCGATACCGGAATCCACGCCAAGGGTTGGACGCGCGATCAGGCGATCGACTATATGCTCGCCAACTCGCCGATGTCGCGCACCGACGCGACCGCCGAGGTCGAGCGCTATATCGCGATCCCCGGGCAGGCGCTGGCGTACAAGATCGGGCAGTTGACGATCTCGCGCGTGAAGGCGGATGCGGAGAAGCAGCTTGGCGCGCGTTTCGATCCGCGCAAGTTCCACGCGCAGGTGCTCGACACCGGCGCGCTGCCGATGCCGGTGCTGGAGAAGAAGATCGCTGACTGGGTGAAGGCGGGCGGGAAGTAAGCACTACCGTCGCCCCTGCGCAGGCAGGGGCCCATGTCTGTCGAATGATGCGCCCTGCCTGACACACGCAGCGCGCTCCCTGTGTCGGACCCTCCGACGCACGAGACAGACATAGGCCCCTGCCTGCGCAGGGGCGACGGTGTGTGGTGCCACCCCCGTTGCCCCACCCCGCCGCACTACCTAGATCGCGGGGGATGACAGGCAGCTACGGCCCCCCCGACCGCTTCAACGAGGAAAAGGCCACCTACGCGATCCGCGGCGCCGATGCGCCTGATCTGGACGGCGGGGTGGCGGCGATCCGCAACGTGCTCAAGACGCTACCGCTCAAGCCCGGCGTCTACCGGATGCACGATGCCAAGGGCGACGTGCTCTACGTCGGCAAGGCGCGCGCGCTGAAGAACCGCGTCGGCAATTATGTGCAGGTCGACCGGCTCTCCCGTCGCCTTCAACGGATGGTCGCGCAGACGCGGTCGATGACGATCGTCACGACCAACAACGAGGCCGAGGCGCTGCTGCTCGAGGCGCAGCTCATCAAGCGCTACCGCCCGGCGTACAACGTGCTGCTGCGCGACGATAAGTCGTTCCCGTTCATCCTGTTGCGCGCCGATCATCAGTTTCCACGCATCCAGAAGCATCGCGGCGCGCGCCGCGCCAAGGGCGATTATTACGGCCCGTTCGCCAGCGCCGGGAGCGTCAACAACACGCTCAACGCTCTGCAGAAACTGTTTCTGCTCCGGTCGTGCACCGACGGCTTCTTCAAGACCCGCGATCGCCCGTGCCTGCTGTACCAGATCAAGCGCTGTTCCGCGCCGTGCGTCGGGCGGATCGACGAAGAAGGGTATGCCGAGCTGGTTTCCGACTCGAAGAAGTTCCTCGCCGGCAAGGCCACCGACGTGCAGGCCAAGCTTGGCGCGCAGATGGAGGCGGCCGCCGCCAATATGGACTTCGAGCTGGCGGCGATCCTGCGCGACCGGCTGAAAGCGCTGACCTTCATCCAGGGTACGCAATTCATCAATGCCGAGGGGGTCGGCGACGCCGACATCTTCGCGCTCGCGTGCCACGAAGGGCTGATCGGGATCGAGGCGTTCTTCATCCGCGGCGGGCAGAATTGGGGCCACCGCAGCTTTTTCCCCGCGCACACCGCCGACGTACCCGAGGACGAGGTACTGACGCAGTTCATGGCGCAATTCTACGAGGAGGTGCCGCCGGCGCGGACGATCCTGATCGATCGCGTGCTGCCCGACGCCGAGGTGCTGGTCGAGGCGCTGTCTGAACAGGCCGGGCGCAAGGTCGAGATGAACGTGCCGCAGCGCGGGGTGCGCAAGCGGCTGCTCGATCAGGCGTCGCGGAACGCCAAGGAAGCGCTCGAGCGCCGTCTCGCCGAGAGCACCACGCAAGCGCGGCTGCATCGCGAGCTGGCCGAGCTGTTCGAGCTGGGCGATCCACCCGACCGGATCGAAGTGTATGACAACAGCCATATCTCCGGCACCAACGCGCTCGGCGCGATGGTCGTCGCCGGGCCGGAGGGGTTCCGTAAGGGCCAGTATCGCAAGTTCAACATCAAGCAGGCCGCGACCGACGACGATTACGCCATGATGCGTGAGGTGCTGACGCGCCGCTTTTCGCGCGCGCTGGAGGAGGAACCCGATCGTGATGGCGAGACCTGGCCCGATCTGGTGCTGCTCGACGGCGGGCGCGGGCAGTTGAACGCCGCCAAGGCGGTGCTCGAGGACCTCGGGATCGAGGACGTGTGTCTGGTCGGCGTCGCCAAGGGGCCGCACCACGGGCGCGAGGGGCGCGAGGTGTTTCACCTGATGGACGGGCGCGAGCTGACGCTGCCGGTCAACGCGCCGTTGCTCTTCTATCTCCAGCGGCTGCGCGACGAGGTCCACCGCTTCGCGATCGGCGCGCACCGCGCCAAGCGCGCGAAGGCGATCGGCGCGAGCCCGCTCGACGAGGTGCCGGGGATCGGCCCGGCGCGCAAGAAGGCGCTGCTGATGCACTTCGGCACCGGGCGCGCGGTGCGGAATGCGTCGCTGGAGGATCTGCGGAAAGCGCCGGGGGTCAGCGCCGCGGTCGCGCAGCAGGTGTACGATTTCTATCATGCGAAGTGAGGCGATCGGTGGTCGGGTTCCTCCCCTCTACGTCGCCCCGGACTTGATCCGGGGCCCCGCTACTTTCTCCCGCCGCCTGCAGGAAGAAGCGGGGCCCCGGATCAAGTCCGGGGCGACGGTATATCTCCAGCCGTCATTCCCGTGCAGGCGAGAATGGAGACGCGCAGGTCCGTCGATAGAAGCACCACCTTCCGAGGTTCTGGATTCTCGCCTGCGCGGAAATGACGGTGTTGTGGTTGGCGAAGTCGAATGCACCTGATCGCCGACGCGATCCTGCTCTCCGTCCGCGCGCACGGCGAGCATGGCGCAGTGGCGCGGGCGCTGACGCGCGAGGATGGCGTCCGCCCCGGCTACGTCCGCGGCGGTCACGCACGTGGGCTGCGCCCGGTACTACAGCCGGGCAACCTCATCCGCGGCGAGTGGCGCGCGCGCACCGAGGAGCAACTCGCCGCGCTCACCTGCGAGCTGGTGCACAGCCGCGCGGCGCTGCACGAATCAGCGCTGCCGGCGGCGGGGCTGGACTGGATGACTGCGCTAACCGCGGCGGCGCTGCCCGAGGCGCAGCCTTACCCCTATCTCTACGACGCGCTCGGCGGCGTGCTCGACGCGATCGAAGCCGCGCCGAGCGCGCGTGGCTGGGCGGCGGCGATGGCGCGTTACGAACTGCTGCTGCTCGCCGAGCTGGGTTTCGGCCTTGACCTGACGACGTGCATCGCGACCGGTGATACTGACCATCTCGCCTTCGTCAGTCCGAAGAGCGGCGCGGCGGTGTCGCGCGGCGCGGCGGCGGGCTATGAGGCGCGGCTGTTCCCGCTGCCGGCGTTCCTGCGTGACGGCGGCGCGGCGGACGGCGCGCAAGTGCTTGAGGCGCTGGCGATCACCGGCCATTTCCTCGCGCGCGACGTGCTGCTCGAACGACGCCGCGATCCGTTGCCGGCGCGCGCGCGGCTGGTCGAGCGATTGAAGAGGGCGGTTGCGTGACGCGCGCCAGCGCGCCATGCGCTGCGGGCATGACACACGGCAAGCTCATCGCAATCCTGCCCGGCGACGGGATCGGCCCCGAAGTGACCGCCGAGGCGCGGCGCGTGCTCGACGCGCTCGACCTCGGGCTGGTGTTCGAGGAAGCGGCGGTCGGCGGCGCGGGCTATCGCGCGAGCGGGCATCCGCTCCCCGACGCGACGCTGGCGCTGGCGAAGCGCGCCGACGCGGTGCTGTTCGGCGCGGTCGGCGATCCGGAGTTCGATTCGCTCGAACGTGCGCTGCGCCCCGAACAGGCGATCCTCGGGCTGCGCAAGGATCTGACGACCTTCGCCAATTTGCGCCCCGCCAGGATGTTCGCCGGACTGGAAGACGCCTCGACGCTCAAGCCGGAGGTGGCGAACGCGATCGATCTGGTGATCGTCCGCGAACTGAACGGCGACGTCTATTTCGGCGCCAAGGGCCGCGGCACCACCGAGGCCGGCCTGCGCGAGGGGCATGACCTGATGCGCTATGACGAAAGCGAAGTCCGCCGCATCGCGCATGTCGGCTTCCAGACCGCCGCGAAGCGGCGCGGCAAGCTCTGCTCGGTCGACAAGGCGAACGTGCTGGAAACCTCGCAATTGTGGCGCGACGTGGTGATCGAAGTCGCGGCGGAATACCCGCATGTCGAGCTGACGCATATGTACGTCGACAATGCCGCGATGCAGCTCGTCCGCAATCCGGGCGCGTTCGACACGATCGTGACCGGCAATCTGTTCGGCGACATCCTCTCGGATCAGGCGAGCATGTGCGTCGGGTCGATCGGGATGCTGCCCTCGGCATCGCTCGATGCAAACGGCAAGGGACTGTACGAGCCGATCCACGGCTCCGCGCCCGACATTGCCGGGCAGGGCAAGGCCAATCCGTGCGCGGCGATCCTGTCGGCAGCGATGATGCTGCGCCATTCGCTCGACGCCGGCGTGGCGGCGGATCGGATCGAGGCGGCGGTGTCGGCGGCGCTGGCGACCGGCGCGCGGACCCCCGATCTGGGCGGCACCGCAACGACGCGCGCGATGGGCGATGCGGTGCTGGCGGCGCTGTAGGCGCGACGACGAACAGCGGAGCCAAAATGAATCGTCAATGTGAGCGTGGCGAAGCAATCCAGGGCGTCCTGATTCGGCCCTGGATTGCTTCGCTACGCGCGCAATGACGAGCCGACCGTGATGCTCGACCTCGCGGTCGTCGTCCCGACCTTCAACGAGCGTGGCAATGTCGCGGCGGTGGTGGAGCGGCTGGCGGCGGCGTTGGAGGGACTCGACTGGGAAGTGCTGTTCGTCGACGACGACAGCCCGGACGGAACCGCGCAGGCGGTACGCGACCTCGCGCGCCACGATCCCCGCGTGCGCGTCATTCAGCGCATCGGCCGGCGCGGGCTATCGAGCGCGTGCATCGAGGGCATGTGCGCGACCGCCGCTCCGGTGGTCGCGGTGATGGACGGCGACCTGCAACATGACGAGACGTTGCTGCCGAAGATGGCCGCCGCGCTGCGCGACGACCCGGCGCTCGACCTCGCAATCGGCTCGCGCTTCGTCGCGGGCGGCGGGACCGGCGAGTGGGATCGCGACCGCGTCGCGAAATCGGCGCTCGCGACGCGGATCGCCGCACGGGTGGTGCGCACTGAACTCAGCGATCCGATGAGCGGCTTCTTCGCGATCCGCACCGACGTGCTGCGCGGACTGGTGCCGCACCTCGGCGGAATTGGGTTCAAGATCCTGCTCGACATCATCGGCGCATCGCCGCGCCCGCTGCGCTTCGTCGAACTGCCCTATGTCTTCCGCACCCGCGCCGTGGGGGAGAGCAAGCTCGATCACGTCGTCGCGATGGAATATCTGATCGCGCTCTACGACCGCCGGCTGGGACGCGTCGTGCCAGTGCGCTTCGCAATGTTTTCGATGATCGGCGCGCTGGGCGCGGGGGTGCATATGAGCGTGCTGACGCTGCTCTATGTCGTCGCCGGGCTGACATTCCTGACCGGGCAGATCGTCGCGACCTTTGCGGCGATGACGTTCAACTTCTTTCTCAACAATGCGCTGACCTATCGCGACCGGCGGCTGCGCGGCGCGCGCGCGCTGCTCGACGGCTGGGTGGCATTCTGCCTCGTCTGCTCGGTCGGGGCGGTGGCGAACGTCGGCGTCGCGGCGTTCCTCCACGACGTGCGGCAGGGAGCATGGGCGGCGTCGGCGCTGCTCGGCGTGCTGGTCGGCGCGGTGTGGAATTATGCACTGTCGTCGCGCTTCACCTGGGGGCGGTATCGCTGAAGCTGGTCTCACACCCAGCTGTTGAACCACGTAAACCGATGGAACGCCGCTGCGTTGGCAAGCGCCTGCGCGCTCAGCACCGGCAGGAAATACAGCCACAGCGCGAACACCAGCAGCAGATACGCCTCCACCCACCGCCCCAGCGCAGCGCGGTGATGATCGATCGCCACCGCCAGCGCGACGCACAGCAGCACGCTCGACGGATAATAGTAATAATAGAAGCCGAGCGACTTGGGGATGATTGCGAAGATCGCCACCGAGAAGGTCCATAGCGCGGCGGGTGCGAGCAGCCGCGCGGCGCCGGTCCGCACCCACGCCTGATAGCAGGCGACGACCGCGACCAGCCCGCCCCACATCACCGCCGGATTGCCGAGCAGCAGGATGCCGCGTTGCGCCCCGTCGACCGGCTCGTACAGATACCAGATCGGGCGGATCAGCAGCGGCCAGGTCCACCAGTTCGACTGATAGGTGTGCGGCGGCAGTTTCTGTGTCTGGCGCAGGTACATGTCCCACTGGAAGTGCGGGAGCGTGCGGAGCGTCAGCGCGTCATGGGCGTAGAAGAACGCGGGCGCGAAAGTCAGAAAATAGGTGACGACCGACAATCCGCCGAGCAGCGCCAGCGCGGGGACGGTGCCGAGCCCCGGCCAGCGCTGCGGCCGTTCGCGCCGCATCAGCACCAAGGTGACGGCTGCCGCGGCGACATAGGGGGCAGCGGTCCATTTGCACGCGGTGGCCAGCCCCATCAGCACGCTGCCCGCGCTCCATCGCGCGACGCTGCCGTCGCGGATCGCCGAACTGAGCAACACGATGCCCCAGATCAGGAACGCGACCATGAACGTGTCGAGCATCGCGATCCGCGCCTGGATGTAGATCGTGAAGCCCAGCAGCGCGAAGATGGTGGCGAACAGGGCGGGGCGCGTGCGGCGCGTCAGCAAATGGGTCAGCGCGAACACCCCCGCGACCGTCGCGCTGCCCGCCAGCGTCGAGGCGATGCGCCATCCGAACGGCACGTCGCCGAACAGATGGATGCCGGCCGCGATCAACTCCTTGGCAAGCAAGGGATGTTCGATATTGGTCGGCCCCGACAGCGCGAGCAGCGCGCGCGCGGCGGGGAGGTAGTGGACCTCGTCGAACACCGGCTTGGCGGGCACCGACAGGCGAAAGACGAACACCAGCCAGCTGACCAGCGCGATGGCCAGCGCCAGCAGTCGCGGCGTTCCCTCCTGTCGTCCGGCCCTCGTCACTGCGGCAATCCCTCCGTCACGCCCTATGCGGACTTGCGACAGCAGCGCGTCGGCGACAAGCCCGCGCGATGACGGTTTGACTTGTTCTGGCGGGTGCGCGGAGGCTAAGCGGGGGCATGAAGCGGCATAGCGGACAGGATCGGTCGATCACCCAGCACTGGCGCCCTGCGACCCTTGCGGTTCGCGGCGGCACCGCCCGGTCGGAATATGGCGAAACATCCGAAGCGATGTTCCTGACGTCGGGCTATTGTTACGATCGTGCCGAGGATGCGGCGGCGCGCTTTGCCGGCGAACAGACCGGCATGACCTATTCGCGACTCCAGAATCCGACCGTCGAGATGCTCGAACAGCGGATCGCGTTGCTGGAGGGCGCCGAGGCGTGCCGGACGATGGCCACCGGCATGGCGGCGATGACCGCGGTGCTGCTCTGCCAGCTGCAACAGGGCGATCATGTCGTCGCCGGGCGCGCGGCGTTCGGCTCGTGCCGCTGGCTGGTCGATACCTTGCTGCCCAAGTTCGGCATCCAGACCACCACCGTCGACGCGCGCGATCCGCAGGCGTTCGAGGACGCGGTGCGCCCCAATACCAAGGTGTTCTTCTTCGAGACGCCCGCCAACCCGACCATGGACATCGTCGACCTGCGCGCGGTGTGCGGGATCGCGCGCGAGCGCGGGATCACCAGCGTCGTCGACAATGCCTTCGCCACCCCCGCGCTCCAGCGGCCAATGGAATTCGGCGCCGACGTCACCGCTTATTCCGCGACCAAGATGATGGACGGGCAGGGCCGCGTGCTCGCCGGGGCGGTGTGCGGGACGCAGGATTTCATCGACAACACGCTGCTGCCGTTCACGCGCAACACCGGCCCGACGCTGAGCGCCTTCAACGCCTGGGTGGTGCTCAAGGGGCTGGAGACGCTCGACCTGCGCATCCGCCGCCAGTCGGAGAATGCGCTGGCGGTCGGGCGCTTCCTCGCGGCGCGCGTCCCGCGCATCCTCCACCCCGGTCTGCCGAGCCACCCGCAGCACGAACTGGCAATGGCGCAGATGAGCGCGGTCGGCGGGATCTTCGCGTTCGAGGTCGCCGATCGTGCGCAGGCGCATGCCTTGCTCAACGCATTGGAGCTGATCGACATTTCGAACAACATCGGCGACTCGCGCTCGCTGATGACGCACCCCGCCTCGACCACCCACTACGGTGTCTCGGCCGAGGCGCGCGCCGAGATGGGCGTGACCGAGGGGCTGCTCCGGCTCAACGTCGGGCTGGAGGATCCGCAGGACCTGATCGACGATCTCGACCGCGCGCTGCGGCAGGTCGGACTGTGAGCACCGCGACCGGCATGGAGGCGTTGTTCACTGACGCCGCCACGACCGAGGATGTCACCGTTCGCGTCTCAGTCAGCTACCTCGCCGAACAGTCCGAGCCGGGGCGCGGGCGCTGGTTCTGGGCCTATCACATCCGCATCGAGAACGACGGCGCGGGCGCGGTGCAACTGCTGACCCGGCACTGGATCATCACCGACGGCAACGGCGCGCGCCACACCGTCGAGGGCGAGGGCGTCGTCGGCGAGCAACCGGTGATCCAGCCCGAGGGCAGCTACGACTACGTGTCCGGCTGTCCGCTCGCCACGCCAAGCGGCGCGATGCAGGGCAGCTACCGGATGCTGGCCGAGGACGGACGCGTGTTCGACGTCGCGATCCCGCGCTTCGCGCTTCATGCGCCCGCGGTGGCGGAGTGACGCGGTGAAGCGGACCCATCTGCCGCTCAACGGACTGCGCGTGCTCGATGCCGCGGCACGCCATCTGTCCTTCACCCGCGCCGCCGACGAGCTGGCAGTGACCCCGGCGGCGGTCGGGCAGCAGATCCGCGCGCTGGAGGATACGCTGGGCGTGGTGCTGTTCCGCCGCACCACCAAGGGGCTTGAGCTGACTCCCGAGGGCGAGGCGGGGCTGGCGCCGCTGCGCCAGGCGTTCCTCGAATTCGAGGAAGCGGTGCGCGCGATGCAGGCCGGGCAATCGTCCAAGTCACTGACGATCGCCTGCCCGCGCGACGTGACCGAGAAATGGCTGCTCCCGCGGCTGGCGGAGATCGCCGCGACCGACCCCGACCTGCGCTTCGTACTGGTCGCGGCGGACGAGGGGATGGACTTTACCGAGGCCAACCTCGACCTCGCGATCCGCTGGGGCGAGGGACCGGGCCCGCACGAGGGCGAGGCGATCGAAAGCGAGGGACTGGTGACCGTCGCGCGCGCTACCGGCGCGGCGGACACTGCGATCCTGTGGCCGGGTGCCCCCGAACCCGACAGCGCCGGGCAGGTGCGGGTCGGCGACGCCGGGCTGGCGATCGACGCCGCGGCCGCCGGGCTGGGCCGCGCGACGGTGCCCGAGATGCTGGCGGCGCGCGACATCGCCGCCGGACGTATCGTGGTGGTTGGCGAGGCGCAGCCGTCGCGGATGGGTTATTGGCTCGTCGCACCCACGCCGCAGTGGCGGCAGCGCAAGGTGCAGGCGTTGGTCGAGGCGCTCGGGCGCTAGCGCCCGGTGCCGTCCGGTGTGCGCGCCCGGCGCAGCGGCAGGATCAGCACGCCCCCCGCCAGCGTCAGTGCGGCGAGCACCACCAGCAACAACGTGAAATCGCCGGGCGTCGCCAACGCCCAGGTCAGCAGCGGGCCGAGCAGCGACGGCACGGTATTCGACAGGTTGATGAGCCCCAGATCGCGTCCGCGGTGGCGCGGGTCGGGAAGCAGCCGCACCGCAAACGCCTGATGCAATGCGAGGAACACCGCCCCGGCGACCGCATAGGCGAGGAAGCCGATCGCTCCTGCCACCGGATGCGGCACCGTCGCCATCGTCAGCAACCCGAGCGTCGCCACACTCGCCGCGCCGACCAGAAACGGCGTGCGGCGCGCCGCCTGATCCGACAGCCGGCCGGCGAGCACCGCGACCGGCAGCGGCAGGATATAGCTGATCGTCAGCAGCGTCCCGACGCGCGCGGCGAGCGTCGCCGGCGGGACGCTGCCGGCAACGGTCTGGAAATAATAGAGCAGGTACAGCGACAGCGCCCCACCGGCGAGCTGGACCAGCAGCCGCGCGACGCTCGCGACCCACAGGCGTTGCGCGGGGGCAAGTTCGGGCATCCGCGGCGCTGCGGCAACCGCAGGCCGGCGGATCATGAGCAGCGGGCACACCGCCACGGTCGTCAGGGCGGCGATCAGCGCCAGCCGTGCCGCCTCGGTCCAGCCGGCGTCGGCGACCAGCAGCGCCGACACCGCCCCCGCCGCGGGCGGACCGATCGCGAGCAGCCCGCCCGCCAGCCCGCGCTGCTCGTCGGGGATTTCGTCGGCCATGATCGCCATCATCGGCGCGAGCACCGCATTGACCGCGCATTGGAACGCCAGCACCGCGACGATGAGCGTCGCGGGTCGTGCGGCCAGCGCGATCGCCGCATAGCTGAGCGCGAGCGCCACGAGGCCGCCGGCGATCCAGCCGCGCCGCCCGCCGCCGCGCGCGAACGACCGGTCGCTCAGCCAGCCGAACAGGACGTTCGCGCCGCTCGCGGTCGCCGCACCGAGCACCACCGCCACGGTCAGCCAGCCGATCCGCGCCTCCCCGGCCAGCCGGTCGATCTTGAGCGGAAGCAGCAGCGACAGGAACGGCAGATAGCCGATTACCGCCCCGGCATGCGCGAGCGAGAAAGCGGCGAGCAACCGGTAGGTCGGAGCGAAGGGGCGCGGCATCCGCGGCGCGTTAGGATGTGCCGGCAATCACAACAAGGATCGTGATGTTTTACGGGCGGTTGTGGCGTGGCCGATGTCGTCTGGCGACAGCAGCATGCCGGTCCGATCATCCTCTCCACCCGTCATCCCGGATCAGTCCGGGGCGACGTGGATAGAGGCCACAGCAATCACGCAACCCGGCGCTCGCGACGTCCTCGCCACTCTGCGCGCTTTGAGACGTGACACCGTCAACCTGATCGTCATTGCGAGCGTAGCGAAGCAATCCAGGACGTCCCGGTCCGGCCCTGGGTTGCTCGCTACGCTTGCAATGACGAATTCGGCTCCAGGTCATCATGGCCGATCGAGACTTAGGGATTTCAAAGCTGATCGGCCTCTTCATTGGCTGTCCGGCTCCCGCCCACGTCGAACCGGACTTGATCCGGGGCCCTGCTTCTTGGACACCGAGAAAAGAAGCCTTTGGATCAGCTTCGGGGCAACAGGGCAGGGCCCGCCAGCAAGCGCCCCCGCCCGCATCAGGCTGCTGCACGCCGGCCGATGATCCGCACCGCATCGGGAAGCATCGCGATCGGCAGCGGCTGCCCGAACAGGAAGCCCTGCATATGCTCGCATCCCATTCGCAGCAGCGTCTCGAGCTGGTCGGCGGTTTCCACCCCTTCGGCGACGCAGTCGAGCGACAGCGCGCGGCACAGGCTGACCATCGCCTCCACCACTGTGCAGCCGCGTTGCGCCTTGAGGTCGTCAATGAAGCTGCGGTCGATCTTCACCTTGTCGAGCGGTAGTTGATGGAGGGTGCTGAGGCTGGAATGTCCGGTGCCGAAATCATCGAGCGCGACCTTCATGCCCAACCGGCGCAGCCGTTGCAGCGCCCGCCCGGCCGCGGCCGGATCGCGCATCACCGCGGTTTCGGTGACCTCGACCCAGATTCGCGCCGGCGCGACCCCCGAGGCGAGCAGCGCCCGCTCGATCGCGGTCAGCGTCGCGGGGGAATGAAGGTCGCAGGCCGAGACGTTGAACGACAGCGCGACATGCGGCGGCAACAGCCGCACTGCGGCCAGTCCCTTGCGAAACATCGCCAGCGTTATGGCGTGGATCAGCGTCGAGCGCTCGGCGACCGTGATGAAATCGCCCGGCGCGACGTCGCCGATCAGCGGGCTGCGCCAGCGCGCCAGGAACTCGACCGCCTCGACATGACCGCTGCGCGCGCCGACGATCGGCTGGCCGTACAGGTGCAATTCCTCATCGAAATCGCAGGCGTGCAACGCCGCCTCGATCGCGCGGTCGCGGCGGATCGCGCGTTCCAGATCGTGGGTAAAGATACACAACCCGCCGCCCTGCGTCCGCTTGGCATGATAGAGCGCGTAGTCGGCGCGGTCGAACAGGTCGGCCGCGACGTGCCCGGCGCCGGGGAACAATGCGATCCCCATCGAGCCGCCGACCGTGACCGTCAGCTCCGCGATGGCGAACGGCGCGGACAGGGCGGCGCACAGCCGCTCGCCGACGATCGCGGCCGCACAGGCGCCGCCCGGGACGAGCAGGCCGAACTCGTCGCCGCCGAGCCGATACAGGGTCGCGTCGCCGAGCAGCGGCTGCACCCGCACCGCGAGCTGCGCGAGCAGAAGATCGCCGACATGGTGGCCGAAGGTGTCGTTGACCGGCTTGAAGCGGTCGAGGTCGAGCAGTCCGACCCCGAACGATGCCGCATCGCCGCGCGCCGTCAGATCGGCGAGATCGTCGTGGAAGCGGCGACGGTTGGGCAGCCCGGTCAGACTGTCGGTATGCGCCAGCCGCTCGTTGTCGTGGTTCAGCCGGATCAGCTCGTCATGCTGCCGCTCGAGCTGCGTCTGCGAGCGCACCTGCTGGCGGAAATGGTCGAAGCTGTTGAAGAGGACGCGGAGCAGCACCGTCAGCACCAGCGCGATGTTCACTGCAATGACGATGTACATTACGTCGTGCCGCACGAGACAGGCGACGATGAATGCCGGCATCACGACGAGGCCGACCAGCACCGCGGCCTGCGGCAGGGCGCTGAGGCAGAAGATGCATCCGATCGACGTGGTCGTCACGTAGATCATCACATGCGCCTGCTGGAGCGGATTGCCATAGTCGAGCAGTGCGATCGACCAGGACACGTAGGTAAGCGCGAGCAGCGGACCGAGCACGGTGATGATCCGCAACCGGCGACGCGCCTCGGCGGCGCCCGGCCATTCGGAGCGTCGGCCGCGCTGCCACCAGTGGATGAGCCGCAAGCTGCTGAGCGCGAACAGACCGATCGGGACGATCGTGCTCAGCGCGAAGGGCGCGACATCACGGTGGGTCACGACGATCGCCAGAGAATTGACGAGTAACACGGCGTAAATGAACGCTAATTGCCGTTGCAGCGCGACAATCTGCGCGACTGCCAGACGGGGGTCATTCCCCAGTTCTGCATACCAGCGATAAATCCGCCGGCACTTTACCTTCAGCACGTCCGCCCCCGCGTCGACTTACCCCGGCCGCCCTGTAGCGGGGAACGCCTATGCGCGCACTAATTTATCTCTTCGTGCCGCCCGATCAGTTCCATGCGCTGCGGGACCGTGCCTATGTCAATGCTTTCGGAGCGAAAGCGCCGCAGCAAGGTCAGCAGGATCGCGCTGCGCGCGCCATAGGCGACGCGTGGCGAGGCGACATGCGCGAAGCAGTTGAAGACGATCCGGCCATCGGCGATCGAATCGATGAACACCTTGGGCGCCGGGTCGTCGAGTACATCCGATTCGGCGGCGAACGTCTCGGCCACGATCGTAGCGACGCGATCGGCTTCGGTTTCCAGCGGAACCGAGAACTGGATCTGGATGCGGCCCAGCGGCCCGGCCAGCGTCTTGTTGAGCACCGATTTGGTGATCAGCTCCGAATTGGGCACGATCAGCGTCGAATGATCGGCGAGCGCGATCTCGGTCGAGCGGACGCTGATCCGCTTGACGTCGCCCTCGTCGGTGCCGACCCGGATCCAGTCGCCGATCTTGATCGGCCGCTCGGCAAGCAGGATCAGCCCCGAGACGAAATTCGACGTGATCGCCTGAAGGCCGAAGCCGATCCCGACCGACAGTGCCGACAGCAGCAGCGCAATCCGCTCGACCCCGATCCCCAGCGACGCCAGCGCCCAGATCACCGCCAGCGCGGTGCCCACGTAGCGCGCCACCAGCCCGACCGAGTTGCGCGCCGATCCGTCGAGATCGGTGGCCGGCAGGTATTTGTCCTCCAGCCAACGGCGGAATGCGCGCACCAGCGTCAGCCCGATGAACAGCACTGCGACCCCGCGGACGATCGCGCCCGGCGACACCGCGATCCCGCCGACCTGCACGCCTTGCGCCAGCAGCCCGAGCCGCGCCACCAGCGTGCCGATCCCGCTGCCGGTCCCGAACGGCACGAAGAACAGCCCGAGCGCGATCAGGGCGAGCGTGACGCGCACCACGCCGGACAGAAGCACGCCAAATTGGTCGACAACCGCGCCCCGCAGCCCCAATCCGCGTGACAAGGCGCGCCCGAGCGCGCTGTCCCGCGCGAAAATGGTGACCGCGAGGTCGTCGGCTGCGGCCATCAGCAGATACGTTGCGGCCGCGAGCACGACGCTCCAGCCGATCAACTGCATGACGAACAAGGCGAAGCCGAGGAAACCGAGCAACAGCGCCGCCAGCGTCGCGAGCGCGAGCAGCCACGCGAACAACGCCACCGCCCCCAAACCCGCACGAACCGGTGCCGTACCGTCTTCGTCGGCACGATTGGCGCGCAACCGGCCGACCGCCAGCAACGCGCCGGCCAGCAGCACGAGGTGCAGGATGATCTCCAGCACATGCGTGGCGCTCTGCGCCGCGGGACTGGTGCCGATTGCGCCGTTCAGCGCCTCCAGCATATAGCTCACGAATGCGATTGCGGCGAGCAACAGGCTGTACGGCCGCAGTTCTGTCGCGACGTCGTCGGCGATTGGTGCAACCCGCCAGCTCGGCTGGCGCCGCATCAACAGCGCACCGGTGACCGCGGAAGCGAAACAGGCATAGGTGGTTGCGGTGGTCAGCGCTTCCGCGCTTGCTTCCCAGCTCGCCGGGAGCAGCCGCGCCCAGCCCAGCCCGGCGATCAGCACCGCTATGGCGAGAAACGGCGCGAGCGTCCCGACAAGCACGCGCCAGATCGCGGCGGCGGAGCGGCGAACACGGTGCCCCGGCGCATCCTCGATCAGGAAACGCTGTCCCACTCGCTGCGCGGCGACGCGCGCCGGAAACCCGATCGCCAGCGCCGCGATCAGGCCGAGCAGCGCCGGCCAGATCTGTCCGCGACCGCGCGCAATCGTGTCGGCGCCCGTGGCGAGATATCCTTCGGTCCGCCGCAGATCACGCGGCATCGCATCGACCACCGCCACCCAGAACGCGGGCATCACTGGCGACGGGCTGCGCGCGGCGATCGTCGCGCTGAATCGCTCGGCGACGCTCTGGTCAAGCTCGTCGGCGAGTTGCTGCGCCTCGACCCCGATCAGCCGCCCACGCTTAACGCTCGAATCGAGCGCGACATGCTGACGCGACAGCCGTTGGCGTTGCGCGCCGAGGTCCGCGGCCTCGGCGCCGCCGGCTGGACCGAGCCCGGCAAGCCGGGCGTCAACCAGCGCGAGTTGCTCCGCGAGATCGGCGGTCGCGGCGGTGGCGGCGACGCGCGCAGCGATGATCCGTTCGCGCAAGGCACCTCGCGCATCGTCGTCGACCCGCAGGTCCATCGCGCGGTCGACGGCGCGCACGTCGGCCTCGGCACGCGCCAGCCGTGTCGCCGGACTGGTGTCGCCATCCTGCGCAAAGGCCGGCAGCGCAAACAGCAGGAGCAGCAGCGCCAGCGCCGCGTGGATCGGGGAACGGATCGGCATGGCGTGCCTGATAGCAGACCGGCCCTGCCCGCGCGACGGACAGGGCTCGCTGCCTTGTGTCAGAGGAAGGGACGCCCCCCGGTGACGGGGATCGTCGCGCCGGTGATGTAGCTCGCTTCATCGCTGGCCAGCATCACGTAAGGCGGTGCCAGTTCGGCGGGTTGCGCCGCACGCCCCAGCGGTGTGTTGCTCCCAAAAGCCTTCGCCTTCTCCGCCGGCATCGTCGAGGGGATCAGCGCCGCCGACACCGGCCCGGGCGCGACTGCGTTCACGCGGATCTTTTTGTCTGCGAGCATCTGCGCCAGTCCGGCAGTGAAATTGTGGATTGCGCCCTTGGTGGTATAAGCCAGCAGCTGCTCGTTTGGACTGTCGGCATTGATCGAGGTCGTGTTGATGATCGACGATCCCGCACGCATGACGGCAGCGCTGCCTTCGACAGATAGAACATCGCATGGATGTTGACCGCGAACGTCAGCTGCCATTCCTCGTCGGCGATGTCCGCGAGCGACCGGAAAGTCGCCTAGTGCGCGGCGTTGTTGACCAGCACGTCGATCCAGCCGAACGCTGCCACGGTCCGGTCAATCACGGCGCGGGCATGGGCCGGGTGGCTGATGTCACCGGGGACCAGCAAGGCCTGCCGCGCGGCCGCCTCGACCAGCCGCTTGGTTCCCGCGGCATCGTCGTGCTCGTTGAGATAGGCGATCGCGACATCAGCGCCCTCGCGCGCATAGGCCAGCGCGACCGCCCGACCGATCCCGCTATCGCCGTGGTAATCAACGTCTTGCGATCGGTCAGCCGACCATGGCCGACAAAGCTGTCCCCGCAATGGTCGGGGCGCGGCGTCATTGCAGCGGTGCTGCCCGGCATCGACTGCTGCTGTTCGGGATAGGGTGGGGTGGGGCGATCGGTCATGGCTCCGGGCTCCTGAAACGAAGCCGGTTCAATGAGCCGTTCTGCCGCGTCGGTCCGCGACCTCACCTTGATCAACAAGTTCGCGGATCCCGTTGTGCGGGTGCTGACGCACGTTCGTCGCGCCGGAGCAAAAAAAGTGTCACCGAATCGCTTGACCGAACCTGCTCCTCCCCGTAGAGGGCTTTTCACCGACGGGGCGCACCACTGAGGCGCGGTTCTGTTGGTCGCCACATAGACGGACAGCGGTCTTTCGCTAGAGATAGCGGGATTGATCGATTGTCCGGTTTGTTNTAACGGGGCACGAGGTTGCGCCCGTTCAGGACAGCGATGGTGGTGGGGGGAAGGGCGGCAGCATTCGCCGATTTCAGCTCACGGGGACGTCTACCCCTCCCCCCTCACTTAACCTCTCATTTCTCCTACCCCTCCCCCCACCTGGAAGGATCGGAAGAGGTTAGAAGGTCTCGTCGGGATCGCCATTGACCGAGGTGCCATCCCGATCTCGCCGCCGCCGCCGCTCCACGAGTTGAGGCTCCCGCAGTGGCACCCTCCACTTCATGATGCCTTGGATGCGCGACGGCTCCCCGAGCAGCTCACGGAGGAGACCACCGCATTCCTTGGCTTGCGGGTTGGTCGGGTTATCGATCCCGGCAATGCGGAGGAGCTGGGACGCGGTGACAGCTTCAGTCTGCTGCCTTTCCATGTCGATGACGGCCATCACCCGCTCGACGACGACGCTGGTAACGGTGTGTCGGGCATTAAGCGCCGCCAACATCGCCTCTTCGTCAGGCGAGAGCCACCACTCGCCATTGTCCCCAAGTTCGACTTCCAGCTGCGCGAACAGCTGTTGCATGTCGATGCCGTGCTGGAAGTCGAGCTTGGCCACCGAGATTGTCCACCACCGGCTGTTCCCCGTAGTGTCCACGAGGAAGGCGCTTTCGTTGACGGTGGCGGCGAACACGGTGCGACGCGGGTACTCGGACTCGCGCCGATCGTAGGGCCGCCGTACCTTGTCGCTGTCGGCGGTCAGGAAGCCCTTGAGCCGAGCGACGTCCTTCTTGAACGAGCTGTCTAGCTCGCCGATCTCGACGAGCCAGTTTGAAATGGCCAGCAACACCGAGTCCTTGTTGCTGCCGTCGAGGTGATGGTCGAGCTTCACCACCGCCTCGCAAAGGTCGGGATCGGACACGAGAGACCGAACCCAGCTGGTTTTGCCGATGCCCTGCGGCCCTTGCAGGGTCAGCACACCTCGCCCGTGGTACTTGGGGTGGAGTGCCGCCGCCGCCGCGCTCAGCAGCCACTTGTGCAGGAGCGCTTCCTTCAGGACGACCGGGTAGCCCTCCTGCTCGGTGACGGTGGCGTAGAAGGCCCGGAGGCGATCGGTGCCGTCCCACGGCTGGCTCCTGATCCAGTCGGCGACCGGGTTATAGGCGTGACGGTCTGCAATGGCATTCACGTACTCGCCCACGTGACCGGTGGGCATACCGTGCTGGGCGGCGAGGCTGACGATGGTAGTGAGGGAAACGTTGTCGAGATTGTCAGCGGTCCCGCCGTGGTCCGGCAGCAGAATTTGGGTCTTCTTCTTGATGACGTTATAGCGGGCGGTGATACCCGCTTCAGTCATGATGGCCGCGACATTGGCGATCGTCGACAGCGTGCGATCCGAACCCGACCGTGGTTGGTCTGGCAGTTCATCTAGCTTCATAGGTGCCTGCATGTTGACGCCGCCGCCGAGGTGACGACGGCGTCCGATTTCAATGCTTTTCCGGCTGATCAGGTTCGGGCTGTGGCTCTTCGGCCTCGGTCCCGATGACGTTGATCGCGAACGCGGTCAGAAAGTCGAGTCGATCGATGATCGAACGCCAGACGACATCCGGACGCGGGTAGGTACGGGCTTCCATCACTGAGCCATAATCGTGAAGGTTCGGACCGGCTCTTCCGTCAGGCGGTACTCGCCATCAGCGTTCCGGGTCCAAAGGCCATTGGCGTTGCGAGCCGCATCGAGGGTCATCAGAACAGTCCCCACCGTGCTTCTGGAACAGCGTGTGTGCAACGATACGGCGGACTCGATATCGAGGGCGGTAGTGAAGCCGTGCTCGATAGCTGCGGCGATCGCGCCTGGCACGATCGAGAGGCCACGTCCCGATCCACAACGCAAGCCGGCTTCGAAAACAGCGCGGCCGCGTTCGATGAGTGAACGGTCGATGATGTGAATTTGCATTCTAGACTCCGTTGAGGTTGGTTTCCCTGCAAGGAGCGCGCGGCAGAAGAGCTGCCATTTCCGCCCCCGCTAATCAG
This sequence comes from Sphingomonas sp. 8AM, assembly GCF_902506455.1. Taxonomy (GTDB): domain Bacteria; phylum Pseudomonadota; class Alphaproteobacteria; order Sphingomonadales; family Sphingomonadaceae; genus Sphingomonas. The sequence continues at coordinate 3,094,660 of NZ_LR733844.1, read as the reverse complement.
CGCTTGTGCGGCCATAAGCGGGCGGGCGTTCGATGCGCTTCAAGGCGCTAGCGAGCGAGTTGAAGGGGTCGAATTTGCATCAAAAAGCCCTGGAAATCGACACACCCTTACAGGGTTAAGTCAACGGGTTCGAAGTCATTGTTTTAAAACGATTTTTTTACGACATCATTGCTGTCCTAAAAGCTTTACGTTTTGATGCTAACTGGATGGGCAGAACTGGCTGCAGAGTCTGGCGTAAGGATGGTTGTGGTGGCTGATCAACAGCACGTGAGCGAACACGCTGCCGAACGTGACGATCATCTCGAACCAGCCCTCGCGATTAGCCAGCCAGTCCCACCACGAGTAGAAGCCGGGCTCACCGAATCGCAGTCCGTCGATTGGCTCCACGAGCGGGGAGAAGCCGACTGCCCTAATGACGTCTTCCTCTGTGTCGCCGGGCTCTATGACGAGGAACTCGGTCTGGTCGGTCAGGTCATGATTGGCTGTCACGAGCGAACCAATACGGTCAGTCAGCAGCGCGTGTAAGCAAGGTTCAAGGTCGAGTGTGAGGGCGCGCGCCATCGTCGCGCTATCGTATAGGTGCAGCATGAGGTTGGGCTCCGAGTAAAAAGAAGCCCGCCAGGAGCAGGTCCCGCGGGGGTTGGTTTCGGTCGAGTTGCGGATTCGAGAGGCAGGGCTATTGGACGCTCTCAGGCGCTAGCTGCCCTGCCGGACTTGGTGCCGCTGAGATCATCGCCGAGCGCACGTTCGCCATAGGTGCGCAGTAGGGCCAACAGCGTCGCGTCAACGCCGTCATCGTCGGGAACGATCAGCACGACCCCTGCCCCGTCATCGGACAGGATGAAGGGCGCTTCAAACAGGCCACCGTGATCGGCGACCCACTCGGCAGACGGTTGGAAGTCGGCCTCGCCAAAGTGGCTGCCATCGACGATATTGGTTATGATCGGAATACCGGCGGCGGCCTCGACCGCCCCGACCGCGTCGCCCGGTGAGACGATCACGAAGGTTGCAAGGTCGATCAGGTCGCAGCGGAGTTGAAGCAAGCGCTTGATGTCGGGCGGTAGCGACGAGTCCAGCGCCGCGACCAGCTCGTAAGCGTCGTTGATGATGAGCATGTTGTTCTCCTGAAACGCAAAACGCCCCCGGCGGGTGAGGCCGAGGGCTGCGGGTGGTTGATGGGTGATGGGTTAGTTGCGGACGGCTCTGGCGACAGCCGCGATGATCAGGACGGCTACGAGCCCCAAGCCGATTGGAGGATAGGCGCCGACCAGCGTGGCGAGGCCGCCGATCGCAAGTAGGCCGATCGTCTGCTGCGTGCGGAAGATGAGCCCCGCGACGACAAGCGCGATGATCGCGGCCTTGATAACGGTGATCGCCAGTACGAGCGCGATGATGGTGAGGATGACGCGCGCCATTCAGCGTCGCCGCTCGGTAGGTATCGGCATGGCATGGCCCTCAAAATGAAGACGCCCCCGGCGGTGAGGCCGAAGGCGACGTGAAAGACGGGTGGATAGGGTCAGGCGCTGTACGGATCAGGTCCGAAGCGGTTCTCCCCCTCCGTCCCCTTCAGGATCATCAAGACGAGGATGACCAGTGTGCCGACGTAGGGAATGGAGTTCAGCAGGATCAACCACCCCGAGCGATCCTGATCGTGTAAGCGACGTACCTGGACGGCCGTTTGCGGCACTAGCAAGCCGATAATTGCCAACACGATCAGCGCGAGGACGACGTTGCCGAACGGACTGAACTCGCCATAGCTGCCGGTCGTGCCGCCGATGAAGACAACGCCGATCACCAGCAACGCGACGTAGATGAGCTGGAACATCCAGAACTCCTTGCGCGTCGCCCGACCTTGGAAGTCGGCAAAGCGACGCAGCGGAAGCGTGATCCAGCCGATGTGATCGGCTTCGTCGGGCAAGCCGCCGGTCGGCGCTGACAGCGGCCACGTCATAGCAGGACGCGGCGCGGTCTTGTTCCCGAACAGCAATTTCTCCTTGGAGCGTTCGAACTCCTCTTCGGTGATGACGCCCTCGGTCTTGAGCCGATGCAGGTTCTCGATGCTAGCGAGTGTCTCGTTGTCAATCACGTGTGTTCTCCGTTGATGTGAGTTGGGCGTCAGTGACGCGGACGCACGGCATCGCGCCGGACGCTGCACGCGCCGACGTTGCTGTTGATGCCGTCATGGTAATGTCGCCCCCTGTTGTGGCGCGACCTTCGGCTCGATCCTCTAGCCGCCCCTTGATCAGGGCTTGGCTCGACGACCCCACCAGAAGCAAGTAAAATGACACGTTTGGTGGACAGACGGCGGCAGCCGTTTGCGGCCACATCGGCGCATGGATGTAGTGCAGCTTCTCGGCGCGAACGTACGTCGGCGCAGAAAGCTCGCCGGCATGTCGCAGGAGGCGCTGGCGCTGGAGTCAGGCTTGAAGCGCAGCTACGTCAGCGACTTGGAACGTGGGACGCGCAATCCCACGGTCAGAGCGTTGGGCAGATTGGCGGAGGCGTTGAAGGTCAAGCCGGCAGTCTTGCTCGAGGAAGTTCAGTGACCTATGCGTATAAGGTGGTATTCCTGTCGCGCGAGTCACCGGCACTGGCATCTAGCGGCATGCCCACTCTCATAAGTTGATCGTTGAAGCCGGATGCTTGCTCATCCGGCAGCTGGTGTAGTCCTAGACGCCCGCGATGGCCGCCTGCCCTTTGAGTATGTGGAGGAAGGCACTGGGGACAGGCCAGCGGCCCATGTCACCCGGGTCCCGCCAGCGCTACCCCGGCGTTTAGCCGTCAAGGGGACGGGCATTGGGGTAGTGGGTCAGTTTGAAATCTAGCGCGCAATCTCGTTTGCAGTGCGCTATGACGAGATCATGGCCACGCTGCGAAACGTCATCACGTTCAGATGCAAGAAGTGCAAGGTGAGCGGGTCCGCTGAGATTTCGGAAACGGACCACCCCTACAGCACTGAAACCTACGTCAATGACGTGACACCAGGCTTCCTCGTGTCGGGGGCGGCCTACCCTGACACAGCCAAGGTCCGCTGCGAAGAATGCGGTAAGAAGGTTCGATGACTGATAAGCCCCCCAAGCGACCCCGCGACCCGAACCAGCTCGCCAAGGCGATCGTAGATATCGCGACGGGTGAAGTTGAAGAGGGCGCCGGGAGCGCCACGGAGCAACGCGCTTCAAAGGCGGGGGCCATCGGGGGCCCTGCGCGAGCGAAGGCACTTACACCGGCGCAGCGAGCCGAGATTGCCAGCCTCGCGGCCTCGGCCCGGTGGAAGAAGAGCAACTAGCGCCCGCCTTTCTCTTCTTTTGGTTCAGCCTGCTCGGCAGCGCGATGCTCCAGAATGTCGTCTGCAAAGTTCGGAAAAAAGTTTAGCTGCGGGTCGCTAGGAAAATTGCTGTTCATCCGCTCGACATCGCAGTGCGCGCGGTAAACGTCATGGGCGATAGCCTCACGGCGTTGCCTCACCGATTTCTGCCGCTTGGTAGGCGTTCCGCCCTTATCGGTGTCAAAATAGTGCTTGGTCGCAACCCCATCGATCATCAGCGTAACTGACTGCTTGGCGCGGTATGTGAAGCCGCCTTTCTCATCCCACCGTTTCGACTGCCGCAACGCGCGAGTGACCTGCTCGCGAAGAATTTTGCGCACGTCCTGTGGACGCACGGCTAGTTTGCGAGCGCCCAATGCCCAATCGATGAACTCGTTCGGGTCGCCGGAATCCTGACCCGTTTGTCCGGCCCACTCATCCCAGAGTCGGTCAACCTGTTCGTTATAGTCCGCCATCACCGCCTCCTAAAGGCCGGTCGGGGCGTGATAGCCCCAACCGTCCTTGAACTCCCAATCCATCAGATGCTCACGCACGCCGATCTGGTACTCCTTGAGCCAGCCCCATTTCTTCGTTCGATGCTGGATTTGCCCAACCACAATCGCAGGATGCACTTCCAAGCGAGCGGCAAATTTCAAGACATCTTCGCGGGAAATGAACGGGCTCTTGCGAGCGATAAATGAGTCAATTTGATCACGAGGAATGCAAAATTCCGCCGCCGCATCGCTTGCCAGCTTTTCGCAATCGATATCCGTGTCTGTGCTGGTGTCACTATCGACCGGCGCAAACGACGCTTCCTTCCCGTCGCCATTCAAAACGTGTTCGATTTCGTGCCTCAACACAAAGCAGAAGTTGTCGAGACGATCCAACCGCAGAGTCATGCCAATGACAGGCTGGCCATCAAGCCAGAGGCAAACGCCATCGATCTTCGATCCAGCAAGGAAATCGACCAATACGAAGCGCACGCCACACTTTTTCAGGATCGAAGGGATATGGATCAAATCCTCCTTGATCAGCATGTGCTCGCGGATTGATGGTAGGCTATCACGAAGCGCCTGCTCGGAATAAAGCGGACACTCCATTTGCTCGGCAATTTTGCGCACTCGGCTCAGCCACACATACTGAATTTCTGTGGTGCCAGAATAGTTGCCTGTATCAGTCTTCTTTGCAGCGTGCGCCAACAGTGGAGCGTCGCCTACAAACGGAATATCTTCGACCCTATTTTTTCCGAAAAACCGCATCATCTGGAGATCGAGCAACGCGGGCTCGGCGTCCTCAATCCAGCCGCGCTTAATCATCTCCCGGATGGGAAATTTTGAAAGCCAAGATGCGCGCGTGCGAACGCCGGGGTCCGCTTTGCGCGCCCTGGCGAGATCATACATCTTCTGAAGATTTAGGAAGAACTCGGCAGGCATGTCGAACGCATCGCCCAGAGCCACGGCAGAATCCGTGGTTATATCGGTAGTTCCCTTGATCAGCCTATTGAGCTGGCTGACATCAATGCCGAGAATGTATGCCAGATCGGCCTGAAGCCATCCTCGGGCTTCAAGCTCGTCCGCGATGAACCTACCGGGATGATCGACCGGCAATGGTGAGGCCTTGGCCATCAGTGATAGTCCTCAATCTGCAATATTGTGACAGTCTGCGGCTCGGTTTCCTCGTCCAACTCGAAAACCATTCGATATTGATCGTTCAATCGAGTTGACCGCTGACTCTCACGATCCCCCTTTAGTCTTTCGTAGTGCAGGCTTTTCCAATTCCTTAATGAACGGTCGTCGATCGCCGCCCTTAGGAGCGTAAGCTTTCGACGCGCCGATTTGATCACGCTGACTGGAAGGCGGGTAGCCCCCGCTTCATCCGTCTCGATCAACGCCAGGGCGTCATCAGCAAACACGATCCTCATTGGTGACGCATTACCACGCACGGATTCTGACACGCAAGTGTAAATTGATTAGTAAAGTCAAACTGACCCTTATGCTTGACGAGGTGCCCGAAGGATCAGATAGAAAATGCATGAACAGGCTATCGAACGACGACCGCGCCAGAATCCTCCACATGCTCTGTGAAGGCATGAGCATCCGGACCGTCACCCGCTTGACCGGCGCGAGCAAGAACACTGTAGCCAAGCTGCTCGTGGACGCGGGTAAGGCATGCGCCGCCTATCACGACGCCAAAGTGCGCAACGTGAAAGCGAGCCGGGTTCAGGTCGACGAAATCTGGTCGTTCACTTACGCCAAGCAAAAGAACGTCGCGACCGCGAAGGACGCCCCGGAAGGAGCTGGCGATACGTGGACGTGGACCGCCCTTGACTCCGATAGCAAGCTGATCGTGTCCTACCTCGTTGGCGGTCGCGATGCCGAATACGCCATGTGGTTTATGGACGATCTGCGCGACCGGCTCGCCAACCGCGTCCGGCTCACTAGCGATGGACACCGAGCCTACCTAGAGGCCGTAGAAGGCGCGTTCGGCGATGACGCGGACTATGCGCAGCTCGTGAAGCTGTACGGCCCCACGATCACCGCACCGGGCCGATACAGCCCTGCCGAATGCACCGGCGCTAAGAAGGTCCGCGTCACCGGCAGTCCGAACCCTACAGACGTATCCACGTCCTATGTCGAGCGCCAGAACCTGACGATGCGGATGCGCATGCGGCGCCTCACCTGCCTGAACAACACTTTTTTAAAGAAAGTTGAGAGCCATACCTATGCCGTCGCTCTCCACATGATGTATTACAACTTCGTCCGCATCCAGGAGACGCTGCGTGTCACCCCGGCGATGGCAGCAAGCGTCACTGATCGGCTTTGGGAGATCGCGGATATCGCAAAGCTGGTAGAAGATGCCGAGGCAAAGCCCACCAAGCGCGGCCCGTACAAAAAGCAGTGTCGGATTTCAAACTGACCACTACCGGCATTGGCACCATATCTGAATTAGCGCTTCTTCGAGATATCGGCCTCACCTATAACGCATGCGCTATGACGTCAGAGATCGCTATTGACGAAGGATCGGGCAGGTCCGAACTGCGGATGCTTGCCGACCTGGACGGTTATGTGGTGCTTCCAGGCATAGCTGCAGGCCGGCCGACCGATCGGGTTGCGGAGGAACTCGGCCAGGTTATGTTATTGTCGGGTGGAAAGCTCGTTCAAGAGCTGACACCGAAAGCGACTTCTACGCCGAACACCTATAGCGGCTTATTCGGACTCGACCGCTTTCCCTTTCACACGGATTTAGCTCACTGGCTCATCCCCCCGAGGTACCTTCTTCTGCGATGCATCCGCGGGTATGCGGATGTTCCCACGATGATCTTGGACGGCCGCGCCATTGCTTCCGATGTCGGAGCCGATTTGATGGGCCGGGCGCTGGTGAGGCCTCGCCGTCCTCGGCGCGGTGAAGTACGGATGCTCCGATTGCGACAGTCGGATGGTACCGACGATATCATCCGTTGGGACATAGAGTACCTGAAGCCAGCGAGCCACGTCGGCGAACTGGTCTTCTCGAACTTTCAAAACAGGGTCGAGGAGGCAACTCCAACGGCTGCCGTCATGGTCGACGATGGCGATGTCTTGATCATCGACAACTGGCGCATGCTTCACGCTAGGCCGGCTATTGCGCCGAACCGACGGGATCGGAGGCTACAGCGCGTTTATCTCAGGAGCCTTGCATGAAGCAGACAGTGACGCCTAGTCCGGTTACGACAGCATGGGATCCGCGGGCACTTTACGACAAAGCGGAACGCTACATTCAGCAAGCGCAGGCGCTCGACAAAGATCAGTGGGCTTACGCCCTCTGGACCAGTCTGTCGCTCGAACTGCTCGCGCGCGCAGCCCTCGCAAACGTGCATCCGGTTCTTCTGGCAGAGCCGGATAAGCCTGGTTCGAACATAATCAGCGCGCTGGGCTTCGAGCCTGTAGAGAAGAGGTTCGCTCCTAAATCGATCTCAATTGCCGAAGTGTTCCGACGCCTGACGAACTTGCTACCAAACTTCCAAGCGGATCACGAGAGTTTTGGAATTCAGCATACTGGTCAGCGAAATGCCGAACTGCATTCCGGCGAATTGGCGTTCGACGGGCTGAGGGGGGCATCTTGGCAGCCCCGGTTTTACGCGACGTGCAAAGTCCTGCTGATGTCTATGGACCTCACGCTCGAGGGCTACGTCGGCGCCGAAGAGGCCAAGGCTGCGGAGGAGCTGATCGAGGCCGCCGCCGACGAGAGCGCGAAGGCGGTCAAAGGCGACATTGATGCGCACCAAAGGGTGTGGAAGGGCAAGGGCGAGGACGAACGCACGACGCTCTCCAAGCAAGCCAATATCTGGGCTGCGCGGCAGACCGGGCATCGCGTAGATTGTCCCGCCTGCGGTTCGGCTGCGCTTGTGTCTGGCAGACCGGTTGCCGCGGCGACGAGAAAGCTCGAGGATGACGTCATTGTCGAGAAACAGGAACACCTTCCAACCCACTTCGAATGCATAGCGTGTGGGCTCAAAATCAATACGCTCGCAAAGCTGGCGGTTGTCGGACTCGCGGATCGCTATACCAACAAGCAGGAATATGACGCTGCCGAGTACTATGCGCCCCCCGAGGACGAATGGGCGGGGTACGAGGACGACAACAACGAGCCTTGATGCCGCCGGCGCGGGGCTGTTTCGATCAAGCTGGCTGGCGAAGCTCAAGCGCTCTCGAATAGCCGCTCCTAACTAGAGCGGAACGTTACTTAGGAATGTGCGACTTTCAGCTTTTCCACAGACGACCGGGAACAGTCGACCAGAATGCGTAGTTCGCAGAGCGTGCTTCGAACGGAATCCTCCGCCCGAGCCAGTCGTTCGCTCAGCCCAAAACGGTGTGTCAGCTGGAGCCCCTATTCCGATCAACTAGAGCGAGATACTAGATCTCGCCGTCCCTTTCGGTGACACGAAAAGGAACTCGACAGCCCACTCAATAAGGTGTTACGCAACAATCGCTGGCACCAATCTTGAAGTGTAATACGGCAATGTCCTCTTTGGAAAGTCCGCGAACACATACGGAAGGCGGGAAGTAGGCGCGCAAATTCCTGCCCCCCCCTCTTCTCCTCTCGACCGCTTCCGACCAGTTCTTGCTACTCGCACCCCCGATAGCGAACGGCCCGCCCGAAAAAAGAACAAACTTTCTGAGGCAGAACAATAGGTTTACGAAGAAGACCTTACCGGTAACAGGGCTGGCGGGGGCGAGTTTAGCCAAGCAGCGCCGTTGCCGCCGCCGATAATTGGACCAAGGGTTCATATGGTCGCACAATGTTGCGCCTGATCACTGCAATGCGTATAATACCCCGATGACGATTACGCCAATCTTCCTGTCGACCCGTAGCACAGAGCTGCTCGGCGGACTGTCCATCGGGGAGATTCCGATTGCCGGTTCCAAGCGCCCCTCTTTTCGGATGAACTTGGACGGCAAGACCTACCGGGTTGGGCGGATCTGGGCCAATCGCGCCTTTGTAGTGGTCCGCGGCAATCTTAGATTGCTCTACGTTTCGACCAATTACCTTAACTATGCAGCCGTAGCGCGCCGGGTGTTCGGCGATCCTCGAGGAAAATACGAATATGACCATGCGCTCGGGCGCAAGATCGCAGAATCTTTTGGCTTTCAATACATACTGATACTAAGAAGCACGCCGGCAATCAACCGCTCGCATGGCTTCTCCGAGCGATTCCACGACAGTTATCGGATAACGATAAATAAATTCTGTTACATTGACGATCGCATCTTGAAAAAGATGCTGGGGACAGCTGCTTCGCAACTATCGGCTCCGTTACGAACTTCGCCGTTCAGGCACAGAGCCTCTCATAGGCGTCGTCTGTCAATTGCGGAGACGCGCTTGGCTCGGCATGCACTAGGCATGGACGACCGGGAAATCGACTACAGCTCTTTGCATGAAATCCTCCGTTGATTTGACTTGCGCCTCAACTCTTTTGGTCACGAAATTGCCGCGCAGCTGCTCCTCTTCCCTTGGTACAAACTGGGCTTAACCTAGGCAGGTTATCATGCAGGCGGGAGCCAAATCAGCGCGCACCCCGCTAGGGTCAGGACCCATTGATGTGAGCGTCGCGGTCTGATTCAGGCTCCGCAAGGAGACTGGTATGAGCGACCTGTTTTGGCTGACGGACGATCAGATGGGGCGGCTGCTGCGGTTCTTTCCCAAGAGCCATGGCAAGCCTCGTGTGGATGACCGGCGGGTGCTGAGCGGCATCGTCTTCGTCAACCGCAACGGGCTGCGCTGGCGCGATGCTCCGAGCGCCTATGGCCCCTACAAGACGCTGTACAACCGGTGGAAGCGCTGGGGCGAGCGTGGCGTATTCACGCGCATGATGGAGGGGCTGGCTGCAGGCAATGCCGAACCCAAGACCGTCATGATCGACGCGACATACCTGAAGGCGCACCGCACGGCATCGAGCCTGCGGGTTAAAAAGGGGATCTTGGCCGCCTGATCGAACGCACCAAAGGCGGCATGAACACCAAGCTCCATGCCATCGCCGATGCCAACGGACGCCCTTTGAGCTTCTTCATGACCGCCGGGCAAGTCAGCGACTATACTGGCGCGGCAGCGCTGCTGGACGACCTACCAAAAGCGCAGTGGCTGCTCGGAGACCGCGGCTACGACGCCGACTGGTTCAGGGACGCTCTTCAGGCCAGGGGCATCGAACCCTGCATCCCGGGCCGACGATCGCGCAACGAGCCGGTCAGATACGACAAGCGACGCTACCGGCGTCGCAGCCGCATCGAGATCATGTTCGGCCGCCTGAAGGACTGGCGCCGCGTCGCTACTCGCTACGACCGATGCCCAACGGTCTTCTTCTCTGCCGCCGCCCTCGCTGCCACCGTCATCTTCTGGCTATGACCAATGAGTCCTGACCCTAACGAAGCGTATGCCGTAGGCTAATCAACCGCTGCCAACGAGCGCATCACGATCGCTACTGCTGTGGCCACGGACGCCGGATCGACGCCTCTTAAAATCTCACCATTGCTGGCGAGTCGATGACCCGCATACCTCGTAAGAACAGCCTGTTCGACGTTGCGGGCCACGTCTTCGGACGTGGTTGGCTGCTGCAGATCGATGTGCCACCGTAAGCCGGTAGCTTCATAGGCCATTGGACCGTTGTGAGCGTCGGCCCGCTCTTGAGGATTATTCGCGTAGCCAACCTTGACGGCCAAGGCTTTCCTCGCTGAATCGCGCAACACCAGCGTGTAAACGAACCATGTCTCGTGATTGCCGAACGTGCCGATAAAGGTGCCCTGATGTTTCGGAGCCAGCTTACTGTTCTTTTGCAACACGCGTCCCCTGCCTAGTTCGGTTCTGGGCAACGCTACGGCCAATTCCCGCCGTGCAAGGGCCAGCAAAGGCTGTGCTGTTATCGCATCAAGTTCCACGATCTTCGATTGCGCTTGGAGATGGTGGGTGGGGGTGAGCGGACCAACCAGCGCGGAGAAAATGTTGTCCGGCGAATTGATTTCCCAGACCGCTATGGGATGCAGCGCATAAGGAAACCGGGAGACGCTATCGAATTCGGGCTGATCGAGAGCCCTCGGGATGTCGTACTCCTGAGTGTTCACTTCCAGATCTGACACCCGATACAGGCCGGAGACCCGCCCTCGGTGATCGAACGGCGTTGGCTCGCCTCTGGTGCAGACCGTAAAGATCAAATCGCCTTCGGTCAGCGCCTTCAGGGCATGCGAACGGGTTGCCTTATTGGTGAAAGTTAAGGGCCAAGCTGGATTTCCGGGCGGCCCCCAAACGTAGGTGAAGAACACGCGCTGCGTTTCAGCTGATCCCGGTTCCATACGAGTGATCTCTCAACTGGAGGAAGCGCGAGGCTGCCTGCGTTGAGTGGCTATAGCGTAGGTCGAGCCCACCTCCCTACCCAAAAGCGCCCCAAGCAGGACCCAAACGCCCGATCAGCCGCACGAGCTTTCGCCCGCGCGTTTCGAGGTTTCCTACTGGAAGGGGTGGTGCCGCTTACAGGACTCGAACCTGTGACCCCCGCATTACGAATGCGATGCTCTACCAGCTGAGCTAAAGCGGCCAACGCGCTTCCGCGTGGGAAACGTCGTGGAGGCGGCGCTTAGCAGCGCGAAACGGCGTTGACAAGCGTCTTGCGGCTTTACTGGGCGTTTACCATCCACAGGGCAAAAGCGTCCGGCGAATCCGGCCGAATTACAGGCCGCTCGCCGGAACGGACGATGAGCATGGACAGCGCGCACGGCTACGACGACCTACGCCAGGACGACGACCCGACTGAGGGCGGCGTCGGCGAATCTCCGGCACCGGTCGGCCCCGACGAGCGCCGGATGCACGTCCGCGCCTATCATCACTGGGTGTCGCTGCTACGCGGCCGCCCCTATCCGGCAATCGACGATCTCGAGCCCGAGAGCATCGCCGACTTCGGTCCGCACAGCGTGCTGCTCGACTTCTCGGCCGGGGTCGAGGACCCCGCAATCCAGTTCATCGGTCGCGCGCTGCGCGAGGAATGCGCGATGGATCAGTCGATCGCGCGGATCTCCGACGTGCCGTCGCGCTCGCTGCTGTCGCGGTTGACCGACCATTATCTCCAGATCATCGCCAATCGCACGCCGATCGGCTTCGAAGCCGAATTCACCGGCACGCGCGGGCACAATACGATGTACCGCGGCATCCTGATGCCCTTCTCGTCGGACGCACGGACGATCGACTATATCTACGGCGTCATCAACTGGAAGGAGCTGGTCGCCGCCGACGATCAGGCCGGGCTCGATGCCGAGCTGGCCGCGGCGATCCGCGCCCCGCGCCACGATCCGCTGCCCAGCGGCGTCTGGGCGGACGGTCCGTGCGCCGCCGCGCCGGTACCGGAGCCGGAGGTCGCCCCCACCACGCTCGACGACCTGCTCGCCGCCGCGCGCGACAGCGCCGCCGTGGCCCGCGCCGCGCGGCTGCGCAGCCATGCCGCGCTGTACCGCGCGCTGGGCCGCGCGCATGACGTCGCGCTTGCTGCCGCTGCCGATCCGGCGCGGCTGGAGGAACTGCTCGCCGCCGCCGACATCCGTGTGCAGGCGCGCGCACCGCTGACCGCGATCACCAAGCTCGTGTTCGGCGCGGATCACGACAAGACGCGGCTGACCGAGGCCGCGACCGTGCTCGCCTGGGCGCAGCGCACTGGCATCGCCCCCGGCGCGCTCGCCCATGCGCTGGAGCGCGCCGAGGGCGGCATCAAGGGGATCGTCGCTGCCGAGCGCGCCCTGCGTCAGCCCGATGGCGATGACGCCGCCGCGCTCCCGCTGGCCGAGCGTGCGCCGTTGGCTGAAGTGGCGATCGACAGCGGACTCGACGAGGGCGCGCCGGTGGTGCTGCTCGGCCGCGCCACCGCCACCGGAATCGTCGTCGTCGGCACCGTCGGCGACGACGCGAAGCTTGCTGCGCAGGTACTGCGCCGGCTGCATTGATGCACTGCGACGCTGCACCAATGCAGTACGGCAACGCTTGAGCTAGGCGCGGGAGGGGCGCATAGCTTCGCCCATGCCGGATAAGTCTCTTCAGATACTGTCTGCCGCGCTGGCGGCCCGCCTCACCTATCGCGCGCTGCCGGGCGAGCTTGCCGGGTTCGGCGAGGACAAGCAGGCGGAGGCGGCCGCCTTCCTCGCGCAGACCGCGGCGGTGCGCGCGCCCGGCACCCCGGCGCTGGCGCTGGAGCAGCTACCGGGCGACGGCGCGCGGCGGCGCATGCGGCTGGCGATCGTCAACGACGACATGCCGTTCCTCGTCGACTCCGTCGCGGCGGTGATCGGCGACCGTGACATCGCGGTCGATCGCGTCATCCACCCGGTGATCCGCGTCTCGCGCGACGCCGCGGGACAACTGACCGACATCGAGGGCGCCGACGGCAAGCCCGAATCGATGATCTATATCGAGCTGGAGCGCGTTGACGCGCGTGACCGGCGCGCGCTGACCGACGAGATCGAGCGCCTGCTCGCCGACGTGCGTGTCGCGGTGCGCGACTGGCGCGCGATGCAGGCGACGCTCGCGGCCGACGCCGGGGTGATCGACGATGTCGGCGGCGATCCGGAAGGCGCGGCACTGCTCCGCTGGTTCCTCGACCGGCATTTCACCTTGCTCGGGCACGAGCGCTGGCACGCCGACGGCAAGGTCGACGCCGCCGCGCCGCTCGGGATCGTCGTCAACGACCATGCGGTGCCGATCCTCGCCGATCGTTCGCGGCGGCTGGCGGTCGACTATTTCACCGCCGGCAATTCGGCGCCGTTGCTGCTGAAATCCAGCCTGATCTCGCCGGTCCACCGCCGCGTGCCGCTCGATCTGCTGGTGGTGCCGATCCAGACCGGCGGGCGTGTCACCGGGCTCTCGATCCACGCCGGGCTGTGGACCTCGGCGGCGCTCAACGCCCCGCCGCGCAGCGTGCCGGTCCTGCGCCAGCGGCTGGCGGCAAGCGAGGCCAAGTTCGGCTTCGATCCCGCCGGCCACACCGGCAAGGCGCTGACCCACGCGATCGCCACGCTGCCGCACGATCTGATGACCGCGATCAGCGCGGCATCGATGGAGGAGCTGGCGCTCACCGCGATGAGCCTCGCCGACCGCCCGCGCCCGAAGCTGGTGCTGGTCCCCTCCCCGCTCGGCCGCCACCTGTATGCGTTCGTGTGGCTGCCGCGCGACGAGATGACCACCGCGCGCCGCGTCGCGATCGGCGAGATGCTCGCCGAGGCCGCTAACGGGCAGGTGCTCAACTGGTCGACCAGCGTCGAGGACGGACGGGTTGCCTTGCTTCGCTACACGATCGACCTGCGTGGCGCCGGCGTGCTCCCCGATGCGCTGACGCTCGACGCACAGCTCGAAAAGATGGTGCGCGGCTGGACGCCGTCGATCGAGGCCGCGCTTGCCGATGAGGTCGGCCCGGCGCGCGCCGCGCGGCTCGCGCTGCGCCACGCCGCCGCCTTCCCGGTCCGCTACCGCACTGGTGCGAGCGCCGACGAGGCAGCACGCGACATCGTGTCGATCGCCAATCTCGACGGCGATGCCGACCGCGAGGTGCGTTTCACCGCCGGTGGCGACGGGATGCTCCATCTCAAGGTCTATCGGCAGGGCGGCCCGCTCGCGCTGTCCGACGCGGTGCCCGCGCTCGAGCATTTCGGCTTCCGCGTGATCGAGGAAATGCCGACCGCGCTGACCGACGAGGAGCGCAGTTCGATCCACGATTTCACGCTCGAGACCAGGGCCGACATCCCCGCGGTGCTCGCCGGCGCCGAGACCTTGCAGGAAGCACTCGCGCAGGTGCTTGAAGGCCGCGCCGAGGATGACGGCTTCAACCGGCTGATGCTGGAGGCGGGGCTGTCGCCGTCCGAGGTCGTGCTGTTCCGCGCCTGGTATCGCTATTTGCGGCAGGCGGGGATGAGCTACGGCCCCGCCAACGTCGTCGATACGCTGACACGCGTCCGCCCCGTCACCAAGGCACTGGTCGAACGCTTCGTCGCGGTCCACGACCCCGCCTCGACCGCCGACCCCGAAGCGGCGCAGGGAGTGATCGACGCCGGGCTCGACGCGGTCACTGGCATCGACGACGACCGCATCCTGCGCGCCTTCCGCGCCGTGATCGACGCGACGCTGCGCACCAACGCCTTCACCGAGGCCGCGAACGAGGCGCTGGCGTTCAAGCTCGACAGTGCGAAGATCCCCGGCCTCCCCGCCCCGCTGCCGTGGCGCGAGGTGTGGGTCTATTCGCCGCGGGTCGAGGGTATCCATCTGCGCGCCGGCCCGGTCGCGCGCGGCGGCCTGCGCTGGTCCGACCGTCGTGACGATTTCCGCACCGAGATCCTCGGGCTGATGAAGGCGCAGCGCGTCAAGAACGCCGTCATCGTGCCGACCGGCGCGAAGGGCGGCTTCTACGCCAAGCAACTCCCCTCACCCTCGAACCGCGACGCCTGGCTCGCGGAGGGGACCGAGGCGTATCGCATCTTCATCCGCACGCTTTTGTCGATCACCGACAATATCGAGAACGGCGCGGTCGTTCATCCGCAGGGCGTGACGATCCTCGACGGCGAAGACCCGTATTTCGTCGTCGCCGCCGACAAGGGCACCGCGACGTTCAGCGACGTCGCCAATGCCATCGCGCTCGACCGCGACTTTTGGCTCGGCGACGCCTTCGCCAGCGGCGGCTCGCAGGGCTACGACCACAAGGCGATGGGCATCACCGCCAAGGGCGCGTGGGTCTCGGTCCAGCGCCACTTCGCGGAGCGCGGCGTCGACGTGCAGGCGGACCCGATCCGCGTCGTCGGCTGCGGCGACATGTCGGGCGACGTGTTCGGCAACGGCATGCTGCTGTCGAAAGCGATCAAGCTGGTCGCCGCGTTCGATCACCGCCACATCTTCCTCGACCCCGATCCCGATCCGGCAGCGAGCTGGGACGAACGCGCCCGCATGTTCGCGCTGCCACGGTCGAGCTGGGCCGATTACAATCCGACGCTGATCTCCGCCGGCGGCGGCGTGTTCGCGCGCGACATGAAGTCGATTCCGCTGACCCCGCAGGTACAGGCCGCGCTCGGCATCACCGTCGACCGGATGGAGCCGACCGCGCTGATCTCGGCGATCCTCAAGAGCCCCGCCGACCTGATCTGGTTCGGCGGCATCGGCACCTATGTGAAGGCCGCGGCCGAGAACAACGCCACCGTCGGCGATCCCGCCAACGACCGGTTGCGCGTCGATGCCGAGGAACTGCGCGCGATCGCGATCGGCGAGGGCGCGAACCTCGGCGTCACGCAGGCGGCGCGCATCGCCTTCGCCGCCCGAGGCGGGCGCATCAACACCGACTTCATCGACAATTCGGCGGGCGTCGATTGCTCGGACAACGAGGTCAACATCAAGATCGCACTCAACCGCGAGATGATCGAAGGCCGGCTGTCGTTCGAGGACCGCAACGTCCTGCTCGGCAGCATGACCGACGATGTCGCGCAACTGGTGCTGGAGGACAACCGCCTCCAGACGCTCGGCCTGTCGATCGCCGAGCGCGGGGGTGCGCAGGCGCTGCCCAGCTATGTCCGGCTCATCGAGGTGTTCGAGGAAGCCGGGCGGCTCGATCGCCATGTCGAGGGGCTGGCGAACAACACCGACCTGTTGCGCCGCACCGGCGAGGGCCGCGGGCTCACCCGCCCCGAACTCGCGGTGCTGCTCGCGACCGCGAAACTGTCGTTGCAGGACGAGATCGAGCATTCGGCGCTCGGCGAGGACGAGGCGTTGCTCCCCGACCTCCACGCCGCTTTCCCGCGCGCGATGCAGGAGCGGTTCGCCCCCGCGATCGACGCGCATCGCCTGCGCGGCGAGATCGTCGCGACCAAGCTCGCCAACCGCATCGTCAACCGCATCGGCATCCTCCACCCGTTCGAGCTGGCCGAGGAGGAGGGCGCCACGCTCGCCGACATCGCCGCGATGTTCGTCGTCGCCGAACGGCAATTCGGCCTCGCGACCTTGTGGCAGGCGATCGAAACCACCCCGATGCCGGAGGCCGGGCGGCTGGCATTGTTCGACGAGGTCGCGGTCGCGGTCCGCTCGCAGATCGCCGACCTGCTCCGCGCCACCGCGCCCGGCACGGTGCCCTCGACCGTGCTCGCGCGGCTGTCGGGCGGGATCGACCGGCTGGCGGCGGCGACCGACGACCTGTTGCTCGACGAGGCACGCGCGCATTCGCGGCGCATCGCCGACACGCTGGAGGCGGCCGGCGCACCGCACGATCTGGCGCTCAGCGTCGTGCGGCTGTTCGAGCTGGACGGCGCGGTCGGGCTCGCCGACCTCGGCGAGCGCGCCGCGATCGACGAGACGCAGCTTGCGCGCGCCTTCACCCGGCTCGGCGAAGGTCTCGGGCTCGACTGGGCGCAGGGCACCGCCACGCGCATCAACCCCAGCGATCCCTGGGAGCGGCTGTTGATCGCCGGCCTCGCGCGCGACTTCCAGCAATTGCGGCTCGACTTCCTCGGCCGTGGCGGCACGGGCGATCCGGTCGCGCTGGTCGACGCATGGCTGGCGAAGAACGCCGCCCGCGTCGGCCAATTCCGCGCCGTGATCGACCGCGCCCGCAACGCACAGGCCCCGAACGCGGCGATGCTGGCGCAGATCGCAGGACAGGCGCGCGTGCTGCTCGGGCGCTGACCCCTTGAAGTTCCACACCGCCACAACTCCTTTACCCCGCCGACGCCTCAACATTCGCGGAACCGCCGTTGATCTAAATCATTGTGAAATCAGCGTTTTCATATCGCGACCCGAACGACTTATTGCGCGCCCGTGCATTGCCTATCCGTATCCACAACCGGAGAAGCAGCATGTATTATCACGACAGGCGCCTTCAGTACCCCGTCACCGTCGAGAAGCCCGATCCGGCCTTCGCGCGGATGCTGCAACAGGCGATCGGCGGCGTGGAGGGTGAGATCCGCGTCTGCATGCAGTACTTCTTCCAGGCATGGGGCAATCGCGCGCCGACGCCGAAATACCGCGATATGCTGCTCCACACCGCCACCGAGGAGATCGGCCATATCGAGATGCTCGCCACTGCGGTTGCGCTGAACCTCGACAAGGCGCCGGCCTCGCTTCAGGAAGAAGGCGCGGCGGACGGGATCGTCGGTGCAGTGATGGGCGGCGGCAACGGCCGGCAGGAGATCGAAGGGCTGATCCACAAGAACCTGCTGTCGAGCGGGCTCGCGGCGATGCCGGTCGACTCGGACGGCGTCCCGTTCAACATGAGCCACATCTACGCCAGCGGCAACGTCGCCGCCGACATGTATTGCAACGTCGCCGCCGAGAGCACCGGGCGCGTGCTGGCGGTGCGGCTGTTCAACGCCGCGCATGACGAGGGCATGAAGAAGATGCTCCACTACATGATCGCGCGCGACACGATGCACCAGCAGCAATGGCTGGCGGTGATCGAGGAACTCGGCGGCGCCGCGGGCAATCTCCCGATCCCCAATTCCTTCCCGCAGGAGCAGGAGGATCAGGAGAACAACTACAACTTCTACGCCACGGCGGCGGACGGCAGCTACCCCGAGGGTCGCTGGACGAGCGGCCCGTCGATCGACGGGCGCGGCGAATTCACCGTCTTCCCGAACAAGCCGCTCGGCGAGGAACCGATCCTCGGCCCGGCGCGACCGGACAGCGGCGCGCAGGACAAGCAGATCGGCTGACCGCCGGCCGCGTGCGGGGCGCGTTACCTCGCTCCGCCATCCCGGATGTGATCCGGGATCCCGCTTCTTCCCCGATCGCCACGAGGAAGCGGGGCCCCGGACCAAGTCCGGGGCGACGGGCAGGAAATGCCGACGGAATGTCCCGACCCTACCGAAAAATTAGGATGGCGCGCCTACCCCGGCTCTGACATGCGGACGTGTGGCAGGGCTTTGACGGGGATGACGATGCTGGGCGCGCTGGCCAAGACTGTGATGAACCGCTTCGGTGTCGAGGTGGTGCGCGCCGCGACGTTCGGCAACTTCCTCAAGACCCGGCACATCGATCTGGTCGTGGACGTCGGCGCGAACCTCGGCCAGTTCGCGGGCGACGTGCGCGAACGCGGTTATACCGGTCGCATCCATTCGTTCGAGCCGGTCGGCAAGATCTTCGCCGCGCTCGAACAGCGCGTGGCGCGTGATCCGCAGTGGCAGGCGACGCGTACTGCGCTGGGCGCCGCGCCGGGCGAGGTGCAGATCAACCTCTACGACAATCACACGCTCAACTCGCTGCACGCGCTCGACGATGGCAATGCGCGCCGGCTCGATGTCGACCCTACGGTGCTCGGCACCGAGACCGTTTCGATCGCAACGCTCGACGACGTGCTGGCGAACGATCCGGCCATGTCGATCTTCCTCAAGATCGATACGCAGGGGCACGAACGCGCGGTGCTGGAAGGCGCCCGCGCGGTGCTGGACCGCACGACGGCGCTGCTGCTCGAATTGCCGGTGCTGCCGCTTTATGAACAGAGCTGGTCGTTCAACGAGGCGCTCGCCTATATCGACGCACTCGGTTTCACGCCGGCGCAGTTCCGCACGGTCAACACGATCGCCGACGATCCGGCGTGCGCAATCGAGTTCGACTGCCTGTTTCGCCGCAAATAGCCGGCTACACCTCCGCCCAGCGGCGGAGCAGATTGTGGTACACACCCGTCAGTTGCAGCGTCGCCGCTGCGCCCTGCCCCTGCGCCGCGGCGACCGCCTGCACGCCCTGATCCAGCTCGAACAGGATGCGCCGCGCGCTATCGTCGCGAACCATCGACTGAATCCAGAAGAAGCTCGCCAGCCGCACCCCGCGCGTCACCGGCGCGACGCGGTGCAGGCTGGAGGCCGGGTAAAGCACCATGTGACCGGCGGGAAGCTTGACCGCCTGCGTCCCGAACTGCTCCTCGATCACCAGCTCGCCGCCATCGTAACTGTCCGGATCGGCGAGGAACAGCGTCGCCGACAGATCGCTGCGCAGCCGGAAGTCGCTGCCGCGCTTCATCCGGATTGCATTGTCGACATGGACGCCGAAATCCTGCCCGCCCTCGTAGCGATTGAACAGCGGCGGAAAGACCTTCGCCGGCAGCGCCGCCGCCACGAACAGCGGCGTGCGACCGAGTGCATCGAGGATCATCGCCCCCGCCGCGCGCGCCGCCGCGCCGTCCTCGGGCAACTGCCGGTTGCGTTTGGCGAGCGCCGCCTGCGGACCCGAGGTCGCGTTGCCGTCGACCCAGTCCGCCGCGTCGATCGTCGCGCGCACCTGTGCCAGCGCCTCGGCATCAAGCACGTCGGGGATCGCGATCAGCATAAATGATCCTTTGCTACCGTCATTGCGAGCGGAGCGAAGCAATCCAGGGCAGCTCGCGGAACACTGGATTGCTGCGCTACGCTCGCAATGACAGCTGATGTACGTGCGTCAGAAGCTATAGAACAGACTCAGCACCGCCTGCCGCCGCTCGCCCGGCATTGCCCAGCCGCCGGTGACCACCCCGGTCGTCGCATTGATGTTGTTGCGGACGTTGGTCAGGTACTTTTCGTCCGTAAAGTTCTGGACGTTGAGCTGCATCGTCAGCCCCTGCCGGAAGCTGTACGCCAGATAGGCGCGATGGATCAGGTAATCGTCGGTCTTCAACAACGCGGCATTGGCAAGCGTCGGGACATAGGTCGTGAACGCGCCCTGATAGGTCAGGCCATAGCCGAGCTCGAGCCCGAACGGCAGCTTGTAGGTGGTGAACAGGCT
The DNA here is from genome assembly GCF_902506455.1 of Sphingomonas sp. 8AM. Taxonomy (GTDB): domain Bacteria; phylum Pseudomonadota; class Alphaproteobacteria; order Sphingomonadales; family Sphingomonadaceae; genus Sphingomonas. The sequence goes on along the minus strand of NZ_LR733844.1, from coordinate 3,074,133 downwards.
TCCCGAATGCTCGGGTGTTTGCACCAGCGGGCTGCCGCGCAGCGGGTCGGGGCTGGCGACCGAGTTGCCGCAACCATTTCCGCCGGGATGGGCAAGGCAGAAGTTCGACACCGATTGCCGCACCTCGCTGTCGAGATAGGTGTAATTGGCGAAGATCGTCCAGTTTGGCGTCAGGTTGCCCGACGCCCCCAGCGCAATGCCATCGACGCGGCTGCGCCCGTCGAGCACCTGCACGGTCGGCAGCAGGGGATCGTTGGAGGCGACGCGGTAATTGCTCCGTTCGTTGCGGAACGCCGCGGCGGTCAGCTCCAGTCGCCGCCCGAACAGCCCGGCCTTGACCCCGACTTCGTAATTGCGCGCGGTCTCCGGCGCGACGCCGCAGGTGTTGGTGACCACCGCATTGGAGACGCTGACGCAGCCCAGCCGCACCGTCGCCGACGACGGGGTCTTGGCGTTGCCATAGCTGGCGTAGACGCTGACGTCCTTGACCGGATGATAGACCAGCCCGGCCCGATACGAGAACAGCCGCTCGCGGTTGCGCTGACGCGCCTGTGCGGCGACCGGCTGCGTCACGCCCGGCGCCGCGGCAACCGGAAGCTGGTCGAAGTCGGCATGTTGCTGTTCCCAGCGGACTCCGGCGTTCACCTCGACATGCCGCCCCAGCTCCAGCGTGTCGAACGCGTAGACCGCAACGTTGTGCGTCGACGATTTGGAATGTACGGTGGTGACGTAGTTGATCGGCCCGCGATAATGGGTGTCCGGGTTGCTGATCGCCAGCAGCGGCAGCGGCGCGATCGCCGACCCGTCGGCGTTGCGCAGCAGCGAGCCAGTCACGATCCGGTAATCCTCGACCATCCACGACACGCCGATGTTCGCGACGTTGCGCAGGCCGCCTTTCTCGCCATGCTCCAGCCGGACATCGGTCTGGTTGGCGAGCAGTTGATTGACCTGATCGCGCACCAGCCCGCGCGGGCCGGACGGTAGCCATTGCCCTGCGGGGATGGTGATATTCGTGCCGTTCACGGTCGTGGTGCACGCCGCCCCGGTTGCCTTGCCGGCGACCTGCACCGGCTGCGTTCCGCTTGCCAGACAGAAGGTCCCCTGCGGCGCGCTGGTGACGCTATACTGCCCGACGCGCTGCCAGCGGGTCAGGTTGCGCACCGACAGATGGTCGTCAATCTCGTGGCGCAACGTCGCGGTCAGCCGGTCGACGTCCACGTCCTGCCGGTCGAGATTGCGATAGCCATAATAGTCGCTGCGATCCGCACCGGGGATGAGCCCTCCGACCACATCGTTGTTGAAGTAGGGAATGCCGTAAAGCGGCGTGTTGCGATCCTGCTGGTGGACATAGGCGAGCGTCAGGCTGGTCGGGCCGTCCATCCCGATCGTCACCGCCGGAGCGACGCCCCAACGCTTGTACTTTTCGACATCGCGGCCGGGCAGGTCGTTGCGATGATACACCGCGTTGAGGCGGACGCCGACCAGATCGCTCACCCGCTCATTGGCATCGATCGCCGCACGATAGTAATTGTCGGTCCCGACCGCCGCCTGCGCGATCGTCAGATCTTCGGGACGCGGCTCCTTGCTGACGAGATTGATCGTTCCGCCGACGGAGCCCGAGCCGTTGAAGACCGAATTTGCGCCATTGTAGACTTCGATCTGCTGCAGGTTGAACGGATCGGTACGGCTGTATTGCGCGCTGTCGCGGATGCCGTCGATCGTGATGTCGTTGTTCGCCGAATAGCCGCGCAGGTTGATGCTGTCGCCATAGCCGCCACCGCCCTCGCCCGCGCCAAAGGTGATGCCGGGCAGCGTCTGCAGCGCGTCGCGGAGCGTCAGCAAATTCTGTTTGCGAAGCACCTGATCGGAGATCACCGTCACCGTCTGCGGCGTATCGAGCAGCGCGGCGGTCGCCTTGGGGCTTTCGAGCTGGTCGGGTGCGCGTTCGCGGGCACCCGTTACCACCACATCGTCACGATCGATCCGCGTCCGGCCGTCCTGTGCCGCTGCGGGTCGCTCCGGCGTATCGGCGGTCGCCGGAGCGGACGCGATGAAGCCGATGCACGATAGCGCAAGAAACGAAGCCGACGACGAAGACATTCCGGTGAACCCCCATTGTTATGGCGGCCCAGCTATTGCGACTGACTTTCACTGTCAACGTTAATGCGATTGGATTGCAGGATCTGGCCGAAATGCACGGGTTCGTTCGCCAGAAACGTGCGGAGTGCGCTGGCAAGGTTCGGCGGGTCCGGCTCGGCGATACGCAGCGCATCGACCTCCGCGACCAGCGCCGACAATGGCAATGCGTGCGCCACCGCAGCCCGCTCGAGTGCGCTCCAGAAGACAGGTTCGAGGCTTACCGACGTCGAATGCCCTGCGATCGTGACCGAGCGCTTGACCGGCCCGACAAAGCCACCGCGTGGCGGCGCGATCATGCCAAGCTCACGTCTGCATTAATACCGCAGCCGCTCAGGGAGCGACATCGGCTGGCCGGAGCATGCTGGCGGTAAACCGCCGTCGCACTGCTCTCACTCCGCATCGAACAGCGCGGCGAGCTGCTCGATGATCGTCCCACCAAGCTGTTCGGCATCCATGATCGTCACCGCGCGGCTGTAATAGCGCGTCACGTCATGCCCGATCCCGATCGCGACCAGTTCGACCGGCGAGCGCTTCTCGATCCACGCGATCACCTGCCGCAAATGCCGCTCCAGATACGAGCCCGAATTGACGCTCAGCGTCGAATCATCGACCGGCGCGCCGTCGGAAATGACCATCAGGATGCGCCGCTCCTCCGGCCGCGCCATCATCCGGCCATGCGCCCACAGCAGCGCCTCGCCGTCGATATTCTCCTTCAGCAGCCCCTCGCGCATCATCAGACCCAAAGCGGGGCGCGCGCGCCGCCACGGCTCGTCGGCGCGCTTGTAGACGATGTGGCGGACATCGTTCAGCCGCCCCGGCTGTGGCGGGCGACCGGCGGTGAGCCACGTCTCGCGGCTCTGCCCGCCCTTCCACGCGCGCGTCGTAAAGCCGAGGATCTCGGTCTTCACCCCGCACCGCTCCAGCGTCCGCGCAAGGATATCGGCGCTGATCGCCGCGATCGAGATCGGCCGTCCGCGCATCGATCCGGAATTGTCGATCAGCAGCGTCACCACCGTATCGCGAAAATCGGTATCGCGCTCGATCTTGTAGCTCAGCGACTGGGTCGGATTGACCACCACGCGCGCCAGCCGCGCGGCGTCGAGCAGTCCCTCTTCCTGATCGAAGTCCCACGACCGCGATTGCTGCGCCATCAACCGCCGCTGGAGCCGGTTGGCGAGCTTCGACACCGCCGATTGCAGGTGGACGAGCTGCTGGTCGAGATAGCCGCGCAGCCGCGCCAGTTCCTCTGCGTCGCACAATTCGGTCGCGGCGACGACCTCATCATATCGTTCGGTCCACACCTTATAGTCGAACTGCGCGGCCATGTCCGCAGACGGGCGGTTCGGGCGCACCGGCTGCATGCCCTCCTCGCCGTCGTCGCCCGGCTCGCCTTCGGCATCGTCGATGTCGTCGCCTTCGAGCTGCTCGCTCTCGCCTTCCTGCGACTGATCGTCGCGTTGCTGGCCCCGCGCCTCGACCTCGGACTCACCCTCCGATCCTTCCGCCTCACCCTCGTCGGCCTCGTCGGTGTCCTGCCCCTCCTCGCCTTCCTCGTCCTCGCCGCCCTCGTCGCTGTCCTGCGGCTCCTGCTCGCCCTCGACGAGTTCGAGCTGTTCGAGCAACTTGCGGGTCAGCCCCTGGAAGGCACGCTGGTCGTCGAGCGCGAGCGCGAGCGCGGACAGATCGACCTTGCCATCGATCCACTCGCGCACCAGCGCCAGTCCGGGCTCGGCCTCGACCGGCGGCAGCCGTCCGGTCAGCGCCTCGCGCACCATCAGCCCCAAAGCCGATGCGAGCGGCACCTCGCTCCTGGTCCGTGCGCGCGTGATCGGATCGCTGCGCAGCCGCACGTCGAGCGCGCGCGCGAGATTGTCGGCGATCCCATCATAGCCGCGGCTGCCCAGCGCCTCGACCCGGGCCGTCTCGATCGCGTCATAAACCGACCGCGCGGTCGCCTCCGCCGGCGCGCCGCGCGCGTGGAGCGTGTCGTCATGGTGACGCAACCGCAGCGCGAAGCCATCGGCGAACCCGCGCGCCTCGGCGACCTGCTCGGCCGGCAAGGTCCGCGCCGGCATCGGCACGCGCAGATGCTTGCCGGATTGCGCGGGCGCATCGGCGGTATAGGCGAGCTCCAGCTCCGCCTCGTCGGACAGCGCACGCGCGGTGCCGCCGAGCACGGCCTTGAAGCGGTCGAGGGGGGTATCGGTGGCCATTACCAGAATGTCTCGCAACCAAAATCAGTCATCACCCGGTCGCACGTCACTAGCGTCAGGTCCTCGATCAGCGCCTGTGCGGCCAGCATACGGTCGAACGGGTCCTTATGTGCACCCGGCAGCGCACCGCTGCGCACGCCATGCGCCATCGTGATCGATAACGCGCGAAAGCCATCATCGGCCAGATACCGCTCGAAATTCGCCATGCGGTCGGCAAGCCCCAGCAAATGCCCCTTGCGGATCTTGGTCGCGATCTCCCAGCCGGATGCCGCGCTGACGTGAACCTCGTTGGCGCGATCGCCGATCGCCGCCTTCGCCCGATCCGGCAGTGTCGCATCGTCGAACCACCACCACAGCAGCGCATGCGTATCGAGCAACAGACGCATCAAGGCGCCGGCGGGAAGATACTGCGGTTCTCGAGCTCCTCCAGTTCCTCGTCGGTAAAACAGGAGGCGAGCGACTCTTCCGGCGACATGTCCATCAAACCCTTGAACCGCCCCGGCGTCCGCCGCGCGGGCACCGGCGGGTCGATCGGAACCAGCTTGGCATAAGGGACACCGGCCTTGGCCAGCACGATCTCCTCGCCCGCATGGGCACGTTCGATCAGCCGCGACAGCTGCGTCTTGGCCTCATGAACGTTGAAGGTCTTCTGCGGATCGGCCTCGGCCATCGCCTGTCTCCTCGGGTGGACTAAGTACCTTGGTCCACCCGGACCATCAAGCCTTCGCCACCACGCTTTCGGGCAGGTCCTTGCCGAACACGCGCTGGTAATATTCCGCGACCAGCGCGCGCTCCGCCTCGTCGCACTTGTTGAGGAATGACAGCCGGAACGCAAAGCCGACATCGCCGAAGATCAGCGCATTCTGCGCCCAGGTGATGACGGTGCGCGGGCTCATCACCGTCGAGATATCGCCGTTGACGAAGCCCTTGCGCGTCAGGTCGGCGACGCGGACCATGTTCTCGACCAGCTTCTTGCCCTCGGGCTTGTCATACTCGCCCGACTTGGCAAGCACGATCCGCGCCTCGGTGACCGCCGGCAGATAGTTGAGCGTGACGACCACGTTCCAGCGGTCCATCTGCCCCTGATTGATCTGCTGCGTGCCGTGATACAGCCCGCTGGTGTCGCCGAGCCCGACCGTGTTCGCGGTCGCGAACAGCCGGAAATACGGGTTCGGGCGGATCACGCGGTTCTGGTCGAGCAATGTCAGCTTGCCCTCGGTCTCCAGAACGCGCTGGATCACGAACATCACGTCCGGGCGCCCGGCGTCATATTCGTCGAACACCAGCGCGGTCGGGGTCTGGAGCGCCCACGGCAACAACCCTTCGCGGAACTCGGTCACCTGCTGTCCGTCGCGCAGCACGATCGCGTCGCGCCCGACAAGGTCGATGCGGCTGATGTGCGCGTCGAGGTTGATGCGGATGCACGGCCACTTCAGCCGCGCCGCGACCTGCTCGATATGGCTCGACTTGCCGGTGCCGTGGTAGCCCTGCACCATCACGCGGCGATTGTGCGCGAAGCCCGCGACGATCGCCAGCGTCGTGTCGGGATCGAAGACATAGGCGGGGTCGAGATCGGGCACGCGCTCGTCGGCGACCGAGAAGGCCGGCACTTCCATGTCCGAATCGATGCCGAACAGGTCGCGCACGCGCACCATCTTGTCAGGCGCGTCGAGGATCGTGGTGTCGCGGCTGTCGGGCTGCGTGTTCGGGATGTCGGTCATGCGTTAACGCCGTTTCGCTGGAGTTTCCCGAACCACTGCGAAGCCGGCGCGCCCGCGTCAACCCGCCGCGCGCCTCGCTCGGCCGGGCCGGGCTGGAAGACAGGGGGCAGAACGCGCGCCTTCGGTCGCGGTTTCCTGCACTTGCCCGACGCGGCAGGCGGCGCATGATGCGGCAATAACGACTCGGAGAGGACGAGCGCGATGCGGATGATCTTCATCAACCTGCCGGTCGGCGACGTGGCGCGATCAACGGCGTTCTACGAAGCGATCGGGTTCGAAAGGAACGCCGCTTTCTCGAACGATGCCGCCTCCGCCATGCGCTGGTCGGACGCGATCAGCGTGATGCTGCTCGACCATGGCTTCTACGCGACCTTCACCGACAAGCCGATCGCCGACACCCATAGCGTCAGCGCCGCCTTGTTGTGCCTGTCGTTCGACGATCGCGCGGCGGTCGATGCGATCCACGCCGCGGCGCGTGGCGCGGGTGGTCGCGAAACCCGCCCGATCGTCGATCAGCAGTTCATGTACGGCGGGGCGTTCGAGGACCCCGACGGCCACACATGGGAAACCGTCCACATGGAAATGGGCGACTGTGCCCCGACCGGAGACGCAGCATGAGAAATCCGCACGGCACCCCGATCTGGTACGAATATCACGCCACCGACGCCGATCGCGCACAGGCATTCTACGAACGATTGTTTGGTTGGCAGATCGCCCCGTCTGGCGATGTGGCGGGCATGGATTATCGGATCGTCAGCACCGGCGCCGGCGAGGGAGTCGCGGGGCTGATGCCGCGCCCGCATCCCGACGCGGCACCGGGATGGCTGTTCTACGTCGGTGTCGACGACGTCGATGCGGCGATCGCCACCGCGCAGACAAACGGTGGCACGGTGCTGATGCCTCCGATTGACATGGATGGCGTCGGACGGATGGCGCTGCTCGCCGATCCGGAAGGGCGGCCCTTCTATGTGATGCGCGGCGCGATGGACGAACCGTCACGCGCCTTCGTCACCCCGCCCTATGACGGACCGGGGCAGATGGTCTGGAACGAGCTGACCACGCCCGATCAGGATCGGGCGCTGGCGTTCTACGCGCACGTGTTCGGCTGGCGGCACGAGGGCGGGATGCCGATGGGCCCGGCCGGCGACTATCGGTTCGTGCACATCGGCGACACCTGCCTCGGCGCGACCATGCCGGTGCTGCCGGTCGGCGTGCCGGGATGGCTCTTCTACGCGCAGGTCGATGACATCGACGCGGCGGTGGCGCGCCTCACCGCGGGCGGCGGGACCGTTCTCCAGGGCCCCGATCCGATCCCGCATGACAATTTCTCGGTCGTCGCCGCCGACCCGGACGGCGCGCGGATCGGCTTCGTCGGGCCACGGAGGGGGTAATGGACAAGGTGACGACGTGGCTGTGGTGCAACGGCACCGCGGAGGAACAGGCGCGCTTCTACACCGCCTTGATCCCGGACAGCGCGATCGACCGGATCATGCGCGCACCGCTCGATTATCCCGGCGGCACGGCGGGCAAGGTGCTGACGGTCGAGTTCACGCTGGCCGGTCGCCGTTTCGCGCTGCTCGACGGCGGCCCCGGACCGACGCACAGCGAGGCGATGTCACTGTCGGTCGACTGTGCCGATCAGGCGGAGGTCGATCTTTACTGGGATGCCTTTCTCGCCGGTGGCGGCGCGGCGATGCAGTGCGGCTGGCTCAAGGATCGCTGGGGCGTGGCGTGGCAGATCGTGCCGCGTCGCCTGACCGAGCTGATGAACGACCCGCGACACGCGGCCAAGGCGATGGGGGCCATGATGGAGATGGTGCGGATCGACGTGGCGGCGCTGGAACGTGCGATCGCCTCTTGAGCCGCGGGGCATAATAGCTAACTAGGCGGGCGACGGGCATGTTTGCGGCCAGCCTCGCGATCGTGTACCCGCCGCCCGAGTAATGGCGCCGGTGCGCCTTCTGTGCGCCGACGATTCTGACCAAGACGAGACGCGCGCATGGCCGAGTTCACGCTCCCGAAGAACAGCAAGATCAAGGGCGGGCAGAAGCACCCTTCGCCGCAGCCCGGCGGCACGATGCGCAACTTCAAGGTGTATCGCTACGATCCCGACTCGGGCCAGAACCCGCGCTACGACACGTTCGAGGTCAACCTCGATGAATGCGGGCCGATGGTCCTCGACGCGCTCATCAAGATCAAGTCGGAGCAGGATCCGTCGCTGACCTTCCGTCGTTCGTGCCGCGAGGGCATCTGCGGCTCATGCTCGATGAACATCGACGGGCGCAACGGTCTGGCCTGCACCATCGCGATCGAGGACGTGAAGGGCGAGATCAAGATCACGCCGCTGCCCGCGATGGACGTCATCAAGGATCTGGTTCCCGACTTCACGCGCTTCTACGCGCAATATGCGTCGATCACGCCGTGGCTGCAGACCGTCACCCCGCCGCCCGCCGGCAAGGAGCGGCTCCAGTCGCCCGAGGAGCGCGCGAAGCTCGATGGCCTGTACGAGTGCATCCTGTGCGCCTGCTGCTCGACGTCGTGCCCCAGCTACTGGTGGAATTCTGACAAGTTCCTCGGCCCGGCGATCCTGCTTCAGGCGTATCGCTGGCTGGCCGACAGCCGCGACGAGATGACCGGCGAGCGGCTCGACGCGCTGGAGGATCCGTTCCGCCTCTATCGCTGCCACACGATCATGAACTGCGCGAACACCTGCCCGAAGGGGCTGTCGCCCGCCAAGGCGATCGCGGAGATCAAGAAGATGGAAGTCGAGCGGCTGGTCTGACGCCGCGCGCTCGCCGCCGCCATCCCGAGCGAAGTTACACGAACCAGCGCCCTGTGCGGGGCGCTGGTTTTTTTGTGTTCCCGATTGCGACCGGGGCCGCCGATTGGTGCCTGAATCGCCTTGAACGTGGCACGGCTCGCGTCTGGACGGGGGTATTTTCGGGCACGCTCCGGCACCCGCTCCGGCAGAAGCGTCACCGGACGCCGACTTGATCCATCGCGCCGGCTCGCCCAAAGCAGCCCCTATTGTGCACAGCAACATCGACGCTGGAAGGAACGACATGGGCAAGGTGCTGGCCGCCTATCAAACGCTGATCGCGGCCGACGAACTGCGTCCCGACCCCGAGCAGGCCGCCGGCGCCGCCCGCCTCGACACGCTGGCCGCCGAGCTGGAGCGCCCACGCACCACCGGCCTGTTCCGACGCCGCACGATTCCGGCGCGCGGCACCTACATGTGGGGCGGCGTCGGCCGCGGCAAGTCCATGTTAATGGACCTCTTTTTCAATCATCTGGACATTGCGAAGAAGCGCCGCGTCCACTTCGCCGAGTTCATGCTGGAGATCCACGCCCGCATCGCGGTCGAGCGCCGCAAGGAACAGGGCGACCCGATCCTCCCCGTCGCCGCGGCGCTGGCGGAGGAAGCGCGACTGCTCGCCTTTGACGAGATGATGGTCACCAACTCGCCCGACGCGATGATCCTTTCGCGGCTGTTTACCGCGCTGATCGAGGCTGGGGTGACGGTGGTGACCACCAGCAACCGCGCCCCCGCCGACCTCTACAAGAACGGCCTGAATCGCGAGCATTTCCTTGGGTTTATCGCGCTCATCGAGGAACGGCTGGACGTGATCGCGCTCAACGGCCCGGTTGATTATCGCCGCGACCGGCTCGGCTCGCAAAGGACGTGGTGCGTTCCAAATGGCGAGCAGGCGACCGCCGATCTCTCTGCCGCCTTCTTCCGTCTCACCGATTACCCACCCGAAGATCGTCAGCATGTGCCGGCGGAGGAACTGATCGTGCAGGGCCGCACGTTGCGCGTTCCCAAGACGCTGAAGGGCGTCGCGGTCTTCGCGTTCAAGAAGCTGTGCGGTGAAGCGCGTGGCTCGGCCGACTATCTCGTGATCGCGCGTCGCTATCACACCGTGATCCTCGTGGGTATTCCGGTGCTTGGGCCGGACAACCGGAACGAAGCCGCCCGCTTCGTCCAGCTTATCGACGCGTTGTATGAGCACAAGGTCAAGCTGCTCGCCTCTGCGGATGCCGAGCCGGACCAGCTCTATCCGCGCGGCGACGGCGCGTTCGAGTTCCAGCGAACGGTAAGCCGGCTGGAGGAGATGCGCTCCGAAAACTACCTCGTCGAAGGGCACGGCACTAGTTAATGATGCTGCGAACCATTTGCAATTAAAGTTTGAGGAAGCGCGCTTTACGGGTTGCCCCCTGCCCCCGAAGGGCGTAGGCGGCATGACCATTCACACGTCAACGACGGAAGGGATGGGATGGCCCGCAAGAAGATAGCGCTGATCGGCGCCGGCAACATCGGCGGCACGCTCGCGCACCTCGCAGCACTGAAGGGTCTGGGCGACATCGTCCTGTTCGACGTCGTCGAAGGCGTGCCGCAGGGCAAGGCGCTCGACCTGTCGCAATGCGGTCCGGTTGAAGGCTTTGACGCCTCGATCAAGGGCTCGAACGACTATGCCGACATCGCCGGCGCGGACGTCATCATCGTCACCGCCGGTGTCGCGCGCAAGCCCGGCATGAGCCGCGATGACCTGCTCGGCATCAACCTGAAGGTGATGAAGGCGGTCGGCGAAGGCATCCGCGACAACGCGCCCGACGCGTTCGTGATCTGCATCACCAACCCGCTCGACGCGATGGTCTGGGCGCTGCGCGAATTCTCCGGCCTGCCGCACAACAAGGTCGTTGGCATGGCGGGTGTGCTTGACTCGGCACGCTTCTCGCACTTCCTCGCCGAGGAATTCGGCGTGTCGGTGAAGGACGTGAACACGTTCGTGCTCGGCGGCCACGGCGACACGATGGTGCCGGTGCTCGAATATTCGACCGTCAGCGGGATCCCGGTTGCCGACCTGATCGAGATGGGCTTCTCCACCAGGGAGAAGGTCGACGAGATCATCAAGCGTACGCGCGGTGGCGGGGGCGAGATCGTCGCGCTGCTCAAGACCGGCTCGGCCTATTACGCGCCCGCCACCAGCGGCATCGCGATGGCCGAGGCTTATCTGTACGACCAGAAGCGCATCCTGCCTGCTGCGGCGCACCTGACCGGTCAGTATGGCATCGACGATCTGTACGTCGGCGTGCCGGTGGTGATCGGCGCGGGCGGCGTCGAGAAGGTCGTCGAGGTCAAGCTGTCGGACGAGGCGAAGGGCAACCTTCAGGTCTCGGTCGACGCGGTCAAGGAACTGCTGGTCGCCTGCAAGGGCATCGACGGTTCGTTGGAAAAGTAGGACTTCCCTTCGTGCCCCGGCGTAGGCCGGAGCCCAGTTGGGAGAGGCCCCGAAGTGGAAAAGGCCGGGTTCGTCTATATCATGGCGAGCAGACGCAACGGCACGATCTACCTAGGCGTCACCAGCGACCTTCCCAAGCGGGTTTGGGAACATCGCAACGACGTCATCGGTGGCTTCACGCGGAAGTACGGCTGTCATCTTCTCGTTTGGTACGAGGCGTATGACAGCATTGATGTGGCACGGCAGCGCGAGCTGCAGATGAAGGAGTGGAAGCGAGCCTGGAAGGTGCGCGAGATCGAGGGGATCAATCCCGATTGGGAAGACCTTTACGATCGCATCGCCCTGCCATGACCGCCTTCCTGACTGGACCCCGGCCTTCGCCGGGGCACAATCCTTCCCGGATTTAGGGAGACGGCATTGAGCATCCTCGTCGACAAGAACACCAAGGTCATCACGCAAGGGATGACCGGCAAGACCGGCACCTTCCACACCAGGGCGGCGCTGGATTACGGCACGCAGATGGTCGGCGGCGTGACGCCCGGCAAGGGCGGCACGACCCACGAAGAGCTGGGCCTGCCGAACTTCAACACCGTTGCGGAGGCGGTCGCCGTCACCGGCGCCAACGCCAGCGTCATCTACGTGCCGCCGCCCTTCGCCGCCGATTCGATCCTCGAGGCGATCGACGCCGAGGTGCCGCTGATCGTCGCGATCACCGAGGGCATTCCGGTGCTCGACATGGTGCGCGTGAAGCGCGCGCTGTCTGGCAGCAAGTCGCGGCTGATCGGTCCGAACTGCCCGGGCGTGCTGACGCCGGGCGAGTGCAAGATCGGCATCATGCCGGGCAACATCTTCAAGAAGGGCTCGGTCGGCGTCGTGTCGCGCTCGGGCACGCTGACCTATGAGGCGGTGTTCCAGACCTCGAACGCCGGCCTGGGTCAGACCACGGCGGTCGGGATCGGCGGCGATCCGGTCAACGGCACCAACTTCATCGACGTGCTCGAACTGTTTCTCGCGGACGAGGAAACGCAGTCGATCATCATGATCGGCGAGATCGGCGGCGACGCCGAGGAGCAGGCGGCGCAGTTCCTGATCGACGAGGCCAAGCGTGGCCGCAAGAAGCCGATGGCCGGCTTCATCGCGGGTCGCACGGCGCCCCCGGGGCGTCGCATGGGCCATGCCGGCGCGATCGTGTCGGGCGGCAAGGGCGACGCGGAGAGCAAGATCGCGGCGATGGAAGCCGCCGGGATCAAGGTCGCGGCGAGCCCTTCGGAGCTCGGCTCGACGCTGCTGAGCGTGCTCAACAAGTAAGACGATCCGACGTCATCCCGGCGGACAGGCCGGGATCCGGAGCGGCAGGCGGGCCGCTCGCGGCTCCGGACCCCGGCCATCGCCGGGGTGACGCGTCAAAGAAGAAGCCGAGCGGCCGGGGAAGCGTGACATGGGCTACGAAGGCCAAGATTTCAGCGACATCGCCGGAGGCGTCAGCCCCCAGTTCATCGACGCGCTCTATGCGCGCTTCAAGGAATCGCCCGACTCGGTCGACATCGGCTGGCGCAACTTCTTCGAAGGGCTTGAAGGCTCGATGAGCGCGCCGTCCTGGACCAACAAGCGTTGGCCGCTGACCACCACCGACGACCTGACCGCCGGGCTCGACCCGACGCAGATGGAGCCGGCCCCCAAGCCCCTAAAGGGCGGCAAGCCCGCCGCGGCGCCGGCCGTCGCAGCACCGTCGCAGGATGCGATCGTCAAGGCGGCGGCGGACTCGATTCGCGCGCAGCTGCTGATCCGCACTTATCGTGTGCGCGGCCATCTCGCCGCCAACCTCGACCCGCTCGGTCTGTCGGGCTTGCGCGAGTTGCCGGCCGATCTGACCACCGAATATCACGGCTTCTCCGACAGCGACATCGATCGCCCGGTCTATCTCGGCGGCTCGCTGGGGCTGCAATGGGCGACGATCCGGGAGCTGGTCGACACGCTACGCGCCAATTACTGCGGCAACGTCGGGCTCGAGTTCATGCACATCGCCGATGTCGAGGAGCGCAAGTTCCTCCAGGAGCGCATGGAGGGCAAGGACAAGCAGGTCGAGTTCACCGCGCAGGGCAAGAAGGCGATCCTGAACAAGGTAATCGAGGCCGAGCAGTGGGAGAAGTTCCTCGGCCGGAAATATGTCGGCACGAAGCGCTTCGGGCTCGACGGCGGCGAGAGCATGATCCCCGCGCTGGAGAGCGTCATCAAGTATGGCGGCGCGGCGGGCGTCAACGAGATCGTGTTCGGCATGGCACACCGCGGCCGCCTGAACGTGCTCGCCAACGTGATGGGCAAGCCGCTGCGCGTGATCTTCCATGAGTTTGCGGGCGGCTCGGCCAACCCGGACGACATCGGCGGCTCGGGCGACGTCAAGTATCACCTCGGCACCTCGACCGACCGCGAGTTCGATGGGCACCACGTCCATATGTCACTGGTCGCCAATCCGTCGCATCTCGAGGCGGCCGATCCGGTCGTGCTCGGCAAGATCCGCGCGATCCAGCAGATCGCGGGCGATCTGGAGACGCATTCGCGCTCGCTGCCGGTGCTAATCCACGGCGACGCCGCGTTCGCGGGCCAGGGTATCGTGTGGGAATGCCTCGGCTTCTCGGGCATCCGTGGTTACAACACCGGCGGCTGCGTCCACTTCGTCATCAACAACCAGATCGGCTTCACGACCAGTCCGCAGTTCGCGCGCTCGTCGCCCTACCCGTCCGACGTCGCGAAGGGCGTGCAGGCGCCGATCTTCCACGTCAACGGCGACGATCCCGAGGCGGTCACCTTTGCGACGAAGATGGCGATCGAATATCGCCAGAAGTTCCATCGCGACGTCGTGATCGACATGTGGTGCTATCGCCGCTTCGGTCACAACGAGGGCGACGAGCCCGGCTTCACCCAGCCGCTGATGTACAAGGCAATTCGCGAGCATCCGCCGGTCAGCGACGTCTATAGCAAGCGATTGATCGCCGAGGGCGTGATCGATCAGGCGTGGCTGGACGACAACGTCAAGCAATATGTCACGCTGCTCGAAGGCGAGTTCGATGCGGGCGCGAGCTACAAGCCGAACAAGGCCGACTGGTTCGCGGGTCGCTGGTCGGGGCTCCACGCCCCCGCCGACGCCGAGAGCGCGCGGCGCAGCGTCGAGACCGGCATCGAGCAGAAGCTGTTCGATTCGATCGGCCGCACGCTGACGACGGTTCCCGAGACGATCGCGATCCACAAGACGCTGTCGCGCGTGCTCGACGCCAAGCGGCAGATGTTCGAGAGCGGCAGCAGCTTCGACTGGGCGACCGGCGAGGCGCTGGCGTTCGGCTCGCTGCTCCACGAGGGCTATGGCGTCCGCCTGTCGGGTCAGGATTCGGGCCGCGGCACCTTCTCGCAGCGCCACGCGGTGTGGGTCGACCAGGCCGACGAGCACAAGTTCGTGCCGCTGTGGACGATCCCGCACGGCAGCTTCGAGGTGCTCGACAGCCCGCTGTCCGAATATGGCGTGCTCGGGTTCGAATACGGCTATGCGCTGGCGGACCCGAAAACGCTGGTGATGTGGGAGGCGCAGTTCGGCGATTTCGTCAACGGCGCGCAGATCATGATCGACCAGTTCATTGCGTCGGGCGAGGCCAAGTGGCTGCGCGCCAACGGCCTGGTGATGCTGTTGCCGCACGGTTACGAAGGTCAGGGGCCGGAGCATAGCTCGGCACGACCCGAGCGCTTCCTGCAGCTCTGCGCCGGCGACAATATCCAGGTCGCGAACTGCACCACGCCGGCGAACTACTTTCACCTGCTGCGCCGGCAGATGCATCGCAACTTCCGCAAGCCGCTGGTGGTGTTCACGCCCAAGTCGCTGCTGCGTCACAAGCTGGCAGTGAGCAGCGCGGCGGACTTCCTCGGCGACTCGCACTTCCGCCGCATCCTGTCCGACCCGTCGGCACCGGCGGATACCGAGACGAAGCGGCTGGTGCTGTGCACCGGCAAGGTCTCCTACGACCTGATGGAAGCGCGCGACGCCGCGGGCGACAAGAACACGCAGATCGTCCGTGTCGAGCAGCTCTATCCGTTCCCGACCGAGGCGCTGGCTGCACGGATCGCGCGGATGACCAACCTCGAGGAGGTCATCTGGGCGCAGGAAGAGCCGCGTAACAACGGTTACTGGTTCTTCGTCGAGCCGTTCATCGAGGAGGCGCTGGGCATCGCGAAGGCGCGCGTCGCGCGGCCGCGCTATGCCGGCCGGACCGCGGCGGCATCGCCTGCCACCGGCCTGATGAAGCGTCATCAGGCGGAACAGGGCGCGCTGATCGCCGACGCTCTGGGCCATAACGTGCGCGACGAGATTCGTCGTACGCGCGAGGCCGAGACGACGAAGAACGCAGCGGCGCCGACCGCCTGACGATCACGGTCCCGGCACACGCCGGGATCTGCTAACGACACCCGACGGCCACGGCCGCGACGACGAGGTTTGAGATGGCAACCGAAGTTCTGGTCCCCACGCTGGGCGAATCGATCACCGAAGCGACGGTCGGCGAGTGGCTGAAGCAGCCCGGCGATGCGGTCGCCGCCGACGAGCCTATTGCGAGCCTCGAGACCGACAAGGTCTCGGTCGAGGTCCCCTCCCCCGTTGCTGGCGTGATGGGGCAGCATGCGGTGAAGGTCGGCGACACGGTCGAGGTCGGCGCGCTGATCGCGACGATCGAGAGCGGCGACGGCGCGCCCGCCAAGAGCGCCGCGCCGCAGCCGGCGGTGACCGAGAGCCCGGCTCCGGCCGCGGCATCGTCGCCGGCTCCTGCGCAGGGTGATGCCGCCGCTGCGCTATCGCCGTCGGTGCGCCGCGCGGTGCTCGAGCACGGTGTTGATCCCTCGACTGTCAAGGGCACCGGCAAGGACGGTCGCCTGACCAAGGAAGACGTCGCCGCCGCGGCGTCGACCAAGCCGGCCACCGCACCGGAACCGCAAGCCGCACCGGCTGCGGCTCCGGCTCCGGCGTCGGGCGGGCGCAAGGAAGAGCGCGTCAAGATGACGCGGCTTCGCCAGACGATCGCCAAGCGCCTGAAGGAGGCGCAGAACACCGCCGCGATGCTGACAACGTTCAACGACGTCGACATGACCGCGGTGATCGAGGCACGCGCCAAGTACAAGGACCTGTTCGAGAAGAAGCATGGCGTCCGGCTGGGCTTCATGGGCTTCTTCGTAAAGGCCGCGACGATGGCGCTGAAGGACATCCCGTCGGTCAACGCATCGGTCGAGGGCGACGAGATCGTCTATCACGATTACGCCGACATCTCGGTCGCGGTCAGCGCACCGAACGGTCTGGTCGTGCCGGTGATCCGCGATGCGCAGGACCTGTCGGTCGCGGGCATCGAGAAGACAATTGGCGACTTCGGCAGGCGCGCCAAGGACGGCACGCTCAAGATGGACGAGATGAAGGGCGGCACCTTCACGATCTCGAACGGCGGCGTCTT
Organism: Sphingomonas sp. 8AM; assembly: GCF_902506455.1. Taxonomy (GTDB): domain Bacteria; phylum Pseudomonadota; class Alphaproteobacteria; order Sphingomonadales; family Sphingomonadaceae; genus Sphingomonas. The sequence continues at coordinate 3,057,343 of NZ_LR733844.1, read as the reverse complement.
CGGCTCGCTGATGTCGACCCCGATCATCAACCCGCCGCAGTCGGCGGTGCTCGGCCTGCACCGGATCGAGGAGCGCCCGGTGGTCCGCGACGGTCTGGTCGTGGTGCGCCCGATGATGTATCTGGCGCTCAGCTACGATCACCGGCTGATCGACGGCCGCGAAGCGGTGACCTTCCTCGTCGCGCTCAAGAATGCGATCGAGGATCCGACGCGCATCCTGATCGACCTGTAAGACGCGGCCCAACGTACCACCTCGGCGAACGCCAGGGTCCAGTTGGGATGGCAGATGTAACCGGGCGCGGCGTTTCCTATCTCCGCCCCGAAACTGGACTCCGGCGCCCGCCGGGGTGGAGGCATGGAAATGGCTGACGAACAGCAGTACGACTATGACGTCCTCGTGATCGGTGCCGGCCCCGGCGGCTATGTCGCGGCGATCCGCGCCGCGCAGCTCGGGCTCAAGACCGCGTGCGCCGAAAGCCGCGAGACGCTGGGCGGTACCTGCCTCAACGTCGGCTGCATCCCGTCGAAGGCACTGCTCCACGCGTCGGAGCTTTACGATCACGCCGCCAATGGCGCGATGGCGAAGCTGGGGATCAAGACGACGGTCGAACTCGACCTCGACACGATGCATGGCCAGCGTCGCGACGCGGTGAAGCAACTGACCGGCGGCATCGAATATCTGTTCAAGAAGAACAAGGTGACGTGGCTAAAGGGCCGCGCGGCGTTCAAGGATGCGCATAGCGTCGACGTCGCCGGGCAAACCGTCACCGCCAAGAACATCGTGATCGCGACCGGCTCCAGCGTCACGCCGCTGCCGGGCGTCGAGATCGACCAGAAGATCATCGTCGATTCGACCGGCGCGCTCGACCTGCCGACCGTCCCCGAGCATCTCGTCGTGATCGGCGGCGGGGTGATTGGGCTCGAGCTGGGCAGCGTATGGCGCCGCCTCGGTGCGAAGGTGACGTGCGTCGAATATCTCGACCAGATCCTGCCCGGGTTCGATGGCGACATCCGCAAGGAATCGAACAAGATCTTCAAGAAGCAGGGCATTGAATTCCAGCTTTCGACCAAGGTCACCGCGATCAAGGTCGAGGGCGACAAGGCGGTTCTGACTGTCGAGCCTGCCGCCGGTGGCGAAGCGACGACGATCGAGGCAAGCCATGTGCTGGTGTCGATCGGGCGGCGTCCGAACACCGATGGCCTCAACCTCGAAGCCGCCGGCCTGTCGACCAACCAGCGCGGGCAGATCGAGATCGACCACGATTTCCGTACCAAGACAGACGGCGTATGGGCGATCGGCGATGTCGTTCCCGGCCCGATGCTCGCGCACAAGGCCGAGGACGAAGGCATTGCGGTCGCGGAAAATATCGCCGGCCAGCACGGCATCGTGAACCACGCGATCATCCCGTCGGTCGTCTACACCTGGCCCGAGATCGCGGGCGTCGGCCTGACCGAGGAAGCGGCGCGCGAGCAGGGCGAGATCAAGGTCGGCAAGTTCCCGATGATGGCCAACAGCCGCGCCAAGACCAATCACGAGCCGGATGGCCTGGTTAAGGTGATCGCCGACGCCAAGACCGACCGCGTGCTGGGCGTGTGGTGCATTGCGAGCGTCGCCGGCACGATGATCGCGCAGGCGGCGCAGGCGATGGAATTCGGCGCGACCAGCGAGGACATCGCCTACACCTGCCACGCGCACCCGACGCATTCGGAGGCCGTCAAGGAAGCCGCGATGGCGGTGCAGGGCAAGCCGATCCACATCTGACGTAAGGCAGCGTCGCGGCCCTTCCGCGGCGTACATGATGCAGTCGGAGCGGGGGTCGCGGGTGCGGCCCCCGTCTCCTTTTCGGCCAGCGCGGGGCCGGCAAGGCCGCTATAGACGTGGGATGGTGTCCCTTCCTCCCGTACCAGCCGACCGGGCAATGCGCGAGCAGCACTGGCTGAGCCTTACGCGCGTCAGGTTGCCGCAGCTGGCACGCACGCGCGACTGGCCGGTCAGCGCGGATCATTGCTTCCAGCGGATCCTGCTCGACCATGCCTGTGGCGGGTGCTGGTACGACCATATCGCGCGGCGCCCGGCCTATGCGCACGCGCCCGACCCGATCCTCGATGCGGCGATCGCATTGGGCGAGGCGGTGGCGAACGGCGCGGCCGATCTCGCCGCGCTCAACAACACGTCGCTGAATTGGCGGGGGAAGCGTCCGCGCTTGCCTCGACGGGGATGACGGCGCAGCATAAGGCCGAAGAGGGGTGGAGATGGCGGAGGATCGAGGGCTGGGCGAACCGAAGCGCGGCAAATCGATCCTCCTGTTCTCGGACGGCACCGGCAACAGCAGCGGCAAGCTGTTCAAGACCAACGTCTGGCGCACCTATGAAGCCGCCGATCTCGGCCCGCCGCCACCCGGACTGCGGCCGCAGATCGCGTTTTATGACGACGGCGTCGGGACGTCGTGGTTCCGGCCCCTGGCCATCCTCGGCGGCATTTTCGGGATTGGATTGAAGCGCAATGTGCTCGATCTGTACCGCTTTGCGTGCCGGAATTACACTCCCGGGGACACGATCTACGCTTTCGGCTTCAGTCGCGGCGCGTTCACGATCCGGCTGGTGATCGCATTGATCGCCTCGCAGGGGCTGGTGCCTGCCGACACCGAAGCCGCCTTGCGGCAGGGAACCGCGGATGCGTGGCGCGCCTATCGCCGACGCTATCTGCCGCGACGGCTGCAGTGGCCAACGAAGCTGTGGCGCGCCGCCCATCTCGCGCTGATTCACGCGCTGCGACGACCCGAGGATCGTTACCGCCTGCGTCGCAACCGCCGGCCCGAAATCCGCTTCGTCGGGGTGTGGGACACGGTCGCGGCCTATGGCGGACCCAGCGTCGAGATCACGCGCGCGATCGACAATTGGCTCTATCCATTGTCGATGCCCAATTACGCGCTGAGCAAGCGCGTCGGCCGCGCGCGCCACGCGCTGGCGCTCGACGACGAGCGCGACGCCTTCCACCCGCTCGTATGGGACGAACTGGCGGAGCGCGAGTTGATCGTGCGTGGGCTGGTCCGCGAGGACCGGCTGCGGCAGTTCTGGTTCACCGGGATGCACGCCGATGTCGGCGGCGGCTATCCGGACGAAAGCCTCAGCTATGTCTCGCTGCTGTGGATGCTGGAGGAGGCGCAGAAAGCGGGTCTACGCACGCTCGACGTCATTACCGACCGGCATCGCGCGCTCGCCAACAGTGCGGGGCCGATCCATGACAGCCGCGCGGGGCTGGGCAGCTATTATCGCTACCTCCCCCGCCGCATCGACGCGCTGCTCGATCCGCCCGCGCCCGAGACACGGCTCACCTGGCCACCCGAGCGACGCGATGGCCGCGGGCTGCTGACGGCGGCGCGCATCCATGAGAGCGCGCTCGCGCGCATCATCCGTGGCACCGACCGCTATGCGCCGATCACGATCCCCGAGACTTTCGAGATCCATCCGCCGCAGCGCGCCGGCGAAAACGTGCCGCAGCCCGCCAGCGGTGCGGACGCCAGATCAGCACCGGACCGGGGCGACGTAAAGCCGCTGCTGTCGGCAGCCGATGTCGCAACGCTGCGCGACGCGGCGCGCAAAGCCGCTCGCACCGCGATGATGCCGGCGATCTGGGACCTCGTCTGGTGGCGACGCGTCGGCTATTTCGCCACGGTCCTCGTCACCGCCGCGCTGGCCTCGATGCCGCTGTGGCCGGCCCCCGCGGGCATGGAGCCGTGGTGCGACGATAGCCGCTGCCTGTTGCCCGGGCTGTTCAGCCCGCTCAAGGCGGTGCTGCCCGGCGCGGCCTCCCCGTGGATCGACCGCTATACCGCGCAGCCGGTGACGGCGAGCGCGCTGCTGGTGCTGCTCGTCGTGGGGATGATGCTGGGCGGGCGAATGGGCGGCACGATCCGCGCGCGCTCAGCGGCGGCGTGGCGGTGCGTGCTCGATGGAACGCCCGCCGCGCCCGACCGGGGCGGCGTGGCGCGCGCGATCCGCTGCTCGGCGCTATGGCTGGGAACGTTGCGCTTCCTTAAATGGCGGCTGCTGCCGGGCCTCGCGGCCGTGGCGGTGCTGGTGGCGCTGGCCGCTGTTCCGCTGGCGCTGCCGATGCAATGGTGGCTGGCGAAGGCCGAGCGCGATGGCACCCTGTGTCACGATCCCGGTGCGCGCCCGGATGCGAACGCCGAGACGATTTCCTTCGCCGCGGACCAGCCGTGCACCGATCTGCGCCGGATGCTGAAGCCGCACGCGGCCTACGCGATCACGCTGCAGGTGACGCGGCAATGGTGCGATGGCGGACTGGCCGCCGATCCGGTACGCGGTGCCACCGGCGGCTGGTGGCTGACCCCGTTGCGCTTCCACCGGCGTGTCACCAGTGCCAACTGGCTGAAGCCGGTGGCGATTGTCCGCCGCCCCGATTCGGAGGACGGCCGGGTGCCGGGTGCAAAGGTGCGGATCGATCCGCTCGATTTCGACTATCTGGGCGCCGGCCGCTACCGCGCGCGGCTGATCGCACCAGCATGGGGCGGACAGCTCTATCTGGCGCTCAACGACGCCGCGCCGCCGTTTCGCCCGGAGCTCTTCTACGCCAACAACACGGGCGCAGCCGTGGTGACGATTACCGAGGAGCGCGCGCCGTCATGCCGTGAGGACGGTTGCGCGATCGCGCTGCCCCCGCCACCAGCGATCGCGTGTGGTGCGCGGGTCGCGCGCTGAGCGACGAGGATTTCGGAGATGATCGAACGGCTGATCGCCATCATGGCGCGGCTTCGCGGGCCGGACGGTTGCGAATGGGACCGCGCGCAGACCTTCGCGACGATCGCGCCCTATACGATCGAGGAGGCGTATGAGGTCGCCGACGCGATCGAGCGCGGCGATCCGGGCGAGCTGAAGGACGAACTGGGCGACCTGTTGCTGCAGGTGGTGTTCCACAGCCGCATCGCCGAGGAAGCGGGCGCGTTCGCGTTCGATGACGTGGCGGCGGCGATCAGCGACAAGATGGAGCGGCGGCACCCCCATATCTTCGGCGGCGAGGCCGAGGGCGGGCATCATCGCTGGGAAGAGGTGAAGGCCGCCGAGCGAGCCGCCAAGGGCGCGGCAAGCCCGCTGGACGGGGTGGCGCGCGGTCTGCCGGCGCTGCTGCGCGCCGAGAAGATCCAGAACCGGGCGGCGCGGGTCGGCTTCGACTGGCCGGATACCGAAGGACCGCGCGCGAAGATCGACGAGGAGCTGGCCGAGGTGGCAGCGGCGACGACGCCGGCCGAGGTGGCGGACGAAGTCGGCGACGTGCTGTTCGCGGTCGTGAACTGGGCGCGGCATCTGGGGGTGGAGCCGGAGGCGGCGTTGCGCGCGGCCACGGGGAAGTTCGAGCGGCGCTTTCGGGCGATGGAGGCGGCCGCTGGGGCGGCCTTCGAGGGGATGGCGCTGGAGGCGAAAGAGGCGCTGTGGGTAGAGGTCAAGGCGGGGGAGTAGGCGCTCCCCCGTCATCCCGGACTTGATCCGGGATCCCGCTTTTCCCACGGGCCGGTGAAGAAGAAGCGGGGCCCCGGATCAGGTCCGGGGCGACGGTTTGGGCGGGGTCACTCCCCGCGGGTCAGGAAGCGTTCGTGGTCGGCGGGGGACATGCGGACCTCGTAGACCACGCGATCATCCTCGACATGGCTGTCGAGCACCTCGCCATGCGCGTGGAGCCACGCTGCCGCTGCCCCGTCCGCCGCCTCAAGCGCCAGCGTGTAGCGGACGTGCCCCTGCGTCAGCAGGTCGCCGATGTGGCGGACCAGCGCGTCGACGCCTTCGCCGGTGAGCGCGGAGAGCGGCACCACGTCGTCGCGCCGCGCCGCCTCGGCGAGCAGATCGTCGCGCGCGTCACCGTCGAGCAGGTCGAGCTTGTTCCAGGCCTCGATCACCGGGGTCGTCTCGGTCACGCCGACATCGGCGAGCACGCCCTCGACATCGGCCTTTTGCGCGGCGCTGTCCGGGTGCGCGACGTCGCGGACGTGGATGAGCAGGTCGGCGGACACGACCTCCTCCAGCGTCGCCTTGAACGCCGCGACCAATTGCGTCGGCAATTCCGAGACGAAGCCGACCGTGTCGGACAGAATCGCCTTGTCGATGCCGGGCAGCGACACCTGCCGCAGCGTCGGGTCGAGCGTCGCGAACAGCAAATCCTCGGCCATGACGTGCGCGCCGGTCAGCCGGTTGAACAGCGTCGACTTGCCCGCATTGGTATAGCCGACCAGCGCGATCACCGGCCACGGCGCACGCTGACGCCGCTCGCGGTGCAGCCCGCGGGTGCGGGTAACCTGATCCAGTTCGCGCCGCAGCCGCGCCATCCGGTCGCGGATCAGCCGGCGGTCGGCCTCGATCTGCGTCTCGCCCGGACCGCCGAGGAAGCCGAAGCCGCCGCGCTGGCGTTCGAGGTGGGTCCAGCTGCGCACCAGCCGTCCCGACTGGTAATCGAGGTGCGCCAGTTCGACCTGCAAGCGACCCTCGGCGGTCGCGGCGCGCTCACCGAAGATTTCGAGGATCAGCCCGGTGCGATCGATCACCTTTGCCTCGAGCGCGGTTTCGAGGTTGCGCTGCTGGATCGGGGTCAGGCTGCCGTCGACGACGATCAGCCCGGCCTCCTCCATGCGCGCGCGCGTCGCGAGTTCCTCGATCTGGCCCGAGCCGAGCAGGGTCGCGGCGCGCGGGGTGCGGATGCGCAGCGCGACGCGGTCGACGACGAGCACGCCGATCGCCTCGGCAAGCCCGGTGGTTTCTTCCAGCCGCGCCTCGGCATCGCGGCTCGATCCGCCGAGGTCGGGATAGACGACGATCGCGCGGGCGCCGCGGGTGAATTCGTCGCGGTCGCGCTCAAAGCCAGTGGTCACGGACAGTGGATCAATCCTCCCCGTCGTCGTCGCCGGAATCGTCGTCATCCTCACCATTGTCGGAGAGGTTGAGCGGGCGCGACGGCTGGATGGTCGAGACGGCGTGCTTATAGACGAGCTGCGCCATGCCGTCGCGCTGGAGCAACATGCAGAACAGGTCAAAGCCGGCGATCGCGCCCTGCAGCATGACGCCGTTGACGAGGAACATCGTCACCGGGTCTTCCGACTTGCGGACTGCGTTGAGGAAGATGTCCTGGAGCAGCGGCTGCTTGCGCGGATTGTCGTTCATCTGGCCGACGATCCCGGCGACGTCGACCGGGCCGGCGGGCATGATCGTCGAGATCGCATGCTTGTAGATCAGCTGCGACTGGCCATCACGGCGCAGCAGGACCGAGAAATTGTCGAACCAGGTGACGATGCCCTGAAGCTTCACCCCCTTGACGAGGAACATGGTGACGGGCGTCTTGGACTTGCGCAGCGCGTTGAGGAACAGGTCCTGAAGCGACGTCGGCTTTTCGGCCATGTAAGAATTGTCCTTGTTCTTGGCGGGAGGTTCCCCGCGACGTGCGCCGTTGCCGGCGTCGGTGGCATCGCATCGGAATACGACAGGCGTAAGTTAGGGTTCCGGTCGGCCAACGTCCAGATGCGCGGCGGGCGCGCGGCGGAAGTTTGCGAAGGTGGCGCCAAACGGGGGTGGCGCGCGGTTCGGGTGGCGGACGATGCGCGGGGGCGCCTCGATCGTAGCGGATGTTGGAGGGTGTAGGACAGCCGCCACCTCGTCATTCCCGCAAAGGCGGGAATCCAGAACCCCTGACGCTGGAGGCTCAAACAGGAGCTGCGCATCTGGATTCCCGCCTTCGGGAATGACGAATGTCAGTCTTCCCGCGTCTCGGTGATGCCGAGCAGCTTGAGCTTCCGGTGGAGCGCGGAGCGTTCCATGCCGATGAAGCTGGCGGTGCGCGAGATGTTGCCCGAGAAGCGACGGATCTGGACGCGCAGATATTCGCGCTCGAACGTCTCGCGCGCCTCGCGCAGTGGTGCGCCCATGATCGCGCTGGTGCCGGTGCCGGCATCCTGCGTGCCGAGCACCTCGGCGGGCAGCAGGTCGAGGTCGATGCGCCCGATCCGGTCGCCGGGCGCGAGGATGATCGTCCGCTCGACGACGTTGCGCAATTCGCGGACGTTGCCGGGCCATTCGTAGGATTGCAGCGCGACCAGCGCGTCGGTCGCGATCTCGGGCGGGGGCACGCGGCGGTCGGCAGCGTAATGCGCAGTGAAATGTTCGACCAGCGCGGGGATGTCCTCGCGGCGCTCGGCGAGCGGCGGAATCGTGACGGGCACGACGTTGAGCCGGTAGTAGAGGTCCTCGCGGAAGCGGCTCTCGGCGATCTCGACGCTCAGGTCGCGCGCGGTGGCGGAGACGACGCGGACGTCGACCTTGACGACGCGCGTCCCGCCGACACGCGTGAAGCTCTGGTCGGTCAGCACGCGCAGGATGCGTGCCTGTGTCGCCGGCGGCATGTCGGCGATCTCGTCGAGGAACAGCGTGCCGCCGTGCGCCTGTTCGAGCAGCCCGGTTCGGACGAGGTCGCCGCCTTCCTCGACCCCGAACAGTTCCTCCTCGATCCGCTCCGGGTTCATCCCCGCGGTGCTGGCGATTACGAAATTGGCGTGCGCGCGCTGGCTCCAGCCGTGGAGCAGCCGCGCCGCGACTTCCTTGCCGACGCCGGCCGGCCCCATGATGAGCACGCGGCTTCCGGTCGCCGCCACGCGCTTCAGGGTCGCGCGGACCGCGTTGATCGCGGTCGAGCTGCCGGTCAGATCGGTGCCGCGCCCCGTCGCGGCGCGCAACGACTTGACCTCGGCGCGCAGCCGCTCGGTTTCGGTCGCGCGCTCGACCATCAGCAGCAGCCGCTCGGCCTGGAACGGCTTTTCGATGAAGTCGGACGCACCCTTGCGGATCGCGGCCACCGCGGTGTCGAGCGTCCCGTGCCCGGAAATGACCAACACCGGGATCGACGGATCGCGACGCTTGATCTCCTCGAGCAGGTCGAGTCCGTCGAGCCGCGAGCCCTGCAGCCACACGTCGAGCAGCACAAGGCTGGGGCGGCGCGTCGCGATCGCCTCCAGCGCCGCATCGCTGTCGCCGGCCATGCGCGTGTCATAGCCCTCGTCCTCCAGCACGCCGGCCACGAGTTCGCGGATGTCGAGTTCGTCGTCGACGACAAGGATGTCGATCGCCATGGGTCTCAAATCCGATTTCTGGTCAACGCCGCGATCGTACGATCGTCGTCGTGGGAAGGGGAATGGTCGTCGCTGGCCAGTGCAGCCAGCGGCGCGGTGTCGAAGGACAGGGTGACGATCGTGCCGCCGCCGGGGCGATCGGCGAAGCTGATCGTGCCGAAATGCTCCTCGACGATCTTCTTGACGATCGCCAGGCCGAGCCCGGTGCCGCGCGCACGGGTGGTCATATAGGGCTCGACGATCCGGTCGCGCTCCAGCGGGAGGCCGACGCCGGTGTCCGCGACCGCGATCGTGACGCGGCCATCGCCCTGGGCGAGCGTCATCGTGATGCTCGCCTCGCTGGCATCGGCTTCCTCGACCGCCTCGACCGCATTCTTGACGATATTGGTCAGCGCCTGGCCGAGCTGGCGCCGGTCGCACACCAGTGACGGCGCGGGGTCGGCGTGGTCGAGGACGAAGCGGATGCCGGGGTGCGCGACTTCGTGGAGGAACATCGTCTGGCGCGCGATGTCGACCAGCGACTCCTCGCGGAACACCGGTTTGGGCATCCGTGCGAACGACGAAAATTCGTCGACCATCCGCCGAAGGTCGCCGACCTGCCGCACGATCGTATCGGTGAGCCGTGCAAAGGTGGTGTCGCTGGCGTCGATCTTGCTGCCGTAGCGGCGCTGGAGCCGTTCGGCGGCGAGCTGGATCGGGGTGAGCGGGTTCTTGATCTCATGGGCGATACGTCGCGCGACATCGGCCCAGGCGGCGCGCCGCTGGTCGGTAAGTTGCTGCGTGATGTCGTCGAAGGTGATGATCGGGCCGCTGCCGTCGCGCGCGATCCGCGCCGCGAAGGTGCGCATCTCGCCGGCGACGTTGAGCTGCACCGCCGCCTCGCGCCCCGGCTGGTCGAGCAAGGCGTCGAGTTCGGGGGCGATGTCGTACAGCTTGCGGCCGACCGGCGGCTCGGCCAGCCCCATCAGCGTCTGCGCCGAGCTGTTGATAAGCCGGATCGTGCGATCGCGCGCGTCGATCGAGATCACCCCTGCCGACACGCCCGACATCACCGCCTCGATCAGCGCGCGGCGGCTGTCGAGCTGCGCATTGGCAGTGACGAGCGCGGTGTTCTGCGCGACCAGCCGCGCGGTCATGCTGTTGAAGGCATTGGAGAGCGTACCGATCTCGTCGCGTTCGAGCGTTTCGGGAACGCGCGCCGACAGATCGCCGCCTTCGACGCGGCGCGCGGCGTCGACCAGCTCACCCACCGGGCGGACGAGGCGATCGGCGACGGTCAGCGCGATCCAGACCGCAACGCCGACGATCAGCAGCGAGACGATCAGCAGCGCCGCGTTGAACTGGAGTTGCAGCGAGCGGGCGCGGGCGATCAGCTGGCGGTAATTTGCCAGCGCGGCCTCGGCACGCGCGGTCTGGGTGGTCATCTCCTTCGGGTCGGTGACCCGCGCTGCGTAGAGGTAGAGATCGTCGCTGCCCGGGATTTGCGTGAAGACCTGGATACGGTCGCCGGTGATGATCGTCGCGTTCTGCCCCTGACGCAGCTTGGCGATTGCCGGCCGGGTCACGAACCTCGAGAAATCGACGTCATACGGATTCACGACCGCCAGCGTCCGCACTTCCCCCTGCGGCGTGAGGACGAACAACGCCCCTTCCGACAGGCTGCGGTAATAGACCTGCCGGCCGAAGGTCGAGCGAAACGACAGCGTGTCGATCGAGACTTCCTGCAGCGTGACCGACAGATCCGACGCCATCGTGAAGGTCGCTTCCTGCCATCGCTGGACGATCTGTTCGTACGACGTGCGGGTCAGCGACGCCGCATTCTCGAACATCCCGCGCGACCGGTCGGAATACCAGAATTGCACGCCATACTGGAACAGCAGCGAGGCAAAGATCGTCACCAGCAACGCGGGGATGGCGGCGACCAGTGAGAAAAGGAGCACCAGCCGGACGTGCAACCGGCCGCCCGCACCGATCGACGACCGCTCCGCGCGGCGCAGTGCGACGCGCCGGCCGTACAGCATCATCAACGCAATGCCGCAGACGAGATTGGCGACGAGCAGCGAGGCGACCAGCGGCGGCGCGAGCAGCCGGCCGGGATCACCCTCGCCACGCAGCGCGAAATAGCTGACGAGCGCAACCGCGACCGCGGCGGCGAGCACCATCAGCTCGATCGCCGGTGACACGCCGACACGGCGCAGCGCACCGGGCGAGGAAGCGGAGGAGGATGTCACTCCTGCGAACATTCCCCCCTCGCTACAGCATCAGTGTTGCATGGAAAACACATAATTGCCGATGAGTGATGCAGATCAGGGAGCAGGGGTGGGCGAGCGTAGCGCCGCTCGTCGCCCCGGACTTGATCCGCGCTCCGCTGCCTACCGACACAAGCGTCGCCAAGAAGCGGGACCCCGGATCAAGTCCGGGGTGACGGCCAAGGCGGCGCCTTTCCGTTATTGCGAGCGTAGCGAAGCAATCCAGTGCCGGACCAGGACGCCCTGGATTGCTTCGCTGCGCTCGCAATGACGGGTCAATGTCCGAGATTCGACAGGACCGGCCTCAAACGTCGATCCCTAGCATATCCAGCCGCTTGCGCAGCGTGTTGCGGTTGAGGCCGATCGCGCGGGCGGCGCGGAGCTGGTTGCCCCCGTGGCGCGCGAGCATCGCCTCGATCAACGGGCGTTCCACCTCGCCGATGATCCGCGCGTAGAGCGAGCCGTCGTCGAGCGCGCGCGGTTCCTGCCGCGCCAGCCGCTCGATCATCGCGCGCACCGCTGCCTCGATCCCCGGATCGGGCGCGGCCTCTGCCGTCGCGCCGCCGCCGATCGTCGCGTTCAGCTCCGCCGCGCCGATCCGGTCGTCGCGCGATAACGCGGCGAGCCGGCGCATCAGATTTTCCAGCTCGCGGACGTTGCCGGGCCAGTCGTGCGCCTCCAGCACCGCAACCGCGTCCTGCTCGAGCGTCTTGCGGGGCAGCCCTTCGGCAGCGGCGCGGTCTAGGAAATGCCGCGCCAGCTCCGCAACGTCGCCGCGGCGTTCGCGCAGCGGGGGGAGCGCGATCGGGACGACGTTGAGCCGGTAGTAGAGGTCTTCGCGGAACTGGCCGCTTGCCACCGCCTGTTGCAGGTCGCGGTTGGTGGCGGCGACGATGCGGACGTCGGCGCGGATCGTGCGCGCGCCGCCGACGGTCGTGAACTCGCCCGATTGCAGCACGCGCAGCAGCCGCGTCTGCGCCTCGATCGGCATGTCGCCGATCTCGTCGAGGAACAGCGTGCCCCCCGCCGCCTGCTCGAAGCGGCCGGCGTTGCGCTGCGCCGCGCCGGTGAAGGCGCCGCGTTCGTGCCCGAACAATTCCGCCTCGATCAGCTCGCGCGGGATCGCGGCCATGTTGATGGGCACGAACGGCGCGGCGCGCCGCGCGCCGAGATCGTGGATCGCGCGCGCGACCAGCTCCTTGCCGGTGCCCGACTCGCCCGACACCAGCACGGTCAGGTCGTTCGAGACGACGCGCGCGATCACGCGGTACACGTCCTGCATCGCCGGCGAGCGCCCGATCAACGGCAGCGAGGGGTCGTCGTCATTCGCCTGCGTCTCGCCGCCGCGCCCGCCGCGTGCGAGCGCCGCGGCAACGGTGCGGGTCAGCGTGTCAAGGTCGAACGGCTTCGGAAGATAATCGTAGGCGCCGGCCTCGGTGGCGCGCACCGCGGTGGTCAGCGTGTTACGCGCCGACAGCACGATCACCGGCAGATCGGGGCGCGCGGCGAGCACCTGCGCGACATGGTCGATCCCGTCGCCATCGGGGAGCACCACGTCGCTGAGCAAGACGTCGGGCGGGTGGCTCGCCAGTTCGCGCCCCAGTTCGGCGAGGGTCGCGGCGGTGCGCACCTCGTGCCCGGCGCGGCGCAATGCGTGCGCGACGACGGTGCGGATCGCGTCGTCGTCGTCGACCAGCAGGACGCGGGTCATGCGCTGGCCCGCGGCAGGAGGATGCGGAACACGGTCTGGTGGGGCGTACCCTCGCGCGAATATTGGACGATCCCGCCCATGTCGCGGACCAGCTTGTCGACCAGAGCGAGCCCCAGCCCCTTGCCCTCCGGGTGGCCCGACACGAACGGGTCGAACAGGTGGTCGGCGATGTCGGCGGGCGCGCCGGGTCCGCTGTCGATCACGCAGATTTCGATCGGCAGCGGGGTGCGCCCGCGCCCCTTCCCCGCCGCGACCGTCACGCCGTGACGATAGGCGGTGGCGAGCGTGATGCGACGCTCGCCGCGCTCGCCCAGCGCGGCGGCGGCGTTCTTGAGCAGATTGAGGATCACCTGCAGCAACGAGTCGCTGTTGCCCATCGCGGGCGGCAGCGACGGATCGTAGCGTTCCTCGATCGTCACGCCGCGCGCGAAGCCGGCCAGCGCGACGCCGCGCGCGTGCGCGAGCAAGGGATAGATGTTCATCGGCGACACCTCGCGCGGGCGGGTGTCGGTGAAATCCTCCATATGATCGATCAGCGCGGTGATGCGGTCGACCTCGGCGATCATCAATTGCGTCAGCTCGGCAGTGTCGACGCCGTCCGCGATCAGTTGCGCCGCGCCGCGGATGCTCGACAGCGGGTTCTTGATCTCGTGCGCGAGCATCGCCGCCGCACCGACCGCCGAGCGCGCCGCCGCCGCACGGTCGGTCGAGACGCCCAGCCGCCGCGACGCGCCGGCATGGTGGAGCGTGATCGTGCGCCAGCCGGGATGATCGACCACCGCCGCCTCGATCAGGTCGACGCGCAGCCGCAGCCCGCGCGCGGCCTCGACATCGGCGTCGAAGATCGCGAAGGCGTGCGCGTCGCGCCGCGCGTCGGCATCGGGGAACGACAGGATCGCGCCGAGCGGCTGGCCGAGCATCGCGCGCTCGGACAGGTTGAGCAGCGTCTCGCACTCAGCATTGACGCGCGCGATCCGGTCCGCGGCATCGACCACCAGCACCGCGACCGGCAGCGCGGCGAGCAGCTCCGCCGCCTCCGGGCCGCGCGTGGTGAGCATCACGCCGCTTCGCTCAGCCGGTAGGGGGCGTAGAAGTCGGCGAGCATCGCCTTGACGCGGTCCGCGTCAGGCTCCTGATTGACGCGGTTGCGGAATTCCGCCGAGCCGTTCAGTCCCTTGGTGTACCAGCCGATATGCTTGCGCGCCATGTTGACGCCGGTGAAGGTGCCGTAATGCTCCAGCATCGCGTCATAATGTTCGGCGATCACGCGATATTGCTCGTCGAGCGACGGGTCGGGCAGCCGCTCGCCGGTGCGCAGCCAGTGCATGACCTGCGCGAGCAGCCACGGGCGGCCATAGGCGCCGCGCCCGATCATGATTCCGTCCGCGCCCGATTGCTCCAGCGCCGCCTCGGCATCCTCGACCGAGCAGATGTCGCCATTGGCAATTACCGGGATCGCCACCGCGTCCTTGACCGAGCGGATGAAGCGCCAGTCGGCGCTGCCCTTGTACATCTGGTTGCGGGTGCGGCCGTGGACGGTCACCATCTTCACGCCGAGGTCCTCGGCGATCCGCGCGAGTTCGGGGGCGTTGAGGCTGTCGTGGCACCAGCCCATCCGCATCTTTAGCGTCACCGGCGCGTCGACCGCAGCGACGATCGCCTCGATCAACTGCGTCGCGAGCTTGAGGTCGCGCATCAGCGCCGAGCCGGCGTCGCCGTTCGTCACCTTGCGGACCGGGCACCCCATGTTGATGTCGATGATCGCGGCGCCCTTGTCACGCGCCAGCTTCGCGGCCTCGGCCATTTCATAGGGGGTGCAGCCGACAAGCTGCATCGACACCGGCTCCTCGGAGAGGTTCCACGCCGCCTTCTGGATCGACTGGCGCGTCTCGCGGATCGCGGCCTGGCTGGCGATCATCTCGGTGACGTTGAGCCCCGAGCCATAGCGGCGGACGAGCGTGCGGAACGGCTGGTCGGTCACGCCCGTCATCGGCGCGAGAACGACGGGCTCGTCGATGCGGACGTCGCCGATCTGGATGGGTCGGAGCATAAGGGTTTCGGATACTGCCTGAAAAATGGGCAGATAGGCGACTTGGGTGATTCGGGCAAGGTTGGGGGCAATCGGCACGCATTCCTCCCCTCCCTTTGTCATCCCGGACTTGATCCGGGATCCCGCGACTTACCCGGCCCGCCAGGAAGAAGCGGGGCCCCGGATCAAGTCCGGGGCGACGGATGAGGGGCTGTTCGGATCGAAATACGACGGCGCCCCGCCGATCCGACTGAGGCTTCGTCATTGCGAGCGTAGCGAAGCAATCCAGTGCCGGACCACGACGCTCTAAATCGCTTCGCTACGCTTGCAATGACGGATAGGTTTCCGTTTACGCTCAGCCTGTCGAAGCACCTGCGTGCGGGACACGCCCTTCGACAAGCTCAGGACGAACGGCGGGCGGGAGAAGCCATTCCCTCGCGCTCGATCCTCCTTTAGGGCCGCGGCATGACCACGGTCGCCCTTATCGTCGCCGCCGGCACCGGCTCCCGCAGCGGCAGCACGCTTCCAAAGCAATTCGCGCCCGTCGCCGGACGCGCGATGCTGGCGTGGAGTTACGATGCGCTCGCCGCGCATCCCGCGATCGAGCGTGTGCTGGTCGTCATCGCGCCCGGGCAGGAGCCGCTGCTGCGCGCCGCGCTGCCCGACGCCGAATGGGTTACCGGCGGCGCGGAACGGCGCGACAGCGTCGCGGCGGGGCTCGCCGCGCTCGGCGACGCGACGCGCGTGCTGGTGCATGACGCCGCGCGGCCGTTCGTCCCCGCGGCAGTGATCGACCGGCTGCTCGCCGCGCTCGACCAGGCCGATGGCGCGATCCCGGTGCTGCCGGTCGCCGACACCTTAGTTGCGACCGACGGCGCGACCGTCGCACGCGACGCGCTGCGGCGGGTGCAGACCCCGCAGGCGTTTCACGGCGACGCACTCACCGCCGCGCACGCCGCGTGGGACGGACCGGTCGCCACCGACGATGCGCAGATGGTGCGCGCGCTGGGCAAAGACGTCGCGATGGTCGAAGGCGACACGATGCTCGACAAGATCACCTACCCCGCCGACTTTGCCGCCGCCGAGGCGCGCGTCGGCACCGAAACGCGCTCGGCCAGCGGCTTCGACGTCCACCGGCTGGAGAATGGCGAGGAATTGTGGCTGGGCGGCGTGCTGATCCCGCATCATCAGGGCCTGTCGGGGCATAGCGACGCCGATGTCGCGCTCCATGCGATCACCGATGCGGTGCTCGGGACGATCGCGGCCGGCGATATCGGCACGCACTTCCCGCCGAGCGACCCGCAATGGCGCGGCGCCGAATCGGGGCAGTTCCTCGCGCACGCCCGCACGCTGGTCGAGGCGCGCGGCGGACGCATCACCTTCGTCGACCTGACGCTGATGTGCGAGGCGCCCAAGATCGGGCCGCATCGGGCAGCGATGCAGGCGCGGATCGCGGAACTTCTCGGGCTCTCGACCGATCGGGTCAGCGTGAAGGCGACCACCACCGAGCGACTGGGGTTCACGGGCCGTGGCGAGGGCATCGCGGCGCAGGCGGTCGCGACCATCGAGCTGCCGCGCGCGGTGCGGGCATGAAGCGCGCCGCAGGGTTGCTTGCGCTCGCCGCGATGCTGGCGGCACCGGCCGCGGCGGCGCAATCGGCATGCCTGAGCGCTACAGACGCCGAGTCGATCGCGCTGGTTGCGATGCCCGAGATCATCCGCAATGCCGGACGCGTCTGCGCGGCGCTGCCCGCGACCAGCCTGTTGCGGCGGCAGGGCGGCGACTTCCTTGCCAAATACGACCGCGAGGCCGATCGCGCGTGGCCGGCGGCGCGCACCGCGATCGCGAAGCTCAGCGATCCGGCGGTGGAACTGCTGCTGCTCAGCGACTATGCGCGCCCGATGCTGACATCGCTTCTCGCGCCGCAGATCACCGGGCGCATCCAGGCCGGCGATTGCCCGACGCTCGACCGGCTGGTGACGCTGCTCGAGCCGCTGCCGGCGCGCAACACCGCCGGGATCGTCGTCGCGACGCTGCAGTATCTGAAGTCGGAGAAGAACAAGGGGAAGCGAACCGACATCCCCGATCTGCCGGTCTGCCCGGCGGGGGCCACACGATGAACGACTTTACCTTGCCGCAGGAACTGGTCGACGCTGCGCGCCGCGTGGTGGAGGCGAACCGTGCCGCGGGACGCCGCGTCGCGATCGCCGAAAGCTGCACCGGCGGGCTGGTCGCGGCGGCGCTGACCGAGATCCCCGGCTCGTCCGAGGTCGTCGAGGCCGGGTTCGTGACCTATTCCAACTCCGCCAAGCAGAAGCTGCTCAACGTCAGCGGTGATGTGCTCGACACGTTCGGCGCGGTGTCGATCGCGGTGGCGTGGAGCATGGCGCAGGGCGCGCTCGCCAAGTCCGACGCCGATGTCGCGGTCGCGATCACCGGGGTCGCCGGGCCGGGCGGCGGCAGCGAGAAGAAGCCGGTCGGCACCGTCGTGTTCGCGCGCGCCGAGCGCGGCGGCGACCCCGCGGACGTCATCGCCGACAAGCGCTTCTTCGGCGACCTCGGCCGCGGCGGGGTACGCCTTCAGGCCGCGCTGTGTGCGCTGGAGCTGTTGCTACCGGCCGCACCGTAGAGCTTGGCGGCGCGTTCCTCGAACGCGCCGATCATCCGGCGCAGCGCGACGCCGAACACCTGCCCGGCCAGCATCTCGAACATCCGGTTCTTGAACGCGAAATCGACCGAGAAGTCGACGAGACACCCGCCCTCGCCGTCCGGCCGGAAGCGCCAGTCGTTGTTGAGATATTTGAGCGGCCCCTCGATATATTCGACGCGGATCGTCTCGGGGTGGTGTTTGGTCACTTTCGACGTGAAGGTCTCGCGCAGCCCCTTGAAGCCGACGATCATGTCGGCGAGCGTCTCCTCGATCGTATCCTTGCGGACGCGCATCGCGCTGACCCACGGCAGGAATTCCGGGTAGCGCCGCACATCCGCGACCAGATCGAACATCTGCTCCGGCGTATAGGGCAGCCGCCGCGTCTCGCTATGCTTTGGCATTCGGGATCAGGCGGGGAGACGTGCGGCCAGCTTCGCGTCGCGCGCCGCCTTCATCTTCGCGAAATCGTCGCCCGCGTGATAGCTCGACCGCGTCAGCGGCGACGAAGCGACCAGCAGGAAGCCCTTCGCGCGCCCGATCGCGGCATAGGCGTCGAACGCCGCCGGGGTAACGAAATCGGCGACCTTCGCGTGGCGGGGCGTCGGCTGTAGGTACTGGCCCATCGTCAGGAAATCGATGTCGGCAGAACGCATGTCATCCATGACCTGATGAACTTCCAGCCGTTCCTCGCCCAGACCGAGCATGATGCCGGACTTGGTGAAGATCGATGGGTCAAGTTTCTTGACGCTTTCAAGCAACCGGAGCGAGGCATAGTAACGCGCGCCGGGCCGGATGGTTGGATACAGCCGCGGCACGGTTTCCAGATTGTGATTATATACGTCCGGACGCGCGGCAACGATTGCCTCAACCGCCGCCTCATGCTTGTTGCGGAAATCGGGGGTCAGAATTTCAATCGTGGTATTTGGATTGGTGCGACGGATGGCCTCGATGACCCTCACGAACTGCTTCGCACCACCATCGGGCAGATCGTCGCGATCCACCGAGGTCACGACGATATGCGCCAACCCCATCTGCGCCGCCGCATCGGCGACGTTCTCCGGCTCCATCGGATCGACCGCGCGCGGCATCCCCGTCTTCACGTTGCAGAAGGCGCAGGCGCGCGTGCACGTATCGCCCAGGATCATGACGGTGGCGTGCTTCTTGGTCCAGCACTCCCCGATGTTCGGGCAGGCGGCCTCTTCGCACACCGTCGTCAAGCTCTTCGAGCGCATCAGCGCGCGAGTCGCGGCGAAGCCCTCGCTGGTCGGGGCCTTTACCCGAATCCAGTCGGGCTTGCGTTGCCGCTGGGGAGCCGGGAGCGGGGTCATATCGTTCATGGGCGTCCAGATAGCGTTTACTTCCACCTGAAACAACGAAGGGCTTTTACAGCATGAGAAAGTTCCACGACCTCATCGAGGGCTATTACCGCTTTCGCGGCAACGAATGGATCGAGGAGCGCGAGAACTGGAGCAAGCTGGCCGAGGGCCAGGCGCCCAAGGTGATGGTGATCGCCTGTTCGGACAGCCGCGTCGATCCCGCGACGATCTTCGGCACCGTACCGGGCGAGGTGTTCGTGGTGCGCAACGTCGCCAATCTGGTGCCGCCGTTCGATCCGTCGGGTGGTCTGCATGGCGTCTCGGCGGCGGTCGAGTTCGCGGTGACGGTGCTGAAGGTCGACGAGATCCTCGTGCTGGGCCACGGCCAGTGCGGCGGCGTCAAGGCGTCGCTGTCTGGTGCGCTGCGCGACGCCAAGCCGGGTGAAGGCGGGTTCGTCGCCGAGTGGATCAAGCTGCTCGACGACGCGCGCGAGAAGGTGATCGCCGAGCATGGCGACGGGCCGGAGGGCCAGAAGGCGCTGGAGCAGGAGGGCGTCAAGGTCTCGATCGCGAACCTGAAGACGTTCCCGTTCGTGCAGCAGCGGCTGGAGGACGGCTCGCTGACGCTGCACGGCGCGGTCTTCGCGATCAAGGACGGCAAGCTGAACGTCCTGCAGGACGACGGGCATTACGAAGCCGCGTAAGCGCTCGTGATGCAAGGCGGCCGCTTCGTTCCTTTCGGGGCGCGGGGCGGCCGTTTGCGTTTTTTGTGGCGTGTGACCCCACCCCAAGCATCGTCGCCCCTGCGTAGGCAGGGGCCTATGGCTGTGGATTGGGAGTGTGCGCGAGCGGACACGCGTGCCGGCCGTGTGTCCGAGCAGTTCGCGAAACGCGACAGACATGGGCCCCTGCCTGCGCAGGGGCGACGGCTTGTGTTGAGCCTCCGCCAAACTGCGTCATGCCCGCGCAGTCGGGAGTCCAGACGCGCAGCTTTTTTGAGAAGGCAGCAACGTCAGCGGTTCTGGATTCCCGCCTTTGCGGAAATGACGGGGGGCAAGAAGCCCCCTCACCTCACCCCGCGTGCGGGCTGACCGTCGCGGTGGCGTCCTTCTTCGGCGCGTCCGCGGTGACGCGCACGCTCAACTCGCGGAGCTGCTTCACCGATGCCGGCGACGGCGCGCCCATCAGCAAATCCTCGGCGCGCTGGTTCATCGGGAACAGCGACACTTCGCGCAGATTCTGCGCGTCGCACACCAGCATCACGATGCGGTCGACACCCGCCGCCATCCCGCCGTGCGGCGGCGCGCCGTACTGGAACGCGCGGTAGAGGCCGCCGAACCGCTCCTCGACGTCCGCCTTCGACAGCCCGACCAGCTCGAACGCCTTGACCATCAGCTCGGGCGACTGATTGCGGATCGAGCCCGACGCGATCTCATAACCGTTGCAGACCAGATCGTACTGATATGCCTTGATTGTCAGCGGGTCCTGCCCGGTCAGCGCGTCCATCCCACCCTGCGGCATCGAGAACGGGTTGTGCGCGAACTCGACCTTCTTCTCGTCCTCGTCATATTCGTAGAACGGGAAGTCGACGATCCAGCACAGCCGGAACGCGCCCTGCTCGATCAGGCCGAGCTGGTCGGCGACGCGGGTGCGCGCCAGCCCGGCGAGCTTGGCAGCCTGCTCCGGCTTGCCCGCGGCGAAGAACAATCCGTCGTCGGGACCAAGACCGAGCGCGGAATAGAGCGCCTCCATCCCCCCGGTGCCGTGATTCTTGGCGATGGGACCACCGAACTCGCCGTTCTTGCGGGTGACGTAGCCGAGCCCGGCATGACCTTCGCCGCGCGCCCAGTCGTTCATCTCGTCGAAGAACTTGCGGCTCTTCTCGGCGGTCTTCGGCGCGGGGATCGCGCGAACGACGCCGCCCGAGCCGACGATCTTCTCGAACAGCCCGAAGCCCGAGGTCGTGAAATGCCCCGACACGTCGGTGATGAGCAGCGGGTTGCGCAGGTCGGGCTTGTCGCTGCCGTACTTCAGCATCGACTCGTCGTAGGGGATGCGCGGAAACTCGCCGACCGGCGTGACGGTGCGGCCATCGGCGAACTTCTCGAAGATGCCGCCGATCACCGGCTCCATCGTCTCCCACACCTCTTCCTGCGTGACGAAGCTCATCTCGAGGTCGAGCTGGTAGAATTCGCCGGGCAGACGGTCGGCGCGCGGGTCCTCGTCGCGGAAGCACGGCGCGATCTGGAAATAGCGGTCGAAGCCGGCGACCATCAGCAACTGCTTGTATTGCTGCGGCGCCTGCGGGAGCGCATAGAACTTGCCCGGATGGATACGGCTCGGCACCAGGAAGTCGCGCGCGCCCTCCGGTGACGAGGCGGTGAGGATCGGGGTCGAATATTCGGTGAAGCCGGCATCCTCCATGCGGCGGCGCATGTCGGAGATCACCTTGGTGCGGCGGACGATATTGGCGTGCAGCGTCTCGCGGCGCAGGTCGAGGAAGCGATAGCGGAGGCGGATGTCCTCGGGATACTCCTGCTCGCCGGCCACCGGCATCGGCAGCTCCTCGGCCGCCGACAGCACGGTCGCGCCACGCGCATAGACCTCGATCTCGCCGGTCGCGAGGTTCGGGTTCACGGTACCCTCCGAGCGGCGCTTCACATTGCCGTCGATCGTCACCACCGACTCGACGCGCACCGCGTCGAGGACCGCCAGCGCGGGCGAGTCGCTATCGGCGACGATCTGCGTGATGCCATAATGGTCGCGCAGGTCGACGAACAGCACGCCGCCGTGATCGCGCTTGCGATGCACCCAGCCGGAGAGGCGGACGGTGTCACCGGCCTGATCGGCGGACAGCGCGGCGCAATGGTGGGTGCGATAGGCGTGCATGATGTCTTTCATCCGTCGGCCCGGCGCAGCCGGGGTTCTTGAGGGCAAGGAGGATAGCGCGCCCTCCCCTTTTCATCCCCTCTTTGTCAAGGCGCGTGCACCCGGCTATGGACGGGCGCCTATGCATGTTCATCCGCTCATCACCGACAGCGCAACGCTCGCCAATCTCTGTGCCCGCCTTGCCGATGCCCCGTTCGTCACCGTCGACACCGAGTTCATGCGCGAGAGCACCTATTACCCGGAGCTCTGCCTGATCCAGATCGCCGATACCGAGGAGGCCGCGGCGATCGATCCGATGGCGCCGGGGATCGATCTCGGACCATTGCTCGACCTGCTGGTCGACAATGAGGAGGTGCTCAAGGTCTTCCACGCCGGCGGGCAGGATATCGAGATCATCTACAACCTGACCGGGCGGACGCCGCATCCGCTGTTCGACACGCAGATCGCGGCGATGGCGCTGGGGCAGGGCGAGCAGATCGGTTACTCGAACCTGGTCGACAGCTGGCTGGGCGTGCAGATCGACAAGGGCGCGCGCTTCACCGACTGGGCGCGCCGCCCGCTCGACGCGCGGCAGATCGAATACGCGATCGGCGACGTGACGCATCTGTCGAACATCTTCCCCAAGATGCTGGAGCGGCTGCGCAAGACCGGGCGCGGCGCGTGGCTGGATCAGGAGATGGAGCGGCTCGCCGACCCGGCCAATTACGCCAACGACCCGGATGTCGCGTGGAAGCGCGTCCGCGTGTCGAGCCGCAAGCCCGAGGTGCTCGGACGACTGAAGGCGATCGCCCGGTGGCGCGAGCTGGAAGCGCAGGCCAAGGACCTGCCGCGCGGCCGGATCGTCAAGGACGAGACGATCGCCGACCTCGCCGGCCACGCCCCACGCAAACAGGCCGATCTCGCCAAGGTGCGTGGCCTTTCGCAGACCTGGGCAGGCAACGACATCGGCGCGCGGTTGATGGCGGCGATCGAGGGCGCGCAGCCGCTGCCCGACGACGAGCTGCCGCCGCGCGAGGATCGCAAGCCGGGGCTCGGCAAGGAGGGCGCGCTGGTCGCCGACCTGCTCAAGCTGCTGCTCAAGATCCGCGCGCGCGATATCGACGTTGCGCCGCGGCTGCTGGCGCGCGGCGACGAGCTGGAATTGCTCGCCGCCGGGCAGCGGCAGGGGTTGCAGATCCTGCAAGGCTGGCGGTTCGACCAGTTCGGGCAGGATGCGCTCGATCTGGTCGAGGGCCGGCTCGGGTTCGCGGTGCAGGACGGGCGGCTGAAGATGACGCGGACGGAGACGGCGGCATGACACGGGTGATCGGGCTAATGACCCTGCTGGCGCTCGGCGCGTGTGCGAAACCGGCGACACCGGTGGCGACGAACGAAGCGCCGGGCGTGCAGTGCGATGCCAATGCGGTGCAGGCGCTGGTCGGGCGGATGGCGGCCGATGTGACCGCCGAGGCGCAACAGCGCAGCGGCGCGCGCTCGGTGCGCAGCTATCGCAGCGGCGACATGATGACGATGGACTTCCGCCCCGACCGGCTGAACGTCGAGCGCGACGCTGCGGGCAAGGTCGTGAAGTTCAGCTGCGGGTGACGTCTCCGCGTCGCCCCGGACGTGATCCGGGGCCGCGCTTCTTCTGCGACCACCGACAGAAAGCGGGAGCCCGGATCACGTCCGGGACGACGTGAAACAGCGCGTTGTCTCGTTAACAATCGTCATTGCGAGCGTGGCGAAGCAATCCAGGGTCGGATGACGATGCTCTGGATTGCTTCCCCCGGCCTTCGCCGGGGTCGCAATGACGGCTCGCAGTGCAGCGGTCAGAACAACCCGTCGTCATCCTCGTCGAACGCCGTCGCCGCCAGCACCGGGGGCTCCATGCCGGGCAGCAGGAACTGCGCGTGGATCGCGCGTTCCGAGGCCATTGTGTAGAGCGCGGCCGCCCACGGCAGCAGCCGGTGCAGCGCGTCCTCGTCGGCGGGGGTCAGCGCGGTGGCGATCGCCTGCCGGTTGAGCACCACCGCGCCGACGTCGAGCCGGTCGGCGAAGACCTGTTCGTGCTGCAACGCGCCGACGTCTTCCTGCAGCGTGGCGATGATCCGCCGTGCCTCGTCACCGCCGTTCGCCATTGCGTGATCGGAGGTCTCGCACGCGCTGCGCACCACCGCCAGCGCATCGTCGAGCGCGCCGGTCGAGCCGCCCGCGCCGTCGCTGCCGCCGGGATGCAGGTCGAGCAGGCCGAGCGATTGCACCACCCGCTCGATGTCGCTGCTCAGTCGCGTCAGCCGCGTCGCGCACGGGTTCACCTCGGTCGCGATCACCGCCACCGCGCGCCCGATGATGCCGTGGCGGCGACACAGCAAACGGGTGTTGGTGGAAATGTCCTGCACGTCCATGGCGATCCGCTGAATCCGCCCCAGCCCGCGCGTGAGATCGGCGATCGTGTTGGCGACGAAGGCGGTCAATCCTTCCAGCTGCCGATCGGCGTCGCTGAGCCGCCCGGTGACATGACCGAGCCGGGCGATGCCGCTTTGCAGCTTGTTGAGCGCCTCGCTCTCCTCGCCCTGCGCCTGCGCGGCGATGATCTTCATCAATCCCCCGGCCAGCGGGCCGAGTTGCGCGAGCGAGCCAACCAGGGCGCCCATCTCGCGGCGGAAATCCTCCGCGATGCCCGCCATCTGCGCCGCCACCAGTCGCGAGAGATGCGCGCTGGCCCCCGGCGCGTCACGCTCCGCATGGGCCGCGCGCAGGATCGCCACGCAATGTTCGACGCGCTGGCGCACGCTGTCGCCGACCTGGATCGCGCCGAGGATGCGCGCGACCTCGGCCTGTACCTGCTGCATGATCGCGCGGACGTCGCGCGCCATTCGCGCGGTCGCCTCGAGATGGCGTTCCAGCACGTCGGCGTCGCCCGACAATTCGGCGGGTACCGTCGCCGGCACCTTGCGGCATTCGTCGGCGAGCAGGTCGTCCGCTTCCTTGACGTCGCGCACCACGGTGCCGAAGCTGGCGAGTTCCTGCTCGAACTGTTTCAGCTCGCGGCGTCCGCTGTCGAGCTTGCCCTCCATGCCGGTCGCGAATTGCACGAACGACATTTCGCCGGACGAGGCGATCTTGATGTTCATGCCATAGATGCTGAGCGTGCGGAGCAGCTCGGCGACGTCGGACAGCAGGTCGCGCAGTTCGCGCGTGCGCAGCGTCAGCGCGCCGATCTGCCCGGCGCGCTGGCGACGCTGCTCGGGCAAGGTGCCGAGCCGGTGCGCCGCCTGCCGCAACTTGTCGACCGCCGCGCCGGCCACCTCGGGCGACAGCGCGCGCTGGACCTCGTCGAGCCCGGTCGCCATCCGATCGACGGTATCGATCGTCGAGGCGAGCGTCTCGCCGACCGCGCGGAACCGCGACTCGAGATCGCCGATCAGCAGGTCGAGATCGTCGGCCAGTCCGCCCAGTGGCAGCGCCGTCGCGGTCGCCGGATCGATTGTGCTCAGCAGCATCCCTGTTCCTTCCCTCTCAGCGCGCGGTGGCAGTCAGCAGCTCGCGCGCAATGCGGCCGAGCGGCACGACCTTGTCCGCGGCACCGCGCGCGATCGCTTCCTTCGGCATGCCGAACACGATCGACGTTTCCTCGTCCTGTGCGAAGGTGCGCGCCCCGGCGGTCTTCATCTCCAGCAGCCCGCGCGCGCCATCGTCGCCCATCCCGGTCATGATGATCCCGACCGCATTCGACCCGGCATTGCGCGCCGCCGACCGGAACAGCACGTCGACCGACGGACGGTGCCGCGAAACCAGCGGGCCTTCCTTGACCGATACGACATAGCGCGCGCCCTGCCGCTCCAGCATCGTGTGGCGCAGCCCGCCGGGCGCGATCAACGCGCGGCCACGCATCACCGTGTCGCCATCCTCGGCCTCCTTGACGTCGATCTGGCACAGGCCGTCGAGCCGCCGGGCGAAGGCACGGGTGAAGCTTTCCGGCATGTGCTGGACGATCACGATCCCGGGCGAGTTGGCGGGCAGCGCCTCCAGCACCTCGCGCAACGCCTCGGTGCCGCCGGTCGACGCGCCGATACACACCACCATCTCGGTGGTCTTGCTCATCGCGCGCCCGGTCGGCGGTGGCAGCACCGCGTCGGCGGAGAGCTTTTGCTGCGGCCCGCGGTCCGCCGCCGGGCGCCGGCCGGTCACCCGCGCACGCGCGGCGCCCTTGACGGTCTCCCGGATCATCAGATGCGCTTCGGCGAGATGGTCCGCGATCCCGACGCGCGGCTTGAGGATCACGTCGACCGCGCCGGCCTCCAGCGCCTGGAGCAACGTCTCCGAGCCTTCCTCGACCAGCGACGAGCACATCACCACCGGCACCGGGCATTGCGCCATCAGCCGGCGCAGGAAGGTGATGCCGTCCATGCGCGGCATTTCGACGTCGAGCGTGATGACGTCGGGCACCTCGGCCTGCATGTGGCGCGCGGCGGCGAACGGGTCCGCCGCGGCGGCGATCACCTCGATCTGCGGATCGGCGGAGAGGATCGCGGTCATCGCCTGGCGCACGCTGGCGCTGTCGTCGATCACCAGAACACGGGTCTTCTTCATGGCCGCTCAGATCTTCTTGAAGACGGTGTTGGCGACCGCGGTGAGCGGAAGCGTGAAGCCCGCGACCGATTCCGAATGGCCGAGGAACAGCAGCCCGCCCGGGCGCAGGCACGCCGCCAGCCGCCGCACGACCTGCTCCTGGGTGACCTTGTCGAAATAGATCAGGACGTTGCGACAGAAGATCATGTCCATCGGCTCGCCGACCGGATAGGTATCGTCGATCAGGTTGAGCTGTGCGAAGCCAATCGCGCTGCGCAGCTCGGGGACGATCCGCACCTCCTCGCGCGTCCGGTCGCGCGGACGCAGCACGTAGCGGTGGCGCAGCGCGGGAGGTACCGGCTCGACCATCGCCGCCGCATAGATGCCCCGCCGCGCGGCGGCGAGCACCTCGGTATCGAGGTCGGTGGCGAGAATGCCATAATCCGGGCCCCGCCGGTCACGCGCGAAGGCGTCGAGCACCATCGCGAGCGTATAGGGCTCCGCCCCCGTCGAGCAGGCTGCGCTCCATAGCCGCAGCCGCCGCACGCCCTCGGCCTGCATCTGCGGCAGGGCGACGTTCTGCAGATAGTCGAAATGCTTGGGTTCGCGGAAGAAGTCGGTCTTGTTCGTGGTGACCGCATTCAGCAGGTGCTGCCGCTCGCCGTCGAGATGATCGTCCTCGAACAGCCAGGTGCAATAGTCCCCCAGCGAATCGCGCCCGGTGGCGCGCACCCGCCGCCGCAGCCGCCCCTCGACCATCGTCAGCTTGGCCGGGGGCAGACGGATGCCCGCCTGCGCATAGATATAGCGCGCGATCCGGTCGAAGTCGCGGCGCGACAACGAGTCCTCGGTCGCCGCCCATGCCGGCGCGCTCATGCCGCGCCCCCGACGCGCATCATGCCGCGAGCGTGCCGGGCGTCGCTGCGCCCCCGAGCAGGTCCGCATCGTCGCCAGCGAAGATGCGCGGCAGGTCTAGCAACGCGACGAACCCGTCCTCGCGCCGCAGGATCGCCTCGACGTGCCCGGAGCGCCAGCGCCCGCCCAGATCAGGTGACGGCTCCACCGCGTCGGCACCGAAGCGACTGACGTCGAGGACGCGATCGACCACCAGCCCCAGCACCAGCGGCGCGCCATCAGCGACCGGCACCTCCACCACCAGCACACGGGTCGCCAGCGTCGTCTCGGCCGTCGCGATCCCCAGCCGCACACGCAGGTCGATCATCGGCACCGAGGTGCCGCGCACGTCGGTCAGGCCGAGCAGCCAGGCGGGGGCGTCGGGCATCCGGAACGCCGGACGATGATCGAGAATCTCGCGCACCTCGGTGACCGGAAGCGCGAAGCGTTCCGCCCCGAGCCCGAAGACGACGACCTGAAGTTCCTGTCCTGCGATGCTCATGCTGCACGTCCAAATTCGGCGTCCTCGCCGTCGGGGCCACCATTGGTAAGATCGAGCGCGAAGCCGCGGACGCGCGCCTGCTGCTCGGCGATCGATGCGCCGCGTGCGGCCTTCGCCTTCGTGGCGGGCGCGGCGCTGCGCGCGACGGCGCGCGGGGCGTGACGCGCGGGCTTCCTGCCGCCATCGACGCGGAAGAAGGCGATGCTCTCCTGCAGCTCCTCGGCCTGTCCCGCGAGTTCCTCGGACGTCGACGAAATCTGTTCGGATGCCGAGGCGTTCTGCTGCGTGACCTTGTCGAGCTGCTGGATCGCCTCGTTGATCTGGCTGGCGCCGATATCCTGTTCGCGGCACGCGGCGCTGATCTCGGCGACCAGCTCGGCGGTGCGGCGGATGTCCGGCACCAATTTGGTCAGCATCTCGCCGGCCTGCGCCGCCGCGGTGACCGTTTCCGACGACATGCCACTGATCTCGCCCGCTGCGGTCTGGCTGCGCTCCGCCAGCTTGCGGACCTCGGCGGCGACCACCGCGAAGCCGCGGCCATGCTCCCCGGCGCGTGCCGCCTCGACCGCTGCATTCAGCGCCAGCAGGTCGGTCTGGCGCGCGATTTCCTGCACGATCCCGATCTTCTCCGCAATCGTGCGCATTGCGATGACCGCCTTTTCGACCGCCTGCCCGCTCAGCTCGGCGTCCTGCGACGATTGGCGCGCGATCTTCTCGGTCTGGGTGGCGTTGTCGGCGTTCTGTTTGATGTTCGCCGCCATCTGCTCCATCGATGCCGAGGCCTCCTCGGCGGCGGCGGCCTGCTCGGTCGCGCCCTGGCTCACCTGCTCCGACGACGACGACAGCTGCTGGCTGCCCGCCGCGACGTTCTGCGCCGCCAGCGTGGTCTGGCCGATCGTCTCGCGCAGGCGCAGCGTCATGCGATTAACGGTGTCGACCAGATCCTTGATCTCGTCGTCGCTCCGCACCGCGACCTCGACCGACAGGTCGCCATCCGCCACCGCCGAAACCGCGCTGCTCACGGTCCGCAGCCCCTGCGACACCAACCGCGCGATCCACAGCGCGCCGCCGATCGCGATCAGCAGCGCGGCGATCGCGGTCACCAGCAACGTGGCGCGGGCGTTCGCATAGAGCGTGTCCGACTCGTCATCGGCCCTGGTCAACTGGGACTGGGTCAGCGCGGTCAGCTGCGCCAGCGTCTCACCCAGCTTGGTCGCGATCGTGCGCCCTTCGGTCATCGACAGCGTCGCGGCCTGATCGTTGTGGCCGTTCATCGCCAGCTGGCGGACGCGTTCGCTGACCGCACGATAGCCGTTCCATTCCTCGAGGCTCTTGCGCCACACCGGGCGGCCCTGCTCGGTGGCGATCTTCATCCCGCCTTCGAGGCTGTCACGGACCTTGCGGTCATATTCCACGAACTTGCCGTCGTAATCGCGCTTCAGCGCGACATCGTCGGTAATGATCATGTTCTTTTCGTTGCGGATCGCACGCCCGATATCGCCATCGGCAGTCAGCGAAAGCTGGATGCGCCGCGACGGCCCCTCAACGATCTCGGTGATCATGTCGTTCAACACGCCCACCTTCGACACGCCGACCCCGACGACGAGGCACAGCAGCAGGATCACGACCGTGAAGGTCGCGGCAAGTTTGAGCTTGATCGTGGCGCGCATCCGCAAATCCCTTTCCCCGCGCACCAAGGTGCGCCCTGCGCGACCAGCGTCGCGATTTACCTTCCCTGGTTAACCGAACAGGGATGAAGGAATGGTTCAGGCGCGGGCCGCGGCGCAGGGCGGGGTGGCGCGCGAGCGCCCCCCGCCGCCCCCGTCAGGCCGCGCGACCGAAGTCGGCGTCTTCACCGTCCGGGCCACCGTTGCCCAGATCGAGCGCGAAGCCGCGGACGCGCGCCTGCTGCTCGGCAACCGATGCGGCGCGGGCGACCGGCTTCGCCTTCCTCGCCGGTGCCGCGACGGTGCTGCGCGCCGCGCGCACCGGCTTCCTGCCGTCGTCGACGCGGAAGAAGGCGATGCTCTCCTGCAATTCCTCGGCCTGACCGGCGAGTTCGCCGGAGGTCGACGAGATCTGCTCGGACGCCGAGGCGTTCTGCTGCGTGACCTTGTCGAGCTGCTGGATCGCCTCGTTGATCTGCGTCGCACCGATGTCCTGTTCGCGGCACGCGGCGCTGATCTCGGCGACCAATTCGGCGGTGCGGCGGATGTCGGGGACGAGCTTGACCAGCATCTCTCCAGCCTGCGCCGCCGCGGTCACCGTTTCCGACGACATGCCGCTGATCTCGCCTGCCGCGGTCTGGCTGCGCTCGGCGAGCTTGCGGACCTCGGCGGCGACCACCGCAAAGCCGCGGCCATGCTCGCCGGCCCGCGCCGCCTCGACGGCGGCGTTGAGCGCCAGCAGGTCGGTCTGGCGCGCGATCTCCTGCACGATCCCGATCCGCTCGGCGATCGTGCGCATCGCGCTCACCGCCTTGTCGACCGCCTGCCCGCTCTGCTCGGCATCATGCGACGACTGGCGCGCGATCTTCTCGGTCTGCGTCGCATTGTCGGCGTTCTGTTTGATGTTCGCGGCCATCTGTTCCATCGACGCCGAGGCCTCCTCGGCGGCGGCGGCCTGTTCGGTCGCGCCCTGGCTGACCTGCTCCGACGACGACGACAGCTGCTGGCTGCCCGCCGCGACATTCTGCGCCGCCGTGGTCGCGTCTCCCACGACCCCGCGCAGCCGGTCGACCATCGTCGCCAGCGCGAGACCAAGCTTGTCCTTGTCCGACAGCGGGCGGTGATCGACCGTCAGATCGCCACCGGCGATCTGTTCGGCGGTGCCGGCCACGCCCTCGAGATTGACGCGCAACCCGTCGAGATGGGCGTTCAGCTGATCGCTGAGGCCGCCATAGCGCTGCGCGGTCGCCACCGACGTGTCGCCGCGCGACAACGCGGCGAGCACGGTCGAGATGTCGCCGAACGCGGCCTCGACCGCCGCGACGCTGCCCTGCATCCGCCCGATCTCGTCCTTGCGCTCGTTGGCGAGCGGTGCGGCGAGCCGCGCGAGTGCCTGCGTCACCGTCCCGATCGGACGGCTGATTCCGCGCGTCATCACCAGCCCAATCAGGACCGCGACGACGACGCTGGCGGCCATGCCGCTCCAGATCGCCAGCGTGATGGTCGCGAACGACGCCGCCTGCGCCGCCTGCCGCTGGGTCATCAGCGCGTTTTCGGTGGCGACGATCTCGCCGACCTTGACGCGTAGCTGGTCCATCGCCGCCTTGCCGGCGCCGCTGCCCTCGATCTCGCGCGCCTGTTCGCGCTGCTCGGGATGCGACATCATCCGGATCGCGCGTTCGGCGACATCGTCATGCCAGCTTTGCGCCAGCCGCTTGACGTCGTCGAGCCGGCCCTGCTGGACGGGATTGTCGCTGGTCAGCGTCCTGGCCTGCGACCACTTCTCGGCGAATTGCGTCCAGCCCTGACGATAGGGGGCAAGGAACTGCTCGTTGCCCGACACCAGATAGCCGCGATAGCCGGTTTCCTGATTGACCATGCTGGTCACGATGTCGTTGGCGGTGGCGACGACCTTATAGGTGTGCTCGTTGATCTCCGTGGTCTGGCGCACCGCGCCGGCATTGGACATGATGATGCCGTCCACCGCGACCGTGATGGCGATGATGATGCCGAGGCAGATCATCAGCTTCCGCGAAATCGTCAGGTTGTTGAAGTAGTTCATGGCCGTGGCACCTTTCGCGGGCGTAGCAGGTCGGGGTGGACGGACGGACCCTGCGCTCAGGCCGCGCGGCCGAAGTCCGCGTCCTCGCTGTCGGGACCGCCGTTGTTCAGATCGAGCGCGAAGCCGCGGACGCGTGCCTGCTGGTCGGCGACCGACGCACTCCGCGCGGCGGGACGGGCCTTTTTGGCGGGCGCCGCGGCCGGCGTCCTGGTGCGGGCGGGGGCGCGCGCCGGCTGGCGACCGTCGTCGACACGGAAGAAGGCGATGCTTTCCTGCAGCTCCTCGGCCTGGCTGGCGAGCTCCTCGGAGGTCGAGGAAATCTGCGACGAAGCGGAGGCGTTCTGCTGCGTGACCTTGTCGAGCTGCTGGATCGCCTCGTTGATCTGGCTGGCGCCGATGTCCTGTTCGCGGCACGCGGCGCTGATCTCGGCCACCAGCTCGGCGGTGCGGCGGATGTCCGGCACCAATTTGGTCAGCATCTCGCCGGCCTGCGCCGCCGCGGTCACCGTCTCCGACGACATGCCACTGATCTCGCCCGCTGCGGTCTGGCTGCGTTCGGCGAGCTTGCGGACCTCGGCGGCGACCACCGCGAAGCCGCGGCCATGCTCACCGGCGCGTGCCGCCTCGACCGCTGCATTCAGCGCCAGCAGATCGGTCTGACGGGCGATCTCCTGCACGATCCCGATCTTCTCGGCGATCGTGCGCATCGCGCTGACCGCCTTTTGGACCGCGTGCCCGCTCAGTTCGGCATCCTTCGACGACTGGCGCGCGATCTTCTCGGTCTGCGTCGCATTGTCGGCATTCTGTTTGATGTTCGCCGCCATCTGCTCCATCGATGCCGAGGCCTCCTCGGCGGCGGCGGCCTGCTCTGTCGCGCCCTGGCTCACCTGCTCCGACGACGACGACAGCTGCTGGCTGCCCGCCGCGACATTCTGCGCCGCCAGCGTCGAGTCGCCGACCACCAGCCGCAGGCGGTTGACCATCATGACCAGCGCGTGGCCAAGCTTGTCCTTGTCCGACAGTGGCTGGTGATCGATCGTCAGGTCACCGCCGGCGATCGCGTCAGCGAGCGCCGCGCTCTTGCGCAGGTTGACCGTCATGCGATTGACGGAGTCGACCAGATCCTTGATCTCGTCATTGCTGGTGACGACGACTTCCTGGTCGAGGTCACCGATCGACACCGCCTCGACCGCGACGCCGATCCGCTTCAGCCCGCGTGAGACGGCGAGCGAGATCCACACCGCGCAGGCCACCGACAGCAGCACCGCCGCGGCGCCAACGCCGATCAGCATGTTGCGTGCATCGGCATAGAGGACGTTGGTCGCCTCATCCGCTTCGTGCATCGCGGCGCGCTGGCGGTCGACGATCGTTGCGACGTCGTGGACGACCGCCTCGACCAGCTTCTTCTGCTCGGTTTCGGTGAGTTCGGACGCCTTGGCGTTCTCGTTGGTCGTGCCGAGCACGCTGATCCGCTCATAGACGGGCTTCAGCGCCTGCCAGTCTTCCTTGGCCTTCCGCCACAACGGCTTGTCCGCATCGCTCGCCTTCGCGTCGCCATCGGCCAGCAACCCTTCGAACTCACGCTGGCGGCGCTGCGTGTCGGCATTGTAGCCGGCCATGATCTGCGCGTCGGTGTTCAGCGCCAGCGCCTTCTGGTTGGCCAGCATATAGCCGAGATCGGAATCGATCTGGCCTGCCGAATCAAGTTGCCTGGCCGGCCCGGCGACAATGTCGGTGATCGCGTTGTTGAGCGTGTTGGATTTGGAAATGCCCATCACGACGACGACCAACAACATGACGGTGAGGACCGCGAAGGTGCTCGCCAACTTTGCTTTCAACGTTGCACGCACTGCCGGTTTTCCTTTTGATCAATAATCAAGATTGCGCCGGCCGGTGAGCACCTCGCCGCCCTCTGCGCGGATGGTTCAGGCCGCCCGGCCGAAATCCTCGTCTTCGTCGTCGGGGCCGCCGGTACCCAGGTCGAGCGCGAAACCGCGCGCGCGGGCCTGCTGATCGGCGACTGTCGCGGCGCTGCGCAGCGCTGCCTTGCCCTTGCGTGCCGGCCGCGCCGGACTGCGGACCGGCTTGCGGACGCTGACCGTCGCTTGTGGCTCCGCGGTGCGGAAGAAGGCGATGTTCTGCTCCAGCTCCTCGGCCTGGCTGGCGAGTTCTTCCGAGGTCGAGGAAATCTGCGACGAGGCCGAGGCGTTGAGCTGCGTCACCTTGTCGAGCTGCTGGATCGCCTCGTTGATCTGGCTGGCGCCGATGTCCTGCTCGCGGCACGCGGCGCTGATCTCGGCGACCAGTTCGGCGGTGCGGCGGATGTCGGGCACCAGCTTCGTCAGCATCTCGCCGGCCTGCGCCGCCGCGGTCACCGTCTCCGACGACATGCCGCTGATCTCGCCGGCAGCGGTCTGGCTGCGTTCGGCAAGCTTGCGGACCTCGGCGGCGACCACCGCAAAGCCGCGGCCATGCTCACCGGCGCGTGCCGCCTCGACCGCTGCATTGAGCGCGAGCAGATCGGTCTGGCGGGCGATCTCCTGCACGATCCCGATCTTCTCGGCGATCGTGCGCATCGCGGTGACTGCCTTCTGTACCGCCCGCCCGCTCTGCTCGGCATCCTGCGACGACTGGCGCGCGATCTTCTCGGTCTGCGCGGCATTGTCGGCATTCTGTTTGATGTTGGCGGCCATCTGCTCCATCGACGCCGACGCTTCCTCGGCCGCCGCCGCCTGCTCGGTCGCGCCTTCGCTGACCTGCTCGGCGGTGCTCGACAATTGCTGGCTGCCGGCGGCGACCTGTGCCGAGGCGGCGCTGACCTCGCCGGCGAACTTCGACAGATTGTCGACCAATGTATTGATCGCGGCCTTCATCCGCTCGTGATCGCCTTCGCAGGCGATGGCGACGCGCTGCGTCAGGTCGCCGCCGCTGACCAGCGACAGCACGCGATTGCCCTCGCCGATCGGCAGCAGGATCGCGTCGAGCATCCCGTTGATGCCGCCGACCAATTTGCCGAAGTCACCGGGGAAGCGCGCGACGTCGCCGCGCTCGCTCAGCCGACCGGCGGTCGAGGCGTCGATCAGACGACGGATCTCGCCGATGATCTCGCGCAGATTGCCGCGCAATTCCTCGATCGTGTCGTTGATGAACGCCTTCTTGCCCGGAAAGCGTTCGAGCGGGGCGTCGAAATTGCCCGCCCCGAATTGCTTGATGCACGCCATCGCCTGTTTCTTGACCGCGATATGGCCGCTGACCATCGCGTTGATGCCCTGCGCCATGACCGCGCAGTCGCCGCGGAAGCGCGCGACGGGCACGAAGACGTCGATGTCGCCGCGGTCGTGCTCCGCGGACATGGTGTTCATTTCCTCGATCAGCCCGGTCAGGCTGGCGCGCAGACCCTCGACGGTCTCGTTGATGAACGCCTTCTTGCCCGGGAACGTCTCCAGCGGCGTGTCGAACCGGCCCTCGCCGAGCGCCTTGACGCACGCCAGCGCCTGCTTCTTGACCGCAATGTGCGTCCCGACGAGCGCGTTGATCCCGCCCGCCGCCTGCGCGAGGTCGCCACGGAAAGCCGTCACGGGGATGACCGCATCGATGTCGCCGGCGTCATGCTCGGCGGCCATCCGGTCGATCGCCTCGCGCAGCCGCAGCGACGGGGTCAGCGCCTCGTCGAGCAGGTCGTTGACCGCTTCCAGCAGCTCGCGCGCCGCGCCGCTCGCCTCGTCGGTCGGCGCCCGGCGCGACAGATCGCCGTCGCCCAGCGCGCGCGTAAGCTGGCGTACCTGCGCCAGCGCGTACTCGGATCGGGCGGTCTTCTTGAAAGCGGAGAATAGCGACATGGCAGAACCTCGGAAACGCTGGTGCGACAGGCGTCAGGCGCGCGGCGAAAGCACCGCCGCGAAGATGGCGGTGAGATCGGGCAGGATGATGAGATCGTCGCGCCAGCGGACCAGCCGGCGGACGTAATCGCGATGCCAGCGCATCCCGACGACCGGCGCTTCCTCGCTGGCGTCGGCGGTCAGCGTCGCGACCTCGCGGACGTGGTCGGTGCGCAGCCCGATCAGCGTCGCCTCACCGTCGAACGGCAGCTCGATCACTACGATCCGGCTGTCGGGCGTGGTCTCCGCCGCCTCCATCGCGAAGGCGAGGCGCAGGTCGGCGACCGGCACGATCCGCCCGCGGAAGTTGACGACGTGGCGCACCAGCGCGGGCGCACCGGGCACCAACGTCTCGGGCAGCAGGTCGAGGATCTCGCGGACCATCGTCGCTTCCAGCGCGAGCGTCTCGCCGCCGACGTCGAAGGTCAGGACCTCCAGCTCGCCGCGCTCGTTCCAGGCGGTGTCCGTCGCGGCCATGGCGGCGGCGGCGCGTTGCTTAGCTTGCGGCACGGAGCGTCTCCTCACGGGGTTGCGCCATCGCGACCAGTTGCGCGACGTCGAGGATCAGCGCGACATTGCCGTCGCCGAGGATCGTCGCGCCGGAGAAGCTGCCGACGCCGCGATGGAAGGCCGACAGCGATTTGATGACGGTCTGGTGGTTGCCGATGATCTGGTCGACGACCAGCCCGACGCGCTCGCGCCCGGTGGCGACCACCACGATCTTCTGGTGCGGATCGGGGCGCGTGCCGGTGCTGAACAGGTCGCGCAACCGCACGAACGGTACCAGCCGGTCACGCAGCGTGATGAGGCTGCGTCCGCGCGAGCGCAGGTCGTCCTCGAGCGACAGTTCGAGACATTCCTCGACTGCCGACAGCGGGATGACGTAGCGGCTCTCGCCAACGCGTACCAACAACCCCTCGATGATCGCGAGCGTCAACGGGATGCGCAGCGTGATCGTCGAGCCCCTGCCGGTCTCGCTCACCACGCTGATCGAGCCGCGCAGGCTCTCGATCGTACGCTTGACGACGTCCATGCCGACGCCGCGGCCGGACAGGTTGGTGACCTGCGCGGCGGTCGAGAAGCCGGGGTGGAAGATCAGCCCGAACAGGTCTTCGTCGGCGAGTTGCTGCCCCGGCTCGATCAACCCGTTGGCCTCGCCCTTGGCGCGGACCCGCTCGCGGTCGATCCCGCGCCCGTCGTCAACGATCGTGATGAGCACCTCGCCACCGGCCTGATGCGCGCTCAGCCGCACCAGCCCGGTTTCCGACTTGCCCGCCGCGATGCGGTCGGCCGGAGCTTCGAGGCCGTGGTCGCACGAATTGCGGATGATATGGACCAACGGATCGAACAACCGCTCAATTACGGTCTTGTCGACCTCGGTGGTCTCGCCCGACGTCTGCAGCTCGATCGACTTGCCGGTCTCGCGCGCCAGATCGTGGATCAGGCGGCGGAAACGGCCGAACAGCGACGACACCGGCACCATGCGCAACACCATCATCGTGTCGCGCAACTCGCCGGACAGCCGCTCGATATCCTCGGTGACCGAGCGCAGCAGCAGGTCGTGGCGGTTGTTCGCGAGCTGCGACAGCCGGCTCTGCGCGATCACGAGTTCGCCGACGCGGTCCATCAGCGCGTCGAGCCGGTCGGCGGGGACGCGGACGTTCTCGACGGCGGGCTGGGTCGCGGCAGGCGGGCCGCCGGCGCCGGCCGTCGGCGCGACCGCGTCGACGGGCGTGGCAGTGGCGGGCGTGTCTTCCGAGGCGACCGGCTCGGCTGGTGCCTCGTCGCCCAGCGGCGCGATCTCCAGCGTCATGTCGTCCATGACGAAGATGAACACGTCCTCGATCGCCTCGCGAGAGATGTCGCCGCGCAGGACGACGTCCCAGCCGAGATGGCATTCATCGGGCACCAGCTCGCCCAGCGGCGGCAGCGAATCGGTGCGCACGCGCACCTCCGCCTCGCCCAGATCGCGAAGTTCGTCGAGCAGCATCAGCGGATTGGTGCCGTTCGCCATCGCATCAACGGGCAAGCGGAAGAAAAGCCGCCAGCCCTGCGCGTCCGCCGGCGCGTCGGCCGGCATGCCGCCGCCACCGCGTGCCGCCTCCACCGCCGCGGCGAGCCGCGCGAGGATCGCGTCACCCTCGGCCTGTGGCGCCTCGCCGTCGACCAGCCCCGCCATATGATCGCGCGCCGACAGGATCACCGACACCAGCTCGGCCGTGGCGGGCACCTCGCCCTTGCGGACGCGGTCGAACGCGCTCTCGCAATGGTGTGTGAATGCCGCCAGCGCATCGAAGCCGAACATCGCGCCCGAGCCCTTGAGCGTGTGCAGCCCGCGGAATACCGCGTTCACGAGCGCCATGTCGCCCAGCCGGTGACCGAGGTCGAGCAGCCCCTGTTCGACCTGGTCGAGCAGTTCGCCCGCCTCCACCCGGAAGGTGGCTGTCGGGTCCTCGGTCACTTGCCGAGCACTTTCTGCGCGACGCGGATCAGCTGTTCGGGCTGGAACGGCTTGACCAGCCAGCCGGTCGCGCCCGCCGCCTTTGCCTGCGCCTTCATGTCGGCGTCCGATTCGGTCGAGAGAAAGATGATCGGCACGCCCGCCTGCGCCGGCTGCTGGCGCAGCGCGCGGATCATCGACAGCCCGTCCATGTTGGGCATGTTGAGATCGGTGACGATCATGTCGAAGCGCGTGCCGGTCGCCTTGGCGAGCCCGTCGGCGCCGTCGACCGCCTCGGTCACGGCATAGCCGGCGCCGGTGAGCGCGATGCGGATCGCCATCCGCAGGCTGGCGCTGTCGTCAACGGTAAGGATCGAGGCGGTCATTGC
Organism: Sphingomonas sp. 8AM; assembly: GCF_902506455.1. GTDB lineage: Bacteria > Pseudomonadota > Alphaproteobacteria > Sphingomonadales > Sphingomonadaceae > Sphingomonas. The sequence goes on along the minus strand of NZ_LR733844.1, from coordinate 3,018,994 downwards.
GCGGAGTCTCCGTGAAACCAGAAGGCCGCGTCGTCGTCGGACGCGGGAGTAAAGCCGGCGCGCGCCAGCAGCGCGCGGAACGGCGCGCCGACCGGGGCGGTCAGCGCGAAATCGCGGCCGTCGTCGCGCGCGCTGCGCCGCGCCGACTCGACCAGTTGCACCACGCTCAGATCGGGTGCGGCGACCGCCGACAGATCGAGCCGGACGACGTCGCCGGCGGCGAACGCCTGCAACAGATCGTCGGCGAGCAGTCCGATCGACGGCAGGCACAGGTCGCCGGCCGCGACCACGGGGGTGATCGACATGAACTTGGTGCTCCTTGACCCGACGTCGGACCCACCGTGACAAGCCGTGGCGCCGGGCGCCTGTTACGCTGTGGATCGCGCCGTCCCGCGCGCCGAAAACCGAGATCGGCGCCTGAGCCGGGGTCCTCCCCTACAACCGCCGTGCTATCGTGCAGGAGTAAAATGACCATTAACCCGCCGAACAATGAGGTCGGTTAGAGAATCAGGCTGATCGACGTAATGTCAGCAACTTGGCTAATATCTTACGGTCGGGGCGGAGGTGCCCGATGAGAATTTTCCATCTGAATTGCGGAACTGATTGTCCGGTCGGGGGCGCGTTGTTTGACGGGCGCAGTCTTGGCCCCCTTGGCCGGATCGTCTGCCATTGTCTGTTGATTGAGACCGACGGCCATGGTCTGGTACTGGTCGACACCGGCTATGGCCTGCGCGACGTCGCGCATCCGCACCGGCGGCCCGACCCGCGGATCAGCGTGCCGTGGCGGATGATGCTCAACATCCGACTTCACGAGCGCGACACCGCGATCCGCCAGATCGAGGCGCTGGGCTATCGCGCCGACGACGTTCGCCACATTGTCGCGACGCATCTCGACTTCGATCATGCCGGCGGGCTGGAGGATTTTCCGAACGCCACCGTTCACGTCATGCAGCGCGAATATGACGACGCCACCGGTCCGCGCGCGGGGGCCGTCGCGCGCAACCGCTGGCGCCCGGCGCAGCTCGACGACGTGCAGCGCTGGGAACGCTATGGCGCGCGCGGCGAGCGGTGGTTCGGGTTCGACGCCGTGCGCGATCTGGAAGGATTGCCGCCCGAGATCCTGATGGTGCCGCTACCCGGCCATACCTGGGGCCATGCCGGCGTGGCGGTGCGGCAGGACGACGGGCGCTGGCTGCTCCACGCCGGCGACGCGTATTTCTATCGCGGCGAGATGCGCGCGGCGCGGCGGCGCTGTACGCCGGGATTGCGCGCCTATCAGCGACTGATGGAGGTCGACGCCACCGCGCGGCTCGACAATCAGCAGCGACTGCGCCGGCTGTCGATCGAGCGGCGCGACTCGGTGACCGTCACCTGTACCCACGATCCGGTCGAGCTGGAGCGATTGCAGGCGGGGATGCCGTTGTAGGACGCGACGCCGATATTTCGTCGCCCCGGACTTGATCCGGGGCCCCGCTCCTTTTTCCGTAAGGCGCAGGAAGCGGGATCCCGGATCAAGTCCGGGATGATGGAGGATTACTCCCCCTTCAGATCGGCGACGATCGGGAAATGGTCGGACGGGTAGCGCATACCCTCGTGCGTGGTCAGCACCTTCGCCGCCACCGGGCGGAAGCTCTTGACGAGGATATAGTCGATCCATTTCCCCGCCTCGGGCGTGCCGGTGAAGTCGTGGAACGTACCACTCGGCGCGTCGGGGGTGCGCGCGAGGCGCGAGGCGTCGGTGAGGAACGCGGTCAGCCGGCGGACCGCGGCGCTGTCCGGCGTGGTGTTCAGATCGCCGGTCAGCACGATCGGCAACCCCCTGGCGATCGCCGGCAGCCGCGCAGCGATCAGCGCGGCGGAGCGGTTGCGCGCGTCCTCGTCCTCCGCGCCGCGGTGCGCGAAGTGCGTGTCGGCCATCAGGAAGCGGCGCTTCGTCCTGCCGGTCGTCTCGAACACGCCCCACGTCACCATGCGCGGCAGGTTCGCGCCCCAGCTGATCTTGCCCGGCATCTCGGGGGTCTCGGATAGCCAGAAATCGCCGCTGCGGATCAGCTTCAGCCGGTCGGTGCGGTAGAAGACGCCCATATGCTCGCCCTTGTGCCCGCCGTCGCGATCGCGCCCGAACCAGCGATAGCGCGGCAGCGCGCGGACGATGTCGTCGCCCTGCGTCTTGAGCAGTTCCTGCGTGCCGATCACGTCCGGGTTCGCCTCGCGCACCGTCTGCATGAACAGGTCGCGCCGGGCGGGCCACACGTTGGGGCCGTCGCAATCGCAGGCGAAACGGACGTTGAAGGTCATCACGCGCACGTCCTGCGCGGCCGCGCCGCTCGCGGTCACCAGCGCCGCCGCCGCGACTGCCACCATCATCAAACGCTTCATCTGCAACCCTTTCTTTTGATGCGCTCCACTATCCACAAGCAACCGTCATTGCGAGCGCAGCGAAGCAATCCAGTGTCGGCCCCGGACGTCCCGGATTGCTTCGCTACGCTCGCAATGACGGCCCTCGTGCAAAAGCTGCCATTGCCCCGCCGCAACCAATTCCACGCCCCGCTGCCACGTGTTTCCGCGCAAGGGATGACAGATGCATAACGACCGGACACGCGTGTCCGGCGTAAAGGGAAGCGAATGTCACGGTTGCTCGATCATCACCGGCTCACCCATTTGCAACGGCTCGAGGCCGAGGCGATCCACATCATGCGCGAGGTGGTGGCCGAGGCGAACAATCCCGTGATGCTCTATTCGGTCGGCAAGGACAGCGCGGTGATGCTGCATCTCGCGCGCAAGGCGTTCTTCCCCAGCCCCCCGCCCTTCCCGCTGCTGCATGTCGACACGACGTGGAAGTTCCGCGAGATGTACGCTTTGCGCGACCGGATGGCGGCGGAGAGCGGGATGACCCTGCTCGTCCACCAGAATCCCGAGGCGATCGAGCGCGGGATCAATCCGTTCGACCATGGCGCGCTCCACACCGACATGTGGAAGACCGAGGGGCTGAAGCAGGCGCTCGACCATTACGGATTCGACGCTGCGTTCGGCGGCGCGCGCCGCGACGAGGAGAAGAGCCGCGCCAAGGAGCGGATCTTCAGCTTCCGCACCGCCACGCACGGCTGGGACCCGAAGAACCAGCGGCCCGAGCTGTGGAACCTCTACAACGCCCGCAAGAACAAGGGCGAGAGCATCCGCGTCTTCCCGATCTCGAACTGGACCGAGCTGGATATCTGGCAATATATCCATCTGAACGACGTGCCGATCGTCCCGCTCTATTTCGCCGCCGAGCGCCCGACCGTCGAGCGCGACGGGATGCTGCTGATGGTCGATGACGATCGCTTCCGGTTGCTGCCCGGCGAGGCGCCGGTGCTGCGCTCGATCCGCTTCCGCACGCTCGGCTGCTATCCGCTGACCGGCGCGGTCGAGAGCCATGCGACGACGCTGCCGCAGGTGATCCAGGAGACATTGCTCACCACCACCAGCGAGCGGCAGGGGCGCGCGATCGACAAGGATGCCGGCGGCGCGGGGATGGAAGTGAAGAAGCAGCAGGGGTATTTCTGATGAGCACTGCACCTGCTTACGTTGTGGACGATCTGGTCGCGCGCGACATCGATGCGTATCTCGACAGTCATCAGCACAAGACGATGCTGCGCTTCATCACCTGCGGCTCGGTCGATGACGGCAAGTCGACGCTGATCGGGCGGCTGCTCTACGATTCGAAGATGATCTTCGAGGATCAGCTCGCCGCGCTGGAAAGCGATTCGCGCAAACAGGGCACGCAAGGGCAGGAGATCGACTTCGCGCTCTTGGTCGACGGGCTCGCCGCCGAGCGCGAGCAGGGGATCACGATCGACGTCGCCTATCGATTCTTCAATACCGAGAAGCGCAAGTTCATCGTCGCCGACTGCCCCGGCCACGAACAATATACCCGCAACATGGTGACGGGCGCATCGACCGCCGACCTCGCGGTGATCCTGATCGACGCGCGCAAGGGCGTGCTGACGCAGACGCGGCGGCACAGCTACCTCTGCCACCTGATCGGGATCCGCAACATCGTGCTGGCGGTCAACAAGATGGATCTGGTCGGCTACGATCAGGCGACGTTCGACGCGATTGTCGCGGATTACACCGCCTTCGCGCGCTCGATCGGGATCGAAGGGTTCACCGCGCTGCCGATCTCCGGCTTCAGGGGCGACAACATCACCGCCCGGTCGGCGAACACCCCCTGGTATCACGGGCCGACTTTGGTCGAGCATCTGGAGACGGTCGAGGTGCTCGCGTCGGTCGATGCCGACAAGCCGTTCCGGATGCCGGTGCAATGGGTCAACCGCCCGCACCTAGACTTCCGCGGCTTCTCGGGGTTGATCGCGACCGGGCGCGTCGCGGTGGGGGACAAGGTGCGCGTGCTGCCGTCGGGCAAGACCTCGGCGGTGACGCGGATCGTCACGCTCGACGGCGATCTGGAGCAGGCGGTCGCCGGGCAGTCGGTGACGCTCTGCTTCGCCGACGAGATCGACTGTTCGCGCGGCGATGTGATCGCCGCCGCCGAACAACCGCCCGAGGCCGCCGACCAGTTCGAGGCGACCTTGGTGTGGCTCGACGATGCGGCGCTGCGCGTCGGGCGCGGCTATTGGCTCAAGCTGGGGACGCAGACCGTCTCGGCGACCGTCCAGCAGCCGAAATACGTCGTCAACGTCAACACGCTCGAACAGCTCGCCGCCAAGACGCTCGACCTCAACGCGATCGGCGTCGCCGAGCTGACCACCGACCGTGCGATCGTGTTCGAGCCCTATGCCGACAATCGCACGCTCGGCGGGTTCATCCTGATCGACAAACTCACCAACGCGACGGTCGCGGCGGGGATGCTGCATTTCAGCCTGCGCCGCGCGCAGAACGTCCATTGGCAGGCGGTCGACGTCGGCCGCGACGCCCATGCCGCGCTCAAGGACCAGAAGCCGGCGGTCTTGTGGTTCACCGGCCTGTCGGGGTCGGGCAAGTCGACGATCGCCAATCTGGTCGAAAAGCGGCTCCACACGCTCGGGCGGCATACCTTCCTGCTCGACGGCGACAATGTCCGCCACGGGCTCAACAAGGATCTCGGCTTCACCGAGGCCGACCGGATCGAGAACATCCGCCGTGTCGGCGAGGTCGCGAAGCTGATGACCGACGCCGGGCTGATCGTGCTGACCGCGTTCATCAGCCCGTTCCGCGCCGAGCGCGAGATGGTGCGCGCGATGCTCCCCGCGGGCGAGTTCGTCGAGGTGTTCGTCGACACGCCGTTCGAGGAAGCCGAGCGCCGCGACGTGAAGGGCCTCTACAAGAAGGCGCGCGCCGGATTGCTCAAGAACTTCACCGGCATCGACAGCCCCTATGAGCGCCCCGCCGCGCCCGAGGTGCGGATCGACACCACCGTCACCACCCCCGAGCAGGCCGCCGAGCAGATCGTCGACCTGCTGCTGCGCCGCGCATGACCGTGGAGACGAGCGACGCGGCACTGGCAGCGCATCTCGCCGAGGTGGCGGGCGCGCTGCTGCTGACGGTGCGCGACAGCGCGGCGCTGACCGAGCAGGCGCTGGCGAAAGCGGGGGATGCCATCGCCAACCGCTTCTTGGTCGAGGCGTTGCGTGCGCAGCGTGGCGCGGACGGGTTGCTGTCCGAGGAGGAAAAGGACTGCCCGGTCCGTCTCGATCGCTCGCGGGTGTGGATCGTCGATCCGGTCGACGGCACGCGCGAATATGCCGAGCGGCGCGCCGATTGGGCGGTGCATGTCGGGCTGGCGATCGACGGCGTGCCGACGACCGGCGCGGTCGCCTTGCCCGCGGCGGGGCTCGTGCTGCGCAGCGACGCGCCGCGCGCAGTCCCGCCCGCGCCCGAAAAGCTGCGGATGGTGGTCAGCCGCTCGCGCCCCGCGCGCGAAGCGGTGGCGGTCGCCGAGGCGCTGGGCGCGGAGCTGGTACCGATGGGGAGCGCGGGCGCGAAGGCGATGAGCATCATCCTCGGCCAGTCCGACATCTACCTTCATTCGGGCGGGCAATATGAGTGGGACAGTTGCGCCCCCGCCGCGGTAGCGCGCGCGCATGGGCTGCACGTCAGCCGCATCGATGGGTCACCGCTGATCTATAATTGCGCGGACACGTACATGCCGGACCTGCTGATCTGCCGGCACGAGCATGTCGCGCCGGTGTTGGCGGCGTTGGGGCAAATCTAACTTTTCGTCGCCGGAATTTCCTCCCCACTCGTCATTGCGAGCGTAGCGAAGCAATCCAGAGTCGGATCAGGACGCCCTGAACCGCTTCGCTACGCTCGCAATGACGGCCTAGCCAACTTCCCCGCCAACACCGGTCGCAACACCAAACCATTGAGGTCGATTGCGGCATGGACGAGCATCGCCGCCCACAGTCGCCCTGACACCAGATACACCACCGTCAGCAACACGCCCGCGATCACGGTTCCCATCACCCCGCGCGCGCCCTGATAGCGATGCGCATAGCCAAACGCCGCCGTCGCCCCCACGAAGCCGAGCAGCGCCGACCCCGTAACGATCGCGATCAGCAACGGCAGCAGCAGCCGGAAGAACATCTCCTCGGCCACGCCCGCCACGATCGCGAGCAGTACGCCCCAGCCGAGTTCGGCGCGGCGCATCGGCGTGACCGCGCGCACATCGCCCAGCGTCACGCTCCGACCGCGCCGTTCGAGGACGGCGGCGATCACGACCCCGGCGGCCGCACCGATCGCCAACGGCGCCCACCCCGGCTGCCCGATCCACGCGACCGCCAGCATCCGCGCCGAGCGCAATTCAGACGGGAAATGCTGGACCGAGTCGATCCGGCCCAGCGCGACGAGCAACAGCACGGAGACCGCGCCGAAATGCACCAGCGGGCGCAGCGCCAGCCGCGCGAACCAGCGATGCCGCACCGCGCCCGGCACGACCGCAGGCGGGCGCGGCCAATAGCCGACGCGAGCACCGTGCAGCAGCAGCGCAAGGCTCGCCAGCGCCAGCGCCAACGCCAGCGCCGCGCCGGCCACGATCACGGGTTCAGGCGGTGCTCGCCCTTCACCCAGCGCACCGTGCCCGAGGAGGCGCGCATCACGACGCTCTCGGTGGTCATCTTGCCGCCGACGCGGCGCACGCCTTCGAGCAGCGAGCCGTCGGTGACGCCGGTCGCCGCGAAGATGCAGTCGCCCTTCGCCAGATCCTTGAGATCATATTGGCGGTCGAGATCCTCGATCCCCCATTTGCGCGCGCGACCGCGCTCGTCGTCGTTGCGGAACAAGAGGCGGCCCTTGAATTGCCCGCCGACGCAGCGCAGCGCCGCGCACGCCAGCACACCCTCCGGCGCGCCGCCCGAGCCCATATACACGTCGATCGTCGTGTCGGGGTCGCTGGTCGCGATCACGCCCGCGACGTCGCCGTCGCCGATCAGCACCACGCCGCAGCCAATGCTGCGCAACTCGGCGATCAACGCTTCGTGGCGCGGACGGTCGAGGACGCAGGCGATGATGTCCTTGGGTGCGACGCCCTTGGCCGCCGCGATCGCCTGGACATTTTCGGTCGGCGTGCGATCGAGGTCGATCACGCCCGCCGGCAGCCCGGGGCCGACCGCGAGCTTGTCCATATAGACGTCGGGCGCGTTGAGCAGGCCGCCCTTCTCGGCGATCGCCAGCACCGCCAGGCTGTTCGGCCCCGACTTGGCGCAGATCGTCGTGCCCTCCAGCGGATCGAGCGCGATGTCGATCGCCGGTCCCTGCCCGCTGCCGACCTTCTCGCCGATGAACAGCATCGGCGCCTCGTCGCGCTCGCCCTCGCCGATCACCACCGTGCCATCGATGTCGAGTTCGTTGAGCGCGGCGCGCATCGCCTCGACCGCGGCAGCGTCGGCGGCCTTTTCGTCACCGCGCCCGGTCAGCGTCGAGGCGGCGATCGCCGCGGCTTCGGTGACGCGCACCATCTCCAGCACGAGCACACGGTCGAGAACCTTGCTGGCAGTCGGCATGGGAAGTCCTTCTTCTCTGATCGCTTCGGGATAGGCGCGCCACATGACGGTGTCGAGGCATTTTGTTTTACATGTTATACAAGATCGCCGTCAGAGCGTCAGCGCGGCCTTCAGTCCGACGACGCCGACATCGGGTGCGCCGCGCACGCCGCCGGGCTGGTGGACCCATTGCACGTTCGGGCGCAGCTCGAGCCAGTCGATCGGGTGCAGGCTGTAATAGACCTCGGCGGCATATTCGGCATCGCGCACGGGCGTGCCCGGCATCAGTTCGTCAGCGCGCGCGGCGCGGCCGCTGACGTTGGTGCGTGCGACCGCGACGCCCAGCACGTCACCGGGAAGTGCCGGCACCAGCCCCTTGTAGAACAGCCCGAGCGAAACCTGATTGTCGGTGACGCTGGTCTTGCGGTCGGTCTGCGTCACGTTGAGGAAGACGCCCAGCCCGGTCAGCGACTTGCCGCCCTTGGACGTGCCAGTGAGTTGCTGCTGCATCGTGAAATAGACGCCGTAGCGGCCCGAGCGCCGTAGCGGCGCGACGCCGGTCAGGACGATCGGGCGGCGGTCGCGGTCGAGCAGCACGTCGTCGCCATCGGCGGTCGCGATCCAGCCGCCGACCTTGTACGACCCGACCTTGCCATCGTCGCCGCCGCGGCTGACGCCGGTCTCGACCGGGATCAGCACGCCGGTCGCGCCGTGGAAGTGACCGACGAAGAAGTCCTTCTCCAGATTGCGCGGGTTGATCTCATACACCGCGCCCTGCACGTAGCGATCGCCGTCGAGCGCGACGCGCACCCGCGCGCCCCACTGGCTGACCGGCCAATTGTACCAGTAATCGCCCGCCAGATTGCCGGGCTGCGCACCGCAGAAGCTGAGGTTCATGAAGTGGCAGGAGAAGGCCGCGAAATCCTCGCCGGGGTTGGTGCGCCCCAGCTTCACCTCGGTCTTCGTCCCGATCTTCTGCTCCCACCACCATTGCGTAAGGCGCACCGTCTGCCCGCGGCCGTAAATTTCCTGCACCTGTTGCAGCGTGTCGAGGCCCGCATCGGTGGTCAGGTCATAACCGCGCCGCCACGTCACCGTGGCCTGCACCGCGCCGCCGGTGATCCCGGCCAGCTTCTCCATATCGAGCAGCGCGCCGACGTCGAACTGACCGGTCTCGCGGAACAGCTTCCGGTCGCCGCCGGCAAAATTATACCCGCTCTCCGAGGCATAACGCGCGGTCAGCCCGATCCCGCGCCGGCCGAGCCGCGTGCGGATCTCCTGCCAGTCGCCGATCAGCCCCGGCGGCGGCGAACTCTGCGTGTCGCCGACCAACGACGAGGGCGAGGTGTCGTGCGGGCGGCGCGCGGCCGGGGTACGCGGCTGGCGCTGCGTATCGCCGGAACGGGTCGTCGCGCTCGCGCCCGGCTTGGGCGCATTGGGGTCGTCGGGCGGCGATGCGCCTATATCGACCTGCTGCGCCTGTGCCGTACCCGCCACCAGCAACGCGGCGGCGGCGAAAAGCCCCTTCCTCATCTACCCTCGCGACCTTCTTGATTGTCGTTACGTCGCGGCAACGAAGAAGCGCGGGAAAGGTTCGGAGGGTTTTCGGCTCGGGTCATTGCGAGCGTAGCGAAGCAATCCGGGTCGTTCTGATCCGTCCCTGGATTGCTTCGCTACGCTCGCAATGACGGAACCCGCCGGATCAGTCGCGCAGCAGGTCGTTGATGCTGGTCTTGCTGCGGGTCTGCGCATCGACGCGTTTGACGATCACCGCGCAATAGAGCGCCGGCTTGCCGTCGCCGCCACCGATCGAACCGGGCACGACCACCGCATAGGGCGGCACCTCGCCGCGGAACGTCTCGCCGGTCGCGCGGTCGATGATCTTGGTCGAGGCGCCGAGATAGACGCCCATCGACAGCACCGCGCCCTCGCCGACGCGCACGCCCTCCGCGACCTCGGCGCGCGCGCCGATGAACGCGCCATCGCCGATGATGACCGGATCGGCCTGCAACGGCTCGAGCACGCCGCCGATGCCGGCACCGCCCGAGAGGTGGACGTTCTTGCCGATCTGCGCGCAGCTGCCGACCGTCGCCCAGGTGTCGACCATCGTGCCTTCACCGACATAGGCGCCGATGTTGACGAAGCTCGGCATCAGGATCGCGCCCTTGCCGACGAACGCGCCGCGCCGCACGATGCTGCCCGGCACCGCGCGGAAGCCGGCGCTGCGGAACTCGGCCTCGCTCCAGCCCGAGAATTTGCTCGGCACCTTGTCGAACCAGTGGCCGGCGCCGGGGCCGTTATCGATCAAGGCATTGTCGTTGAGGCGGAAGCTGAGCAGCACCGCCTTCTTGAGCCATTGGTTGACGCGCCAGCCGCCATTGCCGTCGGGCTCGGCGACCCGCGCCTGCCCGGCATCGAGCAGCGCCAGCGCCCGGTCGACCGCGACGCGCACCTCGCCCCCGGTGGTCAGCCCCAGCTCGGCGCGGTTCTCCCACGCGGCATCGATCGTGGCGGAAAGCTCGGCGGTCATTGGTCCTCCAAAACAGACTGGACCCACGCGGTGACGTCGGTCACGCGGTGGTCGACATAGGATCGGTCGGCGTCGTGGTCCTGCTCGGACCCGTTGTCCACCCAGACGGTGGTCATCCCGATCGCCTTGGCGGGCTTGAGGTTGCGCGCCATGTCCTCGACGAACAGCGCGCGGGTCGGTTCGATATCGAACGCGGCGCACAGCCCGGCATAGGCCGCCACCGCAGGCTTCGGCACCAGGTCCATCGCGACGATGTCGTGGACCGCCTCGAAACTCTGCCCGAGGCCGAGCCGCTCCAGCACCTTGAGCGCATAGGGGCGGTCGCCGTTGGTGAAGACCAGCTTGCGCCCCGGCAGTCGTGCGATCGCGGCGGCGAGCGGGGCATTCTCTTCCAGCGCATCCATCTCGATGTCGTGGACATAGGCGAGGAAGGCATGCGGATCGACGTCGTGGTCCGCCATCAACCCGGCGAGCGTGGTGCCGTGGCCGAGGAAATATTCCTTCTGGATGCGGCGCGCCTCGATGGGATCGACGTTCAGGAAGTCGGCGATGAACGCGGTCATCCGGCGGTCGATGTGCGCGAACAGGTCGGCGCTCGCCGGGTAGAGCGTGTTGTCGAGGTCGAAGATCCACGTATCGACGTGCGGGAAGGCCGGGTGCATGGCGCGGCGCTTTAGTGGGTTTGGCGAAGGCAGTCACCCCGCACGCAAACTCCTGCTATCCTGCCGCCAACCGTAACTCCGCTGGCAGTCCTCCGCTTGGCTCCCCACCTTATTGCCATGACCCGTTATTCCCTTCTCGATCTCGTCCCCGTAACCGAGGGCGGCTCGGTCGCGCAATCGCTCGCCAACGCAGCCGACCTGGCGGCGCATGCCGAACAGCTCGGCTTCAACCGCTATTGGGTGGCCGAGCATCATGGCATGACCGGGATCGCCTCGGCGGCGACCGCCGTAGTAATCGCGCATGTCGGGCAGGCGACCAGCCGCATCCGCATCGGCTCCGGCGGAATCATGCTGCCCAACTCCGCGCCGCTGCAGATCGCCGAGCAGTTCGGTACGCTCGACGCTTTGTTCCCCGGCCGCATCGACCTCGGGCTCGGGCGGGCACCCGGCTCCGACCAGCGGGTCGCGCACGCGCTGCGTCGCAATCTTTCCAGCGACGCCAATGAATTTCCGCGCGATGTCGTCGAGCTGCAGAGCTATTTCGCCGACGACGGGCGCACCGGTATCACCGCGACGCCGGGGGCGGGCGCGAAGCCGGAGATGTGGATCCTCGGCTCCAGCCTGTTCGGCGCGCAGCTCGCCGCGATGCTCGGGCTGCCCTATGCGTTTGCGTCGCACTTCGCCCCCGATGCGCTGGATCAGGCGCTCGACATCTACCGGCGCGATTTCCGCCCGTCGGCGACGCTCGCCAAACCCTATGCAATGGCCGGCTTCAACGTCTTCGCCGCTGACACGCATGAGGAAGCCGAGCTTCTCGCCAGTTCGCAGCAGCAGCAGTTCGTCGCGCTGCGCACCGGCAATCCGGGGCGGATGAAGCCGCCAGTGCCGGGCTATCGCGCGTCGCTGCCGGCGCAGCATGCCGCCATCCTCGACCATGCGCTGTCGGCGAGCGCGATCGGCACGCGCGACGAGGTGGCCCGCGGGATCGCGGCGTTCGTCGCGCGGACCGGCGTCGACGAGCTGATGCTGACCAGCGCGATCTACGACCATCAGGCGCGCCGCCACTCGATCGCGCTGGCGGCGGAGGCGATGCAGGAACTGCCGCTGGCGGCGTAGCGCACCCGTCGCTCCGCGCAGGCAGGGGCCCAAGACTGTGAAGTCGGTCGCGCCGGTCTGACACGGGGATGACGTTCCTGTGTCAGCCACTCGCCCGGACGACACAGACATGGGCCCCTGCCTGCGCAGGGGCGACGGCATATGAACGTTGCCGGATGCTCCAATGGCGCAGGGTGACGGCGGCGGAAAGGCGGTTGCCCTCCCCGCCCGACGCCGCTAACCGCACGCGATGGCGCACGTTGGCATCATCATGGGCTCCACCTCGGATTGGGAAACGATGCGTCATGCGAGCGAGACGCTCGATGCGCTCGGCGTCGCGCACGAGACGAAGGTCGTTTCCGCGCATCGCACCCCGCAACGACTGTACGAGTACGCGACCGGTGCCGCCGATCGCGGGCTGAAGGTCATCATCGCCGGTGCTGGCGGCGCGGCGCATCTGCCCGGCATGGCGGCGTCGATGACGCATTTGCCGGTGCTGGGCGTGCCGGTCGAGTCCAAGGCGTTGAAGGGCATGGATAGCCTGCTGTCGATCGTGCAGATGCCGGGTGGCATCCCCGTCGGCACGCTGGCGATCGGCAAGGCCGGCGCGATCAACGCCGCCTTGCTCGCCGCCTCAATCCTTGCCTTGTCGGACGAGGCGCTGTCGCAGCGGTTGCAGGCGTGGCGCGCGAAGCAGACCGACGGCGTCGCGGTCGATCCGGCATGACGGTGATCGCCCCCGGCAGCACGATCGGCATCCTTGGCGGCGGGCAGCTTGGCCGCATGATCGCCAGCGCAGCGGCCGATCTCGGTTATCGCACCCACGTCCTCGCCCCCGATCGCGAGAGCGTCGCGGCGCAGACCGCCTCGTCGCTGACGCGCGCCGATTACCACAACAAGGTCGTGCTCGCCGACTTCGCCGCACAATGCGACGTGGTTACCTACGAGTTCGAGAATGTCGCGGTCGGGCCGGTCGAGTGGCTTGCCGAGCGCGTCCCGGTCTATCCCGGCCCGCGCAGCCTCGCCGTCGCACAGGACCGCGTGCGCGAGAAGCAGTTCGTCGAACAGGTCGGTGGGCGCCCCGCCCGCTGGCAGGCGGTCGCATCGCGTGAAGAGCTGGATGCAGCGATCGCGACGATCGGCTGCCCGGCGGTGCTCAAGACGACGCGCTTCGGGTATGACGGCAAAGGGCAGACCCGCCTCCACTCGCCCGCCGACGCCGACGCGGCGTGGGAAGCGATCGGCGGGCCGGCGATCCTTGAGGCGTTCGTCGAGTTCACGCATGAATTCTCGATCGTCCTGGTGCGCGGGCGCGATGGCACGATCACCAGCTACCCGCCGCCGTGGAACGAGCATCGCGACGGCATCCTGCACCGCTCGACCTTGCCCGCTCCCGCCGAGATCGCCGCGCAATGGACCGAGGCGGCGGCGCTTACCGGGCGGATCGCCGATGCGCTCGATCATGTCGGCGTGCTGACCTGCGAATATTTCGCCAGCGCCGAGGGCCCGGTGTTCAACGAGATGGCGCCGCGCGTCCACAATTCGGGCCATTGGACGATCGAGGGCGCGGCGACCTCGCAATTCGCCAACCACGTCCGCGCGATCTGTGGCCTGCCGCTGGGCGACACGGCGCTGGTCGCCAAGGGCGCGGAAATGGAGAATCTGATCGGCGCAGACTGGGAGCGCTGGCCGGACTTCGTGGCCGCGCGCGATACCTATCTGCACCTCTACGGCAAGCGCGAGACGCGCGAAGGGCGCAAGATGGGGCATGTCACGCGGTTGACGCGGTAGGTTCGTCGTTGCGAGCGTAGCAAGGCAGGCCAAGGCGTCCTGATCCGGTTCTGGATTCGCTCGCAATGACAGGACGTTCTGGCGACGCCTTCCCTCCACCGTCATCCCGGAGTTGATCCGGGCTCCCGCCTTTCGTTGAGCGCAGTCTAGGAGGTGGGGCGGCGGAGACTAACTGTCCCGCCGTGCGCCCGTAATCATCCGCCGCGCGATCTTGCGCACGCCGTCGTCATCCTTGGTCGCGTCATTGGCCGGATCGCCGAGGTGGTCGAGGCTGTCTTCCAGATGATCGAGCAGCCCTGGATGCTTGGCCTCGACATATTCGATCAGCTTGAACAGCAGATGCTCGGTCGCGATCTCGCGTTGACGGGTCTGCACCACGGTATCGGTCATCGCTCGCTCCGGATTGTTCGCCCTCGCCAACCGCCGGCACCGCGACCGCGTTCCCTTACGACAGCTTGACGATCCGTTCGGTCAGCACCGCCACCCTGATCCCGAACCGCCGCGCCTCCAGCCGGTTGGCGAGCGTGCGCCCGTCGGGTTGCAGCGTCAGCGTCTGGCGCACCCGGAAGCCGCCGGTGCTGGTAAACGCCAGCCGCAGCGTCGCGCCGTCGACCACGCCGGTTACCGGCCCGCGCGCATCGGTGAGCGTGCCCGTATAGCGCCCCGGCGCGATCTGGCGCAGCCGCCAGTGGCGCGGGCGTGGCGGCTTGTCGCCCTCGCTCACGATCTGGTCGAGCGTCAGAATGCCGTCGCGGTCGATCCGCCCGGTGCCGCGTACGCTTACCGGTCGGGCCTTACGCAGGATGACCTTCAGCGCAGCCGTACCGCGCGTCTCCCCGGCGAAGAAGCGCAGCGGATCGAAGGTGGCGACACTGGCGGCGAGCGCGAGGGACAGAAGCATCCCGGCTCAACGCGGCACACGCCGAAAGGACGCGAGGCGCAGCACGGCGAAGCCCGCCGCTGCCGACAGCAGCGATCCCGCCAGCACGCCGATCTTTACCGCATCGACGTGCGCCGCGTCGGCGAAGGCCAGCCCGCCGATGAACAGGCTCATCGTGAAGCCGATCCCGCACAACAGCGCCGCGCCGTAGATCTGCACCCATGAGGCGTCGCGCGGCCGCTGCGCCCAGCCGAACCGCACCGCCGCGGCAACCGCGCCGAACACCCCCAGTTGCTTGCCGATCGCCAGCCCTGCCGCGACCCCCAACGGCAGCGGCTGGAGCAGCGTCGCCACCCCGACGCCCGCCAGCGAAACGCCGGCGTTGGCGAAGCCGAACACCGGGACCACCAGAAACGCGACCCACGGCTGCAATCCATGTTCCAGCCGGTGAAGCGGCGAGCGCGCATCATCGGGCGCGCCCGGTGAGCAACGGATCGGAATCATGAGCGCCGCCAGCACGCCAGCGATCGTCGCATGCACTCCCGACATCCACACCGCGCCCCACAGCGCCACCGACAGTAGCAGATACGGCCACAGCCGCGTCACGCCCCTGCGCCCGAGCACCGCCATCACCCCCATGATCGCCGCCGCGGCCAGCAGCGCCACCCCCCCGATCGATGCGGTATAGGCCAGGGCGATCACCACGACCGCGCCCATGTCGTCGACGATCGCGACGGTGGTCAGGAACAGCTTGAGCGACGCGGGCACCCGCGGCCCGAGCAGCGCCATGACCCCGATTGCAAAGGCGATGTCGGTGGCTGAGGGGATCGCCCAGCCGCGCGCCAGCCCCGGCGAGCCCGCCACGACGAACAGGTAGATCAGCGCCGGCACCGCCATCCCGCTGGCCGCCGCGATCGTCGGCAGCGCACGATCGGACCAGCTTGACAGATGCCCGTCGACCAGCTCGCACTTGATCTCCAGCCCGACCAGCAGGAAAAACAGCGCCATCAACGCATCGTCGATCCAGTGCAGCACCGACAGCGGTCCGACATGCCACTGAAGCAGTGCGAAATAATCGTTTGCCAGCGGACTGTTCGCGACGATCATCGCCGCTGCCGCCGCCAGCATCAGCACGATCCCGCTCACTGCCTCCCCGTTCAGGAAAGCGCGGAGCGCCGACCGTGCTCGCAGGGGTCGAGTAAGTGCATGGGAAACTCGGGTCATCGGGGCGTCTCGCAGTACGGCTGCCAGCGGCCCGACCGGCATCATCACCTGCCCGCCACCAACGGCGGACACCCACGATCTGTATCGCACCGGATCAGGCGCGCCGCAACCTGTCATCCCTACGTCGGCAATTGTAACGTTTTATGCAATTGCTAGTGACTATCATCAGCGATCCCTCTAGGTCGTTCATGAAATCGGGGACTTTTTGTATGAGATCGTGGCTTCTCCTGCTGTCGGGCAGTGTGCTTGGACTTCTTCCTACCGGTGCTCAGGCTGCATCCCCCGACATCACGGTTGCCGACGCACCCGGGGAACAGCGCGAAGGCGACGTCGTGGTGATCGGCAAGAGCTATGGCCGGGCCGTCGGCAAGACTGTCACGCCGCTGAAAGACACGCCGAACACGATTAGCGTGATCGAGCGCGACCAGATCGAGGCGCAGAACCTCTTCACGCTTGAGGATGCGCTCACCGCCACCAACGGCATCACCGTCACCGGCATCGGCAGCGAGGACCCGTCGTTCAACGCCCGCGGTTTCGCGATCAACAACTATCTGGTCGATGGCGTGCCGACGCAGTCGTTCGGCTTCCCGGGTGTGGTCCCCGATCTGTTCTTCTACGACCGGCTTGAAGTCTTGCGCGGTCCCGCAGGACTGTTCAGCGGCGCAGGCAATCCGGCCGGCAGCATCAACCTGATCCGCAAACGTCCGCTGGAGGCGACGCGGGTTCAGGCATCGGCGGGCTATGGCAGCTACGACAATGTCCGGCTGGAGCTGGATGGCTCGACCCGGCTGACCGACGCGATCGGGGTACGCGCCGGAGCGATGGCACAGGATCAGGACCAGTTTTTCGACACTGCGCACCGCCGCCGCTGGGGCGCCTTTGCGGTCGGCGACGTCGCCATCGGCTCGCGGACCACGTTGACCGGGGGCGTCTACTACGACCGTTTCCAGCCGGCGGTGCAGACCGGGCTTCCCGGCCACGTCGGCGGCGCCGATGGCAGCGACGGGCGGTTGCTCGACGTACGCCGCTCCACCTATCTCGGCGCCGATTGGAACCGCTTCAATTCGGAGAGCTGGACCGGGTTCGTCGAACTGGCGCACCGGATCAGCGATCGCTGGACACTGCGCGCGACCGGAATGATCGCCAATGTCGATCGCGTCGACAAATACAGCTATATCGGCAACGCCGCGATCACCGCAGAGAATGGCGGCGTCACCAACCACATTGCCTTCCTTGGTGATAATCGCCAGCGCACCCGCTCGTTCGACATTAATGGCACTGGCAGCTTCCGGGCGTTCGGTCGCGAGCAAACGCTGATCCTCGGGATGGATTATCAGGCGCTCGATTATACGTCCTATTATTCGCGCCTGAGCAATTATGCGCGGATCAACGTGTTCGATCCGGTCTATCCGACGGAACCGCTCCTCGACCCGCGCGCCGAGCTGCCGCTCTATCCGGTACAGGGCACGACCGTCGCCTCATGTACCGCCGTCTCGGCCCGATGCGTCGAACACGCCTCGGGAGCGACGCGTACCTATGTCGAACAATATGGCCTGTATGGGCAAATGCGGCTGTCGCCCGTCGAGCATCTGACCATGGTCGGTGGCGGCCGCGCCACCTGGTGGTCGAACGATCTCGACACGCTCAACCGCTTGTCCGGTGCGGTCACCGGGCGCGCGCATTACGGCTATGACGGCCGCTTCACGCCTTATGGCGCAATGCTCTACGATGTGACGCCAAACCTCAATCTCTACATCAGCTACGCTGACAGCTTTACCCCGCAGGCGGCGCCCGCCGGTCGCGCCCGCCCTGATGGACGAGCGCTCGATCCATTGATCGGCAATCAATTTGAGGCGGGCACCAAGCTGTCACTGCTCGACAAGCGGCTGCTGCTATCGCTCGCCGGCTATCAGATCACGCAGGACAACCGGCTGGTCAGCCCCGCCGAGCTGCCGACCGTCGTTCTGCAGGCCGGACGCGTCCGCGCGCGTGGCATTGAGGCCGAGGCAACCGGGCAGATCGCGCCGGGTTGGCGGATCAACGGCGGCTATACCTACACGCACAGCGAATATCTGGAGGACACCGAGCCGCAGTTCGAGGGCATCACGCTGATGCCGATCATTCCCGACCATATGGTCAAGCTCTTCACCAACTATGCTCCGGTCGGCGATCGGCTGGCGGGTGCGAGCATCGGCGGCGGGCTGACGTGGTTCTCCTCGACTTACGGGGGCAATCCGGCGCTGTTCAATCCGAATGGTACGTTGCGCACGCGCTCGACCATCGTGCGGCAGGATGCCTATGCACTCGTCGACCTGCGCGCCGGCTATCAGCTGAGCGAACAGCTGGCGCTGTCGGTCAACGTCAACAATCTACTCGACAAGAATTATTATGCGCGGATTTCGAGCACCGGGCGCGGTAATTTTTACGGCACCCCGCGCACGGTGTTCGCGACGGTCCGCTATGCCTTCCGGTAACGCCAACTCTGGCGCGGATGCGGGCTCCGGCGGTCTGACTGGCAGGCACGCGGCGCTGGAGACGGACTGGTGTTGGTCGCATAAACGCCGCGGACGAATGGCTGCACGACGCGTGCGGCCGAGAACGTCGGCAGGCTAACCAAGCCTCGAACCGCGGGATCTAAAATTCCGTCGCAAAACCGTCTCGGCGCCGGGGGCGATAGAGTTGGGTGCCGCGCTGGTGTTGCGCGTGGAGGAGGGTGGTTTTGCCGGGGGTCGTTAGGTGACGGCGCGTGTGTGGAACGGAGACCAGACGACTATGGGATCAATCTGCTCGACCGTCCGCAGGTGCTGAAGGTGACGATGGGGCGTTATCGTCAGGACTAGGCGGAGCGTTGCCAGCGGAACGCACGACGGCCCCGGTCTTTGTGAAAGACCGGGGCCGTCGTGTGGATGTCTGTGTTGGTTGCGGGGACAGGATTTGAACCTGTGACCTTCAGGTTATGAGCCTGACGAGCTACCGGGCTGCTCCACCCCGCGCCGAGGTGTTGGGGTTGTGAATGGGTTCTGATGTGCGGGCTGCAATGCCTGGCGGCGACCTACTCTTCCATCGCTTGAGCGATAGTACCATTGGCGCAGAGGGGTTTCACGTCCGAGTTCGGGATGGGATCGGGTGGTTCACCGACGCTNGCGGGAATCTGGTGGGGGCTGGCGGTGGGGCTCGGCGTCGTCTCCGCGCTGCTGATCTGGCGGTGGAGCGCGCGCGAGCGGCTGCACCTGTCGCCGCACGTCGCCTGATCGCACGCACGTCCCGCCGGACGGTTCCCAAAAATTTGCGGCGGGGCGTTGACCCCGGCCGGGGGCACCCACATATGCGAACCGCTGGCACTCGACCCGATTGAGTGCCAAATAAGTGTCACATACCTTAGAAGGGTAAAGAGCAATGAACTTTCGTCCGTTGCACGACCGTGTTCTCGTCCGCCGCGTCGAGGCGGAAGAGAAGACGGCCGGCGGGATCATCATCCCCGACACCGCCAAGGAAAAGCCGCAGGAAGGCGAAGTCGTCGCCGCCGGGGCCGGCGCCAAGAACGACAAGGGCGAGGTCGCCCCGCTCGACGTCAAGGCCGGTGATCGCATCCTGTTCGGCAAGTGGTCGGGCACCGAGGTCAAGGTCGACGGTGAAGACCTGCTCATCATGAAGGAATCGGACATCCTCGGCATCATCGCCTGAGCGTTCGACCGCCTCAACTTTCTCAACATTCGTCATCTGAAAGGGTAGCCACATGGCAGCCAAGGACGTGAAATTCGGCCGCGACGCGCGCGAGCGCATCCTGCGCGGCGTCGACATCCTCGCCGACGCGGTGAAGGTCACTTTGGGGCCGAAGGGCCGCAACGTCGTGATCGACAAGAGCTTCGGCGCGCCCCGCATCACCAAGGACGGTGTGTCGGTCGCCAAGGAAATCGAGCTCAAGGACAAGTTCGAGAATATGGGTGCGCAGATGGTGCGCGAAGTGGCCTCGAAGACCAACGATATCGCGGGTGACGGCACCACCACCGCCACCGTGCTGGCGCAGGCGATCGTCCGCGAAGGCATGAAGTCGGTCGCGGCCGGCATGAACCCGATGGACCTGAAGCGCGGCATCGACCTCGCGGTGATCAAGGTCGTCGCCGACATCCAGGCGCGCTCCAAGCCCGTCTCGGGCTCGCAGGAAGTCGCACAGGTCGGCATCATCTCGGCCAACGGCGACCGTGAAGTCGGCGAGAAGATCGCGGAAGCGATGGAGAAGGTCGGCAAGGAAGGCGTCATCACCGTCGAGGAGGCCAAGGGTCTCGAGTTCGAGCTGGACGTCGTCGAGGGTATGCAGTTCGATCGCGGCTATCTGTCGCCGTACTTCATCACCAACCCCGAGAAGATGCAGGTCGAGCTCAACGACCCCTACATCCTGATCCACGAGAAGAAGCTGTCGTCGCTGCAGGCGATGCTGCCGATCCTCGAGGCCGTGGTGCAGTCGGGTCGTCCGCTGCTGATCATCGCCGAGGACATCGAGGGCGAGGCGCTCGCCACTTTGGTGGTCAACAAGCTGCGCGGTGGCCTGAAGGTCGCAGCGGTCAAGGCGCCGGGCTTCGGCGATCGTCGCAAGGCGATGCTGGAAGACATCGCGATCCTCACCAAGGGCGAAGTCGTCAGCGAGGATCTCGGCATCAAGCTCGAGAGCGTCACGCTCGGCATGCTCGGCACCGCCAAGCGCGTGACGATCGACAAGGACAACACCATCATCGTCGATGGTGCCGGTGACGCTGACTCGATCAAGGGCCGCACCGAGGCGATCCGCCAGCAGATCGAGGTGACCACCTCCGACTACGACCGCGAGAAGCTCCAGGAGCGTCTGGCGAAGCTTGCGGGCGGCGTTGCGGTCATCAAGGTCGGCGGCTCGACCGAGGTCGAGGTGAAGGAGCGCAAGGATCGCGTCGATGACGCGCTGCATGCGACCCGCGCCGCCGTCGAAGAGGGTATCGTCCCGGGCGGCGGCACGGCGCTGCTGTACGCGTCGAAGGCGCTCGACGGCCTGACCGGCGAGAACGACGACCAGACGCGCGGCGTCGACATCGTCCGCAAGTCGCTGACCTCGCTGGTCCGCCAGATCGCGCAGAACGCCGGTCACGACGGTGCGGTGGTCTCGGGCAAGCTGCTCGACGGCAACGACACCTCGCTCGGCTTCAACGCCGCGACCGACACCTACGAGAACCTGGTGGCGGCCGGCGTGATCGACCCGACCAAGGTCGTGCGCACCGCGCTTCAGAACGCGGCCTCGGTGGCGGGTCTGCTGATCACCACGGAAGCGACCGTGTCCGAGCTGCCCGACGACAAGGGCCCGGCGATGCCGGCCGGCGGCGGCATGGGCGGCATGGGCGGCATGGACTTCTAAGCCGAAGGCGGCCTGCGCCAGCGTGGCTGGCGCAGGACTCGCCACGGCGCGGACAGCCGGTCGGCAGCGCCGATCCGGTCTGACGTCCAGGCAGCGGCTTTGCCGCTGTCCTCCTAGCGTACGGCGAAGGGCCGGCGGAGCGATCCGCCGGCCCTTTGTTTGCCTCGGGCAAAACGCTATATTGCTGGCATGCGGCACGACCCCTTCTATGAGCCGATCACGGTGGAGCAGTTCCTCGCCATCGATTTCGGGAGCGACCGCAAGTTCGAATTGGTCGATGGGGTCATCCACATGATGACCGGCGGCACCCCTGCGCATTCGCGTGTGGCGACGAACATCCTGAGCTATCTTGGACCGCGGCTGCGCGGCACCGGATGCCGGGCGTATAATTCCGACATGGGCATTCGGTTGGCTGACGATATGGTCAGATACCCGGATGTGAGCGTCTTCTGCGGCAATCCGGCGACGCGCGAGCGTGAGGAGCAGCGTGTCTACAGCGATCCCGTCGTGATCTTCGAGGTGCTGTCGGCATCGACCGCCAAGATCGACGCAGGCAGCAAGCTGGCGGCCTATCGCAACCTGCCATCCGTCAGTACGATCGTGCTCGTCGACCCCGACAACGAGCTGACCCGGGTCGTGCAGCGGCTTGGTCCGGAGTCGTGGCGCGACGACCTGTTCGCGCAACCGCACGACGTTGTCCTCCCCACGCTGAATCTCACCATCCCGCACGAAGAAGTCTTTGCACGCGACTGATGCGCCGGCCGTGCGTTCGGCGCTCATGAACCAGCGTGGCCGCATTCCTAATGACAGCATCGTGTTTGGCTATGGCCCGATGCTCCCGCTCGTCGCCGCCGCGGTCGGCGCATGGGTGCTCGCCCCCGGATGGGGATCGATCGCGGTGCGGCTGGCGATCGTCTGGGGCGCGCTGATCCTGTCGTTCATCGGGGGCGTGCGGCGCGGGTTCGGGTTCGCGACGCCGACCGCCTCGACACCGGTCGAGATCGTTGCGGCGGTCGGGTATGTCACCATCGCGGGGCTGGCGTTGGTGGTGCCGTTCGTCAGCACCTCGCTGGCGTTGCTGGCGGCGGGCTATGCGCTGGCGGCGCTGCTCGACCGGCGCGCGGCGCTCGCCGGGAATGCGCCGGCGCACTTCGCCCGGCTCCGCCCGCCGCAGCTGTTACTGGGGTGCGCGGGGCTGGCGGCATGCTGGGCGTGGGTGATGTTAGGGTAGGGCAATCCTGTCACCCCGGATCACGTCCGGGGTGACGCACCTATTCAGCCCTTCATCGCCTCGAGCAACAGCTTGACGTCCTGACTGCGCCCGCGCGGCAGGATCAGCACGTCGTTGCCGCTGGCGACGACGATCAGGTCCTCGATCCCGACCATCGCGACGCGCACGCCGTCACTGCGCGCCAGGCAGTTGCTGCTGTCGAGCATGATGACCGCGCCGGTGACGACGTTGCCGCGAGCGTCGCCTTCGCTGATCGCGTGCAGCGCGTCCCAGCTGCCAACGTCGCTCCACCCCATCGCCACGGGCACCACGGCGACACGATCGGCTTTCTCCATCACCGCATAATCGATCGAGTCCGATGGCGAGGCGGCAAAGGCGTCGGCATCGGGATAGACGCGCACGCCCTCCCGCCGTGCGCCGACGCAGGCCTTACGCACCGAGCCGACGATCTCGGGTGCGAATTGCTCCAGCGCGGCCAGATAGGCGTCGGCGCGGAACAGGAAAATTCCGCCGTTCCACGCATGGTCGCCGGAGGCGATCATCGCTTCGGCCACGTCGCGCTTCGGCTTTTCCACGAAGCGCGCCACGCGGTGGACCCCCGCGGCGATCTCCTCACCGACCTTGATATAGCCGTAGCCGGTCTCGGGCGCGTCGGGCGTGATCCCGAAGGTGACGAGCCAGCCCTGCTCGACCAGCGGCAGCGCGGCGTGGATCGCGGCGTGAAACGCCTCGCGGTCGGCGATGACGTGATCGGACGGCATCACCAGCAGCGCCTGGTCGGCCGCGGCGCTCAGCGCAGCGAGCGCGATCGCGGGCGCGGTGTTGCGCCCTGCCGGTTCGAGGATCAGCGCGCTCGGCGCGGTGCCGATCGCGCCGAGCTGCTCCTCGACCGCATCGGCGTGTGCGGCGTTGGCGACCACGATCGGCGCCGCGAAGGCATCGCCGTGCGCGCGCGCCGCCGTGAGCTGCAACATCGTCTCGCTTGCCGTCAACGCAAGCATCTGTTTGGGCTTTTCCGGCCGCGACATCGGCCACAAGCGAGTACCTGATCCGCCTGAAAGGATCACCGGCACGATTTCGGTCAATTGCTGCTCCTGTTCCCCCGTAGAGCGCAACTACGCCCCGGACGCTTCAACACGCTTGATCGTGCAAGGTTTCCTTATGCACGATCTTCCGTTGCGGCAACGTGACGACCGGATTAGCGCAACGCGCATGACCGACGCTCTCGAACGGATCGCCGCCGCGCTGGAGCGGCTTGCGCCTTCGCCGCCCGCCAGCGCCGATCCGCTGGCCCATCCTGCCTATGTCTGGCGCGACGGTGCGCTGGTGGCGGCACGTGCCTTCGCACCGTTGCCGCTGACATTGCTGCAGGGTGCTGAGACGCAGAAAGCGGCGTTGTTAGCCAATTTTACGCGACTGGCCGACGGGCTGCCGGCGCAGGACGCGCTGCTGTGGGGCGCGCGCGGCACCGGCAAGTCGGCGCTGGTCAAGGCGACGGCCGGCGCGGTGCAAGCGGCCGGGGGCGCGCTCGCGCTGGTCGAGGTCGCGGCGGACCGGCTGGAGACGCTGCCGCGGCTGTTCGACGTGGTCGCGGGGCAACAGCGCGCGTTCGCGATCTTTCTCGACGATCTCGGTTTCGATGTCGCGGCGGAGGCGCGGGTGCTGCGCTCGCTGCTCGAAGGCGGGGCGGAGGCGCGACCGGCGAACGCGCGGCTGATCGTCACCTCCAACCGCCGCCATATCGTGACGCGCGACATCAAGGAACAGGAAAGCGCGATCAACCCGCGCGATTCGGTCGACGATCAGATGGCGCTGGCGGACCGCTTCGGGCTGAGCCTCGGCTTCCATGTCGTCGATCAGGACGGTTACTTGGCGATCGTGCGCGGCTATGCCGAGCGATACGCGCTGCCGTTCGATGCGGCGGACGCGGTGCAATGGGCGACGCGGCGCGGGAGCCGCTCGGGACGCGTGGCGTGGCAATATGTGGTCGAGCTTGCCGGGCGTGCGGGGAAGCGGCTGGAGTGACCGCTGACGCTCAGCGCTTCATTGCCGCGGCCGTGCGGACGATCAATGCGACCGTCCCCGCGCCTTCCGCCTCGGTCGGGTTGATGATGCGGAAGTGCGAAGGACGCTTTGTCCGGTAGACGTGAAGCGGATCGCCGGCACCGCGGACGCGGGCGATATAGGGCGTCATCAGGTCGCCGAATGCGCCGACGGCAATCGCCTGCGGCACGCCGAGCGGGAGGTGGTCCTGCGCCGAGGCGTCACGATAGCGCTGCGGCACCTGCGCCGGCGTTCCGCCCATCAGCGGCACGATGACCGGCTTGTCGCAAATTTCTTTATCCTTGCCGATGAACTCAGCGAGGCTGCTCGGCCCGTCGATCGCTACCACCGCGGCGGGCTTGATCGGCGCGCGTGCGTAGATGTCGCTCGTCGGAGCGAGACGCGGACGCACCGCACTCCATGTCGCCAGCAGCGCGCCCGCCGAGTGGCCGACCACAATTACGCGCGACAGGTCCAGCGGGTAGCGCGTGGCGAGTGGACGAAGCGTATCGATCGCCGCACCCGCGTCGCGGAAGGTGCCGGGCCAGCCGCCGCCGGGCTGACCAAGCTGCCGATATTCGACATTCAGCGACGCGACGCCGTGGTGCGTCAGCGCGTCCGCCAGCGCGGCGATGCCGCGCGCTGTGCCGCCGATCGACGCGTCCCAGCAGCCGCCGTGCACGACGACCGCAACCGGGAAGGGACCGGCACCCGTCGGCAAGCGCAATTCCTCGACTTGTTGCGGGGCGGGTCCGTAATGGAGCGTCGCAACGGGCTTGCTGACCGGCAGCCGTTCAAGTGCCGGTGGGCCGTGCCAATATACCATCCACAACATGTAGGCGATCGGGCCGGCGAACCAGAGCACGGCGCCGGCCACCACTACGCCAGCAACGACCAGCCATCGCCGTCTCTTCATGATCGGTCCCCCGAGACCGGGAGATTACGATCTTTCAGAAGACGAGTCGAGAAAGCATCGAGTCATTGTAAATATATTCGTCAGTTCGGCGATGCTTTCCGACGACAGAACGCCGCGTGCCTTGCCTGTCGCAGAGCAGATCGACCGCCATCGCGCCCCTTTTTCTTTCGTCATCCCGACTTGATCGAGGGTCCCGCTCCTTACTACTGTCGCAAGAAGCGCGATCCCGGATCAGGTCCGGGGCGACGAGCCAGGGAGTGATCCGGATCGAAACGTCAGTAAGCCATGGTGGCGCCCCTGAGGGGCGGCCGGCGAATGTACGTTCACTTCAGGGTGCCGGATCAAGCCGCTGCCAGTCGCTGCTGCATCCGGTGCACCGGGTTGCCATCGGCCTCGCCGAGCCGGAAGCGTGCCACTTCGCGCGACAGGACCTCGGCTTCGGCGGCGAGCGTGCGCGCGGCGGCGGTGGCCTGTTCGACCATCGCGGCGTTGCGCTGCGTGACGTTGTCCATCTCCGACACCGCCGTATTCACCTGCCCGAGGCCGACCGACTGCTGGCTGGCCGAAGTGGCAATCCGCGAAACGAGATCGCTGATCTCGCCGATGCGGCCGATGATGCGCTGCAAGGCCTGACCCGCCTCGTTGACGAGATCGACGCCGACGCCGACCTGCTCGGAAGAGGCCAGAATGCGCGTCTTGACGTCCTTCGCCGCGTCGGCCGAACGCTGCGCCAGCGCGCGGACCTCGGAGGCGACGACCGCGAAGCCCTTGCCCGCTTCGCCGGCGCGCGCCGCCTCGACGCCGGCGTTCAGCGCCAGCAGGTTGGTCTGGAAGGAGATGCCGTCGATGACGGTGATGATCTCGCTGATCTCTGCCGACGAGCGTTCGATGCCGCCCATCGCCTCGACCGCGCGGCGGACGATCTGACCCGATTCCTCCGCCTCGCCGCGCGCCTCGCCGACGATGCGGTTGGCCTGCGTGGCGCCGTCGGCGGTCTGGCGGACCGTCGCGGTGATCTCATCCATCGCCGCGGCGGTTTCCTCGAGCGAGGCCGCCTGCTGCTCGGTGCGCTGCGACAGGTCGTCGGACGCCTGCCGGATGTCGCCCGAGCCGGTGCGGATTTGCTGGCTGGAGCGGGTGACGACGCCGAGTGTGGTCGACATCTGCGTGCGCATCGCCTCGAAACTGTCGGCAAGCGCCTGATATTCGGACGGGAGGCCATCAAGCGTCTCGGTCAGGTCGCCCTGTGCCATCCGCTCGAACACCTGCCCGCAGCGCTCGATCACGGCGCGGCGCCCGGCCTGCTCGGCCTCGAAATAGGCGGCGAGCGCGATGTCCATGTCGATCAGCGACGCCTTGACCAGCGCGGTCGCGGCGCGTGCCCGGCGGCGGGCGCTGAACGGCCAGAGCAGCCGGCCGAGCATGACCTTGGGGAGCACATGCTCCAGCATCCGCGCATAGCCGCTGATGTACCAGGTCGGCGCCAGCCCGATGCGCGCGTGGATCTGGCCGATGTGCGAGGCGGCCGCGGCGTAATTGCGGTCGATCGGCCCCGAGAAGAGCTTGCGCCAATGCTCCAGCTGCTTGTCGCGGGCATGGTCCATTCGCGCCTGCGACGCGAACATCCGGCTGATCGCCGGCGTGCTGGCGATGTGCTTGTACAGCGACACCAGCGCGGTCGGGGCGTGGCGCTCGATCGCGCGGCGCACCATGGGAAACGTCGCGTAGCTGCGTTCGTTATAGCCGAACGCGGCCAGCCGTTGCTCGAAGTCGATAGGTTCCGATCCGCTCACAGCACATCCTCCGTAAAGGCAGCAATAAGCGGAAACGGTTAAGGCCGCGTAAGTTAGCGGGCTGGATCAGGAAGCATTCTCGATGATCTCGGCTAATTCCAGCCAACGCATTTCAGCCGCATCCTTTTCTCCGCGCAAGCCAGCGATGTTGCGGCTCAGCCGGTCGAAGGCAGCGGGATCGCGTGCGTAGAGCCCCTGATCGGCCATCGCCGCCTCGTCGGCCGCGATCCGTGCGTCGAGTTCCTCGATCCGCTTGGGCAGCAGGTCATAGTCGCGCTGGTCCCTGTAGGTCAGCTTGACCCGCGTCGGGGCAGGCGGGGGCGCGACGGCGGGCGTTGTCGCGGCCTTTTTCGTCGGCTCGACGCGCGGGCGTCGTTGCCGCTCCCAGTCCTCATAGCCGCCCGCGACGACATCGACATGGCCGCTTCCGTCGAGCCCGAGCGTGATCGTGACGGTCCGGTCGAGAAAATCACGGTCGTGGCTGACGATCAGCACGGTGCCGCCATAATCGGCGATCACCTCCTGCAACAGATCGAGCGTTTCCAGATCGAGATCGTTGGTCGGCTCGTCAAGGATCAACAGGTTCGACTCGCGCGCAAATTCGCGCGCGAGCAGCAGGCGCGAGCGCTCGCCGCCCGACAGCGTGCCGACCTTCGCCTCGGTCAGCGAGGGATCGAACAGGAATTCCTTGAGATAGCCGTGGATGTGCTTGCGTGATCCCAGCACGTCGATCCACTCGCCGCCATCGGCCAACACCTCGCGCACCGTCTTCTGCGGCGCCATCAGGCTGCGCTGCTGGTCGATGAAGATGCCGTCGAGCGTCTTGGCGCGCTTGACGGTGCCGGTGTCGGGTTCCAGTTCGCCGGTCAGCAGCTTGAGCAGGGTCGTCTTGCCCGCGCCATTGCGCCCGACAACGCCGATCCGGTCGCCGCGCGCGATGCGCAGGTTGAGGTCGCGAATGATCGGGCGGTCTCCGAAGCTCTTCGAGGCATGATCGACGTCGATCACGACCTTGGTCTTGTTGTCGTCGCTCGCCATCTGAAGCGCCGCGGCGCCCTGCGGCCCCATCATCGCGGCGCGCTCGGCACGCATCTCCTTGAGCTTCGACAGCCGCCCCTGGTTGCGGCGGCGGCGACCGGTGACGCCGCGTTGCAGCCAATGCTCCTCGATCTTCAGCTTGGCGTCGAGGCGCTGCGCGTTGCGCTCTTCCTCGGCATAGACCTGTTCGGTCCAGGCGTCGAAGCCGCCGAACCCGACCTCCGCGCGGCGCAGCTCGCCGCGGTCCAGCCACAAGGTCTGCCGGGTCAGCCGCGTCAGGAAGGTCCGGTCATGGCTGATAACGACGAACGCGCCGGTAAAGCGCTTGAGCCAGTCCTCGAGCCATTCGATCGCGGCAATGTCGAGATGGTTGGTGGGCTCGTCGAGCAGCAGCACGTCGGGCTCCATCGCGAGCGCGCGGACGATCGCGGCGCGGCGGCGCTCACCACCCGAGGCGGACGAGGCTTCGCGCGACAGGTCGATGCCGAGCTGGTCGGCGATCGCATCGGCCTGATAATGTTCGGGCGCGTCGTTGCCGGCCAGCGCATAATCGCGCAGGGTCGCGAAGCCGCTGACGTCCGGATCCTGCTCCAGCATCACCACCCTGGTGCCCGGCACGATCGTCCGACGGCCCTCGTCGGCGTCGATGACGCCCGCGATCAGCCTGAGCAGCGTCGACTTGCCTGCGCCGTTGCGCCCGATCAGCGCCAGCCGGTCGCGTTCGCCGACGTAGAGGTTCAGATGACGGAACAGCCATCCCGCCCCCTGAACGAGCCCGAGGTCTTCGTACGACAATATTGGTGCGGCCATGTGCAGCGACCTAGGGAACCCCAGGCCAAGGAGCAAGTTGCGCGGAGGACACATGCGCCGCTTTCCTCATTCACAGGCTGTTCAAGCCGCTTTGCCTATGCCAGCACCGGTGAGAATGCTTCCTTCGCTCTTTCTGTGCGGGCTGGCCGCCCCGGCGATCGCCCAGCCACCGCCAGCGCCGCCGGATCAGGTGCGCGACGGGTCGGTGGCGTTGCAGGCCCGCCGGCAGGGGCGGCTGCTGCCGTTGCCGGAGATCGAGCGGCGCGTGGTGCCGACGATGCGCGACGCGCAATATATCGGCTTCGATCTCGAGATGCCGAGCGGCATCTACACGCTCAAGTTCCTGAAGAAGGGCGCGGTGATCTGGGTCGATGTCGACGGGCGCACCGGGCAAATTTTGGGACGCACCGGCCGCTGAGCGTGTTCAGCGCGCGGAAAGCCGCAATTCCATAGCGCGCGGCTTTCGTGCTAGCGCCACCGCTAGATACTTCGTTTTCCAAGGGAGCCCCACCAAAGATGCGCGTGCTGATCGTCGAGGATGAGCCCAATCTGGGGCAGCAGCTGAAATCAACGCTCGAAGGCGCGGGTTACGCCATCGATCTGGCAACCGATGGCGAGGAAGGGCATTTCCTTGGCTCGACTGAAAACTACGATGCGATCGTGCTCGACCTCGGGCTGCCGGAGATCGACGGGCTGACCGTGCTCGATCGCTGGCGCAAGGAAGGCAAGGTCACGCCGGTGCTGGTGTTAACCGCGCGCGACAGCTGGTCCGACAAGGTCGCCGGGCTCGACGCGGGCGCGGACGATTATGTCGCCAAGCCGTTCCAGACCGAGGAGCTGATTGCCCGGCTGCGCGCGCTGATCCGGCGCGCCTCGGGCAATGCCTCGTCGGAGCTGATCGCGGGCGACGTGCGGCTGGATACGCGCTCGGGCAAGGTCACGCGGGCCGGCGAGCCGGTGAAGCTGACCGCGCAGGAATACAAGCTGCTCAGCTATCTGCTCCACCACAAGGGCAAGGTGGTCAGCCGCACCGAGTTGATCGAACATATCTACGATCAGGATTTCGACCGCGATTCGAATACGATCGAGGTGTTCGTGACGCGGATCCGCAAGAAGCTGGGCCAGGACGTGATCACGACGATCCGCGGGCTCGGCTACAGTCTGGAAGACCCGGACGCCTGACGCCGTGACCGAGGGCGAACCCGGCAAGCCGCGGGCGAGCGGGTCGCTCTCGCGGCGGATGATCCTGATCGCGTTTGCGTGGATTTCGGCGCTGCTGGTCGGCGGCGGGTTTGCGCTCGACCGCGTGCTGGTCGGCGCGGTGACCGCCAACGCTGACGATCAGCTGCAATATGTGCTGCGCTCGTTGCTGGCGTCGGCCGAGATCGACCCGATCGGCGAGGTGCGCTTCAACCGCCAGCCCGCCGATCAGAGTTTCCTCGAACCCTATTCGGGGCAATATTGGCAGGTGTCGGCGCCGGGCCACGAGACCTTTCCGTCGCGGTCGCTGTGGGATCGCGAGCTGGCGTACGGGAAGCCGCACAGCGGTTCGGAGGTGCGCAAATACGACAGCAACCAGTTCCCCGACGAGAAATTGCGCGTGATCGAGCGCGACGTGACGCTGCCCGGATCGAACGTCCGCTGGCGGTTCCAGGTCGCGAGCCGCGGCGACGCGCTGGAAGCGCAGATCGCGGTGTTGCGCCGGACTTTGGTGCGCAGCTTCGTGCTGCTCGGGGTCGGGCTGGCGGTGCTGGCGACGCTGCAGACCTTCTACGGGTTGCTGCCGCTGCGCCGGCTGCGGCTGGAGATCGCAAAGATGCGCGCGGGACGCTCGAACCGGATTGACGGGGCGATGCCGCTCGAACTGCTGCCGATGGTTGAGGAGCTGAACGCGCTGGTCGCGCACAACGAGACGCAGGCCGAGGAAGCGCGTCGCCACGCAGGCAATCTCGCGCACGCGCTCAAGACGCCGCTGACCGTCATCATGAACGCCGCGACCGCGCAGTCCGACGATCTGGCCGATACGGTGATCCGCGAGGCACGGACGATGCGGCGGCAGGTCGACCACCATCTGGCGCGCGCGCGCGCGGTCGGGCGGCGCGGTTCGGCGCATAGCCGCGCGCAGGTATGGCCGAGCGTCGAGTCGGTCGAGCGCGCGGTGCAGCGGCTCTACCCGCATGTGCGGATCGACATGAGCGGGCCGAAGGATCTGGTCGCGCATATCGAGCGGCAGGACCTGGACGAGATTATGGGCAATCTGGTCGAGAATGCCGCCAAATACGGCGGCGGCAGCGTGTTCGTGACCGTCGGCGCGCAAGCGGGGTTCGTGGAGATACTGGTCGAGGACGACGGGATGGGGATCCCGGAGGCGGACCGCGTCCGTATTTTCGATCGCGGGGTGCGGCTGGATACCGGCAAGCCCGGCACCGGGCTGGGGCTGGCTATCGTGCGCGATGTCGCGGAAATCTACGACGGGACGGTGGCGCTGGAGGAGAGCGAGGACCTCGGCGGGTTGCTGGTGCGGTTAAGGCTGCCGATGGCTGCGTGAGGGGGCGTCCGCTTCGTCATTCCCGTCAGCCCGGAGGAGGCGGCGGTTCAGCTACGCAGCGATCGTGACGGCGGGAAGCGTTCTTTTCACGAGCGCCTTCCCAACTGGGTCCCGGCCTTCGCCGGGACTACGGTCTTTGGAAGGCGCATGCACCAACGTCATCCAGCGAAGGGGGAGTCCGAAACCTCTGGCCTTACGCTTCTATCGACGGACCTGCGCCTCTGGATTCCCGCAGTCGCGGGAATGACGAGATCAGCCGGCGTAGCGCGCCGCAGTTTCGCGGATCAGGGCGATCATGTTCGGGATGCCCTGCGTGCGGTTCGAGCTGAGTTGCGCCTTGAGGTCGAACGAGGCCAGCTCACCCTCGATGTCGGCCGAGAGGATTTCCGCAGGGGTGCGGTCCTGCACCGTCAGCAGGACCAGTGCGATGATGCCCTTGGTAATGTGCGCGTTGCTGTCGGCGAGGAAGTGAAGCCGGCCATCGTCGCGGACCGCGGGATAGACCCAGACCGAGGCGGAGCAGCCGCGCACCAATGTCGCATCGGTCTTTAGCGCCTCCGGCATCGGCTCCAGCGCGCGGCCGAGATCGACGAGGAGGCGGTAGCGGTCGTCGCCTTCGAGAAAGGCATATTCGTCGCGGACGTCGTCGAGCGTGGCAGCGGCTTCGGTCATGCCGGGCGCGCTACCGCCCCGGCGCGCTGCCCGCAACCGTTCAGAGGTCGACACCCGCCGCGATCGCCTCCAGCTTGCGGATGCGTTCCTTCAGGTCGGCAATCTCGATCCGCGCGCCGGTATTGGGCGTGGCAACCGGCGCGCTGGCGAGTCGCATCTGCTGGCTCTTGAGCTGGAGCCAGCCGCGCCAGCCGTTCAGCGCAGCGAGGATCAGCATCGCCAGCCCGGCGAGCGATGCGACGGCAAGCGTGAGGGTGAGGGTGATCTGGGGATCGGACATGGCTGCCTTCTCCTGTGCTGGTGTTGCGGTCAGCGGTCGCGCAGCTCTTCGATCTGGCGTTCCAGATCGCTGCGGCCGTGTTGATCGGTGATGACGCGCTCCAGAACCGCGATGCGTTCCTTGAGCTGGCGGATTTCATCATAGGCGCGCGGGTCGGCACCCGTTTCGGGCAGCCGCGACTGCACACGCTCGGTGCGATACTTTTCCCGGCTGATGCGCCCGATGGTGACGATCATCACGATCAGGACCACCATTATCGCTACGGACCACGGCACTATATTTTCTCCGTCTCTCTAGGATGTTCAGTTCAGCGGGCGCTGATCGGGGATGGTGCGGAGCGCGTCTATTTCGTCGGCCAGCGCGACGCCCTTGTCGGTGGCGATCCGTTCGAGGACGCGGACGCGGGCTTCGAGCCGCTCGGTCTGCGCGGCATATTGCGCGGCCTTTTCGGCGGTACGCTCGGCATCGATTTCGAGGCGTCGGCGCTGGATTTCCAGCCACGGCCGGACAACCGTCGAGGCGATGATCGCGATGATCGGGATCAGCAGCGCGAAGATCGGGATGAGAAGCGGACTGATGTGCATGACCAAACCCCTTTGCTGACGCCGCGCTCAGCGCAGGCTGTCGATTTCCTTGGCCAGCGACGAATTGCGGCTGGTGTAATGCAGCTCGATATCGGCGAGCCGGCGGTCGATGTCGCGGAACTTGGCGCGGACCTCGGCGGTCGACCGTTTCGGATTGGCGCGGACGCCCTGCCAGAATTTCTGGTCGTCATGGTCCTGATAGAGCCCGGTCGGCTTGGGATCGACGATCCAGGCGACGACCATGTAAGCGAGCAGGATCCACCATTGCTGGGCGACGATCGTCAGCCCGGCGATGCCGAGACGAACCCAGAGGACGTCGATCCCCACGTAATCGGAGATCCCCGAGCAGACGCCCTTCCACTTGCCGTTCTGCGGATCGAGGTAGAATTGGGTGCGGCTGTCGGACATCAGTTCCTCCGCTGCGACGTGGGGTGATCGAGACGATAGTCGGGTGCCGAGCGATAGTCGGCGACGCCGGGGCGGAAATCGGGATTGTCGGCGGCGACGATCCGTTCGACCGTGTTGACGCGGTCCTCGAGCCGGCGGGCGAGATTGTACATCTCGTCGAGCAATTGCTCGTCCTCGCCGGTCATCTTGGGGGCGGTCTTCCATTTGGTCACATAGTGCAGGATCAGCCACGGAAGCCCGATCATGAATGCCAGAATGGCGATGACGCCGGTCAAATCCATCTCAATCCTCCTTGTTCAGGCGCTTCTTGAGCGCTTCGAGCTCGGCGTCGATCTTGTCGTTCGATCGCAACTCGTTGAATTCATCCTCCAGCGAACGGGGCGTGAGGCCCATCGCCTCGGCGCGTCCCTCCGCCTCGTCGGCGCGGCGCTCCAGGATCTCGAAGCGGCTGAATGCCTCGTGCGTCTTGGGGCCGTTCCACATCTCGCGCAGCCGCGCCTTGGTGTTGGCGCTTTCCAGCCGCGTCGCGATCGCATTCTGCTTGGCGCGTGCCTCGCGTAATTTGTTCTGAAGCTTGGCGATATCCTCTTCCGAGGAGCGCAGCGCCTCGTCGAGGCCGGTCACTTCCTCGCGGAGTTGCGCGCCCATGTCGGCGGCCTTGCGGCGTTCGATCAGCGCCGCCTTGGCGAGATCCTCACGGCTCTTGGAGAGCGCCAGCTCGGCCTTTTCGGTCCAGCTCGCCTCCAGTTCCGCCAGCTTGGCGATATGGCGGCGCATCTCCTTCTGGTCGGCGATGGTGCGGGCGGCGGAGGCGCGAACCTCGACCAGCGTGTCTTCCATCTCCGCGATGATGATGCGGACCATCTTGGCGGGATCGTCCGCACGGTCGAGCAACTCGGCCATGTTGGCGGCGACGATGTCGCGAGTGCGGGAGAAAATGCCCATTCGATACGGACTCCTTGGGTATTCGCGCCTTCTTAGCGGATTGGACGGGGTACGGGGAGGGTCTGTTCCCGCACCCCGCCCTCCGCTCACGCCGTCGCGCGGGCGGAACTGGTGGGGGTGTTCGCCAGCGCCGTCGCCGGGCCGACCGCGCCGAGCACCATCGTGGCGCTGACGAGAACGGTGAGGGCGAGGGCGGCGAGCTTGCTGGTGAAGGTGGCGGTCATGGTGAAAACTCCCTGAATGCGTAGTTGCCAGAAGCATTGCAGGAGGCGTGCCAACTCGCCTTTGTGGCGGAAATGCTGGGTTTTCTTGTACCTAGGAGCAAATTGCAAAAACTGACGGTTGCTATCGTCTGGTAATTTGCGCCAATCGTTGGTGCATGAAGCGTAGCACGCAGGTCATCGGACAATCAGGCGTCTTCCTCGACGCGCTGGAGCGCGCGAGCCGCGCCGCTGCGCTCGACCGTCCGGTGTTGGTGATCGGCGAGCGCGGCACCGGCAAGGAGCTGGTCGCCGAACGGCTCCACCATCTCAGCCCGCGCTGGGACCAGCCGCTGGTGACGATGAATTGTGCCGCGCTTCCCGAAACGCTGATCGAGGCGGAGTTGTTTGGGCACGAGGCGGGGGCGTTCACCGGCGCGTCCAAGGCGCGCGTCGGCCGGTTTGAGGAAGCCGATGGCGGGACGCTGTTCCTTGACGAGCTCGGCACGCTGTCGATGGGTGCGCAGGAGCGGTTGCTGCGCGCGGTCGAATATGGCGAGGTGACGCGGATCGGGGCGTCGCGCCCGTTGCGCGTCGACGTGCGGATCGTCGCGGCGACGAACGAGCATCTCCCGGATCGCGTCGAGGACCATACGTTTCGTGCCGATCTGCTCGACCGGCTGTGCTTCGAGGTCGTGACGCTGCCGCCGCTGCGCGCGCGCAAGAGCGATATCCCGGTGCTGGCCGACTTCTTCGGACGGCGGATGTCGTCGGAGCTGGGACGCGACGAATGGGCGGGCTTCTCGGCGGAGATCGAAGAGGCGATGCGCGACTATCGCTGGCCGGGCAACGTCCGCGAGTTGCGCAACGTGGTCGAGCGCGCGGTCTATCGCTGGGAGCGCGCGGGGCCGGTCGGGGCGATCGAGTTCGATCCGTTCGACTCGCCGTATCGACCCGCCGGCGCCAACGGGAAGCGCACCACGCCGGCCTTGACGCCCGCGCCTGCCGCACCGCCCCCGGGCGCGCAGGACGACGAGGAAGTCGCGGCGTGCGAGGTCGGGCCGTCCGACTTCAAGAGCCGCGTGGCGCTGTTCGAGCGCGAGCTGCTGACCAAATCGCTTGCCGAGCATCGCTTCAACCAGCGTGCGACCGCCGAGGCTTTGGGGCTCAGCTACGACCAGTTGCGCCACGCGTTGCGTCGCCACGATCTGATCGGAGCGGTTGCGTAACGAGTGCGAGGGAGCCATTTGGAGGCCATCGCGTTGCCGACGCGAACCTTGAGGAGGATTTATGGCTTTCGAACTGCCGCCGCTGCCCTACGCCTATGACGCGCTGGAGCCGGTCATTTCCAAAGAGACGATGACCTTCCACCACGACAAGCACCATGCGGCGTACACCAACAAGCTGAACGAGGGCGTGGCTGCCGATCCGTCGCTTGAGGGGCTGTCAATCGAGGACATTCTGGCACGCGTCTCGTCGCTGCCGCCGCTGATCCGCAACAACGGCGGCGGTTATTGGAACCACGATTTCTTCTGGAAGATCATGGGGCCGAAGGGTTCGACCCAGCCGTCGGGCAAGCTGGCCGAGGCGATCGACGCCTATGGCGGGCTCGACAAGCTCAAGGAAGATTTCAACGGAAAGGGCGCGGGGCAATTCGGTTCGGGCTGGGCGTGGGTGATCGCGGATTCGTCGGGCGCGCTGAAGGTCACCTCGACCCCCAACCAGGACAATCCGCTGATGGACGACGCCAAGGAAAAGGGCACGCCGATCCTCGGCAACGACGTATGGGAACACGCTTATTACCTGACGTACATGAATGACCGTCCCGGATATCTGAAGGCGTGGTGGGATGTGGTGAACTGGGACGAGGCCGGGCGCCGTTACGACGCCGCAGTCGGCTGAACCTCCGCATAGCGAAGACGAACGAGGCCCGGGGCGATTCCCCGGGCCTTTTTCATGGCTCGGCATCGGCGGGATCATGGTGGATGCGGCGTTAACGATCTTTTGACGCCAACACGATTAGAGTCGCACGTGTGACACCATATCATTTGCCGTGATACATTGTTGCATGCACAGGACTGACATGCATTGCCGTCGTCAGAAGGGGAAGAAGATCGTGCGTCGTTCCAAGCGCCCCGCCGCTTTGCTCGCAGGCTTGCCGATCGCACTCGCGCTGTCGATCGCGCCGACGCCGGTCGCGGCCGAGGACGATCCGTCCGCGGATCATGACGAGGTCACCGTCGAGGGCGTGCGGCAATCGTATCGTGGCAATTTCACCCTGCGCGAAATCCCGCAGGCGATCACCACGATTGATGCGGGCACATTGCAGGAGAACAATATTCTGCGCCTGACTGATGCGCTGGATCTGAACGCGTCGGTGGTGCGGCAGAACACGCTGGGCGGACTGTGGGACAGTTTCGCGGTGCGCGGGTTCGCAGGGGACGAAAATCTGCCGAGCGGCTATCTGGTCAACGGCTTCAATGCCGGCCGCGGGTTCAGCGGACAGCGTGACGTCGCAGGGATCGAGCGCGTCGAGGTTCTCAAAGGACCGGCGGCGGCGGTGCTGGGGCGAGGCGAGCCAGGCGGATCAATCAACTTGGTGACGAAGCAGGCCGAGATCGGGCGCAGTTTCGGCAGTGCGTCGCTGCAGTATCGAAGCTTCGACACGGTGCGCGCCGAGGGGGACGCTAACGTCGCGCTCACCGGCAATCTCACCGCGCGGCTGATCGGCTATGCCGAATCCGGAGACACGTTCCGTGATACGATCAGCCAGCGGCGCTGGGGGTTCCTGCCGTCGGTGGCGCTGGCGCTCGGCGACAGCACGCGGCTGATCTACGACATGGAATGGACGCGCACCGCGGTGCCGTTCGATCGCGGGATCGTCGTCCACAACGGTGATTTTCGCACCGTGCCGCGATCGCGTTTCCTGGGTGAGCCGGGCGACGGCGACACAATCGCGCGCGCCTTCGGCCACCAGCTGCGGCTCCAGCATGATTTCGGAAGCGGGTGGAGCCTGTTGCTCGGCGCCAGCCATCGCGACACGAAGCTGACCGGCGCTTCCTCCGACGCCGAGACCGCGGCCGCGCGGCAGAAGTTGTTCGTCGATGGCCGCACCCTGTCGCGGCAGCGGCGGACGCGCAGCTACGCTTCCGCGCACAGCGTATTCCGCGCCGAGCTGGCGGGCGAGTTCATGACCGGCGGGCTGAAGCATCGCGTGCTGATCGGGGGCGACATCGACTATTTCGATACCGATCAGTACTTCACGCGTTTCCGTGGCCCGGTCGTCACCGCGGCGGCGACTGACCGCCAGAGTTATGCCATCGACATCCAGAACCCGGTCTATGGCCGCTGGCCGGTGCCGACCGGGGTGCCGACCACCAACCGGCTCGACGTGCAGCGGACGCTGGGCGGGTATGTGCAGGACCAGATCAGCCTGACCGACCGGCTCGAGCTACGCATCGGCGGACGCGTCGACAGTTTCCTGCTCCGCGTCGACAATCGCTTGCTGAACACCGAGGGGCGCCGCAGCCGCGCGCGGTTCAGCCCGCAAGCGGGTGTCGTTTACCAGCTCGCGACCCCGCTGTCGCTCTATGCGGCTTATGGCGAGGGCTATCGTGCCAACATCGGCACCGATGCGCGTGGCAATGTTTTCGAACCCGAGACGAGCCAATCGATGGAGGCGGGCGTCAAGCTAACGGCGTTCGGCGGGCGGCTCAACGGAACGCTGGCGGTCTACGAACTCGACAAGGCGAACGTCCTGGCCACCGACACCATCAATCCGGGATTTTCGGTGGCGATCGGCAAGGCGCGCAGCCGCGGGGTCGAGCTGGACGTGACCGGGCAATTGCCGGGGCGCGTCGACGTGCTGCTGAGCTACGCCTACACCGACGCCGAGGCACGGTCGCGGGTGCGCGATCCCAATTTCTCGTTCCAGATCCAGCCCGGCGATCCGCTGATCAACATTCCCGACCACAATGCCAATGTGCAGCTCGCCAGGCATATGACCTTCGGCATGCGCGAGGCGCTGCTGGGCGCGGGGGTGCAATATGTCAGTGAGCGCAGCGGCGAGACCGGCACTCGCTTCACCTTGCCCGCGCATACGCTGGCACGGGTGTTCGGCGAGGTCGATCTCACCCCGGAGACGACCTTGTTCGGTTCGGTGACGAACCTGTTCGACGCGCAGTGGTATGCCAACAGCTATGCGCCAGTGTGGGTGCAGCCGGGCGCGCCGCGCACTGCGACGATCGGGGTGCGTGCGCGGCTCTGAGCGGGTAGTTCATTGAAGTTGAAGCCCCGGCCAGATCGACCTGGACACTTCGTTCGCTCGTCGCTCCGAACTTCATCCGGAGTCCTGCGTCGTGGCGATCGGAGAGACAAGCGGGATTCCGGATCAGGTCAGGGATGACGAAAGTGGCGGATGAAGGTCGGGCGGTAACAAGCCGCGTCATCCGGACGACCTGTTTCCCGGGCAACTATGCGGCCCTCAAATCATTGAGGTAACGAGCGTCCGTGTCGGGCGCGCGGAGGTCATCATGCTCGCACCCACCGCCGCGCCATGGCGCATCCATCCGCTCCACGGATTGTTGCTCGCCTTCCCGGTAGCGTTGTTCCCGGCGGCGCTGGCGGCGGACCTGACCTATCTGGGCAGCGCCGAGATGCAATGGTCGAACATGGCGGCGTGGGCGATCACCGGCGCGCTGGTGTTCGGTGCCCCGGCGCTGGTGTGGAGCGTTTGGGCGGCGCTGCGGCGGCGCGCGACATGGGCGTATCCGTTGCTGCTCGCGCTGGCGTGGGTCGCGGGGCTGGTCAACGCGTTTCAGCATAGTCAGGACGCCTGGGCTTCGGTCGGGGTCGGCGGGCTGTTGCTGTCGCTGGTGTCGACCGGTGCGGCGCTGGCGGCGGGCTGGCTGGCACTCGGCGCGCGGAGTGTCGTGGTGCGGGAGGCGGTGCGATGATCCGCGTTGCTGCCACCGTCGCTACGCTGACGCTGCTGGGCGCGTGCGGGAGCCAGCCGAGCGACGTGCGCCAGACCGGACCCAACCCGCAACTGCCCGACCAGCAACCGTCACTGATCCCGGCGATGAAGATCGCCAGGCCGACCGGTTGGGGCGAGACGCGCCCGACGGTGCCGAAAGGCTTTGCGATCACCGCGATCGCGACTGATCTGAAGGTGCCGCGGCAGATGCTGGTGCTGCCTAACGGCGACCTGCTGGTGGCCGAAGGCAAGGGCGGGCACGCGCCCAAGCTGCGGCCGAAGGACGTGATCGCCGGCTATATCAAGAGCCTTGGTACGACGAGCGTCAAAGGTGGTGACCGGATCACGCTGCTGCGCGACGCCGATGGCGACGGGCGGCCGGAGCTGCGCACGACCTTTATCGACAAGCTTGATGCACCATACGGCATGGCACTGGTCGGCAACGAGTTGTTCGTCGCGGAGCAGGGCGCGCTCAAGCGCTTCGCCTATGTGCCGGGTGCCACGAGTATCACCACCCCGGCATGGGAAGTGACCAAGCTGCCGTCGCGGATCAACCATCACTGGACCAAGTCGCTGGCGGCGAGCGCCGACGGGTCGAAGCTGTATGTCGGGATCGGGTCGAACAGCAATATTGGCGAGCGCGGGATGGAGGTCGAGCAGGACCGAGCCGTCGTATGGGAGATCGATCGCCAGACCGGCGCGCATCGTGCGATTGCGACGGGCATCCGCAACCCGACCGCGCTGGCGATCGACCCAACCACCAATGCGCTGTGGAGCGTCGTCAACGAGCGCGACGAACTCGGGCCACGGCTGGTACCCGATTATCTGACGCAGGTGCGCGACGGCGCGTTCTACGGCTGGCCGTACAGTTATTATGGACGCAACGTCGATCCGCGCGCGCATCCACAGCGCCCGGATCTGGTCGCGACCGCGGTGGCGCCGGACTATGCGCTCGGCTCGCACGTCGCGGCGCTGGGTGTGTCCTTCGCATCCGGCGGCGGCTGGGGCGGGGCGTTCAGCGAGGGTGCGTTCGTCGGCGAACATGGTAGCTGGAACCGGCAGGATCTGGCGGGCTACAAGGTGGTATGGGTGCCGTTCGCGGGTGGACGCCCGGCGGGTGAGCCACGCGATCTGGTTACCGGGT
The DNA here is from genome assembly GCF_902506455.1 of Sphingomonas sp. 8AM. Taxonomy (GTDB): domain Bacteria; phylum Pseudomonadota; class Alphaproteobacteria; order Sphingomonadales; family Sphingomonadaceae; genus Sphingomonas. The sequence goes on along the minus strand of NZ_LR733844.1, from coordinate 2,977,887 downwards.
TCATCGGCGCCGACGGGAAGGCGCGCGGGCGGCCGGTCGGGGTGCTCTACGATGCGCCGCGCCGGGCGTTGTTCATCGCCGATGATCTGTCGAATACGGTCTGGCGGGTGACGCCGGCGGTGTCGACGGCGGCGGTGGGGCGTGTCCGACCGCGCGGGTAATCCGTCATTGCGAGCGCAGCGACGCGATCCAGTGCCGCATCAAAACGCCCTGGATTGCGTCGCTACGCTCGCAATGACGTTAACCCTCCGGCGGTACCGGCGGGGTGTCGTCGCCGAGCGTCAGGCCGTGGCGCATCAGCATCGGGACGTTGGCGATCGCGAACAGCATCGTCGCGGGAATGACGATCCAGACCTTGTAGATCGCCCACAGGTCCCAGCCGCGCTGCGGACCGACCGCGACCGCCGCGCCGCGCCACACCGCTTCGTTGAGAAACGCCATCACGACGAAGAACCACACCCAGTTGAGCGTCAGCCGCCGCCAGCCGCTCTCGCGGAGACCAGGATAGCTGCTGCCCATCATTTGCTGAAGCAACGGGCGTCCGGTCACGACCCCGAAGCCGAGAACTGCCGCAAGCAGCGCGTAGACGATCGTCGGCTTCATCTGGATGAAGCGCGGGTCGCGGAAATACATCGTCAGTCCGCCGAACACGATCACCAGCCCGGCCGAGATCAGCAGCATCGGCGGCACGCGCCCGAGCTTCGCCTTCGCGATCACCAGCGCGACGACGCTGGCGAGCACGAACACCGCGGTGGCGAGGATCACGCGTGCGAGCAGCAGCGCCTCGACCTGCTTGAGCGTCGAGAGCATCGGGGTGAAATGCGCGACGATTGCGCGCGCCGTCTCAGCGGGGACGAGGAAGTTGGCGGCGAAGAACAGCGCGAGCGGGCCGTAATCGACCAGGGCGCGGACGCCGCCATGGCCTTCGTTCTGCTGCGTGCTCATCGTTGCTTGCCCCCGTCGATCCCGGCGATGATCCGGCTGACCTCACGTGCGTCAAACGGCCGCAGGTCGTCCATCTGCTCGCCGACCCCGATCGCGTGTATTGGCAGGCCGTAGCGCTCGGCTGCGGCAACCAGCACGCCTCCGCGCGCGGTGCCGTCGAGCTTGGTCATTACCAGCCCGGTGACGCCCGCGACTTCCTTGAAGACCTCGATCTGGCTCAGCGCATTCTGCCCGGTAGTGGCGTCGAGCACCAGCAGCACGTCATGCGGCGCGGCGGGGTTGAGGCGGCCGAGCACGCGGCGGATTTTCGCCAGCTCGTCCATCAATTCGCGCTTGTTCTGGAGGCGGCCGGCGGTGTCGACGATCAGCACGTCGGTGCCGATCGCGGTCGCTTGCTTGACCGCGTCCCAGACGATCCCGGCGGCGTCGCCGCCCTCCGGCCCGGTGACGATCGGCACCCCGATCCGCTCCGCCCAGGTCTTGAGCTGGCCGATCGCGGCGGCGCGGAACGTGTCGCCCGCCGCCAGCATCACCGCATAATCCTGTTCGAGGAACAGATGCGCCAGCTTGGCGATCGTGGTGGTCTTGCCCGAGCCGTTGACGCCGATGACGAGGATCACCTGCGGGCGCGGGAAGGCATCAATGCCGATCGGCTTGGCGACGTCGCGCAGCACCTTCTCGACCTCCTCGGCGACGACGAGCCGGATGCCGAGTTCCTCCATGTTGCGCTCGAACGTGCCCTCGGCCAGCCGGTCGCGGACCTTCGCGGCGGTGGCGGGGCCGAGGTCGGAGGCGATCAACGCTTCCTCGACGGTGTCGAGCGTTTCCTCGTCGAGCCGCGCGCCGCCCAGCCCGGCGAGGTTGCCGACCAGCCGGTCGGAGGTGCGGCGGAAACCGCCCAGCAGCTTGTCGTGCCAGCTCGTGCTCATGCGATGCTTCCGGTCAGATGGTCGGGGGCGGCGGCGGTGATCGTCACCGCGACGATGCCGCCGATGGGAGAAGGGGTGGGCAGGCGCACCGCGGTGAAATCGGGCGCGTGGCCGCGATCGCCGGGCTTTTCGACCAGCACCGGCTGGACGGTGCCGACCTGCGCGGCGAGGCGGCGGGCGAGCCGGGCGGCAGCGGCGGCGCGCAGCCGCGCGGCACGGTCGCGCGCGACGGCGGGCGCGACCTGCGGCATCCGTGCCGCCGGGGTGCCGCTGCGGGGCGAATAGGGGAAGACGTGCGCGTGGGTAATATCGGCTTCGTCGATCAGCGCGAGCGTGTTGGCGAACATCGCGTCATCCTCGGTCGGGAAGCCGGCGATCAGGTCGGCGCCGATCGCGACGTCGCGCGCCGCCCTGAGCCGCTCGACCAGCCGCAGCACGTCGCCGCGCGTATGGCGGCGGCGCATCCGCTTGAGGATCATGTCATCGCCGGCCTGCACGGAGAGGTGAACGTGCGGCATCACGCGCGGCTCCTGCGTGAGCAGCGCGAGCAGATGGTCGTCGATCGCGGCGGGGTCTAGCGAGGAGAGGCGCAGGCGTTCGAGCGTCGGCACCTCGGCGAGCAGGCGCTCGACCAGGGCACCCAGCCGCGCGCCGCGATCGTCGTAGCTGGCGAGATCGACCCCGCTCAGCACCACCTCGCGCTGCCCACCCTCGACCAGCGCGGCGATCTGCGGGATTACCGCCGCGATCGGCTCGGCGCGGTTGCGGCCGCGGCCCTGCGGGATCGCGCAGAAGGTGCAGTGATGATCGCAGCCGTTCTGCACCCCGACGAAGGCGCGGGTCTGCGGGATCGGGCGCGGCGCGTTCGGGCGCGCGCCCCAGGTGGCGGGGAGCAGCTTCGAGGCATTGCCGATCACGCGGTCGACCTCGGGCATCGCCGCGAAGCCGTCGCGGTCCATCTCGGAGGCGCAGCCGGTGACGATCAGTTCCGCGTCGGGGCGGGCGCGGCGCAGCCGGCGGATCGCGGCGCGCGTGTCCTTGACCGCTTGATGCGTGACCCCGCAGCCGTTCACCACCACCTGCCCGCGACCCGCCATCTGGCGGATCGCCGCGCTTTCGGCGATGTTGAGGCGGCAGCCGAGCGTCACGACCTCTGGCTGGGGGGAGAAGGACATGGCGGGCGATCTAGTTATGACGAGGGATGAAGTCGACTCCGGCGCGCAGGATGTGCGCGACTTCTGGTTCGGGCTGACCTCCCAGCAGCAGTTCGCGAAGGACGATGCGCTGGATGCGGCGATCCGGGAGCGGTTTGGGGCTCTGCGTGAACGGGTGCTGGCGAGTGATGCCGCGGGGTGGCGCGATGATCCGCAGACGCTGCTGGCGATCGTCATCGTGCTCGACCAGTTTTCGCGCAACCTGTTTCGGGGGAAGGCGGAGGCGTTCGCAGCCGATCCGCTGGCGCGTGAGCTGACGGAGCTGGCGATTGCGCGCGGGTGGGATGCGGAATTGTCTAAGGAGGAGCGGGTGTTCCTCTACATGCCGCTGATGCATGCGGAGGATGCGGAAGGGCAGGCGACGAGCGTCGCGGCGTTCGAGGCGCTGGGCATCGAGGAGAATGCGAAGTTCGCGCGCGACCATGCGGAGGTGTTTGCGCGGTTCGGGCGGTTTCCGTCGCGCAATGCGGCGCTGGGGCGCGAGACGACCGAGGCGGAACGGGCGTATCTGGCGGCGGGTGGGGGTTGGTAGATAACTATCCGTCATTCCCGCGCAGGCGGGAATCCAGACGCGCAGGTCTTTGCAAGAGTCACAAACGTCAGAGGTTCTGGATCCCCGCCTTCGCGGGGATGACGGGAAGGGGCGGGGAGCAAGACCCGAACAAACTTGCCTCGCCCATCGCTTTCGGCTAACTGCCCATCCAAGTTCCGTTGAGGAACGCAAGGATCAAGCGCTCCTGTGGCGCACGCTGGCCGGCGAGGTTTCGCCCGCCGGCGTATTTTGCGTTTTCGGCGGGTGGAAGGAGTTTCGATGTTCGATAGCCTTAGCGATCGTCTTGGCGGCGTCTTCGACCGGCTGCGGGGGCGTGGTGCGCTCACCGAAGCCGACGTGCGTCAGGCGATGCGCGAGGTGCGCGTCGCGCTGCTCGAGGCGGACGTGGCGCTGCCCGTCGCGCGGCAGTTCGTCGACGAGGTCACCGAGGAAGCGATCGGGCAGAACGTGCTCCGCTCGGTCACGCCGGGGCAGCAGGTCGTCAAGATCGTCAACGACGCGCTCGTGCGGATGCTGGGCGGCGATGATCCCGAGGGCGCCGAGCTGAACCTGAACGTCACGCCGCCCGCGATCGTGATGATGGTCGGGCTGCAAGGCTCGGGCAAGACCACCACCACCGCCAAGATCGCCAAACGGCTGTCGACCGGATCGATGACCGGGCGCACTGCCAAGAAGGTGCTGATGGCGTCGCTCGACGTCAATCGCCCGGCGGCGCAGGAGCAATTGGCGACGCTCGGCACGCAGGTCGAGGTCGCGACGCTGCCGATCATCGCCGGGCAGCAACCGGTCGAGATCGCACGCCGCGCGGTGCAGGCCGCGAAGCTGCAGGGCTTCGACGTGCTGATGCTCGACACGGCGGGTCGCCTGCACGTCGATCAGGCGCTGATGGACGAGATGAAGGCGGTAGCCGACGTGGCGCAACCGCAGGAAATCCTGCTGGTCGTCGACTCGCTGACCGGTCAGGACGCGGTCAACGTCGCGACCAACTTCTCCGAGCAGGTGCCGCTGACCGGCGTCGTGCTGACCCGCATGGACGGCGATGCGCGTGGCGGCGCGGCGCTGTCGATGCGCGCCGTCACCGGCAAGCCGATCAAGTTCGCGGGCGTCGGCGAGAAGCTCGACGCGCTGGAGGCGTTCCACCCGAGCCGCGTCGCCGGGCGCATCCTGGGGATGGGCGACGTGGTCTCGCTGGTCGAGCGCGCCGCGGAGTCGATCCAGCAGGAAGACGCCGAGCGGATGGCGAACCGGCTCGCCAAGGGCCAGTTCGACATGAACGACCTGCGCAGCCAGCTCGCGCAGATGAAGCGCATGGGCGGGCTTGGTGCGCTGGCGGGGATGCTGCCGGGGATGAAGAAGGCGCAGGCCGCGATGGATGCGACGCCGGGCAGCGACAAGATGCTGGTGCATCTCGATGCGATGATCGGTTCGATGACCGTCAAGGAGCGCGCCAAGCCCGAGCTGATCAACGCCAAGCGCAAGATCCGCATCGCCAAGGGTTCCGGCACCACGGTGCAGGAGGTCAACAAGCTCCTTAAAATGCATCAGGAGATGTCGACCGCCATGAAGAAGATCAAGAAGATGGGCGGCCTGAAGGGCATGATGGCGATGCTCGGCAAGGGCGGGCTCGGCGGGCTCGGCAATGCCATCGGTGGCGCCGACATGGGCGACATGATGGGCAAGCTGGGCGGGCCGGGCGGTGGTCCGGGGCTTCCCGGTCTGCCCGGCAACATTCCGGGTGGCCCCGGCGGGTTCAAGTTCAAGAGATAGCGATCGTCGCCCTTGCGGAGGCAGGGGCTTGAGGTCTCTCCCTGACGAGGGGCGCCGGTCGTTGAAACCGAAACAGGTCCCTGCCTCCGCAGGGCCGACGAAACGAAGAAGCAAGGAAGTTACCAGATGGCACTCAGCATTCGCCTGTCGCGTGGCGGCTCGAAGAAGCGTCCGTATTACCGCATCGTCGTTGCCGACGCACGCAGCCCGCGTGACGGCAAGTTCATCGAGAAGCTCGGCAACTACAATCCGCTGCTCGCCAAGGACGACGAGAAGCGCATCGTGCTCGACGGTGAGCGCGCCAAGCACTGGCTGGCGATGGGCGCACAGCCGACCGACCGCGTGGCCCGCTTCCTCGATGCGGCCGGCGTGAAGGAGCGCACCGTGCGCAGCAACCCGAAGAAGGCCGAGCCGGGCGAGAAGGCCAAGGAGCGCGCCGAGGAGCGTGCCGAGAAGCAGAAGGCAGCCGAGGAAGCCGCCGCCGAGAAGGCGAACGCACCTGCGGCTGAGGCAGAAGCGCCTGCGGCCGAGGCCGAAGCGACCGCCGAATAAGCATCCGATCGCGGCCGTCGTGCGTTGCTCCCGTTCACTCGAACAGGAGAGCGCATGATGACCGCCGATCCCGATCCGCGCACCGCACCCGAGGACCATGAAGACGCGACCAACCAAGGCGTCTCCGCCAACGACCCCGCCGAAGGGCGCGACGACGCCCCCGATGGCGACGGCGACTCGCCCGACAGCGAGTGAGGTGCCGCCCGGCGCGATCGTGCTGGCCGCGGTAACGGGCGCGCATGGTGTCGCAGGCGAGGTGCGGCTCAAGGTCTTCGCCGATGATCTGGCGGCGCACCGCTCGTTCAACGACGGGGCGCTGAATCTGGTGAAGCTGCGTGACGGCACGATCGCGCGCTTCGCCGAGGTCGCGGATCGCACCGCGGCGGAGGCGTTGCGCGGGACGGTGCTGACCGTGCCGCGCGACGCTCTGCCGCCGCTGGACGATGGCGAATATTATCGAGCCGATCTCCTCGGGCTTGCTGCGATTTCCACGACCGGCGAGAAACTGGGCGTGGTCGCGGCGGTCGAGAATTTCGGTGCCGGCGACGTGGTCGAAGTCCGACGCATGAGCGGCAAGACCTTCATGGTGCCGATTTCGGCGGTGCCGGAATGGAATAGCGAACGGCTGGTGATCGAGGCCGATTTCGTAGAGCCATAGACATCGTCACTGCGAGCGTAGCGAAGCAATCCAGAGCCAGACGCTAGCCGCCCTGGATTGCTTCGCTACGCTCGCAATGGCGGGAACTTACCGCCGCAGCGGACGTCGCTCCGCCAGCAGGTTGCGGATCGCCGTCGCCGCCACGCCGGCTTCGCCCATCGCATGGCTGATCTGGTCCAGCCCCTTCACGACATCACCGGCCGCGAACAGGCCGGGCACGCTGGTGCGCTGATGGTCGTCGACCTCAAGGCAGCCTTCGTCACTGGCGCGCGCGCCGGCCTCGACCGCCAGCCGGGAACGGATGCGCGAGCCGAGTGCGGGATAGACGCTGTCGAACGCCAGCCGCCCGCGTGCCGTGTCGAACGCGAGATGATTGCCCTCGATCGCATAGCCGCCGCATGGCCCCTCGACCCGGACGATCCCGGCGTCATCGAGCGCCTGCGCACACGCGGGGTCGAGCGCATGTTCGGCCTCGGGTGAGACGAGGGTCACGTCGCGGGTGAAGCCGCGCAGGAATAACGCCTCGCGCATGCCGTGATCGCCGGTGCCGATGACGGCGACGCGCCGGTCGGTGACTTCGTATCCGTCGCACACCGGACAATAGCGAAACAGCCCGCGCGCCAGCGCCGGATCATGCACCTCGGGCAGCAGGTGCGCCGGCCGATGGTTTACGACTCCCGTGGCGAGCAGCACGGTGCGGGCGCGGTGCGTGCCATGATCCGTGCGGACGATGAAGTCGGCGCCATCGCGGGCGAGGCCGGTGACTTTGACCTGCTCGCGCAGCGCGCCATATTTCTCGGCTTGTGCCTGCATCAGCGCGAGCAGGTCCTTGCCGGCGATCCCGTCCGGGTAACCGGCATGATTGTGCGTGCACGGGATCATCGCCGCGCGGCTCGATCCGCTGTCGAACAGGCGGATGTCGAGATGGTAGCGTGCCAGATAGATGGCGGCGGTCAGCCCGGCCGGCCCGGCGCCGATGATGATGCAATCGTCCACGAACCCTCCGCCTTGCGAGCCCTGCTGCCTGTATATACATGCTGTACATACAGGAGGCCGGCGATGGGTAACGAATATCGCGCCAAGGTGTTCAAGTCCGGCAATTCGGTAGCGTTGCGGCTGCCGAAGGGTCTGGGGTTTGGCGAGGGCGACGATGTGGTGATCGCTCCGCACGACGACGGCTCGTTCAGCCTGTGGCGCGAAAGTGACGGCGCGCAGGTGTTGATGAGCCTGTACGGCAGCGTCTCGGAAGGCTTCATGGCGGACGGACGCGGGGACACGCGTGCCGACGTGCGCGACTGGAGCCCCCGGCCCGGTGCGGCGGCGGCATGAAGGGCTACCTGCTCGATACCAATGCCTGTATCGATTTCCTGCTCGGGCGGAGCGATCCGCTTGCACGCCGGATGGGCGAGGCGTTCGGGCAATTGCATGTTTCGGCAATTACCGCAGGCGAACTTCGGGTCGGCCATCGTACGTCGCGCGAGCCCGAGAAGGACGCCAAGCGGATCGACACCTTTCTGGCGGCGCTCGCGGTGCTGGCGTTCGATGGTGAGGCGGCCTCCGCTTATGCGCGCATGGTCCGCGCCATCGGAATGCGGCGAGGAAGCTACGACCGTCTGATCGCGGCACAGGCGATCGTCGGCGGGCTGACGCTCGTCACGAACAACGAACGTGACTTTGCCGATATTCCCGATCTCAAGATCGAGAATTGGACACGGGCGTGACGACCGCGAGCGACCTGCTGTGGCTGGTCGGCTTTCCGGCGATCTTCGCCGCCGTGCTGTCCGTCGTGTCGGTGGCTGTGCGTGGCCGGCGATGGTCGCGGCGTCGCCTCATCCTCACCGCATCGATGCCGCTGCCGTCGCTCGGCGCGCTGGTGTGCGTGGCCGTGTTCGCCCGTGCAGTGCTGACGCCCGCGGAGCGATGCGGGGTCGACGCTTGCGGGATGGCGATGATGTTCGCGACGTCCGGGCTGGCCTATGCCGCCGGCGCCTTTCTCCTCGGTGCGGCGGCGGCGGCCGGCATCGTCTATTCATTGGGACGACAATGATTTTCCGCGCCACGATCCTGACCCTCTATCCGGAGATGTTTCCCGGTCCGCTCGGCACCTCGCTCGCCGGGCGAGCGCTGGCGGAGGGGAAATGGTCGCTCGACGCGGTCAACATCCGCGACTTCACCACCGACCGGCATCGGACCGTCGACGATACGCCCGCGGGCGGCGGCGCGGGGATGGTGCTGCGCGCCGATATTCTCGCGCGCGCGGTCGATGCGCAGGCTGATGGCCGGCCGCTGCTTGCGATGACGCCGCGTGGTGCGCCGCTCCGGCAGGCACGCGTGCGCAAGCTGGCCGCGGGACCGGGGGCGGTGATCCTGTGCGGGCGGTTCGAGGGGTTCGACGAGCGGCTGCTGGAGGCCCGCGGGGTCGAGCAAATCTCGATCGGTGACTACATCCTGTCGGGGGGCGAGATGGCGACGCTGGTGCTGCTCGATGCTTGCGTTCGGCTCCTTCCCGGCGTAATGGGCGCGGCTTCAAGCGGAGTCGAGGAAAGCTTCGAAAGCGGCCTCCTCGAATATCCGCACTACACCCGACCGGTCGAATGGGAGGGGCGCACGATCCCCGAAGTGCTGCGATCGGGGGATCATGCGAAGATCGCGGCCTGGCGGCAACGGCAGGCGGAGATCGACACACGGCTACGGCGGCCAGACCTTTGGGAGCGTCATGAGGGCGCTCGGGTCGGCCCGCCCTCTGGCGCGCGGCAACGGACTGAGGACGAACAATGAACCTGATCCAGACGCTCGAAGCCGAGCAGATCGCCAAGTTCAACGAAACCAAGAAGATCCCGGAATTCCGCCCCGGCGATACGCTGAAGGTCGGCGTGAAGGTGGTCGAGGGTGAGCGCACCCGCGTCCAGAACTACGAGGGCGTGTGCATCGCGCGCTCGAACAAGGGCATGGGCTCGTCGTTCACCGTCCGCAAGATGAGCTTCGGCGAGGGCGTGGAGCGCGTCTTCCCGCTGTACTCGCCCAACGTCGATTCGATCGAGGTGGTGCGCAAGGGCGCGGTGCGTCGTGCCAAGCTGTATTACCTGCGTGGCCGCACCGGCAAGTCGGCGCGTATCGCCGAGCGTCGCGACACGCGCCCGGCCGCCGCGGCCGAGTAATCGGCGCGGCCCCGTCGGGGCTTTGCGAGGAGGCGTGGCGGGCGACCGCCGCGCCTCTTTTCGTTTGGGCCGCGGCGTGCTCTGCCATTGCCGACCGGGATTTGATCCGCAGCGCCCTTCCTGGCGGCAGAAGCAGAAAGGGAAATCCCGGATCAGGTCGGGGATGACGGCTGGTGCTGGTCGATCCGATCTAGCCCGGTGTGATCCGCGTTGCGGCGGCGACGGCGTCGATCAGGCCGAGACGCGCCGCGATCGGGAGCAGCGGCGCTATCATTGGTGGGCGTTCGGCCATCGCGCGGATTGTGCTGGCGAGCAGAACTGGGCGGGCGGTCTGGCGGGCGAAGCGCGATTGCCATGTCGCAGACGGCTCACCCGCCAGCCACGCCTTTGCCGCCGACACCCCGCTCGCCAGTGCGATCCCCATGCCTTCGCCCGCAAGCGACGGAATGACTGCCGCCTGATCGCCCAGCCGGTAGCAGCCGTCCGTCCCGTGGCGTGCGCGCCAGCCGTAGGGCACATTGGCGATCGCCTCGACCGGCGTCGCGTCCCCCACGAGCCGATCGGCGAAGACCGGTAGTTCGTCGGCCAGCGCGGCGAGCAAGGCGTCAGGGCTGCCCGCCTCGGTAAGGCGCGAGCGGCGGATCGCCAGGCATACGTTGGCGCTGCCGTCCTCCTGCAACACGACGCCGGCATAGCCGCGGTCGAACAGATGGAGCTCGATCGCGTCGCCGACGCGGCGCGCCAGATCGACACCGCGGCGGCGGGTGCGCAGGCCGAGGGTCGGGTCGACGCCGCGCGCCGCCGACGGGCGGGCCGCACCGCGCACGTCATGCTTGCCGCTGGCGAGGAACAGCGCATCGCTCGCCAGCAGCGCGCCGTCGCCGGTGCGAATCGCACCGTCCTCGATCGCACGCGCGACGACCCCGCGCTCGACCGCCGCGCCGTTCTGGACCGCTCGATCGAGCAGCAACGTATCAAGCCGGGTTCGCGAGACGCCGATCGCCGGGGCGGGAAGCGCGGCTTCGACCCTTCGACCGCGCGCGAAGATGCGGACGCGCACCACCCGCGCCGGGTTGAGCGCATCGGCCGCAATGCCGAGCGACGCAAGCGTCTCCAGCGTCCGCCAGCTCAGGAACCCGCCGCACAGCGCGTCGCCGGTCTCGCGCGTACGCTCGATCACCAACGGTCGCGCGCCACCCCTTGCCAAGGTGATCGCCGCGGCGCTGCCCGCGGGACCGCCGCCGAGGATCAGCGGCTCGCGACGCATAGCCGGAACGGGAAGGCGCGGAATACGCGTGCGTCGCTGACCCCGGCCTCGCCGAGCAACGGCGACCACTCACCGGGGCGGTAGCTGCGCGCGATCGACAGTCGCCCGTCATGCCGCACGATATGGTGCCACCGGAACAGCCCGGCGAGCAGCGGCCAGCCGTAATAGGCGAAACCGTGCCGATGCAGGTCGTTGACCAGCCAGCCGACCCGCGCCTCGCGCGCCATGAAGCGCAGGAAGGCGATTAGCTGTGGCTGCGTCATGTGGTGTGCGACGAGGCTGGAGATCACGAAGTCCCAGCCTTCGCCGGTCAGATCGGCATAGTCGCCGGTGCGCCAGTCGATCGCGAGATCGGCGGACGTGTGCGCACGCGCCGCGGCTTCGCTGCGTGGGTTGAGATCGATACCGACCAGATCGAAACCGACGCCGCGCTTTTCGCCCCAATGCGCGATCCGCCGCAGCATGTCGCCGTCACCATAGCCGACGTCGAACAGACGATAGCGTTGCCCCGGCTTCGTGAGGCGCGCGAGGAACGCCAGCGTCGGGCGCGCCGCCATCGTCACGACATTGACCCGCGCCAGATCCGCGACCACCGCGGCATAGACGTCCGCGGGCAGGTCGTCGGCGTCCATCAGCTCATCGGCGGTGGCGCGCTGCCCGAGCATCACGTCGCGCTCGCGAACGCCAGCCCTTCGGCGGCCAGTCCGGGGCCGAAGGCGAGCGCGATGCCATGCTCGACCGGTGGACCTGCCAGCACCCGCGTCAGCACGAACATCAGCGTCGCCGACGACATGTTGCCGTTGGCGGCGAGCACCGCACGCGAATCATCGAGTGCGTCGGTGGGCAGCGCCAGCGCGTGTTCGACGGCGTCGAGGATCGAGCGTCCGCCGGCGTGGACCGCCCAGCGATCGACCGCGCGTCCGCCGGTCAGCGTCGCGACCAGCGCCGGATCGCGCAGCGCCGCGCTGATCCGCCCCGGCACCTCGCCCGAAAGATGCATCGCGAAGCCGTAATCGGTGATGTCCCAGCGGATCAGCGCGGCGGCTTCGGGCAGCGTGGCGCTGAACGGCTGGCCGATCGCCAGCCCCTGCGGCGCGGCGGTAACCAGCGCCGCTGCGGCGCCATCACCGAATTGCAGCATCGCGAGCAGCGGCTCGAGCGACGTGGCGGGTTGAAGGTGAAGCGTCGAGAGTTCGACGGTGACGACCAGCACGCGCGCCGCCGGTTCGGACCGGACGATGTGTCGCGCGGTACGCAGCGCCGCGACCGCAGCATAGCAGCCCATGAAGCCGATCAGCGTGCGCTCGACGCTGCCCGGCAGGTCAAGCACACGCGCCAGGATCTGGTCGACGCCGGGCGCGACGAAGCCGGTGCAGCTCGCAACGACGAGGTGGGTGATGCCGTCGAGTTCGACCTGTGCGCGCAGGTCGGCGATCGCCGCAAGTGCGAGCGCCGGTGCCGCGTCCGCATAGAGCGCCATCCGCGCGGCGGTGCCGGGATGCGGCTCGGCGGCGTAGAAGCCCGTCGCGCCGACCGGCGAGCCATGCTCGGCAGGGAGCACCGACCAGCGATGGGTTATCCCGGCGCGACCCGCCATCCGGTGAAAGAGGCGTGCCTCACGCTCGGGCAGCCGCCGTTCCGCCCAGTCGACGAACGCGACGTGAATGTCATGGGCGGGAACCGCGGTGCCGATCGCCGCGATGTGGGGAGTGACACGCATTACGTGTCCTGAACGCGTGTGAGCGGATTTCGGCCCTGCGTTGGCAGGGCAGCGGGGACGAAGCGTAGGCGACTCACTTGCGACGGCTTATCTACTTATCCACATTAGGCAATCCGGCTCGCTTATCCCTCGCGTCGTTCGCGTCCCGCGGTCCAGAAGGCGAGCCGCTTGCGGATCTCGCGCTCATATCCGCGTTCGTTCGGTTCATAGAACAAATGATCGTCGCCGATCTCGGTGGGGAAGAAATCCTGCGCGGCATGCGCGTCGGGGTAATCGTGATCGTAGCGATAGCCCTCGTGATAGCCGAGTTCCTTCATCAGCTTCGTCGGCGCATTGAGGATATGCCTGGGCGGCGGCAGCGAGCCGGTGTCGCGCGCCAATGCGCTCGCGCGGTCGAACGCGACATAAGACGCGTTCGATTTGGGCGCGGTGGCGACATAATTGATTGCTTGCGCGAGGAACAGCCGGCCCTCGGGCATCCCGACGCGTTCGAACGCGTGCCATGCGGTCATCACCTGCACCAGCGCCTGCGGATCGGCCATGCCGACATCCTCCGACGCCGCGCAGCACAGGCGGCGGAAGATCACCGCGGCGTCCTCGCCGCCGCGCACCATCCGCGCCGCCCAGTAGAGTGCGGCATCGGCATCGCTGCCGCGCAGGCTCTTGTGGAAGCAGCTGAGCAGGTTGAAATGCTCTTCCTGCCCCCGATCGTAGAGCGGCGCGCGCTTCTGGACGATCGCCGCCAGCGCCGCGGTGTCGATCGGCGCGTCGGACTCGATCAGGAACAGCGTCTCGCACAGCCCGAGCAGATAGCGCGCGTCGCCATCGGCCATCGCGATCAGCGCGGCGCGCGCGTCCGCGTCGAGCGGCAGCGTGCGCCCTTGCTGCGCCTCGGCGCGCGCGAGGACGGTGTCGAGTTCGGCGGCGGACAGCCGGTCGAGCGTGAACACCTTGGCGCGCGACAGCAACGCGGCGACAAGGCTGAAGCTCGGATTCTCGGTAGTCGCGCCGATCAGCACGATCGTGCCGTCCTCGACCGCGGGCAGCAACGCATCCTGCACCGGGCGCGAGAAGCGGTGCAGCTCGTCGATGAACAAGGCGGTTGGCTTGCCGGCAGCGCGCAGGTCGCGCGCGGTGGCAAGCGTGCGCCGCAGGTCGGCGATCCCGGTTGACACCGCAGAGAGCTGAACGAAGACATAGCCCGCCTCGGCCGCGATCAGCCGTGCGATCGTCGTCTTGCCGACGCCGGGGGGACCCCACAGCACGAACGACGACAGCCGGCGTGAGCGGATCATCATCGCCAGCGGCGCGTCGGGGCCGAGCAGGTGCCGCTGCCCGATCACGTCGGCGAGCGCGCGCGGGCGCAGCTGGTCGGCGAGCGGGGCCTGAGCATCGGAAGGAGCAGGGCTGGGGGGATCGACGGGATCGAACCCGGCAAACAGGTCGGCCATGCGCTCTCATGTAAGGCGAGACGCGAGCCGCGTCATGCGAGAAGCTAAAATATATCTTGAAAGCTCTTGCGCCATTCTATTCAAGATATATCCTGCTGCATCATGATAGGAAATGGAGTCGACCGGATGTTCGGTTTTTCACACGGTGGCCGCGGCCATCATCATCATTCAGGGCAGCGCGGCGGGGGTGGCGGGTTCGACCCCGAGCGGTTCTTCCACTGGATCGAGCGGCTCAACGACGGGGAGCATCGTCGCGGCGGCGGCGGTGGCGGACGCAGCCGGCGGATGTTCGACGGATCGGAGCTGCGGCTGGTGCTGCTCAAGCTGATCGCGGACACCCCACGCCACGGCTATGAACTCATCAAGACGATCGAGACGCTGACCGGCGGCGCCTATGCGCCGAGCCCGGGGGTGGTCTATCCCACGCTCACCTTGCTCGACGAAATGGAGCTGATCGCGGAACAGGCCAGCGAGGGCTCGCGCAAGCGCTTTGCGGTGACCGACGCCGGGCGCGCGCATCTGGACGAACAGGCAGAGACGGTTGCGACGCTGATGGCGCGGCTGGAGGCGCTGGCCGCGCAGCGCGCGCAGGGTGAGGGTGAGGGGGCGCCGGTCCGCCGCGCGATGCACAACCTGCGCCACGCGGTCATGGATCGCGTGAAGCGCGCCGATGCCTCGCCGGAGCTGCTCCACGAGATTGCCGCGTTGATCGATGAAGTGGCGCAGAAGGTGGAGCGGCTGAAGTGACGGTGCGGGTGGCGCGCGTGCCGACGCATTCGGCGAGCCGCTATCTCCAGCAGCTCGCCAAGCACTGGAGCCACAAGATGGAGGTCAGTTTTTCGGAGCAGGAGGCGATGATCGCGTTTCCGAACGGGGCCAAGGTCGAGCTGCGGGCGGACAGCGAGACGCTCGACGTGCGGCTGGCGGTGCCGGAGGACGGCGACGTGGCGCGGATGGAGGAGGTGGTGGCGAGCCACCTCGACCGCTTCGCGTTCCGCGAGGCGCCGCTGACCTTCGACTGGCGGACGGTGTGACGTCAGGCGCGCCTCCCGACCGTTCGCCCTGAGCCTATCGAAGGGCGTGTTGCCGGGCACGTGCTTCGACAAGCTCAGCACGAACGGTCGAGAGGAGTCAGGTTCGCGGTGACGAGAGCACTTCCCGGTACGCCTGCAATACCGCGCCATTAGCGCTGTCCCAGCGGAACTCCTGCGCGCGTTCGTGCGCGGCCTGTCCCATCGCCACGCGCAGCGCCGGGTCCGAGATGAGCCGCGCAATCGCCGCGGCGTAGCCGTCAAGATCCTCCGGCGGCACGAGGAAGCCGGTGCGCCCGTCTTCCAGCAGGTCGACCGCACCGGTGGCGCGCGCCGCCACGACGGGGACGCCCGCCGCCATCGCTTCCGACGTCACCTGTCCCCACGTCTCGGTGACGCTGGGGTTGAACAATAGATCCATTGATGCGACCGCGCGGCCGAGATCGTCACCGCTCTGAAAGCCCGCGAACGCCGCTTGGAGTACGCGCTCGGCAAACCAGTCGCGCGCCGGCCCCTTGCCGACCACCAGCACGCGGTGGCGGACGCCCAGCGCATCGAGCCGCGCCAGCACGTCGGCGAACACGCCCAGCCCCTTTTCGAGCACGAGCCGGCCGAGGAAGCCGATCGTCACCTCGTCATCGGCGATTCCGAGCGAGCGCCGCCATTGCAGACTGCGCGCATTGGGGTGGAAGCGACGATGGTTCACCCCGCGCCCCCATAGCGAGATCGGCGTCGTGACCCCGAAATCGCGGATCACTTTCGCCATCGAGGGAGTCGGCACCAGCACGCGGTCGGCGCGATTGTAGAAGCGGCGCAGGATCGCGACGATCAGCGGCTGAACCAGTGACAGGCCGTAATATTGGAAATAGGTCTCGAAGCGGGTGTGGACGGTTGCGACCACCGGTATGCCGCGGCGGCGCGCCCAGGTGATCGCCGCATGGCCGAGGAATTCGGGCGCGGAGACGTGCACGAGGTGCGGGTCGAACGCCTCCAGGTCGCGGCGCGGCTGCGCCGGTAGCCCGCGCCCGAGCTTATATTCGCCGCGCCCGCCCGGCATCGGGATCGCCGGCACGTCGACCACCGTGCCGCGCGCCTCGAACGCCGGGGTCGGCGTGGTCGGCGAATAGACGCGCACCTGCACGCCCTGATCGAGAAGATAGCCGACCAGCAGGTTCTGCGCCTGATTGGCGCCGTCGCGCACATAATTGTAGTTGCCGCTGAAGAAGGCGACGCGCAGCTCGGACGGGTTCATGCTCCGCCCGCTAGCCACGATGTGCGGCAAAATCGCGACCGTCCCGGCTCAAGCAGGTCGGATTTCATCGGTCCGCCGGATGCGCCGGATGCGCGGCTGTCGATCGAGCATCGCGGTGCGACGGATCGTCTCGCGCAATTCCTCGCGCTTGTCGTGGATCGAGGCGATCACCGGCCCCATCGCGACGCCGAGATCGACCAGCACCGCCTCGGACAATTGCAGCGAGCTTTCCAGCGTTTCCGGTACCGCGTCGGTCACCCCCGCCTTGTAGAGTTCGGCCGCATGCGCGGTGTCGCGCGCACGGGCGATGATCGGCAACGCCGGGAAGGCGGCGCGCAGCCGCTTGGTCAGCCGCACCGTCAGCACCGGATCGTCCATCGTGAGGATCAGCGCGCGCGCGCTGGTCAGATCGAGCCGCTCAAGCAGTTCGGCGCGCGCGACATCGCCGAAGATGATCGGATAGCCGCCCGCGCGCGCCTGCGTCACCGCGTCGATGTCGGCCTCGACCGCGACATAGGGCTGGTCGTGGCGCGCCAGCATGTCCGCGACCAGCCGCCCGACGCGTCCGAAGCCGAACACCACCGCGCGCTGTCCCTCGGCATGGTCGAGCGTGTCGGGTCGGGCACCGTCACGCTTCTCGATCCGCCGCGCGATCACGCGGCCGAGCAGCGCGAGCAGCGGGGTGATCGTCAGTCCGATGGCGGTGACGGTCTGCCAGAAGCTGGCAGTGGCGGCGGTGATGAGTTGCGCCTGCGCGGCGGTGGCGAGCACGATCAGCGTCGTCTCCGACGGGCTGCCCATCAGCATCCCGGTCTCCGCGGCGATGCCGGGGCGCGCATTGGCAACGCGTAGCAGCAGATACGTCACCACCGCCTTGACCGCGACGACGCCGAGTACCGCGGTGAGCAGCGGCATCCAGTTGCGCGCGATCGCGGCGAGATCGAGGCTCATGCCGACCGTGATGAGGAACACGCCGAGCGCGAGGCCCTTGAACGGCGCGGTCATTACCTCAACCTCGGTGTGATACTCCGTCTCGGCGATCAATAGCCCGGCGAGCAACGCGCCGACGATCGGTGACAGGCCGGCGGCGGTGGTCGCGACGCTGGCGACGATCACGACCAGCAGCGAGGCGGCAAGGAACAGCTCAGGGCTCTTGGTGCGCGCCGCCTGCGCGAAGAGGCGCGGCAGCACCAGCCGTCCGCCGACATACATCGCCACCACCGTCAGCCCGCCGCGCAACGCGACCCCGGCGATCCCAACCCACCCATCGTCGCTGGCGGTCGGCGCCATCGCGCCCAATGCGAAGATGATCGGGACAAGCGCGAGGTCCTGGAACAGCAGGATCGCGAACGCGCCGCGCCCGACCGGGCTGGTCGTGCCCACCATCGGGAGCACCAGCGCGGTCGATGACAGCGCGAGCGCGAGGCCGAGTCCTGCCGATCCGCCCCAGCTCTGCCCAATCAGGTGCAGGGCGATCCCGATGAACGCGGCACAGCCGACCAACGCCGCCGGCCCGGTGCCGAACACCAGTTGGCGCATCGCCCATAAGCGCCGGAACGACAGCTCCAGCCCGATCGAGAACAGCAGCAGCACGATCCCGAACTCGGCGAATGGCTCGATCGATTCCGGGTCGGAGATCGTGAAATAATACAGCCACGGCGCGCGCGGCACGAGCGCGCCGAGCCCGGCAGGACCGACCAGCGCACCGACGAGAATGAACCCGATCACCGGGCTGATCCGGAAGCGCGCGAACGCCGGGATCACCAGACCGGCGGCGCCCAGCACCACCAACGCGTCCGAGAAGCCTTCGTTGTGCAGTCCGATCGCCATACCCGAGACTGTACGCAGGCGTGACGGACTTTGTCGCCCTTCGTGACCCGAAAAATGCGGATTGCCGACCAAGTGATTGCCCGCGCTCGACAAAGGTGTCGGTGAACGTCAGTCTGCCTGCCATAACCACACCGGGAGTTCGCATGCGTCGTCGCCAGTTCCTTGTCTCCGCCAGCGCCACCGCCGCGCTGGCCGCTCTGCCGCGCGCCGCCGCTGCTGCCGCAAAGACCGGCCCGCGCGACACCGAGCTGCGCGCCTTGCTCGACCGCTTCTTTTATACGCGGCTCGACGAGAGCCCTGAGCAGGCGACTTCGCTGGGGCTCGACACCGGCGCGCGTGCGCCGCTCAAGTCGCGACTGTCGGATGCCAGCCGTGCCGGAGAATTGCGCGACTTCGCCAGCGCCCGCGCCGAGCGTGCGGCGTTACAGGCGATCCCGCGCGAGGCGCTCGGCGATGCGGCGCGGCTCGACTATGACATCGTTGCCTATGGCCTTGACCGGATGCTGGCGGGCGAACGCTATGATTATGGCGCGAGCGCGGGACGGTACGCACCCTATGTGCTGACGCAATTGACCGGTGCGTATCGCGACGTGCCGGATTTCCTCGCCAACCAGCACCGGGTGCGCGACGCCGCCGACGCTGATGCCTATGTCGCCCGTGTCGCCGCCTGGGGGCCCGTGATCGATGCCGAGACCGAACGTCAGCGCGCGGATGCGGGCAAGGGCGTGTTCGCCCCCGACTACATCCTCGACACCACGCTCAAGCAACTCGCGGCGGTGCGCGACAAGGCAGCCGATGCGACCGGCCCGGCCACCGACTTCGCCGCCAAGCTGAAAGCCGCGAACCTGCCCGCGGATCGCGCGGCGGCGGTGGTGAAGCTGATGACAGAGCGCGTCTTCCCGGCGCTCGACAGCCAGCGGGCTTTGGTGACCGAGTTGCGAGGCCGCGCGGTGCACGATGCCGGCGTGTGGCGTCTTCCCGATGGCGAGGCCTATTACGCCGCTGCGGCGAGCGCGGCGACCACCACCGACATGACTGGTGACCAGATCCACCGGCTCGGGCTCGCGCAGGTCGCAGAGATCGGTGCGCGGATCGACGGCATTTTGCGGAAACAGGGGATGACGCAGGGGACGGTCGGCGAGCGGCTGGTCGCGCTCAACAAGCGTCCCGACCAGCTCTATCCCAACACCGATCCGGGGCGCGAGGCGCTGCTCGAACAACTCCGCGCGCAGGTCGCGGCGATGACCGAGCGGCTGCCCGAGCAATTCGCGATCCTGCCGCGCGCGCCCGTCGAGGTACGCCGGGTGCCCGAAGCCATTCAGGCCGGCGCGCCCGGAGGCTATTACCAGTCGGCGTCGCTCGACGGATCGCGGCCGGCGATCTACTTCATCAATCTGCGCGACACGTTCGACCGGCCGAAGTTCGGGCTGGCGACGCTCAGCTATCACGAGGGGGTGCCGGGGCATCATCTGCAGGTGATGTCGGCGCTGGAGAGCCAGGACATTCCGCTGATCAGGCGGCGCGGCTTCTATTCGGGCTATTCGGAGGGCTGGGCGCTTTATTCGGAGCAGCTCGCCGACGAGATGGGGATGTACGACGGCGATCCGCTCGGGCAGGTGGGCTATCTGCAATCCTTGCTGTTCCGCGCGACGCGGCTGGTGGTCGACGCAGGCATGCACGCCAAGCGCTGGAGCCGCGAGAAGGCGACCGATTACCTGATCGCCACCACCGGGATCGCGCGCGGGCGCAGCCAGGGCGAGATCGACCGCTACACCGTCTGGCCGGGGCAGGCGTGCAGCTACAAGATCGGCCACACCGTCTGGACGCGGTTGCGCGACGAGGCGAGGCGCAAGGCGGGGGCGAAGTGGGACCCGAAGGAATTTCACCGCGTGCTGACGCTCGGCGCGATGCCGCTGACGGTGCTCGAGCAGGTGGTGCGCGAGCGGATCGGGTAATCCTCCTTCCCGAAACCAACCTGTTTCGTCATTGCGAGCGTAGCGAAGCAATGCAGGGCCGGATCAGGACGCCCTGGATTGCTTCGCTACGCTCGCAATGACGAGCAATCCAGTTCGGCTGTTGCGCGTCAGAACCGCACGCGTACGCCTGCGGTTACGCGGCGGCCGTTATCGACCACGCCGCGCAGCAGGCCGACCGCGGTGTCGTTGTAGATCTTCGCGTTGGTCGCGTTGGTGACATCCGCGTTGAGCGTGATCATGCGGTTGATGTCATAGCTCGCCGAAATGTCGAGTTGACCATAGGACCGCTGATAGTCGCCGTCGCCGAAAGTGCTGATCGGATCGTTCACGAAGCCGTTACGGTAATTGTACGAGGCGCGGATGCCGAAGCCTGCCTTCTCGTAATAGCCCGCGATATTGTAGCTGCGCGTCGACGCCCCCGAGATCGGGATCGCCGGCTCGCCCTGCGTCACCACCACGTCGCCGAGATCGAGATAGGTGAAGTTGCCGAGCATTCCGAACCCGTCCAGCGCGCCGGGCAAGAAGGTGAACGGCACCTGCGCTCCCAGCTCGAAGCCCTTGATCTTGCTGCTCGCGCCATTGCGAGGCTGACGCAGCAGGAACACCTGCTCGCGGCTGCCGCCTTCCTCCAGCTGGACGGTCTGGGTTACCGAGGTCGCGGTGTTGACGATGAAATTCTTCACGTCCTTGTAGAACACCGCCGCCGACAGCAGCCCCGAGCCCGCGAAATAATATTCGAGCGACAGGTCGATCTGGTTCGACACATAAGGCCGCAGGTTCGGGTTGCGCGCGCTGATCGTGCTGGTGTTCGCATCGACGCTGAGCGTCGGGGAGAGCAGCCCGATGTCGGGGCGCGTCAGCGTCCGCGCGACCGCGCCGCGCACCTTCAGCTGCGGGGTGAGGTCATAGGACAGATTCGCGCTTGGCAGCCATTCGGCATAGCTGTTGTCGATCGACACCGGCGTGGTGCCCTGCACGACGGTGATGATCCCGCCGCGCCGCACGAGCAGCGTCGACAGGTCCGCCGCATTGCCGTCCGAAGTCTGGTCGGTGCGGACGTAGCGCAGCCCGATGTTGCCGTTGAACCGTTCGTCGAGCGCGCGGATGTCGACCTGCCCGTAAGCGGCATAGGAACGCTCGGTGACCTGAAAGTCGTTGGCGAGCTGCGCCTGCGGCGGGGCGAGCGCCAGCATCTCCGAGAGCGGCAGGCGATCGAAGAAGGCGTCGAGGCTCGGCGCGAGATAGGTGCCGAGCGACGACTGGACGAACTTCGAATAATCGACCTGCGACAGGATCGGCGCCGCCGACGTGCTGCCGCCCTCTATGGTCTGGTTATAGGCCTGTCCCAGCGCGGTGGCGAATTGCTGCGAGGTCAGGTTGAAGGTGCGCGAGCTGAACTCGCTCTTGCGATTGGCGAACATCGCACCGGCCTTGAGCACCAGCGATGCGTCCGCGAGGTCGAGGTCGCGCGCGATGTCGAGGCGGCCGTCGTAATTGCGGTCGATGCTCGGCGCACGATAGGTGCCGCCGACCGCGAGCAGATTGTAGCTCGACGGATCGAGCGGATCGTAGCCGCGGTTGAAGGTGACGGTCGGCTCACGCCCGAGGTTGCCGCCGGTGTCATAGCCGACGCGCGCGCGCGAGTTGATCGCGAAGCCGTAATTGGTCGAGGTGCGGCGCGCCTTGGAGAAAGTGAATTCGGTCGACACCTTCAGCCGGTCGACCGTCCAGATGCCGCCGACCGCGCCGCTGAACAATTGGTCGTGCGTGTCGATCGGGCGGGTGTCGGCGCGGTGGTCGACGCCGTTCGCGTCGAGCGCGGTGAGGTAATCGCCCGCCACTGTGCTGCCGACGACCCCGGCGTTCGCGCCCTGGATGTTGGTGAAACGAACCTGATGTTCGTTGTAGATCGAATAATCCTTGAAGTCCGAGAAGAAGCCGTCGGCGTATAAATTGAGCGTGTCGGTCGGCTTGAACTGCAACCCGCCGATCATCGTCGCACGCTCGAACTTGCCGTCCTGCGCAACGAGGTTGGTGGTGTGGATGAAGCGATACTGGTCGGCGAAGTCGCCATCGAGATTATAGTCAAGTGGCGGGTTGCGCCGCGCCTCGACGCCATTCTCCGCACCGTAGCCGAGATAGCCCGCCGACAGCACCCGCCGCTTCTCGTAATTGAAGCCGAAGCTGGCGCCGAAGCGATCGTTGATGACCTTGTTGACGAACAGCGAGGCGTGCGGGGTCACGCGGTTCGGATTCTCTTCGTAGATCCCCTCGGCGGTGATCGCGACCACGTCGCGCCCGGCGTCGAGCGGACGTGCGACCCGGACGTTGACGCTCCCCGCGAGGCCGCCCTCGACCTGCTCCGCGCTCGGCGACTTGATGACCTCGACCGCGCTGACGAAGTCCGACGACAGCGACGTGAACGAGAAGCTGCGCCCGCCGCCGGGCGTCGCGATCTGGCGGCCGTTATATTGCGTCTGGGTAAAGTTCGGGCCGAGCCCGCGCAACGCGACGCGGCTGCCCTCGCCCTTGTTGCGGGTGATCTGTACGCCGGTGACGCGTTGCAATGATTCGGCGAGGTTCTGGTCGGGGAAGCGCCCGATATCCTCGGACGAGATCGCATCGACGATGCCGATGTTGTTGCGCTTCAGCGCAGTGGCGTCGGCGAGGCTGCGGCGGATGCCGGTGACGACGATATCCTCGCCCTCGCTGCCGGCCGCAACCGGCTGATCGGAGGCGGCCGGGGCGGCGGTCTGCGCCACCGAGCCGGTGGCGATTGTGAGCGCGAGCAGCGACGCTGCCCCCGCGAAAAGACGCTTGGACATTTCTTCCTCTCCCTTGTCGGCCGCTGCGCCTGTGGTGCGCAGTCGGCGGTGATGATCGCCGCGCTCAGCCGGCGCCGATTTGCAGAATGATCCGGTCCCCGGCGCGTGCGCGCAGCCGCAGTCCGGCCGCCTCGCTGCGCAGTGACACTGCGGTTTGCCCGTTGCGCGCTGCGCGTACCCGTCGCCCGGCAGGCAGCCGCACCAGCACCTCGCCGTCGCGTGAGAAGAGCAACGTGGCGGCATCAAGCCCGCCGCCGCTCCAGCGCTGGTCGACGGTCACCCCGCCGCGCGCACGGAGCCCGCGGACGCTGCCGTCGCGCCATGCCGGGGGCAGCGCGGGGAGCAGGGCAATCGCCTCGTCATGGCTCTGCACCAGCATCTCGGCGATCGCGGCGGTGATCCCGAAATTGCCGTCGATCTGAAAGATCGGGCCCTTTTCGGACGGATGCGTGTCGAACAGATTGTCGAGCGTGCTCGATCTGAAGAATGCGTCGATCGAACGCCCGGAGCGCGCGGCGTCGCCCATCCGCGCCCAGATGCAGGTCGCCCAGGCGCGGCTCCAGCCGGTCTGCGCGCCGCCATTATCCTCGCGGCGCTGCATCGATGTCGCGACCGCCTGCGCCCATTTCGGGGTACGACGCGGGGTGAATTCGTCGCCGGGGTAGAGTGGATAAAGGTGCGATATATGGCGGTGGCCGGGCTCGTTCTCCGCGAACTCGCGCGACCATTCGAGCAACTCGCCGTGGCTGCCGATGCGATAGGGCTCCAGTTGCTCGATCAGCCCGCGCAGCTTCGCAGCGAAGGCAGCATCGGTCTTCAGCAGCGCGGCGGCGGCGATGCAATTGGTGAATAATTCGCGGATCAGCGCGAGGTCCATCGTGCAGCCGGCGCTGATCGACGCCTTCTTGCCGTCGGGCGCGAGGAATTCGTTCTCGGGCGAGATCGACGGCGCGGTGGTCAGCCGGTTGCTCGCCGGATCGGCGACCAGCCACGCGGCGCAGAATTCGGCGGCGCCGCGCATCAGCGGCCAGGCGCGCGTGCGCAGGAAGGCAAGGTCGCCGCTGAACGTATAATGCTGCCACAGATGCTGCATCAGCCACGGCCCGCCCATCGGCCAATTCGCCCACACTGGGGTGGCCTCGCCTTCGCCGACCGGGTTGGCCATTGCCCAGACATCGCTGTTATGGTGCAGGCACCAGCCGGGCATCCCGTAATAGCCGCTGGCCACCGCCCGCCCGCGCACCGCGACACGGTCGAGCCAGTCGAACAGGGCGGTGTGGCAATCGGCGAGGTTGGCGACTTCCGCCGGCCAGTAGTTCATTTCGGTATTGATGTTGGTGGTGTGGTTGCTGCTCCACGGCGGGCGCACCTCGGCGTTCCAGATGCCTTGCAGGTTGGCGGGCTGCGACCCCGCGCGCGAGCTGGCGATCAGCAGGTAGCGGCCAAAATGGAAGAGCAGCGCGGCGAGGCCGGGATCGCTGGCGCGTTCGTTGCCGGCGCGGCGCTGCGCGGTGGTGCCGGTCGGGCCGGACAGCTTCAACTCGGCGCGGCGGTAAAGCGACTGATGGTCGGCGATGTGCGCAGCGCGCAAGGCGGCGTAGCTGCGCCCGCGCTCGGCCGTCAGCACGGCGACTGCCTTGGCCTTGATCGCGGCGATCGGCAGGTCGGGGGCCTGATCGAAGCGGCGGAAACCGGTCGCGGCGGCGATGCGGATCTCGACCCCGCGCGCGCCGCGAACGACGATCTTGTCGCCGGTCGGCGTAGCACTACCGCCATCGACCGCGATCTCGGCAACCGCGGCAAACATCATCCCCTTGCCGACAGCATCGTCATAGCGGATCGGGTCGGCGACCCTCTGGTAATTGGGCGCGGCATAGGCGGGGGCCTTGCCGTGGAGCACCAGCCGGTTACCCGCGGCGGTGACGGTGCCGCGCAACAAGGTCGACAGCGACAGTTCGGCGTCGATCGTTCCGCCCTCGGCGATCAGATGGATCACCACCAACTGCGCGGGATGCGAGACGAACATCTCGCGCCGGTGCCGGGTCGCGCCGCGACGATAGGAAATACCGACGAGTGCCTGATCGAGGTCCAACTCGCGCTGGTAGTCGGCGACCGCATTGCCGCCAGTCATCGCGATCGTCAGATCGCCGAGCGGGGCGTAGCTGTTCGAATACGGCCCCTGCATCCGCTTCGCGCGATCATCGGCGGCATGATAGTCGCCGGCCAACGCCGCCGCACGCACCCCCGGCAGCGCGGCCTCCGACCCCGCGTTCGCGTTCGCGGCGGGGAAGCCCGACCAGAGCGTATCCTCGTTGAGCGAGACGATCTCGCGCTCGGTGCCGCCGCGTACCATCGCGCCGAGCCGGCCGTTGCCGATCGGCAATCCCTCGACCCAGCGGGTGGCGGGCGAGTCGAACCAGAGGCGATGCGCATCGTCGGGCGCGACCGGCTGCGCGCGGAGCGGCAGGCTAGCCAGACCCCCGGCAGAGAGCGCGGCCGCGCCGGCACCCAGCACCCCGCGTCGGGTCAGATCGGCCGCCATCCCCATCTCCGTTTGCTTATATGAAATTCGTTCTCTGCCGGCGATAGTGACGCAAGTTCCACAGTGATGGAAGAGTGAAAATCCAATGCGTTAATGAAAGTTACTCTGCCACTAATGTGGATTACATCAGCCGGTGGGTTGCTCACTGGTCAATCAGGTCTCATATATGAAAGCGAGACACAGGAGGGGATCCCAGCCATGCGCGCCATATTGTGCCGTGAGCCGTTTGCGCTCGAACGGGTCGAGCGTGCCGAGCCGACCGCTGCATCAGGCGAGGTCCTCGTGCGGATGCGCCGCGTCGGGCTGTGCGGCACCGATTACCACATCTTTGCGGGTAATCAGCCGTTTCTCTCCTATCCGCGCGTGATGGGGCACGAACTGGCCGGCGAGATCGCGGCGGTG
This sequence comes from Sphingomonas sp. 8AM, assembly GCF_902506455.1. Lineage (GTDB taxonomy): Bacteria > Pseudomonadota > Alphaproteobacteria > Sphingomonadales > Sphingomonadaceae > Sphingomonas. The sequence continues at coordinate 2,951,815 of NZ_LR733844.1, read as the reverse complement.
CCGGAGGGATCGGCGCTGCGCGTCGGGCAGCGGATTACGATCAACCCGTATCTGGCGTGCGGCACCTGCGTCGCGTGCCGCAAGGGCAAGCCCAATTGCTGCGCGCGGATTGCGGTGCTCGGCGTCCATACCGACGGCGGCATGCAGGACGTGATTGCGGTCCCCGAATGCGCGGTGATCCCCGCCGACGACCTGACGCTCGAACAGGCGGCGATGGTTGAGTTTCTCGCGATCGGCGCGCATGCGGTGGCGCGCGCGGGGCTGTCGGCCGGCGATCGCGTGCTGGTCGCCGGCGCGGGGCCGATCGGGATCGCGGTGTCGCTGTTCGCACGGCTCGACGGCGCCCAGGTGACGATCATCGACACGCGCGCATCGCGGCTCGACTATGCGCGCACCCGGTTGGGGTTCGAGGAGGTTGTGACGGTCGACGACACGGTCCGCGACGCGCTGACGGTGCGCACCGACGGCGATTTCTTCGACTGTGTGTTCGACGCGACCGGCAACATCCATGCGATGCGCGCCGGGTTGAGCTATGTCGCGAATGGCGGCAGCTATGTGCTGGTCAGCGTCGTACCCGACGATCTGATCTTCGCCGATCCCGAATTCCACCGCCGTGAAACGACGTTGATCGCCAGCCGCAACGCGCTGTCGAGCGACTTCGCGCGCGTGCTCGCCGCGATCCGCAGCGGCGACATTCCGACCGACGCGCTCCACACGCACAGCGTCGACGCCGACGACTTGCCCGAGCGCATGCCGCGGTTGATCGCCGAGGCGGACCATGTTCTGAAGGCAATCGTGACGTTCTGAGGAAGCGCGGGCGCGACGACCCGGCTCGGCGAAGAAAAAGAGGATGACGGCAATGGCGTGGCAAGGCTCCCCTCCGCTGGAGGATCATCCCCGCGCGGAAAGCGCGCAGGCGCCGGGCGGGGCAGCGCGTTGGGTGCCGGCGCTCGTCATCACCACCTCGCTGTTCTTCCTGTGGGGGATGGCGAACAATCTCAACGATATCCTGATCGCGCAGTTCAAGAAGGCCTTCACGCTGTCGGACTTCGGCACCAGCTTCGTGCAGCAGGTGTTCTACCTCGGTTATTTCGTGTTCGCGATCCCGGCGTCGATCGTGCTGCGACGTTTTGGGTACAAGGCGGCGATCATCACCGGCCTGCTGCTCTATGGTCTCGGCGCGCTGCTCTTCTATCCGGCGGCGGCGATCAGCGCCTACCAGCTTTTCCTGTTCGCCCTGTTCGTGATCGCCGCCGGGCTGGCGTTCCTCGAGACATCCGCCAATCCGCTGATGACCGAGCTGGGTGATCCCGCGACCGCGACGCGGCGGCTCAACTGGGCGCAGGCAGCCAATCCGTTCGGCGCGATCACCGGCATCCTGATCGGGCGCAACTTCATCCTGTCGGGGATCGAGCATGACGAGGCAACGCTGGCCGGCATGAACGCCGCCGCGCGTGCTGCCTTTTACCGCAACGAGGTGCAGGCGGTCGCGACCCCGTATCTGGCGATCGCGGCGATCGTGCTGCTGTTCGCCTGCGCCGCCGCGCTGACCGCCTTCCCGCGCAACACCGCAGTGCGCAATGTGCCGGAAGCGGTGAAGACGCAGCGCTTCGCCGAGCTGCTGCGCCATCCGCGGCTGATCGGTGCAGTGATCGCGCAATTCTTCTATGTCGGGGCGCAGGTTGGGCTGTGGAGCTATACGATCCGCTATGCGCAGGGCGCGCTCGGCTGGAACGAGCGGCAGGGCGCTGACATGCTGTTCGTCTCGCTGCTGCTGTTCGCGGGCGGGCGGTTCGTCGGCACGACGCTGATGACGTGGATCGCGCCGGCGCGGTTGCTGGCGATCTTCGCGGGCGTGTCCGCGCTGCTCGCGGGCACGGCGGCGCTGGTCGGCGGGACGGTAGGGCTCTATGCCTTGGTGGCGACCAGTTTCTTCATGTCGATCCAGTTTCCGACGATCTTCGCGCTCGGGGTGGAGACACTCGGGCCACTGCGGCGGCTCGGCTCGTCGCTCATCATCATGGCGATTATCGGCGGCGCGGTGCTGACCGGGGTGATCGGCTTCGTCTCGGATCGCGCCGGGATCGCCGCGGCGATGCTGGTGCCGGCGGCCTGCTTCCTTGTGGTGCTGACCTATGCGGTCCGCTTCCGTGCGCGAGCGTGACGGCAATGGCGCGCACACGCAAGCAGGCGGACCCGGATGGCGAGACCAAGCCGAAACAGACCACCTATGCCGCGCCGGCGCTGGAAAAGGCGTTCGAAATCCTTGACCTGCTCTCCGCCTATCCGCAGGGCGCGCTGGTCACCGACATGGCGGCGGCGCTCGGCCGCTCGGTGGGCGAGCTGTTCCGGATCGTCGTGGTGATGGAGCAGATCGGCTATCTGCAACGCTCGCCCGTCAACGACCGCTATACCGTGTCGTACAAGATCCTCGATCTCGCCTATCGCGCCACGCCGGCACAGAATTTGACCCGCGCAGCGACGCCCGAGATGCAGCAGCTCGCCGCCGAGACCGAGCAATCCTGTCATTTCGTCGTGCCCAACGGTGCCTTTGGATTGGTGATCGCACGCGAGGAAAATCCTGGAATGCGGGGTTTTTCGCTGCGGCTGGGCGCGGCGATCGACATGATCCGCAGTTGTTCGGGGCAGGTGCTGCTCGCCTTCTCCTCGGCGCAGCGCGTGAAGCGGATCGTCGCGCAGGCAGCCGCGGCGCAGGGCAAGCCGGTCGACATGGACTGGCTGGAGGAACGCCTGAAAATCGTGCGCCAACAAGGCTTCGACCGGCGACAAAGCCCTGTGACTCAAGGCGTTACCGACGTCAGCTATCCGGTGTTCGCGTTTAGCGGCGAGATCGTCGGGGCGCTGACGGTGCCGTACCTCGAACTGATCGACGGGTCGCAGCGCGTAAAGCTGGATGCGGTCGACGGGCTGCTCCAGGCGGCGGCGGCCCGCATCTCATTGACGCTGGGGCATCATCCCGCGGCCTGAAGGACAAGCGATGACCCAGACGCCGCGCATCGACGCGCATCATCATCTGTGGCGGTACGATCCGGCGGCGTTCGGCTGGATCGATCCCGCGAGCGCGATTGCGCGCGATTATGACATCGATGCGCTCGCCGGTGCGCTGGCGACGCGCAAAATAGCAGGCACAATCGCGGTGCAGGCGCGGCAGGTGCCCGACGAAACGCGGATGCTGCTCGATGCGGGGGCGGGTTGTGCGGCGATTTGCGGCGTGGTTGGCTGGATCGATCTGCGTGCCCCCGATATCGTCGAGCGGCTGCTGGCGGACGCTGCGCCGTTGCTGGTCGGCTACCGCCACGTCGTGCAGGACGAGCCGGACGCCGATTTCCTGCTCGGCGACGCATTCGTGCGCGGGGTGCGGGCGGTTGCCGCGCAGGGGCTGCGCTACGATCTGCTGGTCGATCATCGGCAGCTCGCGACGGTGCCGGCGTTCCTCGACCGGGTCGGGGCAGGGCGCTTCGTGCTCGACCATGCCGCCAAGCCGGCGATCGCGGCGGGCGGATGGCAACCTTGGGCGGAACGCGTGGCGGCGGTGGCGGCGTGTCCGGGGGTGATGTGCAAGGTGTCGGGGCTGGTCACCGAGGCCGATCATGCGCGCTGGACCGCGGACGATCTGGAGCGCTACCTCGACCATGTCTTCGCATCGTTCGGTCCGGAGCGGCTGATGTGGGGCTCGGACTGGCCGGTGTGCCTGCTCGCCGCCGATTACGGCACCGTGCATGACGTCATCGCCAGCTATGTTGCGCGCCACTGCCCCGCGGCGGCCGACGGCATCTTCGGCGGCCATGCGCTTGCCTTCTACGGGGTGGACCCGCGATGATCGTCCAGTTCGGTACCAGCCGTTTCCTGCAGGCGCATGTCGACCTGTTCGCCTCCGAGGCGCGCGACGCCGGACAGCCCGTCCCGGGGATCACGATCGTCCAGACCACCGACGATCCGGTCCGCGCGCGCCGGCTGGCGGCGTTCGCCGACCCGGCCGGCTTTCCGGTGATCGTGCGGGGGCTGGAGGATGGCGTGGCGGTCGAGCGAGAGGTGCGGGTGCGCAGCGTCACGGGGGGCTTGCAGGCGCACGCCGATGCCGACGCACTGCGCGCGCTGCTGATCCGACCCGCGACGCATATCGTCTCGAACACCGGCGATATCGGCTTTCAGGGCGGATCGTTCGTCACGATCCTGCTGACGGGACTATATGCGCGCTGGCAGGCGGGCGGGGCGGGGCGGGGCTGACGCTGCTGCCGTGCGAGCTGGTGTCGCGCAACGGGGATGCGCTGCGCACCGCGGTGATCGCGGCGGCGCAGGGGCACGAGCCAGCGTTCATGGCGTGGCTTAGCGAGGAATGTCGCTGGGCCAACACCCTGGTCGACCGGATCGTCAGCGCGCCGCTCGAACCCGCGGGTGCGGTGGCCGAGCCTTATGCCTTATGGGCGATCGAGCGGCAGCCAGGCCTGACGCTGCCGTTCACGCATCCCGCGATCGTGCTGACCGACGATCTGGCGCCGTTCGAGCGGCTCAAGCTGCACATCCTCAATCTCGGGCACAGCTGGCTGGCGGAGCGCTGGGAGGCGGCGGGGGCAAGAGCGGGCGCGACGGTGCGAGAAGCGCTGTCCGATCCGGTCACCGGGGCGGCGCTGGACGACGTGCTGGCGCAGGAGGTCATCCCCGGCTTCGCAACGCGCGGGCTGGAGGAAGAAGCGAAACGTTATGCGGCCACCACGATCGAGCGCTTCGCCAATCCGTATCTCGACCATCTGTTGAGCGACATCCATGCGCATCACGCGCAGAAGGTGGGAAAGCGGATCGGCGCGTTCGTGTGCTGGGTGGATGAGGGGGCGGGGCGGGTGCCAGCCATGCCGCAGCTCCGTGCGCTGGCGGCGCGCTACGACGGTTAGGCGCGATCGACATTCAGCGAGCACCCGCCGCTTCCACCTTCCCGGAAGTGCTTGATCCGGGAGCGCGCTTCTTCTTGCCATGAACGATCGAGATGCAGCCTCGTGGGAAGGCGTGGCTGAACGGGCTTTTCACGCGGAGGCGGGGAGACGCAGAGATGTTGCGCTCGCCGCATCCGGCGCTCATTCTTCACGATCTGGACTGACCGTGTGCCCCACACGATACATCTCCGTGTCCTCCGCGCCTCCGCGTTATCCACCCCTTCTTGAATGTCGATCCGTTCTAAATTGACAAGAAAAGCGGTGCTCCGGATCATGTCCAGGGCGAAAAACCAGGGTGGCGGTCGACCGACAAACAGGCCGATCTGCCATTGGAATTTGAATGCCGAGCGGATTTGGAGCGTGATGACATCAATTCGATCCGCCATTGCGAGTACAGCGAAGCAATCCAGAGCCGGACCAGAACGCTCTGGATTGCTTCGCTACGCTCGCAATCACGAGCGGTATGTCCGATCTCACGTCACAATGGTCGGGGTCGACAAGAGGAAGCGGAGCTCCGGATCAAGTTCGGGCCGACGAGGAACAGCGCGGGACTTGCCTGTCGCCGCTGCTTGCGCGACCCTTGCGCATATGGAGCGTGCCCGCCCCGATCGCCGTCGTGTCGACCGCCGCGCGCTGCTGACGCTCGGCGCGGCGGGAGCGGCTGGCTGGGCGGTCGGCAGGGTGTTGTCACGCACCGCACCGGTCGGGCGCGACGTGCGCGCGTCGGGCGCGGTGGCGACGATCCTCGACGATCCGGACGCGCCCGCGATCGGCCCGGCGACCGCCACGCTGCGGCTCGCGGTGTTCAGCGACTATCGCTGTCCGGCGTGCCGGCATGGCTTCCCGGCGCTGACCGAGGCGGTCGCTGACGACGGAGACGTGCGGCTGCTGTTCAAGGACTGGCCGATCTTCGGCGCATCCTCGATCCGGGCGGCGCGCGTTGCGCTCGCCAGCGTCTCGCAAGGCATCTATCCCGCGGTGCACCGCCGGCTGATGACCGCGCCGGGGCTCCTCGATGACCGGCAGTTGCACGCGGCGGTCGCGGCGGCGGGGGGCGACTGGTCGCGCCTGCGGGCCGATCTGGCGCGAGAGGGCGGGCGGATCGATATGCGCCTCCGGCGTCACGCTGCGGAGGCGGCGTCGATCGCATTGCCGGGCACGCCGGGCTATCTCGCCGGATCGCTGCTCGCGGTCGGCGCGATCGACGCGCCGGCGTTCGCGCGACTGTTCACGGCGGCGCGGAACGGCGCGTGATCCGGGGTCAGAACGTGATCGCGTCCGTGCTTTTCTCGGGTCTGATGTAGATCGACTTCAGCTGCGGCAGCGCGGTGCGCAGTTCGGTCTCGATCGTCTCGATCAGCGTCTCGGCAGCACCCATCGACAGATCGTCGGCGAAGTCGGCGCTGATCGCCGCGAACACCATCTCCGGCGCGGTATGCACCGTGCGGACATGGTTGACCGCGACGATCTCCGGATGCGCCGCGACGATCGCGCGCGCGCGGGCGATCACCGCCGGATCGGCACGCTCGCCGATCAGCAGCCCCTTCGCCTCGCGCGCCAGCAGCACCGCCACCGCGGCGAGCAGCACGCCGATCACGACCGAGGCGACGCCGTCCAGCCGCGGATCATTGAAATAATGGCTGCACCACACACCGATCGCCGCCACGACGAGTCCGATGAGCGCGGCGCTGTCCTCGAACAGCACCATGAACCCGGCCGGGTCCTTCGACTCGTGAATCGCCTGCCACCAGCCCAGCTCGCCGCGGGTCTGGTTGAACTCGCGCATCGCGATCGTCCAGGATGCTCCCTCCATCAGCGCAGCGATGCCGAGCACGATGTAGTTGACGAGCGGATCGGCGAGCGGTTCGGGCTCGATGATGTGGAGATATCCCTCGTAGATCGACACACCGGCGCCGATCGCGAAGATCAGGATCGCGACCACGAACGCCCAGAAATACAGCTCGCGGCCATAACCGAACGGATGCGCGGCATCGGCAGGGCGGCGCGCGCGGCGCTGGCCGTACAGCAGCAACACCTGATTGCCGCTGTCGACCACCGAATGGACGCCCTCGGTCAGCATCGACGACGATCCGGTAATCGCCGCTGCGATGAACTTGGCGACCGCGATCCCAAGGTTGGCGGCCAGTGCGCCGAACAGCACGATGTTATCGCGCCAGCTCTTTGTCTTCGTTTCGCCCACGCCGTCTCCTTCGCTGAGGAGCGAGACGCGAGGTGACGCCAAGGGTTCCTTCAGTCGCGCCGCCCCCGCCCGTTCCAGCGCGCGCTGCGCACCACCGCGCGGCGAAGAACGCGTGACAATTGCTCGATCGAATACGGCTTGTGAAGCAGCTCGAACCCGTGCTGCCAGTTCTCCGCGAGCACATGGGCATAGCCGCTGGTCAGCACGATCGGCAGCGCGGGATGGTTCTGGCGGATGCGGGTCGCGCATTCGACGCCGTTCATCCCGGGCATCACCACGTCGGAAAACACGATGTCGAAGCGTGCGGCATCGGTCTCGAGCATCGCCAGCGCATCCTGCGCGTTGGTCGCCAGCACGCTGCGATAGCCGAGCTCGTCGAGCGCGGTGGTGGCGAAGCGGCCGACCTCCTCATTGTCCTCGACCAGCAGCACGCAGGCGCCCTGGCCATCCGCGGGGCCATCGTCGGCGATCGGCTCCTCGGCGGCGCGGCCCTGGCTGACGCGCGGCAGGTACAGGGTGAAGGTGGTGCCATGGCCCGCCTCGCTGGTAACGCTGATGTCGCCGCCGGATTGCTTAGCGAAGCCGATCACCTGGCTCAGCCCCAGCCCGGTACCCTTGCCGACCTCCTTGGTGGTGAAAAACGGCTCGAAGATATGCGGCAGCGCCTCGGCCGCGATCCCCGCGCCGTCGTCGGTCACTGCCACCGACAGGAAGTCGCCATTGATCCCGTGGTGCCCGCGCAGCGACGGGATCTCGGCAACCGGCGCGACCGCGATGCGCAGCGTGCCCTGACCGTCCATCGCATCACGGGCGTTGATCGCCAGATTGACCAGCGCGGTTTCGAACTGGCTGCGGTCGACCTCGGCGAAGCACGGCGTTGCCGGCGCGTCGACATGAAGCGCGACACGCGTGCCGATCAGCGTCTGCACCATCTCGCCGATTTCGCCGACCGCCACGCCGATGTCGATCAACTCGGGGGTCAGCGCCTGCCGGCGCGCGAAGGCGAGCAACTGGCCGGTCAGCCTGGCGGCACGCGTCGCGGTCTCGCTGATCGCCTCGACATACCGGTCGCGCTTTTCGGGCGGCAGGTCGGGCCGGCGCAGCAGCTCGACCGAGCCACGGATGATCGTGAGCAGGTTGTTGAAGTCATGCGCGACCCCGCCGGTCAGCTGCCCGATCGCCTCCATCTTCTGCGCCTGGCTCAGCTGCTCGCTGGTGCGCTTCAGCTGTTCCGAGGCCTCCTTGGCGTCGGTGATGTGGCGGCCGACCGCGAACACCTCGGTCTCGCCGGGGGCGGCGACCCATTGCAGCCACCGATAGCTTCCGTCCTGGTGCCGAAAGCGCGTTTCGAAGGTCGGCATCGTCCCGGTCTGCGCCGCCGCCAGCGCCTCGACCGCCGCGGGCAGATCGTCGGGGTGAACAAGCGCGAGCGCGTCGATCCCGATCAGCTCGTCGGCGCGGTAACCGAGGATCTCGGTCCACGCCGGGTTGACCGCCAGATAGCGGCCGTCGGGCGCGACCACCACCATCAGGTCGGGCGAGGCGTTCCACATCCGGTCGCGCTCGGCGGTACGCTGCGCCACCTGTCGCGCGAGATCGGCGTTGAGCGTCACCAACTCGGCGCGACTTTCGGTGAGAGCGCGGTCGGCGAGCACGCGCTGCGTCGTTTCGTTGGTGAAGATGAACAGGCCTGCCTTGCCGCCGTGGGCGTCGAGCACGCGCGAATAGGAGAAGCTCCACCATGTCTCCGCGGCGCCGCGATCGGTGGCGAGCTTCCATGGCAGGTCGACGAACCGCCGGCTGCGCCCCGCGAACGCGTCATCGACGATCGGCCGCGCCTGCTCCCAGGCGTCGGCCCAGACCTCGCGCATCGGCGTGCCCATCGCCCGGTCGAGCCGCGGGCCGAGCAACGGAAAATAGGTTTCGTTGAAGAAGAAGAACAGCTCGTCGGGATCCCAGCACAGGATCATCGATTCGGGCGAGTTGAGCATCAGGCTGAGCGCCGTCTTGAACGGGGGTGGCCAGCCTTCCGGCGGGCCGAGCGGATGATCGTGCCACTGGCGGGCGAGGATCAGCTGCGTCGCCGCACCACCGCCGGCCAGAAAGCCAAGCGCCGGCGGAAGATGATCGGCGGTGGTCGCGAGATGGTCGGTCATGAGTCCCGGATGCAAAGACGGGCGGATAACGAGCCACCTAGCTTGATGATCCCCATCAAGGAAGGTGCACAACCATTGTCCTGCTCCGCTGCGCCCGGCGACCGGAGCGCCCGGCACGACCAGTCGCATGTCGCGCCGAAACCCGTCGCGGGTTCATCACGTTGTGCAGCGCGGCCCGGATGCTTTTCGCACCCCGGCACAGGCGGAGCGATCAGCGATGAAGACGAGCGGCAACACGATCCTGATGACGGGCGGCGGCAGCGGGATCGGCGAGGCGCTCGCGCATCGCTTCCACGATCGTGGTGACACGGTGATCATCGCCGGTCGGCGGCGTGAGGCGCTCGAAAAGGCCGCCGCCGGACGCGAGCGCATCCACATCCGCACGCTCGACGTCGAGGACGCGACGGACGTGGCGGCGTTCGCCGCGGCGATCGTTGCCGATTTTCCGGCGCTGAACGTGCTGTTCAACAACGCGGGGATCATGAAGTACGAGGATCTGAGCGGGCGGCGGGACCTGGGCGATGCCGAGGCGACGGTGGAAATCAACGTCCTCGGACCGATCCGGCTGACCAACGCGCTGATCGATCATCTGGTGACGCAGCCCGACGCCGTCGTCGTCACCGTCACTTCGGGACTCGCCTATGTTCCGCTGGTCGTCGCGCCGACCTATTCGGCGAGCAAGGCGGCGATCCACTCCTATACCGTATCGCTGCGCACGCAGCTGCAAGGCAAGGTCGAGGTCATCGAGCTGGCGCCGCCGGGGGTGCAGACCGACCTGACGCCGGGACAGGCGCACCGGCCGGGCTATATGCCGCTGGCGGCCTTCGCCGATGCCGTCGCCGCGCAGTTCCTGCAGCAGCCGACCCCTCACGAGATCCTCGTCGACGAGGTCCAGTTCCTGCGGCAGGCGGAGCGGGAGGGGCGTTTTGACGAAACGCTCAAGACACTGACCGAACGCGCCGCCCAGCAGCGCGCAGCCGGGTGACGACCGGCCGCGTCAGCGCGCCCGGGCGACGTCGCGCTTGATGAGCCACGGGGCGGTGCGCGGATCGGGAGCCGCCGCCGCCGTGGTCGCGTCCCTGGCAGGGGCGCTGGCCGCCAGCCCGAACCAATGCGGTCGCTCGACCGAGACGAGAATGGCCAGGAGGCTGGATCCCAGTCCGAACCATGCCGATAGGCCGCGTGCCGTCATCAAGAACCTCCTTCCCGGATCGAGTGCCATCCGGTCGCGATCGACCGGCATGGAGTGATGTAGCAAGCTTCGGCGCGCCGGGTGTAGCTGGTCAATGACAAATGCTTGCTGAGATAAGGTTAACGGCGGCGGGCGATCCTGATCTGGCTCAGACCTTCGCTGCATTGACTGTGTCGGCGTGGCGTGAAAGATTGCGCTAACAAAAATTGCGGGTGGGGAGAGATATGGGCCAGGCTCACGCAGGTCGTGGACGCGAGGCGTCGCGATGATCGGTCGTCGCGAGACGCTGGCCGCCATGGTGGCGGCGTTCGGCGCAAGCGCGTTCGCGCCGCTCGCGCGTGCGGTCGCCTATCAGCCGAACCCCGTTATCAACACCGGGCCGCCCGCGCCGGTGTTCACCGCCGCCCAGCGCGCGCTGGTCGCCGCGCTCAGCGAACGGGTCATGCCGACCACCGACACGCCGGGCGCGATCACCGCCGGCGTGCCTGAGTATATCGAGCATATGCTCGGTGACTGGGCGATCGACGACGAGCGCGCGACGATTTTCGGCGGCCTCGCCGCGATCGACGCGCGGAGCATTGCCGATTACCGCGTCGCCGCTGTGAAGGCGACCGCCGCGCAGCAGGATGCGCTGCTCACGCTGGCGATGAACGACAAGCTGCCGGGCGCGACTGCGTTCTTCCCGGCGTTCAAGCAGCTGGTGCTCACCGGTTATTACACGTCCGAGGTCGGGATCACGCAGGAACGCGAGTATCTGCCGGTCCCCGGCAATTACGACGGCGCTTACCCCTATGCGAAGGTCAAGCGCATCTTCTCGGCCTGACCGGCCCGGCCGCCATCGGTGGCCGCACTTTCTCCCGAACCTCCTTCTGGCGGGCATATCAGATCATGGCAGCTACAGATCGTTTCGACGCAATCGTCATCGGCTCCGGCATCAGCGGCGGCTGGGCGGCGAAGGAGCTTACCGAGAAGGGGCTGCGTGTCCTGATGGTCGATCGTGGCCGGATGGTCGAACACGGCGAGGATTATCCGTTCGACGGCAAGCCCGCCTACGAAATTCCGGCGCGTGACAAGATGCCGGCGGCGCTCGCCAAGCGCGACTATTTCGCGCTTAACGGCTGGGTATCGCCCAGCACGCAGCCGTTCTTCATCAACGACCGGCTCAACCCGTATGATTACGACGCGCCCAACAAGTTCAACTGGGTGCGTCCCTCGGTGGTCGGCGGTAAGTCGCTGACCTGGGGACGGTGGAGCTTCCGATGGGCACCGGCCGACTATGAGGCGAACAAGCGCGAGGGCGTCGGGGTCGACTGGCCGATCCGCTATGAGGACGTCGTGCCGTGGTACAGCTATGTCGAGAAGTACATCGGCGTGTCGGGGGGCAAGGAGGGGCTCGACTATCTTCCCGACAGCGAGTTCATGCCGCCGTTCGAGATGAACGTTGCCGAGAAGTGGCTGAAGGGCCGGCTGGAAGGCGAGTTTCCCGGCCGCAAGCTCATCAACGCACGGCTAAGCAACATCACCGAGGACAAGCCGGAGCAGAATCGCACCCGCTGCCAGAAGCGCTCGCAATGCAGCCATGGGTGTAGCTTCGGCGCCTATTTCTCGACCCAGGCAGTGACCTTGCCGGCAGCGCGCGCGACCGGGCGACTGACGCTGCGGTCCGACACCTGGGTGACCAACCTCGAATATGATCCGGCGAAGAAGCGCGTTACCGGCGTGCGGATGGTCGATGCCAAGACCGGCCGGGCCGAGGTGGTGCAGGCGCGGATGGTGTTCCTGTGTGCCTCGGCGATGAGCTCGCTCCACGTGCTGCTCAACTCGCGGCCGGCCAACAGCGAACGCAGCTGGTTCCACTCGAACGGCGCGCTGGGCAGCGCGGTGATGGACCATATCTTCCGCGTCGGCGTCTCCGGCGACATCCCCGGCATGACCGACCTGATCGAATACGGGCGCCGGCCGGGCGGGGTGTATGTGCCCCGCTTCCGCAACCTCGTGTCCGAGGAACTGCCGTTCCGGCGCGGCTATGGCTATCAGGGGCAGGCGTTCCGCCAGCCGGCGATGGTCGAGGGCTTCGGCGCCGACATGAAGCACGGGATGCGTGAATACGGACCGTGGCGGTTCTCGATGGGCGCGTTCGGCGAATGTCTGCCCTATGACGACAATCGCGTCATGCTGAACTTCAACAAGACCGATCGCTTCGGCACGCCGCTGCTTCGCTTCGACGTGACGTTCCGCGACAACGAGATCAGGATGATGGACGACGCGCTGGAGCAGGGGCAGCTGATGCTGCGCCGCGCCGGGCTGACCAACGTCAAGGGTGCGCGTGGGAAGCACGTGCCCGGCGAGGCGATCCACGAGATGGGCGGGGCGCGGATGGGGCGTGACCCGAACACCTCGGTCCTCAACGGCTGGAATCAGGCGCATGACGCGGCGAATCTGTTCGTCACCGACGGTGCGCAGATGGCGTCGGTGTCGTGTGTGAACCCCTCGCTTACCTTCATGGCGATGACCGCGCGGGCCGCCGATCACGCGGTCAAGCAGATGAAGGCCGGCGTGATCTGAGCGCGCGCGTCGGTCGTCGGCCGGTCGTCCGTCAGCGCCGGTCGGGCGATCATCTCGCCCGATGTGGCCGCTGGCTACCGATCATCGGCTGATACGAACGGCTGCTCGGTCGTGGCGACCGGAGCAGCCCTTCGCTTCTAGCGGATTCGGTTGCCGTAGACGTCCTGCACCTCGACCGGCCCGAGGTTCAGTGCGCGGACATCGGCCTCGATCTTGCGCAGATCGCCCGCGATCGACCAGACGAAGTCGTCGGGCCTGAACGCCTGCTGCACCACCTGCCGTGTCTCATCGAGCGAGATGCTGCGCACCATGGCCGGCAAGGCGGTCGCATAGTCCAGCGGGATGCCGCGATTGTCGGCGTCCAGCATGAACGTCAGATAGGCCGTGTTGGAATTCAGCGCGCTTTCGAGGCGATTGAGCGTCGTCGTCTTCTGCTCGTCCAGCTCGGTCTGCGTGATCGGGCGGGCCGAGCGGAATGCCTGCAACTCCTTGATGATCTCCTGGATCGACGCCGCGGTACGATCGGTCTGGACCGAGCCGCTGACGTAGAAGGTGCGCGGCGAGTGCAGCGACGGGCCGAGGCTGGAATGAACGCCATAGCTCCATCCCTTGTCCTCGCGAAGATTGAGGTTGATGCGGCTGGTGAAGCTGCCCCCGAGCACACCGTTGGCGAGCTGCTCGATCATCGCGCGCCGCTGCTCCCATGGCTCGATCAGCCGCCCGGCGTGGATCCGCGATTGCCGCGCGCCGGGCACGTCGATCAGCACCACGCGCACGCCCGTCGGCCTGGCCGGTGGCGTGTCGGCGGTCGGTGACGGCCTGATCCCCTGGTGCCAGGCAGCAAAACTGTGCTCGACCAACGCCCGCGCCTTGTCCAGCGTGATGTCGCCGACGAAATAGGCGGTCATGTTCGCCGGCGCGATCTCGTTATTGTAGAATTGCAGCATCTCGTCGCGCGACTTGTGTTTCGCCTGCGCGCGCGTTTCGATCCGGGCGAACGGATGATCCTTCCCCCAGAGTGCGACGTTGAACAACTGGCCCTGCGAGCCGGCGGGGTTCTTCTCGTAGCTGTCGAAGCTGGCGTCGACCTGCTCGATATATTCGTCGATCTTCTTCTGCGGGAAGGTCGGTTCGCGCAGCACCTCGGCGATGAAGTCGACGGCATCGGCCAGCCCGGCGCTGTCCGACGAGAAACTGACCGTGCTGCGCCGATGATCGGAGCCGACCCCCGGATAGACCGCAAGCTCGTTCATCCGCGTTTTGATGACCTCGTTCGGGTAGCGCTTGCTACCGTCGAACAGGCTGCCGAAGGTGAAGCCGGGGAGATAATCGGCATAGGGACGCTGGAGGAAGCGTCCGGTCTCGAACTCGAACCCGACCGAGACCAGCGGGAATTGCGGTCGGCGCACGACCACCAGCTTGGTGCCATTGGCAAGCGTGGCGCGCTCGATCGGCGGAAATTTGGGCGCGCTGTCGGCCGCGATCGGCGGCGCCGGGGGCGGGGTCTTGCGATCGACCGATCCGGTTTCCGCCGGGCTGGTCTTGGCCTCCGGATCGGTGCGGACATCCACATACGGCCGGCCCAGCCATTTACGCGCAACCGCCGCCAGCGATGCCGGCGTGACCTCTCGCTCCCACCGCCGCATCAACTTGTAGAGATAGGGGTCGCCCGCCGACAATTGGCCGGATTCCAGCATCCCGCCGACGGACTCGGGATCCTCCAGCATCGAAAGCCAGCCCTTGTCACGCGCGTGCAGGTTACGGCGTAGCACCGCCGCGTCGGGGCCTTGCTCGAACAGCCTGGCCAGCACTGCGTCGATCCGCCGCTCGACCTCCGCCGGGTCGACGCCGGGGCGCACTTCCGCATTGATACTGAAGACGCCGTTGACCGCCGCATCGCTATAGCCGGCGGTGACCCAGAGCGCCGGCCCCTTGTTCTCGACCAGCGCCTGGTTCAGCGGCAATTGCGGGTCTCCCGCGATCGCGGCGGCGAAGCTTTGCAGGAAGACGCCGTCGCGATCTTCCTCGGTCGGCACCGGCCATGACCGGCTGATCGTCACGTTCGAGTTCTTGCTGAACAGACGCAGCCGCTTCGTTTCCTCGATCGTCGGGATCCAGCGGGTGATCTGCTGCGTGCGGCTGCCAGGACGAACGTCCTTGAAGTAGCGCGCGACCTTCTCGCGTGCCGTGGCCGGATCGACATCGCCGGCGAGCAGCAGGATCGCGTTCGACGCGCCATAATAGCTGTCGAACCAGCTGCGCACATCCTCGACGCTGGCATTGTCGAGATCGTGCATCGAGCCGATCACGGGATGGTCGTAGGGGTGTCCTTTCGGGTAGAAGGCCGCGGTATAGGCCGTGTCACGCGCCTCGCTCTCCGGCGTCGAGCGCTGGCGTTTCTCGTTCTTCACCACCGCACGCTGGTTATCCAGCGCCTTGGCGTCGATCGCACCGGGCAGATACTGCATCCGGTCGCTCTCCATCCACAAGGCGAGATCGAGTTCGCGAGTGGGGACGGTTTCGAAATAGCGCGTGCGGTCGGTGGTCGTGTTGCCGTTGATGTCGATCGCGCCGTTTTCGATCAGCGGCTTGAAATACTCGCCCTTACGATTCTCGGTCTCCTGAAACATCATGTGTTCGAAGAGATGCGCGAAGCCCGACTTACCCTCGGGTTCATCCTTCGACCCGACCCGGTAGGTCAGCGAGACCAGCACCTTCGGGACCGAGTGATCGGGATAGACGATGACCGTCAGTCCGTTGGGCAGCGTGAACTTGTCGAAGTTCAGCTTCGTCTTCTCGACGAGCGCCGACGCCTCGTCCGTCGCACCGACGCCTTTCCTGGCCGTCGGGATCGAACGCGGCGAGGCCGAAGCGCCGCCAGTCGTGGAACGATGCGCCGGGTGGGAGGCGCCAAGGGCCTCGCCGGCGAGCAAGCAAAACGCTGTAATAGTGCAAGATTTCAGAAAACGATACTTCATGATGAACGTCATTCCCAAGGCGTCGTCCCGCATCTGTAGAAGACGGATATTCTAAGCAACAAGCTGTACCGGGTCCAGGATCACCATTATAGGTCACAAGATGATCTATCGGGATCATAAAAACAAGTTTGGGGTAGTCCTCTTGCGGTATCTTGCTTGGCTCGTCCTATAACGTCGTCTTGCTCGATTGCCAGACACCGAGGGGTGGTGTTTCTATCTGGTTGAGCGAATATCGTGGTAATGGGGGGTTTAGTGTCGTTATCCAGGCAGCATCGGTTCCTTTTACTTGCGAGTGTGGCAGTGTTTCCGTGCTTCGCCAGCCAGCCGGCCCATGCGCAACTGCAGCAGCAGACTTCGACGCAGGAGCAGCAGGAACAAAAGCCGGTGCCCGGCGAGGATACGCCGGCGGATACGTCACCCGCACCTGCCGCCGGGGCCGATGCGACTCAGGTGGTGGCCGATGAACCGGTGACGCCGGCGGAGAGCGACGCGGCGCGGATCGCGAACGACGAGCACATGCCGGTTGCGGCAGGGGCGAAAAAGCCGGCCCGCGAGGAGGCCGCCAGTGATATCGTCGTCACCGGCTCCCAGATCCGTGGCAGCGATCCGACCTCTGACCTCAAGATCTATACCGCCGAAGACATCAAGTCGCTCGGCGTGTCCAACGTGCAGGACTTCATCCGCAGCCTGCCGCTCAACCAGGCATCGGTCGGCTATGGCCTCAACAACCGGCAAAAGACCGAGGTGAAGTTCGACGGCGGCGGGCTGGGCGGGCTGGGCGTCGCCGGGGTCAATCTGCGCGGGCTGGGGACGAGGAACACGCTGGTGCTGGTCAACGGCCGACGCATCGCCGGGGCGGCGGGCGTCGAGGAAGGGTTTGCCAACATCAACACCATTCCGCTCGCCGCGGTGGAGCGGGTCGAGATCAGCCTGAGCGGAAACAGCGCGGTCTATGGCGCGGACGCGCTGGGCGGCGTGATCAACTTCGTTCTCAAGAAGAACTATCGTGGTTTCTCGGCCACGGCGCGGCAGGAATTGTCGAGTACGGGCGCCGACACCCGCCAGTCGACGATGACCGCTGCCACCGGCTGGCGAAGCGGGTCGGTGACGGCGACCCTGTCCTATACGATGCTCGAGCCGGTCTCCAATGCCAGGCTCGGCTATGTGACGCACGATTACCGGGAGTATATCAGCGCGGCGCAGATCATCGCCGCCGGCCGATCCAAATTCCACCGCGATCAGCGATCACCGCTCTCGGGTGGGCAACCGGCCGCGCTCGTGCTTGGTTACGCGCTGCCGCCGACGCGGCCGGATGGGCCGGAAGATCCAAAGCGCTTCTTTTATCAATACCATGGCGGCAACGCGGTCGCCCAACCGGGCATCGGCGATCTGGGGCCGGTCAATCTGGATACGCTGTCAATGGGCATTCCCCCGGATGCGGGCGAACACCAGCGCAGCCTCGGCGTGTCAGTGAGCTTGGACCAGAAGATCACTGACCGCCTCCATCTGACGATCGATTATTTCGGTTCGCGCAACCATATGTATCTCCGCGAGTCCCACGACATCATCCGGCTTTCGGAGGTGCCGCTGACGCAGGCCTACAGCCCGTTCAAGGCAAGCGATCTGCCCTCGAACGCGCTCAAGCCGTTCTTCGACGTCTACTACGATCCGCGCCGCGAGTATGCGGACGGGCGACTGAAGCCGGGATTCCAGGACTCGACGATCTGGTCGACCAGCGTGACCACGGGGCTGCAATACCGGTTCGGTCCGGATGCGGAGCTGCGTGCCAATTACTCCTATTCCGAGAATCAGGCCCTTGCGACCGAAGAAGGTCTCCAGGCCGTTTACGAGATCGACCGGCATACCGGCCTGTGCGGCGTGGGAGAAAAGCCGAAGAAAGGGGTGCGGAACCTCGAACAGGTGGTCGCGAGGCAATGCGCTGCCCTGACCAGCAGCGACCCGGCGGTCGCCTTCAACGTGCTCAACGACGGCTCAAGCAGGGTTGGGGCACCGGCGGATATCTTCTTCGTCCATATTCAGAACCTGTCGAACAAGGCCTTCAACCGCAGCAAGGACATCCTGCTGACGTTCGCCCCGCTCAAGCTGCCGGCCGGCAAGGTGAAGGTGGCAATCGGAACGGAGAGCTTCTCGTTCGGCACCACCGGTGAGCGTATTCGCGAAAAGACGGAGGAGGACGTTCACGAAGTCACGGCGGCCGGTTATGCCGAGGCACGCGTCCCGCTGGTCAACGCGGCGATGCACGTACCGCTAATCAACGCGTTCGACCTGTCGCTGAAGGGCCGGTTCAACAGCTATGTCACGCGCGGCCCGGTCGCCACGGTCGATAACGTGCCTTACGAAGACGGGGGCAAGATCGTCCGCGGAAAAGCGAGCTTCTCGCGGATCAGCCCGGATGTCGGCGCATCCTGGTCGCCGACGCCAGGGCTGCTGTTCCGCGGCTCATGGTCGTCGTCCTTCTCACCGCCCAGCTTCACCGATCTCTACAACGTTCGTGCCGGACAGACGTTCACCGACATCTTGGTCTGGGACCCCTATGCACCGGACGGAAATGAGCTGCAGGGCACGGAATACCAATACATCTATCTGGCCAACCCCAGGCTGCGGCCATCGACGTCGAGCAGCTACCATTTCGGCACCTTGTTCGAGCCGCATCATGTATTTCAAGGCCTCAGTGTTCTGGTGGATTACTACAACACCGTCGTCCACGATCGTATCGGTTCGACCGATGACCTCGCCATTCTGATGCCCAGGCGAGATTATATGGGCCTGAAGAACGTCTGGATCCGCGATGCCGACGGCTACATCGTCCGCAAGGAGATCCGTCCGATCAACGTCGGCTCGGTGCTGAGCGAGTCGATCGATGTCGCCGCCAGCTATGCTTTCCAGCTCGGGACGGCAACGGTCACGCCGTTCGTCAACTATAGCCGCAACCTGCGTCAGCAATTCGACTATCAGGGCCATGTCATCAGCAATATGCTCGGCACGTCGCTGGGGCTCGATCGTTATCGCTACGAACTCGGGCTGACGGTGATGACCCCGACGCTGTCCGCGCGTCTCGCGAGGCGGTTCATACCGGCCTATGACAATACCTATGGCGTCTCCTACGACGAGGGGAAGGCGGAGGACTCGGACTTCGACGGCGTGCCGGACCGGCCGTTCCCGATCCACAGCCTCGCCACCTATGACCTGAACGTCCGCTGGCAGCCGGTGCGCAGCCTTTCGGCGAGCATCGGCGGACGCAACATCTTCAACGCCCGGCCGCCGTTCGCGCTGATCGACAGCCGCCCGTTCGACGCGTCGCGGTACGACATCAGGGGCCGGGTGCTCTACGCCGAAGCGCGGCTGCAATTCTGATCGACGGAACGCAGGGCGATGCCGCGCTACACGACCGGCGCGGCACCGTCGCTCAGGCGATCGTCAGTTCCGCGGTGACGATCGCCATCGCATGGTCCACGAAGCGCGTCTTCTCGCCGACGGGTGCGACATAATGCAGTGCCTCGCGCGCCAGTCCGATGCCGCCGCCGCGCGCGATCAGCCAGGCGGCGAGATAGGGCGCCGCGAGGCAGCCACCGGCGGTGGCGACGTTACCATGTGCGGCGAACGGCGCCTCGATGACGGTCGCGCCCGCCTCGATCACCCACGGCTTGCTGGTGAGGTCGGTGCAGGCGGGCAGGGTGCCGAGCAGCCCGAGCTTTGCCAGCAGCAGTGTCCCCGAGCATTGCGCGGCGATCAACTGGCGCGCCGGATCGAGCCGCAGGCGGGCGAGCAGCGCCGTGTCGGCGGCAATCTCACGCGTGCGGACGCCGCTGCCGATCAGCACCGCATCGGCCTCCGCCACGAACGATAGCGGGCGCTGGCGATGCACGGTGACGCCGTTCAGTGACGTCACGGTATGGGTCGGGGCGGTGATATGCGCGTGCCAGCCGTGCGGACGTAGCCGGTTGAGGATCGCCGCAGCGACGAACGAATCGAGTTCGTTGAAACCGTCGAAGGTCAGGATCGCGATCTGCATCACGCGTCCGTCCGGCCAGTGAACAGCGTCCGTGTCGCGCCGCCGACCCATGTCTGTCCATCGCCATCCTGCCTGATATGGATGCGGCCGCTGCGCCCCAGCCGTGTGCCCTGCGCGGCGACATAGCTGCCGCTCGCCCGACCGGTCGCGAATAGCCATTGTCCTACCGACGCGTTGAGGCTGCCGGTCACCGGATCCTCGATCAATCCACCATGCGCATCGGTGAAGAGCGCGCGCAGCTCGAACGCCACCGAGCCGCCCGGTGCGTGCGCGCCGACGATGCCGATATCGATCCGGCCGGGATGATGCCGCGCAGGTTCGACCGCAAGCACCGCTTCCGCCGATTCCAGCATGACCGCGATCCAGCCCGGGCCGTTATCCGCCCAGGCCGCGTCGATGATCGCCGCGCGTTCGATCCGTAGCACTGCGGCAACCGCGGCGATCTCCGCCTCGCTCGGCGTGCCGCCGCGCAGCAGCGGCGGAGCGGCGAAAGCGAGCCGGTCGGCGTCACGGCGGATCGTCACCCGGCCGACGCCGCATTCCTGCACGATGACGCCGTCCCGGCGCGGCCGGCCGCCCGCCTCGAGCCATGCATGCGCGCTCCCCAGCGTCGGATGACCGGCGAACGGCAATTCGTGCGCCATGGTGAAGATGCGAACCCGGTAGTCAGCGGCAGGATCGGTCGGCGGCAGCAGAAAGGTGGTCTCCGAGAAGTTGAGCCACCCGGCGATCGCCTGCATCCCCGCGGTATCCAGCCCTTCGGCGTCGGCGATCACGGCGAGCGGGTTGCCGGTCAGCGGATCGGTGCCGAACACGTCGACGAGGTGGAAAGGGCGGGTCACGGGCGTCTCCTGCTGATGATGGCGCGACCTAGCGCGAGGGTGATGGCGTCGAAAGATACGGTGCAGTACGATTGCAGCAAACTGTACTGGTGAGAACAACGATACGATGACCGATCCTGGCGAGAAGACGCGCACGGGCATGGTGGTTCGGACGATCCGCGACCGGATCGTTGCGCGTACGCTGACGCCGGGCGCGCGGCTGCCGTCGATCCGCGCGATGGCGTCGACGAGCGGCGTGGCGCGCTCGACCGTGGTCGATGCGTATGATCGGCTGGCAGCGGAGGGGGTGATCCGCGCCCGGCCCGGATCGGGCTTCTATGTCGCCGCGCCGCTTGCGCCGCTGACGCTCGACCGGCTGGTGGCGCCGCCCGAACGCGAGGTCGATCCATTGTGGATGTTGCGCCAGTCGCTTGGCGAGCGGCGGCATGACCTGATGCCGGGCTGTGGCTGGCTGCCCGACGCCTGGCTGGCCGGCGATGCGCTTCGCAAGGCGCTGCGCGCGACGGCGCGGGCCGGCGACGACGGCATGCTGGCCGGCTATGCCTCGCCGCGCGGCTCGCCACCATTACGCGCGCTGCTGGCGCGGCGCATGGCGGTGCAGGGCATCGATGCGGGTCCGGACCAGATCCTGCTGACTGACAGCGGAACCCATGCGCTCGATCTGGTTTGTCGCTTCCTGCTCCAGCCAGGCGACACGGTGCTGGTCGATGATCCCTGCTATTTCAATTTTCTCGCCTTGTTGCGTGCCCATCGTGCCACCGCGATCGGCGTGCCGGTGACCGCAACCGGACCGGAGGTCACCGCCTTTGCCGCCGCTGCCGCGACGCATCGCCCGCGCTTTTACCTGACGAACGCCGGCGTCCACAATCCGACCGGTGCCTCGCTCGGTGCTGCCTCAGCACACCGCCTGCTGAAGGTCGCCGAGACGCACGATATGGTGATCGTCGAGGACGATATCTTCGCCGATTTCGAACATACGCCCGCGCCGCGCCTGGCGGCGTTCGACGGCCTCGACCGGACGATCCGCATCGGCAGCTTTTCCAAGTCACTGTCGGCCGCGGTGCGTTGCGGGCATATTGCGGCGCGCGCCGACTGGATCGAGGCGTTGGCCGATCTGCGGATCGCGACCTCGATGGCGGGCAGCCCGCTCGCCGCCAGCCTGCTCCACGCGGTGCTTACCGACGGCAGCTACCGTCGCCACGTCGAGGCGGTGCGGACCCGGCTGGCGCGCGCCACTGCCAAGGTCGCTGCCCGACTTCGCGCGGTCGGGGTCGAGCCGTGGATCGAGCCGGCGGCGGGAATATTCCTTTGGGCGCGGTTGCCGGACGGCATCGACGCGGTCGATCTCGCACGCCGCGCGCTCGCGGCCGGGATCGTGCTGGCGCCGGGGCCGGTGTTCAGCACCAGCGGCGGCTGGCGCGATCATATGCGCTTCAACGTCGCGATGAGCGACGATGACCGGCTATCAGCCTTTCTCCGCGACGCCGTGTCCGGCTAGTCGTTCGACGAGGAAGTCGACGAACACCCGGACGCGGGCGGGAGTTGTCGCACCCCCGACCCATACGGCGTGGATCAGCTCGACATCGCCGGGATTATAGTCCTCCAGCAAGGGCACGAGCTGGCCGCTGGCGATTTCGGCCGCGACGCTGAACCGGCCGACCCGCGTAACGCCGACCCCGGCGGCGGCGAGCTGGCCGAGTGTCTCGCCGTTGTTGGCGACGATCGGACCTTCGACGGACAGCGAGAAATCACGACCTTCGCGGCGGAACGGCCAGATCGGCTCGGCACGGCGAAAGTTGAAGTTGAGGCAGTGGTGGGCGAGCAGGTCCTCCGGGACCGTCGGCGTACCGACCCGCGCGAGATAATCCGGTGCCGCGACGATCACGCGCCGCGACTCGCCAAGCTTTCGCGCGGTCAGTCCGCTGTCGGCGAGCGGGCCGAAGCGGATCGCCACATCCGCCTGTCCCGCCGCGACATCGACGAGGGTGTCGGTCAGCGCGACGTCGATCAGGATGTGCGGGAAAGCGCATGCGAAGTGGCCGAGCAGCGGCACAACGCACAGCCGCCCGTGCGCCAGTGCCGCGCTGATCCGCAGCCGTCCGCGCGGCGCTCCCTGGTCGGCGATCTGCTGTTCGGCATCGTCAAGATCGGCAAGGATACGGCGCGCGGCGAGAAGATACGCCCGTCCCTCGGCGGTCAGCGTCAGCGCGCGCGTGGAACGAAGCAATAACCGGACGCCGAGCCGCGCCTCGATCCGGTCGATCGTGCGGGCCACCGCCGATGGCGTCAGGCCCAGCGCGCGGGCGGCGGCGGAAAAACTGCCTTCCTCCACGACGCTGGAGAAGAACGCCAGCGATCGGGCACGATCGTCATTGCCGGTAATCTTTGCGTTCAAGGCATAGATCCTTTGCTCATGATCGGACTTCCGGCGGCTGGAGGCGTGGTCCATCTATGCGTGCGGCAAGCAGACACGCAAAGGGCAGCATCGTGGAATATCGTCAATTGGGTACATCCGGGCTGCGGGTGCCCGCCTTGTCGTTCGGCGCGGGGACGTTCGGCGGTACGGGGCCTCTCTTCGGCGCATGGGGCACCAGCGACGCCGCCGAGGCGCGGCGAATGCTTGATATCTGCCTCGATGCTGGCGTCACCTTGTTCGACACCGCCGACGTCTACTCGGACGGCGCGTCCGAGACGGTGCTCGGCGCGGCGATCAGGGGGCGCCGCGATGCCGTGCTGATTTCGACCAAGACCGGCCTGCCGACCGGTGACGGTCCGCAGGATTGGGGCGTTTCGCGCAAACGGTTGATCGGCGCGGTCGAGACGGCACTGCGGCGGCTCGGCACCGATCGCATCGACCTGCTCCAGCTTCATGCCTTCGATGCGTCCACCCCGACCGAGGAGGTGATGGCCACGCTCGACCGGCTGATCGCTGACGGCAAGGTCCTTTACGCCGGCGTCTCCAACTATCCCGGCTGGCAGATCATGAAGGCGCAGGCGCTCGCCGAGCGGCACGGCTGGCCACGGCTCGTCGCGCATCAGGTCTATTATTCGTTGATCGGCCGGGGCTACGAAGCGGACCTGCTGCCGCTTGCTGCAGACCAGGGGATCGGTGCGCTGGTCTATAGTCCGCTCGGCTGGGGGCGACTGACCGGCAAGATCGGGCGGGGGCGGCCGATCCCACCGGGCAGCCGGCTGCACGAGACCATCCAGTGGGCGCCGCCGGTGGCCGACGATCATCTCTACCGTGTCGTCGACGCGCTGGAGGCCGTGGCGGCCGAGACCGGCAGGACCGTCCCGCAAATCGCGATCAACTGGCTGCTGCGGCGACCGACGGTGTCATCGGTCATCATCGGCGCGCGCGACGAGACGCAGCTGCGCGACAATCTCGGCGCGGTCGGCTGGGCGCTGACAGCCGCGCAGGTCGCGACGCTTGATGCGGCGAGCGAAATGCTCCCGCCTTACCCACACACACCGTACCGGCAGCAGGAGGGCTTTCGTCGTCTCGCGCCGCCGCTGGTCTGAGGAGCTGGTCGCATGAAATTGAATCCTGGGCTGCTCGCGCTCGCGATCGGGGCGTTCGGCATCGGCGTTACCGAATTCGCCCCGACGGGCATGTTGCCGGTGATCGCGGCCGATCTGGGTGTCTCGATCCCCGCCGCCGGGTTGCTGGTCAGCGGCTATGCGATGGGGGTGCTCATCGGTGCGCCGCTGATGACGCTCACCACGGCACGCCTCGACCGCCGGACGCTGCTGATCGGGTTGATGGCGATATTCACGCTTGGCAACCTGTTGTCGGCGGTGTCGCACGGATATTGGATGCTGTTGGCGGCACGGCTCGTCACCTCGCTCAACCATGGCGCTTTCTTCGGCGTTGGATCGGTCGTCGCAGCCGAGCTCGTGCCGCCGGAGCGGCGCGCCGGCGCGCTGGCCGCGATGTTCACCGGGCTGACCGTCGCAACGATCGGTGGCGTACCGATGGCGACCTGGGTCGGGGAGACGATCGGCTGGCGCAGCGCCTTCGCAGGGATCGCAGGCGTCGGCGGGGTCGCGATGGTCGCGCTGCGGCTTGCCGTCCCCCCGCTACCGCCGTCCGAGGCGGGCAACATGCGCGCGGAGCTGCGCGTGCTGGCGCGCAAGACTGTGCTGACGGCGCTGGTGCTGACCGTCATCGGGGCGAGTGCGATGTTTACCGTCTTCACCTATATCGTTCCGATCCTGCGCACGGAAACACACGCCTCCACCACCTTCGTCACGGCGATGCTGATGCTTTACGGCATCGGGCTGACGATCGGGAACATGCTCGGTGGTCGATGGGCTGATCGATCGATCGAACGGACCCTCGCCGGCAGCTTCGCGGGGTTGGTCGTGGTGCTGATCGTGTTCGCGGCCGCAATGCACTGGCCCGTTACGGCGGCCGTCGCGATCCTGCTCTGGGGCGTTGCCAGCTTCGCCATCGTGCCACCCTTGCAGATGCGCGTGATGGACGCTGCGGCCGACGCACCGAACCTCGCGTCCGCGGTCAATATCGGGGCGTTCAACCTCGGCAATGCGATCGGTGCGGCAGTGGGCGGCGGGGTGATCAGCGCGGGGCTGCAGCTGCCGATGGTCTCGCTGGCGGGCGCGGGGATGGCGGCGCTGGCGCTCGTGCTGCTGCTGGCGTTACGACGCCGGCCAGGCGCGGCGGCGCTTGCCGCTTGATGTGTCGAAATGATGGTCGGGGAGACAGGATTCGAACCTGCGACATCCTGCTCCCAAAGCAGGCGCGCTACCAGACTGCGCCACTCCCCGACGCGGGTATGAGGATCGACCTAGGCCGCACGTACAGCGCGCGCAAGCTCCGTATCGAAGTCTCGTACAAAAGAAGAGGCGCCCGCGGGCGCCCCGAAACGCGACGTCACCGCCGCCAAACCGCCGGTCGCTCAGCGCGTGGCGGTACTTTCCTCGGCCAGATCTCGGACATTGTCCGCCTGATCCGCAAGATTGTCGGCAGCACCCTCCAGCATTGCGGCGGCGCTGTCGTTGGCGGTGGCTTCGGCCATCGCGTCGAGGTCATTGGCCTTGCGCTCCAGCGCATCGGCCACCGCCTCGGCATTGTTACCGATCGAAGCCGTGCCGGAACGGTCACTGCACGCCGACACGCCGCAAAGCGCAATCGCAAGCAGGGGAAGCAACTTCCTCATGACCACCGGCACGGCTCCCGTCGATTACATGTTCTTCGCGGCGTCCTCGCCGGCGTCACGGACGTTGTCCGCGGCCGAGTGAACGTTCTCGGCAACCGCCTCGGCGTTGTCCTCGGCGAACGGGTTCGCGGTGGTGTTCGACATGTCAGCAACATTGGCCGCCATCGCGTCCATGTTGTCCGCCATCATGTCGGCATTGTTCTCGACCGCCGAAGCCTCAGGCGACTTCGAGCAAGCGGCGACCGACATCAGGCCAGCGGCGGCGGCAACGAGCAGGATCTTCTTCATCGGAATGCTCCCAAGCATTACATAAAAAAACTCGCGCCCGACCCCAGCGCCGTCGCGAACCCTCGCAATACCCTACCAACCGGGGGGGTCAATAAGCAAAATTCACCTTTGCGAAAGGTTGCGACGAATGGTGACCCGCCGCGGCGCACCTTTCATGCAGGTTTCACGGCCGCTTTACCGGCCCGATTTCCTCCGGCGCGTTGGCAACGATCGCGAGCATCGCGGTCCAGGCCGCGACGTTCTGTCGCAATTGTTCGGGATCGACGCGTTCCAGCGTGTCGTCGGGCGTATGATGCGTATCGAAATAGCGCAGCCCCGACTGGTTGAGGTCGACGCCCGCCACGCCGGTCGCGATCGTCGGGGCGATGTCGGTGCCGTCGCCTGCGCGGCCGCCGCCCGCGACGATCCCGAGCGGGGCGAGCGCGCTGGCGAGCCGCGCGGTCACCGCCGTGGCGCTGTCGGGGAACTGCGTCTCGAACCGCCAGATACGATCCGCACCGAAGTCGCTCTCGGAGGCAGTGGCGTGACGCTCGGCGCCATGGCGCTTGGAATATTCCGCGCCACCGAACCCGCCGACTTCCTCGGCACCGAACCACACCACGCGGATCGTGCGGCGAGGACGCTGCCCGCTGTCCATGATCCGCTTCGCTGCGGCGGCGCTGATCGCGACGCCGCTGGCATCGTCGATCGCGCCGGTACCGAGATCCCAGCTGTCGAGGTGCCCCCCGACCAGCACCACGCCCGCCGTCGGGTCGGTACCCGGCACCTCGGCGATGACGTTGCCCGACTCGCGCTCGCCGATCATCTTCGGGGTGAGCAGCAATTTCAGCTGGATAGGCCGACCGCGCTTCGCCAGACGCTCGATCAACGCCGCGTCCGGGGCGGAAAGTGCGGCGGCCGGGATCGGTTTCACGCCGGCCGGGAAAGTGGTGACGCCGGTGTGCGGCAGTCGGTGCGTATCGGTGCCGATCGACCGGATCACGATCGCCGCCGCGCCCTTTTGCGAGGCGGTTGCGGGGCCGGTGAAGCGCGCCGGGCCGCTGCTGCCGTAGCTCGACCCGTCCTGCGTCGGCTGCATGGCATTGCCGATATAGACGATCTTGCCGCGGACCGCCGCGTTCGGGGCGTTGGCGAATTCGGTGTAGGAGGGGAACACGACCAGCTCGGCGGTCAACCCGCGCGGCCCGGTGCTCGCCGAATTGCCGAGCGCGGCGAGCGTCAGCTTCTGGGGCACCGGCGCGACGATCTCGGCGGCTTCGTCGCCGCGCACCCACACCGGCATCCGGTATGGTTCGGCGCGGACGTTGCTGAAGCCGAGCGCGGTCAGCTTCTTGACCGACCAGTCGCGTGCGCGCGCCTCCGCCTCGGTGCCGGCCAGCCGCTGCCCCACCTCGGTCGTCAGTCCCTCGACGATATCGTAAGCGATATCGTCCTTCAGTGCGGCGTCGCGCAACGCCGCGACCTGCGGATCGACCGCAGCCGGTGTCGGCGGCGCGGTTCGCTGCGCGGCGGCAGGCGTGGCGAGGAGCAAGGCGATCGTCAGCGAGGAAAGATGCTTCATGGCCGGGGGCGTAACCGGCACCGCGCGGTTTGCCAACGGCGTGGGCTGCGCTTACATGCGCGCCGACGATTTTTTCGCTGCACCCTCTTTACACGGAGCCGCGCGCCAGATGGCCGTTCAGTACACCTATGTCATGAAAGGTCTGACCAAGACCTTCCCGGGCGCGAACAAGCCCGTTCTCAACAACATCCACCTGCAGTTCATCCCCTCGGCGAAGATCGCGATCATCGGGCCGAACGGCTCGGGCAAATCGACGCTGATGAAGATCATGGCCGGGATGGATCCCGATTTCGTCGGTGAGGCCTGGGCTGCCGAGGGGGTCCGGGTCGGTTATCTGGCGCAGGAGCCGCAGCTCGATCCGACCAAGGACGTGATGGGCAACGTCAAGGACGGCGTGCGCCCGGTTGCGGATCTGGTCGATCGCTTCAACGCGATCTCGGCGGAGATGGGCGATCCGCAGGACGACACCGATTTCGATGCGCTGATGGAAGAGATGGGCAATCTTCAGGCGAAGATCGACGCGGTCGACGGCTGGGCGCTCGACAGCCAGCTCGAACAGGCGATGGAGGCATTGCGCTGCCCGCCCGGCGATTCCGCGGTGACGAACCTGTCGGGTGGTGAGAAGCGCCGCGTCGCGCTGTGCAAGCTGTTGCTGGAAAAGCCCGACATCCTGCTGCTCGACGAGCCGACCAACCACCTCGACGCAGAAAGCGTGTCGTGGCTGGAGAATTATCTTAAGGAATATACCGGCAACGTCATCCTCGTCACCCACGATCGTTACTTCCTTGACAACGTCGTCAACTGGGTGCTCGAGCTGGATCGCGGGCGTTATTACACCTACGAATCGAACTATTCCGGCTATCTCGAAAAGAAGGCCAAGCGCCTCGAGCAGGAAGAGCGCGAGGAAGCCGGCAAGCAGAAGGCGATCGCCGACGAATTGGCGTGGATGCGCCAGACGCCCAAGGCGCGGCAAACCAAGAGCAAGGCGCGGATCCGCGCGTTCGACGAGCTGATGGAGAAGCAGGAGAATCGCGTCGCCGGCAAGGCCGCGATCCTGATCCAGCTGCCCTCGCGCCTCGGCGGCAAGGTGATCGAGGCCAAGGGGCTGACCAAGGCCTATGGCGACAAACTGCTGTTCGACAACCTCGATTTCACGTTGCCGCCGGGCGGCATCGTCGGCGTGATCGGGCCGAACGGCGCGGGCAAGTCGACGCTGTTCAAGCTGATCACCGGGCAGGAAACGCCCGATTCGGGGACGATCGAGGTCGGCTCGACCGTCAAGCTCGGCTATGTCGACCAGAGCCGCGACGATCTCGATCCGAACAAGAACGTCTGGCAGGAAATTTCCGACGAGCTGGAGATCTTCCGTTTCGGCAAGCAGGAGATGGGGACGCGCGCCTATGTCGGCGCGTTCAACTTCCGCGGGCCGGACCAGCAGAAGAAGGTCGGCCAGCTGTCGGGCGGTGAGCGCAACCGCGTCCACATGGCCAAGATGCTGAAGGAGGGCGGCAACGTCCTGCTGCTCGACGAGCCGACCAACGATCTCGACGTCGAGACGCTGCGCGCGCTCGAAGAGGCGCTGGAGACGTTCGCGGGCTGCGCGGTGGTCATCAGCCACGATCGCTTCTTCCTCGATCGCCTCTGCACGCACATCCTCGCGTTCGAGGGCGATAGCCACGTCGAATGGTTCGAGGGCAATTACGAAAGCTACGAGGAAGACAAGCGCCGTCGCATGGGCGACGCCGCCGACCGACCGACGCGGCTGGCGTACAAGAAGCTGACGCGCTGACCGGGTAAGGGGCGGGGCGTGGGTGCGCTCCGTCCTGTTGGTCGGATGACCCGGATCGGCGAGCGGACGTTGAGGCGCGGCCGACCGCATCATAGGATCATGCCGGTCGCCATCTGCTGATGGCGCAGGAGGGTTCAGCTGATGATCGTTTTGTTCGCGCTGGCCGCGGCTGCGATCGGAACGTGCCCGGTCGAACGGGCACGCTACACGCTACGGCACCACCCGGAGGTGACCGCGATCTTCCATGCGGTGGATAGCGGCGACGACTGGCCGAACGGGGTCGTGCTGATGGTGCGCGACGCAAAGACGAAGACGACGTCTTGGTGGTTACCGTGGAACGGCGGGACGGACGAACTTCAGAATATCAGCTCGACCGAAAATCCGGATGCGCCCGGCTGGCAACCGCCAGATCCGGACGGCGGGCCGAGGCCGCACGGCGATCGAGAATTCATCGGTATGGATGCACATTATTGGGTGGCCTTCGGTGCGCCACATCGGGGTGGCGCTGCTCCTGCCCATTTCCTGCTGCCGACGACTGGCGGTTCGCAGGACGACGTTTTTCATGTTCGGCAGATGTTCGATCTCGTCGGGTGCGCGGCTGGTCGGAGCCGACGATAGCGGGCGATTTGCACAACAGGTTGAGCTGGAGATTTGTACCAGCCCGCGCCCGAATGGATCAGCGATCCGGCTTCGTCGCAGCGCCGGCCCCTCGCGGACCTTCGGTTCCTGTCCGCGAAGACAGGAGGCGGGATGGGCGATGAGACAATCGTCTCATGTATCAGCGCCTATCGCCGCTCGCCCGCGCTCTTGTCACGCAGCGCCAGAAACTCGCTCCCGGCGCTCCATGTCGGCCACACGCCTGCCTTAGACAGCCGGTCCCCCATCGTATGGAACAGGTCGACATCCGCCGCAGCGCCCTGCAGGTTCCACCCCGCATCCCACGCGTCGCACGTCTTGTGGTAACAGGCCATGTAATCGTCGAGCCACTTCTGCCCGCCCGCGCGGCCGCCGTCGCGCAGGTCCGCCGCACCGCCCAGCGCCATCAGCAGCAGCGAGGGCACCCCCCGCCGCACCACCGAGAAATGATCGGCGCGATAGAAGAGCCCGCGCTCGCTGAACGTCTCTGGCGTCACCGCACGTCCCTGCGCCCGCGCCGCCTCCGTCAGCAGTCCGTCTAGCGACGACTGCCCTTGACCGACCAACACCACGTCCTTCGCCGGGCCGGCGGTCTGGAGGATGTCGAGCGTCAGGTTCGCGGCGGTTTTGGCAAGCGGATAGACCGGATGCGCCGCATAATGTTCGGAGCCGAGCAGCCCGCGTTCCTCGCCGGTCCACAGCGCAAACACCAGCGTCCGCTCCGGAGCCGGTGCCGCCTTGAACAGCCGCGCCAGCTCGACCACGCCCGCCGTCCCCAGCGCATCGTCGTTCGCGCCGGGGCGCAGCGTCTTGCCCGACGCATCCGCCGGGCCCTCGCCATAGGCGTCCCAATGCGCCGCGAACATCACGGTCTCGTCGGGATGCCTGGTGCCCGGGATCTTCGCCAGCACATTGGCGCTCTCGATCCGCTCGACCGCAACACGTGCCGACGCCGAGAAGCGCGGCTTCATCTCAACCGGGCGGAACGCCTTCGACCGCGCTGCGATGCGCAGCCTGGCCAGATCGAGTCCCGCGTCGGCGAACAGCCGGTCGGCCGCGGCATGTTCGATCCAGCCCTGCAACGGCACGCGCGGATCGCTCGCCGTGCGGACGATGTCGTAGTTCTCGCCGTTCGAGGCGTTGACCGTCGACCATGGATAGCCGGCGCCGCCGGTATCGTGGACGATCAGCGCCGCGGCCGCCCCCCGCCGCGCGGCTTCCTCGAATTTGTAGGTCCAGCGTCCGTAATAGGTCATGCGACGGTCGCCGAACTTGCCATTGGCGTCGTCGCCGGGGGCGGCCTCGAAATCGGGATCGTTGACGAGGAAGACCGCCGTCTTGCCGCGCAGATCCACGCCCTTGAAGTCGTCCCATCCGGCCTCGGGGGCGGACACGCCGTAGCCGACGAACACCATCGGCGAGTCGGTGATCGCGACCGTCGGCGCGGCGCACACCGTGGTGACCGCGACCTCCTTGCCTTGCGTCAGCGTCGTTCGGCCGATCGTCATCATCGCGTCAGGCGCGACGCGGGTGTGGACCAGCGGCACCTTCTGCAGCCACTGACCGTCCGGCCCGCCGGGCTGTAGCCCCAGTGAAGTGAAGCGCGCGATCAGCCAGTCGAGCGTCTTCTTCTCCCCCGGGGTACCCGGCGCGCGTCCGCCATATTCGGGCGAGGCGAGCACGCGCACGTCTTCGGACAACCGCTGCGGCGCGGCATCTTCCGCCAGCACCGGGGAGGCGATCGTTGCGGCCAGCGCCAGCGCGAGAGAAAGCCGCATCATCAATCCTTCCAACGGACCAGCACGTGATTTTCGCGGCGGTCGACATCGATCGACCCGATTGCATCGACCAGATCCGAAAGCCGCTTGTAGCCGTAGTTACGCACGTCGAAGCTCGACCGGTTGGCTGCACGCTGCCCCAATGCCGAAAGTCGTACGAAGCCCTTGGCGTCGGGCTTCAGCGAGTCATAGGCGTCGTGGAGCAGTTGCAGCAATTCGGGATCGTCGGCCGGCCGCGTCGCCGCTGATACGGCGGCGGGCGCCGGGGCGGCGGACGGCATGCCGATCGGCGGCGGTACCGATTCGCCGATCGGCACCTCGACCCGGCGCGCCCGTTTGGGCTTGGTCGTCTCCATCAGCGCATTGACGTCGATGAAGCGCGTGCAGGCGTTGCGGAATCCCGCGGGCGTGTTGCTGTTGCCGAAGCCGTAGACGTCGAGCCCGTCCTGCCGGATGCGCGTGGCGAGCGGCATGAAGTCGCTGTCCGACGACATGATCCCGAACGCGTCGACGCGGCCGCGGTGGAGCAGGTCCATCGCATCGATCGTCATCTTCATGTCGGTGGCGTTCTTGCCGCGCGTCAGGTCGAATTGTTGCTGCGGTTCGATGCCGTGCATGACGCTCATGTCACGCCAGCCCTTCAGCCCTTCCTTCGACCAGTTGCCGTAGACGCGTCGCACGTTGACGCGGCCGAATTCGGCGAGCGCGGTCAGCACGGGGTCGAGCGCCTGCCACGACGCGTTGTCGGCGTCGATCAGCAGGGCGATGTTTCGATTGGGATTGTCGTCGGAAGCCATGTCCGCTGCATCGACTGCGAAAGGGGCGGGGTCAATCGCAACCGTCAGGAGAGCTGGAAACGAGCGAGATGACACCTTCATGCCGGATTTTACCCGATCGATCCAGCTACCCGTCGTCCGTCGCCCCGGACGTGATCCGGGGCCCCGCTTCTTCTTGGCCCCGGAGGTAAGAAGCGGGATCCCGGATCAAAGTCCGGGATGACGGTATGAGGCGGGGGCTCGGCCAGCCGCGCAGCTTGCTATTTCTCCGCAGCCGGATACCCGATCGCGACGATCTCATATTCGCGCTCCCCCGCCGGCAGCGTCACCCGTCGCAAATCCCCGACTGCCGCTCCGCGCAAGGCCCGGGCGATCGGCGCGTTCCAGCCGACGCGGCCGACGCCCGCTTCGGCCTCGTCGTCGCCGACCAGCGTGAGCACGCGTTCGTTGTCGTCCTCGTCCGCAATCGTCACCGTCGCGCCGAACCACACGCGCGAGCGATCCTGCTGCTGCGCCGGATCGACGACCTTGGCGGCCTTCATCCGCTTCGACAGCCAGCCAAGCCGCCGGTCGATCTCGCGCAGCTTCTTGCGGCCGTAAATGTAATCGCCGTTCTCGGAGCGGTCGCCGTTTCCGGCCGCCCAGCTGATCGTCTCGACCAGCGCCGGCCGGTCCTTCGCGAACAATTGTTCATATTCCGCGCGCAGCTTCGCATAGCCGGCCGGCGTCATGTAATTGGGGCGCTCGTTCATGCGCCGCGCGCCCGGCCCAGATACCAGCTGAGGTTGGCAGGTCCGCGGCTCTTGGCACGCGCCGGATTCATCAGGTCGTAGACGACCGCATTCTCCAGCACGCGCTGCACGTAATTGCGCGTCTCGCTGTACGGGATCGCCTCGACCCAATCGACC
Organism: Sphingomonas sp. 8AM; assembly: GCF_902506455.1. GTDB lineage: Bacteria > Pseudomonadota > Alphaproteobacteria > Sphingomonadales > Sphingomonadaceae > Sphingomonas. The sequence goes on along the minus strand of NZ_LR733844.1, from coordinate 2,917,984 downwards.
GCGTCGACCGCGCCGGTGCGCGGGTCGCCGTTGGCGCGCAGCCACTTGTTCACGTTGCCCGGCCCGGCATTGTACGCCGCGATCGCCAGCGGATAGCTGCCGTATAGCGCGAAGATGCGCTGGAAATAGCTCGAGCCGAGCTGGATATTGTAATTGGTGTCGCTGGTCAGCCGCAGCGGATCGTAGCCGAGCCCGAGCTTGCCCGCCTGCTCGCGCGCGGTGCCGGGCATCAGCTGCATCAGCCCGCTCGCGCCGACCGGGCTGCGCGCCATGCGGTCGAACTGGCTTTCCTGCCGTGCGACCGCGTGGATCATCGGCCATTCCGCCTCGTACCCGCTCGGCACCGCGACGGTCGGGAAGCCGGTGGCGCTATATTCGGTCAGCCCGTTCTGCATCGCGCTGCGCCCCAGCAACACGCCGAGATCCGGGCGGCCGAGCGCGCGCGACAATTCATCGGCTAGATAATGGTCGGTGTCGCTGGTCGCGTCGGCGGCGATCTGCTTCACGAACGCGGTCTGGTCCTGATACTGCCCGGCCTGGCCGAGGAACTGCGCCGCGCGCACCACCTCACGCCCGTAGAAAGCCGAGCGCGCGGTCGCGGCGATCACCGGCGTCGGGGGGGCAGGGGGCGCGGTCAGCGGGCGGCGGAGATGCTCGATCGCCAACTGCCCGTAATATTGGTCGCGATAGCCCGCGGTGCGCTCGAACAAGGCATTGGCGTCGGGCTGTCGCGCCTGCTCGGCGGTGCGCGCCGCCCAATACAGCCCCTTGGCGCGCGTCTGCGGCGACTGGCTGCCGAGCCCGTAGCGCTCGAACATCGCGCGCGCATCGGCGGGCCGCCCCAGCTTCAGCGCCGCCTGACCCGCCAGCCACGCCAGCGAGGTATAATCGTCGCGCTCGCCATAGGGCTTGGTCGAGACGTCGGTACCCGCGGGGTAGGCGTCGTCGATCTGCCGCGCGATGTCATAGGCGGTCTGCCATTGCCCGTCCGCCGCCGCCGCGCGCGCATTGACCAGCAACGCCTCGTAGAATTTTTCGACATTGCCCGGTCGGGTCATGCCGGTGCGGGTGCGCGCCAGCCAGCCGCGCGCGCTGGGGCTCGCGCCCGAGTTGCGCAGCCACATCGCCTTGTCGGCGATATAGCCGGCGTCGCTGGCGCCGATCGCGTCATAGCTGGCGGCGAGCGCCGAGGCGTTCTCGGCATTACTGCGGAACGCCAGCCGCGCGGTGAACAGCGAGCGCGCCGCCGCGCTGGTATAGGTCAGCATCCGCTGCGCGCTGCCGGTCGCGCCCTGCCACAGCAGTGCATCGGTGCGCGCGTCGTGATCGGCGGGCGACAGCGCGCTGGCGAACTGGGTCAGCACGGTCGATTCGTCCTGCGGCGACAGGTTGCCGAGTCGCCAGCCGGTCCGCGCCGCCACCTGCGCGTCTACACTCGCGCCGGTCGCCTGATAGGCGCGCGCGCAGGCGATCCAGCCTGCTGCGGTCAGCGGCTTCCAGCGGCGGCAGAACGCCGCGACGCTGGTTACCGGCGTGTTCGGGTCGGTCGCCGCCTTGCGCTCCAGCGTCCGCCGAAACCCGGCCTCGCCCGGCCAGCCCGGATGCGCGCTGATGAACGAGAAATAGCTGTCGAACGGCAGCGCATCGGTCTGTTGCAGCGCCTTCCACTGCGCGACCGGCTGCGCCATGCCCGGCAGCGCGGTCGTCGCGATCGGCGGCTGTACCGGCTGCGTCGCGGGCACCGCGCCATATTGCCCGGCGACCGCCGCCAGGGTTCCTGCTGCTGCAACGAAAAGGATCAACGCACCCGCCTTCACTGTTTTTGACCGACGCCCGTGGTGGACAGCATAGCAGCCGTAGCCGTATCTGCGCTGAACGGCGTCCCCCAAACGCGCGTCAGGAGCAAATTCGTCTCATGTTCTCAGGTTCCATCCCCGCATTGGTCACGCCGTTCGATGCGCAGGGCGATTTCGTCGAGTCGGCATATCGCGATCTGATCGAGTGGCAGATCGCCGAGGGCTCGTCTGCGCTCGTGCCGTGCGGCACCACCGGCGAGGCGGCGACGCTGACCAAGGAGGAGCAGTTCGCGATCGTCCGCGTCTGCGTCGATCAGGCGAAGGGGCGCGTGCCGGTGATCGCCGGCGCCGGATCGAACGACACGCGCGTCGCTGCGGCGAACCTGCACGCCGCGCGCGCGGCGGGGGCGGATGCCGCGCTGATGGTGCCGCCTTATTACAACCGCCCCTCGCAGGAGGGCATCTACCGTCATTTCGAGGCCCTCGCCGCCGAAACACCCTTACCCATCGTATTGTATAACGTGCCGGCGCGTACCGTGACCGACATCCAGCCGGAAACGCTGATCCGCATCGTGTCGGCGTTCCCGAACGTGTTTGTCGCGGTCAAGGACGCCTCGGGCGTGCTGACCCGCGTGACGCAGCACCGCGCCGGGCTCGGCGCCGGTTTTTGTCAGCTGTCGGGCAATGACGATCTCGGCCTCGCCTTCAACGCCAACGGCGGGGTCGGGTGCATTTCGGTGACCGCCAATGTCGCGCCGCGGCTGTGCGCCGATTTCCAGCGTGCCTGTGCGGCGGGCGATTATGCGACCGCGCGCGACCTCCACGACCGGCTGTTCGCGCTACACACGTCGCTGTTCACCGACGCGTCGCCCGGCCCGGTCAAGCATGCGATGGCCAAAATGCGTCCCGGCTTCCCCGACGGGCTGCGCCTGCCGATGACCTGGCCGTCCGAAGCGAGCCGCGCGGCGGTCGACCTCGGGCTGCAACGCGCGGGGCTCTGACGTGACCCCTCCGTCATTGCGAGCGCAGCGAAGCAATCCAGCTTCGGATCAGGACGCCCTCGTTGCTTCGCTGCGCTCGCGATGACGGCCTCTCTTCGGAGCTAGGACATGACGGCGCTCTGGTTCTTCTTCCAGTCCGTCGTCGCCGGTCCATTGCTCGACAAGCCCGCGGTCGCTGATCCATGCCGCGCGCCGACCGGCAACGATGTCGTCGTCTGCGGCCGTCGCCCCGATCCGGACCGCTACCGCCTCCGCCCGCTGACCGACCGCTACGACCCCGACGCCCCGGCATTTCCGAAAGCCGAAACCGGCATCATTGGCGGCCGCGCCGCACTGGTCGCGGAGGCCGAGGCCGCGACAGTCGGCGGTGTGCAGAGCAACCGCGCGATGATCCGGCTCAAGATCCCGCTCGGAAAATCTCGGCGTTAGCCGTTTGCCCCTCACGCCGGTCGCGCCTACATCGCCCGCATGTCGCGTCCCAAACCCGCCACCTTCGACAAGAAGAAGATCGTCGCCGAGAATCGCCGCGCCCGCTTCGATTATGCGGTCGACACCACCTATGAGGCGGGGATCGTACTCACCGGTACCGAGGTGAAATCGCTGCGCTTCGGCGAGGGCTCGATTGCGGAGAGCTATGCCGAGGTGAAGGGCGACGAGGTGTGGCTGGTCAATTCGAACATCCCCGAATTCAGCCACGGCAATCGCTTCAACCACGAACCCAAGCGGCCCCGTAAACTGCTGCTTCATGAGCGTGAGATAAACAAGCTGCACGGCGCCGTCGCGCGGGACGGCATGACGCTGGTGCCGTTGATGATCTATTTCAACGGGCAGGGTCGCGCGAAAGTGGAACTGGCACTCGCCAAGGGGCGCAAGGCGCACGACAAGCGCGAGCATATCAAAGAGCGTGACTGGAAGCGCGAGGCCGGGCGCATCCTGCGCGATCACGGCTGATCCGTGGCGACGCGGCCCGTGACCCTGTGGGAACGTCTCGCGGCGTGGAGCCGCCGCAACCTGCCGACGCGCGAATCGATGGAGAACAGCCGCGTGCTGCGCCCGGTCGCGCACCGCGTACTCGCGCCGGAACTGTGGCGCTTCACCCGCCGCTCGGTCCCGCGCGGCGTGGCGCTGGGGATGTTCACCGGCATCCTGATTCCGCTTGGGCAGATCCCGGCCTCCGCGGTGCTCGCGCTGCCTCTGCGCGCCAACGTGCCGGCGGCCGCGCTCACCACCTTCTTCACCAACCCGCTGACCACGCCGCTGCTGTTCATCATGTACTATAAGGTCGGCGGCTGGTTGCTGCACGTCGACCGGGCGGTGCCCGGGCAGCCGCTGGGCGATGCGGTGCAGGCCGCGCCGGGCTGGGTCGACTGGCTGCTGCAGGACGTCGGCCCCGCCACGGCGGTCGGGATGGTCGTCTGTTCGGTAATCGGTGCGCTGCTCGGCTACGGGCTGGCGGCGCTGATGTGGCGGCTGTGGATCGCGCGCAAGTGGCGACACCGTCACCACGGTAACTAGCACACGCGGTCACGGCTCGTTACAAACCCGGCATTCAGCGGCTTTCCCGAAGGATGCCTTGTACATGCGTTTTCTTGCCGTCACCGTTACTTCGCTGTTCGCGCTGGTCCCCGCCGCGTTGCTCGCCCAGTCCGCGCAGCAGCAGGCGGCGCCGGGCGCGCCGGCCCCTGGCGTGTCGGCTTCCGGCGACCGCCCGACCTATGGCACGTTCGGGTTCGACGCCGCGGGCATGGACCGCAGCGTCCAGCCCGGCGACGATTTCTACGGCTTCGCCAACGGCACCTGGGCGAAGAACACCGCGATCCCCGCCGACGAGTCGAACTACGGCGCGTTCAACGTGTTGCAGGATCTGTCGCGCGACCGCACCCGCACCATCCTCGAGGCGGCGAAGGGAGATCCGCGCTCGAAGATCGGCGCCGCCTATGCCGCCTTCCTCGACACGAACGCGATCGAGAATGCCGGGTTGAAGCCGATCCAGCCGTGGCTGGCGAAGATCCGCAAGGTCGACAAGGCCGGCTATCCCGCGCTTCTCGCCGAGGCCGATCGCAACGGCGTCGACATCCCGTTCGGCCTGTACGTCGGGCAGGACGACAAGGACCCGGACACCTATGCGGTGAACCTGATGCAGAACGGGCTGGGGATGCCCGACCGCGACTATTACCTGTCGACCGACGCCAAGCTGATGCAGACCAAGGCGGCCTATCAGGCGCATCTCGCCAAGCTGCTGACGCTGGCGGGTGAGCCGGACGGCGAGGCGCGCGCCGCCGCGCTGGTGGCGTTCGAGACCGAGCTGGCGCGCGTCCACTGGACCCGCATCGACAGCCGCGACGCCGACAAGACCTATAACAAGATGACGCTCGAGCAATTGCGCCAGAGCGCGCCCGGCTTCGATTTCGCGACTTTCCTCAAGGCCGAAAAGGCGAGCGCGCCGACGCTGATCGTCGCACAGCCGACCGCGATCGCCGGCACCGCCAGATTGATCGCGGCCACGCCGATCGCGGTGCTGCGCGACCAGTTGCTGGTGCGCAGCCTCGACGGCTTCGCCGACGTGCTGCCCAGGGCCATCGACGCGGAGAGCTTCGCGTTCAACGGCACGGTGCTGAGCGGCACCCCGCAGCAGCGCGAGCGCTGGAAGCGCAGTGTCGCCTTCACCTCGGAGGCGCTGACCGACGAGGTCGGCAAGGTCTATGTCGCGCGCTACTTCCCGCCCGAGACCAAGGCGGCGGCGGACGAGATGGTCAAGAACGTGCTCGCCGCGCTCGGCCAGCGCGTCGAAAAGCTCGACTGGATGGCGCCCGAGACCAAGCAGAAGGCGCTTGCCAAGCTCGCCGCCTTCACCCCGCGGATCGGCTACCCCGACCAGTGGCGCGATTATTCGAACCTCGAGGTCCGCGGCAACGACGCGTTCGGCAACATGCTGCGCGCCAACCAGTGGCGGCACGATTACAACGTCACCAAGCTCGGCAAGCCGATCTATCGCTGGGAATGGGGCATGGCGCCGATGACGGTGAACGCACAGGCCAATTTCGGGCTGGTCGCGATCACCTTCCCGGCCGCGATCCTCCAGCCGCCGTTCTTCGATCCCAAGGCCGATCCGGCGGTCAATTATGGCGGGATCGGCGCGGTGATCGGGCACGAGATCAGCCATCATTTCGACGACCAGGGCGCGAAATACGACAGCAAGGGCCGGCTGACGCAATGGTGGACCGACGGCGACGTCCAGAAGTTCAAGGCGCTTAGCGAACGGCTCGCCAAGCAATATGACGCCTACGAACCGTTGCCGGGGATGCATGTAAAGGGCGAGCTGACGCTCGGCGAAAACTCCGCGGATCTCGCCGGGCTTGCCGCGGCACATGACGCCTATGTCGCCACGCTCGGCGGCAAGCCGGCGCCGGTGATCGACGGCTTCAGCGGCGATCAGCGTTTCTATCTCGGCTGGGCGCAGGTCTGGCGTCGCAATTATCGCGAGGCGAACCTCCGCCAGCGCCTGCTCACCGATCCGCATGCGCCCTCGGAGCAGCGCGGCAATATCGTTCGCAACATGGATCCGTGGTATCCGGCGTTCAATCCGCAGCCGGGGCAGAAGCTGTATCTCGCGCCCGATGCGCGGGTGCGGATCTGGTGATCGGCTGAACGACGGTGATGCGGCTCGCCACGATCGAGGGAAAGCGCCGGTGGCTCGACGGCGGGGTCGCCGCGCTGGCGATCGCGGGGATCGCCGGGCTGGCGGCGGCCGCGCTGATCCTGTGGCTGGTCGGCGACGCGACCGTCGCAGGCGGGTTCCTCGCCGCAGCGTTGGTATTGGGCGGCGCAGGGATCGCGATCGTCCGGTTGCGGCGGGCGACCGGCGAGCCGATCTCGGTCACCTATGACTGGGAATTGCTGCGCGTCATGGCGGAGTCGAGTCCCGAAGGCGTCGCGATCACCGATCGCAGCGGTCGGCTGGTGTGCGCCAACGACCATTACGAACAACTGTTCGCCGGCTTCCCGACCCCGCCTTCGCTGCCACTGGCCGGCGATGGCGCGGGCGAGCTGGAAGTGGCGGGGCGTACGGCGTGGCGCGACGGTCGGGCGAGCGTCACGCTGAAGGGTGCGGTCGGCGCGATCGAGGCGACGATCACCCGCGCGGGGCAGCAGCAGGACGTGCTGGTCTGGCGGTTCGCTGCGCGTACCGTGTCACCCGGTCTGCCGGCGCGGTTAATGGAGGCGCTCGACGGTGCGCTGGGCACGCAGCTTGGCGCGGCGGGCGTGATGGCGGCGCTGATCACCGCCGAAGGCTATGTGATTTCCGCCAACGCCGTCTTGAGGACGCGTGCGGGCGCGTCCGCTGACCAGCCGATCATCGGCGAGGATCTTGCACGCTTTCTGGCCGAGGATCGGGCCGGGCTGGTGCGTTTCGTTGCGGAGGGCAGCACCGCGAACCCGTTGCGGCTGGTGCAAATCCCGCTTGCCGATGATCCCGAGGCGGCGATCCTCGTCGCGTTGGTTGACAGCGATCCATCGCTGGGCGGTGGGTCGGGCGACGGGATCGAGGCGCTGCTGATGCTGATGCCGTTCGGAGTCGCGCTCGTCGATCGTGAGGGGCGGTTCCTGCAGATGAACAGCGCCTTCGCGCGGGCGGCGGATGTCGATACCGCTGCGCCGCCGATCTATCCGGGCGATCTGGTGGTGCGCGAGGACAAGAGCGCGGTCGCCGACGCGATCCGCCGCTTCACCAGCACCGCGGCGCGCTCGACCGACCTGGCGGTGCGGCTGAAGGATCACCCCGATGAGCCGGTCGCGCTGTCCATTGCGGCGGCGCGCGGGCTCGGCGATGCCGCGGTACTGCTCAGCCTGAAGGACAATGGCGAGGAGAATCGCCTGAAGCGCGAGGTGGCGCAGGCGACCAAGATGCAGGCGGTCGGCCAGCTTGCGGGTGGCGTGGCGCACGACTTCAACAACATCCTCACCGCGATCATCGGCCATTGCGACCTGATGCTGATGCGCCATTCGCCCGGCGACAGCGATTACGACGACATCCAGCAGATCCGCGCCAACTCCAACCGCGCCGCCAGCCTGACGCGGCAATTGCTCGCTTTCTCGCGGCAGCAGACCTTGCGTCCGCAGGTGTTGCAACTTCCCGATGTCGTCTCGGAAGTGTCGAACCTGCTCCGCCGCCTGATGGGCGAGACGGTGACGATGGAGGTCAAGCACGGCCGCGATCTTGGCCCGGTGCGCGCCGATCCGGGGCAGCTGGAGCAGGTGGTGGTCAACCTTGCGGTCAACGCGCGCGATGCGATGCTCAGCACCGGCAACAGCGGCAAGCTGACGATCCAGACCCGTTCCGTGCCGATCGCCGAAATCCGCCGTCGCGGCGACATCATCCCGAGCGGTGACTATACCGCGCTCGAAATCTCCGACACCGGCACCGGCATCCCCCCGGAGGTGTTGCCCAAGATCTTCGAGCCGTTCTTCACCACCAAGGAGGTCGGCAAGGGCACCGGCCTCGGGCTGTCGACCGTCTACGGCATCGTGAAGCAGTCGGGCGGATTCATCTTCGCCGACTCGCGGCCCGGCCGCGGCGCGACCTTCACCATCTATCTGCCGGTCCATACCGCAGGAGTTACCGATGCCGTGACCGTCGCGGCGCAGGTCAAGCAGGCGGCGCGACATCGCTCGGGCGACCTCTGGGGCAGCGGGACGATTCTGCTGGTCGAGGACGAGGACATGGTCCGCGCGGTGGCCGAGCGCGCGCTGGCGCGGCAGGGCTATACCGTGCTTGCCGCCGAAAACGGCGAGGCGGCGATGGAGCTGATGCAGGGCGTCGACCGTCCGGCGCTGGTCATCTCCGACGTTATGATGCCGCTGATGGACGGCCCGACGCTCGCGCGCCAGCTGCGCAAGATCCACCCGGGAATCCCGATCCTGTTCATGTCGGGCTATGCGGAGGAGCAATTGCGCCGCTCGATCGACCTCGACAATGTCGCCTTCCTTCCCAAGCCCTTCTCGGTACAGCAACTGGCGGAGGCGACCCGCGACGTGCTCGTTGCGCAGGAGGAAGGCGCCCGCGCCGACTCCTGACAGCTGTTGCGCGAGCGCGCGAGCGCGCTATGGCGTTTTGCCATGACGATGCGTGTGCTTTTGGTCGAAGACGAACCCCTGATCGCGATGATGCTCGAGGATTTTCTCGACGCACTCGACAAGACGCATGCCGGCACCGCCGACAGCGTCGCCTCGGCATTGCCGATGGTCGAGGCGGGTGGCTTCGACGCCGCTATCCTCGACGTCAACCTGCGTGGCGGCGAGAAGAGCTTCGCGATCGCCGACGCGTTGGCCGAGCGCAACATCCCGTTCGTCTTCGCCACGGGCGGTGGCGGCGAGGAGATCGCGCCGACCCACCGTCAACGTCCGCGTCTCGCCAAGCCGTTCACGATCGACGGGGTCGACAAGGCGCTCAGCCAACTCGTCTGACGCATAATACTTGCGCAACGCCCGCCTTCGGCGACATAGGCGTGCGCATCATGACCCAGACCTTCGACAAGTCCCGCCTGCCGAGCCGCCACGTGTCGGTCGGCCCCGAACGCGCGCCGCACCGCAGCTATTATTATGCGATGGGGCTGACCGAGGAGGAGATCGCGCGCCCGTTCGTCGCGCTCGCCTCCGCAGGCAATGACAGTGCACCGTGCAACACGACCCTGAACGCGCAGGCCGACGCTGCGCGGCGCGGGGTCGAGCAGGGCGGCGGGATGCCGCGCCGCTTCAATACGATCACCGTCACTGACGGGATCGCGATGGGGCACCAGGGGATGAAATCCTCGTTGGTCAGCCGCGAGGTGATCGCCGACTCGGTCGAACTGTCGGTGCGGGGCCATTGCTATGACGCGCTGGTCGGCTTCGCGGGATGCGACAAGTCGCTACCCGGGATGATGATGGCGATGCTGCGGCTCAACGTGCCGTCGATCTTCGTCTACGGCGGCTCGATCCTCCCCGGCCGCTTCCACGATCGCGACGTGACCGTCGTCGATGTCTTTGAGGTGGTCGGCAAATATGCCGCGGGCGCGTGCCCCTTGTCCGAGGTGCACGAGCTGGAAAAGGTCGCGTGTCCCGGCCACGGTGCGTGCGGCGGGCAGTTCACCGCCAACACGATGGCCTGCGTCGGCGAGGCGATCGGCCTGTCGCTCCCCAACAGCAACATGGTCCCCGCGCCTTATACCACGCGCGAGCAGATCGCGGTCGCGGCCGGCGCGCAAGTGATGGAGCTGGTCGCGCGCAACCTGCGCCCGCGCGACATTTGCACCCGCAGCGCGTTCATCAACGCCGCGCGGGTCGTCGCGGCGACCGGCGGCTCGACCAACGCCGCGCTGCACCTGCCCGCGATGGCGAGCGAGGCGGGGATCGACTTCGACCTGTTCGACGTTGCCGAGGCGTTCAAATCAACGCCTTACATCGCCGATCTCAAGCCGGGTGGCCAATACGTTGCCAAGGACATGTACGAGGCGGGCGGCGTCTACATGCTGATGAAGACGATGCTGGCCGGCGGGCTGCTCGATGGCGAGTGCCTGACCGTCACGGGCAAGACGCTGGGCGAGAACATCGACGAGGTGACGTGGAACCCCGACCAGAAGGTCATCTACGACGTCGCGACCCCGATCACGCCGACCGGCGGCGTCGTCGGCTTGCGCGGGTCGCTCGCTCCCGATGGCGCGATCGTCAAGGTCGCGGGAATGCACCGCCTGCAATTCGAAGGGCCGGCGCGCTGCTTCGATTGCGAGGAGGACGCCTTCGCGGCGGTCGAGGCGCGCCGGATCAACGAGGGCGAAGTCATCATCATCCGCTACGAAGGGCCGAAGGGCGGACCCGGCATGCGTGAGATGCTCTCGACCACCGCCGCGCTCTACGGGCTCGGGATGGGCGAGAAGGTTGCGCTCATCACTGACGGGCGTTTCTCGGGTGGGACGCGCGGCTTCTGCATCGGCCATGTCGGCCCGGAGGCCGCCGATGGCGGCCCGATCGCGCTGGTGGAGGATGGCGACTCGATCCGCATCGACGCCGAGGCGGGAACGATCGACCTGCTCGTCGACGAGGCGCTGCTCGCCGAGCGGCGCTCGCGCTGGCAGGCGCGCCAGAACGATTACGGCGCGGGCGCCTTGTGGCGCTATGCGCAGAACGTCGGCCCGGCGTACAAGGGCGCGGTGACCCACCCGGGAGCAAAGGCCGAACGGCACGTGTTCGCCGATATTTGACGGCAGCGGGGAGGTGGCATAGGCGCGGCGGTCATGATCCCGATCGCCGGAACCGCCGTGCTCACCGCCGCCGAGATGCGTGCGGCGGAAGCGGCCGCCATCGCCGCTGGCACCAGTGTCGACACGCTGATGCAGCGTGCCGGGGCCGGGATCGCCGGCGCGGTCCGGCGGCTCGCGGGTGTCAACGACGTGCTGATTCTGTGCGGCCCGGGCCACAATGGCGGAGACGGCTATGTCGCAGCGGCCCGTCTCCACGCCGCGGGGCGGTTGGTTCGCGTCGCCGCAGCGGTTGAGCCGCGCACACCCGCCGCGATCGCCGCACGCGCGCTCTGGGGCGGCCCGGTCGAGCAGCTCGCCACCGCCGCGCCGGCGCCGGTGCTGGTCGACGCGTTGTTCGGCACCGGGCTGACGCGCGCGCTCGAAGAAGACACAAGTTCGTTCCTCAACAAACTGATTCGACAAGCTAATCTGGCTATTGCAGTCGACGTGCCGAGCGGCGTTGCCACCGATGATGGGGCACTGCTCGGCGACGTCCCGCCGTACCATGTCACGCTCGCGCTCGGCGCCGCCAAGCCGGCGCATCTGCTCCAGCCCGCCGCGGCGCGCTGCGGCGCGGTCCGCGTGATCCCGATCGGCGTCGCCACGGACAGCGCCACGCAGGTCCTTGCGCACCCCGACCCCACCGCGCCGCCGGTCGACGCGCACAAGTTCACGCGCGGCATGGTCGCGGTGGTGCGCGGGCGGATGGCAGGCGCGGCGCAGCTCGCCGCCAGCGCGGCGATGCACGCGGGCGCGGGGTATGTGGAGCTGCTCGGGCCGACGATACCCGGCGCGCCGCACGCACTGGTCCGCCGCCGCTGCGACGCGGAAGCGCTCGCCGACCCGCGGATCGGCGCGCTGCTGGTCGGCCCGGGCCTTGGACGCGACGACGACGCCCGCGCGCTGCTCGAACAGGCGCTCGCCACCGACCACCCGCTGGTCGTCGACGGCGACGCGCTCCATCTCGTCACCCCCGAGCGGCTCCGCGACCGGCGTGCACCGCTGATCCTGACCCCGCACGCGGGCGAGTTCGCGGCGCTGTTCGGCGCGCCGGCCGGCAGCAAGCTCGCCGCGGCGCGCGATGCTGCGGCCCGCGCGGATGCGACGATTGTCTTCAAGGGGCCCGACACCGTCATCGCCGCGCCTGATGGCCGCGCGATCATCGCCGGGGAGGCGACGTCCTGGCTGTCGACCGCCGGCAGCGGCGACGTGCTGGCCGGCGCGATCGCCGCAATGCTCGCCGACGGTCGCACTGCGCTCGACGGCGCTTCGGCCGGTGTGTGGCTGCACGCGGAGGCCGCGCGGCGGCTCGGCCCCGCGTTCATCGCCGACGATCTCGCCGTTGCGCTTGCCGGAGCCCGCGCATGAGCGTGATCGTCCGCGTCGCCGCGCGTGGCGAAGGGATCGCCGGGGACGGCCGGCATGTCGCGCTCGCCGCCCCCGGCGACACGCTGACCGACGACGGTGCGATCATCGCCGGCCCGCACCATATCGATCCGGCCTGTCGCCACTATCCCGAATGCGGCGGCTGCCAGCTCCAGCATCTCGACGACGAAAGCTGGTCGGCATTCATCACCGATCGGATCGCTTCCGTACTCGATGCACATGGCGTGCCCGCACCGATCCGCCCGCCCGCGCTGTCGCCGCCGCGCACGCGCCGTCGTGCCTCGCTCCACGTCGAGCCATCGGGACGGATGGGCTTCACCGCCGAGCGCAGCCACCAGATCGTCGACCTTCACGAGTGCCATGTGCTTGCGCCCGAACTGTTCGCGCTGGTCCGCCCGCTCAAGCGGTTGCTGCCGAGCTTAAAGGCCAAGCGCCGCCTCGACGTTCATCTGACGCTCGCCGACCAGGGCGTCGACGTGCTGGTCAGGGGCGTGGCGCCCGAGGGGCTCGCCCACCACGATGCGCTCACCGCCCTTGCGCAGGCGCATGGCGTTGCTCGCGTTGCCTTCGACGACGGCATCGGACCGGAAACGCACTGGGAGCCGGAGCCGGTGACGATCACGCTCGGCGGCGTCGCGGTGCCGCTGCCGCCGGGGTCGTTCCTGCAGGCGACCGTCGAAGGCGAGGCCGCGCTGGTCGCTGCGACACGCGAAGCGGTGCAAGGCGCGCGGATCGTCGCCGATCTGTTCGCCGGGCTCGGTACGTTCGCGCTTTCGCTCGACGCGCGCGTCTATGCGGCCGAGAGCGCGCGCGACGCGATCATGGCGCTCAAGGCGGCGGCAGGGCGCGCGCAGCGGCCGGTGTTCACCGAGCAACGCGACCTTTTTCGCCGACCGTTGACCACTGCCGAGCTCGATCGCTTCGACGCGGTCGTGCTCGATCCGCCGCGCGCGGGCGCACGCGAGCAGGTGCTGCAACTCGCCGCGTCAAAGGTCGCGACGATCGGCTATGTTTCCTGCAATCCCGGCAGCTTCGCGCGGGATGCGCAGGATTTGTGCAAAGCCGGCTACACGCTCGATTGGGTCCAGCCGGTCGGTCAGTTCCGCTGGTCGACGCACGTCGAACTGGCGTCGCGCTTCAGCCGGTCGCCTGCATAGAGCGCCTTCACGAAGAACAGCCCGTCCGGTGGTGCGTTCAGCCCCAGCCGCCCGCGATCGGCGGCGCGCAGCGCGTCGCCGAGATCGTCCGTCGACCAACGCCCCGTGCCGACCAGCGCCAGGCAGCCGACCATCGAACGCACCTGATGGTGGAGGAACGAGCGCGCCTCGACCCGTGCGGTCACCCGCTCATCGTCTCGCACCACCTCGAACCAGTCGATCGACTTGAGCGGGCTCGCCGACTGGCAATGCGCCGAGCGAAAGGTGGTAAAGTCGTGCGTGCCGACCAGTCGCTGCGCCGCTGTGTGCATCGCCGCCGCGTCGAGCGGTTGCGGGATCTGCCACGCCAGCCCTTTCTCGAAAGTCAGCGGGGCGCGACGATTGACGATCCGATATTCATAAGCGCGCGCAAGACACGAAAAACGCGCGTGAAATTCTTCGCCGACCTCGGTGCAATCGAGGATCGAGACCGGTGCGGGGCGCAGCCGTGCGTTGAGCGCCTGGCTCAGCCGGAACGCGCCGATCGGCTTGGCGATCTCCAGATGCGCGCGCATGCCCAGTCCATGGACGCCGGCATCGGTGCGTCCGGCGCAATGTACCACGACCTGCTCGCCGGTCACCGCCAGCGCTGCTTCCTCGATCGCCTGCTGGACGCTCGGCCCATGCGCCTGCCGCTGCCAGCCCATGAACGGCCGGCCATCGAACTCGACAGTCAGCGCGAAACGCGTCACAGCTGCGTGCCGACCGGGATCGGGAACCCGCGCAACAACTCCGCAACGCTCATCACGCCGCGACCCGCCCGCTGCACCCGTACCGGTCGAATCGCGCCTTTCCCGCAGGTGATCGTCAAGGTATCGTCGAATACCTCGCCCGGCGGACCGTGAGCCTCCGCCAGTTCGGCTTCGAGCACCTTCACCCGTTCGCCCTGACGCTCGAAGAAGGCACCCGGCACCGGACAAAAGGCCGCGACCTGCCGCACGACCTGCGCGGCATCCGCACCGAAGTCGATCCGCGCCTCGTCCTTGCGGATTTTCTCGGCATAAGTGACGCCTTCAACCGGCTGCGCGACGGGTGGGCAGGCGTCCGGATCGCGCAACACCTCCACCATCAACCGTGCGCCCATCAAGGCCAGCTCGTCAGTCAGTTGTCCGGCATTCTTGCCATCGATCGGCGTCCGCGCCTCGCGCCGGACCGGCCCGGTATCGAGACCGGCTTCCATCTGCATGATCCCGACACCGGTCTCCGCGTCCCCGGCAAGGATCGCGCGCTGTACCGGCGCGGCTCCGCGCCAGCGCGGCAGCAGCGATCCGTGGACGTTCAAACACCCGAGCCGCGGCGCCTCGAGCACCGCGCGCGGCAGGATCAGCCCGTAGGCCGCCACGACTGCGACGTCCGCCTGGTGCGCGGAGAACGCGGCCTGCGCTGCAGCGTTGCGCAACGTCATCGGCGTCACGACCGGTATGCCGAGTTCGTCCGCCCGGATATGCACCGGCGCGCGCACCAGCTCGCGTCCGCGCCGCCCACCCGGCCGCGGCGGCTGGCTGTACGCCACGACTACCTCGTGTCCGTCTGCGACGAGCGCCTCCAGCGTCGGCACCGCGAACGCCGGGGTTCCCATGAAGATGATCCGCATCGCCTCTCTCGACACGCTGGCGGCGCGCCGCGCAACCCCCTATCTGTTCCGCATGGCATCACCCGAGATCGAGGCGCTGACGAGCGCGCTGGCGCGGCTCCCCGGTCTCGGCCCCCGCTCGGCGCGACGCGCGGTGCTCCATCTGCTCAAGCGTCGCGAGGCGTCGCTCGCGCCGTTGCGCGCAGCGTTGACGGCGGTGGAGGAACGACTCGCAACCTGCGGCCTGTGCGGCAATGTCGACACCAGTGATCCCTGCCAGATCTGCGCCGATCCGCGCCGCGACGCGCGCAGCCTGTGCGTGGTCGAGGATGTCAGCGACTTGTGGGCGCTCGAACGCGGGCGGCTGTTTCCGGGCCGGTTCCATGTGCTTGGCGGGCGACTGTCCGCGCTGGAGGGCGTCCGGCCCGAGGATCTCGCGATCGAGGGCCTTATCGCGCGGGTCGCCGGCGGCGTGGTCGACGAGGTCGTGCTGGCGATGAATGCCACGCTGGAGGGACAGACCACCGCACATTATCTGGCGGAGCGGCTGGAGCGCTATCCGGTCCGGCTTACGCAGCTCGCGCACGGCCTGCCGGTCGGCGGCGAGCTCGATTATCTCGACGAGGGCACGCTGGCGCAGGCGCTGCGCGCGCGCCGCCCGGTCGCTTGACGGGCCGGCGACGCGCTTCTAGCCCCGCGCCATGGCCATTCTCCCGATCGTAGAAGTTCCCGACGCGCGTCTGCGCGAAACCGCCGCGCCGGCGCCGGACGTAAACGACGCTGTCCGCGCGATCGTCGCCGACATGTTCGACACCATGTACGACGCGCATGGCATCGGGCTGGCGGCGGTGCAGGTCGGCATCATGCAGCGGATCGTCGTCATCGACCTGCAGGAACGTGAGCTGGGGGAGGACGAGCCGCGCGAGGCGGCGCGTGACCCGCACGCCTTCATCAACCCCGAACTCACGTGGGTTAGCGAGGAAACCGCAAGCTACAACGAAGGCTGTCTGTCGATCCCGGAGCAATATGCCGAAGTCACGCGTCCGACCCGCTGTCGCGTCACATGGCTCGACACCGACGGTGCGCGGCAGGAGGCCGAGTTCGACGGTTTGATGTCGACATGTATGCAGCATGAGATCGATCATCTGAATGGCGTCCTGTTCATCGACCACATTTCGCGGCTGAAGCGCGGCATGTTGCTCAAGAAGCTCGACAAGCTCCGCCGCGGCTGATCGCAGGCGAGCGGGCGGCAATTAGCGGTTGTCGCCACTGCCCCGTTCGATCTATGTTCCATAGATGGTCGAATATATCCTCGTCGCGCTGATCGCGCTCGCGCTCGGCGCCTTGCTCGGATGGCTGGCCGGGAAGCGCGGGGCGGATGGCTTCCGCCGCGAGCGCGACGCGCACGCCGAACAGTTCAAGCGCGCGATCACCGACCTCGCCGGCGCCGAGGAGCGCGCCCGGGCTGCCGAGACGCTCCGCACCGAGCTGGCGCAGGCGCGCGACGAGCGCGAGGCCGCGCGCTTGCAGGTCTCACGGCTGGAGGCGGAGGGCCGGGCTGCCGAGCAACGCATCGCCGACCTGCGCGCCGCCGCTGACGAGATGAGCCTGCGCTTCCGCGAGGTCGCGCAGAACGCGCTGGGTGAGGCACAGAAGCAGTTCCTCGAACGCGCCGAGGCGCGCTTCCGCCAGGCCGAGGAGCAATCGGGGCAGGGACTGCGCGCCTTGCTCCAGCCGGTCAACGACCGTCTGCTCCGCTACGAGGAGGGCGTCGCCAGGGTCGAGGCCGAGCGCCGCGATGCCTTCGGTGAACTCAAGGGCCAGATCGAGGCGATGCGCGTCGGGCAGGAGCGTGTCTCGGGCGAGGCGGCCAAGCTGGTCAACGCACTCCGCAACGCCCCCAAGGCGCGCGGCCGCTGGGGCGAGCAACAGCTTCGCAACGTCCTCGAATCGTGCGGGCTGGCCGAACACACCGATTTCCGCATGGAGGTCAGCGTCACCGGCGACGAAGGCGCGCGGCTGCGTCCCGATGCGATCGTCCGCGTCCCCGGCGGCAAGTCGCTGATCGTAGACGCCAAGGTGTCACTCAACGCCTATCAGGACGCATTCGGCGCGGTTGACGAGGCCGAGCGGCAGCTGGGGCTCGCCGCGCATGCCGCCTCGATGCGCGCGCACGTCAACGCGCTCGGCGCCAAGGCCTATTGGACGCAGTTCGACGATACGCCCGAATATGTCGTGATGTTCGTCCCCGGCGAGCATTTCCTCTCCGCCGCGCTCGAACATGACGCCGGGCTATGGGATTACGCCTTCGAGCGCCGCGTGCTGCTCGCCACCCCGACCAACCTGATCGCGATCGCGCGCACCGTCTCGGCGGTGTGGCGACAGGAGAAACTGGCGCGCGAGGCGCAGGAGATCGGCGCGCTCGGCAAGGAATTGTACCAGCGGCTCGCCGTGATGGGTGGGCACGTCGCACGGCTCGGCAAGAACCTCGACACCGCGATGGGCGCGTACAACAGCTTTGTCGGTAGCCTCGAAAGTCAGGTGCTGACCAGCGCGCGGCGGTTCGAGTCGCTCAACATTGACACCGGCAACAAGTCAATTGAGACTTTGCCGGTCGGCGAACAGGCCGCACGTCCGCTGACCAAGCTGGTCGCGGTGGAGGATGCGGCGGAATAGCGATGGCACGGGGTTATCGGACGAAGCTTGCGCCGCCCTATCTCAAGCAGGTGCGGCTGCGCGACGATGTCACGCTCGATCGTTCGACCTATCCCTTCAATCTGCCGCTGTTCCGCGACGAGGATTTCGTCCTGCACTTCGATCGCGCGGTGACGATCATCGTCGGGGAGAACGGCGTCGGCAAATCCACGCTGCTCGAAGGGATTGGCGCGCTGGCGGGCTTCGATCACGCCGGCGGCGGCCCGGGATATCGCCCCCTCGATCATAGCACGGCGGTCGAGCAGAATGGCGATCGCCTGCAGGACGTCCTGCGCGCGAGCTGGTTACCGAAGATGGGGCAGGGCTGGTTCTTCCGCGCCGAAAGCTTCTTCGGCGTATCGCGTTATCTGGACCAGGCTGCGCTCGACGTTGGGGCCGCACCACCGGACTTCCTTTCGCACTCGCATGGCGAGGGCTTCCTGAGATTCTTTGCCGAACGCTGCCTAAATCCCGGTATCTTCCTCTTTGACGAACCGGAGTCGGCGCTGTCGCCGCGACGACAGTTCGAGTTCGTCACCTTACTGCGTGCCATTGCCGAAGCCCGCGTGGCGCAGGTGATCGTCGTCACCCACTCGCCGATCCTGATGGCGACGCCGGACGTTCGGCTGCTGTCGATGACCCGCGCCGGTATCGATCCGATCCGGCTGGAGGATACCGACCATTACCGCCTCTACCGCGAGTTCGTGCTCGATCCTGTCGGAACGGTCGAGGCGCTGACGGACGGATGACCCGCCACCACCTCACCGATGCCGCGCGAGCACCTCATACGCCATCACCGCCGTCGCCACCGCCGCGTTTAGGCTGTCCGCCTTGCCCAGCATCGGCATCTTCACCAGCAGATCGCACTCCGACTCATATTCTTCCGGCAGCCCCTGCGCCTCGTTGCCGGTTAGCAGGAAGGTCGGCGCGGCGTAGGGCGCGTCGCGGTAACCGTTCTCGGTCTGCAGGCTCAGCCCGACCAGCTGCCCCGGCCCCTCGCGCAGCCACGACAGGAACTCCGGCCAGATCACGCGCACGATCGGAACGGTGAACAGTGCCCCCATGCTGGCGCGCACCGCTTCGGTCGAGAAGGGATCGACGCATTCGTCGACGAGGATCAGCGCGCCCGCGCCGACCGCGTCGCCGGTGCGCAAAATCGTTCCGAGATTGCCCGGATCGCGCAGCCGCTCCGCCACCAGCCAGATCGGCGCAGCGCTGCGGTCCAGCTCGCCGAGCACCGTCTCGAACGTGTCGAACACGCCGACCACCGCCTGCGGATTGTCCTTGCCCGACAATTTGGAGAGGATGTCGGGTGTCGTCTCGACCGCTTCGCCATAATCCCCCTCGACCGCGTCGATCAACGCGCGGACCAACGGATGCCCCGCGCTCGCCGCCGCGAAAAACAGGATGCGCGGGATGCGCCCGGTTTCCAGCGCTTCGGTCAGGATTCGCAGCCCCTCGGCGAGGAACAGCCCTTCCTCACGACGATGGCGTTTGTCGCGCAACGCCTGCACGCGCTTGACCAGCGGATTGGAAAAGGAGGTGATGACTTTGGGCATAGGAAGCAAACGGCGGAGGATCAGTCCTCGCCGAACTTGCCCTCGACCAGCGCGCACATCGCCTCGACCACATGCTCGGCCTGCTCGCCGTCGGCCGAGATGGTGATGTGATCGCCCTTTGCAGCGCCGAGCATCATCAAACCCATGATCGATGTCCCGATCACTTCCGAATCGCCCTTGGCGACCTTGACCGGCGCAGGCTGGCCGCTGGCCAGCGTCACGAACTTGGCGCTGGCGCGCGCATGCAGCCCGCGGCGATTGGTGACCTCGACCGTGCGCGACACCGTCATGCCGCGGCCTCGCCCAGCACCTCGGACGCGACCGAGATATACTTCCGCCCCGCCTCGCGCGCGGCGGCGACCGCGGCAACCACCGTCATCGCCTTGCGTGCCGATTCCAGCCGGATCAGCATCGGCAAGTTGATCCCCGCGATTACCTCGACGCGCCCGCGCTCCATCAGCGAGATGGCGAGATTGGAGGGTGTGCCGCCGAACAGGTCGGTCAGCACGATCACGCCGCGGCCTTCGTCAACCTCGGCGATCGCGGCGGCGATGTCGGCACGGCGCGCCTCCATATCGTCCTCCGGCCCGATCGCGACGGTCCGCACCTGTCGCTGCGGGCCGACGACGTGCTCCATCGCGACCACGAATTCATCAGCAAGCCGCCCATGGGTGACGAGCACCAATCCGATCACTGGCCCCGACATTTGCTTCGACAATCCGTTCATTGACCGTGTGGGCGTCCCTCGAGCGCATCCTGCGGGGCCGCCGCAAGGTCCCGATGCACGATGGTGGGGCATAAACCCGCATCGCGCAACCGTCCAGCGACGCGCTCGGCGACATGAACCGAGCGATGCTTGCCCCCCGTGCACCCGAACGCCACCGTGACGTAGGGTTTTCCCTCCGCACGGTAGCGCGGCAGCAGCAACAGCAGCAGGTCCTCGATCCTGCCCACCGCTTCCTCGTACGCCGGGTCGGCGGCAATATAGGCCGCGACCGCCGGGTCCTGTCCCGTATGGGGACGCAGCGCCGGGTCCCAATGCGGGTTCCGCAGGAAGCGCATGTCGAACACCATATCCACCCCGGCCGGGATGCCGCGTGCGAAGCCGAACGACTCGATCGTCAGCGTCGTACCGACTCCGGTGTCGCGCGCGAACATCTCGCGCACCTGTTGCGCCAACGTATTGGCCTTGAACGTTGTCGTGTCGATCAGGCGGTTGGCGCGCTCACGCAATGGCGCGAGCAGGCGCCGCTCGCGCTGAATACCCTCGACGGCGGGGCGATCGTCGGCGAGCGGATGGCGGCGGCGCGTCTCGGCGAAGCGCCGCGTCAGCTCCTCGCCCGAACAGTCGAGGAACAGCAGCCCGACATTGTCGCCGCGCTGGCGCAATTCCTCGAAGCGGCGCAGCGCGGTGTCGGCGTCGAAGTTGCGCGTCCGCGTCCCGAAGCCGATCGCCAGCGGGCGGGGGGTCTCGTCGGGGTCGGCGGGCGGCGCGACGACCCGCGGCAACAGCGACAGCGGCACGTTGTCGATCGTTTCCCAGCCGAGATCCTCCAGCGTCTTCAACACTGTCGAGACGCCCGCCCCGGCCATGCCGGTCACCAGCAGCACTTCGTTCATCGCTCGGCCTCCCTGACAGGCGGTTGTCCGGCCAGCGCCCATTCCACCTTGATCGGGGCGGAGGGCCAGCGCGGGTCGATGACGATCTCCGGCACGGCAACGCCGTCGAGCATGATCGTGCGGGGCTCGGGCAGCCGTTCGTCCTCGGTCGCGAGCACCACCGACAGTGCCACCGATACCGCCGCACACGCCGGGCGCGCGACGATCCCGATGCCGCGCACCTCCATCCGGCCGGCGATCGTGGCGGGGGAGCGCGCGATCAACATGCCGTTTTCGCACGAAAGGAGTGTGTAGTCATCGGCGACCAGAACGGCCCCGCGGTCGATCAGTCGCATCGCGAGGTCGCTTTTGCCCGCGCCCGAGGGCCCGGTCAGCAGCACGCCCCGCGCGCCGATCGCGACACAGGTCGCATGGATGGTCGCGGTCATGCGCGCGTCGCCAGCGGCAACCGCACCACGAAGCGTGCGCCGCTCAGCCGGTCCTCGCGCGATTCAACGCCAATCTCGCCCTGGTGCGCCTCGACGATCGTCCGCGCGATCGCCAGCCCCAGCCCGGAATGCTGCCCGAACGTCTCCTGCGACGGGCGCACCGAATGAAAGCGGCGGAAGATCGCCTCGCGCGCTTCCTCGGGCACGCCGGGACCCTCGTCCTCGACCCAGACCTCGAGCATCGAGCGGTCACGCCGCGCCGCGATCGTCACCGTCCCGCCGTCTGGCGAGAAGGAGATCGCATTGTCGATCAGATTGGCGAACACGCGCTCCAGCCGCGCGCCTTCACCCGCCACGACCAGCTCGTCGTCGAGCGGATCGAAGCGCACGCGAACGTGATGCGCCGGCCCGCGCGCCTCACGCTCCGCGACCATCGCCGCCAGCATCGCCGCGACGTCGACGGGCTCGAAGGTCGCGCGGCTCAATTGCGCGTCGAGCCGCGAGGCGTCGGAGATATCGCTGATCAGCCGGTCGAGCCGGTGGACGTCGTCGTTGACGATCGCGAGCAATCTGGCGCGCAGTTTGGGCTGCTCGACGCGACTGAGCGCATCGGTGGCGGAGCGCAACGAGGCGAGGGGGTTCTTCAGCTCGTGTGTCACATCGGCCGCGAACGCCTCGGTCGCGTCGATCCGCGCGCGCAGCGCCAGCGTCATGTCGGACAGCGCGCGCGCCAGCATCCCGATCTCGTCGCGGCGTTCGGGCAGCCGCGGCACCGTCACCTCGCGTGCGCGCCCCAGCCGCACCCGCACCGCCGCGCGCGCCAGCAGCCGCAGCGGCACCACGATCGTCCGGGCGAGGTAGAGCGACAGCCCGATCGAGATCGCGCTCGCCACCAGCACCACCACGCTCAGCCGGTAACGCTCGGCGCGCACGCGTTCGGTCACGTCGCGCGCGTTGACCGCGGTCAGCAGCGCAAGGTGCGGCCCCAGCGGAGCGGCGGCGGTGATGACCGGGGTGCGGTCGGGCGCGCGCCACAGCGTCTGCGCGCTCGCCGCGCCTGTGAAGACCGCGCTGACGTCGGGCCAGCGCCGGCCGTCGCGCTGCTCGCGATAGCCGGGCGCGAGCGGGGCGCGGACGATCCGGTCGATCGCGGCGTCGAGCCAGCGCGCGCTGCGCCGGGCGAGCGGGTCGTCGTCGGGATCGTCGAGGCGGAAATTGCCGATCCCGAGCGCACGGCTGTCGGCCAGCAGCGCGCCGCCCCGATCGTACAGCCGCACGCGCGTCCCGGTCTCCCGCGCCAGCCGCGCGATCGTCGCGTCGCGCGCATCCAGCGCGATTGGCGTCAGCGCCTCGGTCATCAGCCGCACCTCGCGCCCGGCCTGCGTCGAGCGCTGGTCGAGAATGCGGCTGCGGAACGATTCAAGGTAGAAGAACCCGCCTGCCAGCAACAGCAGCGCGAGGACGTTGACCGCCAGAATGCGCGGCGTGAGCGAGACCTTGCCCGACCACGCGCGCGCCTGCTCGGCGGCGTCACTCCTCCGAAAAGCGGTAGCCGGCGCCATACAATGTCTCGATCGAATCGAAGGCGGGGTCGGCTTCGCGGAACTTGCGGCGCACGCGTTTGATATGGCTGTCGATCGTGCGATCGTCGACGTAGATGTCATCCTGATAGGCCGCATCCATCAACTGGTTGCGGGTCTTTACGATGCCGGGACGCTGCGCCAGCGTCTCGAGGATCAGGAATTCGGTGACGGTCAGCGTGACGGGCTTGCCGTCCCAGGTGACGCGGTGCCGCGCGGGGTCCATCACCAGCCGCCCGCGCTCGATCGGACCTTCCGCGTCGGCTTGCCCCTCGGCGCCGGCCTGGGCGGGCTCGGTGCGGCGCAGGATCGCGCGGATGCGGGCGATCAGCAGCCGCTGGCTGAACGGCTTGGCAATATAATCGTCGGCACCCATCGCAAGGCCCAACGCCTCGTCGAGTTCGTCATCCTTGCTGGTCAGGAAGATCACCGGCAGCCGGCTCTTTTCGCGCAGCCGCCGCAGCAGCTCCAGCCCGTCCATCTTCGGCATCTTGATGTCGAAGATCGCGAGATCGGGCGGATTGTCGGTCAGCGCCTTCAACGCCGCCTCGCCGTCCGAATACAGCCGGGTCATGAACCCCTCGGCCTGCAGCGCGATCGACACCGAGGTCAGGATGTTGCGATCGTCGTCGACCAGCGCGATCGTGGCGGTCATGGATTGGTCCCGTGCATCACGACGTTCGGGGTAAGCCAAAGCGCGGCGTCGCTCAATGGCAAGTACAACAGGACAACGGTGTGTTTAACATGTTTGACGCAGCCGACGGACCGGCGTATTTCGCCGTTATCGAACGCGCCCATGACGGCGCACTTTGGAGGACGGACCCTTGAGCCATCGCATTCCCGACGCCGGGCTGGAGACGCAGGGCATCGAAACCCGCGCCACGTTGCACTGGAATCTCGTCACCGCGCGCCTGACCGAAGCCGCCGTCGCGCGCAGCGAGGGCAAGCTCTCCGCCGACGGCCCGCTGGTCGTCGAAACCGGCGCACACACCGGCCGCTCGGCGCAGGACAAGTTCATCGTCCGCGACGCCGAAACCGAAACGACCGTCTGGTGGGGCAAGTCGAACAAGGCGATGGACCCGGCGCATTTCGCCGCGCTCAAGGCCGATTTCCTCACCGCGCTCGGGTCGAAGAGCGACCTGTTCGTCCAGGACCTGTTCGGCGGGTCGCAGCCGTCGCACCGTGTTCGCGTCCGCGTCATCAACGAGCTGGCGTGGCACAATCTGTTCATCCGCACGATGCTGGTCCGCCCCGAGGAGAAGGATCTCAAGGGCTTCGTCCCCGATTACACGATCATCGACCTGCCCAGCTTCCGCGCCGATCCCGCGCGCCACGGCTGCCGCAGCGAGACGGTGATCGCGGTCAACATGACCGAGAAGCTGATCCTGATCGGCGGCACGCGCTATGCCGGCGAAATGAAGAAGTCGGTGTTCGGCATCCTCAACTATCTGCTCCCGCCGACCGGCGTGATGCCGATGCACTGCTCCGCGAACATGGGCGCGGACGGGCGCACCGCGGTGTTCTTCGGCCTGTCGGGCACCGGCAAGACCACGCTGTCCGCCGATCCGAAGCGCATGCTGATCGGTGATGACGAGCATGGCTGGTCCGACGACGCGGTCTTCAATTTCGAGGGCGGCTGCTACGCCAAGATGATCCGCCTCTCGGCCGACGCCGAGCCCGAGATCTTCGCCACCACCAAGCGCTTCGGCACCGTGCTCGAAAACGTCGTGATGGACGAGGTGACCCGTCAGCTCGACCTCGACGACAACAGCCTCGCCGAGAACAGCCGCGGTGCCTATCCGATCGACTTCATTCCCAATGCGTCGGAGGAGAATATGGGTGGCACGCCGCGCAGCATCGTGATGCTGACCGCCGACGCCTATGGCATCCTGCCGCCGATCGCGAAGCTGACCCCCGATCAGGCGATGTACCACTTCCTCTCGGGCTACACCGCGCGCGTCGCGGGCACCGAGATCGGCGTCACCGAGCCGGATGCGACCTTCTCGACCTGCTTCGGCGCGCCCTTCATGCCGCGTCATCCGTCGGTCTACGGCAATCTGCTCAAGGAGCGGATCGCCAAGGGCGGGGTCGATTGCTGGCTGGTCAACACCGGCTGGACCGGCGGCAAATACGGCACCGGCCACCGGATGCCGATCAAGGCGACCCGCGCGCTGCTGGACGCCGCGCTCGACGGCAGCCTCAACCACGCCGACTTCCGCACCGACACGAACTTCGGGTTCAAGGTGCCGGTGTCGGTGCCCGGCGTCGACAGCGCGATCCTCGATCCGCGCGCGACCTGGGCCGACAAGGCCGAGTATGATGCGACCGCGGCGAAGCTGGTCGACCTGTTCAACGACAATTTCGCACAATTCGCCGAGCACGTCGACCAGGGCGTTCGTGAAGCCGCGCCGAAGGCGGTAAGGGCCGACGCCTGAAGGTGTTCACCCCTCCCCTTCAGGGGAGGGGTCGGGGGTGGGGCGTGTCTCACCGAGACAGTCGTTTGTAACAGCCCCACCCCAACCCCTCCCCTGAAGGGGAGGGGCTAGCGACGCCGTAAAGCCTGGCCATCCTTCGGGGCGACGACACGGATTGGGGCTTCGGCGTGGGCAGGGTACTAGCCCTTCGCCCCCGTTGCGGTTACATGGCGCGCCACTTCCTCACCCCACAGGATTCGGCGTTCCATGAACATCCGCCTCGGCCTTACCTTCGACGACGTGCTGCTCGTGCCGGCGGAGTCGAGCGTGCTCCCTGGCGAGGCCGATACGCGGACGCAGGTGACGCGCGGCATCTCGCTCAACATCCCGGTGCTGTCCTCGGCGATGGACACCGTCACCGAGGCCGACATGGCGATCGTCATGGCGCAGCTCGGCGGGATGGGCGTGCTCCACCGCAACCTGACCGTCGACGAACAGGTCGCGGCGGTCCGGCAGGTCAAGCGCTTCGAGAGCGGGATGGTCGTCAACCCGATCACGATCGCGCCGCAGGCGACGCTGGCACAGGCGCAGGCGCTGATGGCCGCGCACCGCATCAGCGGCATCCCGGTGGTGGAGAGCGACGGCAAGCTGGTCGGCATCCTCACCAACCGCGACGTGCGCTTCGCGGAAAACCCCAACCAGCCGGTCGCCGAGTTGATGACCCGCGAGAATCTCGTCACCGTCTCGACCGGGGTCGCCAAGGAAGAGGCGCGCCGCCTGCTCCACCAGCGCCGTATCGAGAAGCTGCTCGTCGTCGACGACGCCTATCGCTGCGTCGGGCTCATCACCGTCAAGGACATTGAAAAGGCGGTCATGTACCCCGAGGCGACCAAGGACGCCGCCGGCCGCCTGCGCGTCGCCGCCGCAACGACGGTCGGCGACAAGGGCTTCGGCCGCACCGAGGCGCTCGTCGACGCCGAGTGCGACCTGATCGTCATCGACACCGCGCATGGCCACAACAGCGAGGTCGCGCGCGCGGTCGAGCGCGTCAAGAAGCTCTCCAATTCGGTGCAGGTGATCGCGGGCAACGTCGCCACCGGCGAGGCGACCCGCGCGCTGATCGATGCGGGCGCGGACGGGATCAAGGTCGGAATCGGCCCGGGCTCGATCTGCACCACGCGCGTCGTCGCGGGCGTCGGCGTGCCGCAGCTCACCGCGGTGATGGACTGCGCCGAAGCCGCCGCAAAGGCCGGCGTGCCGGTGATCGCCGATGGCGGGCTGCGCACCTCGGGCGATCTCGCCAAGGCGCTGGCGGCAGGTGCCTCGACCTGCATGGTCGGCTCGCTGCTCGCCGGGACCGAGGAAGCGCCGGGAGAGACCTTCCTTTATCAGGGGCGTGCGTACAAATCCTATCGCGGCATGGGCAGTGTCGGCGCGATGGGCCGCGGCTCGGCCGACCGCTATTTCCAGGGTGAGGTGCGCGACCAGCTCAAGCTGGTGCCGGAAGGGATCGAAGGGCAGGTGCCGTACAAGGGCCCGGCGCGCGACGTGATCCACCAGCTCGTCGGCGGCATCAAGGCGGCGATGGGCTATACCGGCTCGGCGACGATCAAGGACCTGCAGGCGCGCGCGCAATTCGTCCAGATCACCGGGGCCGGGCTCAAGGAAAGCCACGTCCATGACGTGACCATCACCCGCGAGGCGCCGAACTATCCGACCCGCTGAGGCGCCGAGGCGCGCGCCGCTGTCCTACGCGGCGCGCGTCTGGCAGATTGGCGGAATGACGATCGCGCAAGATTGCGGGCAGCGCCGACGTGGCGGCGTGGCGCTCACGTCCGGCCCCGACGCCGTCATCCCGGCGAAAGCCGGGATCCCGCTTCTTAGTCCTGGCCGGGCGAGGACGCCATCGACACCGCGCGACGGTCTGAGCATTCGCAACATTCGCACGCGCTACTCCTCTCCTCATCGTCAACCCGGCGCAGGCCGGGGTCCAGCAACGGAACGGCCGTGGCAGCCACGGGCGTTTTCCCGACTGGACCCCGGCTTGCGCCGGGGTGACGGAAGCGACGGACGCAGAGTGCCAAACCGCAAGCGCGTCCCCGTTCACCCCACCATCCGCCTCATCAACACCCCACCCGCGTCTCAATATTCGCAACATTCGCTTCCACCCACCGTTCGCCCTGCGGAACGGCTGAGCCTGTCGAAGCCGCGTCTCGAAGGGCCGCTCGCCACCACCGCGCCGCATCTCCTGCCGAAAGCATTGCAATGACCCCCGCCGCCCGCACCCAAGCCGCGATCGACCTGCTCGATGCGATCGTCACCGCCGCGCGTGAGGGCGGGGCGGCCGCCGATACGCTGATCTCCCGCTATTTCGCGCAACGCCGCTACGCCGGCTCCAAGGACCGCCGCGCCGTGCGCGAACTCGTCTATGCCGCGGTCCGCCGCCTCGGCGAGCGTCCCGCCGACGGCCGCGCCGCGATGCTCGCGCTCGCGGCGACCGATCCGTCGCTTGCCGCCACCTTCGACGGCTCGACCCACGGCCCCGCACCGATCGGCGACGAAGCCCCCGCCGCCGAGGGCCTCCATCCGCGTTGGCTGAGCGAGCGGCTCGCCGCTGCCGGCATCGACGACGCAGAGCAGGCGGCGCTGATCGACCGTGCGCCCCTCGACATTCGCCTCCACCCCGATCACGCCGATCTCGACCTGCCGGGTGCCGAGCCGATCCCCGGCCTTCCGCTCGCGCGCCGGCTTCCCGCCGGCAGCGACATCGCCGCGCACGCGGGCGCGCTCGAGGTACAGGACGCCGGGAGCCAGACTGTCACGCTCGCCGCGGCGGTCGCGCCCGGCATGACCGTGCTCGACCTCTGTGCCGGCGCTGGCGGCAAAAGCCTCGCGCTGGCGGCGCAGATGGCGAACGAAGGCCGCATCATCGCCAGCGACATCGACCGCGCCCGCCTATCGCGACTCGCCCCGCGCGCCGAAAAGGCCGGCGCCACGATCATCGAAACGCGGCTGCTGGATCCAAACCACGAAGCCGAAGCGCTGGCGGACGTGCAGGCGGACGTGGTGCTGATCGACGCGCCGTGCTCGGGCACCGGCACGTGGCGGCGCAACCCCGAGGCGCGCTGGCGCCTCACCCCGGCGCGGCTCGACCGGCTAATCGAAACTCAGCGCCACGTTCTCTCGATTGGCGCGGGGGCGGTGAAGCCCGGCGGCGCGCTCGTCTACATCGTCTGTTCGTTGCTCGAGGGCGAGGGCGCGGCGCAGGTCGACGCCTTTCTCGCGGCCTATCCGGGCTGGCAGGCCGAGCCGCTCGTCCTGCCGTTCGGCCGCCCGCATCATGCCGGCACCCGCCTGACCCCTGCGGGTGACGATACCGACGGTTTTTTCGTCGCACGGCTGCGGGCGCCATGCTAACCGGGCCGGATCGTGTCGAAGCTGGAGCCGTTCATGCGTTTCACCGCCGTCGCCATGGCCGCCTCGCTGGCGCTGGTGTCGATCTCCACCGCGCTCCACGGGCAGCGGCCTGACGACCAGATCGATGCGCGCAGCATGGCGCTATTGCAGCAGGGCAAGGCGGCGCGCGCGGCGGGCAATCTCGACGGTGCGACCGATCTGCTCGAAACCGCGGTGACGGTCGACCCGCGCAACCGTCAGGCTTTCGTCGCGCTGGCCGATGTGGCGGAGGCGCGTGGCCTGCCGGGGAAGGCGATCCGTCTTTATCGCGAGGCGCTGCTGCTCGAACCCAATGACGTCAACGCTTTGGCCGGGCAGGGCGAGGCGATGGTCGCCAAGGGCGCGGTCGAGCGCGCGCGGCAGAATCTCGCCAAGGTACGGTCACTGTGCAAGGGCGGCTGCCCGCAGGCGACGACGCTCGCGGCAGTGATCGCGAAAGGTCCACCGGTCACCACGGCGCAGGTCGGCGCGAACACCACCACTGCCGCGACGGGGGCGGCGCCGACATCGGATGATTAAGGCGTCAGCTCAGCCGCCTGGCGACGGCGACGAACTCGGCGACGCTCACTGTCTCTGCCCGCCGGGTCGCCTCGATCCCCTCGGCCTCCAGCGCTTCCAGCGCGCCCGGCACCCCGCGCAGCGACTGCCGCAACATCTTCCTCCGCTGCCCGAACGCCGCCGCGGTCACTCGTTCGAGGACGAATAGCGCGACATCTCCCGGCGCTTCGGTGGGGGTAATGTGCACTACCGCTGACATCACTTTGGGCGGCGGGGTAAAGGCGGAGCGATGCACCGGCATCGCGATCCGCGCCGTCGACCGCCACTGCGCCAGCACTGCCAGTCGCCCGTAAGCATCACCCCCGACCGGCGCGACGATCCGCTCCGCGACCTCGCGCTGGAACATCAGCGTCAGCGACGTCCACCACGGCAGCCAATCGGCCGACAACCAGCCGATCAGCAAAGCGGTGCCGACGTTATAGGGCAGGTTGGAAACGATGTGCGGTGCGCCGTCGAACAGCGTCCGCGCCTCGATCTCGGTCGCATCGCCCTCGATCACGCGCAGCTTGCCGGGATACGCCGCCTCCAGCTCGGCCAGCGCCGGGATGCAGCGCCGATCGCGCTCGATTGCGGTCACCCGCGCGCCCTTCGCCAGCAACGCCCGCGTCAACCCGCCGGGGCCGGGGCCGATCTCCAGCACCTCGGCGTCAGTGAGATCACCCGGTATCCGCGCGATCCGTGCCAGCAATTGCGCGTCAAACAGGAAGTTCTGCCCCAGCGCTTTCGACGCCGACAGACCATGCCGCGCGATCACATCGCGCAGCGGCGGCAACTCAGCGGCGCTCATGCGATTGCTGAGCGCGCACGATGTGTCGCCGCCTCGGCCGCCATCAGGATCGCTGCGATCGTCGCGCCGGGATGCGCCTGACCCTTGCCGGCGATCCCGAAGGCCGTGCCGTGATCGGGCGAGGTCCGCACGATCGGCAGCCCGAGCGTGATATTGACGCCATCGTCGAAGAACAGGGTTTTCAACGGCACCAGCGCCTGATCGTGGTAAGGGCACAGTGCGACGTCGTAAGTGGCGCGCGCCCGGGTATGGAACATCGTATCCGCCGCCAGCGGCCCGCGCACGTCGAAGCCCTCGGCATGCAGCTGCTCGATCGCCGGCTGTATCACATCGATCTCCTCGCGCCCCAACGCCCCGGACTCGCCCGCATGCGGATTGAGCCCGGCGAAGGCGAGCCGCGGACGTTCGATGCCGAAATTGCGCATCATGGCGCGCGCCGTCACCCGCGCCTTGGCGAGGATCAGCTCGGCGGTCAGCAACCCAGGCACCGCCGCCAGCGGCACATGCGTCGTTATCGGCACCACCCGCAGCCCCGGCCCGGCGAGCATCATCACCGCATTGTCGCGCGCGATCCCGCAGCGCTCAGCGACAAATTCGGTCTGTCCGGGATAGGTGAAACCGGTTTGGTAGAGCTGCGATTTGGACACCGGCCCGGTCACCAGCGCACGCCCCGCGCCGGATCGCACCAGTCCCGTCGCCAGCTCCAGCGCGCGAACCGCGCAGCGCGCGCCATCGATGTCCGGTACGCCGGGAACGATCTCGCCGGCATCCTGCACCGTCAATACCGGAAGTGCCGCAGCGAAGACGTCGGCCACCGCGTTCAGGTCCGACACCGCCGCAACCGGCCCGTTCCAGACGCGTGCGATGGCGCGCCGGTCACCGACCGCGACGAATGGAGGAAGCGCGCGCTCGACACGCGCGTCCCATGCCTTGGCGATCGTCTCCGGCCCGATCCCCGCAGGATCCCCCATCGAGATGACGATCGGCCCATCCATCATTGCTGCCTCAGCGATATTCGATCACCGCATCACGCCGCAGATCGCGCAGCGCTTGCTGCGCGCGCAAGTTGACGCGCTGCTGTTCGAGCTGGTTCTGGATCTGTTGCGCGCCCGGCAGCTGCCCGCCTTGCGCTTCGTCGCGTCCGCACATCACCAGGGTACGGACGCCCTCGCTCGGCGAGCCGAACGGCGGTGTCGCCTGGCCGACCTGCAACTTCAGCATGATCGCCTGCAACGGCGGCGGCAGGTCACGGATGCGGATGGCGTCATTGTCGACCACCTCGGCGTTCAGCGACGCGGCGACCTTCGCGACCGAGCCGCAGCCTTGCAGCTTCTGGATCGCCTCGGCGAAGGCGCTGGTGCGCGCCGTGGCCTGCGTCTGCGTCGTGCCAGCCGGGAACTTGATCGTCAGCTGCTTGAGGCTGAGCCGCGCGTCCCGCGGGTCAGCGGTCAGCACCTGCCGCTTGTCGACCAGGTAGAGGATCGAGAAACCGCCCGGCGTCGAGACCGGGCCGGCGACCTGCCCGATTTGCATGATCTGTGCGGTCTCGGCGAGCGGTCCGGGCAGCTGCGCGGCCCGCACCCAGCCCAGATCGCCGCCGACGCCGCGCGTCGATGCCTCGGAGAAGTTACGCGCGAAATAGCTGAATGGCGCCTGCCCCTTGCTGATCTCCGCAATCAGCTGCTTGCTGTTATCGAACACCTGCTGTTGACGGTCGGGGGTCGCGGCCAGATAGATTTCGTTGAGGTGATATTCCTCGGTGCCCTTGGCGGCCTCCAGCCGGTCGAGGATTGCCTTCACCTCCTCATCACCGACGTTGACGAACGGCTCGACGCGTTTGCTCAGATAGCGGTTCCACGCCAGCTCGCCCTCGATCTGGCGACGCAGCGAGCGATCCGATGAGCCCTGCTCGCGCAACCACGTCGTCAGCTGAGCCGGTGTCTTCTGCAGGTTGCGCGCGACCCCGGCAAACGCCTGGTCGATCTCGCCCTTCGTCACGGTGATATCCGCGACCTTGGCCTGCTGGATCTGCAGCGTCTCGTCGATCAACTGGCGCAGCACCTGCAATTGCAGCTTCTCGCGCTCTTCGGCGTTCAGCTTGGCGCTATTCGCCGCCGCGATGAAGTTCACACGCTGATCGACGTCGGTTCCGGTGATGATCGCTTCGTTGACGATCGCGGTCGCCTTGCGGATGTTCGGATCGACCTTGCCGAAGATCTGGAGATCCTTCGGCAGATTGAGCCCGGTGGCGTCGCGCGCACTGTCGGCATCCTGCGCCAGCGCAACGCCCGTCACGCCAAGCGCCACGATCGTTGCCAGCAACCGGCGGGTCAGCGCCGCGCCATTCGTCTTCATCATCACGTCCGTTTCGAAATCCCGATGAGGTGCGCCTGTCGCCGCCGCGGCGCTTGTGCCGGAAAACAACTGAACCGCGGCTTAGCGACCGAGGTTCTTCAAGGAAAGCGTCAAGAGATAGCTGTTGCCACTCCGCGCATCGCCGACGTTGCGATAATCGCGCTTCCATGCCAGCCCCAGATTGAGACAATCGTCCTCATAGGCGACGCCGACGCGGTGGCGGATGGGAGAAAAGCCATCCGAGGTCGACAGCGGGTCCTCGGCGCGATTGGTGAGATCGACGATTGCCGAGCCCCACACCGACCAGAAACGCGTGATCCCGACGCGGCCGCCGACGCGTACTTCCTCCCGATCCTGCAGATCCTCCAGCACGTTGATGTCGCGATTGAGCCGCAGGTAGCCAACCGTGGCGTAAGTCTGGCGCGTGCCGACCGTCGCGTCCACTTCGTTGCGGCGGATCGCGAAATTGTCCTTGTCGATGCGGTAACGGTGCGTCAGCGTCACCAACTCGCCGAAGCGGATGTTGGTGCGGCCGACGATGTCGGAGAAGCGATCCGACAGCCCGGTGCCGTCGGGCAGGATACTCGGCCGTTCGTTGAGGCGATAGCTTTGCCCGACGTTTGCCGAAATCGCGATCCGGTCGAGGTCGAGCGCCCATTCGGCGCCGTAAGTGACGCGGCTCGAGTCCTCCCAGCGATCGTAACCGGAGAAGCGATTGAGCGCGAAGAGGTTAGAATCCTCTAGGTCGACTGCGCGAGCGTCTTCGTTGGGCACCTGGATGTTGCGGGTTTTCGGCGTCGCCACGATCTGCACGCGCGGCGTGAAGCGCTGGAAGCCGCCGAACAGCTCGCCGACGAACGGCCAGCGAACGTCTGCCGCCAGGGCGCCGATGAAGCGGGTCTGAAAGCCTTCGATGCCGCGATAGCTGGCGATCGAGGTTGCCGCGACGTTTTGCGTATCATAGGCGTCTGCACGCCCGAAAGCGGTCAGCGTCACTTCCTGCCCGAGCACGGTGATCCCGCGCCAGTCCCACCGCGCGCTGCCGAACGCACGTTGCGTATCCTGTCCGGCCTTGCGGCCGATCGCCAGCGAGTTGAGCTGGAACTGCAACGTCCCGCCGAGCAGCGCGTCCGGCACGCGGCGACGATAGTCGAGTTCGGGCAACGCGACGGGCTGCATCCCTTGCCGGTCGCCGACGCGTAGCGTCTGCACCGCCCAACCGGCAATGGACAGGTAGCTATTCGTATCGACACGCTCGAGCGCCAGCGTTGTGCGCAGCCGGTCCTCGTTCGAGATGTCGTAACGGCGCAGGAAAGTCCGGTCCGTCACCAGCCGTAACGAGCCAGAGAGGCTCCAATTTGGGTCGAACTGGAACCGGCCCGCCCCATCGAGATAGCCGCGAAACGCGCGCTCCGTATCGCTGGTGGCCAGATCGGTAAGGTTCTGCGTGCGTCGGCTGCTCGTCGCGAAGCCCCGGATGGTATAGGCACCCAGCTCGTTCAACCCGCTGTAACGCGCTTCCATCATCGGGACTTCGGACGTGAAAATGTGGGGAGCGAGCACGAGCGACTGACTGGGCCCGAGCGCCAGATTGAACGGCAGCACCAGCTCGGCGCCGTTCAATCGGGTCAATCCGATCGACGGGGTCAGCAATCCGGTGTCGTTGCTCGCGACGACCGAATTGCTGAAGCGTGGCAGCGCCGGGCTGGTCATTCCGAATAGATGAAAGCGGGCGCCCTCATAATAGACGCGCTTCTTGTCAGGGCGGTAGACGACCTTCACCGCAGTGATCTTCCATGACGGCTCGCGCGGGCAACCATCCGATCCGGTGACCGCGCACGGCGAATAGACGGCACGGTCGAGATTCATCGTCCCGTCGGCATTGCGGACGCCGCGGACCGCCGCCAGCCGGCCGCCCTGTTCGAGCACGACGAGCAAATTGTCGACCACGCCGTCTTTCAGCGTATCGGTCAGTTCGATCGAATCGCCATAGGCGATATCGCCCTGCGGGTTGGTCACCGCGACGTTGCCGGTGGCGACGACCTTGCCGCTCTTGCGGTTCCACAGCACCTTCTCGGCGCGCAGCCGCTCACCGGCGCGCGACATGCGCACTTCGCCGGTCGCAGTGACGACATCGTCGTTATAGTCGTATTCGAGCGCGCCGGCGCTGAACTGCACCTGGTCGTCGGCGGCGGATGCCTCCGCCGCCGGGGCGGGGGCGCCGCCCGCGCGACCCAAAAGCGACTGCGCAGCGGCCGGTCCGGCGAGCGCCAGGCACAGCGCACCGCCGGCGAGAAGATCGAAACGCATCACGTCGTCGTCGTTGCCCCGTTTGCGCGACCGACCGGAATGGCGGCCACGCCCTTGCCGCCTATCGCATCGCCACGTCGAGCCTGCAACGCTTTGCCATTTGGTGGTGCGGTGCCTAGGTAGGCGGCATGCTGGAAGAGGATACACGAATGCAGATCGCCTTCACCGCCGAACGCCCCGCCGATGCCGCGGTGCTGGCGCTGCCGGTGCGCAAGGACACGGGCACCGCCGGGCTGATCGCGGGCGCCGACACGTTGCTCGCTGCTGCAGCGGAGGGACAGCGTTTCACCGGTGAGGTGGGCAGCGTTGCGGAAGTGTTCGTGACCGCCGCGCAGGGCACGCAGCGCGTGCTCCTGCTGGGTGTCGGCAACGGCGATGATGCTGCGTTCGAGCGTGCGGGCGGCGCATTGACCGCCCGGCTGCTCACCTCGGGCGTCACCACTGCGGTCGCGGATCTGCACGGCGAGCCGGCGCTCGCCGCCGCGCGCTTCGCGGCCGCGGTGGCGCAGCGCGCGTGGCGCTTTGACGAATATCGCACCAAACTTCCCGAAAAGCAGAAGCCGACGCTGACCGCGATCACGATCGTCGGCGACGATGCCGAGTGGCCGGGTCGTGAGGCGGTGACGCGCGGGCTGGAGCTCGCGCGGACGCTGGCGACGCTGCCGCCGAACATCCTCTACCCGGAGAGCTTCGTCGAGCGGGTGCTGGAGGCTGTGGACGGTCTCGGACTCGAGGTTACCGTCCTCGGCGAGAAAGAACTTGCTGATCTGGGCGCGGGGGCGCTGCTCGGCGTCTCGCAGGGCTCGCGGCGGGAGGCGCGCGTCCTCGCGCTCAAGTGGAGCGGGGCGGAAAGCGACGTGCCGCTGACCGCGCTGGTCGGCAAGGGCGTGACCTTTGATACCGGCGGCATTTCGATCAAGCCAGCGGCCGGAATGGAAGACATGAAGTGGGACATGGGCGGCGCGGCGGCGGTGGCCGGCGCGATGCTGACGCTCGCTGCGCGCAAGGCGAAAGCCAACGTTATCGGGGTGATGGGGCTCGTCGAGAACATGCCGGACGGCAATGCACAGCGGCCGGGGGATGTCGTCACCAGCATGTCGGGCCAGACGATCGAGGTCATCAACACCGACGCCGAGGGGCGGTTGGTGCTATGCGATTGCATCACCTGGGTCCAAAATACCCATAAGCCGACGCGGATCGTAGACCTTGCGACGCTGACCGGGGCTATGATCGTTGCGCTCGGTAACGAATTTGGCGGGTTGTTCAGCAACGACGACACGCTGGCCGGGCAGCTGCTGGCGGCGGGCCTCAGCACCGGCGACAAACTGTGGCGCTTCCCCCTCTCTGAGGCGTACGACAAGCTGATCGACTCGCCGATTGCCGACGTGAAGAACGTTGGACCGCGCGGCGCGGGATCGATCACCGCGGCGCAGTTCCTGCAGCGCTTCGTCGACGAGGGCGTCGCCTGGGCGCATCTCGACATCGCCGGGATGGTGTGGGCGGACAAGGACGGTCCGACCTGGGCGAAGGGCGCGACCGGCTATGGCGTGCGCGTCCTCGACCGCTTCGTCGCCGACACCTGCGAGCGCTAGGGCCGGGCGATGCAGGTCGACTTCTACCACCTGACCCGCATGCCGCTGGAGCGTGCGCTTCCGCAGATCGCGGCGAAGGTGGTGGCGTCGGGCGCGCGGTTGCTGATCGTTGCCGCCGACGAAGAGCGGCGCGCGGCGCTCGACCGGCTGCTGTGGAACTACGCGCCCGACAGCTTCCTGCCGCACGCCCAGCAGGGCGGTGCGGCAGACGAGCGCCAGCCGATCCTGATCGCCGCCGACGTCAACCCCGCCAATCGCGCGCGCTACATCGCGCTGGTTGACGGCGAGTGGCGTGATGCCGCGCTCGACTTCGACCGCGCCTTCCACTTTTTCGACGAGGAACACATCCGTGCCGCCCGCGGGGCGTGGAAGGAACTGGCGGCGCGCGACGGCGTCGAGCGGCGCTACTGGAAGCAGAATGACGCGGGGCGCTGGGAACAGGCCGCCTGAGCGCTCGCTTGCATCACCGCGCGCGTCCGCCTAGGGCGACGCCACTTCCATCCTATTCATTTCAGGAGCCCGTGACCGTCATGGCCGCGAACCGTACCTTCTCGATCATCAAGCCCGATGCCACGCGCCGCAACCTGACCGGCGCAGTCACCAAGATGCTGGAGGAGGCCGGCCTGCGCGTCGTCGCGTCCAAGCGCATCCAGATGACCAGGGAGCAGGCCGAGGGCTTCTACGCCGTCCACAAGGAGCGCCCGTTCTTCAACGATCTGGTCGGCTTCATGATCTCGGGCCCGGTCGTCGTGCAGGTGCTGGAAGGCGAGAACGCCATGCAGCGCAACCGCGACATCATGGGCGCCACCAACCCCGAGAACGCCGCACCGGGCACGATCCGCAAGGAACTGGCCGAGTCGATCGAGGCGAACACCGTGCACGGGTCGGACTCGGACGAAAATGCCGAGATCGAGATCGCCTATTTCTTCAAGCCGGAAGAAATCGTCGGCTGATATGGACTGGCGCCTGCGCCGTGCGGGGCCGGCGGAGGCCGCCGCGCTCTCGCTGGTAGCGGGCGCCACCTTTCTCGAAGCGTTCGCGGGCATTCTCGACGGCCCGGATATCGTTGCGCATGTGTCGCGCAACAGCAGCGTGGCGGCGTTCGAGGCGTATCTGGCCGATGGCGCGATTGCGACGCTGGCCGAGGCCGAAGCGGGCGGTGCGCCAATCGGTTACACCCTGCTGACCACGCCCGACCTGCCGGTCGGGCCGGAAGCCGGTGATGTCGAGCTCAAGCGCATCTATGCTCTGTTCCCCACCCACGGCACGGGTCTAGGGCCGGCGTTGATGGCCCGCGCGATAGAAGATGCGCGGATGCGGGGCTGTCGGCGACTGCTGCTCGGCGTCTACGGCCGCAACAAGCGTGCGCAGCGTTTCTACGAAAAGCAGGGCTTTACGGTAGCGGGCACCCGCCGCTTCCGCGTTGGCGCAACGTGGCACGACGATCTGATCTACGCGCGCGCGATATAATCGCGTCGTCCCGCAATTCAGCCGGGCGACGACAATCTTCAAACGTGATGACGTCAGCCTGATCCGTCATTGCGAGCGTAGCGAAGCGATCCAGGGCGTCCTGGTCCGGCCCTGGATTGCTTCGCTACGCTCGCATTGACGAACGATACGGTCGACCTCACGTCATCATGGTCTAGATACCCACGCGGAACGTCACCCGCACGTCTCGCCCGGCCAGCGGCGCGAAATCCTTCAGCACGCTCGCGGCGCGCCGCGCCTCGACATCGAAGATGTTATTCGCGGCCAGCAGGATGCTGCGCCGGTCGCTGCCGCCCCACGGATGGAACGACAGCGAGGCATTGACCATCGTATAGCCGTCGGTCCGTGTCTCGAAGGGCGCGGTGCGGTTCTGCGCGAAGGCGCGCTCGACCTCGACGCGCGCGGCGCTGGTGTCGCTGCGCGCCTCGATCCCGCCGAGCAGTCGCAGCGGCGGGATGCGCGGCACCGGACCGCGATCCACCACCTCGGCATGGACGTAATCGCCGAGCAGATCGGCGGTGATGACATGCGTGCCAATCGTCGCCAGCCGCGCCGAGGCATCCGCTTCGAAGCCGTAGTAGCGCGCCTTCGCCTGATCGTATCGGAAGCACGGCAAGTCGACCTCGCCCTGCGCCGCGGTTACGCACGCCGCTCCGGCGACCTGCGACTCATAGATGTAATTGTCGAACCAGTTGTAATAGGCCGACGCATCAAGGCTGAAGATCTGATTGTGCGCGTGAAGTGTCGCCTCCAGACCCCATGACGTTTCCGCACGAAAGTTGGGGTTCCCCAGCTCATACGCCTGCGTCCCAGCGTGCGGCCCGTTGGCGAACAACTCCTCTGCGGACGGTGCGCGCGCGGTACGCGATCCGTTCAACCCGACCCGCACACCGTCCGCCAGCGTGTAGGCCGCGCCCAGCGACCCCGACCATGTCCCGAAGCTGCGATCCGCGCCGGTGAACCGCTCGGTCCCTTCGCGGAAGCCGGGATCGGCGGTGAGCCGGGTCCGTTCGTAGCGTAGCCCGCCCTCCGCCTTGAACCGGCCGTCCTCATATTGCTGGAGCGTGAAGAGCCCAGTCTGCTCGGTCTGGTTACGCGGAAGGAATGCCTCGTCGCCGACCACGTCGAAGGCGCGGCTGAAATATTGCACGCCGCTGGCACCCTGCCACGCCCCGCGCTTGGCCTGCACCAGCTCGAGCCGTCCCTCCAGCCCCTTGTTGTAGAAGGCGGTGCCAATCGAACCGTCTTCCTCCAGCTCGAAATGCCGGTAATTGGCGTGAGCGGCGCGGATGCGGATGGTATCGATCAGCGAGCCGTGCGGCGTCACCTCGGCGCGCAAATCATAGCGGTTCTGCACCACGTCGAGCCGCGGCGCCTCCTGCTCTTGCCCCAGTGCGGTCGCATAGCGGACCGGGACGCCATACAGGCTGTCGTAATGGCCATAGGAGACGCCCAGCATCCCGCCATCGGTGATGATCGATGCACCCGCGCCAGCGGTCCACGTCTCCGCCCCGCTGTTGGGCAGCTTGCCGCTCAGCGCCGCGTTCGCCGCAAAGTCGATCGGCTCGTCGCCGTTCTGCGGCGCGCCTGCCAGCGCCAGCGAGGCGCGGCGCGCGGCGCGGGACAGGATGAACCCGCCGGTGCGCAGATCGTCCGCCTTCAGGTACGATCCGTCGACGTGCAGCACGAGTGGTCCAGCAGCGGTGACGTCCGCCGCGCCGCCGATCGAGCGCTCGTTTGCCGCACTGCCATAGGTGCCGATCGCATCGGCGCGGTAGCCGTTCTGCGGCAGCGCGCGCGGAATCCGCCGGTCGACGACATTGACCACACCGCCCACCGCCGACGACCCATACAGCAGCGCCGCCGGCCCGCGCAGCACCTCAACGCGCTCGGCGAGCAGCGGATCGATCACCACCGCATGATCGACAGACGTATTCGACACGTCGATCGAGCCAATCCCGTCGGTCAGCACCCGGATACGGTCGCCCTGAAAACCACGCAGGATCGGCCGCGACGCGTTCGGCCCGAACGAGGTCGCCGACACGCCCGGCAGCCGCGCGAGGGTTTCGCCGATCGTCGGGCGAAGCTCGCGGGTCAGGTTCGCGCCGGTCAGCACCGACGTGCCCTGCAGCACATCGGTCTCGCTCGTCTGGATCGGCGCGGTGACGATCACCTCGTCCGAGCGATGCGGGTCGGACTGTCGCGCCGGGTCGGCGGTCTGGGCGGCGGCGGGCAGGGTGAGCGGTGCAAGCGCGACCGCGGCAAACAACATGGTCTTCATGGGCGACTCCCTTATGGGTCTCCCATTAGCGGCATGTTACAACATATCAATAGCCGATCCGCTCAGGTGTTGGCGTCACGCTCCACGCCGTCGATGATCTTGCCACCGGCCATGAACACGACGATCGTGCAGGCGCCGAACATGATCCAGCCCGACGTGCCGGGGAAGCGATGCAGATAGGTCATCCCCCGTTCGACCGCGCCGGTGGCGATCGCGTAGATCAGCATGAACGCCTCGAACTTCGTCTTGACGACGAACAGTCGCGCGAACCCGCGCCACCAGCGCTGCAACCGCGCGGTCATCCCTGTAACTCCGGCAGGCCCAATTCCTCGACGAGCGACGCGCGGGCGGCGGCGATCCGCTCCAGCAAGGCGCCGTCGCCAAGATCGTCCGGCGCGATCGCCTCGGGCCAATGCCGTTCGATCACCGCCGCGATCCGGTCGAGCCGTTGTTCGTCGACCAGGAAACGCGGATCGACCGTCGCGGGATCGCAGACGACGCGCAGGCGCAGGCACGCCGGCCCGCCGCCATTGGCCATCGACTCGCGAACGTCCACCACCTCGATGCGCCGGATCGGCCCGTTGCCCGCCAGATGCGCCTCGATCCATTGCCACACGCGCGGGTTGGCGCGTGCTTCCTCGGGCACGATCAGCGTCGGTACGGCGTCGGGCGGGGTGACGAGTTGCGCGTTGAAGAGGTAGGAGCCGATCGCGTCGGTCAGGCTCACCTCCGCCGCCGGCACCTCGACGATCTCGACCTCGGGCAGCAAGCGGCGAAGGTCGGCGTAGAAGCCGTCACGGTCCGCAAACGCCTGTTCGTGCGCCAGCAGGATGCGCTCGTTGGCGACCGCGACCACGTCGTTGTGGAAAGCGCCAGCGGCGATCGCCTCGACCGATTGCTGAACGAACAGCGTCCGCGCCGGGTCGAGCCCATGATGCCGCGCGATCGCACGGCTGGCCTCGACATGCTGCCGCGCCGGAAACGCGCCGCCCGCCACGCCGTAGACGAACACCCCGACACCCGGCGCATCATGCGCGGCACACAGCCGCATGTGGTTCGCCGCGCCCTCGTCACCGAACGGCGGCGGCACCGGCGGCTGCACGACGAAATGCGCGGCGTCGGCGAAGGCGAGCTGCAACTGCGCCAGCGTCGCGCGCCACTCATGGCTGCGATGCGGCATCGTCACCAGATTGGCGACGGTCAGGTGGCAGCGACCGTCCGCGGTATCGAGCGCGGGAGAAACGGTCGCGGCATTGGCGGCCCACATCGAGGAGGCGGACAACGCCTGCGCCTTCAGGTGCGCCGGCGCTGCATCGTAATCGATCGCCAGCCGCGCCAGCCAGTCGTGGTCGGGGCGGGGCGGGGGGATCAGCACGCCCTGCACCAGCCCGAGCGCGAGATTGGCGCGCATCTTCGCCACCCCCTGCAACGCCGCCGCGCGCGGATGCGCAACCTGTCCGGCATTGGCGGTGGCGGCGAGATTGCCGGGGCTGAGCCCGGCATAATTGTGGCTGGGGCCGACGATCCCGTCGAAGTTGATCTCGCGTATCATATCCGTCCGATCCAGCTCACGCGGTCGCCCTCGCGCAGCCGTAGCGCCGTCGCCGCAGCGGGGTCCAGCGTCACACCCCCGTCGACCGTCCCGATCCGGGCATAGGCGCAGCGGAACGCCGCCAGCCGCCCGGTAGCCACGAGCGCTTCCTCGGTGCCACCCTCGCGCACCGCCACGACGGCCGCATCCTGCGCATCGCGAACGGTGCGGATCTGGTCGGTCTTGACCGTCATCGTCGGGCCGCCGTCGAAGATGTCGATGTAATTCTCGTACGCAAACCCTTCATTTTCCAGCATCCGCATCGCGGCGCGGCCGGAGGGATGCGGCAGCCCGATCGAGGCACGCGCATGGTCGGAGAGCATCGCGGTGTAGATCGGATGCTTGGGCATCAGGTCGGCGATGAACTGGTGCCCGTGCACGGCATTGAATTCATCGGCCTCCTGGAAGCCCATCCCGAAGAACCGCCCGGCCAGCCCGTCCCAGAACGGCGACCCGCCCGCCTCGTCGATCACGCCGCGCAGTTCGGCGAGCGTCCGGTCGGCGAAGCGCGGACGATGCGTGCGGATGAACAGGTACCGGCTCCGCGCCAGCAGCAATCCGAGGCCGCCCGCGCGCTCGCCGGGGTGGAGGAACAGCCCGCCGACCTCGCTCGCCCCTTCCAGATCGGTGGTCAGCGACAGCATCTCGGCCCGGAACGTCCGCGACAATTCGCGGCTGTGCTGGGCCAGCGTCCCCAGCCGATAGCTGTAGAAGGGATGTTTCTGCCCGACATGCGTGAACAACTGGCCCGTCCCGCGCACGTCGCCGGTGACGTTGTTCTCCAGCATCAGCACGAACAGCTCGTCGGACATCGACGTATCGTCATGCCCGAACGCCAGCGCGCTCCGCTCGAGCTTCGCGGTCAGCGCATTGCGATCCGGGGGCAGGTTGGTGAAACCGCCGCCGGTCAGCTTCGCCATCTCGTACAGATGCGCCAGATCGTGCGCGTCGGCGGCGCGGATCACGAACGTCATGCCAGCGCTCCTTCGGCCAGTCGCAGCATTGTCACTGCCGACAGCGCGGCCCGCTCGGCCAGGCTGTCGACGATCAGGAATTCGTCGTTCGAGTGGATCGCGCCGCCCCGCGCGCCCATCGTGTCGACCACCGGCACGCCGCATGCCGCGATGTTGTTGCCGTCACAGACGCCCCCGGTGTCGCGCCACGCAATCGGCTGCCCCAGATCGGCACCCGCGCTGCGCACCAGCTCGAACAACCGCGCCGCGCCCGCGTCGATCGGCTTGGGCGGGCGGTTGAAGCTGCCATGCACCGCGATCGACACGTCATGTGCCGCCTGCACCGCGGCGACCGCGGCATCGATTGCGGTTTGCGCGCGCGTGATCTCGGCGTCATCGGCCGGGCGGAAGTTGACGCGGAGCACCGCCAGATCGGGCACGACATTGTTGGGGCCGCCGCCCTCGATCCGGGCGGGATTGACCGCCAGTCGGGGCGAGCGCTCCGCATGCAGCCGCACCGCCAGCGCGCTGGCCGCGACGATCGCGTTTCGTCCGTCCTCGGGATTGCGCCCGGCATGGGCGGCGCGACCGCGAACGACGATCGAGAAATTGCCCGTCCCGCCACGTGCGCCGGCCAGCGTGCCGTCCGGCAGGGCCGGCTCATAGGTCAGGGCCGCGACCTTGCCCCGCGCCGCTTCCGCCAATAGTGCGGCGGACGACAACGACCCGGTTTCCTCGTCGGAGTTGATGATGACGTCATAGCCGAGCTGCGAACCACCCGCTTCGATCGCCAGCAGGGCTTCGAGCATCAGCGACAGCCCCCCTTTCATGTCCGCGACACCCGGGCCGTTGAGCACGCCGGGCTCGCGCCACTGCAAGGACTGGAAAGCGTGACCTGCGGGATAGACGGTGTCCATATGCCCGGTCAGCAGCAGCCGAACCGACGCCGCGGGACGCACTGACACCCGCAGATGCGGCCCATGTGCCAGTGGCTCGACGCGTCCGTCCGCGGCGACACTGTCGGTCGCGGTCGGCTCCACCAGCTCCACCGTACCCGGCAGCGCGGCGAACGCATCGGCGAGTTCTCTCGCCATCGCTAGGCAGCCGGCGACGTTGCGCGTCCCGCTGTTGATCGCGGCCCAGCGCTCGACCCGTGCCAGCATTGCGCCGGCGTCGATCCTCTCCAGAGATGCCCGTTCGGCGGGCGAAAGTTTGTTCATTCCGGTACCGTAGCGGCACGATCACCGAAACGGAACACGGGCCTTGTCACTGTTGCGTGAGACCGGATCGCCCTAGGCCGGATCGACATTCAGGATTCCCAAACGCCGTGAAGGCTGATTCATAGGCATCCGTGTCGAGGCTCGGAGCGAGTGATGGGGATTAAGCGGTACGAGTTGAGTGAGGCGC
Source organism: Sphingomonas sp. 8AM (assembly GCF_902506455.1). Taxonomy (GTDB): domain Bacteria; phylum Pseudomonadota; class Alphaproteobacteria; order Sphingomonadales; family Sphingomonadaceae; genus Sphingomonas. Next base: position 2,873,683 of record NZ_LR733844.1, on the reverse strand, counting down.
AATGGTCGCGGATTGCATCGCTGGTTCCGGGCAAGACAGCTGACCCGGGCCGGACGGGCTTCGATAACCGCTTGTTCGTGAACGGATGTTTGTGGGTGCTGCGTTCGGGAGCGCACTGGTGTGGGGGTCAGGGGCAGGTAGCGCATCAAGTGCTCCTCCCCTCCCTTGAAAGGGAGGGGAGGAGCACTTGATGCGCTACCTGCCCCTGACCCCCACCGACCGCCAGGACATGCTGGCCGTGATCGGCGCATCGTCGATCGACGATCTGTTCGCCGACGTGCCAGAAGCCGCGCGGCTCGATGGCCCGATCCACGATCTGCCCGACCATGCCAGCGAGCTGGCGGTCGAGCGCCACATGGCCGCACTCGCGCGCCGGAACACCGTCGCGGGCGAGGTGCCGTTCTTCCTGGGAGCCGGGGCGTATCGTCACCACGTTCCCGCCAGCGTCGATCACCTGATCCAGCGCGGCGAGTTCCTGACCGCCTATACGCCCTATCAGCCGGAGATCGCGCAGGGCACGCTCCAGATGCTGTTCGAGTTCCAGACGCAGGTCGCCGCCTTGCTCGGCACCGACGTCGCGAACGCCAGCATGTACGACGGCTCGACCGCGTGCTGGGAAGCGATCGGAATGGCGCGGCGCATCACCCGGCGCTGCAAGGCGATCCTGTCGGGCGGGCTGCACCCGCATTACGTCTCGGTCGCGAAGACAATGGCGAAATATACCGGCGACGTGCTCGACACCGCGCTGCCGACGCTGACCGCCGACACCGATCTCGACGCGCTGATCGCCAGGATCGACGACGATACCTCGTGCGTCGTCGTCCAATACCCCGACATCCTCGGCCGCATCGCCGATCTGACCCCGCTCGCCGACGCCTGCCACGCGAAGAAGGCGTTGCTGATCGCGGTCGTCACCGAGCCGGTCGCGCTCGGCGCGCTGCGCTCGCCCGGTGAGATGGACGCGGATATCGTCGTGGGCGAGGGCCAGTCGCTCGGCGTCGGACTCCAGTTCGGCGGACCGTATGTCGGGCTGTTTGGCTGCAAGGAAAAGTACGTCCGCCAGATGCCGGGCCGGCTGTGCGGGCAGACCGTCGATGCCGAGGGCCGACGCGGCTTCGTGCTGACGCTGTCGACGCGCGAGCAGCATATCCGCCGTGAGAAGGCGACCAGCAACATCTGCACCAATTCCGGGCTGTGCGCGCTGGCCTTCTCGATCCACATGACGTTGCTGGGCGAGGCGGGGCTGCGGCGCTTGGCAGCGCTCAACCACGCGGGTGCGTGCCGTGCGGCCGACCGGCTGGCGAAGGTGCCGGGCGTCAAGGTCGTCAACGACACCTTCTTCAACGAGTTCACGCTCGACATCGGCAAGGAGGCGCGGCCGATCGTTCGCGATCTCGCCGACAAGGGCGTGCTCGCGGGCGTTTCGCTCGGGCGGCTGTATCCGGGCGAGGGTGCGCTCGAAAACGGGCTGATCGTCGCCGTCACCGAAACGGCAACCGGAGAGGATATCGAGGCGCTGGCGACTGCGCTTCAGGAGGCACTGGCATGAGCATCAATGCAAGCGGCTGGAAGCCGACCACGCCGGTCGCGGGTGGCAACGCCGCGCCGACCTTCACCGGCAACAAGGCGCTGATGCTCGAAGAGCCTTTGATCTTCGAGATCGGCTCGACCGGGACGACCGGCGTCGACTTCGCGGACGGCGATGTCGCTGGCTCGCGCCTCGGCGATCTGACCCGCAAGAGCGCGATCGGGCTGCCCGGCCTGTCGGAGCAGGAGACGGTGCGCCACTACACCCGCCTCAGCCGCCAGAATTATGCGATCGACCTCGGGCTGTTCCCGCTCGGTTCGTGCACGATGAAGCACAACCCGCGCCTGAACGAGAAGGTCGCGCGGATGCCCGGCTTCGCGGACATCCACCCGCTCCAGCCGGTCGATACCGTGCAGGGCGCGCTGGGCGTCATCAACGAACTGGCCGTGTGGCTCATCAAGCTGACCGGCATGTACGGCGTCGCGATGAGCCCCAAGGCGGGCGCGCATGGCGAGCTGTGCGGCATCCTGTGCATCAAGGCGGCGCTGGAGAAGCGCGGCGAGGGCCATCGCAAGGTCGTGCTGGTGCCAGAAAGCGCACACGGCACCAACCCGGCGACCGCGGCGTTCGCGGGCTTCTCGGTCGAGGACATCCCCGCCACCGCCGACGGCCGCGTCGACACCGCCGCGCTCAAGGCGCGGCTTGGACCGGACGTCGCAGCGGTGATGATCACCAATCCGAACACCTGCGGCTTGTTCGAGCGTGATCTCAAGGAGATCAGCGACGCGGTCCATGCGGCGGGCGGGTACGTCTATTGCGACGGTGCGAACTTCAACGCGATCGTCGGGCGCGTGCGGCCGGGCGATCTCGGCGTCGACGCGATGCACATCAACCTCCACAAGACCTTCTCGACCCCGCACGGCGGCGGCGGGCCGGGCTCTGGGCCGGTGGTGCTGTCGGAAGCGCTCGCGCCGTTCGGTCCGCTGCCGTTCACCGCGCGGATGGCCGACGGGCACATCCAGCTGATCGAGGAAGAGACGGCGGGCGACGATCATCCCGACACGTTCGGCCGCATGGTCGCCTTCCACGGCCAGATGGGGATGTTCACCCGCGCGCTGGCGTACATCCTCAGCCACGGTGCGGACGGGTTGAAGCAGGTTGCCGAGGATGCGGTGCTCAACGCCAATTACGTGCTGCGCTCGCTCGAGGACGTCCTTGATGCGCCGTTCGCGGGGGCGGGGCCGTGCATGCACGAGGCGATCTTCTCGGATAAGGGCTTCGCGGCCGGTTTCTCGACGATCGACGCCGCCAAGGCGCTGATCGACGAGGGCTTCCACCCGATGACCATGTACTTCCCGCTGGTCGTCCACGGCGCGATGCTGATCGAGCCGACCGAGACCGAGAGCCGCGCCGCACTCGACCAGTTCATCGGTGCGCTGCGCTCGGTAGCGGAGCGTGCGAAGGCGGGCGATCCGTCGCTCAAGACCGCCCCGCATTTCGCCCCCCGCGCGCGCCTCGACGAGACGCTCGCGGCGCGCAAGCCGGTGCTGACGTGGAAGCCGCCGGTCGTGCAGGCCGAAGCGGCGGAGTAGGTCGATACCGTCATTGCGAGCGCAGCGAAGCAATCCAGGGCGTCACGCGCTGGGCTCTGGATTGCTTCGCTACGCTCGCAATGACGTGACCACCCTCAATCCTCCGGCGCAGCCGTCACCGTCTGCTGCTTCCCCAGCCGCTGCTCGCGCCAGACGATGAACAACCCGCTCGCGATGATTACCGGCGCGCCCACCCAGGTCATCGCGCTCGGCAGCACCCCGAACAGCAGCCAGCCGTAGAGCGTCGCCCAGATCAGCCCCGAATAATCCATCGGCACCACCGTCGTCACCGGCGCCAGCTTCGCCGCACCGGTCAGCGCCAATTGCCCGCAGCCGCCGACCATGCCGATGGCGGCGAGGTTCAGCCACGTCAGCGGATCGTGCGCCTTGAGGTGAAAGGCATAAGGGACCGCGATCAGCGGCAGCGTCAGCACCGAGAACCAGAACACCGTCGTCCCCGACGGCTCGTCGCGCAACTGCCGCAGCAGGATCGCGACTAGGGCGACGAACAACGCCGCCAGCAACCCGACGATCGCGCCGAACAGCGGCACATGCTCGCCGCCGCCCGGTTGCGCGACGATCAGCACCCCCGCGAACCCGACGAGCACCGCACCCCAGCGCTTTAGCCCCGTCCGCTCGCCCAGCACCAGCGCCCCGAGGATCGTCGCGAAGATCGGCACCGTGAACTGGAAGGTCGTCGCCTCCGCGAGCGGCAGCAGCAGCACCGCGCCGAAGGTGAACACCATCCCCACCACCCCGACCAGCGAGCGTGCCAGATGCCCCTTGATCCGCGTCGTGCGCAGCGATCCGAGCCCGCGCGTCGCCGCAACGAACGTCAGCACCACCGGCAGCGCGCACGCCTGTCGCCAGAACATTGTCTCGGGCAACGACGCCCCCCGCGTCTCTGCGAGCTTCACGAGCGCCGACATCGTGGAGAGGAAGAAAATCGCCAACAGGCGCAGGGCGATGCCCTTCAGGACGCGATCACCCGACATCGCACCGTCCCTAACGGCCGCGCCGACGCAAAGGAACCCCGCGCGTTGCCGCTTGGCGAGCAGGCGCTTTTGCCGCTATCGCCGCGCGCATGAAACATGCGCTCCCCGTCACCCGTGAGGCCGACTTCGCCGCCTGGTATCAATCCGTCATCACCGAGGCCGACATGGCCGAGGAATCAGGCGTGCGCGGCTGCATGGTCATCCGGCCGTGGGGCTATGGCATCTGGGAGCGGTTCCAGCGCCTGCTCGACGATCGCATCAAGGCGACGGGCCACGAGAATTGCTATTTCCCGGTGTTCATCCCGCTCAGCTATTTCGAGCAGGAAGCCAGCCATGTCGAAGGCTTCGCCAAGGAAATGGCGGTCGTCACCCACCACCGGCTGATCGCGGACGGGAAGGGCGGCCTGGTCCCCGATCCCGCCGCGAAGCTGGAGGAACCGCTCGTCGTTCGCCCGACCAGCGAGACGGTGATCGGCCACGCCTTCGCGCGCTGGGTGCAATCGTGGCGCGACCTGCCGGTGCTCATCAACCAATGGGCGAACGTCGTCCGGTGGGAGATGCGCACGCGCATGTTCCTGCGCACCGCCGAATTCCTGTGGCAGGAAGGGCATACCGCGCACGCCACCGCCGACGAGGCACGCGAGGAAACGCTGAAGATGCTCGAAGTCTATCGCGACTTCGCCGAAAATTGCGTCGCGGTGCCGGTGATCGCGGGCGAGAAGCCCGAGAACGAGCGCTTCCCTGGCGCGGTCGGCACCTGGTCGATCGAGGCGATGATGCAGGACGGCAAGGCGCTGCAGGCGGGCACCTCGCACTTCCTCGGCACCAATTTCGCAAAGGCGCAGAACATCCGCTTCCAGAATGCGGAGGGGCAGCTCGATTACGCGCAGACGACGAGCTGGGGCGTGTCGACGCGGATGATCGGTGCGCTGATCATGGTGCATGGCGACGACGACGGCCTGCGCGTGCCGCCGCGCGTCGCCCCGTGGCAGGTCGTGATCGTCCCGATGCTTCGCGACACGCCGGAGGACGAGGCGCTGGTCAGCTACTGCCGCGAATTGCAGCAGGCGCTGTCCGCGGAGAGCGCGTTCGGCGAGCCGGTCCGCGCATTGCTCGATCTCAAGCCGGTCAAGGCGACCACCAAGCGCTGGAGCTGGGTCAAGAAGGGCGCGCCGCTCGTGATCGAGGTCGGTGGGCGCGACATGGCGGCGGGCAACATCTCGGTGATCCGCCGCGATCGCCTGTACCGCGAGGATGGCAAGCTCGACAGCGCTGCGGTCGCGCGTGACGGCTTTGCAAGCGGAGTCGCGGCGCTGCTCGCGGACATCCAGCAGACGCTGTTCGATCAGGCCAAAGCGCGGCTGGACGCGAATATCGCGCCGGCCGGTGACTGGTCACAGGTCGAAGGGCATTTCGCGGACGGCATGAAGAACCCTGGCTGGCTGGAGGTGCAATGGTCGCGTCCGACCGGCGCGGGACTCGACGCTGTGGTCGAGCGGCTGAAGGCGCTCAAGCTGACGCTGCGCAATGCGCCGATGGGGCAGGCCGCGGCGAACGGCGCCTGCATCTTCACCGGCGATGCGGCGGTGGAGCGCGTGCTGGTCGGTCGCGCGTACTGACGGAAATCGCCATTGCGAGCGTAGCGAAGCAATCCAGAGCGTCCTTGGCCCAACCCTGGATTGCTTCGCTACGCTCGCAATGACGAAAAGTCGGCTGTTTACCTCAGAACCGCGTCCGCAACGTCAGCCCATAGGTCCGCGGCTCGGCGAGGAACGACGCGAACAGCTGGTTGCCCACCCCGCCGAACGCCTGCACCTGCTGAAGGCTGCCGGCCCCCTGAAACGGCGCGTTGAACGCCACCTGCTGATACTCGGTATCGAGCAGGTTCTGCGCCCAGACCTCGATCGCCCAGCGATCCTGATTGCCGCGCAAACCGACGCGCGCGTTCATCAACGTGAAGCCGTCCTGCGTCTTCTCGACAAACAGGTCGGAGCCGGTGTTATAGTCCGACACCGTCCGCTGATCGACGTAGAACAGCGCCGACATGCCCGAGCTGCCGATCGGCGGGTTCCAGCTCACCGAGGTGGTGATGACGTTGCGCGGCGCATTCGACATCTGCGATCCCGACAGCAGGAACAGCGCCGGATCGAGCGCCGCGCCCGCATCCGACCCGACCAGATTGCGGCGATACTTCGTATCGGCGAACGTATAGCCCATGTTGATCGCGAGATGCTCGGCCGGGTAGAATCCCGCCTCCGCCTCGAACCCCTGACTCACCACGCCGTAGCGCACATCACCGGAGCACGCGCCCGTCGCGAGCGAATTATCGCGATCCGCGCCGTTCAGCCCGTCCGAGCATGAACCGATATTCTCGACGACATAATTGGTGCCGTTGAAGGTATTGAGCTGGAAATTCTTGAACTCGGACCGGAAGCCGGCGAGATTGAAGGTGAACTGCCGGCTCGAATATTTCAGCCCGACCTCATAGGCATTGACCGTCTCGGGATCGAAGCGCAGCCGGCTGCCATCGATATTGGCGATCGTCGCCGGATTATACGCGTCGCCAAGGTCGGAGCGGTCGAGATTATACCCGCCCGCCTTATACCCACGCGAATAGCTGGCATAAGTCATCAGCCGGTCGGTCGGCTTCCAGCTCAGCACCGCGGTGCCGGTCACCTGATTTTCGCGCAGCTTGTCATTGATCGTCCGCCCGTTGAGCGCGCTCGACGAATTGCCCGTACAGGCCAGCGTCGCGATCCCGCGGGTCAGTGCGGCGAGCTGGGCATTGTTGAACAGATTGCCGCCCGGCCCGGCACCCAGCAACGCCTGTACCTGCGGACAGACGATGTTGTTGTTGCCGAAGGTGGCGTCGAAATCCTTCTGCTCGCGGGTCCAGCGCAGGCCGGCGGTCAGCGACAGCTTGTCGGTCAGCCGGAAAATGTTGTGCGTGAAGACGGCGAAGCTCTTGCTGTTCTGATTATAGACGTCGCGCGTCGTGCCGAGATCGTTGAGCGTCGAAAGCAGGCGGATGCTGCCCAGCACGATCGGCGTGGCCGCTCCGAACGCCGCTGTCGTGCCCGGCACCTGTCCCTGCAGGATCGCCGAACCCGCCGCGCTCAGGCAGCCCGGATTGGCGGGATTGCGCAGCGCGGCGGCCGGGTTGATCGTCGCCACGATCCGGCAGGCCGCGAACGCGCCGTAGTCGCGACCGAACTTCAGATTGTCGACGACCTGCAGATCCTCGTTGCTGAAGAAACCGCCGATCAGCCAGTTGAGCCGGTCCCCGAACGCCTCGCCATTCAGTCGCAGCTCCTGCGTGAAGGTGTGGAACCGGCGATAGTTGTTGCCGTCGTCCGGACGATAACCGATGTCGAGGACGTTGGCGTCGATGTCGTTCGCGCCGTCCGATTTATACTCGCGATAGGCGGTGATCGAGGTCAGCGCCGCGCTGCCCAGATTCCAATCGATCTGCCCCGAGCCACCGTAATCCTTGGTGACGTTCGAATAGGCACGGCCGGGCGTGAACGCGATGCGCCGGCTGTAGGGGTCGCTGCCCGCCGGGAACACGCTGCCCGCCGGATAGCCGCGCAGTGCCGCGACCTGCTGCATGACGCTGACGATCCGGTTGCCCGCCGGGTTGATCGCGTAATCGCCGGGTGCGCCTGGCGTCGGGTCGGTCTTCTCGCGCGTATCGGTATAGACCGCGCCGCAGCATTTCTCGTTGCGCCACGTATAGTCGCCGATCAGCCGCACCGAGAAATCGGGCGACGGCTCGAGCAGCAATTGCCCGCGCACGAACCAGCGGTTGCGATCGTTGTAATCGGTGTCGTTGACGACGTCACGGTAGAAGCCGTCGCGCTTCGAGGCGACGCCGTCGATGCGGAACGCCAGCAGATCCTTGACGATCGGCCCGGTGATCGCGCCCGCGACGCGGTAGAAATCGTAATTGCCGTACGTGCCCTCGGCATAGCCGCCGAAGTCGAACGACGGCGCCTTGGTATAGATGTTGATCGCGCCCGCCGAGGAATTGCGCCCGGACAGCGTGCCCTGCGGCCCGCGCAGCACCTCGACCCGGTCGACCTCGCCGAGATCGTTGAGACCGGAGCCGGTGCGGCTGCGGTACACGCCGTCGATGAACACCGTCACCGAGCTTTCGAGCCCGGGATTATCGCCGACCGTGCCGATGCCGCGGACGCGCGCCGAGGCGTTCGCTTCCGACCCGGTCGAGGAGACGTTGAGCGACGGCGCAAGCTGCGCGAGCTGGCGGATGTCGGTGGCGCCGGAGTTCTGGAGCGCGGCCTGACTGACCGCGTTGATCGAGATCGGCACATCGGCCAGCCGCTCGGCACGGCGGGTCGCGGTTACGACGATATCCCCGGCGTTGAGCATGCCGGTGTCACCGGATTGCGCGGAGGCGGTGTCGCTCTGTCCGGCGACCGCGGCGTTGGTGGTGACGGGGCTCGTCTGGTCCTGCGCCAGCGCTGGCATTGCCAGCACCGCGGCGGCGGTGGACAGAAGGGTGGCGGTAAGACGCATGGCGCTATCTCTCTCCCAATGTACATCCGAACTCTTTGAAGGTTCGGTATCGGGTGAGCGTAACGCAGATGCCGCGCCCGTCCAGCCATTTTCGAGCGGCGGGTTCAGAAATTCGAAAACGCTGTCTGACAAATACAATGCCGCCGCGCGGATCAGGCGCGGCGGACGTTACGGCAGACCCGGCAATCCGGTGCGGTTACTTGGGTGCGAGCACCATCAGCATCTGGCGACCTTCCATCCGCGGATAGGCCTCCACCTTGGCGATTTCCTGCACCTGCTCGGCGACTCGCTGCAGCACGTTCATGCCCAGCTGGCCGTGGCTCAGCTCACGACCACGGAAGCGCATGGTGACCTTCACCTTGTCACCTTCCTCGATGAACTCGGCAACCTTCTTCATCTTGGTGTCGTAATCGTGGTCGTCGATGTTCGGACGCATCTTGATCTCCTTGATCTCCTGCGTCTTCTGCGACTTGCGGGCGAGGTTCGCCTTCTTCTGCGCCTCGTACTTGAACTTGCCGACATCGAGGAACTTGGCGACGGGCGGATCGGCGTTGGGCGAAACTTCGACGAGATCGAGCCCGAGCTCACGCGCCTGATCCATCGCCTCGCGCGTGTACATCACGCCAAGGTTCTCTCCCTCGTGATCGATCACGCGGACCTTGGGGCTCTGGATCCACTCATTGAACCGCGGGCCGTTCATCGGCGGCGCCTGGTTTGGCCGGCGCATCATGGGAGGACGTATGGGTATTGCTCCTGAATCTATTACCCGCTCAATATAGGGCATCGGGCGGCGTTTTGGAAGATGCCATGCGGGGGCAGGGACGGCGGCTGCTCGTCGCATCGCCCCGGACGTAATCCGAAGGCATGCTTCAGCCCGGGCGGCCCCGAAGCCGGAGTCCGGTCAGGTCCGGGATGACGGTCGCCGGGTGATCGTTCCTCAGCGCTTCGGTGCGGCGCGCGCGGGGGCATCGAGAATGCTACGCATCGCATTGTTGCGGTTCGTGATCTCGGCCTGCTCGTCGTCGGAGAGGTGCCCGTCGCTGGCATAGCGGTCGGCCAGTGAACCGGTGACGCCATTCTCGCCTTTCGCTCGCCGCGCATCGCCCCGCGACAGCCGTCCGGCCGAATGCTCCCGATCGATCCGCGCATTGTTGTCGCGATCGACCGGCACGATCCGCCCGCTTATCCCCGTTTGCGCCGCCGCCGGCAGGGAAAGCGTCAGCGCAACGGCTGTCAGCAAGATACGCATCGTCTCCGCTCTCCCATGATGTACGCGCATCATAGAAGAGCGGAGCGACAGCGTCGAGCCTCAGCGCAGGTCCGGCGCGCGGGCCTCGTCGCGGAGCATCTGCACCACCTCGTCGAGCGTCAGGAAGGTCTGCGCCTGGCTGCCGAGCCGACGCAGCGCGACCTTGGCCTCCTCGGCCTCGCGCTTGCCGACCACCAGCAGGTTCGGGACCTTGGCGACCGAATGTTCGCGCACCTTGTAGTTGATCTTCTCGTTGCGCAGGTCGGTCTCGACGCGGATGCCCGCCGCGCGCAGCTTCGCCGCCACCGCATGCGCGTAATCGTCGGCGTCGGAGACGATCGTCGCCACCACCGCCTGCACCGGGCTGAGCCACAGCGGAAAGCGCCCGGCGTGATGCTCGATCAGGATGCCGATGAAGCGTTCGAACGTGCCCAGGATCGCCCGGTGCAGCATCACCGGGCGATGCCGGTTGCCGTCCTCGCCGACATAGCTCGCGTCGAGCCGCTCTGGCAGCACGCGATCAGACTGGATCGTGCCGACCTGCCACGTCCGCCCGATCGCGTCGGTCAAATGGAATTCCAGCTTCGGCGCGTAGAACGCGCCTTCGCCGGGCAGCTCCTCGAACTTGTCCTTGATCTCCTGCGGCAGGTTCGACGCCTGCACCGCCTCGCGCAGCTCCTGTTCGGACGTGTCCCACATCTCGTCGGAGCCGAAGCGCTTATCGGGACGCAGCGCCAGCTTCACCGCATAATCGGTGAAGCCCAGATCCTGATAGACCGAGTGGAGCAGCTCGCAGAACTTGCGCACTTCCTCGACCAACTGGTCCTCGCGGACGAAGATATGCGCGTCGTCCTGGGTGAACTGGCGAACGCGCATGATCCCGTGCAGCGCGCCATGCGGCTCGTTGCGGTGACAGCAGCCGAATTCGGCCATGCGGATCGGCAGGTCGCGGTACGATTTGATCCCCTGCTTGAAGATCAGCACGTGCGCCGGGCAATTCATCGGCTTCAGCGCCATCATGTCGGCATCGCCGGAGATGACCGCGCCCTCATCCTCGGTATTGGGGATTTCGTCGGGGACGACGAACATGTTCTCGCGATACTTGCCCCAGTGGCCCGACTGTTCCCACTGGCGCGCGTCCATCAGCTGCGGCGTCTTCACCTCGGCATAATCGGCGGCGTCGAGCCGGCGGCGCATATACGCCTCCATCTGCCGCCACAGGATATAGCCCTTGGGATGCCAGAACACCGAGCCTTGTGCCTCCGACTGAAGGTGGAACAGGTCCATCTCCGCGCCGATCTTGCGGTGATCGCGCTTGGCGGCTTCCTCCAGCATCGTCAGATGCGCGTCGAGCTGCTTCTTGTTGAGCCAGCCGGTGCCATAGACGCGGCTGAGCATCGCGTTCTTCTGGTCGCCGCGCCAGTATGCACCCGACACGCGCGTCAGCTTGAACGCGTTCGGATCGAGCCGCCCGGTCGACGGCATGTGCGGCCCGCGGCACATGTCGAGCCACGCACCCTGGCGATAGATCGTCAGCTCCTCGCCATCCGGCAGTTCGGCGGCCCATTCGGCCTTGAACGTCTCGCCCTGCCGCTGCCACGTCTCGATCAACTGCTCGCGCGACCAGACCTCGCGCGTGAACGGCTCGTTCTTCGCGATGATGCGCCGCATCTCGGCCTCGATCGCGGGCAGGTCCTCATCGGTGAACGGGCGATCCTTCGGCGCGAAGTCGTAATAGAAGCCGTCGTCGGTCGCCGGACCGAAGGTGATCTGCGTGCCCGGAAACAAATGTTGCACCGCCTCGGCCATCACATGCGCGAAGTCATGCCGGGCCAGCTCCAGCGCGTCCGCCTCGTCCTTCGGCGTCACCAGCGCCAGCCGCGCATCCTGCGTCAGCGGCCGCGACAGATCGCGCAGTTCACCGTCGACGCGCGCGGCGATCGCCGCCTTGGCGAGCCCCGGCCCGATCGCGGCGGCGATGTCGGCAGGGGTGGTGCCGGATGCGACCTCGCGGACCGAACCGTCGGGCAGCGTGATCGAGAGCATTTCCATCGAAGGGTCTTCCTGCACAAAGTCGAGGTGCCGGCCTAGCGGTGCCGTGCCCCGACGAAAAGAGCGGCGTTGGTGATCGTCAGGGTGGAAAGCCGCCGCATCGTCTCCACCCAGTCCGGGTGGGCGGGCCCAGGCGTCAGAAGATGACGCGGGCGCCGGCCCCCGGACGTGGCCGGGTGGTAGTAGTGAGTATCGTCTTCACGCGCCCGACATAGCGCCACCGCCGCGCCCGCGCCAGCCATTCTCCAGCAAGGTTGCGCTTCCTATATCGTCGCCATGCCCGAGGGGATCACCGCCAATCCGCACTTCTACCTGCTGCTCGGCGCGCTCTTCCTCGCGGCGCTGGTCGCGCGGCGCATCCCGATCCTGCGCACGCTGGTCAGCCTCGCGCTATGGATCGGTGCCGGGCTGCTGCTGTACGCGGCGATCACCGAGCGGGGCCGGTTCGACCCGTGGCTCGGCCGTGCGGCGGCGGCACTCGACCTCGACGACCAGCAGGTCGCTGGTGAGGAAACCCGCATCCGCATGAGCCGCGACGGTCATTTCTACGTCCGCGCGAAGATCGGCGGGACGGAGCACCGGCTGCTGGTCGACAGCGGCGCGACGATCACCGCGCTGTCACCCGCCACCGCCGCCGCCGCCGGCGTCGAGGTGAAGCCCGCGGTCTTCCCGGTGCTGCTCAAGACCGCCAACGGCACGATCCGTGCCGACACCGGTGAGGTGCCCGAACTGCGCTTCGGCAATGTCGTCGCCCGCGATCTGGCGGTGGTTGTGTCGCCCGCGTTCGGCGACGTCGACGTGCTGGGGATGAACTTCCTGTCGCGGCTGAAAAGCTGGCGTGTCGAGGGTCGCACGCTGATCCTCACCCCGCATCATCCGCAGGAGACGAAGGCAGGGGTCACGTGATCCCGCCTGCTTTCGTCGTCCCGGGCTTGACCCGGGACCCCGCTTCTTCGCGGCACTTGCTGTAAAAGCGGGACCCCGGATCAAGGCTCTCCTGAGCTTGCCGATTGGTCCGGGGCGACGGCAAAAGGTCAGGCGATCAACCCACCCCGAACGGCACCACATGGTTCGCCTGCGTATGCCCGATCTGCGCGCGCCCCAGATACGGCACCCCCAGATCGCGGCACCAGCGCACCATCATTTCCTCGATCGGCTCGCCCCAGTCCGGCTCATTCTCCTTCACCGCCGTCACCGCACCCAGCCGCACCCCCGCGATGCTGCGCAACTGCGTGGCATTGCCGAGCGTGAACAGCATCCGGTCGATCGCATACATGGCCTCGGAGACTTCCTCGACGATCAGCACATGGTCGGCGAGGTCGGGCAGATACGGCGTCCCGATCAACGCCGCGAGGATCGACAGGTTGAACGCCGCCGCCGGCCGCCCGTCGAGCCCCGGCTCCAGCCCGGCACGATCCCCACGCGCCAGCCACCCCAGCGCGCGCGCCACGGTCGCATCGCCGTTCCGTCGCCGGATGTCGCTCGCCATCGGCCCATGCACCGCGCGCCCGATCCGCCGCGCGTAGAGCGCGCCGAGCAGAAACCCGACATCGGAATAACCGAGATACGTCTTGGTCCGCGCCGCCGGCCCAAGCTGCGGCAGGATCGTCGCCAGCAACCGGTTTGACCCATAACCGCCGCGCAGGAACCAGATCGCATCGAATGCCGGATCGTTGGCATATTCGAGAAACGCCGCCGCGCGCACCGCGTCCGACCCGGCGAAATGCCCGTCCTGCGCATAGCATTGCGGGTGAAAGATGAGATCGATCTCGGGATAGGCGACCGCCGCGAAGGCGGAGACCGGCGCGATCACGTCCGGGTTGGCGACGCTGCTCGCCGCCAGCACTCCGATCCGCATCGCCACCTCCTGCTTGTCACGCCCGCGCAAAGCGCCGATAGCCCGCCGCCATGCATGACGGCAACGTATCGGGCCAGCGCTTCTTTCTGGTCGGGATCGGCGGATCGGGAATGATGCCGCTGGCGATGATCCTCAAGGGCCGCGGCGCGATCGTCGCGGGCAGCGACCGCGGCCTCGACCAGGGCCGCGTCCCCGCCAAGTTCGACGGCCTGCGCGCGCTCGGCGTCGAATTGTTCCCGCAGGACGGCAGCGGCGTATCGTCGCCCGAGCAGATCGTCGTCGCCTCCGCCGCCGTCGAGGACACGGTGGCTGACATCGTTGCCGCAACCCGGCTCGGCTGCCGCCGCCTGTCGCGCGCCGAGCTCAACGCCGCCCTGTTCAACGCCGCCGCGCAACCGATCGGCGTCGCGGGGACCAGCGGCAAGTCGACCGTTACCGGCATGATCGCGACGATCCTCCACGTCGCCGGACGCGACCCGACCGTGATGAACGGCGCGGTGATGAAGGACTTCGCCAGCCCCGACCGCCCGTTCGCCAGCGCTTTGGTCGGGCAGGGCGATCCGTATGTCAGCGAGGTCGACGAGAGCGACGGCTCGATTGCGCTCTACCGCCCGCAGGTCGCGGTGCTCAACAACGTCAGCCTCGACCACAAGTCGCTGGACGAGCTGAACCGGCTGTTCGGCGACTTCATCGGCCATGCGCGCGTCGCGGTGGTCAACGCCGACAATATGGACGCCGCGCGGCTCGCGATGGCGCTCCCGCCCGCGCGCGTGACCCGCTTCTCGCTGGTCGAAGAAAGCGCCGACCTGTTCGCGACCGACATGGTCGCCGCGCCGTTCGCGATCCGCTTCACGCTGGTGCACGATGGTCGGCGTATATCGGTCGCGCTCAAGGTGCCCGGCCGCCACAACGTCGCGAACGCGCTCGCCGCGATCGGCGCGACGCTCGCCGCCGGCCTCTCGCTCGAGGACGCCGTCGCAGGCGTCGAGCGCTTCACCGGCCTGCGCCGCCGCTTCGATCTGGTGGGAGAGGCGAACGGCGTCGCGGTGATCGACGACTTCGGCCACAACCCCGACAAGATCGCCGCGACGCTCGACACGCTCCACGCCTTCCCCGGCGGCGTGATCGCGCTTTTCCAGCCGCACGGCTACGGCCCGCTCAAGGTGATGCGCGCCGACCTCGCCGCGATGTTCGCCACCCACCTGCGCGCCGACGACCTGCTCGTGCTTCCCGACCCGGTCTATCAGGGCGGGACCGTCGCGCGCGAGGTGACCAGCGCCGACATCGTCCACGACGTGACGATCGCGGGCGGCAAAGCACTCCACATCCCCGATCGCGCGGCGGCGGCGGCGCATTGCGTCGCACAGGCGCAGCCCGGCGACCGCATCGTCGTGATGGGCGCGCGCGACGACACGCTCTCGCTGCTCGCGGCGGAGATGGTTCAGATGCTCGCGGGCTGACCGGAGGGCGAACTGTTCCGCTCGTCATGCCAGACCTGCTGCGGCCTCCACGGCCCCGCAAGCTGAACAAATTGCTCATCAGAGCATGATGACATCTAATTGACCCGTCATTGCGAGCGCAGCGAAGCAATCCAGGGCGTCCTGGTCCGGCTCTGGATTGCTTCGCTGCGCTCGCAATGACGGATGGACAGTTCCACCTGATCTCATCGCGCTCTAAAGAGCCTCATCTATCGAAGCCGAAGCGTCACCCCGGCGAAGGCCGGGGCCCAGTTGGGAGACGCTGATAATGCGCGTCGCGCCTGATAACCTCGGCCTTTCCGCAGTTCAGATCGTCGCCCCGAACTTGATCCGGGGCCCCGCTTCTTCTTGGCCAGCGAGGAAAGAAGCGGGATCCCGGATCAAGTCCGGGATGACGGACGGAGGCAAGTGGACCGCGGAATGGCGATTAGCCCCCTGAAATTTAGCGTCAGCCGGCGTTACGCCACAACCGGCACGCCACCCTTCCGCTCGCCTGCGTCTTCCCGCTAAAGCCGGCGCATGAGCATCGTCACATCGCAACCGCCGCGCCCGCGGCTCGCCTACCACCACACGCAAGGCACGACGCCGACGATCGTCTTCCTGCCCGGCTATGCCTCCGACATGACCGGCAGCAAGGCGGTCGCGCTCGAGGAATGGGCAAAGGCACAGGGCCGCGCCTATCTCCGCTTCGACTACGGCGGCTGTGGCGCCAGCGAGGGCAAGTTCGAGGACCAGTCGCTCGCCGACTGGCGCGACGATGCGCTGGCGATGATCGACCATGTCGATGGCCCGGTGGTGCTGGTCGGTTCGTCGATGGGCGGATGGATCGCCTTGCTCGCCGCGCTCGCCCGGCCGGAGCGTGTCGCGGCGCTGGTCGGCATCGCACCCGCGCCCGATTTCACCGACTGGGGCTTTTCGCAGGACGAGAAGATGTACCTGCTCCAGCACGGCCGCCTCGAACGCCCGAACCCGTACGGCCCGGCGCCGACCGTCTACACGCGCCGCTTCTGGCAATCCGGCGAGGCGAACCGCCTGATGGGCGGCACGATCGCCTACGACGGCCCGGTGCGCTTCCTCCAGGGGCAGCAGGATCCGGATGTGCCGTGGCATCGCACCTGCCGGCTCGCCGAACTGATCCGCTCCCCGCACGTTCAGACGTGGTTGGTCAAGGACGGCGACCACCGGCTCTCGCGCGAGGACGACATCGCGTTGCTGGTCCGCGCCGTCGAGGATGTGGTGCCCTGACGGGCGGGAGCGAAGACGTTGAAATATCTGCACACGATGATCCGGGTCAGCGATCCCGACGCGACGATCGCCTTTTTCGAGCTGCTCGGGCTCAGGCAAGTCCGCCGCATCGAGAACGAGAAGGGCCGCTTCACGCTGATCTTTCTCGCCACCCCCGAGGACATGAACGCGCCAGGCGAGCGCGCGAATGCGGAGGTCGAGCTGACCCACAATTGGGACCCGGAGGAATATGCCGGCGGGCGCAACTTCGGTCACCTCGCCTACCGCGTCGACAATATCTACGAGACCTGCCAGCGGCTGCTCGATCACGGCTACGTCATCCACCGCCCGCCGCGCGACGGGCACATGGCGTTCGTGAAGACGCCCGACGGCATTTCGATCGAGCTGTTGCAGGACGGCACGCTCGAACCCGCCGAGCCGTGGACGTCGATGCCCAATACCGGGACGTGGTGAGATGCTGGAGATCGTCCGCGTCCCCGTCCTGAGCGACAATTACGCGTGGCTGCTTGGTGACGGCACGCAGACCGTCGCACTCGATCCGGGCGAGGCACAGCCGGTCCTCGACGCGGCAGCGGCGCGCGGCTGGACGATCGGGGAAGTCTGGCTGACGCACTGGCACGGCGATCACGTCGGCGGCGCGGCGGCGATCAAGCAGGCGACCGGTGCGCGGGTCATCGGACCCGAGTCCGAGCGCGCGAAGATCGACGCGCTGGACGACGGTGTCGGGAAGGGCGACGTCGTGTCGCTCGGCACGCATCGCGCCGCGGTGTGGCACGTCCCCGGCCACACCGCCGGGCATATCGCCTTCCACTTCGCCGACGACGGCGTGATCTTCACCGGCGACACGTTGTTCGCGATGGGCTGCGGCCGGCTGTTCGAGGGCACACCGGCCGAGATGTTTGCGAACATGCAGCGCTACGCCGCGCTCGACGACGCGACGCGTGTTTATTGCGGGCACGAATATACACAGTCGAATGGCCGGTTCGCGCTGACGGTCGAGCCCGACAATCAGGCGCTCGCGCAACGAATGGTCGAGGTCGACCGGCGCCGCGCGGCGGGAGCGGCGACGATCCCCACCACGATCGCGCTCGAACGTGCGACCAACCCGTTCCTGCGCGCGCCCGATGTCGCCACCTTCGCCGAACGCCGCTTGCGCAAGGATCAGGGCTGACGATATGGTAACGCACGTAACCATGCCGGTAACGTGCGGATAGAAGGAGAGAAAGCGATGCGTTTCCTCATGACCTTCGCCGCTGCGGCGGCGCTCGGCGCGGCCGCGGTGGTCGCGGCCCCGGTGCAGAAGACGGACAGACCCGACAAGAACCGGGTCGCCTACGAAAAGCTGCTCGCAGGCAAGACCGCCGGCAAGCCGCAGGATTGCATCGATACGCGCTTCACCCGCCCGCAGCTCACCGCCTACAATGGCAAGCTGCTCTACCGCGTCAGCGGCAAGCTGGTCTATGTCACCGACACCGGCGGCGGGTGCGAGGCGGTGTCGCGCGGCGACGTGATCATCACCCGTCAATATCAGACGCGTCTGTGCCGCGGCGACATCGCCCAGACCATGAACCTGCAGGCCAACATCCCCAGCGGCAGCTGCGCGATGGGCCAGTTCGTTCCCTATCGTTCCCAATAGGTGAAACTGTCATGACCAAGCCGACCGAAGACGATCTGACCGGCGTCGAGACGCGCCGCTCACCCAAGGCGCAGATCGACTCGATCGGCGGCCGCAAGCTCAAGCCGGCGACACTGATGATGGGCCACGGCTATGACCCCGCGCTCTCCGAGGGCGCGCTCAAGCCGCCGGTGTTCCTTACCTCGACGTTTGTGTTCCCGAATGCCGCGGCGGGCAAACGTCACTTCGAAGGCGTCACCGGAAAGCGCCCCGGCGGTGCCGAGGGGCTGGTATATTCGCGCTTCAACGGTCCCAATCAGGAGATTCTGGAGGACCGGCTCGGCATCTGGGAGGGGGCGGAGGATGCGCTGACCTTCTCCAGCGGCATGTCGGCGATTGCGACGCTATTCCTGTCACTTGTCCGCCCCGGTGACACGATCGTCCACTCCGGCCCGCTCTATGCCGCGACAGAGACGCTGATCGCGCGCGTGCTCGGCCGCTTCGGCGTGAACTGGCTCGACTTCCCGGCCGGCGCGACCCGCGAGGAGATCGACGCGGTCATGAAGCAGGCGAACGACGCCGGCCGCGTTGCGCTGATCTATCTGGAAAGCCCCGCCAATCCGACTAACGCGCTGGTCGATGTCGAGGCGGTGCGCGCCAGCCGCGACGCGATCTTCGCGGGCGCGGAGGAATTGCCGCCGATCGCGATCGACAACACCTTCCTCGGCCCGCTCTGGTCGCAACCGCTCCAGCACGGCGCCGACGCGGTGGTCTACAGCCTCACCAAATACGCCGGCGGTCATTCCGACCTGGTCGCGGGCGCGGTGCTGGGCGCCAAGCCGCTCATCAACATGATCCGCGCGATGCGCAACACGATCGGCACGATCTGTGACCCCAACACGGCGTGGATGCTGATGCGCAGCCTCGAAACGCTGGAGCTACGGATGAGCCGCGCCGGCGAGAATGCCGCGAAGGTCTGCGCCTTCCTGCGCGATCACGAAAAGGTCGAGCACGTCGGCTATCTCGGCTTCCTCGCCGAGGCGGAGGGACGGCAGGCCGACATCTACCGCCGCCACTGTACCGGCGGCGGCTCGACCTTCTCGCTCTACCTCAAGGGCGGCGAGCCCGAGGCGTTCCGCTTCCTCGACGCGCTGAAGATCGCCAAGCTCGCGGTCAGCCTCGGCGGCACCGAAACGCTCGCCAGCCACCCCGCAGGCATGACGCATCTGTCGGTCGCGGATGAGCGGAAGCAGGCGCTGGGCATCACCGACAATCTCGTCCGTATCTCGATCGGCGTCGAGGATGCCGATGATCTGGTCGCCGACATGGAGCAGGCGCTGGCGGCGATCTGACCTCGCCTTCATTGCGACCCCGGCCTGCGCCGGGGTCGCAATGACGGGTCGGGCCGCGGTCGGCATCGACTTCGCTCCGTGCCTATGACACGGCCGCGCCATGGAAACATTCGACGCGATCGTGCTGGGCGCGGGCGGGGCAGGGCTGATGGCGGCGGCGGTCGCCGGGCAGCGCGGGCGGCGCATCGTCGTGCTCGACCATGCCGAGGCACCGGGCAAGAAGATCCTGATCTCCGGCGGTGGCCGCTGCAATTTCACCAACCTGCACACCGCGCCCGACCGCTATCTCTCCGCCAACCCGCATTACGCCAAGTCCGCGCTCGGCCGCTACACCGCGCGCGACTTCCTCGACATGGTCGACCGGCACGGCATCGCGTGGCACGAAAAGACGCTCGGGCAATTGTTCTGCGATGGCTCGGCGCGCGCGATCGTCGACATGCTGCTTGGTGAGTGCGAGCTGGGCGGCGTCACGATCCGATTGGGCCAGCCGCTCGGCGAGATCGGCCATGCCGACGGCCGCTACACGATCACCCACGGCGACCGCAGCTACACCGCGCCGGCGTTGGTGATCGCGACCGGCGGGCCGTCAATCCCCAAGATCGGGGCGACCGGCATCGCCTATGACATCGCGCGCCGCTTCGGCCTGAAGGTGGTCGAGCCGCGCCCCGCGCTGGTCCCGCTGACCTTGCCCGGCGACGAGGCGCTGTTCCGCGCCCTTTCGGGCGTCGCCACGCCGGTCGTCGCGCGTGCGGGCAAGGCGGCGTTCGCCGAGGCTGCGCTGTTCACCCACCGCGGCCTCTCGGGTCCCGCGATCCTGCAAGCGTCGAGTTACTGGCGGCACGGCGAAGCGGTCGCGATCGACTTCCGTCCGAACGCCGCCCCCGGCTGGTTGACCGCGGCCAAGCGTGCGCGCCCGCGCGCGACGCTGGTCCAGGTGCTCGACTTGCCATCGCGGCTCGCCGACGTGCTCGCCGAGCGGCTTGCAATTGACGAACTCGGCGCGACCACCGACCGCGCGCTGACGGAGGCCGAGCGGCGGCTGTCCGACTGGCGCTTCCACCCGGATGGTACCGAAGGCTTCGCCAAGGCGGAGGTAACCGTTGGTGGCATCGCCACCGACTCGCTGTCGTCGAAGACGATGGAGGCCCGCAAGGTGCCCGGTCTGTATGCGATCGGTGAAGCGGTTGACGTGACTGGCTGGCTGGGCGGCTATAATTTTCAATGGGCGTGGTCGAGCGGCTGGGCCGCCGGTCACGCGATATCGTCCTAAACCCCGAATTATGCGTCCTCAGGGCGAGCCAACCGAGCCTCGCAGTGGCCTGCCACGGCGCTCGTCGTTCGCTTCAACTCACGCGAGACGACCGGTGGCTGACGATGCAGAGCGGCTGCGACCGGCCGTACCGACTGCCCGGCGCTATGGAGCCGGGCAATAAACCACTGCGACGCTCACCACCGATCGAGCACGCAGCCAATTTGCCCGCGAACGCCGGCCCGGTCTGACGCCGGCATATCGGTTACTTCTTCGCGGTGCCCGGCTCGGCCATGTTGCGGTGCTGGTGCGCGGTGACCTCGGGCGGGAGGATGTGCGCGGCGGCAACCTGCAACTTGTTCTTCCAGCCCGAGACGATCGAATGCTTGCCCGCCATCAGCGCGTCCCAGCCGTCCTGCGCGACCTTGGCTGGGTCGGACTTGCTGTCAGACGTGCCGACGTCGGTGTCCATCATATCGGCGCGATCGAAGAACTCGGTGTCGACCGGACCGGGCATCAGCGTCGTCAGCGTGATCCCTTCATCATCCTTCAGCTCGTCGCGCAGCGCATCGGTGAAGGAATCCACGAACGCCTTGGTGCCGTTGTACACCGCCTGGAAGCTGCCCGGGATGAACCCGGCGATCGAGCCGGTGACCAGCACCTTGCCCTGATGCCGCTCGGTCATCTGGCGCAGCACCTTCTGGAGCAGGTAGAGCGTGCCGGTGATGTTGGTGTCGACCACGCGCCGCCAGTCCGCGACGTCCTGATCGAGGAAGCCGCGACCCAGCCCCTTGCCGGCGTTGGCGCAGAGCAGGTCGATCGGACGGCCCCCGGCGGCGGCGAGCAGTCGGTCGACGCCATCGATCGTCGACAGGTCCGCCTCGACCGACGTCACCTCGGTCCCGAACTGCTTGAAGTCGGCGGCGGCGGCGTCGATCAGCGGCTCGTCGGCGACGACGAGGATGTCATAACCGTCCTTCGCCGCCAGCGTGGCGAGTTCGAAGCCGATGCCGGTCGAGGCGCCGGTGATGATCGCGAATTTGTTAGGCATCATGTCTCTCCAATTGCGCTCCGTCATTCCCGCGCAGGCGGGGATCCAGAACCTCTGACGTTTCGGCTCTCACGAAGACCTGCGCGTCTGGATCCCCGCCTGCGCGGGGATGACGATGGTGTTTACATCCCTGGCTTCAGCACGATCTTCGTCACGTCATTCTGCTGATCGTGGAACATCTTGTACCCTTCCGGCCCCTTCTCGAGCGGCATCCGGTGCGAGATCAGGAAGGTGGTGTCGATCTTCTCTTCAAGAATCGCGGTCAGCAACGCGGGAAGGTAGCGCTGGACGTGGGTCTGCCCGGTCTTGAGCTGCAAACCCTTTTCCATGAACGCGCCGAGCGGCCATTTGTCGACGAAGCCGCCGTAGACCGCCGGCATCGACACGCGGCCGCCCTTGCGGCACGCGATGATCGCCTGACGATTGGCGTGTGCGCGGTCGGTACCGGTGAAGGTCGAGACCTTGATCTGGTCGAGGACGTTGTCGACGAAGAAGCCGTGCGCTTCCAGCCCGACGCTGTCGATCACCGCATCCGGGCCGATCCCGCCGGTCATCACCATCAGCGCTTCGTAGACTGCGCTTTCCTCGAAGTTGATCGTTTCCGCGCCGAACTGCGCGGCCAGCTTCAGCCGATTGGGGAAATGATCGATCGCGATCACGCGCTCGGCCCCCATCAGGAACGCCGACTGGATCGCGAACAGCCCGACCGGGCCGCAGCCCCACACCGCAACCGTGTCGCCGGGTTCGATGTCGGCATTCTCCGCCGCCATCCAGCCGGTCGGCAGAATGTCGGAGAGGAACAGCACTTTGTCGTCCTCAACACCATCGGGGATCACGATCGGGCCGACATCGCTGAACGGCACGCGGACGTACTCGGCCTGTCCGCCGGCATAGCCACCCGTCATGTGGCTATAGCCGAACAGCCCGGCCATCGGCTGGCCGTACAGTTCCTGCGCAATGTCCTGATTGTCGGCGGGCAGGCCGTTGTCGCAGGCGGAGAATTGCTGCTTGGTGCAATGGTAGCAGCTACCGCACGAAATCGTGAACGGCACGACGACGCGCTGGCCCTTCTTGAGCGTCGACTTCGCACCGACCTCGACCACCTCGCCCATGAATTCGTGGCCGAGGATGTCGCCCGACTGCATCGTCGGAATGTAGCCGTCATAGAGGTGGAGGTCCGACCCGCAGATCGCGGTCGAGGTCACCTTGATAATACAGTCGCGCGGGTTGACGATGCCGGGATCGTCGACGGTATCGACGCGGACATCGTGCTTGCCGTGCCAGGCGATCGCTTTCACAGCCCCATCTCCTCGAATTGCTTGGCGTTCATCGCGGGGGTAGCGATCTCGCCGGTTTCCAGCAGTTGCTTGAAACGGCGCAGGTCGCGGCGCGCCTGAATCGCGGGTTCGCGCTGGAACATCTTGGCGATCACCTTGCCGATCACCCCGGCGGGCGGGTCATAGTCGATCGTCGCGACGACCACCGTGCCGCGCGCGCCAGCATCGCGGAACTCGACCTGGCCACGATTGGGGATTTCGGCACCGGGCTCGCTTTCCCACGCGAGCAGCTTGCCGGGAACTTCCTCGGTGATCCGCGCGTCCCATTCGACGGTGCTGCCGCCGGGTGCTTTCACGACCCAGTGCGAGTGGCGTTCGTCGTACACGTCAATGCGTACGACATTTTCCATAAACGCGGGCCACGCGGCGAAGTCGCGGAAGCGCGAATAGACCTCGTCGAGGGGCTGGTTGATCGTGACGGCGCGGGCGGCAAGCGCGGTCGGCTTGCCGTGTTTGGCGGCGGCGAGCGGGGCGTCATCGGCCATGGCGGCTCCTTTCCTGTTGCGCCGTCAATGGCCGGTCGGGGAACGGCGTTCCGTGGAAAAGCTGCGTTCTGATCTGGGTCAGTGAGGTTGATTCGCTCGAGCCGACCGTACAACCAGCGCCGTCATCCCCGCGCATGATCCCCGCGCATGCGAGACTTCTGCGAAAGGCGTTGAGGCTGGTGTGATAGAAGAGATGAGCCAGTCCTGCCGCTGTCGGCAGGTGGTGGGGCAGCTTTTGCGGCGTTGACAGCGGTCGGTGTCGCCGGACCTTGATGGGTGGGCGAGGACGATCAGCCGGCGGCCCGTCGCAGGTTATAGGCGATGATGGTCAGGTCGAAGTGCAGGCAACAGCGTGGCAGGCCGCGGTAGCGCATGCGGACAAAGCCGTAAGGTCCACGCTTCAACTCGCTGAAGGTGCGCTCGACGGCGGTCCGCACGCGACCAATGAGCGTGTTGCGGACGGTCTGCCAGCGAGGCAGCACGGGTTGGCCGCGCACGCGGCGGTGCTGGATGCGGTCCTTGATGCCTCGTGCCTTGAGTGCCTCGCGCCGAGCCTGCTTCTCATAGGCCTTGTCAGCGTAGAAGCTTCTCTCGTCGCCCATCAAGAGGTCGTCGGCGACCTCGCTTTCATAGACCTTGGCCGGCGTCACCGCGCGGCTGCGGATGATGCCCGATCCCTGGTCCACGCCGACATGCACCTTGTAGCCGAAGAAAAGCGTCCTGCCGCGCCCCGCGCGCGTCCAGTTGGCGTCGGGGTCATGCGGCGAACGGCTTTCCTGGCCTTTGGGGCTGGAGCCGTCCGCCGGCCGGCGCACGGCAGCCTCCACCAGCGATGCGTCGACCAGCGTGCCCGCCTTGACCATGAAGCCCGCCGCATCGAGCTGGCGCGATACCTCGGCGAACAGGGCATCACCCAGCCCTGCCGCCACCAGCGCCAGCCGGAACCGGCACAAGGTCGTCTCATCCGGCGTCGGCTCCTCCAGCGCCAGTCCGCAGAACCGCCGGAACGACACGCGGTCGGATAGCGCTTCCTCCAGTCCGGGATCGGAACCCGTACCATTGCTGGAGCAGAAGCGCGCGCAACATGGCCAGCGCCCGGTACGGAGGCCGACCGGTCGTGCCAGGCCGCACCCGCCGCACCAACGCCTCCAGCGGCGCCCAGTCGATCAGCGACGCAATACGCTCCAGCCGCGCGTTGCGACCAAAACCCGCCGGCAAAAACGCTTCCGCAAACCCGTGCTGATCCATAACCCGACCGCTCCTTACCGGCGCCATCGAATCACATCCATTCACACCTGTCAGCTACTTTCGCAGAGGTCTCGCGCATGCGGGGCTTCTGCGAAAGCGCAGGACCATGCCCCTTGCACGCCGTACCCCGGCGAAGGCCGGGGTCCAGTTGGCAAGGTGTTTCAGCTGGTTACAAACCTCCCCCACCTGGGCCCCGGCCTTCGCCGGGGTACAAGAAGGGGAGTTTTGCAGGGGTTTCGCGAAGGCGGGGATCCAGAACCTCTGACGTCGCGGCTCTATCGGCGGACTTGCGGGTCTGGATTCCTGCCTTCGCGGGATTGACGAAAGTGGCGGCCGTCAGGGATTCCCCTTGCCGCCATGCGCGCCCACGGCGGTGCCGGTCGAGAAGCTGGTGCCGTCCTCCGCGAGCGCGACGTAGAGCGGGGCCAGTTCGGCAGGCTGGCCGGCGCGGCCCAGCGGCGTGTCCTGCCCGAATTCGCCCATCTTGCCCGGCAACTGCCCGCCCGCGACCTGCAACGGTGTCCAGATCGGGCCGGGCGCAACCATGTTGACGCGGATGCCCTTCTTGGCCAGCTGCTTGGCCAGCCCCTTGGTGAAGATCAGGATCGCGCCCTTGGTGCTGGCATAGTCGAGCAATTCCTCACCGGGATCATAGCTGTTGACCGAGCCGGTGTTGATGATGACCGCGCCTGGCGGCATCGACGGGATCGCCGCCTTGCAGATGCGGAACATCGCGAAGATATTGGTCTCGAAGGTGCGGACCATCTGTTCGTCGCTGATCTCGGAGATGTCGGCCTTGCTCTGCTGATAGGCGGCGTTGTTGACGAGCAGGTCGAGCCCACCGAGCTGGCGTACTGCATCGGCGACCAGCTTCGTGCAGGCCTTCTCGGTGCGGATGTCGGCGGGGAGCAGTACCGCCTTGCGCCCGGCCTGTTCGATCAGCGCCTTGACCTCGCGCGCGTCGGGCTCCTCGCTCGGATAGTAATTGATCGCGACGTCTGCGCCCTCGCGCGCGAAGGCGATCGCGGCAGCGCGGCCGATCCCGCTGTCGCCGCCGGTCACCAGCGCCTTGCGTCCGGTCAGCCGGCCCGAGCCGCGGTAGCTGGTCTCGCCACTGTCGGGGCGCGGCGTCATCTTGCCCTGCAGCGCTGGCCAGGGCTGATGCTGCTCGGGAAAGGGCTGGCTGGTGTATTTGCTGCGCGGATCGCGCAGCGGCACCGGAGCGGCGGGAGCCGCCCCCGCCTGTGCCGCTGCGCTGGCCGCGCCGCCGAAGGTCAGTCCGGCCGCGGCTGCGCCGCCCAATATCGTACGGCGCGTGGTGCCCTGATCGTCCATGTCACAAATCTCCCGGTATCCCGGCGCGAACGGGTGGGGACGATCAGAGGTTCACCGCGATCGCGTTGATCGCGATCAGAAGCGATAGGCGATCGTCCCCTGTACGACGCGGCGATTGCCGTACCAGCACCACGCATAATTGGCGAAGCACGAGGTGATGTAAGTCTTGTCGAACAGGTTGGAGGCATTGACCGAGGCGGTCAGCCCCTTGAGCGACGGGCTCAGCCGCTCGAGATCGAACCGTGCCCACGCGTCATAGACGGTGTAGGACGGGCTGTTGAGCGGCGCGGCGGCGGCGGGGTTCTCGGGCGGCGTGTAGACGCCGGCATAGACCTCGTCGACATGCCGCACCGCGCCGCCCAGCGCGAGCCCGTGGAACGAGCCGCGCTCGGGGGCCCAGTCGAGGATTAGCGACGCACCGCCGCGCCCGACCGTCTCCAGCCCGCGCCCGACCCGCGACGGGTCCTGCGGGTCGCTGGTCACGCGGACGCGCTGCCGGCTGTACGCGGCACGCGCGGTGAAGCCGAGGCCGAGCGGTGCGCTGCCCTCGAACTCGACACCGGTCGAGCGGACCTCACCGGTCTGACGCGAGATCGAGAAGTCGGGGGTCGAGGTGACGACGTTGGTCTGGTCGATGCGGAACCACGCGCCCGACAGCAGGATCGGCGTGCCGGGCACGCTGAACTTCGCGCCCGCCTCGATCTGCTTGCCGAACGACGGGTCGGCGATCCCGAGCGAGCCGTCACCGCGCCGCACCGTCGCCGATTGCGGCTCGAACGAGGTCGAATAGCTGACATAGGGCGCAAGGCCGAAGGGCAGGGTGTAGAGCGCCGCGGCGCGCCACGTGAACTTGTCGTCCTTCTTCGGGGTGCCGCCGTCCTGCTGCCCCCATGCCCAGTCCTGCCGGCCGCCGACCGTGACGCGCAGCGCGCCCAGCTCGATCTGGTCCTGTGCGTAGATGCCCTGCTGACGCAGCCGTGCGTCGATGGTGTCTACGCCGAAGCCGTTCGGCACCTGCGCCGGAGTGCGTGGCACTATCATCGTGCCATAGATCGGATCATAGACGTCGAGCGGGGTAGCGCCGCCGAACTGATAGGTCTCGGTCGAATGCGCGACCTGCCGGTCGACGCCGAACAACAGCCGGTGCGTGACCGGGCCGGTGCGCACGACGCCGGCGAGCTGGTTGTCGTAGGTCCAGTTGTTCAGCTCCTCATCGGTCGCATAGCTGGCGCGGTTGTAGACGCGCGTGCTGCCGGCCACCGGCGCGCCGCTGACATAGACCAGCCCGAGCTGCGCGGTGACGTTCTGGTAACGGCCCGACGAGCGGAAGCGCCACCCACCGCCGAAATCGTGCGTGAAGATGTACGTGCCCGCCGCTTGCTCGCGCTGGTAGCGGTTGCCCGCCTCGCCCCCGTCGAAGCGCGTCGATAGCTTGCCGTTGGGATTGTCGACCAGCGTGCCGAGCGCCGGGAAGACGCCATACGCGCCGTTATGCGGATCGTGCGAATAGGTGCCGAGCAGGGTGAAGGTGGTGCGCGACCCGTTGCCGATCGTCACCGCGCCCGACACGGTCTGCCGTTCGCGCTTGGCAAAGCGCTGCTGCGTGTCGCTGCCGTTCGCGCTGCCATAGACGCGCCACAGCACATCGCTGCCCGCCGCACCGCCGAGATCGGCGTCGACGCGGTAGAGGTTATACTCGCCGTACGTGCCCGCAACCGAGCCGTAGCGGGGCAGGTCGACCGGCAGCTTGCTCGACTGCGCGATCAGGCCGCCGGGGCTCGACTGGCCGTAGAGCGTGGACGCCGGACCTTTGAGAATTTCAAAGCGCGCCAGTCGCGAGACGTCGACCTGCGGGATCGCATAGCCGGTGGTGCTGCCGAACTGCTTCAGCCCGTCAAGGAACACCGGCGCGTCGAAGCCGCGCAGCTTGAACTGGTCGTAGACCTCGGCACTCGATCCGCGCGTCTCGGGAGTCACGCCCGCGACGAAGCGCAGCGCTTGATTCAGATTCTGGAGCCCGAGCGCCTCGATCTGGTCGCCGGTGACGACGGTGATCGACTGTGCGGTTTCGGCGAGCGGCAGTGCCGACTTCGTCCCGGCGCTGGCGAGGTCGGGTGCCTGCCGGCCGGTGACGATCACGTCGTCGGGCGTGGCCGCCTCGCTACGCTGCTGCGCGATGGCCGATGTGGCGGCGAGCAGGGCGGCGAGGGTGAGGAAGCTGCTGGTATGACGGACGGACATGAGGACCCCTTTTGATGGAGGAGCCTCTATCGCCAGTGCGAGTGAGTATCAATAACCTTTGTGGTATGATGATCGTTGTCGGCGCTCCTGCGAAGGCAAGAGCCTGTATCGTTTGGCGTGAGGACGGCATCTGCGACCGACTGAACCGTGTCAGATGGTCTGCCACACACTGGAGACATAGGCCCGCTGTCTGCGCAGGGGCGACGGTGCGTGGGCCTAGCGCCTGCGATCCAGCCTCCGCCAGATATGAGAAGAGGTTGCCGAACGTCCGTAAACGGACGCCCGACAACCCCTTGACATGGTCAGCGGCCGGAGAGCTCCAGCCCGGGAGACCATGTTGGCCTCCAGGCACCACCTGTCCCGCTACGTTGAAGAGAGGATGGATCCTCCCGCGGCGGGCCGGCGATGCCTAGAAGCGCATCTCCCGAACGAACTGAACCGACCCCATTGCTGAACCATGAGACATCGGATCACCTCCTTTCGCTGGTTGATAACAGTTGCGACCGCGTCAGCCGCATCCACAATGTGAGGGGGAAGGCGTTACGATACAAGCCTTGTAATACGTCGCGTTCTGGGCAAACATCTACGACTTCGCGCCCGGACACCGGATCAGCCGCGGCAATCCTCGATCACGCGACCCACCTCCGCCCACGGCGGCAGCACCAGCGGCGTCGAGCCCGGTTGTTCGACGGTGAACCGCCCGCGCGTGAACGCCATCGCATCGAGCAGCCGGTCGTCGGGTGCGAAGCGCGCCACAATCTGCGGCACCGCTCCCGCGGCGAGCTGCGTCGCAACGCTCCGTGTCCTCGCGCTGGTGCGGATCGTGAACGGCGTCGCGTCGCTGCCTGGCCGCGAGAGCAGCAGTGCGCGCGCGGCGCGGTCGCAGCGCAGCTCGACCGCGGGCGTCTGCCCGATCACGCCATAGCTGGCACGGGTACCGGCGGCGTCGCGGACGTAGCGCCACGCACCCTGCGTCCATGGCCAGTCCTGCCAGTCGGCGGCCGGTGCCGGGGCAGGGAGCAGCGCCGGCGCGGGCGCCGCGGACGGTGGTGGCGCGACCGGTGCGGGTGGCACGGCGCGCGGGACGCAGGCGGCACTTGCCAGCACGAGCAGTGCGAGCGGAAGCGAGGAGAGAAAGCGGGTCACCCGCGACGCTATGACGGATCACCGCGGCCGGCTCAACCGCCGCGCCCGGAACCGCCGCGCCCGGATGACGGTTCACCGCGCGAGACCGCTTAACATAGGAGAATTCCCTCATGGCCGAAGACGCGCCGACCCAGATCCTGGTGCAGTCCACTCTCAGCGATACGATGAAGGTCGACACGCGCGACGGCGACCACCTCGGGACCGTGCAGGCATTCATGGTCCACAAGTCGACCGGGCGCGCGACGCATGCAGTGCTCAGCCTCGGCGGTTTCCTCGGCATGGGCAAAAGCTATTATCCTTTGCCATTCTCGCTCTTGCAGTTCGATCCGGTGCGCGACCGGTACGTCGTAACGATCGACCGCCGCCTGCTTGAGGGCGGCCCGAGCTGGGCGAACAACGCGCCGATCTTCGATCAGGCTTATGCCGATCGCGTCGCCAGTTACTATCAGGTGCAGGGCGAGAATCTGAACGTCGCATAAGGAGCTTAGCGATGAGCGAGCGCAAGGAAAACGATGTGCAGGAAGCAGTCGAGGAACTGCTGACCGACCCGGATGCGCCTGAGAAGGGCGACAGCACGCCGCCACAGACGACCGATGCGGAGCCTGCCGAAGATCGTCGGTAGTCGTTTGTCGCCCCGGCCCTGAGCCGGGGCACTCCCGTGGCGGTAGTGACAGAAGAAGCGCGGCTCCGAATGAAGTCCGGGACGACCGCCCTCACGGGCCCGCCGTCGGCTCGGGCACGATAATCCATTCGTGGTTCTCGACGATCCACGCCGGCACCGCGCGGCCCTCTGCGTTGCGCGACGGGTCGTAGCGGAAGCGGCGCTGGATCAGTCGGCAGGTGGTCGCGTCGAGCGTCGCATTGCCGCTGCTCTTCGTCACCTGACAGTCGCGCACCCGGCCGTCGCTCCAGACGAGGAACTTCACGGCTACGGTGCCCTGAAATCCCGCGTCGCCAATGTCGCGCGGATAGTCGGCGTCGTTCAGGCGGCCGCGCTTCCAGACCGGCGGCGTCTCGTCGCCCGGTCCACCATCGCCTTCACCCCAGCCGCCGCTACCGGTCCCGTCGCCGACCCCACCCGCGCCGGTGCCCGGGCCGACCTTGCTGGTCGCACCCTGCGTCGCCGCGTCGCCCGCAAACGGCTTCAGCGCGACGGTGATCGGCGGCGGGGGTAGCGGCACCACGACGATCGGCGTCGGCGCGGCGACCTGCGTAGCATGCGAGCGGATGTTAGGTGGCGCTGCACGGCCCGAGAGGCGTGAGGTATGCGTCCGCTTGGACACGACCCGAACGGGCGGTGGCGGCGGGGGCGCGACGCGGAACACCGCTAGCCCGTCCTCGACACGCTGCGCGAGCGGCGCGCCGGCGAGCCCGGCGAACAACACCCAGCCGAGCGCCGCGCTTACCGCGGCGGCGGCGATGGCCGGACCGATCCGTTCGCGGGAAGGCTGCGCGTACATGGTGCGGGATATAGGGACGGGTGGCTGAACCGGGAGTGATGGGCGTCGGTGTTTCACCGTCACCCCTATCCTCACCCATCACCCCGGCAGAGGCCGAAATTCAGCTACGTGAGGCGGCCGCATTGCAGCGGGACGTCCGTTGCGCTTCCTCCTCGAATATCCCGCAACTGGACCCCGGCCTCGGCCGGGGTGACAGCACGAACGGCGAGTGATGGTAGCAGGAGGCGCTATCGTTTCCCGAACTTCCGCTGCGTCTTCCCGAAGCGCGTCTTGCGCGTGCCCGGCTTGCCTTCGTTGCTGCGCCCCATCATCGGCAGCTTCTGCTGCTCGACCGGCAGCCCCAGCTCCTCCTGCTCCAGCGCGCGGATTTCGTCGCGCAGCCGCCCGGCTTCCTCGAACTCGAGATCGGACGCCGCCTTGCGCATCTTTTTCTCCAGCTCCTCGATGTACGCGCGCAGATTGTGGCCGACCATGTGTGGCCGGTCCTCGTCGATCTCGACCGTCACCTGGTCCTTCGACGCGACATGCGCAATGATGTCGCCGATGCTGCGGCGGATCGTCGTCGGGGTGATGCCGTGCTCCAGATTGTACGCCTCCTGCTTCTCGCGGCGGCGCGCGGTCTCGTTCATCGCGCGCTCCATGCTGCCGGTTATCCGGTCGGCATAGAGGATGACGCGCCCGTCGACGTTGCGCGCCGCGCGCCCGATCGTCTGGATCAGCGAGGTCTCAGAGCGCAGGAAGCCTTCCTTGTCGGCATCGAGAATCGCGACCAGCCCGCATTCGGGAATATCGAGCCCCTCGCGCAGCAGGTTGATGCCGATCAGCACGTCGTACACGCCCAGTCGCAGGTCGCGGATCAGTTCGATCCGCTCCAGCGTCTCGACGTCGGAATGCATGTAGCGGACCTTGATCCCCGCCTCGTGCATATACTCGGTCAGATCCTCTGCCATCCGCTTGGTCAGCGTGGTGACGAGCGTGCGATAACCGAGCGCGGTGGTCTTGCCGCATTCGACGATCAGGTCCTGCACTTGCTCCTCGACCGGCTTGATCTCGATCGGGGGATCGATCAGCCCGGTCGGGCGGATCACCTGTTCGGCGAAGACGCCGCCGGCCTGCTCCATCTCCCACGTGCCGGGCGTCGCCGAGACGCAGACGGTCTGCGGACGCATCGCATCCCATTCGTTGAAGCGCAGCGGGCGGTTGTCGATTGCTGAAGGCAGCCGAAAACCATATTCGGCCAGCGTGATCTTGCGACGGTGATCGCCGCGCGACATGCCGTTGATCTGGCCGATCGTCTGGTGACTCTCGTCGACGAACAGCAACGCGTTCTCGGGAAGGTATTCGAACAGCGTCGGCGGCGGCTCGCCGGGCAGGCGGCCGGTCAGGAAGCGGCTGTAATTCTCGATGCCGTTGCAGCTGCCGGTCGCGGCGATCATCTCGAGATCGAAGTTGGTGCGCTGTTCCAGCCGCTGGCGCTCCAGCAACTTGCCCTCGATCTCCAGTTCCTTGAGCCGTTCCGACAGCTCATGTTTGATCGCCTCGGTCGCCTGCTTCATCGTCGGGCCGGGCGTGACATAGTGCGAATTGGCGTAGATGCGGATCGAGTTGAGGCTCGCCGACTTCTTGCCCGTCAGCGGATCGAATTCGACGATGTCCTCGATCTCGTCGCCGAAGAACGACACGCGCCACGCGCTGTCCTCATAGTGCGACGGGAAGATTTCGAGATTATCGCCCTTAACGCGGAAGTTGCCGCGCTGAAACGCGGCGTCGTTGCGTTTGTACTGCAGCGCGACCAGCTTGCGGACGATCTCGCGCTGATCGACGCTCTGGCCTTTTTTCAGGTCGAAGATCATCGCCGAATAGGTCTCGACCGAGCCGATGCCGTACAGGCACGATACGGAGGCGACGATGATCACGTCGTCACGTTCGAGCAGCGACCGCGTCGCGGAGTGGCGCATCCGGTCGATCGACTCGTTGATGCTCGACTCTTTCTCGATGTAGGTGTCGGAGCGCGGGACATACGCCTCGGGCTGATAGTAATCGTAGTAGCTGACGAAATATTCGACCGCATTCTCCGGGAAGAATGACTTGAACTCGCCGTAGAGCTGCGCCGCAAGGATCTTGTTTGGCGCCAGGATCAGCGCCGGGCGCTGCATTTCCTCGATCACCTTGGCCATCGTGAAGGTCTTTCCCGAGCCGGTGACGCCGAGCAGCACCTGATCCTTCTCGCCCGCGCGCGCGGTGTCGACCAGTTCGCGGATCGCGGTCGGCTGGTCACCCGACGGCGCGTACTCGCTGACCAGTTTGAACGTCTTGCCGCCTTCGACCTTCTGCGGACGGGCGGGGCGGTGCGGGACGAACCCCGCGTCGGTCTCGGGCTCGGCAAGGTTGGTTCGGATCTGGATCGCCATGCGCGGTAATATGGGCGCGGTCGAGGCACGGCGAAAGGGTGCGTTGACGATGTGTTCCAGGTCAGCTATTGCGAGGCAATCGCAAATCGAGATGTTCCATGTACCGCTTCCTCGACCGACTGCCGCCCAACCTCGACGAGCATTTCCATTTCCTGACCGGGGCGATGCGGCAATGGACGGTTGCGGCGCGTGCCGGACGTTGCCCATGCGCGGCGCTCGCGCCGGGGTTCGGCTGGCGCGGGGTGATGGCGGCGCTGCCGGACTTCACGAAGCTGATGGCGCTGCTCGACGCACAGGCGTTGCGGTGGCTGCGGTTCGGAATGCCGGGGGCGGAGCATGTCACGGAGGCCGAGGCGACGATGCTGGCGATGTTCGCCGCCGCGCTGGACGGTGACGGCACGGCGGTGCGCCGGATCGCCGCCACGCTGGTCGGCGACGGTGACGCACTGCGGATCGCTGAAGATCTCGCGAGCGCGGCCGAATGGGTAGCGCTGCGCTTCGTTCAGGCGCCGCTTGTCCAGCGAGACTGACCCGACGCTTGCCCGTACCCAAGCCCAGCTATGGTTGACCCTTCCTGCGCCGCACCATAATGCGCGCCATTCGCAAGACATCCTCATATCAGACCGGATCGCCGATGACCGACCTGCGTGCGCCAGTGCTTATCCCTGAATCGACCGCCTTCAACAGCGTGGCGGTCAAATGGGTGCGCCACTGGAACGAGCATCTGTTCAGCTTCGCGGTCGAGCGCCCGGCGTCGTTCCGCTTCCGCTCCGGCGAGTTCGTGATGATCGGTCTGCCGGGTGAGGGCGGGACCGACGACAAGCCCGCCAAGCCGGTGATGCGCGCCTATTCGATTGCCAGCCCGGCGTGGGCGGAAGAGCTGGAATTCCTGTCGATCAAGGTGCCCGGCGGCCCGCTGACCGAGCGGTTGCAGGCGGTGGAGCCGGGCGATCAGGTCTATCTCGGCAAGAAGCCGACCGGCACGCTGGTGCTCGACGCGTTGCTTGGCGGCAAGCGGCTGTTCCTGCTGTCGACGGGCACCGGGCTCGCGCCGTTCCTCAGCGTCGCGCGCGACCCGGACGTGTACGAGCGCTTCGACCAGGTCGTGGTCGTTCACGGCGTGCGCCGCGTCAACGATCTGGCGTTCTACGACGAACTCAGCGCGCGGCTGGCCGACGATCCGCTGGTGGCGGACGAGGCGGCGACGCGCTTCCATTACGTGCCCGCGGTCACGCGCGAGGATTTCCACACCACCGGCCGCATCCCGGCGCTGATCGAGAGCGGTCGGCTGTTCGAGGGGCTGGACGGCGAGCCGCGCTTCGATCCCGAGAACGACCGGGTGATGCTGTGCGGCTCGACCGCGATGATCCGCGAGATCGCCTCGATGCTCGAACATCTCGGGCTCACCGAGGGCTCGAACGCGAACCCGGGGCAGTTCGTGATCGAGCGAGCGTTCGTGGACTGATTTCTCCGCCGTCATTGCGAGCGTAGCGAAGCAATCCAGAGCGTCCGGGGGTGGTCCTGGATTGCTTCGCTACGCTCGCAACGACGATGGGGGAGTTCGTGGGCCAACGGGGTGACGGCCACCAGCAGGCACGCTAAACGCCTGCCATGCTCGACATGCGACCCGATTGCGAACGCTGCGGCGTGAACCTCCCGGCCGACGAAGGCGGCGCGTTCATCTGCTCGATGGAATGCACCTTCTGCGCCGAATGCGCCGACGCGCTGGATGAGACCTGTCCGAATTGCGGCGGCGAATTGCTCGACCGCCCGGCGCGCGTCGGCAAGACGCTGAAGAAATATCCCGCCGCGACCGAGCGGCATTTCCGCGCATGACGATCGCGCGCGTCCTGATCGTCGCCGGTTCCGATTCGGGCGGCGGTGCGGGGATACAGGCCGATCTGAAGACCGTGACGATGCTCGGTGGCCATGCGATGACCGCGATCACGGCAGTCACCGCGCAGAACACGCTGGGCGTCGAGGCGGTCGTGGCGCTGTCACCCGAAATGGTGCGGCGGCAGATGATGTGCGTGGTCGAGGATATCGGCGTCGATGCCGTCAAGATCGGGATGCTCGGCGGCGCGGCGATCGCTTCCGCCGTCGCCGACGAACTGGCGAGCGGACTGTACGACGCGCCGATCGTCCTCGACCCGGTGATGGTCGCGACCAGCGGTGCGCAACTCGCCGATCCGGCCACGATCGCCGGCTTCGCGCGGCTCGCGCGGATGAGCACGCTCGTCACGCCCAACCTTCCCGAACTGGCGGCGCTGGTCGAACGTGAGCAGCTCGATGCTTCCGACGTCGAGCGCGCCGCGCGCGACTATGCCGCGACGATCGGCGCGCCGGTGCTGGTCAAGGGCGGTCATGCCACGGGCGAGACAGTGATCGACCGGTTGATCGGCGCCGAGGGCGTGATTGCCGAATGGGCCAACCCGCGCATCGACACGCGCCACAGCCACGGCACCGGCTGCACGCTCGCCAGCGCGATCACGACCGGGCTGGCAGCAGGGCTGACGCTCGAGCCCGCGATCGAACGAGCGATCCGCTACGTCCGCGCTGCGCTGTTCGCCGCGCCGGGGCTGGGGGCGGGGCACGGGCCGATGGGCCATGCGCTCGGCGAAGCGTCGTTCGACGTGTGGGAGCGCGAATGCCGGGCCTGAAGCACGAGCGCGCCTGTCTGCCCCCGGTCGCGGGGGTCGACGAGGCGGGCCGCGGACCGCTTGCCGGGCCGGTGGTCGCCTGCGCGCTGGTATTGCCCGCCAAGGGCGTGCCGCGCGGGATCGACGATTCGAAGAAGCTCTCCGCTGCCGAGCGCGCCCGGCTCTATGCGCGGCTCACCGATTGCGCCGCGCTGGGCGTCGGGATCGTCGAGCCCGGCGAGATCGACACACTCAACATCTATTGGGCGACGATGAAGGCGATGACGCTCGCGGTCGACCGGCTGGCGGAGGTGCTGGGCTGCGCGCCCGGCCATGTGCTGGTCGACGGCAACCGCTTGCCGCGCTGGGGCTATGCCGCGACCGCGATCGTCTCGGGTGATGCGCACAGCCGTTCGATCGCCGCCGCCTCGATCGTCGCCAAGCACACCCGCGACCAGATCATGATTGCCGCCGCCGAATCACATCCGCACTACGGCTGGCACGCCAACAAGGGCTATGGCAGCGCACAACACCTCGCCGCGTTGCGCGAGCACGGGCCTTCGCCGCTCCACCGCCGCAGCTTCGCACCGGTCGCGCAGTGCATTTTGCCGTTTTGAGTCGTTTCGGCCACACCACCACCGATTGAGTCTGCTGAGTCGGTGATGACTCAACATATAGAAACGGACTCGTCTTGTTCCGCATTGACAGCGAGTGGAACACGGACTCGCTTCGCCGCACGACTCTTGACGGACTCGCGCTTTCCCGCCCTTTGGGGCGCGAAGACGGGGAGCAAAAATTCGATGGGGGTCATGGAAAAGGTCGTGCGCGCGCGTCGCACCACCGTGGTGGAGACGCCGGCGGTGCTGCCGCTCGACTCGATCCTTCGCGGCGATTGCATCGCGCAGATGAAGGCCCTTCCGGCCAAGTCGGTCGACATGATCTTCGCCGATCCGCCGTACAATCTCCAGCTCGGCGGCGAGCTGTTCCGCCCCGACGGCAGCCATGTCGATGCGGTCACGGACGACTGGGACAAGTTCGACACCTTCGCGCACTATGACGCCTTTACCCGCGCATGGCTGGCGGAGGCGCACCGCATCCTCAAGGATGACGGCACGATCTGGGTGATCGGCAGCTATCACAACATCTTCCGCGTCGGCGCCGCGGTGCAGGATCTCGGCTACTGGATCCTCAACGACATCGTGTGGCGGAAGGCCAATCCGATGCCGAACTTCCGCGGCACGCGCTTCACGAACGCCCACGAGACGCTGATCTGGGCGTCGAAGGGCGAGAAGGCGAAATACACCTTCAACTACCGCAGCATGAAGACGCTGAACGACGAGCTTCAAATGCGCTCGGACTGGGAATTCCCGATCTGCGGCGGCGGCGAGCGCTTGAAGAAGGACGGGGTGAAAGTCCACCCGACCCAGAAGCCCGAGGCGCTGCTGTACCGCATCCTGCTCGCCTGCACGAAGCCGGGTGACGTGGTGCTCGATCCATTCTTCGGCACCGGCACGACCGGCGCGGTCGCCAAGCGGCTCGGCCGCCGCTGGATGGGGATCGAGCGCGAGGGTGATTACATCGCCGCTGCCGAGGAGCGGATCGCCGCCGCGCTGCCGCTCGACGAATCGGCGCTCGCGACGATGCAGAGCCCCAAGTCGCAGCCGAAGGTCGCGTTCGGGGTGCTGGTCGAGAACGGCTATCTCGCACCGGGCACGATGCTGGTCGACACCAGGCGTCGCTGGCAGGCGATGGTGCGCGCCGACGGCTCGCTGTCGAGCCCGTGCGGCGCGAACGGCTCGATCCACAAGGTCGGCTCGACGGTGCAGGGCGCGCCGGCCTGCAACGGCTGGACCTTCTGGCATTACGAGGCCGAAGGCGCGCTCAAGCCGATCGACGCACTGCGGCAGACGTATCTGCTCGCGACGCAGCCGTAACCACGGTCGCCCCTGCGAAGGAAGGAGCCTATGTCTGTATAATCGATCGTGTTGGGTGGACACACGGCCGACACTCATGTGCGACCGCCGCTCGACGACGTATCAGCCATGGGCCCCTGCCTGCGCAGGGGCGATAATCCAGGACTTAAGCCCCTCCCTTTCAAGGGAGGGGTTGGGGTGGGTCGAGGCTTGGTGATACGGCTCCCGCGCGCGATCGATCACCGTACCGCGAGCACGCACCCACCCCCGACCCCTCCCTTGAAAGGGAGGGGGGAGTAAGCACGATGCACCTCCGCCCGACCCATTTCACCGACGCGC
The DNA here is from genome assembly GCF_902506455.1 of Sphingomonas sp. 8AM. Lineage (GTDB taxonomy): Bacteria > Pseudomonadota > Alphaproteobacteria > Sphingomonadales > Sphingomonadaceae > Sphingomonas. Next base: position 2,835,329 of record NZ_LR733844.1, on the reverse strand, counting down.
CATTCGCTTACCCCGACGGCCATGTCGCGCGGCTGGCGGGTGGGCTGCAGTGGTTCGCGGCCTACGAAGTCATCGAGCCGAACGCTCGCCGCATCGTCCCCGTCGCGGACATCGCGCACCTCGGTGAGCGCGCCGCAACGCTCCACGCGCGCATCACCGCGCCGCGCGCGCCGTGGGTGTTCGGCGAGCGCATCTTGCGCTTCGACCAGCCGCAGGTCGCCGCGATCCTCAACGTCACCCCCGACAGCTTCTCCGACGGCGGCGCGCATGTCGACGATCCGGCCGGCGCGGCGTCGGCCGGGATGGCGATGGCGGCGGCGGGCGCGGCGGTGATCGACGTCGGCGGCGAATCGACCCGCCCCGGCGCCACGCTGGTGTGGGAAGAGGACGAGGCGCGCCGCGTCGCGCCCGTGGTCGAGCGGCTTGCGCGCGCCGGGGCGCTGGTGTCGGTCGACACCCGCAAGGCGGCGGTGATCGAGGCGGCGCTGGCGGCCGGTGCGGCGATCGTCAACGACGTATCGGCACTGCTGTGGGACGAACGCGCGCTGGAGATCGTCGCGCGCGGCGGGGGGCCGGTGATCCTGATGCACTCGCCCGACCCCAAAGCCGGCGGCCACGGTCGCCCGACCTATCGCAACGTTGTGACCGAGGTCTTCGACTGGCTGGAGGCGCGCGTCGATGCGGTAGTCGCGGCCGGGGTGGACCGCGCGCGGATCATGGTTGATCCCGGGATTGGCTTCGGCAAGTCGCTCGCCGACAATCTCGCGCTGGTGAACGGCCTCGCGCTGTTTCACGGGCTCGGCTGTCCGATCATGCTCGGCGCCAGCCGCAAGCGGTTGATCGGCGCGCTCGACAACGAAGCGCCGGTCGCGGCGCGGCTCGGCGGGTCGGTCGCGCTGGCGCTCGCGGGTGCGCAGGCGGGAGTGCAGTTGCTGCGGGTGCATGACGTCGCCGAATCGGTGCAGGCTTTGCGCGTCTGGCGGGGATTGCGCGATCAGGCGCTCTCGGCAACCTCGTGACGGCAATGAAATGACACTGGCACGGATCGCTATGATGTGCGTTAGCCGGGCATGATCGTTACCGCCGTACCCCGTCTCACCCAGATCGTTCGCGAGGTCTGGAAGCCGCTCGTGATCCTCTTCGTCTGGGACGTGATCGTCACGATCACTTATTACGTCCTGCCGTTCCACGCACCCGAATTGCCGCTGACGCTGTTCGGCTCAGCGCTGGCGCTGTTCCTCGGCTTTCGTAGCAATTCCGCCTATCAACGCTGGTGGGAAGGGCGCTCGCTGTGGGGCCTGATGATCAACGCCAGCCGCAACCTGGCACGTGCGGCACGCAACTTCCTGCCCGATCCCGAAGCGCGGGACATGAAGCGCACGATTGTGCTGCGTCAGATCGCCTATGTGAACGCGCTGCGTTGCCAGTTGCGCAAGCAGAAGGTCGACGACGAGGTGCTGCGCTTCCTGTCGCGCGGCGAGGCGGACTTCGCACTGTCACGTACCAACACCGCCAACGGCATCGTCGACGGCACCGGCCGCCGCATCAACGAGGCGCGCGAGAAGGGCTGGATCGACACCATCCAGCAGACGTCGATGGAAGGCGTGCTGATCGACATCGCCAACGCGCAGGGCGGGATGGAGCGGCTGAAGAACACGCCGCTGCCCAACCAGTATCGCTTCTTCCCGACGATCTTCACCCACCTGTTCTGCATCCTGCTCCCGATCGGGCTGGTCGAGACGCTGGGTTTCGCGACGCCACTCGGCTCGACGGTGGCGGGGCTGATGTTCCTCGCGGTGCTGGCGATCGGCGACGATCTGGTCGATCCGTTCGCGAATACCGTCCACGATCTGCCGCTCAACGCGATGTGCCGCACGATCGAGATCGATCTGCTGCAGGCGATCGGCGACGAAGCGCCCGAGCCGATGGTGGCGGACAAGACCGGGGTATTGTGGTGATCTCCTGGTCGTGTCCCTGGGCTTGATCCTGGGCGGCGACATCAGAGCATGTACCCGCCGTCACTCACCAGCACCGTGCCGGTCATCAACGCCGCGGCGTCCGACAGCAAAAATCCGATCTGCGCCGCGACCTCCTCCGGCTTGGCGTAGCGCCCCAGCGGCGTCGCCAGCGACGCCAGTTCCGCGAACGCCGCGTCGCGCCCAACGACGGCGGCGCGGTCAGCGAACATCGGCACAGCTTCCCACACCGGCGTCTCCACCCCGGCCGGCGCGATCGCGTTGACACGCAGTCGCTGGGCTGCGCCTTCCTTTGCCGCAACCTTGACGAGCTGGATCAGCCCTGCCTTCGATGCGCCATAAGCGGCGACGCCCGGCTCGGCCTTGATTCCCGCCGCCGAGGCGACCGCGACGATCGCGCCCGCACGCCCGTCTATCGCGCGCATCGCGGCGCGCAGCGTCAGGAACGCGCCGTCGAGGTTGACCGAAAGGATGCGCCGCCACTCGGCGAACGACAGCGCGGGGATCGCACCGGCCCCGGCGATGCCGGCATTGATCACCGCGCCGTCGATCCCGGTCAGCACCGCGGCCGCCTCGTCCCACATGGCTTCGTCGGCGACATCGCCGGGCAGCAGGTCGAGCGTGCAGCCGAGGTCGACGCGCGCCAGCGCCGCGGCATTGCGGTCGGCGAGCACGAGCCGCGCGGCACCGCCGGCCGCGAGATGCTGCGCGCAGGCCAGGCCGATCCCGGAGGCGGCACCCGTGACGAGATAGGCGCGATCGGCATACGGCAAGGTCATGCGCGCGACCGTGCCGCGGTCAGGCGGCGGTGTCGATCCCCAGCTCGTTGAGCTTGCGGTACAGCGTCGATCGGCCGATCCCCAGCCGCCGCGCGACCTCGGTCATGCGGCCGCGATAATGCGCAATTGCCAGCCGGATGATGTCCGATTCGATCTCCTCGAGCGGGCGCATGTGGCCGTCGGCACCGAACAGTGCGACGCCCGGCATCTCGCCGCGGACACGCGGGGCCGGGCGGCTGCCCAGCGCCGCGATCTGCGGGAAGTCGGCGCGGGTCAGCGTGTCGCCCTCGCACAGCACCGCGGCGCGGAAGAGCGCGTTCTGCAACTGCCGGACGTTGCCCGGCCAGTCGTAAAGCATCAGCAAGGTAAGGGCGTCGTCGGTGATGTTCAGGTGTCGCAGCCCCGGCTGCCGTGCGATCCGCTCGAGCAGATGGCGGGCGAGCGCGGGAATGTCGCTGGCGCGCTCGCGCAGCGGCGGGATCGGCACCGTGACCGCGTTGAGCCGGAAGAACAGGTCCTCGCGGAACCGCCCCGCCGCCACCTCGTCGGCCAGCCGCTTGTTGGTGGCGGCGATCACGCGCACGTCGACCGCCTGCGCATGCCGTGCGCCCAGCGGCAGCACCTCGCCGCTCTGGAGCACGCGCATCAGCAGCGCCTGCGCCTCGAGCGGGAGGCAATCGACCTCGTCGAGGAACAACGTGCCGCCGTGCGCCGCGACGAAGCGGCCCTGCCGCCGCTCGAACGCCCCCGCAAACGCACCGGGTTCGTGCCCGAACAATTCGCTGGCGATCGCATTGGCGGAGATCGCGCTGCAATTCACCGTGACGCGTTCCAGCGCGTTGCGCGGCGAGGCGGCGTGGATCGCCTCGGCGACCACTTCCTTGCCGACGCCGCTTTCGCCCTCGATCAACACCGCGACGCGCGCGCGCGCGGCCTTGGCGGCGATCGACAGCGCGGCGCGGAATTCGGGCGCGGTGCCGACGATCTCGTCGAAGCCGAGCATCGCCGGGATCTTCTCGGTCAGCGGGCGCAGCTCGCCACCGGCGGTCGCACCCACCGCCGCTTCCAGCGCATGGAGCAACCGCTCGGGGGCAAGCGGCTTGCTGAGATAATCGGTGGCGCCTGCCCGCATCGCCTCAACCGCGCTGGCGACCGAGGCATGCGCGGTCAGCAGCAGGATCGGCAGTTGCGGGCGATACGCGCGCAGTTCGGCGATCACGGGCGCGGGCTCGACGTCCGCCTCGGCGTGGTGGAGCAGGATCGCGTCCAGCTGCATCCCGTCCTCGGTCGCCAGCGTCGCCAAGGCGCTCGCCGCATCCTCGGCCATGATCGTCCGCCAGCCGCCGCGTGCGGCGATCGTCGTCACGACGCGCCGCTGCGCGGCTTCGGCGTCGATCAGCATCAGCAGACGTTGTCCGTTGCGCGTCATATTGTGGCCGGGCCCCATGTTTCGTCCGATGCTGCCCTAGCGCCCTTGAGTAAAGGGGGACTTAAATCGGACCGTCATGGGGCTACCACCATATTGCCTGTTGCTGATTGCTTAACTACTGTCTCACGAACCGTTCAAGAGGAAGAGGATCATCATGGCCGAACCTGCCGATCTGAAGGCACATGAGGCAACGTATACGAGCATGATCGGTCTGCTCAAATATGGCGCGGTCGCCTGTTTCCTGCTCGCCTTCCTCGTCATCTGGCTCATCTCGTAGCCGCGCGGTGAAGATCGCGGTCGTTCGGGAGCAGGCAGCCGGCGAGCGCCGGGTCGCCGCCACGCCGGAAACGGTGAAAAAATTCATCGCTTTGGGAGCGACGCTCGCGGTCGAGGCGGGGGCAGGGGCGACCGCGTCGTTTGCCGATGCCGATTACGCCGCCGCCGGCGCCACGATCAGCGACCGCGCCGCGACGCTGTCCGGCGCCGCTATCGTGCTGGGTGTGCAGGGGCCGGATCCGGCGGCACTGACCGGAGTCGCGCCGGGCGCGTGGGTCGTCGCGGGGCTCAATCCGTTCGGGGAGCGTGCGCGAGTTGATGCCTACGCCGCCGCCGGGCTGGAGGCGTTGGCGATGGAGTTCATGCCGCGCATCACCCGCGCGCAGTCGATGGACATCCTGTCGTCGCAGTCGAACCTTGCGGGCTACAAGGCGGTGCTCGACGCTGCCGCGGAATATGGCCGCGCCTTTCCGATGATGATGACCGCGGCGGGCACGGTCAGTGCCGCGCGCGTGTTCGTGATGGGCGTTGGCGTCGCGGGGTTGCAGGCGATCGCCACCGCGCGGCGGCTCGGTGCGCAGGTCTCCGCCACCGACGTCCGCTCCGCCACGAAAGAGCAGATCCAGTCGCTCGGCGCCAAGCCGATCTTCGTCGAGAACGTCGCCGGGATCGAGGGCGAGGGGTCCGGCGGCTACGCCGGCGAGATGTCGCCCGAATATCAGGCCGCACAAGCCGAGCTGGTGTCGGCGCACATCGCCAGGCAGGATATCGTCATCACCACTGCGCTGATCCCCGGGCGCGCCGCGCCGCGGCTCGTCAGCGATGCGCAACTGGCGTCGATGCGTCCCGGCTCGGTCGTCGTCGACCTCGCCGTCGAGCAGGGTGGCAATGTCGAGGGCGCGGTCGCCGGCGAGGTGGTGGAGCGGCACGGCGTCAGGATCGTCGGGCATCGCAACGTCGCGGGCCGTCTGCCCGCCGACGCTTCGGCGCTGTTCTCGCGCAACCTCTACAATTTCCTCTCGACCTTCTGGGACAAGGAGCAGGCGCGCCCCGTGCTCGATGCCGAGATCGGCGACGCGGTCCGGCTGACCAGGGACGGCAAGGTCGTGAACGCGCGGCTGCTGTCGTGAGACGCGGCTGGGCAGCGCTGGTCGGACTGCTGCTGGCGACGGCGGCCACTGCCGCGCCGGACAAGGCCGATCGCCAGGCGTTCTACGACCTCGTTGACCGGTATCAGATGTTCGTCGTGCCGCATTGCGAGCCGGATATCATCAACGCCTATCGCATGCAGAACGCCGCGCGCGACGCTGCCTTCGCGCAGTCGCTGAAGGGGACGAAGCTGGCCGACGTCTATGCTCGCGCGGTGTCGGATCGCGAAAAGCACGATCGCAAGACCGTCTACGACTGCCAGCCCACCGCCTCGCCGCGTCCCACGCCAGGCGGGCGGACGGTCGCGCAGCGGCGGCGCGCCGAACGCGAGGCGGCGCGGCTCCTGGCCGCCGAGGCGAAGCGTGACCGGAACGAGCATTTCACCGAGGGTGACCGGATCTTCGCCGAGATGGTGGCGCTGCGCGACCGTACTGCGGCCGCGGCGCGTAACTAGACTTGGCAGGCAGGGGAGCGCGATGGGATTGTTTTCAAGCCACGAGGTCGAGCCGGCCGAGATCCGTGAGCGGTTCGGCCACGCGCTGATCGAGGGCGAGGAGGTGCTCGCCGCCTTCCGCTCGCTGCGCGACACCGCCTTTCTGACCAACTACCGCTTCGTGCTGGTCGACGTGCAGGGGCTGACGGGATCGAAGGTTGCGTTCCAGAGCGTGCCCTATCGCTCGATCACGCGCTTCGCGGTCGAGAGCGCGGGCACGTTCGATCTCGACTCCGACCTGTCGATCTGGGTGTCGGGAACTCCGCAGCCATTGACGCTGAAGGTAAGCCGCAGCGCCGATCCCGCCGCGATCCAGCGGCTGCTCGCGCAGCTCGTGCTGACGAAGCGCTGACCGCAAGGAGCGATCCATGGACTTTATCGCGATTCTGTCGATCTTCGTGCTGGCGTGTTTCGTCGGCTATTATGTCGTCTGGTCGGTAACGCCGGCGCTGCACACGCCGTTGATGGCGGTCACCAACGCAATCTCCAGTGTCATTATCGTCGGCGCGTTGATTGCCAGCGCGGCGGCCGGGAGCATTGGCGGTAAATGGCTGGGGCTGCTCGCCGTGGTGCTGGCGAGCATCAACATCTTCGGCGGCTTCGCGGTCACGCAGCGGATGCTGGCGATGTACAAGAAGAAGGAACGGCCGGTGGTAAAACACTGACCGTCGACTAGCGGCCGTCGCCCCTGCGAAGGCAGGAGCCCATGGCTGTGGAGTGGAAGACCAAGGTCTGACACAGATGCGCGATCCCTGTGTCAAACGGCTCGCGAGAAGAAACAGACATAGGCCCCTGCCTTTGCAGGGGCGACGTACCGGGGGAGCATCGCCCCCCAAGTAGACATAGGCCCCCGCCTGCGCAGGGGCGACAAGGCCGGGGGAGCAGAGCCTAGTGCAACACGCCGTCAATCCATGGGTCGCCTTCGCGTACCTCGTCGCGGGCGTGTGCTTCATCCTCGCGTTGCGTGGCCTGTCGAGCCCGACCACCAGCCAGCGCGGCAATCGATTCGGCATGATCGGCATGGGCATCGCGGTGCTGACGACGCTCGTCACGCACGTCCCGACGATCACCGTGCTGGTCGAGGGGGCAGATTACGCAGCGCTGCTCCCGGCGATCGATACCCTCGCGGTGTTCGAGATCGTCGCCGCCATCGCCCTCGGCGCGGCGATCGGGCTGACCACCGCGCGGCGGATCGCGATGACCGCGATGCCGCAGCTCGTCGCCGCCTTCCACAGCCTCGTCGGGCTCGCCGCAGTGCTGGTCGCCGCCGCCGCGTACCTTAACCCGGTCGCGTTCGGGATCGCGTTGCCGGTGCTCACGCCCGACGGCGCGGTCGCGCTCATCAACCCCGTCAGCCGTGTCGAGATGGGGCTTGGGGTAGCGATCGGCGCGATCACCTTCTCGGGCTCGGTGATCGCCTTTCTCAAACTCAACGGCAACATGGGCGGCAAACCGATCCTGTTGCCCGCGCGCCACGTCATTAACCTCGGCGTGCTCGCCGCGATCATCGCGCTGGTGGCCTGGTTCACGCTCGACCAGAGCCCGTGGGTGTTCTGGACTATCACCGGGCTCAGCTTCGTCATCGGCTTCCTGCTGATCGTCCCGATCGGCGGCGCGGACATGCCGGTCGTGGTGTCGATGCTCAACAGCTATTCGGGCTGGGCGGCCGCGGCGATGGGGTTCACCCTCCACAACAGCGCGATGATCATCACCGGGGCTTTGGTCGGTTCGTCGGGCGCGATCCTCAGCTACATCATGTGCCGCGCGATGAACCGCAGCTTCGTCAGCGTGATCGCGGGCGGGTTCGGCGCCGACGCCGGCGGCGGCGGCGCAGATTCGACCAAAACGGATCGACCCTGGAAGCGCGGCTCGGCCGAGGATGCCGCCTTCCTGATGGGGCAGGCCGAGCAGGTCATCATCGTTCCCGGCTATGGCATGGCCGTCGCACAGGCGCAGCATGTGCTCCGCGAAATGGCCGACAAGCTGAAGGCCGAGGGCGTGCGCGTCAAATACGCCATCCACCCGGTCGCGGGGCGTATGCCGGGGCATATGAACGTGTTGCTGGCCGAAGCGAACGTCCCCTACGACGAGGTGTTCGAGCTGGAGGACATCAACTCCGAATTTGCACAGACCGACGTCGCGTTCGTGATCGGTGCGAACGACGTCACCAACCCGGCGGCGAAGACCGACAAGACCTCGCCGATCTACGGCATGCCGGTGCTCGACGTCGAAAAGGCCAAAACGGTGCTGTTCGTGAAACGTTCGATGGGCGGGGTCGGCTATGCTGGCGTCGACAACGACGTTTTCTACAGGGACAACACCATGATGCTGCTGGCCGACGCGAAGAAGATGGTCGAGGATATCGTCAAGGCGCTGGACTGAGTCATGGCGACCCCGTTCGGTTTTGCTGGCGCCCGCACGACCTCGTTCGTGCTGGCGTCGATGGACGCGTCCGGCGGTGCCGCGGCGCAGGAGGCGATCGCGCTGATCGGCGGTGACCTGCGCGCACATGTCGCGTTGCAGGAAGCTCCGGCGGCATTTGTCGCGATGCCCGACCCCGTTCCGGTCGCGGTGCTCGATCTGGAGGGTGCTTCAGACGAACTGGCGCATGACGTCGTCGCGGTCGTCGGTATGCTCGCGCAGGCGCAGGCGTGGCGCTGCATCGTCGCGATGAGCATCGCGCAGATCGATCTGGTGATGGCGGCGCTCGGCGACGCTGCCGAGTCGGTGCAGTTACTCTGCGCGCCCGATCAGCACGAGTGGCTCGGCACGCTGGCGGTCGCCGCCGCGCGCGCGCCCGGATCGGTGCGTGCCGCCGACGAGGAGCGCGACCACCTGGCGCGGCTTAGCGCCGAGGTGGCGCGGATCGCCGAAATGCTGACGCGCATCACGGATCGTGACGGGGGCGGACGCGCCGAGGACCGGCATCTCGCCTTCGCCCCGGCCGCGTCGACGGACAACATCAGCTCGACCGCCGTGCGCGACGTGCTGCGTGCACGCCGCTTGCGCGATCGCTTCTTCGGAGAGGGGCTGTTCGAGGATCCGGCGTGGGACATGCTGCTCGATCTTTTCGCCGCGCAGCTTGAGGGGACGCGCGTGTCGGTGTCGAGCCTGTGCATTGCCGCTGCGGTCGCCCCGACCACGGCGCTGCGCTGGATCGGCAAGCTTACCGCCGTGCGACTGCTCGCGCGTGCGCCCGATCCCGAAGACGGACGACGCGCCTTCATCGCACTGACCCCGGAGGCGAGCGACGCGATGCACCGCTATGTCGCGACGCTGGCCGAGGCGCGGCTGCCATTCGTGTAAGGAGAATGGTGGGCGCTGACGGGTTCGAACCGCCGACCTACTCGGTGTAAACGAGCCGCTCTACCAGCTGAGCTAAGCGCCCGGTACGGTGTTCCCGCCGGAGCGCCATCCATACAGCCCTGCGATCGCGGATCAAGGGGCCTGCCAATCCTTCACGGCGTCGCTCCGGACGTGGTCCAGGGGCGCGCTTCTTGTCGGACCGAGCAGAAGGCGCGGGGTGCCGTGTCGCGCCCGTGACGACGAAGGACGATCACCCTTCCGACGCCGCATCCTCCTCGTACTTGACCTGCAAATAGCGCCGCTTCGTTTCCAGCGCGTCGAGATCGCCCTGTGCGAGCCGCTCGCTGATGTCGCCCAGCTCGCGCTCGATCACGCCCAGCCCTTCGATCAGTTGCTGGTCGGGGGTCATCCCGTTGCGCGGCGTGCTGCGCATCGCGGAGGGCACACGCGTGTAATCCGCGACAAAGCCCGGCAATTGCTCGCCGACCAGCCGTCGCAACTCCGCCGCCAGCGGACTGTCGTCGTCCAACGCCGCCACCTGCACGCCCAACGTGTCGAGCCGCGCGTCGAGCTGGTTCAGCACCCCCGCTGCCGGCGCAGGTAGCGCCGGGCGCCGTGCGTCCAGCCAGCGCGCCGCCTGCGCAGGCACCGCCTTCACTTCCGACTTCACGATCCGCTCGGGCGTTGGCACCGGGGTCGCGGGGGCGAACAGCACCAGCAGCGTCATTGCCGCGATCAGCGCCGCGACCGCGACCATCCCGAACGCGCCAAGCCCCATCAACGTCGCGACGATCAGGATCACGGCCGCGCCGATCACCACCGCCGCCGCGCGCTTGCGCCGCCCGCCGCGCCCGCGTCGCGGCCGGCGCTGGAGCGGGATCACCGTTCCGCCGCGCCGCCGTTCACGCGCGACCTGCGCAACTGCGATCGCGTCATCGACGTCCGTCACAGCGACTCCAGCTTGAACTGTTCCGCTCCACCCGCGACGCGGTTCTGCGTTGCGCCCTCGGCCCGCGCGATATAGCCGCGCGACTTCTCGACCTCGTTGCCGAGCGTGTCGACCGTCACCTTCATCGTGTCGAGCGCCTTCAGCTTGAACGTGTCGATCGCGTCCATCGTGTCATAGATGTTCTGGAACGCGCGTTGCAGCGTCTCCAGCGGGATCGTCGACGCCGCTGCCTGCTCATGGATGCGCGCGGTGTTCTGGCGCAGCAGGTTACCGGTCGAATCGATCAGACCCGCGGTGGTGGCGTTGAGCTGCGTGATCTGCTCCAGCACCAGTTTCTGGTTGGTCAGCGCCTGCGCCACCGTCACCGCGGTACGCAGCGCGGCGACCGTCGTCGTGCTGGCGCGATCGACGCCCTTGATCAGCTCGACATTGTTCTTCTTGACCAGATCGAGCGCCAGATAGCCCTGCACCGTCACCGCCATCTGCGTCAGCAGGTCCTGCGTCCGCTGCCGCGCGTAGAACAAAGCGGTCTCGCGGATCGCCTTGGCCTTGGCGGGGTCGCTATGATCCAGCTCGTTGGCCTTGTCCTCCAGCCGCCCGTCCATCGTGCGCGAGAGGTGGATCATCTGCTCCAGCCGCCCCATCGCGGTCCACAGATTGGCCCGCTCGGTATCGATCGCGGCATTGTCCATCAGCAGCTCGTCCTTGCCGCTGCCCAGACTCTTCAGGATCGAGGCGATATGCGTCTGCGCGGATTTGTAGCCGTCGAAATAGTTGCGCACCTTGTTGCCGAACGGGATCACCCCGAACAGCTTCTGCGGCGCGGTCAGCTTGCCGCGCTTGCCGGGATCGAGATCCTCGACGACGCGGCGCAACTCGGCCAGATCCTTGCCGACCCCGGCCTCCTGATCCATCGCGCGCACCGGGCGATCGAGGAAGCGGTTCGACTGGCCGGCGGCGTCGCGTATCTCCTTCTGCCCCATCGCAGTGATCGCATCGACGCGCTTGCCGAACTCGGGGCTGTTGACGTCCTCGGCAATCAGTTGCTCGACGAACGCATCGACGCGCCGCTCCAGCTCGCTGCGCTTGGTATCGTCGACCGGTACCAATCCGGCGGCCTTCTCGGCACGCACCTCGGGCACCGGATCGGGCGGGGTGAGCACCAACGTCGGCTCGGTCGCGTCGTTCGGAGCGGTCGCCATCGTCACGTCATCCTTCTCTCTCGGCGCGCGCATTGTCCTTCGTCCGCGGCCGGCTTTCAACTGTGTTGTTCATGTAATACGCCACAGCGTCGCTGTCGAGGCACTGGCATCCGACGGAACTTTCCGCTATGCGCCGCGGCGAAACTGCCTGCGGACAAGCGGGCCACCCTCAGGAACCCGTATGAACCTGCGCAATATCGCCATCATCGCGCACGTCGATCATGGCAAGACCACTCTCGTCGACCAGTTGTTCCGTCAGTCCGGTACGTTCCGCGACAACCAGCGCGTGGAAGAGCGCGCGATGGACTCGAACGATCTCGAAAAGGAGCGCGGGATCACCATTCTCGCCAAGCCGACCTCGATCGAGTGGGAAGGCGTGCGCATCAACATCGTCGACACGCCCGGCCACGCCGACTTCGGCGGCGAGGTCGAGCGCATCCTCTCGATGGTCGACGGCGTGATCCTGCTGGTCGACGCTGCCGAGGGCGCGATGCCGCAGACGAAGTTCGTGACCGGCAAGGCGCTGGCGCTGGGCCTGCGCCCGATCGTGGTCGTCAACAAGGTCGACCGTTCGGACGCGCGTATTCAGGAAGTGCTCGACGAGGTGTTCGACCTCTTCGTCGCGCTCGAGGCGAACGACGACCAGCTCGACTTCCCCGTTCTGTACGCCTCCGGCCGTAACGGCTATGCGTCGACCGACATGGACCGTCGCGAGGGCACGCTGACCCCGATGTTCCAGACGATCGTCGATCACGTTCCGCCGCCGTCGCTGGATCAGGACGCGCCGTTCAGCTTCCTCGTGACGCTGCTCGACCGTGACAACTTCCTCGGCCGTATCCTCACGGGCCGCGTCCAGTCGGGCGTGGTGAAGCTGAACCAGCCGATCCACGCGCTCGACAACATGGGCAATGTGATCGAGACCGGCCGCGCGTCGAAGCTGATGAGCTTTCGCGGGCTGGAGCGTGTGCCGGTCGAAGAGGCGCGCGCGGGCGACATCATCTCGCTCGCCGGGCTCGCGGTCGCGACCGTCGCGAACACGATCTGCGACACCACCGTCAGCGTGCCGATCCAGGCGCAGCCGATCGATCCGCCGACGCTGTCGATGCGTTTTGCGGTCAACGATTCGCCGATGGCGGGGCGTGAAGGCAGCAAGGTCACCAGCCGCATGATCCGCGACCGCCTGATGCGCGAAGCGGAAACCAACGTTGCGATCAAGGTGACCGAAGCCGCCGACCGTGACAGCTTCGAGGTTGCCGGGCGCGGCGAGCTTCAGCTCGGCGTGCTGATCGAGACGATGCGCCGCGAGGGTTTCGAGCTGGGGATCAGCCGCCCGCGCGTGCTGTTCGGCGAGGACGAGAACGGCAAGAAGACCGAGCCGTACGAAACCGTCATCATCGACGTCGATGAAGAGCATTCGGGTACGGTCGTCGAGAAGATGAACCTGCGCAAGGCGGAGATGACCGACATGCGCCCGTCGACGGGCGGCAAGACGCGTATCACCTTCTCGGCGCCGTCGCGCGGCATGATCGGCTATCACGGCGAGTTCCTGTCGGACACGCGCGGCACCGGGATCATGAACCGGCTGTTCGAAAAGTACGGTCCGCACAAGGGCACGATCGAAGGCCGCAAGAACGGCGTGCTGATCTCGAATGGTGCGGGCGAAGCACAGGGCTATGCCCTCGGCCCGCTCGAGGATCGCGGCATCCTGTTCGTCGGCCACGGCGAGGCGCTGTACGAGGGCATGATCGTCGGCGAGAACGCCAAGACGGATGACCTTGAGGTCAATCCGATGAAGGCGAAGCAGCTCACCAACTTCCGCGCGTCCGGCGGCAAGGACGATGCGATCCGCCTGACCCCGCCGAAGAAGATGACGCTGGAGCAGGCGATTGCGTACATCGACGACGACGAGATGGTCGAAGTGACCCCGAAGTCGATCCGCCTGCGCAAGCGCCACCTCGACCCGAACGAGCGCAAGCGCGCGAGCCGCTCGAAGGCAGCGTAAGCCCGGCGGCGACGCGGGCAGCTATGCTGCCCGCGAGCAAAAGCCGGGCCGGCCTGCGGCGCTACAGCGCCGTCCGACGACACGGGCTTCGCCCGTGGCGGGCCAATGAGAGATCAATCGGCCACCGCCCATCCGGCGGTGGCCGTTCTCATTTTTCCGCCCGCACCCGCGCGATCACCCTGCGCACCTGCTTGCTCACCAACGCCGGGTTCTCCTCGGCGATCGGATGATGGTTCCGCGTCGCCACCACCGGTCTCGCTGACACGCGACAGCGCTGCGAGCCGCGCCTGCGCCGCCGGCCACCCGGCTTCGTACTTCTCGGGCACGCCCATCCCGCCGGCGAGGCCGTGCCGGATCACGATCAGCGGCCGGTCGCCCAGCAAACCGGGCACAGGCTGCGGCCGTTCCGCAACCGGCGTTTTCTCCCAGCGGTCGATCGGATCACGCGCCTGCGCCGGCATCGCGCGTGACCAGACCGCGTCGAACTGCCCGCGCAGATCGGGCGGCAGGTCCTCGACCCAGGACGGTATCGCAAAGGGCAGGATCAGCCGGACGATCCCCAGCCGCCATCCCGCCTGCCACAGCGGATCGGTCAGGCGCAGCATCGGGAAGTCGTCGGTGATGCCGCGGAACCACAACGTCGGCTCCGACCCGTCGACCATCGCCATCGCGGCCACGCGGTGCGGCGCGCGGCGGAAGAATGCGAGCGCGATGACGTTGCCGCCCGACTCCGGTACCAGCACCAGCGGCCCCGCGACGCCGCCACGCGCCAGCAACCGTTCCAGATCGTCGACCTGCTCGCGCAGCCCCATCGCGCGCGTCGCCGGGTCGCTCCAGCCCAGACCGGCCCGGTCATAGCTGCACACGCGCGTGTCGGCGGCGATCCGGCGCTGCGCGGCGTACATCGTCACCGAGGGCGTGCCGTCGCCCGACAGCAGCAGAACGGTCGGTGTTCCGCGCCCGACGCACCACAGGTGCAGGCGATGATCGCCGACCGCGATCATCTGGCCGGGCGCGGGATGACGCATTGCGTCGATCCGCTCGGCGATATGTTGGTAGACGAAGCCGCTCAGCAGGAGCGCGCCGACGCCGACGGTCATCCACAAAGCCCTGCGCACCCACCTGTCCCCGTCGCCGCCAACACGCCGGCATCGCAGCGCGATGTGACGCCAACGCGGCGGCTTCGAGACAACGATAGGACCGACCCGCTGCCACCGTATTGTATGACATCAACGGGGCAGCCAGCCTCCCATCTGTCCTACGAAAGCAGCGGCATGATATCTTCCGCCGATGCCCGCTCGCACCCCCCCATCTCCACGCCTCTCACCGCCCCACCGCTACCCGCCCGTTGACCCCGCCAGCGTCTCAACATTCGCAACATTCACGAGCCCAAGTCATTGGGATGGCAACACAACGTCACCGGCCATCCACGCCCGCGCCGCGCCACCCGGATAGGACCCCGGCTCTCATTTCCGACGGAGCCCCCGATGCGTATCGCCACCGCTACGACCCTGTTCGCGACCACGCTCCTCACCGCGACGAGCGCGGCGGCGCAGACCGCATATCCGGTAATTCCCGAGCCGATGATCTTCGACATGATGCGCCCGCTCGGCGCGCACAAGGGCGAGATGGAGGTCAATGCGCTGGCGATGACTACCTCGCCGTTCCGTCCGCGTGTCGCCGAATGGGCGCCGGAGGTCGAATATGCGTTTGCCGACGGCATGGCGGTCGAGTTCGAGCTGCCGTTCAACGGCGCGAAGCTGGAGGCGTTCAAGCTCGGGCTGCAGGCGGCATTCGGCGCGTCGGCCGACGGGCGCAGCGCGCACGGCGTGCAATATCTCGGCATCTACGACCGCGAGACAGGGCGCTACAGCAACTCGTTGCTCTACATGGCCGGGCATCGCTTCACGGCGCGCTGGAGCATGATGAACATGGTCGGCGTCGACGATATCGCGCTCAGGCGCCGCAACGGCCGCAACGCGTTGCTGCTCAACCATGCGACCTTTTACGACGTCACTGCCGGCACGATCGCGGGGGTCGAGCTGAATGTCGCGGGCGGGCGCGAGCGGCTGGTGCGCGTTGCGCCGCAACTGCATCAGCGGCTGGCCGCCAGGGTCAACGTGCAGGCCGCGGCGGGCCTCGAAAAACATCGCCATCACCGCGCGCGCCCGACGCTCGGGGTGCGGCTGGTGCGCGAACTCTGAGACCGGTAGAAGCGCCGCCATGCCGATCGATCTCATCTGCCTCGATGCCGACGACACCTTGTGGCACAACATGCGCTTCTTCGCCGCCGCCGAGCAGGCGTTCGCCGATCTGGTCGCGCCTTATGCGGACGATGCCGCGGCGCGCGAACGGATGCAGGCGATCGAGATCCGCAACCTGCGCCATTACGGTTATGGCGCGAAGAGCTTCACGCTCTCGATGGTCGAGACCGCGCTCGAACTGGCGGGCGACGATCTGCCCGCCGCGAGTGTCCGCCGCATCCTCGCGATCGGGCGCGAGTTGCTCGCACATCCGGTCGAGTTGCTTGACGGCATCGGCGAGACGCTCGAACAGCTGGCCGCGTTGGGGCGGCTGGTGCTGGTGACCAAGGGCGATCTGCTCCATCAGGAGGTGAAGCTGGCCGCATCCGGGCTGGGGCAGCTCTTCACCGGCGTGGAGATCGTCAGCGACAAGCGCGCGGAGACGTTCGTGCGCGTCTTCCACCGCTACGGCTGCGCGCCCGAACGCGCGGTGATGGCAGGCGATTCGATGCGCTCGGATGTGCTCCCCGCGCTGGAGGCCGGGGCATGGGGCGCGTACATTCCGCAGCCGCTGGCGTGGGCGCATGAAGTGGCGACCGCGCCCACCGATCATCCGCGCTTCCGCCAACTGGCGCGGCTGGCGGAGTTGCCGGGGTGGATCGAGGAGATCGGGTAAGCGAACGCTTCGTCATTCCCGCGCAGGCGGGAATCCAGACGAGCGGATCTTTGCAAGGGCCGCGGCGTCCGAGGTTCTGGATTCCCGCCTGCGCGGGAATGACGGGGGGCGAAGGGGAGGCCGAAGCCTCCCCAAATATCACCTCAGTCGAACTTGCCGCTCAGCGAGACGCCGACGATCCGCGGCTCGTTGAACACTGCAGCGTTGTAGTTTTCGATTACGCCCTTCAGGTTCTTCTCGTTGGTGATGTTGCGCGCGAACGCCGCGATCTCATAGCGGCCATCGGCAGTAGTGAAGCCAGCCTTGAGCCCCAGTTCCAGATTGTCGCTCGCGAAGAACTCGCGGGTCTTGTACAGGACGAAGTTCGTGTAGCCCTGCATGTTGACGTCGCTGGCCACGAAGAAGTTGCCGCGATCCGACAGCGGAATGTCGTAGCGAACCGCTGCATCGACCTGCCAGCGCGGCGCATTGGGCAGCGGATTGCCGTCGATTTGCGCCAACGTCGCGGGCTGGCCGAAGATCGTCGCGCCCACCGTCTGGTTCAGCACCGTGCACGTCACGTTGGGGCCGAACTGACACACTTGCGCAAAGACGTTCTTGTCCTTGATCTCGGTATGGATCGCGCTACCGCCCAGCGAGAAGGTGATGTTGCGGATCGGCCGCCAATCCATCTCCGCCTCGACGCCGTAGGCATTGGCGTGATCGGCGTTGAACAACGTGCCGTTGCCGTTCGCGTCGTTGCCGTTCAGCTGGATGTCGTTGACCCGGTAGGCGAAGGCGGTGGCGTTGAGGCGCAGCTTCGAGGTCGGCTGCGTCTTCACGCCCGCCTCGTACGACATGATCGTCTCGCTGTTGGCGGTCGAGAACGGCGTGTTGAACACCGCCGAACGCCCCTGGATCGTCGGGCCGCGGAAGCCGCGCGCGACGCGGGCATAGATGCTCGCGGTCGGGTCAATCTCGTACAGCGCCGACAGATCCCAGCTCGGCTCCTTGCCGGTCAGCTTGACCGCGCGCGGTGCTGTCGCCGGGAAGGTGTCGACCGTGCCTGCGGCGTTCCGCCCCGCGCGGACAAGCTGCGTTTCCTTGTCGTCCTCGGTGTAGCGCGCACCGGCGGTCAGCGTCAGGCGCTCGGCAAGGCGATAGCTCGCCTGCCCGAACACCGCCCAGCTGGTGTTGACGTTGTGCAGCCGCACCCAGTTGTTGACGTTGCGCTGGGGGTCATTCGGCAGCAGAAAATACCCGCGCTGGTAGAATTCGGTGACGTCGCGGCTGTCGAAATAGAAGCCGCCGAACTGCCATTTGAACGCGCCGTCACCATTGCTGGCCAGTCGCACTTCCTGCGTCCACTGGTCGAGGTCGCGGACCCGGCCCATGCTCTCGCCATAGCCGCTGTTGCCGAAGTTGGTCGCCGCGCCGCCGTCGGTGTCGCCACGGCTATAGCCCGAGGTGGTCTCATAGGCGGTGATCGAGGTCAGCGTCGCTGCGCCGAAATCCCACGCCGCGTTCACGGACCCGCCATAGGTCTTGTACGCCTGCGGGTTGTTCGCGCCCTCATCGAGCGCGACCCGGTCGCGCGGTTCGAGGTTGATGTTGTTCTGCCCCTTGATGAGTGCGCCGCGGTGGAAGACCGTCGACGTACCCTCGTAGGAGCGGACGTGACCGGACAGGTTGACCGACAGCGTCTCGGTCGGGGTCAGCAGCACCTGCAGGCGCGCGTCGCGCTCGTCGAAGCCGCCCATGGCGTCGCGGCCCGGCCGCGTGCCGTCACGGCTCAGGCCGGTATAATCGTTGTCGATCCAGTTGTCGCGATGCTGGTACAGCCCGGACAGCCGGACTGCGATCTTGTCCTGCACGATCGGTCCGCCGACCCCGCCGTCGAAGGTGACGGTGTTGTACGAGCCGTAGGAGGCGTTGAAGCGGCTCGTCCACGTCTGGCCGGGACCGATCGTGTCGAACTTGATGATACCCGCGGTGGTGTTGCGCCCGAACAGCGAGCCCTGAGGGCCGCGCAGCACCTCGACATTGGCAACGTCATAGACCGGGTTCGACTTGAGGACGACGTGCTCCAGCACGACATCGTCCTGGATGATCGACACCGGCTGCGACGCGCCGAGGTAGAAATCGATGTTGCCGAGCCCGCGGATGTAGAAGCGGGGGAAGATGCGGCCGGTGGTCGTCTCGGCATACAGGCCGGGCACGCGGCCGGCGAGCGCCAGCGCGTCCTCACCACCCGCCTGAAAGGTGCGCAGATCGTCGCCGTTGACCACCGCGACCGATACCGGCACGCGGCGCAGATTCTCGGTGCGGCGCTCGGCGGTCACCACTACTTCGCCCAAACCGGTGTCTCCGGCGTCCGGGGCCGCGTTGGTCGCGGCAGGCGCAACGCCGGCGGTCTGCGCGGCGGCGGGCAGGGTGGTCAAAGCCACGCCGGCGAACAGGCCGGCGAGCAGGATCGATTTCGACGAACGACGCATGAGAACCCCTTATGAAACAATGGGAAGGCTTTGCAGGGCGCCGACTGCTGCGGCGCTTGTTCCCGGCGAAGCGCTCGGCTTCCCGTTGCGGCGGCTAGGCGGCGATTGTGTCGAGATCATGAAAAGTAACGGAATATTTCCGCTTCGTGCCCTTAAGCGTGAGGGCAGCCAGCTTCTACGCCAACGCCATGATCGCCTGCCATTCGTCTACGCCAACCGGGCTGACCGACAGCCGCGATTGGCGGAGCATTGCCAACGCACGCAGGGCGGGATCGGCCTTCATCGCCGCCAGCGTGACCGGGTTCGCCAGCGGCGCACCGGCGGCAATCGCCACCGACACCCACGGTGCCTCGCCATCGCGCTGCGCGCACCACCTCGGCAACTCCGACCGCCGCCTTGTGGGTACCGCTATGGTAGATGAGCACCTGGTCGCCGACAGTCATCGCACGCAGATGCGCGGCTGCGGCATGGTTGCGCACGCCGGTCCATCCGGTCTCGCGCTCGCGCTCAAGATCGTTCCAGCCATAGCTGCCCGGCTCCGTCTTCAACAGCCAATAAGCCACGCTCGTCCCTCGATTAAACCGCGCATGAATACTCCATTCTGCACCTGTTCAGCCGACGCGGGGCATAGCCGTGGCACAGGCTCGCACACAAATGCGTTCAGTCCAACAGGCGAGCGAGTGCAGGAGGTCCGGTTTATGTCTGCGTTGAAGAAGGCCGTTTTGGCCACCGGCCTGATGGCGACAGCCCTGGCCAGTGCCGCGCCCGCGGAGGCGCAGCGTTACTGGCGCCACCGCGACCGGGGCGGCGACACCGCGGCGGGCGCGCTGATCGGTGGCGTGATCGGGCTGGGGCTCGGCGCGGCGATCGCGTCGAGCAATCGCGATCGTTATTACGACCGCCGTTATGACGATCGCGGCTATTACTATGACGATCGTTCGTATTACGCGCCGCCGCCGCGGGTTTACTACCGCGAGCGTTATTACGCGCCGCCACCCCCGCGGGTCTATTACGAGCCGCGCGGCTATTATCGCGGCTATGACACGCCGGGCTATTACGGCTGGTGAGGTGAACGACGGCGCGGGGGACGATCCCCGCGCCGTTTTTTGTGGCCGCGCGCGCCGCTTTGCGGCAAGGGCGCGGCATGAGCGATACTCCTCCCGACCATCTGTCGATCGATCCGTCGAGCCCGTTCTTCGACCAGGGCGCCCTGCAACGCGGCGTCGGCATCCGCTTCAAGGGCGTCGAGCGCCGCGACGTCGAGGAATATAGCATGTCCGAAGGCTGGGTCCGCGTCGCGCTGGGCAAGAAGGTCGACCGTCACGGCCGTCCGCTGACGATCAAGCTGACCGGGCCGGTCGAGGCGTATTTCGAGAACGCTGCCGAGGGTGGCGACGAGGAAGCGGACGAGAACGAGGCGTAAAGCTTCTTACGTCATCCCGGGTCTACCCGGGATGACAAAGGTTTACCACAGCCGCGCTGACGGTTACGCCGTCTCCATCGCCTCGCTGGCGGACATCCAGCGCGCTTCCGCCGCCTCGATGCGGTCGTTCAGCTCGGCGCGCTGCTTCATCAACTCGGTCATCGTCAGCTTCGCGTATTTCGCCTCGGCAGTCGACGGGTCGAACATCGCGCGATCGATCGCCGCGCGCTCCGTGGTCAGCTTTGACAGTTCCGCCTCGGCGTCGCGCGCTTCCTTCTTCAGCGCCTTGTCATTCTCGCGTGCAGCGGCTGCAGCCTTGCGATCCTGCTTGCTGCCCTTGTGCTTATCCGAGCCCTTGCCGTCGCCGGCCAGCACGAAAGCGATATAATCGTCGAGGCTGCCGTCGAACTCCTTGGCGGTGCCATTGTCGACCAGCACCAGCCGGTCGGCGCTCAGCTCGACCATGTGGCGATCGTGGCTGACCAGCAGCACTGCGCCGGTATAGGCGTTGAGCGCCTGGACCAGCGCCTCCCGCGCGTCGACGTCGAGGTGGTTGGTCGGCTCGTCGAGGATCAGCAGGTGCGGGGCCTCGCGCGTAACCAGCGCCAGCGCCAGCCGCGCGCGCTCGCCGCCCGACATGCTGCCGACGCGCGCGGTCGCGCGGTCCCCCGAGAAGCCGAACCGTCCGAGTTGCCCACGCACCGCTGCCGGGGTGGCGCCCGACATCACCCGCGTCATGTGCGCAAGCGGGGTATCGTCGGCCTCAAGTTCTTCGACCTGATACTGGGTGAAGTAACCGACCTTCATCTTGCCGGTGGCGTTCATCTCGCCCGCGAGTGGGGTCAGTTGCGCCGCCAGCAGCCGCGCCAGCGTCGTCTTGCCGTTGCCGTTGCGGCCGAGCAACGCGATCCGATCCTCGGGGTCCATCCGCAGGTTAAGCCGCGACAGGATCGGCGTGTCGCCATAGCCGACGGCCGCGTGATCGAGTGTGATGAGCGGCGGGCGCAACTCGGTCGGATTCGGAAAGTCGAAGCTGAGCGTCGGGTCGTTCACCGCCTCGGCGATCGGCTGCATCTTGGCGAGCATCTTGGCGCGGCTCTGCGCTTGCTTCGCAGTTGAGGCGCGGGCGGAGTTGCGCGCGACATAGTCCTGCAGCTTGGCGCGTTGCGCGTCTTGATTCGCCTTCGCCGCCGCCAACTGCGCGAGCCGTTCGGCGCGCTGGCGCTCGAAGGCGTCATAGCCGCCGGGGTAGAGCGTCGTCTTGCCGTTTTGCAGGTGCAGGATGTGGTCGACGACGTTGTTCAGGAAGTCGCGCTCGTGGCTGACAACGACGATCGTCGCGCGGTAGCTTTTGAGGAAATCCTCCAGCCACATCACCGCTTCGAGATCGAGGTGGTTGCTGGGTTCGTCGAGCAGCAACAGGTCGGGCTGCGAGAACAGCAGCGCGGCCAGCGCGACGCGCATCTTCCATCCGCCCGAAAAGCTGTCGAGCGGCCGGCTCTGCGCCTCTTCGTCGAAGCCGAGGCCGACAAGGATCCGCGCTGCGCGCGATGGGGCCGCATAGGCATCGATCGCGATCAGCCGATCGTGGACCTCACCGAGCCGGTCCATGCAGCCGGTGCCGTCGAACGCCTCGGCCTCCTCCAGCAGCGCAGCGCGCTCGGTGTCGGCGGCGAGCACCGTTTCCAGCGGGGTCGAGTCACCGGCGGGCGCCTCTTGCGCGATATAGCCGATCCGTGCGCCGCGCGGCATGTCTGCCGAACCCTCATCAGGTTCGAGCAGCCCGGCGATGACGCGCACCATCGTCGACTTGCCCGCGCCGTTGCGACCGATCAGCCCGACGCGGCTGCCCGGGGGAAGCGCGGCACTGGCGCGGTCGAGGATCGTGCGGCCGCCAAGCCGCACGGTGATGCCGTTGAGAGAAAGCATGCGCGCGCCTGTAGCGGAATGCGCGCGGAGGGGGAAGGGAGGGGTGTTGGCGCGCTGAAACGGTGAGCGTCAGTCTTACGACGGCGGAAAGCCAGGCGCGCCGTTCACCGAATGGCATGGCGCGAGCGGGGGGGCGATGCTCCCCGCTCGCGCAGCGATGACGATCATCTCGGTTTTTTGGAGGCGCTCATTAACGCTCGGGAAGGCGATCGTCGGCTGTCACGCCAGCCTCGCGCTGCTCGCACAGGATCGCCCAACCCGTCAGGAACAGCGCCCCCACGACGGGTCCGACGACGATCCCGCTCAGCCCCAGCAGGTCGATCCCGCCCAGCGTCGTCACCAGCACAAGCCAGTCGGGCAGCCCGGTATCGCGCCCGACAAGGATCGGCCGCAGCACGTTGTCGGCCAGACCGATCACGAAGATGCCCGACACCATTACCACCACCGCCTGCCAGATCGCACCCGTCGCGAGCAGGTATACCGCGACCGGTCCCCAGATGATCGCCGGGCCGATCGCCGGTAGCAGCGCGGCCACCGCCATCAGCACGCCCCATAGCAATGCCGCGGGCAGGCCGACGATCCAGAAGGTGATCGCTCCCAGCGCCCCTTGAACGAGTGCCACGACGCCAGACCCCTTGATCGTCGCGCGGACGACAGTCACGAATTTCTCGGCGAGCCGCTCTGCGACTGGCCGTTCCAGCGGCAGCGCGCGCACGATCGCCGGTCCGATCCGCTCTCCGTCGCGCAGCAGGAAGAAGGTGACGTACAGCCCGACACCAAACGCCAGCAGGAAGGCCGCCGCGTTGGCGCCGATCGAGAGTGCCTGCCGCGTGAGGACGCTGGCGCTGTTGCTCAGCGTCGCGGTGACGCGCGCCTGTGCCCGCTCCAAGCTGTTCAGTCCGGCGCTGTCCAACAATTGCTGCAAGCGCGACGGCAACGCATCGTGTACCTGCTTGAAGTACATGGCGAAATCGATCTGGCCGCTGCGCATCTGCTCGTACACGCCCGCTGCCTGATCGACGATCATGCTGCCGAGGATCAGCGCCGGGATGACCACCGCAAAAGTGATGACCAGCAGCGTCAGTGCCGCCGCTGTGTTGCGCCGCGCCGGCCAGCGCCGCGCGAAGCGCTGGAAGATCGGCTGAAATAGCAACGCCGCCAAGGCCGCCCAAAGCAGCGCGCCCAGGAACCCGGAGACGACCAGCAGCAATCCGACCGAAATCAGCAGCAGGAAGAGGATCAGCCCGCCATTCTCGACGCGCTGTCGATCGATCGTCATTCAACAAGCCCCCGGTATCGCCATGTCGTTACAGGAGGGAAACGCTACCGATCTGGATTAGGTCCGCAAGGCGATCCGAGACCGTGTCCGGCGGGGCATCATTCCTGATCGAATGTACGGCCGACGTGCGCTTCGCCACGTGCCGCCGCGAGCCGTTCCTGGCGGTGGCGCTCGGCATAACCGGCGCGTTCCTCCGCAGTGCGCTCGCCAGCGCAGGCAGGGCAACTCACGCCTTCGGCATAATCGGGGGAGGCGCGATCGGTCGCGCTGACCGGCATCCGACACGCGAAGCACAGCAGATGCGTTCCCGGCGCGAGCCCGTGCCCAACGGCGACCCGCTGGTCGAAGACGAAACATTCGCCTCGCCACGTACTCTCGGCCGCCGGTACTTCTTCCAGATAGCGCAGGATACCGCCGTCGAGGTGGTGGACCTGCTCGACGCCTTCCGCCTTCAGGAAAGCGGTCGACTTCTCGCAGCGGATGCCGCCCGTGCAGAACATCGCGACTCGTTTCTTGCCGGCCAGCAATGTCTCACGCTGACTGCGGAACCAATCGGGAAAGTCCGCAAAGCCGGCGGTCTTCGGATCGACCGCGCCCGCGAAGGTGCCGACCGCGACCTCATAGTCGTTTCGCGTATCGATCACCAACGTCTCCGGATCGGCGATCAGCGCGTTCCACTCGGCCGGGGCGACATAGGTGCCGGCATCGGTCAGCGGGTCGACCGTAACGCCCATCGTCACGATCTCTCGCCTCACCTTTACCTTCAGCCGGTGGAACGGCATCGCCTCGGCCCAGCTATGCTTTAGCGACAACTCAGCACAGCCGGGTAGCGCGCGGATATGCGCGATCACCATATCGAGCGCGTCGGGCGCGCCTGCGATCGTGCCGTTGATCCCTTCGCTCGCGAGCAGCAGCGTGCCCCTGATTCCCGCCGCGCGTGCGGCGGCGAGCAGCGGCTCGCGCAGCGCGTGCGGATCGTCGAAGCGGGCGAAACGATAGAGTGCCGAGACCCTGATGTTTTCGGGCGAGATCAATGGACGAAGCGCGCCACCACGTCGCGATAGCTGCGGCTGACCTTCACGTTCGCGCCCGAGTCGAGCACGAGGAAGCATTCGCCGTTGGTATGCGGCTTCACCTGCTTGACCAGATCGAGATTGACGATCGTCGAGCGATGGATGCGCTGGAAGCGGCGCGGGTCGAGCCGCTTTTCGAGGTCCTTCATTGTCTCGCGCAGGATCAGATTCCGGTCGCCGGTGTAGATCACCATATAGTCCCCGGCGGCATCGATCCGCTCGATCGTGTCGACGTCGACGCGGAAGATCTGGCCCTGATCCTTGATGTTGATCATCTTTTCGAAGCGGCTGGCGTTCACCGCGTCACCACCATCGGCCATTTCCGCCGCCGCTTCCGGCGCGTGCTCGGCCAGCGCTTCCTTGAGCTTCTCCGCCTCGCCCGCGCTCTGTCGCTCGGACAGCCGCTGGCGCACGCGGTCGAGCGTGTCGGCAAGCCGCGACTCCTCGACCGGCTTCATCAGATAGTCGGTGGCCTGCGCCTCGAACGCGCGGATCGCATGGTCGGAATAGGCCGTGACGAACACGAAGAGCGGCGGCTCGACGTCCATCAGTCCCTGTACGACCGAAAAGCCGTCGAAACCCGGCATCTGAATGTCGAGGAAGACGAGGTCGGGCTTGTGGGTCTTGATCGCGCTGATCGCCTCGCGGCCGTTCTGGCACTTGGCAATGATCTCGACGTCGTCGTGCGCCTGTAGCCGCAGTTCGAGCCCCTGGATCGCAAGCGGCTCGTCATCGACGAGGATGGTACGAATGGTCATCACACCTCTCTGTTCGGTACTTCGAGCTGGTACGGGATCTCGATCTCGACCCCGAACCCGCCCGTCGGCATGGCCCGCACATCGAAGCGGTGGTCCGGCCCGTAAGCCTGTGCCAGCCGCTCCCTGATATTGGCGATGCCCACGCCGGTTGAAAGGCTTGGCCGCGATTTCGTCGGCATCAAACCCGGGCCGGTATCGGATACGCCGAGCAGCACCCTGTCACCGACGAGCCGAATGGTGACGCAGATTTCCGCGCCATCCTCTTGCGGCGTCACGGCATATTTGATCGCGTTTTCAACGAGCGGCTGGAGCAGCAGCGACGGTAGCCGCGCCTTTTCCGCCGCCGGATCGATGTCGAATTTCGGGCGCAGCCGGTCCTCGAACCGCATCTTCTCGATTTCGAGATACAGTTTCAGCGTCTCGACCTCCTGCGCGACGGTGACGTGCGCGGTCGGTTCGTTGGCGAGCGTGTAGCGCAGGAACGACGAGAGCCGGCTCAGCATCGCATTCGCCCGCTCGGTCTGCTTCAGCAGCACCAGCGTCGAGATCGAATTGAGCGTGTTGAAGAGGAAGTGCGGGTTGAGCTGGTAGCGCAGCATCGCGAGCTGCGCGGAGGACGCTTGATTCTCCAGATGCTCCATCTGGTCGATCTGATCCTCGAGGATCAGGTAGAAATTGATCCCGAAATACAGCGCAGACCAGCCGGCGAGCGTCGTGAAGCTGAGGAAGAGCGCGGCGAGCAGCAGCGTCAGGTCGACGCCCGGCGCCGCCAGTCGGATCAGGCTGAACGAGAAGGCGTAGAGCGTCGCGTAGAGGAACGTCGCCGCGGCAAGCGTGAAGATCGACAGCAGGATGCCGGTGACGCGCGGCAACTGCCGGTAGTACCCGTACAGCACCGATAGCAACAGCGTAATGCAGTAGCCGATGATCGACTCGATCAGCACCGAGCCGATCACCTGTAACGAGGCATTGCTGCTCAGCGAGGAGACGAGCCGCAGCACCAGATAGCCGGTCCAGCCGACCGCCTGGAGCTTCCAGAACGCCGAGGCCTTGTTCTCGAAGAACGGCCGGACGAACAGCGGACGCTCCGGCGTGCCGGCATAAGCGGACGGGGCAGGAGCAGCGGAGACGGAAGTCGCGGAAGTCGCCATCGCGCCCTTCCTACACCGCCTGCGGGCCGCGCGCAAAAAGAAGGGCCGCCGTGCCCGAAGGAACGGCGGCCCGGAAGCCGGACGAGAGGCGCGATCAGAAGCTGAAGCGCGCGCCGATGCGGACCGAATAGAGCGACTGACGCGAGGAGATCACATTCTGCTGATCCGGCGCGACGCGGGGAGCGGTGTAGCGATACTGGGCGCAGGTGTCGGTCGTGTTGTTCTGCGCCTTGTTGCTCCCCGGTGCCGTGCCGGTGGGCACCGCTACCTTGAGGCAATCCACCTGGACCGCGGCGGTCGTGTAAGGGAACGCATACTCGCGGATCTGTCCCCAGTTTTTGTTGATCAGGTTGGCGACATTCTCGACATCGGCGAACAGGGTGATGCGGCTGGCGCCCAGCCCCGTTGGTACTTCCTGCGAGACATGAAGATCGATCTTCGTGAACCACGGCGAGTTGAAGGCGTTGCGCGGTGCGATTTTGCCACGGAATTTCGACAGGCCCGACGACTTGATGAGTGCGTCCAGATTGGCGGCAGTCTGCGCCGCGGTCTGCGTGACCACGCCGTTCACGATCGTGTCGCCATAGCTGACCAGCGGATCGGTGGTCGAGGTCGGCACGTACATCAAATAGCGCGCCTGAGTGCCGACGTTCCCGAAGATCGGACTGCGGTTCGATGAGGTGTCCTGCATCGTATAGCTGAACGGCTTGCCGATGCGGGTCTCGCCGAAGATCGCGACATTGGTCTTGTAGTCGCCGAAGAACGCGTGGTCGAAGGTTGCGCCATATTTGATGAAGTGGCGCACCTGATCGTTTGACACGCCATAGCTCGCGCCGCTGCCGTCGAAGAATGCGCCATTGCCGTAATTGGAACCGGCGGTCGACGAGGTCGCGGGCGTCTTGTCCTTGACGTCCTGATACGTATAGCTGGCGGAGATGTTCAGCCACCGGTCGAACGACTTATCGAAGCGCGCAACGCCAATATAGGTGCGGCCCTGCGAGGTATTGGTCAGCACGATGTCCTGGAAGCGGTCACCGAACGTCGTCACCGATTGATATCGCAGGCGACCATCCGGAGTCGTCATGCCGCTCGGGACGACGCGATAATCGGCGAAATACACCTGATCGCGTACCTTCGACCACAGGAAGTCGGCGCCGAAGTGCCAGCCGCCGCCGAGGAACCCGCCGAAGTCGGTGTCGTAATCCGCCGACAGCGTGCCGCGCCACTGCGACGGCAGCCGGAAGTCGCGTGCGAGCGCGTTCGTTGGTGCGTTCTGCGACGACGAGGCGCTCTTCAGTTCGGTGTTCGCCGCCGCCGGGATGGTCGTGCCGCTGACGTTGGTCAGGATCTGGCCGCCGGTACCGATCGAGTAGTTGCCATTGTTGAACTGGGTGACGTCGATGCTGTTGGTCAGGAAGCCCGTGTTCGAATAGCTGTTCGAGATATAGACGTCGGGCGAGCCGCCAGAGAAGATCCCGATGCCGCCACGGAAGGTGAGCTGCGACGTCGGCTTGAAATCAAAGCCGATCCGCGGCTGGAACACGCCCTTCCCCGAAATGTAGTTCTGGTTCGTGAAGCCGTACCGGTTCACGAAATTTTGATTGAGCGCCGGACGGCCGTGTCCCCCGTACATATCGTAGCGCATGCCGTAAGACAGCGTCAGCAGATCGTTTATCCGCCAATTGTCCTGAATGCCGAAGGCGTAGGACTGATACTGGAAGCGCGCCGCGCCATCGATGGGGTTCAGCGACGGCACCGCATTCGAATAGCGCAGGCGCTGGGCGTTACCCGCCTGGAAGTCCGCGATCGAGTCGAAGTAATAATTGCCCGCCGTGCTTTGCACGAACAGGTTGACGATCTTCGTATCCGACATCTCGCCGAAGACGCGCAGGTCGTGGTCGTCGCGGGTCAGGCGCGCCTGCACCGTGCCGCCCCAGGTTCGGCTGCTCAACTCGTTCGATTGACGCGAGATATCTGGGCCGAACGAGACGACACCCGATCCGCCGGCGCAATTGGTCGAGAGGTCGATATTGGTGCCGCCGTTGGCACCGAACGTGCCGCGGTCCGACTGGGCGGCGGTGCAGACCTGGAATTGCGCAAAGCCACGACCCAGGATCGGGTCCTGGCCGCGCTTGTAGTCCTTGTAGAAGCCACGCGCCTCGGTCGAGAACTCGTCCGACCAGTCAGAATTCAACTGAACGACGCCGGCATGCAGGCGGTTGGAGCCGACGTAGCCGTTCGATTCCAGCCCGAGCCCCGGCGCGTTGCCGGTGCTGCTCGACGTGCCGACCTGCGTGTTCTGATTAAAGCGGATCTGGTCCTTCGTGTACATGTACGTCACCGACGCGCGCTGGGTATCGGAGAGGTTCGCGTCCAGCTTGGCGACCAAGCGGTCGTCGCGATCGTCCGAATTGTTCAGGACGCCGCCGGTGTTATAGCCGTAACGGCTCTGCGCAATCTGCTGGATCTGCTGAACCGCCGCATCGGTGATGTTCGGGATGACGGTGCCGGCGTTGTTCCCCGGGGTGCCTTCCACGATCGGCGTACCGGCGCGGACGCGTTCGCCCGCGACCATGAAGAACAATTTGTCCTTGATGATCGGGCCGGAAAGTTCGGCGCCGTAATTCTCATATTTGAAGTTCGGGATTGTCACCCGCCCGGTCGGCACGCCCGGACCCGCCTTTGTGCGCTTGCCGGTCAGTTCGTCGGCGGAATAGGCGTAGAAGCCTGTACCATGGAATTCGTTCGTGCCCGACTTCAGGATCGCGTTGATCGCGCCGCCCTGAAAATTGCCCTCGCGGACGTCATACGGAGCGACCTTGGTCTGGAACTGGCCAATCGCGTCGAACGGGACGGGAGAACGGCGCGTGGGCAGACCGTCTGGATTCAGGCCGAAATTGTCGGTGACCGGCACGCCGTCGATCGAAAAGCGATTGTAGCGCGCATTCTGGCCGGCGAAGCTGACCGCGCGGCCGTTGCCTTCCGAATAGTCGAGGCGCGCGAAAGGGTCGCGGCGCATCAGGTCGCGCACGTCGCGATTGACGGAGGCGACGCTGGCGATCTGCGCAGCCGAAAGAACGGTCGCCGGGCCCTGGCTCAGGTTGCGGGCATTCGGCAGGCGGGAAGCGGTCACGACGATGTCGCCGCCGCCAGCGCTTTCGGCCGTCAATTCGATCGGCAGCTCAAAGCTTTGCGCAACAACCGTCTGAATGTCGGTCACTTGCGTCGAGGCATAGCCGGGCGCAGCGACCGTGACCGTGTAGGGGCCCCCAACGCGAAGACCGGTGGCGTTGAAGCTGCCGCTGGCGTCGGTGGTGACGGTCGAGGTCCCACCGGTCGGGACGTTCAGGATCGTAACCGTCGAGCCTGCCACCGGCGCGCCGTTCGCGGTCACCGTGCCGCGGATCGAGGACGTGGTCTCCTGCGCCATTGCGGCAGCCGGCATGACCAGCGCGACCGCGGCCACGCCTACGAACAGATTGTTGCGCATTGGAAAGAATGTCCCCTTTTTGCCGCAGTGCGACCCGCGACGGCTTCGTCGTTGGGGCGCCGATGGCCGCACTATGTGAAGGTTGCGTGACAGTTGCGAGTCGATTGCTGCACCGCTGCAAGACTCTGTTGCGGCGTTGCAAAAAAGCGACAGCCGCCCTGTCCCGCCGGCCGTCAACTCCGCGCGAAAAGCCGCTTCCACGCTGGCTTGGCGCTGCCGGATTGCAGGACGCCGCGGCGGAACAGTCGCGCGCCGATCGTGATGAAGACCGCGACCCACAGCAACTGCCACGCCAGCGCGGCCAGATGCGGCCACCATTGCGCGCCGGAAGCGGCGCGGCCGGCCATCGCAAAGGGCGAGGAAAGCGGGAAAAGTTCGGCGGCGGTTGCGAGGAGGGTGCCGGGGTGGGACACCGCCGAGGAGGCGAGGCCGAACATCGCGACTTGGATGATCGTCACCGGAAGCGAGAGCATCTGGACCTCGCGCATCGTCCCGGCCTGAGCGCCAACCCCTAGAAATACCGAGCCTAAAAGCAGGAAGGCGGTGGTGAAATAGGTGGCGAACAGCAGCACGAACGGAACCATGCCGATCGCCGGGCGCAGTTGGCCCAAATCCGCGCCGATGTCACCGGGAAGCAGCGCGCCAATCTGGCTGAGCACCGTACCCCAGAAGGCAACGAACAGCAGCGCGACGCCGTACATGCCCAGCAGCTTGCCCAGGAACACGCTTTCGAGCGGGACGGCAGCGGCAAGGATTTCAATGACCTTGTTGTTCCGCTCCTCCGCCATCGTGCCCACGACCTGACCCGACAGGAACAGGGTCAGGAAGAAGATACCGAAAACCGCAAAAAACGCCGCGGCGTTGCGACCGCCAAGGGTGGGGGCGGTGGTTTTTACAGCCTCTATCCGGACCGTCGGGGCGGTGCCGGCGCGCTCGATCAGCGCGGCCTGTCGCGCTACGGTCGCAAGATAACGCGCGTCGTCCCGGTTTCCGGCCGAAAATACCACCATCGGATGTGCAAGCGTACCGTATAAAACCGCGTTTACGTCCCCGCCGGGCGCATCGAGTAGCGCGTGGGCCACAATCGGCGAAGTTTCGACCAACGGGTGCAGCGCCAGCGGCGGCGGCGCTGCCTCGCCACGTACGAGCGGACGCAATTGCGCATCGGCGCTACGTAGCGCGTTCGCCGATGCGGCGGGCAGCATCGCGACCAGCCGGGCCTTGTCGGACGAGCCCTGTGTGACCGAGGCCGCGCCCATGCCGCCGATCGCGCCGAACGACATCATGATGACCGGCGCGAAGAGGAAGAGCAGGAAGATCGGCGTGAAGACCGTGGCGGTGAAATCGCGGCGGGCGATCGTCAGCGTCTGGCGGATCTGGCGGCGCAGCGCGCTCATGCGTTCGACTCCGCAGCGGTTTGCCCGACGATCCGCACGAACGCGTCGTGGAGGCCGGGACGTTCGATCGACAGCCCCTTGATGCCATAGCCGGCGTCGATCAGGCGGCGGAGCAGCCCCTCGATTCCTTCCTCGGGCAAGGCGAAGCGCCACGCCTCCGCCTCGTGTCGCGCATGGGGTGGCAGCATCGCGACGAGCTGCGCATCGGCATGGGTGGGCACGTAATGGACCTGCTGCGGGAGCAGCGCGCGCGCCTCGTCGACGGTGCCTTCGAAGCGTCGCCGCCCGCCCGCGATCACCGCCAGCCGGTCGCACAGGCGCTGCGCGTGCTGCATGACGTGGGTGGAGAAGAGGATGGTCGCGCCGCGGTCGCGCTCGGCGAGGATCAGCGCCTCGAGCCGTTCCTGATTGACCGGATCAAGCCCCGAGAAGGGCTCGTCGAGCACCAGCAGGTCGGGACGGTGGACGACGGCGCCGAGCAACTGGACGAGCTGCGCCATGCCCTTCGACAGCTTGCGGATCTTCTCGTCGATCGCATGGCCGAGCCCGGCGGCTTCCAGCAAGTCGGCGGCGCGTGCACGGCCGGTCTGCCAGTCGAGCCCGCGCAACGCGCCCATGAACGCGACCGCCTCGCGCGCCTTCATCGACGGATACAGGCCGCGCTCCTCGGGCAGATAGCCGACGCGGTCGCCGACGTCGCGCGGGTGGTCGCTGCCGAGCAACGTGCGCGTGCCCGCATCGGGCTCGATGATGCCGAGCGTCATGCGCAGTGTCGTCGTCTTGCCCGCGCCATTGGGGCCGAGCACGCCGTAGATCATGCCCGCCGGCACCGCGAGATCGACTCCGTCGACCACGTGCCGCTCGCCGTATCGTTTTACCAATCCGTCGGCGATGACGGCATAATCACTCGATGCCACGCGTGCTTCCCCTTGTCGCCAAGGAGCGTAGCGGCGCGGGGAGCCGTCGCCAATCGCTATTGCCGGGTGAGGCTAGACGGGTGCGACGTGTCGCTCGTCATGTCGGACTTGTTGCGGCAGCCGCCGGTCCGCGAGCGTGCAGGCCGTTGATTTTATCGTGCAAGTGGACCCCGGAACAAGTCCGGGGGTGACGGACGGGGAGGGAGCCTCTGGCTCGCGCGCGCGCTGCGCGAGCGCGCACCTCTCACTCAGCTCCGACCGAGCCTTCGCTGCGCAAAGGTCAAGTCTGCGCAACCCTCTCCCCTCAAGGAGGGGAGAGGGAAGAACCGGGCGTGCCTATCGCGTAGGGACGTCACCTTGATCCGTCATTGCGAGCGTAGCGAAGCAATCCAGCGCCGGATCAGGACACCCTGGATTGCTTCGCTACGCTCGCAATGACGAAATGGGAATTTGACCGCACGTCATCATGATCTCGATGCCGATCGACCCAAGGTCAGGCGGCGGCGCGGGCTCCGGCGTCGTCGTTGGCGGCAGGGGTGCTGAGCCCGCCGTCCTGCGCCAGCTTCGCGAACGCGCCGCCCGCTGCCAGCAACTCATCGAAGCCGCCCTGTTCGACGATCCGCCCCTGATCAAGCACGACGATCCGATCGGCGGCGCGCACGGTCGAGAGGCGGTGCGCGATCACGAATGTGGTCCGCCCTTGCCGCAGCCGCTCGAGGCTTTCCTGAAGCCGTGCCTCGGTGGCGACGTCGAGCGCGCTGGTCGCTTCGTCCAGCAGCAGGATCGGTGCATTCTT
Source organism: Sphingomonas sp. 8AM (assembly GCF_902506455.1). Lineage (GTDB taxonomy): Bacteria > Pseudomonadota > Alphaproteobacteria > Sphingomonadales > Sphingomonadaceae > Sphingomonas. Next base: position 2,802,162 of record NZ_LR733844.1, on the reverse strand, counting down.
GAGCAAGGCGCGCGCGATCGCGATCCGCTGCCGCTCGCCGCCCGAGAGCCCTGCGCCGCGATCGCCGACCGCGGTCGCGAAGCCGTCCGGCTTGCGCATGATGAAGTCCCAGGCGCCGGCGATGCGCGCGGCATCCTCGATCTGCTCCATCGTGGCGTCGGGATTGCCCATCGCGATATTCTCGGCGATCGAGCGGTTGAACAGCCCGGCCTCCTGGAACACCACGCCGGTCGCGGCGCGCAGCGAGGCGAGAGTGACGCCACTGATGTCCTGACCGTCGACGAGGATGCGGCCCTTCTCCGGATCCCAGGCGCGCTGGAAGAGCCCGAGCGCGGTCGACTTGCCCGAGCCGGTCGGGCCGACGATCGCGACCGTCTCGCCGGGGGCGACCTCGAAGTCGAGGTCATGGACCGCGCCCGAGCCGGTCGGATAACGGAAGGAGACGTTGTCGAAGGTAACGCGGCCTTCGGCGACCGCCAGCGGCACGGCGTCGTCAGCCTCGGTGATGTGGCTCTGCTGGTCGAGGACGTCGAAGAACTGGCGGAGCGCCGGCAGCCGCTGCGCGACGTTGACGATGAAGCCGGTGACTGTCTCCAGACGCGCGATCATGAGCGTCGCGAAGCCGACGAACGACACGACATCGCCGATCGTCGCCAGCCCGCGCTCGATCAGCGCCGCGCCGAAGCCGAACACCGAGACGATCGCGATCGACGACGCGCCGCGCGTCAGCACCGCCGACACCGCCCACCAGTTGAGCACCGGATATTGCGCGTGGAGCAGATCGTGGAGCGAGCGGCGGACGTTGCCCATCTCGCCGGGTACCGCGAGGAAGCTCTGGAGCACGGTAACGTTGCCGAACAGGTCGCCGAGATTGCCCGAGATGTCGGTGAAGCGATCCTCGACGCGCGCCTGACCGGTGGCGGTGTGGCGCATCACGATCAGGTTGACGACCGAATAGACGAGCATCAGCACGACCAGCACCAGCCCGAGCCGCCAGTTGGTCATTATCGCGATCGGCAGCAGCAGGATGAGGATGCCGAGATTGGTGATCTGGTCGCGCAGCAGCGGCAGCCAGAGGTTGAACAGTCCCTCGCATCCCGAGATCATGATCCGCATCAGCCGGCCCGAGCGCGCCTGCGTATGGAAGGCGGGCGGCAGCGCGAGCAGATGCTCGACATAGGTGGACATCGCGATCAGGCGGCGACGGTGCGTCATGCGATCGGCAAGGAGGGCGATGACCACGCCGGCGGCGAAGACGGTGACGCTGATCGCGCACCACAGCGCGACGTAGCGCATCGGGTTCGCGCCGGTGGTGAGCCCGTTGACCGCCTTGCCGAAGAGCAGCGGCTCGGCGACCTGCAGGAAGGCGACCAGCGCGCCGGCACCGAGCAGCGAGCCGGCCTTCAGCCGCTCCGGGCGGAGCAGCGCGAGCGCGCGGAGGACAACATGCGGCGAGCGGGTGCGTTCGGCGGACAGGGGCATGGCCAACTCACGGTAACGACGGGGGAGGACGGCGCGGCGCCATGTTCGGTCGCCGATGATGCCCGCTGTAAAGGAAGAGGGTTAACGAAGGGTGTGTCGGGGTGGGGCAGTGACATGGGTCACGGGCCACCCGGATCATCATGACCGGAGGTCGGAACCGTCTTAGGTCATTGCGCGCGTAGCGAAGCAATCCAGGGCGTCCTGGTCCGGCTCTGGATTGCTTCGCTACGCTCGCAATGACGGACAACGTTGACGTGCTTCCGCCACCTATCCGGTCGCAGAGAAGAAGCGGGTCCCCGGATCAAGTCCGGGGCGACGAAATAGGGAACGTCGGATCAATGCTCGCGGAACGAGGACCAGAAGGCGCCGACGAGCGGTTCGAGCGCGTAATCGAGCGCGGTGCGCTTGCGCAGCGGGATCAGCACCTGTGCGGGCATCCCGGGCCGCAGCTTGAATTGCTCGCCGCGAAACCGCGACAGGACGTGTAGCTCCGCGGGCGGCACGGTGATCTCGGCGGTAAAATAGCTGACGCCGGTCTTCTCGTCGGTGAAGCTGTCGGCCGACAGCCGCGTCATCGTGCCGTTGAGCGGCGGGATCTCGCGTTCGTGGAGGCTGGGGAACTTCACGGTGGTGTGCTGCCCGACCTTTAGGTCGTCGGCGTCATCGGGCGAGATACGCGCCTGGATGCGGAGCTGCGCCTGTTCGGGGACGATGTCCATCAGCTTCTGCCCCGGCTGGATCACGCCGCCGGGGGTGAAGACGGTCAGCCCGACCACCGCGCCGGTCGCGGGGGCGCGGATCTCGGTGCGCGCGAGCTGTTCGCGCGCCGCGCCCAGCTTCGGCATCAGCTCGCCGAGCCGGACCTCGACGTCGCGCAGGTCGGCGGCGGTGCGTTCGGTGAAGGTGCGTTCGGCCTCGAGCCGCTGGATCTGGCTCTCGCGCGCGGCCTCGCGGGTCTGCGCGACGCTGGCGGAATATTGCCCGCGCTGGCCCTGCAATTCGGCGCGCATCCGCTCCAGCTCGCGCAGCCGGGTCTGCGAGACGAAGCCCTTGGCGGCGACCGGGCGCAACGCGTCAAGCTGCGCGTCGAGCAGCTTCAACTGCTCCTGCGCGGACAGCACCTGCTCGCCATAGCCACGGCCCTGTTCGTTCGACTGCGCGGCGCGCTGGCCGAGCGCGTCACGCTGCGCGGTGAGCGTCGCGGTGCGCGCGCTCAGCTCGGTTTGCTGAAGCCGCATCGCCAGCGCGGCCTCCGCACGATCCTCGGCGTTGAGCGTCGCGAATTCACGCGGGGTCGGGACACGGGTCTGGCCGAGCTGTTCGGCCTGAAGCCGTGCGCGCTGGGCGAGCAGCCGGATGACCTGCGACGCCAGGGCGCGTTCGCTGGCGAGCACCTCCGGCGAGCCGAGGCGGATCAGCAATTGACCCTGCTGCACGCGCTGGCCGTCGCGAACGAAGATCTTGTCGACCACGCCACCGTCGCGGTGCTGGACCGCCTGCCGCTGGCCGGACACCGCGAGCACGCCCTCCGCATAGGCGGCGGCATCGAGCCGCGCGAACGCCGCCCAGCCGAGGAAGCCGATGAAGAACAATGCGGCGACGATCAAGCCGGCGCGGATGTCGCTGCGCGGATCGGCGGGCAGGTGGACCGCATCGTCGCCCGTGGCGAGCGGTGAGGAGGGGAGGGGCAGGGTGGCCATGGCTCAGGCGCTCGCGCTGGGGGCGGTGATCGTGGGGGTTGGCTTGGTCGGCGGCACGGCGCGCGGGCGTTGCGGCGCGATCTTGGGCAGCACTTCGTCGCGTGGCCCGAACATCTCGACCCGGCCGCCACGCATCACCAGCAGTTTGTCGACGACCGGCAGGATGCCGAGCTTGTGGCTGACCACCAGGATCGTGTGCCCGGCCTTCTTGTAATGGTCGATCGCGGCGAGCAGTGCGCTGTCACCCTCGGCATCGAGGTGCGCGTTGGGCTCGTCGAGGATCAGCACCGCCGGATCGCCGAACATCGCCCGCGCCAGGGCAACGCGTTGCGCCTGACCCGCCGACAGCCCGCGCCCGCCGGGCTTCAGCTCATGGTCGAAGCCACCCGGCAGCCGCTGGATCAGCTCGCGCGCGCGGGCGCGCTCGGCGGCCTTGATCGCGGCCACATCGATCGCGGCGGGATCGTGCGCCAGCTCGGTGCGGAAGCGGGCGATATTCTCCTTCACCGTGCCCGCGAACAGCGAGGGGTCCTGCGGGAGGTAGCCGATATGTTCGGCGAGCAACTCGGGGTCCCAGTCGGTGACGTCGGCGCCGTCGATGCGGACGCGGCCCCGGTCGGGACGGATCGCGCCGGCGATGATCCGGGCGAGCGTCGACTTGCCCGCGCCGCTCGGCCCGACGATCGCGATCACCTCGCCGGCCGCGATCGGCAGCGAGACGTCGCTGACGATCGTGCCGTCGCGCGTGTCGTTGAACAGCGTGACGTTCTCGAGCCGCAGCGTGCCCCTGGGGGCGGGGAGCTGCGTCACCGCCACGGGCACCTGCGTCTCGGCCAGCAATTTGTCGAGCCGCAGATAGCTGCCGTGCGCCTGCGCGATGCCTTTCCAGCTGCCGATCAGCATCTCGATCGGCGCGAGCGCGCGCGAGATCAGGAACGAAGCGGCGAAGATCGACCCGCCCGAAATCTGGTTGTCGATCGCCAGCAACGCGCCGAGCCCGAGCGCCAGGCTTTGCAGCGCGAGCCGGACGAACTTGGTGGCGGTCATGTAATTGCCGCCGGTGAAGCCGGCACGGGTCTGAAGCGCCAGCATCGTCTCGCGATAACGCAATTGCCGCGTGACCATCGCGCGGCGCATGCCGAGCGCGCGCACCGCTTCCGCGCCGCCGAGCATCGCTTCCTGGCTGGCGTAGCTGGTGGTGGCGGCGATCTGCGCCCGCTCCAGCGCGGTGCGGGTGCCCTTTTCGTTGCGCCAGGCGATCACCGGCAGGATCGTCCCGCCGACCAGCGCGACGACGCCGAGCACCGGATGGACGAGGAAGCAGACCGCCACGTAAATCGGCGTCCATGGCGCGTCGAACAGCGCGAGCACGCCCGGGCCGCTCAGCGTCTGGCGGACGTTGTCGAACTCGCGCAGCGCCTGCCGCGCGACCGGCTGATCGGGGCGGCCGATCGTCGCATCGAGCAGCAGCGGCGCGAGCGTCGCGTCAAGCCGCACCCCGGCGCGGACGAGCAGGCGCGTGCGGATGCGGTCGAGCATCGACAAGGTGATCAGCGCGAAGAGCAGCACCGCGGTGAGGAACCACAAGGTCAGCCGGCCATGCGTCGGCACGACCCGGTCATAGACCTGCAACATGTACAGTGTCGGCGCGATGTAGAGGATGTTGACCAGCGCACTGAAGCCGAACGCCGCCAGGATGTGGCGGCGGCACAGCGACAACGCCGCCCGCATCGGACCTTCGGCACCCGGATTCGTGGTTATCGTCATGGAACCAACGCCTAGCATCACCGTTTCTTCAAAGCGACGGGGTACGTGCGGCACGCAGCCTTACTCCGGCTGGCGCCGCACGCTGGTTCGGTGTTCCCTTTCCCGCTGCCCACATCGCAGTAATGGTTAAATAAATCGCTACCATGATCGGCGCTGCCGGCGGCGTGCCAGCCATCCAGCGTCTGCGACGCCTAAAAATCGGAACGCAGGAAAGCACCGCTTCACTATTGCTAGTCAGTCGCAATCGCTGATATAGCCCTGCCATCGACGGGTCTGGGAAGGTGGCGAATGCTGATGCAGCGGGTGGGATCGCCGACGACGCCAGCACCGCGCATGCGCCACATCCGCGTCGTTGCGCTGGCGATGCTGGCGCGCTGTCTCACCGCGTTTTTCGGCGGTTACGCGCTGACCGCGCTCGTCGCGACGCTTGTCGCCCGGATCCTCCCGATCGCGCGGGTCGACGCAACCGTCTGGGCGATGATCCCCGGGTTCCTCTTCTATGCGCTGGTGGGGCTGTGGTCCTTCCACGAGCCGCGATTGACGCGAGTCGCCGGCGCGGTGTGGGGCGGAGCGGTGGTTGCCGGGCTGGCGGTGTGGTTGCTGGGTGTGCGGCCATGACGCGCTCGTTGCGGCAGTCGATGGCGTGGATCCACAGCTGGCTGGGCTTGCTCGCCGGCTGGATCCTGTTCGCGATGTTCCTGACCGGCACCGCCAGCTATTTCCGACCCGAGATCACGCGCTGGATGCAGCCCGAACTGCCTATGAACCGCACCGCGACCGCCGACGCGGCGCAGCATGCGGTCACGCAATTGTCGCGCGACGGTATCCGCGACCAGCAATGGTTCATCCAGCTGCCCACCGACCGCGACGTCGTGACCCACGTCTACGCCACTCCCAAGCCGGATGCCGCTGCTGCGGAAAAGGCGCCCGGCAAGCGCCGCAAGCGCGCCGACGAACAGGTGCTGGACCCGGCGACCGGGGCGCCGATCCACGCACGCGAGACCCGCGGCGGCGAGCATTTCTACCGCTTCCACTTCCAGTTGCAGCTGCCGCATCCGTGGGGGCGGTGGCTGGCGGGCGTGTGCGCGATGTTCATGCTCGGCGCGATCATCTCGGGCGTGGTGACGCACAAGCGGATCTTCGCCGACTTCTTCACCTTGCGCTGGAACAAGGGGCAGCGCAGCTGGCTGGACGCGCATAACGTGTCGGCGGTGCTGGCGCTGCCCTACCATGCGGTCATCACCTATACCGGCTTGATGACGCTGGTGCTGATGTACCTGCCCTATCCGATCGCGATCAATTACAAGCAGCCGCTCGACTTCGGGCGCGAAGCCTATGGCCTGCCGCGCGACGCCGAGGCGAGCGGGCGTCCAGCGCCGCTGGTGGCGATCGCGCCGCTGGTGCGCGACGCCGAAGCGCGACTGCACATGCCAGCTTCCCGGGTGGTGGTGCAGCAGCCCGGCGACGCTGCCGCGACGGTGGCGATCAGCGGCGCTGCCGACACGCGCCTGAACGCGCGCGCAGGCACCGTCGTCTATTCGGGCGCGACCGGCGCGCTGCTCCAGCCGCCGTCGGTCGGCGGGGCGGCGGTGTCGACCGCGGGAGTGATGCTGGGATTGCACCTCGCGCACTTTGCGGCGCCCGCTTTGCGCTGGGTGCTGTTCCTGCTCGGGCTGACCGGGGCGGCGATGGTCGGTACCGGGTTGCTGCTGTGGACCGCGGCGCGGCGCAGGCCGGGCGCGACGCCGTTCTTCGGCCTGCGGCTGGTCGAGCGGCTGAATATCGCCACCATCGCCGGGCTGCCGATCGGCATGGGCGCCTATTTGCTCGCGAACCGGATCATGCCGGCCGCCTTAGAGGGGCGTGCGGCCGTGGAGGTCGCAACGATGTTCTATGCCTGGGGCGCGGCGGCGGTGCTGCAATTGCTCCGGCCGGCGAAGCAGGCGTGGGCGATTCTCTTCGCCGCCGGGGCCGCGATCTATGTCGCGGTGCCGGTCGCCAATGCGCTGACCACGACGCGCGGGCTGCTGGCCTCATGGCGCGACGGTGACGGGCTGTTCATGGGTTTTGATCTAGCGATGCTGGGCGTCGCGGCGCTGCTAAGCATCGCCGCGTGGCGCGCGGCACGGCCGCAGGCGGTGCGTACATCGCGACAGTCACGGGAGGTGGTACATGTGTGAAGGGGTGTTGCTGTGTGCGCTGGCGTTCGTGTTGCTGGCGGCGGCGTCATACAAGTTCCGGCGTGAAGCGGGCATTTCGGGTGAGCGCGCGGTGCGCGCGCTGCGCAGCGGCGCGGCGGTGCTGATCGCGCTGGCGCTGGTGCGGGTCGGCACGCCGATGGACGGCGAGCGCTGGGTGCGGCTGCTGACCTGCGCGTCGATCGCGGCGGTGGCGGTGGTGCTGGCGCTGTCCATTGCTCCCGGCGCGGTCTTCTATCCGGTCCGCCGGGTGCTGCGCCGCTCGTGAGCGCCTGACAGACCGCGGCTGCTACGACAAACGACTGCGTTTTCGCCTCGAACAACGTCCCGTGCTTGTCGTCCCGGCCTTGACCCGGGACCCCGCCTCTTACGACCGGTAGAAAGCGGGGTCCCGGATCGAGTCCGGGATGACGGAGGGGCAGGGACCCGCTTACCAGATTCGGGCTCAGGATATCGCCCGCTGCGACGCGGGCGCTGCTCCTTCCTCGTCGAGCGAGCCCAATTCGCCGCGTTCGCGTGCGCGGCGGCCATAGACGAACTCGAACAGCGGCGAGGTCATCAGCGTCGTCGCGATCGCCATCAGCACCAGCATCGAGAACAGCGCCGGCCCGATGATGCCGCGCGCCAGCCCGATGTTGATGATGATGAGCTCCATCAGCCCGCGCGCGTTCATCAGCGCGCCGACCCCGAGCGCGGTGGCGTTGTCCTGCCCGGTCAGTCGCGCCGCCGCCCAGCACGCCCCGCCCTTCGCCATTACCGAGGCGGCGAGCACCACCAGCGTCACCCCGAGCAGCGCCGGATCGGCGACCAGCGCGAGTTGCGTGTTGAGCCCGCTGAAGGTGAAAAAGCACGGCAGCAGCAGTAGCACGGTGATCGGTTCGAGCTGCCGCTTCAGCCCCTCGGCGAACGCGCCGCGCGGCATGGCGACGCCGAGCAGGAAGCCGCCGAACACCGCGTGCATCCCCACCGCGTCCATCGCGAAGGCGGCGAGGAGGAACAGCATCAGCGCGATGCCGGTCTCGGTCTGGCCTACTACCCCGGTGCGCTCGGCACGCGCGCCGAGCGGGCGCAACAACCGCGGACCGATCCCGAGCACGACGATCGCGAACAAGCCGGCGCCGCCGATCGCTTTGACGGCGACGCCTGCACCATCGCCGAACGTCGCCAGCACCACCGCCAGCACCGTCCACGCTCCGGCGTCGTCGATCGCGCCCGAGGACAGCGACAGCGTACCGAGCGGGGTGCCCGACAGCCCGCGTTCGTGGATGATGCGCGCCAGCATCGGAAAGGCGGTGATCGCGATGCACGCGCCGGTGAACAGCGCCGCCTGCGTCGCGGTGACGGTCGGGCCGAACAGCCCCGGGATCGAGCGCAGCCAGGGGGCGAGCACCAACGCGACCGCAAAGGGCGCCATCATCCCCGACAGCGACACGGCGGTCGCGCTGCGCGCGTTGCTGCGGAAATGATCGGCGCGGAAGCCGAGCCCGACGATGAACATGTACAGTCCGACGCCGAGCTGTGCGACCGCGTAGAGCAGCCCACGCGCTTCCTTGGGGAACAGCAGCGCCTGCCACTCCGGGGCGAGCAGCCCGAGCAGCGACGGCCCGAGCAGCACGCCCGCGATCATCTCGCCGACGACCTGCGGTTGCCCGAGATAGCGTTTCGCCAGCCAGCCGACCGCGCGCGACACCGCGACGATCGCGAATAATTGCATGAAGAACAGCACGCTGAGCTGCGCCGGTGCCATGTCGTATCCTCCCCCGTTTCCCAAAGGTTAGGGGGAGAGGCGCCCGCGCTCAACGAGGATGTTCGCGCTATCTGCCACCGGTCCGGCGGGTCAGCGCGGCGACGCAGCTGGCGCGATCGATGCTGCTGCCGTCGCGTTGACGGGCATCGACCCAGGTAACGTGCGGTTCGGCGCGGTCGGCGGCGGGGTAGAGATAGGCGTCGAGGATGCAGATCGCGCTGGAGAATTGCAGCTTGCGCGCGCTGCCCTCGCGGACATCGGCGTCGGGCTGGCCGAAGGTGCTGGTCAGGTGCGCGGCATCCTGGCCCATCACCGCCTCGAGCCCCAGCGTCGGCAGGGCGACCGGGATTGCGCGCGCCACCGCGGGGCGTTGTGCGGTGGTCGTGGCGCATCCGGCCAGCAGGGGCAGGAGCAGCAACGCGGCGGAGGCGAGGGGCTTCATCGGCGGGTTCCGTGGAAAAGGTGCGTCGCCATCGCCGCGCCCAGCAGGGGCGCGAGGATGTTGAGCAGCGGAACCACGAACAGCCCGGTCGCGGCAAGTCCCAGCACGAAGCGCTGCCCGGCGGTCGCCGCGCGCCAGTCTCGCATCGCCGCAGCGGGCAGGTGGCGCGCCGCGACCATCTCGCCGAGGTCGCGCCCGAGCAGCCAGCCGTTGACGACGAAGAACGCCGCCGCGGTGCCGACCCCGGTGACGAGCAGCGCGACATAGACCGGGGCGGCAAGCAGGTTGACCGCGATGAACCGTCCCGCCGAAGCGAGCCCCATCCGCAATCCGCGCGCCAGCGACACCGGGCGCGCGCTGGCCAGCGCCTGCGGGTAATGCCGCCGCTCGACCGCGGCGACGATCGTATCGGCGAACAGGGCGACGACCAGCATCGCCACGGCGCGGAACAGCAGCCAGCCGCCGAGGACGGTCAGCATCGTCGCGGCGATTCCGGCGAGCGCGCCGTGCCAGCTCACCCCGGCCAGCGCCGCGTCGATCAGCCACCATGCCCCGGCGCCGAGCGCGATGAAGACGCCGAGCGTGATTGCCAGCGACAGCGCGAGCACGCGCAGGATCGCGGGGTCGCCGAGTTGCTGCACCGATAGCCAGAATGCGCGCACCATGACCTTGCGATGCGCCACGCTTGGCCGTTGCGCAAGCCGCGACCGCGTTCTAGTCGGGCGCTTTCCCCGCTGCCAGGAACCGTGATTTGACCGAACCCCGCTATGACGTGGTCGCGATTGGCAATGCCATCGTCGACATCCTCTCGCCCGCCGACGATGCGTTCATCGCCGCGAACGGCATGACCAAGGGCGCGATGGCGCTGGTCTTCTCGCCGGAGGAGGCCGACGCGCTCTACGCGAAGATGGGACCGGGGCAGGAAGTGTCGGGCGGGTCGGCTGCGAACACGATCGCGGGGATGGCGGCGCTGGGCAGCCAGTGCGCCTTCATCGGGCAGGTCGCCGACGACCAGCTCGGCGAGGTGTTCGCGCACGACATCCGCGCGGCGGGCATCCGCTTCGACACCGCGTCGCGCGCCGGTGCGCCGACGACCGGGCGTTGCCTGATCTTCGTGACGCCCGACGGGCAGCGGACGATGAACACCTTTCTGGGTGCGTCGCACTATCTGCCGGCCGAGGCGCTGGACGCCGGGCTGATCGCGGATGCGCGCTACCTGTATCTCGAAGGCTATCTGTGGGACCCGGAAGAGCCGCGCGCGGCGATGCGCGCCGCGATCGACATCGCGCGTGGCGCGGGGCGCAAGGTCGCCTTCACGCTGTCGGCCGAGTTCGTGATCGACCGGCATCGTGAGGCGTTCCACGCGCTGATCGATCAGGGGCTGATCGACGTGCTGTTCGCCAATGAGACCGAGATCATGTTCCTGACGCAGACCGATACGGTCGATGCGGCGGTGGCGGCGGTGCAGGGCAAGGTGCCGCTGGTCGTCGTCACGCTGGCCGAGCGCGGCGCTATGGCGGTGGCGGGCGGCGAGCGCGTCGTGGTGCCCGCGCAGCCGATCGACAAGGTGGTCGACACGACCGGCGCGGGCGACCTGTTCGCGGCGGGCTTCCTCCACGGGCAGGCGCAGGGCAAGTCGCTGGAGGCGTCGCTGACGCTCGGCGCGATCTGTGCGGCGGAGGTCATCCAGCATTTCGGCGCGCGGCCGATCGTCGATCTGAAGGCGATCACGGCGGGGGTGTGACTACCGGGCGGCGATGAACAGACCGGTCCCGTCGCCCCTGCGCAGGCAGGGGCCCATGTCTGTCTCGGCCGGGGATGAGCCTCTGACACAAGTGCAGCGTGCTCGTGTCAGCCCCTCACTCCCACTCCACAGACATGGGCCCCTGCCTGCGCAGGGGCGACGGGGATGGGGCGGTTCTCAACCCCGCGCCGATCTGCCACAGACCCGCCCGTGACCTCGCTGCCGATCCATGCCGTGCTGCCCGAGCTGCTCGCCACGCTGCGCGAGCGGTCATCGGCGGTACTGGTGGCGCCGCCGGGGGCGGGGAAGACTACTGCGGTCGCGCCGGCACTGATCGGTGAACCGTGGTGCAGCGGCGAGGTGCTGGTGACGAGCCCGCGCCGGCTGGCCGCGCGCGCGGCGGCCGAGCGGATGGCCGCGCAGGCCGACGAGCCGGTCGGGCGTACCTTCGGCTATGCCACGCGGCTCGATACGAAGCGGTCGGCGGCGACGCGCGTCACCGTCGTGACCGAGGGCATTCTTACCGCGCGATTGCAGGACGATCCTGAGCTGACTGGCATCTCGGCGATCCTGTTCGACGAAGTGCACGAGCGGAGCCTCGATGGTGATTTCGGGCTGGCGCTGGCGCTCGACGCGCAGGCCGGGCTGCGGCCCGATCTGCGCGTGGTGGCGATGTCGGCGACGCTGGACGGCGCGCGCTTTGCGGCGCTGATGGACGATGCGCCGGTGATCGAGAGCGAGGGGCGCAGCCATCCGCTTGAGCTGCGGCATATCGGTCGCGCCGTCGAGGCGCGGATCGAGGACTCGATGGCAGCGGCGGTCCGCCGCGCGCTCGCCGAAGAGGCGGGCGGGGTGCTCGCCTTCCTGCCCGGCGTCGCCGAAATCGAGCGCACCGCCGAGCGGATCGGCGACGTACCGGGCGTTCGGCTGCACCGGCTGCACGGGAGCCTCGATCCGGCGGCGCAGCGCTTGGCGATCCGTGCCGAGCCGGATGGCGCGCGCAAGCTGGTGCTGGCGACCTCGATCGCGGAGACCAGCCTGACGCTCGACGGTATCCGTGTGGTGATCGACAGCGGGCTGGCACGCCGCCCGCGCTATGATCGCGCCGCGGGGATGACGCGGCTGGTGACCGAGCGCGCGAGCCAGGCGGCAGCGACGCAGCGCGCCGGTCGTGCGGCGCGGCAGGGGCCGGGGGTCGCCTATCGCTTGTGGGAGGCGGCGGCGACCGCGGGCATCCCGCGCTTTGATCCGCCGGAGATCCTCGAGGCCGATCTGTCGGCGTTGGTGCTGGCGTGCGCCCTGTGGGGGGTGGCCGATCCGCGCGCGCTGCGCTGGATCGACGCGCCGCCCGCGGTGGCGATTGACGAGGCGCGCGCGCGGCTGTTCGGGCTGGGGGCGATCGACGCGGACGGGCGACCGACCGCGCAGGGTCGCAAGATCGCGCGGCTGCCGATGACGCCGCGGCTGGCGCATATGCTGCTGCGCGCGGGCGACAAGCGGCTGGCCGCCGAGATTGCGGTGCTGTTGCAGGAGCGCGGACTGGGCGGGCAGGACGCCGACCTCGAACTGCGGCTGCGGCGCTGGCGCGGCGAGCGCTCGCCCAAGGCGGAAAATGCGCGCGGGCTGGCGAAGCGCTGGGCGGCGATGGCGGGGCGCGACGACAGCGGCGACACGATCGCGGCGTGCGTGGCGCTGGCCTTCCCCGACCGGGTGGCGCGGCGGCGCGATGCGAGCGGCGAGCGCTGGGTATCGGCGGGCGGGCGCGGGTTCCGGCTCGATGCGGCGTCGTCGCTGGCGCGCGCGGAATGGCTGGCGGTTGCGGAGACGCAGGGGATGGCGGCGGGCGCACGCATCCTGTCGGGCGCGGCGATCGATGCCGCTGAGGTCGAGACGTTGTTCGCCGAACGGATCGAGACCAAGCGGACGGCGGTGTTCGATCCGGCCACGGGCGGCGTCCAGCCGTTGCGCGAGCGGCGGATCGGCGCGATCCGTGTGTCGAGCGGGCCGGACAGCCAGGCGGACCCGGCGGTCATCGCGGCGGCGCTCGTCGAGGGCGTGCGGACGCATGGCGTGGAGCTCTTGCCGTGGTCGGCGGGCGCGCGGGCGCTACGAACGCGGGCCGCCTATGCGGGTGTGCCGATCGACGATGCCATGCTGGTCGAGCGGCTGGACGAGTGGCTGCCGGCGCTGGTGGCGGGCAAGCGCCGGCTCGATGCGATCACGTCGGGCGCGTTGACCGAGGCGCTGCGCATGTTACTCGGCTGGGACGCGCTGCGCCAGATCGACCGGCTCGCGCCGGCCGACTTCACCAGCCCGGCCGGCTCGACACATGCGATCGACTATGCCGCTGAGGCCGGGCCAACCGTCGAACTGCGCGTACAGGCGTTGTTCGGGCTGGCCGAGCATCCGATGGTCGGGGAACGGCGCGTGCCATTGGTGCTGTCGCTCACCTCGCCGGCGGGACGACCGATCCAGACGACGCGTGATCTGCCGGGCTTCTGGCAGGGGAGCTGGCGCGACGTCGCGCGCGAGATGCGCGGCCGCTATCCGCGCCATCCCTGGCCCGACGATCCTGCCGCGGCCGCGCCGACGTTGCGGACCAAGAACGCGGATGCGCGGCGAAGCACGTGAAGCACCCGCTCCAGTGGGGCAGACACGGACGACCGCTGCTGCACGTCTTCCATGCGCAGCGGTGCTTGCCCGCGCGGCGACGCGACCGTACATCCGGTCCGGTGACGGGAGAGACGACCATGCGCCGCTTGACGATGGCAGCTTTGATCCTCGCGGCGGCGGGATGTTCGGCGCAGGCAGCGGCACCGGTCGCCGATGACGCCTATGTTCGGCTGGCGGCGGTGCCGGGTCGGCCTGCGGCGGGCTATTTCGCATTGCGCGGCGGGGCGAAGGACACGACGCTGGTTCGCGTGGAAGCGCCGGGCGTATCCCGCGCAGAAATGCATGGCAGCCGGATGACCACCAGCGGCATGGTGACGATGGAGTCGCTGGCAACGGTCCCGGTCCCGGCGAAAACTGATGTCTCCTTCGCGCCAGGCGGGCGGCACGTGATGCTGTTCGACCTGCCTCAGAGTGCGCAAGCGGGGTCGCGGGTGCCGCTGACGCTGCGCTTCGCCGATGGCGCGGTGGCGAAGGTCGAGGCGAAGGTGATCGCGGCGGGCGATGTCGCCCCGGAGTGAGCCGGGCTTTCGGCCGCCGGATGAGGAGCTGAGCGGCCGGCCGGCGGTTCTTCGCTTCGTTCTGACGCTCCTCACTGAAATGGTGATCGCCGCCATCGCTGCGCTGATCGTGCTTCATTATGGTGGTCGCGAGAGGGTCGACATGATCGCCGCGCTCGGCATCGCCTTCCCGATCGTACTCGGCGGATTGTCGATCGTGTGGCTGGAGTGTTCCTGTCATCGTCGTATCGGAACGAGCCCGTTCCTGCTGCTCGCGGAGATAGGGATATAAGGGATCAGCGGCCCCTGACGCCGGCGGAGGTCGCATTGGCGCGGTCGATGTACGGCGATGCGATCGACTATGGGGCGGTGCGGCTGGCGAACCGGAAATGGGCGTTCTTCCAGCCGCGCGACGTGGTGATGGCGCCGCGCGGTTGCATCCACTTTCATCCGAAGGGCGATCTGTGGTGCGAGGATTTCGCCGCCGCCTCGCTCGATCTGCAGGGGCTGTTCATCCATGAGCTGTGCCACATCTGGCAGCACCAGCGCGGCATCTTCCTGCCGCTGAAGCGTCATCCGTTCTGCCGCTACGATTATGCGATCCGCCCCGGTTGGCGGCTGGAGCGCTATGGCCTCGAGCAACAGGCCGAGATCGTCCGCCATGCCTTTCTGTTGCGGCATGGGGCTATCGTGCCGGGCGCCCCGGCGCTGGCGCTTTATGAGACCATCCTGCCGTTTGGAGAGCACGCGTGAGCATCTGGCATTCCCCTCTCGATCTCGACGCGCTGACCGCCGCCTGTGCGGGGTCGATGCCGGGCTTCCTCGGGATCGCGTTCGTCGACGCCGGGGACGACTGGTTGCGCGCGCGGATGCCGGTCGACCAGCGCACCCGTCAGCCGTACGGGCGGCTGCACGGCGGTGCCTCGGTCGCGCTGGCCGAGACGGTGGCGTCGGTCGCCGCGATGGCGACGCTCGATCCGGCGACCTCCGCCGCGGTCGGCATGGAGATCAACGCCAACCACCTGCGGCCGGTCGGCGAGGGGTTCGTCTTTGCCACCGCGATCAGCGAGGCGCGCGGACGGTCGTCGCAGGTGTGGACGATCCGGGTGACCGACGAGGCGGAGCGGTTGGTGTGCCTGGCACGGATGACGGCGGCGGTGATCCCGGTGGGGCGGGGCGCGGTGGGGTGATCCCGGGCCCGTCATTCCCGCGGGGGCAGGAAACCAGATACGCCGACGGTGCGGCCCGTGCGTGAACCTGCGCGTCTGGATCCCCGCCCTCGCGGGGATGACGGAATAAGCGGGGAGGACGGGGGCTTTATTTCAGCAACACCAGTTCCTCGGCCATCGTCGGATGTAGCGCCACGGTCGCGTCGAACTGCGCCTTGGTCAGGCCGGCCTTCACCGCAACCGCGGCGGCCTGGATGATCTCGGGGACGTCCGGTCCGATCATGTGGATGCCGACGACGCGATCGGTTTCGCCATCACAGACCATCTTGTAGAGCGCGCGCTCGTCGCGGTCGGCAAGCACGTTCTTCATCGGGCGGAAGTCCGACGAATAGACCTTTACCGAGCCGAGCTTCTGACGCGCCTGCGCCTCGGTCAGGCCGACGCCGGCGAGTGGCGGGTGGCTGAACACTGCGCTGGGAACGCAATCGTAATCGACCCGGGTCGCCTTGCCGCCGAACATGTTGTCGGCGAACGCCTGCCCTTCGCGGATCGCGATCGGGGTGAGCTGGATACGGTTGGTGACGTCGCCGACCGCATAGATCGACGCACAGGTCGAGCGGTTGTCGTCGTCGACCACGACCGCGCCGTGATCGTCCAGTTCCACCCCGGCGGTTTCCAGCCCGAGGCCATTGGTGTTCGGCTTGCGCCCGGTGGCGAACATCACGAGGTCGACGGTGACCGGTTCGTGGTTCGACATATGGACGGTGAGGCAGCCGTCCTCGCCCTTGTCGATCCCCTGGAAGGCGGCGTCGAAGCGGAACTCGAGCCCCTTCATCATGCTGATCTGGAGCAGCCGGTCGCGAATCTGGAGGTCGTAGCCGCGCAGGATCTCCTTGGTGCGGTTCATCAGGATGACGTGCGCGCCGAGCTGATGGAAGACGCCCGCGAATTCGTTGGCGATATAGCCGGCGCCCGCGATCAGGATGCGCTTGGGGATGCCGTCGAGATGGAACGCCTCGTTCGAGGTGATGCCATGTTCGTGGCCGGGGCATTCGGGGATTGCGGGATGGGCGCCGACTGCGATCAGGATCGTCTTCGCGGTCTTCTTCGTGCCGTCGGCGAGCGTGACTTCGTTGGGGCCGGAGACGGTGGCGCGCTGGTGGATGATCTCCGCACCCGAGCTTTCGATCGTGGTGGTGTACGCCTTGTTGATGCGATCCACCTCCTTCAGCACATTGTCGCGCAGCCGCGGCCAGCTGAAGGCGCAGTCATCGGGGACGTCCCAGCCGAAGTGACGCGCGTCGCGCAGGTCCTCGGCGAAATGCGCGCCGTAGACGAGCAGCTTCTTGGGAACGCAGCCACGGATCACGCAGGTGCCGCCGACGCGATATTCCTCCGCCACCGCCACCTTCGCGCCATGCGCGGCGGAGACGCGCGCCGCACGCGTGCCGCCTGAACCGGCGCCGATGACGAAAAGGTCGTAGTCGAAGTCGGACATGAATGGGCTCCGTTGGGCGCGAATGTTGTGAATGTTGAGACGATCGCGCGTTGGATGACGAACCAGCGGCGCGCCGGATGGTGCCGCTGTTAGCAGGGGCGAGTGGCGTAGGACAGGTGAGCTGTCAGGTCATGGCGGAGCGAAGGCCGAGATGTTCGACGAACGGGTCGAAGTCGCGGTCGCTGTAGAGAAGCGGGATGCCGTCGATGATGCAGCGCGTGGCGATCAATGTGTCGATCGTTTTGCGGATCGTGATGCCGAGCGCGCGCAGTACGCGATAGTTGCGCGCCGCCTCGATCGCGATACGACGGTCAACGATCGTGATGGGCGTGAAACCGTCCAGCATCCCCAGTTTTCGGTCGTGGTCGCGCTGATCGCGCGTACCCTGCAATATCTCGGCGAGCACAAGGTTGCCGATCAAAAGCTCGTGCCGGGCTACGATCAGCGCTCGACCACGTTCGGTCTGGAGCGTGTGACGGTCAGCGAGCAGATCGATCCAGACGCTGGTGTCGACAACGACGCTCATTCAGCCGGGATGTATTTGCTGGTACGCATGTCGTCGAGGTCGCCCTCCCAACCCAGGCCGCGCAAGCCGTCCCAGGCCCGAAGCTGCCGCTTTGCGCGAACCACACCCTCCAACGCCCGCTTCACGGCCTCACGCTTCGTCGTGACACCCATTATCTCCATCGCCTCGGCCATCAGCGCGTCGTCGATCTCGATATTGGTCCGCATGTGTATGGCTCCTTCGAGCCATACACATAGTCGGCCGGGCGCGCTTACGCCAGACCGGCGCGCGCGATCAGGTCGGTGGTGGAGGGGTCGAAGTCGCCGCCGCCCCTGGCCGCGGCCTTCGCCATTTCCTTGCCCAGCTCGACGCCGAACTGGTCGAAGGAGTTGATGCCGAGCAGCACGCCGTTCACGAACACGCGGTGCTCGTAGAAGGCGATCAGCGCGCCGAGCGTGCGCGCGTCGAGCCGGTCGAGCAGCAACGTCGAGGACGGGCGGTCGCCGGGATAGCTGCGTGCGGGGTCGTCGACCTGCTTGCCCTTCATCAGCGCCGCGCCCTGCGCGAAAGCGTTGAGCAGCAACTGGCGGTGATGCTCCGCGGGCAAGGTGTCGCCGGCCTCGATCACCGCGAGGAACTCGACGGGGATGAGATGCGTGCCCTGATGGAGCAACTGGAACACCGCGTGCTGCGCGTCGGTGCCGACGCCACCCCAGGTGATCGCGGCGGTCGGGCGGCCGACCGACTGGCCGTCGACCGTCACGCCCTTGCCGTTCGATTCCATCTCGAGCTGCTGGAGGTAGCTCGGCAGCAGCCGCAGCCGCTCGTCATAGGCGAAGGGCGCGCGCGTCTCGCAACCACGGACCTGTGTGTAATAGAGGTCGGCGAAGGCGGCGAGCGCCGGGGCATTTTCGTGGAGCGCGGTGAGGCGGAAGTGACGGTCCATTTCCGCGGCACCGTCGAGCAATTCCTCGAACTGCTCCCAGCCGAGCTTGATCGCCGCCGGGAAGCCGATCGACGACCAGAGCGAATACCGCCCGCCAACGCCTTCGGAAAAGGGCAGGATGCGCGTCTCGTCGACGCCCCATTCGATCGCCTTTTCGGGCGAGGCGGTCAGCGCGATGACGCGGCCATAAGGGTCCTCGACACCAGCACCGGTCATCCAGGCGATGACGCTTTCGGCGTTCATCATCGTCTCGGTGGTGGTGAAGGTCTTCGACGCGACCACCAGCAATGTCGTCGCCGGATCGAAGCGGTCGAACACATCGTCGAGCGCCATGCCGTCGACGTTCGAGACGATCGCGACGTCATAACGGTCGCTGTCGCGGCCGAGTGCGTCGACCAGCAGGTGCGGCCCGAGCGCCGAACCGCCGATGCCGACGTGCAGGACGCTGCGGATCGGGCCGAAGGCGTCGGCCTCGATCGCGTCGATCACCGCGCGCATCCGCGCGTGGTAGGAAGCGGCGCGCGCGACGCTTTCGTCCTTGCCTTCACCACGTTCGGCGGTGTGCTCGACGGGGCGGTCCTCGGTGACATTGACGTTCTGGCCGCCGAACATCGCCTCGCGCTTGCCGGCGAGATCGGTTTCCTTCGCCAGCGCCTCGAATGCCGCGACCGCCTCGGGGGTCAAATGGGTCTTCGACCAGTCGAAATGGATGCCGGCGACGTCGAGCGACAGCTTCGCCAGCCGATCCGGGTCGTTCGCGAACAGCGTCTCCAGTCGCTCCGTGGGGAGCGCTTCGATCCTTGACCAATCCGCCATCTGCATCTTCCTTCCGACCAATTGCGGGCCATAACCGTTCGCGCGAGCCAAGGCTCCGCTTGACGAAGGCGAGCGGTTGCGCGACGCGGTGCTTCATGGCCACCCCTGCTGCCCCCGGCAAGCCCGCGCATTCCGAAACCGGCGAGACGATCCGCTTCCTGCTGAAGCTGGCGTTGTTCGTGTTCATTCTGCGCAGCTTCATCTTCTCGCCGTTCTCGATCCCGTCCGAGTCGATGCTGCCGCGGCTGTTGATCGGCGACTATCTGTTCGTGTCGAAGTGGAATTATGGCTATTCGCGCTGGTCGCTGCCGTGGGGCGTGCCGTTGATCCCGGGCCGGATCCTCGCGAACACGCCGACACGCGGCGACACGGTGGTGTTCCGCTCGCTGGGACCGGACGATCATGATGTCATCAAGCGCGTGATCGGGCTGCCGGGTGACAAGATCCAGATGCAGAACGGTCAGTTGTTCCTCAACGGCAAGGCGATCCCGAAGCAGCGCGTCGCCGACTTCATCGTGCCGCTGACGCCCAATTTCCCCGCGGAGAAATGCGGCGCACAGTTCCAGGACGTCGATGCGACCGGACAGCCGATCTGCCGCTACCCGCGCTTTCGTGAGACGTTGCCGGGCGGGCGCAGCTATGAGGTGCTCGATCAGGGCAATCTGCCGATCGCCGACGACACCGACGTCTATACCGTGCCGGCCGGCGACGTGTTCCTGATGGGCGACAATCGCGACGACAGCGCCGACAGCCGCTTCGCGCCGCCCGAAGGCATGGGCTATATCCCGATGGAGCGGATCCAGGGGAAGGCGTTGGTAACCTTCTGGTCGACCGACGGCTCGGCGGAATGGATCAAGCCGTGGACGTGGGTGTCGGCGGCGCGGTTCAGCCGGATCGGACACGGCTTCTGAGCGTGAGCGACGATGTCGCTGCATGGGTGGACGAGGTGCTGGGCGTCCGGCCCGAGAACCCCGAATTGTTCAAGCGCGCGCTGACGCATTCGAGCCATGCAGGCGAAAGCTACGAGCGGCTCGAATTTCTCGGCGACCGCGTGCTCGGGCTCATCATGGCCGAGTGGCTGAGCGAGGTCTTCCCCGACGAACCCGAGGGGCAATTGTCGAAGCGCTTCAACGCGCTGGTGACGGGCGCCGTGTGCGCCGAGGTGGCGCGCGGGATCGGTGCGGTGGCGCACGTCCGGCTCGGCAAGCAGGCGCGCGACGATGGCGCGCAGCATGGCGACAACCTGCTCGGCGACGTGATGGAGGCGCTGCTCGGTGCGCTTTACCGCACCGCCGGCCTCGATGCGGCGCGCGCGGCGGTGCGGCGGTTGTGGGCCGATCGCATTCACAGCGATGACAAGGCGCCGCAGCATCCCAAGTCGGCGCTGCAGGAATGGGCGGCGGCCAACCGCCGCGCAGTGCCCGCCTATGAACTGGTCGACCGCGCCGGGCCGGGGCATGCGCCGCGCTTCACGGTGCGCGTAACCGTCGGCAAGGACGAGGTGAGCGCAGAGGGGACCAGCAAGCAGGAGGCCGAGACCGGGGCAGCGCGTGCCCTGCTGGACGTGCTGAGCGCGCAGGAGACGCCGCGGCGCAAACGCCGCCGCTAGACCTGTCCGTTACCGCTGACCCCGTCCTCGCCGGAAGATGAAGGCCGGCTGCGCGCCCGGTCAGGATTTAGAGCGAATTTCGCTATCGATTGCAATGACTTGCCTGCAATCCGTCCTCATCTATGATAGGAGCGGAGAGGTAAGGAGAGGGCGGTCATGACGTGGACGTCGATCGTTCGGCTGGACATGCGCGCATGATCCCCAGCTGGCAGCCCGATGCCGGGAGCGGGATGACGGTCCGCGAGATCGCGGTGCGCGGTCTGTCGTTCGAGGTGATCGAGGCCGGTGCGGGCGACCACCTCGCGATCTGTCTGCACGGCTATCCCGAACTCGCCTATAGCTGGCGACACCAGATTCCGGTGCTGGCAGCAATGGGGTACCGCGTGTGGGCGCCGTGCCAGCGCGGCTATGGCGCGACCTCGAAACCGGAGGGTATCGACGCTTATCGCATCGAATATCTGGTCGCGGATGTCGCCGCGCTGTTCGACGCCAGCGGCGCGAAGACGCTGACGCTGATCGGACATGACTGGGGCGGGGCCGTCGCGTGGTCGTTCGCGATCCACCATGTGCGGCCGCTCGACCGGCTGGTCATCATGAACATGCCGCACCCGCGCTGCTTCGCGCGCGCGCTGCGCAACTGGCCGCAGCAACGGCGCAGCTGGTATCTGGCGGCATATCAGGCGCCCGAATTGCCGGAGCGGATGTTGCTCCGCAACGATGCCGCGGCGCTGCGGCAGATCTTCGCGCGCCATGCGGTCGACCCGGCGCTGTTCCCGGAGGCGGTGGTCGACATCTATGCCGCGGCGGCGCAGCGGCCCGGCGCATTGACCGCGATGCTCAACTGGTATCGCGCGGTGCCGCTCAACCCGCGACCGCGCTGGCTGCCCGACAACGGTCGCGTCGACGTGCCGACGCTGATCGTGTGGGGCGACGAGGACAAGACACTGGGACTGGAGACGCTCGATCGCAGCGACGAGTTCGTGTCCGACCTGACGATCCGGCGGTTGAAGGGCGTCGGCCACTGGGTGCAGCAGGAAGGCGCGGCGCAGGTCAACGCGGCGCTTGAGGAATGGCTGCCCGGCGGGCGATGATGGGTTAACAAGGAAAAGGGCGAGGCCATCCGGCCCCGCCCCTTTCTCCCCGCACGAAACGCTACTGGTGCGGCCCGGTCGTCCAAGGCTCCCTTCGACGACCGGAAAACCTGTCGTCAGCGCATCAGAAGTGCGCGACGATGCCCAGCGTCGGGCGGAAGCTGTTGGTCCAGCCGTAGCTCGACACTTCGCCGCGCAGACGGATGCCCGAGTTGCTGGTGATGCCGCCCAGACCGATGTCCTTCGGGCCGACCTCGAAGCCGATGCCGTAGGTCATGTCGTGGAAGTCACGGTCGGTGTTGACGCGCTTGTCGAAGTTCACCCACTGGTAGCCGACCTTGCCGTAGATCAGGCCGCTGTCGCCGGCGCGGAAGCCGAAGCGGCCGGCGGCGCCATACTGCCAGTCGATGTCGCCCGACACGCCCTTGGCGACGTTACCTTCGGCGCCGACGAACACCGGCCCGAGCGGGATGTTGACGCCGGCCAGACCCTCGACCAGCGAGCCGTTCAGCTTGTTCTGGCGCGGCGCACCCGGAACGCTGTCGCTCTGGAACTCTTCCCAGCCGCCACGCACGGCGACATAGGGCTCGATCCCGAATGCGCGGGTGCCGTCCGGCGCCGTCGCGGGTGCGGTGTCGGTGGTCGTCGTCGTGGCGTCCTGTGCCAGCGACGGGGTGGCGACGAACGCGGCGGATGCGGCAACGGCCGCAAGAACGAGCTTACGCATAAAATACCTCAATACAGTTTCGTTGCCCGGTTTGTCGCAGCACCAGGTGCGGCCGGGCCGGGGACTGCTCTAACCACGCCTCCCGTTCTTGGTTGCGCGGAAAAACGCCATTTTGGCATGGAACTCAGCCGGTGTTGCTCGAAAGACACGCAATCTGTCGAGAAGATGAACATTCGTGCCGCATCCCGGCCACAGTCCGGATGCTGCGCCGCAATATGGCCTTATTGCAGCGCGTCGCGACGACGATGGGTCGGCGCGTGGAAGTCCGCGGGCTTGTCCGCGATCCAGCGGAGAAAGCGACTCAGCGGCGGCAGATCGCGGATCGCGTCGAGCGTGCCGGCACGTGCGAGCGTCGGATTGTCGGCGGCGGCGTGGATCGCGCGGTGGCAAATCGGATGGAGCGGCACGGTATCGGTGCCCCCCTCGCTGCGCGGAATGACGTGGTGCCATTCGACACGGGCGCCGAGCGGACGGGCGCAAAGCGCGCAGACCGGCGGCGCGATCGCCGCCGCGTGCGTACGGGCCTCCGCTTCGGCGAGCCCGGCCTTGCGCCTTATGCGTCCGACCATGGCGCAGCTGACGAGGGCGCGGCGGTCGGGCGCGAAAGGATAAACAGCGCGCAGGCGGCCATCGCCGCGGCCACGACCAGTGCGAGCGGCAGGCGTGGGTGCGCCGTGGCGAGGAACAGCGCATAGCCGGTGGCGATGCCGGTGCAGGCCAGCAGCTTGGCGCGGCGCGGGATCGCGCGGTTGCGACGCCACGCGCGCAGTGTCGGGCCGAAACGTGGATGGTCGAGCAGCCACGCCTCGAGCCGCGGTGAAGAGCGTGCGAAGCAGCCGGCCGCGAGGATCAGGAAAATCGTGGTCGGCATCAGCGGCAACAGCGCGCCGATCACGCCGAGCGCGACGAGGAGGAAGCCGAGCGCCAGCCAGCCGTAGCGCACGGCCGCGTGGAGGCGACCGGGCTTGATCGGGTCGGCGGGGCGGTCGGTCACGATCGTCGCGGTTCCTCTGCGGTGCGAGGGGAACGTCCCGGGTGGTGGAACGGTGCCGTGCCACCACTATTACCGTCATTCCCGCGACGGCGGGTATCCAGAAACTCTGACGTTGCTGCTCTTACGACGACCTGCACGTCTGGATTCCCGCCTTCGCGGGGATGACGGGGGGGCGTCATTCAACAATGGTCGGCAAGAAGGAGCGGGGCCCCGGCTCACGGCCGGGGCGAAGAAAGGTACTTTACTCCTCCCCGGTCGCGGTGGCCGGCTTTGCGCTTGCACCATGGCCGTCGGTGGTGATCGGCGAGAGCGTGAAGCCGTAGCGCAGCGGCGCGACCTTGATGCGATATTGCTCGAGCGGTCGGCCCCAGTCGCTCCATTCGGTATCGCCGCCGACACCCGATTGCACCGCGTCGACCAGCAGGCTGCCGTTCGCGCCCGGGACGATGTCGGTGCTCTTGCGCGTGCCCGGGGTGCGGCGGTTCAGCTCGGTATACGGGAAGGCGAGCGCGTTCATCGACAGCGGCTGGTCTCCGGCGACGCGCAGCCCGCCGTCGGGCCCGCGCACCAGCTCCATCCAGCGCACGTCGACCTTGTTGCCGGTTTCCTGCGGGCGGAGATAATCGTGGTTCTGCGCCGCGATGTCGCCGCGCCACAGCCCGATCGGCGCCGAGGTCTTGCGATCGCTGTAGCTCTCATGCGGTCCGCGACCATACCATTGCACGGTCTTGTAGTCGCGCGGGGTGACGTAGGAGAGGCCGACGCGGAGCGGGTCGCCGAGCGTCGTGTCGAGCGGCTGGAAGTCGCCCGTCACCGCGACGCTGCCGTCCGCCGCCATCTGGTAGCGGGTCGAGAAGCGCGCGACGTTGCCGCCGGTCAGCCAGCGGACCGTCACCGCCGCACCACCGCCGGGCAGCTTCTGCGTGTCGATACCCTCGACGACGCGCTCGTCGGTGGCGCGCTGCCACGGCACGTTGCGCTTCTCGCTGCCGACGCCGAGATCATTGTCGGTCAGCGCGCGCGTGAAGTTGGGCGTGCCACCCGAGAGGAGGACGCGCCCGCCGGTCGCGTAGCGATCGACCAGCCCGGTCTTGCGGTCGATCACCAATTCGGTCTCGCCCGCCGACAGCCGGACGGTGCCGCCGCGGTTGTCGAGCTTGACCGGGCCGTTGTCGGCAACGGTCGCGGCAGTCGGCGGGGCGGTGAGCGGGAATTGCTCCCAGCCGACCACAGTGCCCGCCGCGACGCCGGGCGTGATCCCGGCCTTTGCGCGGTAGCTGACGGTCAGGAAATATTCGGCATCGGGGCGGCGGGTGAAGCCGGTCGGCGCGAGCGCGACGCGCGCGCTCTGGTGCGCGGCAACGGTCGGGGCCGCCAGCGTGCCGCGTGCGACCGCGATGCCGTTCTCCAGCACTTCCCAGCTATAGTCATAGGCATCCGCCCCGAGGAAGTCGTGGCGGTTCGCGACGGTGAGCTGGCCGGCGTTCGCGTCATAGCCGGTGAACTGGACCGGAGCGTAGACCTTGCGGACCTCATAGAGCTGCGGGTTGGGGGTGCGATCCGCCTGGAGCATCCCGTCGCCGA
Source organism: Sphingomonas sp. 8AM (assembly GCF_902506455.1). GTDB lineage: Bacteria > Pseudomonadota > Alphaproteobacteria > Sphingomonadales > Sphingomonadaceae > Sphingomonas. The sequence goes on along the minus strand of NZ_LR733844.1, from coordinate 2,776,973 downwards.
ATTCGATATCACCGCCGGGGTTCGGACCGTATTCGCCGCCGTCACCCCAATAGCGGCGCCCGTCCCTGGTGTAGCGGTACATCGCCTGATCGACCCAGTCCCACGCGAAGCCGCCCTGCAGCTTGTCGGGATGCGCGTAGATCGTGTCCCAATATTCCTTCAAATTGCCGCCCGAATTACCCATCATGTGCGCATATTCGCACTGGATCATCGGCTGCTTGTAATTCCAGTTGGTGGCGTAATCCGCCATCTTGGCGACCGGATCGTACATCGGCGCGTAGATGTCGGCGAACCAGTTCGGGCGGTGCTGCTGCACGCCTTCATAGGTGCCCCAGCCGAGGTAGCTGATGAGCCGGCCGGGATCGCGCGTCTTGGCGGCGGTGCCGGCGGTCGCGAAATTGGGGCCGATCCCCGCCTCGTTGCCGAGCGACCAGAAGATGATCGAGGGATGGTTCTTGTCGCGCTCGACCATGTTGAGCACGCGGTCGACGTGCGCCGACTGCCATGCGGGGTCGAAGCCGAGCTGGTACACGCTGCGCTGGCGGGGGTTGTTGTTCCCCATCTCCATATAGGCGTGGCTCTCGATATTGGCCTCGTCCATGACGTACAGGCCGTAGCGGTCGGCGAGTTCGTAGAGATACGGGTCGTTCGGATAGTGCGAGGTGCGCAGCGCGTTGATGTTGTTGCGCTTCATCAGCTGGATGTCGTGCTCCATCGACTCGCGGCTGACGACGTGGAAGGTCTCGGGATCGTGTTCGTGGCGGTTGACGCCGCGGATCGTGATCGGCTTGCCGTTGACGCTGACCAGCCCGTTCTTCATCTCGACGGTGCGGAAGCCGATCCGCTGATAGGTCGACTGGATGATCGCACCCCTGGCGTCGTACAGTTCGACCAGCAGCATGTAGAGATTGGGCGTCTCGGCGCTCCACGGCTTCACGCCGGCGACGGTGGCGGAGAGCGTCGTCTTGCGATCGGCGTCACCGGCACCGAGCGGCGCGCGGCCCTGCGAGACGATGCGGTCGCCGTCCAGCAGCACGTAGCGCGCGCTGACCGCCGCGCCGGGCGCGACCGTCAGGTCGACGGCGAGCTTGCCGTTGCGGTAATTCTCGTCGAGCCCGGCATGGACGAAGAAGTCGCGGATGCGCGTCTTCGGCGCGGCCATCAGATAGACCTCGCGCTCGATCCCCGAGACGCGCCAGAAATCCTGATCCTCGAGATAGCTGCCGTCCGACCAGCGGAACACCTGGATCGCGACGGTGTTCGCGCCGGGCTTGACGAAGCGGGTCACGTCGAACTCGGACGGGAGCTTGCTGTCCTCCGAATAGCCGACCTGCTGGCCGTTGACCCACACCTTATAGGCCGAGCCGGCCGCGCCGATGTGCAGCACGACGTCCTGCCCCGACCAGCCGGCCGGCAGGTCGATCGTGCGGCGGTACGAACCGACCGGGTTGGTGGCGTGCGGGATCAGCGGGCGGTTGGCGGGGAAGGGGTAGGTGATGTTGTTGTAGCGCGGCTGGTCATAGCCCTCGGTCTGCCAGTCGGCGGGGACCTTGATCGTCTTCCACTGCGAGGCGTCGAAATCGGGACGCTCGAAGCCGGTCGGCAGCTTGTCGGCATCGGGCGAGAAGCTGAACTGCCATTGCCCGTTCAGCGACAGGAAGCGCTTCGATTCCGTGCGATGGCCGGCGAGCGCCTTGTCGCGCGTCTCGAACGGGAAGCCGGTGGCATGCGCCGGCATCCGGCCGATGTAGTTGATGCCGGGGTTCTCCCAGTCGGGACGCTGCGAGTCGATCTGCGGCTGGAGCGGCACCGGCGGTGCGTTCTGCGCGGCAGCATCGCCTGAAACGCTGGCGAGCAACGCCGCGACAAGAACAGCGCTACGGCGCTGGCCGACATGATCCACGATAATCCTCCCGATTAAGTCATTTTGTAAGACAAGTACCGGCTGCTTGGGCCTTTGCCAAGAGCGCGTGCGGGTTGACGCACGGCACACTTTGCGGTCCCTGTGCGCGACCGGACCGCGCGGGGCGGACGATGCGGGCGGAGCACGATCTTTTGAACACGACCTTGCTGCGCGGCGTGCTGGTGGGTGGACTGGCCGGGCTGTTGTTCGGCTTCGATACCGCGGTGATCGCCGGGACGACGGAAGGCATCCGCACCGCCTTTGCGCTGGACGCGAGCGGCGTGGGCATCACGGTATCGGCGGCATTGTGGGGGACGCTGGCGGGGGCGTTGCTCGCCGGGTTGCCGGGCGATCGCTACGGCGCGCGCAACGCGCTGAAGGGGATCGCGCTGCTCTATTGCCTGTCGGGGCTGGGGTGCCTGATCGCGTGGAGCTGGCCGGCGCTGATCGTGTTCCGCGTCATGGCGGGGCTGGCGGTCGGCGCGTCGTCGGTGCTCGCTCCCGTGTATCTTGCCGAGATCGCGCCCGCCGAGCGCCGCGGGTTGATGGTGGGGACGTTCCAGCTCAACATCGTGCTCGGCATCCTCGCCGCCTATCTGAGCAATGCAATCGTCGGCAGCTTCGATCTCGGCGCGGGCGACTGGCAGGTGAAGTTCGGGATCAGCGCGGTGCCGGCGCTGCTGCTGCTCGGATTAATGTTCGCGATCCCTGACAGCCCGCGCTGGCTTGCCGCCAAGGGACGTGAGGACGAGGCCGAGGAGGTGCTGGTGCGGCTGGGGGTCGCCGATCCGCGGCACGAGCTGGACAGTTATGCCCGCGCCGCCGCCGCCGTGGCGGTCGGCAGCGCGCCGCGGCTGTCGTGGACCCGGCATCGCAAGCCGATCCTGCTCGCCTTCGCGGTGGCGTCGTTCAACCAGCTCTCCGGGATCAATGCGATCCTTTATTATCTCAACGATATCTTCGCGGCGGCAGGCTATGACGCGGTGTCTGCCGACCGGCAGTCGGTGACGATCGGCTTGTGCAATTTCGTGTTCACCGCGCTGGCGCTGCTGGTGATCGACCGGTTGGGGCGGCGCACGCTGTTGTTGATCGGGTCGGTCGGGCTGACGCTGGCGCTGGGCGGAACCGCGGCGGTGTTCCTGACCGGGCAGGGGCAGCAATATCTGCTCGCGTTGCTGATCGCGTTTATCGCCTTCTTCGCGTTCAGCCAGGGTGCGGTGATCTGGGTTTATATCAGCGAGATCTTCCCGACCGACGTCCGCGCGCGCGGACAAGCACTCGGTTCCTCGACGCACTGGGCGATGGATGCGGTGATCGCGATGGCGTTCCCGGTGATCGCCGCGCACACGCGCGGGCTGCCATTCGTGGTGTTCGCGGCGATGATGGCGGTGCAGTTCGTGGTGGTGCTGATGTTCTTCCCCGAGACCAAACAGCGCTCGCTGGAAGCCATCGGTGTTGAATGATCTATTGATAATCATTCGCAAGTAAGCTAGAGCCTGATCCCGGTCGTGGAGGATCAGGCATGAGCATCGTCGCGCATCCGTCATCGTCGCCGTCGCGCGGGATTGCGCAATTGTTGCCGACGCTGGCGCGCGGGTGGCGCGCGGCGCGCGACCGTCATGCCTGTACGCAGCAGCGGTTGCACCGACTGCTCGCGCCGCATGGGGCTGGGATGCTGGCGCCGGTGTTCGACAGTCTGATGACCTTGTACGAGGCGGCATTGGGGCGCGAGTTCGCGGTCGGCACGGCGGCGGCGCTGTCGGCGGACGAGCGGATGTTGATCGACCTGCTGAACGGATCGCGACCGCAGCGCGCATGCATCGACTGCCCGGAAGGGGCGGCGCGCGCGCTGCATTGCTCGATCTGCTCGACGCGGATCATGCTGGCGATGGTGGGGTGACGGCGTCCCTGATCGTCATTGCGCGCGCAGCGAAGCCATCCAGTGCCGGACCAGGAAGCCCTGGATGCTTCGCGCCGCTCGCGACGACCGGCACTAGTCGATCGTCGGCTGGAGCTGCGCGCTGACCGAGCGCACCGCGTCGCGAAGCAGCGCGCGCGTTTCGTCGAGCGACACGCGCGCCGCGCGGCCGGCGACGAACGGGACCGTCAGCGCGGCGCGGGCTGCGCCATGTTCGAGGACCGGTGCCGACAAATCCGTGATTCCCTCCAGCATCGGGCTCGGGGTGACCGCGTCCCCCTCCGCGACCAGCGCGTCGAGTTGCTTGCCGAGCGCCGGGTCGATGTCACCGCCCGCCTCGCGAACTTCCGCGACCATTGCCGCGCGCACCGCAGGCGGTTGGAAAGCGAGCAGCACACGCCCGGAATTCGAGCGATGGAGCGGGCGGCGATAGCCGACGCGTACCGCGAAGCCCGACAGGCCGGGCGCCTCGACCCCGGCGATCACCACCATTTCCGCACCCGACGCGACCGCGAGGTGGCAGCTCTGTCCGGTCGCGCGCGCCAGCACCTGCATCACCGGCAGCGCGGTGACGGTAAGGTCGCGCACCGGCGGGCGGCCCATGCCCAGCGCGAACAGGCGATTGGTGAGACGATAGCCGTCGTCGTCGCGCGCGATGTAGCGATGCTCCTCCAGCACCTGAAGCATGCGGAAGATCTCGCCCACCGACCGGCCGAGCGCGCCGGAGATGTCCGACATCGTCAGCGCCTGTTCGGAGGTGGCGAGCAGTTCGAGGATCTCCAGCCCCTTTTTGAGCGCAGGAGCCTGATAGCGGGGCGGATTCGTCATGGTCGACGCACCCTAGCCACGCGCGGGCAACGACACCAGCACCTGCCAATTCCCGTCAATAAAAGCATTTTTCACATTTCAATTGTCATGCCCGTGCCTTAGAATGTTGCCGTAGTGCTCACGCGACAAGGGTGGGGCCGGGAGAGGAAGCGTGCATGTTCCAGAATTCGACCCCCAGCGCACCGCCGCTCGACCGGGCAGGTGAGGCGCTGCCGCGGTTCGGAATGGGAACCGCCGCGATCGGCAATCTCTACCGCGCGATCGACGATGCCACGGCAGAGGGAACCGTCGCCGCGGCGCTGGATGCTGGCGTCCGCTATTTCGACACCGCGCCGCATTATGGCTTTGGTTTGGCCGAGCGGCGGCTCGGCGCGGCGCTGTCGCGCCACGATCCGGAGCGGACGTGCGCGGTTTCCACCAAGGTCGGGCGGCTGCTCGCGCCGACCGGTGCGTCGGGCACCCGGCACGGCTTCGTCGACGCCGATCCGTTCGAGCCGGTATTCGACTATACCGCGGACGGCGTGCGGCGTTCGTTCGACGCGAGCTGCGCGCGATTGCAGCGCGACCGCGTCGACGTGCTGCTGGCACACGATCTCGGGCGGCTGACGCATGGCGACGCCCATGAGCGCCACCTGCGCGACTTCCTTGATGGCGGTTATGCCGCGATGGTGGCGTTGCGCGATGCCGGCGTGGTCGGCGCGATCGGAATTGGCGTCAACGAGGTCGCGGTGTGCGAGGAATTGCTCGACCGGGTGCCGCTCGACGTAATCCTGCTCGCCGGGCGCTATACGTTGCTCGATCGCAGCGCGACGCCGTTCCTCGACCGCTGCCAGGTGCGGGGCGTGCGCGTCATCATCGGCGGCGCGTACAACAGCGGCATATTGGCGCGCGATCCGCACGAGGCGGATCCGGCGCAGTCGCATTACGATTATGCCGCCCCGCCGGCCGCGCTGGTCGAGCGGACGCGTGCGCTCGCCCGGACCTGTGCGACCGCCGGCGTATCGCTGCCGGCCGCCGCGATCCAGTTCCCGCTGCGGCATCCGGCGGTGGCGTGCGTGCTCGCCGGGCTTGGCAACCCGGACGAGGTCGCCGATCTGCGCACGCGGATCGCCGCCCCGATCCCCGACGACCTGTGGCCGGCGCTGGAAGCGCGCGCGCCGCAGCAACTGATCCTGCTCCACCCCGACGACAATGTGATGATCTGCGTCGCGCCGATCGCGGCGGGCGATCTGCTGCCGGTGTCGGGCGGGACGATCCCGGCGCGCGAGGGCGTCACCGTCGGCCACAAGATCGCGCGCGCCGAATTGAAGCCGGGCGACAAGGTCATCAAATATGGCGCGCCGATCGGGTCGATGACCGACGCGGCGGCGGCCGGACAATGGGTCCATATGCACAATATGAAGAGCGACTATATCGCCAGCCATACGCGCAGCACCGTGACGGAGCAGCGCGCGTGATCGCGGCATGGCAGCGCGCCGACGGGCGCAAGGGCATCCGCAACACCGTCGCGGTCGCGTATCTGGTGGAGTGTGCGCATCACGTCGCGCGCAAGATCGTCGACAAGGCCGATGACGCCGACGTGCATCTGATCGGCTTCCCCGGCTGCTATCCCAATGCCTATGCGGCGCGGGTGATGGAGGCGGTGACGACGCATCCGAATGTCGGCGGCGTGGTGATCGTGTCGCTGGGCTGCGAGAGCTTCGACCGCGAGCGGTTGCAGCAGGTGATCCGCGACAGCGGCCGTCCGGTCGAGCTGTACGTCATCCAGCAGACCGGCGGCACCGCGGCGACGATCGCCGCCGGGCTGGAGGCGGTCGCGCGGGTCAAGGCGCAGATCGCCGACGTGCCGCGCGTGCCGATGCGTGTCGACGAACTGATCGTCGGGACGATCTGCGGCGGGTCGGACGGGACCAGCGGGATCACCGCCAATCCCGCGGTCGGGCGCGCGTTCGACAGACTGGTGGCGGACGGCGCGACCTGCATCTTCGAAGAGACCGGCGAGCTGGTCGGGTGCGAGGGGATCATGGCCGATCGCGCGCTGACCCCCGAGCTGGGCGACGAGATCGTGGCCTGCGTCCGCAAGGCCGAGGAATATTACACGATCATGGGCTTCGGCAGCTTCGCACCCGGCAATGCCGAGGGCGGGCTGACGACGCAGGAAGAGAAGTCGATGGGGGCGTATTCCAAATCGGGATCGTCGCTGATCAGCGGGATCATCAAGCCCGGTGACGTGCCCCCGGCGGGCGGGCTGTATCTGCTCGACGTCGTGCCGGATGGCGAGCCGCGCTTCGGCTTCCCGAACATCTCCGACAATGCCGAGATCGTCGAGATGATCGCGTGCGGGTGTCACCTGACACTGTTCACGACCGGGCGGGGTTCGGTGGTCGGCTCGGCAATCGCGCCGGTCATCAAGATCTGCGCGAACCCGGAGACGGCGCGGCGGCTGGCGGCGGACATGGACATCAACGCCGGGCGCATCCTCGAAGGCGAGGCGACGCTCGACGAGGTCGGTGCGGAGATCGTCGATGCGATCATGGCGGTGGCCGGCGGACAACAGAGCGTGTCCGAAGCGCTCGGTCACCGCGAATTCATCCTGACCTACAAGGCCTTCGACCCGGTTGGGCCGGCGTGCCTGCCGGTCGCTGCAGGTAGTCGTTGAATGAGGAAGCGTTGAATGGAAGGCCGGTTAAAGGGCAAGGTCGCGTTGATCACCGCGGCGGGCAACGGGATCGGGCGCGCCGCCGCCCTGCGCTATGCCGCCGAGGGCGCGCGCGTGATCGCGACCGATATCGATGCGGCGGCGCTGGCGGGGCTTGACGCGTGCGAGCAGCGGGCACTCGACGTCACCGATGCGGCGCAGATCGCTGCGCTGGTCGGCGAGGTCGGGCGGATCGACGTGCTCGCCAACATCGCGGGCATCGTCCACGCCGGGACCATTCTCGATCTGACCGACGCCGAATGGGACCAGGCGGTCGCGATCAACATGACCGCGATGACGCGCACGATCCGCGCGGTGCTGCCGGGGATGCTGGCGGCGGGCGGCGGCGCGATCGTCAACATGTCGTCGATCGCCAGTTCGGTGAAGGGCATCCCCAACCGTTTCGCCTATACCGCAACCAAGGCGGGGGTGATCGGGATCACCAAGGCGGTGGCGGCCGATTTCGTCGGGCAGGGCATCCGTTGCAACGCGATCTGTCCGGGCACGGTCGACACGCCGTCGTTGCAGCAGCGGCTGCGCGACACCGGCGATTACGAGGCAGCGCAACAGGCGTTCGTCGCGCGGCAGCCGATGGGTCGGCTGGGGCGTGCCGAAGAGATTGCGGCGCTTGTCGCCTATCTGGGCAGCGACGACGCGGCCTTCACGACCGGCGCGGTGCATGTCATCGACGGCGGATGGGTCAATTGAGGAAAAGCGCATGAAGCTGGTACGTTACGGGGCGCCGGGCGCCGAGAAGCCGGGGATGGTCGATGCGCAGGGGCAGGTCCGCGACCTGTCGGCGCATGTCGCCGATATCGCGGGCGCGGCGCTGGGCGTTGCCGAGCTGGCGCGGCTGGCCGCGATCGATCCGGCGACGCTGCCGGTGGTCGCGGTTGATCGCTATGGCCCGTGCGTCGGTGCGGTTGGCAAGTTCCTGTGCATCGGGCTCAATTATTCGGATCATGCCGCCGAGACCGGTGCGACGGTGCCGACCGAGCCGGTGATCTTCACCAAGGCGACCAGCGCGATCATCGGCCCCGACGATAACGTCGAGATCCCGAAGGGGTCGACCAAGACCGACTGGGAAGTCGAGCTGGGGATCGTGATCGGCACCGAAGCGCGCTACGTCGACGAGGCGGATGCCGAGCAGCACATTGCGGGCTATTGCGTCATCAACGACGTGTCGGAGCGCGCGTTTCAGCTCGAGCGGCAGGGGACGTGGGACAAGGGCAAGGGCTGCGACACGTTCGGGCCGATCGGGCCGTGGCTGGTAACGCGCGACGAGGTCGCCGATCCGACCGCGCTGGGCATGTGGCTGGCGGTCAACGGCCATCGCTATCAGGACGGATCGACGGCGACGATGGTCTACAAGCCGGCGTTCATCGTCAGCTATGTCAGCCAGTTCATGTCGCTGCAGCCCGGCGACGTAATCTCGACCGGCACGCCGCCGGGCGTCGGCATGGGGCAGAAGCCGCCGGTGTTCCTGAAGGCGGGTGACGTCATGGAACTGGGGATCGAAGGGCTGGGGCAGCAGCGCCAGACCGTCGTGGCATATAAGGCATGACCCAACGCCACGTCCTGCTGGTCGATATCGCTGACGAGCCCGAGGCGGTCGCGGCCTATGAGGCGTGGCACGCAGCCGGCGCGGTACCTGCGCCGGTCATCGCCAGCATCCGCGCGGCGGGGATCGTGGCGATGGACATCTATCGCACCGGCGGGCGGCTGGTGATGGTGATGGACACCGACGCGACCTTCGATGCCGCGCGCAAGGCGGCGGCGGATGCGGCCGACCCCGACGTGCAGGCGTGGGAGGCGAAGATGGACGCTTACCAGCGTCGTCTGCCGTGGGCCGAGCCGGGAGTTAAGTGGGTCGCGGCGTGGCGGATTTTTTCGCTGGCGGAGCAGGGGTAACAGCTCTTTTGTCATTCCCGCGCAGGCGGGAATCCAGAACCGCGGACGTTAGTGGCTCTTACGATGACCTGCGCGTCTGGTTTCCCGCCTGCGCGGGAATGACGGAGAAGAGCTGGACCGCTTTAGCCTTCGCGGGCACCCCGGTGCGGCTTCACCCCCGCAGACGTCCCTCCAGCAGGTCCAGCTCGCGGGTCAGCTTGCGACCGGTTTCGCTGCCGATCGCGCGGGCGCGTTCCATCCGGAACACCTCCTCGCGCTCGGCGCGGATCGCCGCCAGTCGCAGCACGCGGTCGATGCGCTCGTTCTGCTGGATGACGGCCAGTTCGGGCTCGCCGTCGACGCGGACGCGGATTCGCTCGCGGTACAGGTCCATGATCCGCGTCGCCGCCTCGGCATAGACGTCGACGTCGTCGCGGTCGCGTGACAGATCGTGTTGCGCGCCATCGACCGCTCGGATCGCGGCACGGGCGGCGGCGACGCGCGCGCGATTTTCCTCGCCCTGTTTCGACGGCTCGGGCGGCAGCGCGAGGCCGCGCAGGACGAGCGGCAGCCCGATGCTCGCCGCGACCAGCGACACGATGATAACCCCGGCAGCAAGCGCGATCGCAAGATCGCGCGCCGGGAAGGGCGAGCCGTCGCTGAGCACCAGCGGCAGCGTGAGCACGCCCGCCAGCGTGATGACGCCGCGCACACCGGCGAGCGACATCGCCGCGAAGACTCGCCAGTCGGGGCTGCGCAACGGCGAGTCGTTGACGCTGCGGCGCAATACCGTCAGGCGGAACGACAGCCACACCCAGACGAAGCGCAACCCGGCGAGCACCGCGACGATCGCCAGCACATAAAGCGCCAGCCACCAGGGATTGTCGTGGTTGGTCAGTCGCACCGTGTCGCGCGCGCCGGCGATGATGACCGGCAGTTGCTCGCCGAGCAGCACGAAGATGATGCCGTTGAGCGCGAACTGGATCGTGTCCCACACCGAATTGCGGCGCATCCGCGTCGCGGGCAGCGCCTGCCGCGACAGCTCGGCGAAGGTCATCGTCACGCCGGCCGCGACCACCGCGAGGATGCCCGAGGCGTGGACATGCTCGGCGGCGATATAGGCGATGAACGGGATCAGCAGGCTGACCAGCACCTGCGACCCGATATCCTCGCCGAAGCGCCGCGACACCCAAGCCTTGGCGCGGGTGATCGCGACGGTGGTGACGACGCCGATCGCGATTCCGGCAGCGGCGAGCCACACGAAGCTGGCGGCGGCGTCGGCAAGCGAGAATGCGCCGGTCAGCGCGGCGGCGATCGCGAAGCGCAGGCAGACGAGGCCGGAAGCGTCGTTGAGCAGTGCCTCGCCTTCGAGGATGTGCATCATGCGGCGCGGGATCGGCACGCGTGCGGCGATCGCGGACACCGCGATCGGATCGGTCGGGGAGACGACCGCGGCGAGCGCGAACGACACCGCGAGCGGCATCGCGGGGATCAGCCAGTCGATGAAGAAGCCGACGCCGACAACCGTGGTCAGGACCAGCCCGAGCGCCAGTTCGACGACGACCGGTACGTCCTTCAGCAACTCGTCCTTGGGAATGCGCCAGCCGTCGATGAACAGCAGCGGGGGCAGGAAGACGAGCAGGAAGATCTCGGGGTCGAGCGTCACCCGCAAATTCGCTGCCATCCCGATCGCCGCGCCAAATGCTATCTGGACGAGCGGGGCGGGGATATTGATCGGGAGAATGCGCGCGATCGCGCCGCTGACGACCACCGCGAACAACAACAACAGAACGACCGAGACGACTTCCAAGGCGGGCAACCTCCTTCGGGATGGGGATGAGGAGGGGATCGCCGGAAGTGGCGTGCTGCGCAACCGTTCAGGTGGCTGATCCGGGTCGGTGCAACGTTTTATCGCGGCGGGCGAGGCCCGCTCGCGCGTCATTGCGAGCGTCGCGAAGGAATCCAGCGCCGGACCAGGACGCCCTGGATTGCTTCGCTACGCTCGCAATGACGGCAAGACTCAGTTCATCAGTTCGACCGCCATCGCGACGCCTTCGCCGCCGCCGATGCACAGCGACGCCACGCCGCGCCTCTGGCCGGTGGTCTGCAATCCGCCGAGCAGAGTCGCCAGGACGCGCGCGCCCGACGCGCCAATCGGATGGCCGAGCGCGCACGCGCCGCCGTTGATGTTGAGCTTCTCGTGATCGAGCGCCAGTTCCTGCATCGCAACCATTGCGACGCATGCGAACGCCTCGTTGACCTCCCACAGATCGACGTCGCCGACCGACCAGCCGGCCTTCTCCAGCGCCTTGCGCATCGCCGGCACCGGGGCGGTGGTGAAGCGCGCCGGGGCGTGGGCGTGCGCGGCGTGGCTGACGATCCGCGCGACCGGCGTGATGCCGAGCTTCTCGGCGACCGACAGGCGCGTCAGCACCAGCGCCGCGGCGCCGTCGGAGATCGACGAGGCATTGGCGGCGGTGACGGTGCCGTCCTTGGTGAAGGCGGGGCGCAGCGTCGGGATCTTGGCGGGATCGCTCTTGCTCGGCTGCTCATCAGTGGAGACGGTAGTGGTGCCCTTGCGCCCCTTCACCTCCACCGCGACGATCTCGCGATCGAACGCCCCAGACTGTTGCGCCTGCTGCGCGCGGGTAAGCGAGGCGATCGCGAACGCGTCCTGCGCCTCGCGCGTGAACTGATATTCGCGTGCAGTGTCCTCGGCGAACACGCCCATCGCGGTGCCGGACTGATAGGCATCCTCGAGCCCGTCGAGCGCCATGTGATCGAACAGGCGGTCATGCCCGAACCGCGCCCCGCCGCGATGCGCCTTCGACAGATACGGCGCGTTGGTCATGCTCTCCATGCCGCCCGCAACCAGCAGGTCGATCGAGCCGGCGCCGAGCGCCTCGGCACCGAGAATCGCAGCCTGCATCCCCGATCCGCAGACCTTGTTGAGCGTCGTCGCCTCGACATGCTCGCCCAGCCCGGCGAGGATCGCGGCCTGTCGTGCCGGCGCCTGGCCGACGCCGGCCGACAGGACGTTGCCCATGTAGATGCGCTCGATCGCGGCGGCGTCGACCCCGGCGCGCTCGACCGCGGCCTTCACCGCGGCGGCGCCCAGCTCGCTGGCCGACAGCGCGGCGAGGCTGCCCTGCATCGAGCCCATCGGGGTGCGCGCATAGGACAGGATGACGATGGGGTCGGTAGCCATGATTTCGCGGTTCCTCGCTTGATCTCGATCGGCATGTAAGCACTCGTCCGGCAGGGCGCAAACGACTAGGCCCGCCTTCATGCAAGCCATTGATGAAGCGCTGAAATGGTATGCGGCGCTCAGCGGGATCGCAGCCGCGTTCATGGTGTCGCTGGACAGCGGCCGCCGGGTGACCGGATGGGGCATGGCGATCTTCGTCACGTCGTCGATCGCCTGGATCGCGGGCGCGTGGCTGACCGGCGACGAGCCGTTGGGCGTGCAGAACGGCGTGCTGCTCGGCATCAACAGCTTCGGCGTGTATCGGTACCTGATTCGCAAGCAGGGCTGAGACGGTGGATGTGGGTGCTGGGATTGGGCGTGCTGGGCGCCGTCATCGGCAGCTTCCTCGCAACGATCGCGATCCGCTGGCCGCAGGAACGGTCGGTGACGCACGGACGCTCGGCCTGCGACGGATGCGGGCGGTCGCTGCGAGCCGATGAGCTGATCCCGCTGGTCGCGTGGCTGGTCGCGCGGGGGCGGTGCCGGACGTGCGGGGCGCGGATCGACCCGCTGCATCCCCTTATCGAAGCGGGATGCGCGGCCGTCGGCGTCGCTGCGGCGCTTGCCGCGCCGGGTCCGGTCGCGCTGGCCGGTGCGGCGTTCGGCTGGCTGTTGCTGGTGCTGGCGGTGATGGACGCGCGTGACTTCTGGTTGCCCGACCCGTTGGTCGCGGCGCTGGCGTTGGCCGCGGTGGCGGGGGCGTGGCTTGCGCCGCCCGCGCTTGGCGAACGGCTGATCGGCGGAGCTGGTGGCTTTGCGGTGCTGTGGCTGATTGGTGCGGGCTATCGCCGGTGGCGCGGGCGCGACGGGCTGGGCGGCGGCGATCCCAAATTGTTCGGCGCGATCGGGCTTGCGCTGGGATGGCGGATGCTGCCGGCGGTCATGCTGGTGGCGGGGCTGATCGGGCTTGGCTGGGTGTTGTTCCAGAGGGTGCGCGGGTCAGCGGTCGCGGCCGACGACGCGCTGCCGCTGGGGACGCTGCTGGCGATCGCGGCTTACCCGGCGTGGCTGCTCATGATAGGCATGGCGGCATGAAGTTCGCGTTTTTGCTGCTCGCTGCACAGGCGGCCGCGCCATCATCGGGTATCGACGGCCTGCCGATTGGCCCGCTGCCCCAGCAGTCGCTGCCGGCGCGGGGCTGTGCGGCGTATCTTTTCTCGACCGGGACGACGCGCACGCTGGCGGCATTGGCGACCGCCGACCCCGGGACCCTGCGGCTGTCGATCGATGGCAAGGTCATCGACCTGCCACGTACCGGGGCGACCGGCAGTGCGCAGCTCGGCCTCAACGCGGAGAGCGTCTACCGCGCTGGCGACATGGTCGCGACTGTGCAGATGACGGTGGAGTTGCGGCAGAACCTGACCGCGGGGGCGGCGGTGCCGGTGGCGACGCTGCGGCTGGATCGCGAGGGGCGCGACACGGTGGTGGTGCCGCTCGCCGGGCTGGTCGGCTGCGCTGGCTAGCTCGAACAGGAAAGCGCCCGGCGGAACGTGTCCACCGGGCGCCACCTTGCTCAGCCTAGTGCGAGGAGGTGATTTCCTCCTTCAACCGCAGTTTCTGCTTCTTCAGTTCCGCAAGCACGATCGTATCGGGCACCGGACGTTGCGACTCAGCGGCGATCCGCTGGTCGATCGTCGCGTGCTTGGCCTCCAGGGCCGAGATGTGCGCGGTCTGCATGGCAGTCTCCTTCGTGGTTGAGAGGGAAAGGAAGGAAATCACGAATCGGGCGATATGTCCCGTGACTTTTGCTGACTCGCGCCCATCTGCGACTTTGGTACGACGGGTCGCGCCACGTCGACGCGGCGGCTATGCAGGCGCGACTCAGGGGTCGGGAGTGCGGGCGATGAACGACGTGGGCGATGAGGCGGACGTGACGGCGCGGTTGGAGATGCTGCGCGTCGAGCACCGCGATCTCGACGCGGCGATCGGTGCGCTGGCCGGGGGTGGCGGCTCCGACCAGTTGCAACTCATGCGGCTGAAGAAGCGCAAACTGCGGCTGCGCGACGAAATCGCGTTGCTTGAGGATCAGATGATCCCCGACATCATCGCCTGACGGGCGGCGGCAAAAACGGCGCATTTCGGGACGGTTCTGCCCTGCGACGGTCCGCAAACGTGATGAACGCGCTTGGCGGCCGAGGCGCGGTCGTGGCAAGGACGCGGACATGGCCGACCACGCCCATGATCCTCGCCTGCAACGCCGCCTGATCGACGCCTTCTATACCGAGGCGATGGTGCTGGCGGACGAGGCGCGGCATTATTTCGACGAGGGCGGACGCATCGAGCGCGAGGCGCTGCCGCCGATGGAGCGCGTGGCGTTCAGCTGCGAATCGCTCAAGGTGACGACGCGGCTGATGCACGTCATCGCGTGGCTGCTGACGCAACGTGCGATCGCGGCCGGGGAACTGCCCGCGACGCAGGCGCTCGATCCTTCACGGCGGCTGGGGACTGCACCGGCCAGTGACGCGGAGATGCTGGCGCGGTTTCCGCAGCATGCGCGAGGGCTGATCGAGAGCAGCGTCGAGCTGCATCGCCGCGTCGCGTTGCTGGACGCCGCGCATGCCGGCGAGATGCCGGTGGTCAGCCCGGCACGGTCGATGCTCGACCGACTGGCGACGGCGTTCTAGCGGCGCCTTCGTCGCCCCGCACCCTACCCGGATGCAGGGCGTGCGACCGGTCGGATCTAGTCACCGCCCTTTGACGCGCCAGCCGCGCCCGTACCGGGCACCCGGCACATCGGGGTACCGGCGGTTATCGCTGACCCGCTTCAGCGCGCGCGGCGGGTCGGCGGCAAACGATGCCGGGCCGCAGCGGTCTGCCATATCGATCGCGCGCCTTCATCGAGCCGCACGATCGATACACCGCTTGTCGAACGATAAGATCAGCATCGGGCGGCAGGTCAGGACCTGCCTCGGGTTTCGCACGTCATCGGTGGCTTCGCGTTCGATGACGCGGCGCGGAACCTACCGCGTCGGGTCGATCAGATATTTCTCACCGGTTGCCTTGCGCTCATAGGCGCGCAGCACGTCGGCATGCAGCGCCTCCTTGAGTCCGATCGTCGCCGTATAGTTGCTCGCGAAGGTCGTGGTCAGCTCGTCGGCGATCCGCTGCCGCATTCGCGCCGTCGTCTCCGGAGCAGCCTTTTTCAGCCAGGGCGTCAGCAGGAATCCCGACACGCTCCACTGGAATCCGAACGCGAGCCGGTTGAGTGTCGTCGCGCCGGTGTCGAGCGCGCCATAGATATACAGCTGTTTGAACGTGTCCGAGCCGTAGCGGCTGTACGCGCCGGCGGTGCGGTTGGCGGCCTGCTCCATCGCCTGCACGATATCGCTGCCCAGCGACCCGCCGCCGATCGCGTCGAACGCGATCGTCGCGCCGGTTTCGGCACAGGCATCCGCCAGCTTTGCGCGGAAATCCTCGTCCTGGCTGTTGAGCACGTGTGTCGCGCCGATCTCGCGAAGGATTGCCGCCTGCTCGGGCTTGCGGACGATGTTCACCAGCGGCACACCATCGGCGAGGCAAATCTTCTGGAGCATCTGCCCGAGGTTCGACGCCGCGGCGGTGTGGACGATCGCCTTGTGCCCTTCGGCGCGCATCGTCTCGACGAAGGCGAGCGAGGTCAGCGGATTGACGAACATCGCCGCGCCGTCCGCCGCGCTCGCACCCTCGGGCAGCGGCACCACTTCGCGACGCTTGGCGAGGCGATACTCGGCGAACATCGCGCCGCCGATCATCCCGACCTTGCGCCCGACCAGCTCCTGCCCTTGCGCGCCGGCAGCGACGACGGTGCCGGCACCTTCGTTGCCGACCGGCAGCGACTGATCGATCCGCGCACGCAGCCCGCTGATGCGTCCACGCGGCACCGCAAAGCGCAGCGCGGGCGCGTCGGCCGTGCCGACCTCCTCCAGCGTCGCGACATCGGCCGGCCCCAGCAGCAGCCCGAGGTCGGAGGGGTTGATCGGCGCGGCCTCGACGCGCACCAGCACCTCGTCGTCGGCGGGCGTCGGATAGCTGACCTCTTCAAGGCGCAGCGTCAGCGACCCCTCGGCGTCGACGATCGAACGCAGCTCCAAACCCTTGATGTCGCTCAACATGACCTCCTCATTCGGGTGGTCCGGCATGGGCCTGTGCGCGGGGGCGGTCAAACCCGTTCTCATCGCCGCGCAACCGCGCTACCGCTGCCGCCATGTTCGACCTCGACGCCTATCTCGCCCGCATCGACCTTCCCGCGCGTCCGACGCGCGACGCCGCCGGCCTGTCACGCGTCCAGCACGCGCACCGGCTGGCGATCCCGTTCGAGAATCTCGACGTGCGGCTCGGCCGCGCGATCGCGATCGACGGCGCCAGCGTCGCCGCCAAGCTGGTCACCGCGCGGCGGGGCGGTTATTGTTTCGAGCAGAACCGGCTGTTGCTCGATGCGCTCGCCGCACTCGACTTCACCGCGCGGCCGTTGCTCGCGCGCGTGTGGCTCGGCGCGACTGCGGTGCCGCCGCTGACGCACACGCTGTCGCTGGTGACGATCGACGGTCAGTCGTGGATCGCCGATGCCGGCTTCGGCGGCAGCTACGCACCGGTCCTGCCGCTCGCCGATGGCGCGCAGGGCGAAGCGCCCGACGGCGCGCGCTTCCTGCTGGTCCGCGACGACGACCGTGCGGGAGAGGGCGGCTGGCTGCTGCTGCGCGACGGCGACCCCGCCACCACCGACGGCCGCGGCGTCGGCACCGGGTGGCAGCCGCAATATAGTTTCACCACCGCGCCGGTGCACGACAGCGATCTGGCGATGGGCAATCATTGGTCGATGAGCGCGCCCACCAGTCGCTTCACCAACGTGACGGTGACGAGCATCATCCTGCCGCGCGGCTTCGCCTCGCTTACCGACCGTCAATACCGCCGCCGCGCGTCGGAGACGACCGCCGAATCCGAGATCACCGATCCGCGTGTCTACCGGATGCGGCTGAGCATGATGTTCGGGATCGACCTGAGCGCGAACGAGGTGGCGGCGCTGGGATTGTTCGGGTGAGCGGGCGGCGTTCCGCGCCCTCGCCGGAGATCTGACCGTTGGCGTCGGCCGGACCCTCAAGCCGGGCCGGCGGCAAGCGTTTGCGCGCCAAGTGGCTGGCGGAGGGTGGCAATTGACGGAGTAATGGCTATGATCGCGGCGCGCGCCATGAGCTGCGCACGATAGGAGAGTTTCGTGGCCATCGCCTGTTGCACCCCGCTGTCGCGTCGACATTTTCTCTCTGGTGTCGCCGGCAGTGCGCTGATGGCCGGGGTCACCGCGCCGGCGCTGGCACAGGCTGCCGCGCCCACCGCGCTCCAGCCGTTCGACATGCGCGACGTGGACCTGCTCGACAGCCCGTTCCTCCATGCACAGCGCCAGACCGAAGCCTATCTGCTGCGCCTCCAGCCCGACCGGATGCTGCACAATTTTCGCGTCAACGCCGGGCTGAAGCCCAAGGCGCCGGTCTATGGTGGCTGGGAATCCGAGCCGATGTGGGCGGACATCAACTGCCACGGCCATACGCTCGGCCATTATCTCTCCGCCTGTGCGCTGGCCTATCGCGCCACCGGCAAGCAGGAGTATCGCAAGCGGATCGATTATATCGCCGCCGAACTGGCGGCGTGCCAGAAGGCCGCGAACAGCGGGCTGGTCTGCGCCTTCCCCAAAGGTGCGGCGCTCGTCTCGGCGCATCTGCGCGGCGAGCCGATCACCGGCGTGCCGTGGTACACGCTCCACAAGGTCTATGCCGGCCTGCGTGACGCGACGTTGCTCGCGGACAGCGCGGCGGCGAAGGCGGTGCTGCTGCGGCTCGCCGACTGGGGCGTGGTCGCCACCCGCCCGCTCGGCGACGCGCAGTTCGAGGAGATGCTCAAGACCGAATATGGCGGCATGAACGAGGTCTATGCCGACCTGTTCGCCATGACCGGAAACGCGGACTACCAACGACTTGCCGAGCGATTCTCACAGAAAGCGTTACTCGCCCCGCTAGTGAAGGCGCAGGACCAGCTCGACGGGATGCACGCCAATACGCAAATCCCGAAGATCATCGGCTTCCAGCGCGTCCACGAGACCGGCGGCCACGCAAGCTACCATGACGCCGCGCAATTCTTCTGGAAGACGGTCGCGCGCACCCGCGCCTTCGCGACCGGTGGCCACGGCGACAACGAGCATTTCTTCGCGATGGCCGACTTCGACGAGCACGTCTTCTCGGCCAAGGGGTCGGAGACGTGCTGCCAGCACAACATGCTCAAGCTGACGCGCCAGTTGTTCCTGCAGGAGCCGCGGGCCGATTACGCCGATTATTACGAGCGCACGCTCTACAATGGCATTCTCGCCTCGCAGGACCCCGACAGCGGGATGGCGACCTACTTCCAGGGCGCGCGCCCCGGCTACATGAAGCTGTACCATACCCCGGAGGACAGCTTCTGGTGCTGCACGGGAACCGGGATGGAGAACCACGTCAAATATCGGGACTCGATCTACTTCCATGACGGGCGAACGCTTTACGTCAATCTGTTCATCCCATCGACGCTGAAGTGGCGCCAGCAGGGCGTTGTTTTAACTCAGGAAACGACGTTCCCAACGCAGGCTGGCACGCAGCTGCGCATCACGACGAAGCGCGCCACATCGGCCGCGCTCAAGCTGCGCCACCCGCGTTGGAGCCGCGTCGCCACGGTGCTGGTCAACGGCCGTGAGGCGGCGACCTCGGCCGAGCCGGGCAGCTATGTGACGCTCGACCGGACATGGAACGACGGCGACACCGTCGAGCTGCGGCTGGTCATGGAGCCGGTCGCCGAACAGGCCCCCGCCGCGCCGCAGATCGTCGCCTTCACCTATGGCCCGCTGGTGCTGGCCGGCGCGCTTGGCAAGGAGGGTCTCGCCCCCGGGTCGGACATCATCGTCAACGAGCGCAAATACGGCACGTACAACGATACGCCGATCACCGTCCCGGTGCTCGCCGGCGAGCCCGACGCGCTGGCGAAGAGCATCCGCCCCGCCGGTGCACCGCTCGAATTCACGATCGCCGCGCAGGACGGCACGCCGGTGCGGCTGATCCCATACCACAGGATCGCACACGAACGATACGCGACCTATTGGAAGCTCGCCTGACCAGCCGCTTGTCGGACATTCAGCGACCAAAATTCCGCTGTCATCGCGCGGTGATCTTTGCCACCAGCGACCGGGTGACGGAGGGTCTGAATGCACAAGTGGTTTATCGTCGCCGCGCTGGCGACGACGGGGGTTGCGGCCGTGGCTGAGGCGCAAGTGGCAACGGCGCAGCCACAGGCACAGGCACCGGCCGCTGCGCCGCTGACGCTGGAGCGGGTGTTCGCCGCGCCCGATCTCGCCGGCCCGCAGCCGCGTGCGCTGAAACTCTCGCCAGACGGCACGTTGCTGACCTTCCTGCGCCCGCGCGCCGACGACAAGGACCGGCTCGACCTGTGGGCACGCGACACCAGCACCGGCGCGGAACGGATGCTCGTCGACAGCCTCAGGATCGGCACCGGCGCCGCCCTGTCCGAGGCCGAGAAGATGCAGCGCGAACGCGCGCGCATCGGCGCGCTCAAGGGCATCGTCGCCTATGACTGGGCAGCCGACGGGCGCAACCTGCTCGTGCCCGTGGACGGCAACCTCTATCTCGCCGGCACCGACGGGCAGGTCCGCCGGATCACCGACGTGCCCGGCGGCGTGCTCAACGCCAACGTCTCCCCGCGCGGCGGCTTCGTCAGCTATGTCCGCGACCAGAACGTCTGGGTCCAGCCGCTCGCCGGCGGCGCGGCGCGCGCGCTGACCAGCGAGGGCCGGGGCCTCGTTCACTTCGGCGAGGCGGAGTTCGTCGCGCAGGAGGAAATGCACCGCACCGACGGCTATTGGTGGAGCCCCGACGATCGCTACCTCGCGATCGAGCGGTTCGACGAGACGCCGGTCAAGGTCTTCACCCGCGCCGCGATCGGCGCGACGGGCACCAGCATCTACGAACAGCGCTATCCCGCCGCCGGCACACCCAACGTGCTGGTCGACCTGTACGTCATGCGCGCCGATGGCGCGGGGAAAGTAAAAGTCGACCTCGGCAGCGATCCCGACATCTATCTGGCACGGGTCGACTGGCTGCCGGACGGCTCGGCGTTGCTCGTCCAGCGCGAGAACCGCGCGCAGACCAGGCTCGACATGCTCCGCGTCGATCCCGCGACCGGCAAGGCGACGGTGCTCTTTACCGAAGCCGCGCGCGCGAAAAGCTGGATCAACCTGTCCGACAGTTACCGGGTTATGGAGGACGGCAGCCTGTTATGGCGCTCCGAGCGCAACGGGTTCGCGCACCTCTGGCGCCTGAAGGACGGGCGCTGGACGCAAATGACCAAGGGCGACTGGGTCGTGACCGGGCTGGTCGCGGTCGACGAGCCAAAGGCGCGCGTCTATTTTCTCGGGACCAGGGACGATGTCCTCGAACAGCATCTCTACGCACTCGACCTGAAGCGCGGCGCCATCACGCGATTGACCGAGCGCGGCTGGAACAACAGCGTCACTGCCGACGGCGCGGCGCAGCGTTTCCTCGTCACGCGCTCCAATCCCGATCAGCCACCGCAGACCTATCTCGCCGATGCCGCCGGCAAGCGCCTGTCGTGGATCAACGAGAACCGCGTCGAGGGCGCGCATCCCTACGCTCCCTATCTGGCCAGCCATCGCCCCGTGCAGTTCGGCACGATCAAGGCCGCGGACGGCCGCACCGATCTCCACTGGCAGATGGTCACGCCGCGGCTGGAGCCGGGCAAACGCTATCCGGTGTTCTTCCAGCATTATGGCGGGCCGGGCTCGCAAGGTGTGGTACGTAACTGGAAGAACCCGCTGATTCAGTATCTTGTCGGCAAGGGCTGGATCTATTTCGAGGTCGACAATCGCGGCTCCCCCAATCGCGGCGTCGCGTTCGAGAGCGCGATCTGGCACGCGATGGGCACCGTCGAGGTCGCGGACCAGCGCAAGGGCGCAAATTACCTCAAGACGCTCGCCTTCGTCGATCCGGGGCGGATCGCCACCTATGGCTGGTCCTATGGCGGGTATATGTCGCTCAAGATGATCGAGGCCGATCAGGGTGTCTATGCCGCTGCGATTTCGGGCGCGCCGGTCAGCGACTGGCACCTCTACGACACGCATTATACCGAGCGTTACATGGGCGACCCGCGTGTCGACGGCGTGGCCTATGACGCGTCGCGCGCGGTGATTGATGCGAAGAAGATCACCACGCCGCTGCTGCTGATGCACGGCATGGCGGACGACAACGTCTTCCTCGACAATACGACCAAGGTTGCGGCCGAATTGCAGGCGGCGGATATGCCGTTCGACATGATGCTGTACCCCGGCAAGACGCATTCGGCGGTGCGCGACATCCACGTCTGGACGACGATAGAACGCTTCCTCGATCGCACCGTGCGCAACAAGCCGGAATGACAAGGTCGCTGCAACGGTGTCATTCCGGCGTCGTCGACCTCCGCTAACGCCCGGCCATGCGCTTCCTGACCTTGTTTCATTTGTGGCCGTTCCTCGACACGGCCATCAGTTACCTGACGGCCTTCGTCCTCGGCACCGCAATCGGGGCGGAGCGGCAATACCGGCAGCGGACCGCGGGCCTGCGTACGAATGCACTGGTGGCGATCGGCGCGGCGGCGTTCGTCGACCTCGGTCAACGATTGGGTGGCGACGTCGAGTCGATCCGGGTCATCTCCTATGTCGTTTCGGGGATCGGCTTCCTCGGCGCCGGCGTCATCATGAAAGAGGGGATGAACGTTCGCGGCCTCAATACCGCCGCGACCCTGTGGTGTTCGGCCGCCGTCGGTGCGATCGCCGGATCGGACATGGTGGCAGAGGCGATGTTGCTGACCGGCGTGGTGCTGTTCGCCAACACCGCGCTTCGCCCCCTGGTCGACGCGATCAACCGTATTCCGTTTGCGGGCGGCGCGGTGGAGGCGACCTATAGCGTCACGATCACGGTGGCGGTCGAGGAGGCGGGGCCGCTCGGCGATCTGCTGGTGGAACATCTCGAGAATGCGCAGCTGCCGGTTGCCGACCTCGCGACGCAGGATCGTGGTGACGAGCGGGTCGCGCTGATCGCCACGCTGGTCGGCACGAATGTGGCCGATATCGAACTGGATACGCTTGTTGAGCACCTCGCGCGTGTTCATGGCATCGACCATGCTACGTGGCAGGTGAGTACGCACGATTAGGAAAGCGGATGGACTGCCCCGCGCAACGTCGATAGGGCGCTGCCATCAGCGGAGGTTTTGATGGGTTATCGGGTGGTGGTGGCGGGAGCCACGGGCAATGTCGGGCGCGAGATGGTCAACATCCTGGCCGAGCGGCAGTTTCCGGCGGACGAGATCGCGGTGCTCGCCTCGTCGCGTTCGGTCGGCGACCAGATCGAATATGGCGACACCGGCCGGATGCTGAAGGTCCAGAACATCGAGCATTTCGATCCCGCTGGCTGGGACATGGCGCTGTTCGCGATCGGCAGCGAGGCGACCGCCGTCTATGCGCCGAAGTTCGCCGCGGCGGGCTGCACGGTGATCGACAATTCGTCGCTGTACCGCATGGACCCGGACGTGCCGCTGATCGTGCCGGAGGTGAATGCCGCCGCGATCGACGGCTACAAGCGCAAGAACATCATCGCCAACCCGAATTGCTCGACCGCGCAGATGGTCGTCGCGCTCAAGCCACTGCATGACGCGGCGAAGATCAAGCGCGTCGTGGTCGCGACCTATCAGTCGGTGTCCGGCGCGGGCAAGGTCGGCATGGACGAGCTGTTCGAGCAGAGCCGTAACATCTTCGTCGGCGATCCCGCCGAGGCGAAGAAGTTCACCAAGCAGATCGCGTTCAACGTCATTCCGCACATCGACAGCTTCCTCGACGACGGCTCGACCAAGGAAGAGTGGAAGATGGTCGTGGAGACCAAGAAGATCCTCGACCCGAAGATCAAGGTGACCGCCACCTGCGTGCGCGTGCCGGTGTTCGTCGGCCACTCCGAGGCGCTCAACATCGAGTTCGAGAACGAACTGTCGGCCGAGGATGCGCAGAACATCCTGCGCGAGGCGCCCGGCGTGATGCTCGTCGACAAGCGTGAGGACGGTGGCTACGTCACCCCGATCGAGAGCGCGGGCGACGACGCGACCTACGTCAGCCGCGTCCGCGAGGACCCCACGGTCGAGAACGGTCTGGCGCTGTGGTGCGTCAGCGACAATCTTCGCAAGGGTGCGGCGCTCAACGCGGTGCAGATCGCCGAACTGCTCGGCCGCCGGCATCTGAAGAAGGCGGACGAAACCGACGCCGACGATTTTCAGGCGGTGCTGACGGCAGAGTAATCGCTGCCCGTTCATTATCGCCCCAACCCGTCATTCCCGCGAAGGTCGGAATCCAGACGCGCAGGTCTTCGAAAGAGGCGAAACGTCAGAGGTTCTGGATCCCCGCCTCCGCGGGGATGACGGCTGTTGAGGGGTCAATATCCCCGATACCGCCCCGGCCGATGCCACGCGATCAATATCCCGCTGATCGCTGCCGAAGAAATCGCTGACCACCCGACCCGCTCCGGCGGCAGAAACGCCAGCGCAGTCAGCAGGATCAGCGCGTCGATCGCCATCTGCGTCCGCCCCGCGTTCCAGCCGCGCGTTTTCTGCAACCACAGGGTCACCACTCCGGTCCCGCCGATCCCGGCATGGTGCCGCGCCAGCGCCAGTGCGCCGAACCCGATCACCGAGCCGCCCGCCAGCGCCGCGAACGCCGGATCGATATGCGCGATCGTCAACCCGATCCGCGTCCACGTCCCCAGCGCCGCCACCCCGACGCCGACCAGCACGGTACGCAGCGTGAACTGTCGCCCCATCGCCTTCCACGCCAGCCACATGAAGGGCAGGTTGATGAGCGTGAACAGCACGCCCGTCGGCAGCGGCACCGCATAGGAGATCAGCAGCGCGATCCCGGCGGTCCCGCCGGTTACCAGCCCGGCGGCATGGAGCAGCGCGAGCCCGAGCACGACGAGGATGCAGCCGAGCGTCAGCGCATAGGCGTCCTCGATCGCCGAATGGGGTAGGGGCTCGTCGCGATTCACCCCCGCTTCCTATCCGCGGCGGCGATGTGCTGCAATGCAGCATCGGTGGACGCGACCCGCTCGGCTGCGTAGAGCCGCGCGCATGAGCCGTATCATGACCGGTGGCTGCCAATGTGGCAGCGTGCGCTACAGCGTCGTGGTAACCGACGACGACGCCTATCTGTGTCATTGCCGGATGTGCCAGCGGGCGACCGGCGGCGTCTTCGCCGCGCTCAAACAGGTGCCCCGCGCCGCCGTGACATGGACGACCCGCGACCCCGATCGTCATGCTTCGTCCGAGATCGCGCAGCGCGGCTTCTGCGCCGAATGCGGCACGCCGCTGACCTACGAGGGCAACGCGTCCGACAATATGGACCTGACCGTCGGAAGCTTCGATGACGCGCACCGGTTGCAACCGGTCGGCCATTTCGGCGTCGAGAGCCGTCACCAGGCCTGGAAAGAGCCGCTATTTTTGCCCGAAAAGCGGACCCGGGACCTCCCGAACATCGTCAGCCAATGGATGGAAACGCGTGGCCATGTCCCCGACTGAAACCCGGTATTTCGACAGTTTCGATGGCCAGCGGATCGCGTGGCGCGAGATCGGCGAGGGGCGTCCCGTGGTGCTGATCCACGGCTTCTTCTCGGATGCGCAGACCAACTGGTTGAAATACGGCCATGCCGCGGCGGTGGCAGCGTCGGGTTTTCGCGTAATCATGCCCGATCTTCGCGCCCATGGCGCCAGCGCCCGCCCGCACGATGCCGCCGCCTATCCGCCCGACGCTTTGGCGCGCGATGGCCATGCCCTGATCGCGCATCTCGGGCTAAGTGACTATGATCTTGGAGGTTATTCGCTGGGCGCGCGCACGACGGTGCGGATGCTCGCGACCGGCGCGACGCCGCGGCGCGTGGTGATCGCCGGCATGGGCCTCGACGGTATCACCCGCGCTGATCGCCGCGCGGGCCATTTCCGCAACATCCTGACCAACCTCGGCAAACACGAGCGCGGCAGCCCCGAATGGCTGGCCGAGGCGTTCCTCAAGACCACCGGCGGCGATCCGGTTGCGCTGCTGGGGATCATCGACACGTTCGTCGGCACCGCGGCCACGGAACTCGACACAATCGTCCAGCCGGTACTGGTGGTTAGCGGCAAGGACGACGACGACAACGGATCCGCCCCGGTGCTCGCCGACGCGCTGCCGCAGGCGCGTTACGTCGAAGTGCCGGGCAACCACATGAGCGCGGTGACCAAGCCGGAGCTGGGTCAGGCGATCGCCAGCTTTCTCGCCGGATAACAACGTCATCCCGGACCTGATCCGGGCTCCCGCTTCGTCTCCTTCCGGAAGGAAGCGTGTCCCCGGGGACACACCCCGGGGACACGGAGCGGCTCACGCCTTCTCGGGGATCGTATTCTCGTCGGCGATCCCGGCCTCGAACGACTTGGATGAATCCTTGCCATCCGGCTGATGCGCCTTGGCTTTCTTGGGCGCGTCGGGTGCCGGAAGCCGCGGCGACTTGGGCGTCGAACTGCGCAGCGTCAGCAAGGCCGCCGTCGCCGCTGCGCCGATCGCCGCGACGCCGCCCGCGATCGCCGCCGCGCCCCATTTGCCCCCGACCTTCTCGATCGCCGCCTCACCGCGCGACGCCGGCTTGCGGGCCGCCGCCGCCCGTGACTTCGCGGGAGTCGCGCGCGTGCGCTTGGCGGCAGGCTTCTTGGCGGGCGCTGCGCCGTCATCCGCCTTGGCCGTCTTCGCCTTGGTCGCGCGCGGCGCGGCAGCCTTTGGCGCGGCGGCCTTGCGCGGCGCGCGGCGTCGCGGGGTGGCGGGCTTCGACGCCGCCGGGGTCGGCGTATCGCTGCTGTCATCGGCCATGATCTGCTCCCGTATCAGTGGTTTCGGGAGCGCAACGCACGGACGGCGTGGTGTTTCCGAGTCGATCAGCGGAACGGCGGCTCGTTGAAGGCGCGCAGCTTGCGGCTGTGCAGCTTCGCACCCTCGCGACGCAGCTCCTCGCAGGTCTCGATCCCGATCCGCATATGCTCGCTGATCGCGCGTTCGTAGAAGCGGTTGGCCTGTCCGGGCAGCTTCAGCTCGCCGTGCAGCGGCTTGTCCGAGACGCACAGCAACGTCCCGTACGGCACGCGGAACCGATAGCCCTGCGCCGCGATCGTCGCTGATTCCATGTCGATCGCCACCGCCCGGCTCAGCGAGAAACGCAGCGCGGATCGCGCGTAGCGCAGTTCCCAGTTGCGATCGTCGGTGGTGACGATCGTACCGGTGCGCAATCGCCGCTTCAGTTCGTCACCCGATTGCCCCGACACCGTCTCGGCAGCGCGCGCCAGCGCCTGCTGCACCTCGGCAATCGCGGGCACCGGGATTTCGGGCGGCAGCATGTCGTCGAGGACATGGTCGTCGCGCAAGTAAGCGTGGGCGAGCACATAATCGCCGATCCGCTGCGAGGGTCGCAGCCCGCCACAATGCCCGATCATCAGCCACGCCTCGGGACGCATCACCGCCAAATGGTCGCAGATCGTCTTGGCGTTCGATGGGCCGACGCCGATGTTGACGAGCGTGATCCCGGTGCGATCGTCGGCCATCAGGTGATAGGCGGGCATCTGCAACCGCCGCCACGCGCTGTCGTCGAGGGCCGCCGGATCGTCGCCCGCCGTGAACAGCACGCCGCCCGGTCCCGACAGCGCGCTGAAGCGGCCGCCGTCGGTCACCTGCTGCGCGCCCCAGCGAACGAACTCGTCGACATAGCGATGATAGTTGGTGAACAGCACGTAGCGCTGGACATGTTCGGGCGGCGTACCCGTATAATGCCGCAGCCGCGCGAGACTGAAGTCGGTGCGCAGCCCGTCGAACAACGCCAGCGGACGCGTGCCGTCGATCGACGCCCACAGGCCGTCCGCGATCTCGTCGCCGATGAATGCCAGTTCGGTGGTCGGAAAATACCGGGCCAGTTCGGCGGCCGAGGTCGCGTCGAGGCTCAGCGCGTGGTTGGCATCGATGACGTACGGATAGGGGATTTCCTGCGTTCCCGGCACCGCGTCGACCGTGACGTCATAATCCTCGATCAACAGCGTCAACTGCTCGACCAGATAGTCGGCGAACACCGCCGGCTTGGTGACGCTGATGCGGTACTCGCCGGGGCTGACCAGCCGCCCGAACGAGCGCATCGGAGTTGGCCGCCCGTCGCCACCGGCGAAGCGCAAACGGATTTCGGGATAGGCGAACGCGCCATCGTTGCGGGCTGCGCGATCCGGCACGGAGCCATCGGCGATATAGGTGGTGATCGCTGCCTTCAGTCGATCGACGGAGGCGGTGTAGAGCCGGTCGAGTTCCCGGACGAGGTCGTTGGCTGTCATGTCGGACGGTTACATAGTCCGTATGACCGCGGCAAGTCGCCCCGCCGACAAACGGCGGGGCGACCGTGACTTACAGCGTTTCGAGCAGGTGGTCGGCGGAGCTGACCCGGAACTCGCCGGGCGCCTCCACATGCAGCGACTCGACCGTGCCGTCGTTGACGACCATCGCATAACGCTGGCTGCGGCGGCCCATGCCGAACCTGGTGCCATCCATGTCGAGCCCCAAAGCGGTCGCGAAATCGGCGTTGCCGTCCGCCAGCATCGTCACGTCCTGCGCATCGTTGGCCTTGGCCCATGCCTCGAGCACAAATGGATCGTTGACCGCGGTGCAGGCGATCTCGTCGATGCCCTTCGCCTTCAACGCCTCGGCCTTTTCGACGAAGCCGGGCAGATGCTTGGCGGAGCAGGTCGGCGTGTAGGCGCCCGGCACCGCGAACAGCGCGACGCGGCGGCCCTTGAAGTAAGCGCCGGTGTCGACCGGCTCGCGCCCGTCCGCGGTGAGCCTCGTCAGTTGCACGGAAGGAAGGGGATCGCCGACGGCAATGGCCATAAAGGTAACTCCGGTTAGGGTGTATGCCAGCGATGGCGAGTGCGCGAGGCGATTTCAAGCTTTGGCAAGCGCGCTCCGAGCGCCTAGATCACGGGCATGGAGCAAGCGACCTTTCTCACCGGCCAGTTCCTGCTCGCGATGCCGGGCATCGGGGATGCGCGGTTCGACCATTCGGTGATCGCGATGTGCAGCCATGACGAGCAGGGCGCACTGGGCATCGGCGTCGGCGCGGTGGTCAACGGTTTGGGACTGCACGAGGTGCTGGAGCAACTGGAGATCGCGCCCGGCGTCGCGCCCGATGCGCCGGTGCATTTCGGTGGTCCCGTGGAGCCGCGGCGCGGCTTCGTACTGCACTCGGACGATTGGGGCGGTCAGGACACGCTGGATGTCGCCGGGCGCTGGCGGCTGTCGGGAACGCTCGACGTGCTTCGCGCAATCGCGGCCGGCACCGGGCCGGCGCAATGGCTGGTCGCGCTTGGCTATGCCGGATGGGGACCGGGGCAGCTGGAGGCGGAGCTGACGCGTCACGGCTGGCTCAACGTCGAGGACGACACCGACCTGCTGTTCGCGACCGCGGTCGACGAACGCTGGACGCGCGGCTTTGTCACGGCGGGCGTCGACCCGCGCCTGCTGTCGAACCAGAGCGGACATAGCTGACCTGCCGAACAAGCCGATCAGAGCGGGCCAGATTGCACAGGACGAAGGCCGCCTGTCAGATCACATATAAAGATACCTTTATATTTGATCCGCGCGGTCATCGCGGCTAAGGCACGGGGATGCCGATCGGTGTGGGCGCATGCCTTGGTCGGCCTCATCTGAGTGGAGACAACGCCGTGGCAACCGCCCCCGTGCTCGAGAACAACGACTACGTCATCAAGGACATCGGCCTCGCCGCCTTCGGCCGCGCCGAGATCAACATCGCCGAGACCGAGATGCCTGGCCTGATGGCATTGCGCGACGAATATGGCGCGTCGCAGCCGCTGAAGGGCGCGCGCATCACCGGCTCGCTGCACATGACGATCCAGACCGCGGTCCTGATCGAGACGCTGACGGCGCTGGGCGCCGACGTGCGCTGGGCGACCTGCAACATCTTCTCGACGCAGGACCATGCCGCCGCTGCGATCGCGGCCGCCGGCATCCCGGTGTTCGCGGTGAAGGGCGAAACGCTCGCCGATTACTGGGACTATGTCGGCTCGATCTTCGACTGGGACCACGGCAACGGCCAGACCGCCAACATCATTCTCGACGACGGCGGCGACGCGACGATGTTCGCGCTGTGGGGCGCGAAGCTCGAGGCGGGCGCGACGTTTGGCGAGCCCGAGAATGACGAGGAAGTCGAGTTCCAGCGATCGGTGAAGGCGTTCATTGCCAAGAAGCCGGGCTATCTGACCGAGACGGTCAAGAACCTGAAGGGCGTGTCGGAAGAGACCACCACCGGCGTCCACCGCTTGTACGAGATCGCGAAGAAGGGCGAGCTGCCGTTCCCGGCGATCAACGTCAACGACTCGGTCACCAAGTCGAAGTTCGACAACCTGTACGGCTGCAAGGAATCGCTGGTCGACGCGATCCGCCGCGCCACCGACGTGATGCTCGCCGGCAAGGTCGCCTGCGTTGCGGGCTTCGGCGACGTCGGCAAGGGCTCGGCGCAGTCGCTGCGTAACGGCGGCGCGCGCGTGCTCGTCACCGAAATCGATCCGATCTGCGCGTTGCAGGCGGCGATGGAGGGCTTCGAGGTCGTGACGATGGACGAGGCGGTGAAGCGCGCGGACATCTTCTGCACCGCCACGGGCAACGCCGACGTCATCACCGCCGATCACATGAAGGCGATGAAGCCGATGGCGATCGTGTGCAACATCGGCCACTTCGACAGCGAGATCCAGATCGCGGCACTCAGCAATTATGAGTGGAACGAAGTGAAGCCGGGCACCGACCTGGTGAAGTTCCCGGACGGCAAGCAGATCATCATCCTCGCCAAGGGGCGTCTGGTGAATCTGGGCTGCGCGACCGGTCACCCGTCGTTCGTGATGTCGGCGTCGTTCACCAACCAGACGCTGGCGCAGATCGAGCTGTGGACCAAGTCCGAGAACTACAAGAACGAAGTGTACGTGCTGCCGAAGCACCTCGACGAGAAGGTCGCGGCGCTGCACCTCGAAAAGCTCGGCGTCCAGCTCTCGAAGCTGACCCCGAAGCAGGCCGGTTACATCGGCGTGCCGGTCGAGGGGCCGTTCAAGCCGGATCACTATCGCTACTGATCGCACGATCAGCGATGGCGAACGAAGGGCGGGGCCGTTGGCCTCGCCCTTTTTCGTGCGCGGTGGCCACGCCGCTTGCCGGTAAGGGGCGCCCACCCTAGACAAGCCGCATGTCGCGGATCTCGCACGTTCTATGACGCCGTTCTCGCCGGGCATCGCGGTGGCGATCGGGGCCGTGGTGTTGCTGCTCGTGCTGGCGGGCGTCGTGCTGATCGCGACGGGGCTGCGCGCGCGCGCTGGCGCAGTCGAGGCGGTAAGCGAGCGTGAGACGATCGAGACGCTGCTGGCGGCCGCGCCGATGCAGCCGATGGTGGTGCTGCCCGACGGACGCGTCCAGATGTCACGGCGCGTCGCGGACTGGCTGGGGTTCAGCGACATTCCCGGCTATCTGCAGGAGGTCGAGGCGGCGAGCTGGGGACTGCACCCCAGCGAGGCACAGGCCTTGTCGCACGGCCTGTCGGCCTGCCAGCGGTCGGCGCGAAACTTCACGCACACGATCCATGCGCGTGACGGCGGGCGAACGTTGACCGTTCAGGGCGACCGGCGCGGCGATGCGGTGATGCTGTGGTTCTACGATTCAACCGCCAGCGAGGGAGAGATGCGTCGTCTGCGTGCCGACTTCGACGACCTTTCGGACGCGTTCGACGCGCTGACCGGGCTGGTGGAGGCTGCGCCATTGCCGATGTGGTACCGCGACGGCGATTTGCAGCTGGCGATGGTCAATTCGGCCTATGTCACGGCGGTGGAAGGCAGCGATGCCGCCGAGGTCGTCGGCCGCGGGCTCGAGCTGGTCGACGGGTCGGGGCAAGGTAGCCCGACCGCCGGCGCGGCGCTGGCGCGCGACGAGGCGCGGCCGCAGCAACGCGTACTGCCGGCGACAATCGGCGGCGCAAGGCGCTCGCTCCGCATCCACGACGTCCCGCTGCCGGTCGGCGGGGTAGCGGGCTACGCGATCGACATCGAGGAGCTGGAGCAGAGCCACGCGCGCGAACGGCGGTTTGCCGAGGCGCAGCGCGCGATGCTTGATCGGCTGTCGGCGGGCGTGGCGCAATTCGGCGGCGACCGGAGCCTGGTGTTCTGCAACCAGCCGTTCCGGCGCATGTTCGCGATGCGGCTGGAGTGGCTCGCCGATCGCCCCGAATTTGATCGCGTGCTCGAGCGGATGCGCGAAGCCAACCGCGTGCCCGAAGTTCGCGACTTTCCCGGCTGGAAGGCGGAGCGGCGCAGCTGGTTCGTCAATGCCGACACTGCGGCCGAGGAAAATTGGCACCTGCCGGGCGGCACGCATCTGCGCGTCGTCGCACAGCCGATCCCCGATGGCGGGTTGATGGTGTTCTTCGAGGATCGCACCGAACAGGTCCAGCTGGCCAGCGCCCGCGACACGTTGCTGCGCGTCCGTACCGCGACCTTCGACAATCTCTTCGAGGCGCTGGGCGTCTTCTCCGCGGACGGGCGGCTGCAACTCTGGAACAACCGTTTCCGGGCGCTGTGGGATCTCGACGAGGATTTCCTGACCGGCCACCCCCGCGTCGATGTGATCGCCGAGAAGGTGGCCGCGAAGCTGTCCAACCCGCGCCGCGCGCGCTCGATCGCGGAGCTGGTGCGCACTGCGACGATCGAGCGCCAGCAGCGCGCCGGCCATATCGCGCTGGCGGACGGGCGGCAGTTTGAATTTGCGGCGGTGCCGCTGCCCGACGGCAATGCGCTGTTCACGATGCTCGACATCAGCGACAGCCGCGCGATGGAACAGGCGCTGCGCGAGCGCAACGATGCGCTGGAAGCCGCCGACCAGGTGAAGACCGCATTCGTCGCCAACATGAGCTACGAACTGCGCACCCCGCTGACCTCGATCAGCGGCTTCGCGGAAATGCTGCACGGCGGCTATGCCGGTGACCTGTCCCCGGATGCGATCGCCTATCTCGACGCGATCCTTGATTCGGTCGACCGGCTCGGGCTGCTGATCGACGATGTGCTCGATCTGACCTCGACCGACAGCGGGGCGCGGCCGCTGGAGCGCGCCGACATCGACGTCGCGGCGGTGTCGCGGGCGGCGGTCGACGCGCTGCGTGCCACCGCGCGACGACACCACATCGACCTTGCGGTCGAGGTGCAGCGCTCGGCCGGCCGGCTGACCGGCGACGCGCGGCGCATCCGCGAGGTGGTCGAGCATCTGCTGCGTCGCGCGATCGGCACCGCACCGGAACATGGCAAGGTGGCGCTGGCTGTCGACGGCAACGCGCGCGGCGCGCGGATCGTGGTGACCGATAACGGACCGGGCATGACCGCCGAGCAGCTGACGCGCGCCTTCGATCGCTTCGCGGGCGAGGGAACGCCCGCGACCGGGGAGCGCGCGCTGGGTCTCGGCCTGCCGCTCGCGAAGCAGTTCGTCGAGGCGCATGGTGGCACAATCGCGCTGCAAAGCACGCCTGACGCGGGAACGACGGTCACCGTGGAGCTGCCGCGGCGATGAAGCGCGGCGCCGAATGGCTGGCAGACGTGACCGCGACGGCTGCGGCCGGCGCACGGCTGGCCGAGGTGCTGCGCGCGGGCGACGTCGTGACGCTGACCGGCGGTCTGGGTGCAGGCAAGACGAGTCTGGCGCGCGGGGTGCTCGCCGCGCTCGGGCTGGCCGAGGAGGCGCCGAGCCCGACCTTCGCGATCGTCCAGCCATATGAACCGCCCAACGTGCGGTTGCCGGTGCTTCACGTCGATCTTTATCGGCTCGAGGATCCGGCCGAAGTCGACGAACTGGGGCTGGAAGAGGCGCGGCTTGATGCGGCCTTGCTGGTCGAATGGCCTGAGCGGGCGGGCGCCGCGCGATGGCCGGACGCGCTGGCGCTCGACATCGCGTGGGCGCCGGATGGCGCGCGTCGCTTGACTTGGACGGCGCCCGCCGCTTGGGACGGGCGATGGCCACGATGACTCCGCCGGCGGATGCGCCGGCTTTTCTCGACGCACACGGATGGAGCGGCGCACACATTGAGCCGCTGGCCGGTGACGCCTCGTTCCGGCGCTATTTCCGCGTCCATGCCGGCGCTCGAAGCGCGATTCTCATGGACGCGCCACCGCCGCACGAGGATCCGCGCCCGTTTCTCGCCGTCGCGGCCTGGCTGGCCGAGCACGCTTTCGCCGCACCCGCGATCCATGCGGTCGATCTTCAGCGCGGCTTCGTGCTGCTGGAGGATTTCGGCGACGTGCGGCTACGCGAAACCGCCGACGCCGACGTCGGTTCGGCAATCGCGCTGTACGAGGCGGCGGTCGATCTATTGGTGGCGCTGCGTGCCAAACCGGCGGGACCGTGGCGCGCCTATGATCGCGCCGAGTTGCAGCGCGAGGCCGGATTGCTCGTCGAATGGTATTGCCCGGCATTCGGCGCCGAGGTCGATGGTGAGGGTTATCGCGCGGCATGGGACGCGGTGCTCCACCATGTCGAGGGTGTGGCGCCGGTCACGGTGCTGCGCGACTATCACGCCGAGAACCTGATGCTGGTCGGCGCGGAGCGGGCGCTCGGCCTGCTCGACTTTCAGGACGCGCTGGCCGGACATCCCGCCTATGATCTCGTGTCGCTGCTTCAGGACGCGCGCCGCGATGTCGATCCGACGATCGAGGAGGCGATGCTTGCACGGTATCGCACCGCGACCGGCGAGGGCGACGCGTTCCTGCGCGCCTATCACGTGCTCGGCGCGCAGCGTAACGCCAAGATCCTCGGCATCTTCGCGCGGCTGTGGAAGCGCGACGGCAAGCCGCGCTATGCGGCGCTGTGTCCGCGGGTCTGGGCGTATCTGGAACGCGATCTGACCGACCCGGCACTGGCGCCGGTCGCGCGCTGGTTCGACGATCATCTGCCGCCGGAATGGCGGGGCGATCCGCTGGTGCTCGCCGAGGCGCGAGGCCTCGCATGACGCGCCCGCACTACATCCGCCCCGACCCGGGGTCGCGCGTGCCACGTACCGCGATGGTCATGGCGGCCGGCGTAGGCAAACGGATGCGGCCACTGACCGCTACCCGTCCCAAGCCGCTGGTCGAGGTGCGTGGTCGCGCGCTTATCGATCATGTGTTCGACCGGCTCCGTGCTGCCGGAGTCGAGCGCGCGGTCGTCAACGTTCACTATCTCGCCGACGCACTGGAGGCGCATCTACGGCACCGGGTCCACGACATCGAGGTGATCGTGTCCGACGAGCGCGCACAATTGCTCGAAACCGGGGGCGGGATCGTGCGCGCGCTGCCGCTGTTGGGCGACGAGCCGTTCATCGTCGTCAATGGCGACAATCTCTGGCTCGACGGCCCGAC
Organism: Sphingomonas sp. 8AM; assembly: GCF_902506455.1. Lineage (GTDB taxonomy): Bacteria > Pseudomonadota > Alphaproteobacteria > Sphingomonadales > Sphingomonadaceae > Sphingomonas. The sequence goes on along the minus strand of NZ_LR733844.1, from coordinate 2,741,965 downwards.
CGACGCGATACGCCAGCTTGCCGATCGCTGGGACGATGCCGCCATGGACGCGCTGCTGCTGATGGTTCCTTATGCCCGCGCGCATAATCACAGCGGACAAGGAGATTTCCACCTCGCCCCCAGCGGGCGGATCAGCGGGCGGCGCAAGCCGGGCCGGGTCGCGCCGTTCGTGTTTACCGGCGTGCAGATCGTCTCGCCGCGGCTGATCCGCGACTGGCCGGAGGGCCCCTTCTCGACGAACCTGTTCTGGAACCGCGCGATCGAGGCGGGGCGTGCCTATGGCCTCGTGCATCAGGGCCTGTGGTCGGAGGTGAACGTGCCGGGCGCGATTGCGCGGACCGAGGCGCTGCTCGCGGATGGCTGACACCGCCCCGCCGGCCGAGCGGGGTCTGCGACTCTACACCATCCCCGCGCATCGCGCTTTCGCCGACGCGCTGGTTGCAGGCCTGTTGCGGCGGTTCGGCAGCGACCGGCTGGCGCTGGCGCGCGGGACGGTGCTGGTCCCGAACAATCGCGGCGGGCTGGCGGTGCGCGAGGCGTTCGTGCGCGCCAGCGGCGGCGCGCTGCTGTTGCCGCGGATCGTCGCCTTGAGCGGCGAGGAGCTGGATGCCGGGGTCGGCGCCACGCTCGACCCGGCCGACGCCACGCCGCCGCTGCCGCCGGCGATCGACCCGCTGCAACGCCGCATGATTCTGGCGCGGCTGGTCGAGGAGGAGCGCGCCGCGGCGGGACGCCCTGTCGATGCGGCGGAGGCGGTGCGGCTGGCGGGCGACCTTGCCGCGACGCTCGACCAGCTGATCGTCGAGGAGGTATCGCCGGCGCGGCTCGCCGCGCTCGATCCCGGCGAGGGGTTGTCGGATCATTGGGAAACCGCACTCCGGTTGTTCCGCCTCCTGCTCGATCGCTGGCCGGGCGAGCGCGACCGGCTGGGCGCCATCGACGGTGCCGAGCGCCGCATCCGGCTGCTTGACCAGCAGGCGGCGCGCTGGCGCGCGGCGCCACCCGGGCAGTTCGTTTGCGCCGCCGGGATCACCGATCCCGCGCCAGCCGTGGCGCGGCTGCTGCGCACGGTGGCGGAACTTTCGCAGGGGATGGTGGTGTTTGCGGATCTCGACCTGACCCTGCCAGACGCGGAATGGGCCGCGCTCGGTCCGCACGAACCCGACCCCGTCACCGGAGTACGCGCGCGATCGATAGAGGTGCATCCGCAATTCCACCTCAAGCTGCTGCTCGAGCGGATCGGGGCGGCGCGCGATGAAGTGTCGCGCTGGGCCGGTGGGAGCGAACATGACACAACGGCCGCGCGCGGGCGTGCGATCGCCAACGCGCTGGCGCCGGCGCGCTTCACTGCCAAATGGACGCAGCTCGACGCCGCCGATCGCCGCCTGACCGGGGTGACCGCCGTCGAACTCGCGACCCCGGCCGAGGAAGCGCAGGCGATCGCGCTCAAGCTGCGCGAGGCGGTCGAGACGCCGGGCATCACCGCGGCGCTGGTCACCCCCGACCGGATGCTTGCCCGGCGCGTGGCGGCGCATTGCCGGCGCTGGAACATCGAGGTGGACGACAGCGCCGGCCGCGCGCTGGCGACCCTGCCGCCGGGTACGCTGTTGACCGCGATCATCGAGGCGGCGGCGCAGGACTTTGCGCCGATGGCGTTGCTGACGCTGCTCAAGCATCCGCTGGTGCGGCTCGGGGACGGGCGCGGCGCGTGGCTCGACGGGGTGCGCCGCCTCGACCGCGCGTTGCGGGGCCCGCGCCCGGCGCCTGGGCTGGAGGGGATTGATCGTCACCTCGCCGCGGTGCCGGCCTTCGCGCCTGCCGCCGAGTGGTGGCGCGCGGCGCGCCCACTGCTCGACCCGGCCGCGCGTGGGTTCGGTACGGGAATGGCGACCTTGTCGAGTCTGGTCGCGTGCCTGCGCGAGGCGGCCGATCTGCTCGCCGGCGAAGAGGCGTGGCGTGGCCCGGCGGGACGGGCCGCTGCCGATCTGCTGACGGGGCTGGAGACGCAGGCGCCGTGCGGGCCGCAACAGATCGCACCGGCGGGTTTTGCGCCGTTGCTGCGGATGCTGATGGACGAGATCGCGATCCGGCTGCTGCCGCGCGAGCGCCACCCGCGGCTCGCCATCTACGGCTTGATGGAGGCGCGGCTGCAACGCGCCGATCTGATGATCCTGTCGGGGCTCAACGAAGGAACATGGCCGGGGCTGCCCGCGCCGGACCCATGGCTCGCGCCGCGCGTGCGCGCCGAACTGGGGCTGCCGGGCCTCGATCGCGGGATCGGGGTGGCGGCGCATGATTTCGGGCAGGCGCTCGGTGCCAGGCAGGTGGTGCTGACCCGTGCGCGGCGCGATGCGCGCTCGCCGGCACTCGCCTCGCGTTTCTGGCTGCGGCTGGAGGCGATGACCGGCGAGCGCTTCCCGGGCGACCAGACCCTGGCGATGTGGGCGCGCGCGCTCGACGGCACGCGCGTGCCGACGCCAGCCGACCGGCCCGCGCCGCTGCCACCGGCACGGCTGCGCCCACGCCAGATCTCGGTCACCGAGGTCGACCGGCTCAAGGCCGACCCGTTCGCCTTCTATGCGCGCCGCATCCTGAAGCTTTCGGCGCTCGACCCGGTCGATGCCGATCCCAGCGCGGCGTGGCGGGGCACCGCGGTCCATGCGGTACTGGAGGCGTGGGCGCGCGAGGACGGTTGCGATGCCGACAAGCTGCTGCCGCGCGCGCTGACCTTGCTGGCCGATCCCGCGACGCATCCGCTGCTCCGCGCGCTGTGGCAGCCGCGGCTGATCGCGGCGTTCGAGTGGGTGGCGGGCAAGACGCTCGCCGATCGCGCGGCCGGACGCAACGTGCTGGCGGTGGAAGGGCGCGGCACCACCGAGTTGTCGGGCATCGAGCTGACCGGGCGTTTCGACCGGATCGACCGGATGCCTGATGGCGGGCTGGGGATCGTCGACTACAAGACGGGCAAGGCGCCGTCGATCGCGGCGGTGCGTGGCGGGTTCAATTTGCAGCTCGGATTGCTCGGCGCGATCGCCGAGGCAGGCGGGTTCGGCAACGTGTCGGGGCAGGCGAGCGCGTTCGAATATTGGTCGCTCGCGAAGAAGGGCGACGCGTTCGGTTCGGTATCGAGCCCGGCGGACCCGGCGGGCAAGGGCGGGCGGATCATGACCGGCGACTTTGTTTGCGCCGCGTGCGACAGCTTTGCGGAGGCGGCGGCCCGCTGGTTGACGGGCGAGGAGCCGTTCACCGCCAAGCTCCACCCCGAATTCGCGCCCTTTGCGGAATACGACCAGTTGATGCGCCGTGATGAATGGTATGGCCGCGATGCGTAATCGTCATTTCGGCAACGGCGGACAGCGCGCAGCGCTGACCTGCGCGCTGAAATCGCAACGTTGGCGTGTCGCGCTTCCCGCCTGCGCGGGGATGACGGAGGAGGCCCAGGCATGACCCCCCGCGCGGTTACCCCGCTACCCCAGCTCAAGGATGCGCAGCTTCGCGCCAGCCGTCCCGAGGCGCATGTCTGGCTGTCCGCATCGGCGGGGACCGGCAAGACGCAGGTGCTCGCCGCGCGCGTGTTCCGCCTGTTGCTGCGCGACGTCGAGCCTGGCGCGATCCTGTGCCTGACCTTCACCAAGGCCGGCGCGGCGGAGATGGCGGCGCGTGTCAATCGGCAGCTCGCCGCCTGGGTCCGCATGCCGGACACCGAACTCGCTGCCGACCTCGCCGCGCTTGGCGAGCGGCCGACGCCGGCGCTGGTCGCCCGCGCCCGCACGCTGTTCGCGCGCGTCCTTGACGCGCCCGGCGGGGGTCTGCGCATCCAGACGATCCACGGTTTCTGCCAGGGTCTGCTTGCCGCCTTCCCGATCGAGGCCGGACTCGTTCCCGGTTTCCGGCCGATCGAGCCACGCGAGGAAGCGCTGCTCCGCCGGCAGGCGCTCTCCGATTTGCTGGTGCAGGCTGAACGCGAAGGCCGCACCCGCCCGGTCGAGACGATCGGCGCGCTGAGCGTCCGGCTCGGCGAGCAGGGGGCGGAGCAGTTCCTTGCCGATTGCGCGCGCGCAAACGACGCGCTGGAGGCGCTTCCCGCCGGAATCGCACCGTTCGTCCGCACGCAGCTCGGCCTGCCGCTCGGCGACGTCGCCGCGCACGTTCGTGACGCATGCGGCGACGATGCGATCGATCGAGCGACACTCGATACGCTCGCTGCGCTCAACCGCGGCTGGGGAACCAAGAGCGGGATCGATCGGGCCGAGGCAATCGGGGCATGGCTTGCCGTCGGCGTCGAGGAGCGCGCCGCGACACTCGACCACCTGCACGGCGTCTGGGCGAAGAAGGACGGCGATCCGCTGTCGTTCGGCAAGGGCCGCGCGCCGGCCGACCCCGACTACGCCGATCACGCGATGCGCATGCACGGCTGGTGCGGCGAGCTGCTGTCGCTGCGGGTGCGGGCGGCCTATGCCGACCGGCTCGGCGCAGCACTGGAGGTCGGGCGCGAGTATGCGCGTGGCTATGCCATCGCCAAGCGTCACAGCGGCGCGGTCGATTTCAACGACCTGATCGACGCTGCGGTCGCGCTGCTGCGGCAGGAAGGGATCGGCGAGTGGATTCGCTACAAGCTCGACCAGATTACCGAACATGTGCTGGTCGACGAGGCGCAGGACACCAATGTCGCGCAATGGACGATCATTCGCGCGCTGGTCGATGAATATTTCGTCGGACGCGGCGTCTATGCGCCGTCGGTACGGACCTTGTTTACAGTCGGCGATCTGAAGCAGGCGATCTTCGGCTTTCAGGGCACCGACCCGATCAACTTCCTCGCGGCCGAGCGCTATTTCGCCGATCGTGCGCGCGACGTGGCCGGCGACGACCTGATGCCCGATCACGAGCGCGGACTGCCCTTCGACCGGTTGTCGCTGACGGACTCGTTCCGCTCCACGGCGCCGGTGCTGGAGTTCGTCGATCAGGCGATTGCGACGGTCGGTGCAGCCGGGTTGGGTGCTGCCGAGGATATTCCGCCGCACGCCAGCCGCGTGACGGGTCCGGGCGCGGTCGTGCTCTGGCCGCCCGTTGCTGCGGGGGCCACGGACGCTGAGGACAGCGGCGAGGAAGGCTGGATCGACGATGCGGTCCGCGCCAACGCCACGCGAATTGCACAGGCGGTGAAGCGCTGGCTCGGTCCGCTGGAGGATGGCGGATTGCTGCTGGAGAGCAAGGGCCGCCGCCTGCGCCCGGAGGACGTGATGATCCTCGTCAAGCGCCGCGGCGAGCTGGCGCAATTGCTCGTCGCGCGGCTCTATGCCGAGGGCGTGCCGGTGGCGGGCGTCGACCGGCTGCGGCTTTCCGCGCCGCTGGCGGTGCAGGACCTGCTCGCCGCGGTGCGGTTCGTGCTCCAGCCCGACGACGATCTCAGCCTCGCCAGCCTGCTCGTCTCGCCGCTGATCGGCTGGACGCAGGACGAGCTGATGATGCGCGCGGTTGAGCGTCAGGGCTCGCTGTGGCGCCACCTGTCGCGGCATCATGCGGGGCATGTCGCGGAACTGGCCGCGCTCCTCGCCAGCGCCGATTACGACACGCCCTATCGATTCCTCGAACTGCTGTTGTCCGGATCGCTCGATGGCCGGCGCAAATTGCTGGCCCGGCTCGGCGAGGAGGCGCGTGACCCGATCGAGGAACTGCTCAACGCCGCGCTCGATTTCGAAACCGGGTCGACGCCGTCGCTGCAACGCTTCCTCGACTGGTTCGAGCGTGACGAGGTGGAGATCGTCCGCGACGCCGCTGCGCCGCTCGACGCGGTGCGGGTCATGACCGCGCACGGCGCGAAGGGCCTGCAGTCCCCGCTGGTCATTCTCGCCGACGCCACCGCGGACCCCGATGCCAGCCCGCGTTCGACGCTGATGTGGACGCCCGAGGGACTGGAGAAGCCGATCCCGGTTTTCCGCCCGCGTAGCGCCGAGCGCGCCGGGGCGATCGACACTGCGCTCGCGCAGGTCGAGGAACGCGAGCGGCAGGAGCATTGGCGGCTGTTCTATGTGGCGGCGACCCGCGCCGAGGAACGACTGGTGATCGCCGGGTCGCTCAGTGCCAAATGGCAGGGCGTGCCGCCGGACGCGAGCTGGTATGCCGCTGCCGCACGAACGCTCGATGCGCTGGGGATCGGCGGCGGCGAGGGCGAGCGCGTCTTCACCGGGCGTCGGCCGGCGCGTGCGGTGGCGACGAAGGGCGGGGCGGGGGCTAGCGACGATGTTGTGATCACGCTTCCGGACTGGGCGCGGCGCCCCGCGCTCGAGGACGCCAAGCCACCGCGTCCGCTGACTCCGTCGTCGATCGGTGACGACGCGGTCAGCGATGCGCCGCCCGCGCCCGCTGCCCGTGGGGCGGCCGAACGCGGTACGCTGATGCATGCCTTGTTCGAGCGACTTCCACCGCTCGCTCCGGCGGCGCGTGAGACGGCGGCGCTCCGCTGGCTCAGCGCGCGCGGGGTCGTCGATCCATCTGCCGTGATCGCGCCCGTCCTGGCGGTGCTCAACGACCCGGCCTATGCCGCATTGTTCGGCCCGGCCGCGCTTGCGGAAGCACCGGTCGCCGCGACGCTTCCAACCGGGCGCGTGATCTCTGGCACGATCGACCGGTTGCTGATCGGCGACGGCGTGGTTCGCGCGATCGACTACAAGACCGGGCGCGGCGTGCCCGACAGCGTCGAGGACGTACCCGATTATCACCTGCGACAGATGGCCGCCTATCACGCCGCGCTGGAGGTCATCTTTCCGGACACGCGCGTCGAGGTGGCGTTGCTCTACACCGCCGGGCCGCGGCTGATCGATCTGCCCGCCGCGTTGCTCGACCCCGTCAAGCGCCGCTTCTCGGGACCGGAGCAAAGCTTGGCCGCGGGTGGTTGAGCGCACACGCCCGACACCCTAGGTTCAGTGCATCCAAGGAGTAATGACATGGCCACCAAGAAGATCACCGACGCCAGCTTCCAGACCGACGTGCTGTCCGCCGACAAGCCGGTGCTGGTCGATTTCTGGGCGGAATGGTGTGGCCCGTGCAAGATGATCGGTCCGTCGCTGGAGGAGATCAGCGAGGAATTGGGCGAGCAGGTGACGATCGCCAAGCTGAACATCGATGAGAATCCCGATGCGCCGGGCCAATATGGCGTGCGTGGCATCCCGACGATGATCCTGTTCAAGGGCGGCGTGCCGGCGGCGACCAAGGTCGGTGCCGAGCCCAAGGGGCGGATCAAGGCGTGGCTTGAAGGTGAGCTGGCCTGATGCTGCTGGCGGCGCTGCTGTTGATGCAGGGCGCCGCCACGGTTCCACCACCGCCTTCCGCGCCGGTGTGTCGACGCGACGAGCGGTCGGGCGGGGTGGCGTTCGTCATCCGCGGGCCGGATCGAGAATGCCGCCGCTTTCGCGCGCCACGATCCTATGAGGGCGCGTGGATCGATGAATTCGAGGGGTCTCAGTTTGTCGAGGGCGCGCGAAGCTACGACGAGGCGCGGCGACGAATGGCGTCGGATCCCACTGTCTATTGGCTCGACATCGACGCGAAGAGCGATATCGCGAGGGCCGTTCCGCGGCGGTCCGGCACCGCTTACCACATCCGGCTGATCGCGCGGGAGATGCTGCCAGAGCCGCAGCGGTCACCGTTCAGTCTGCCCGGGTTCGGGCATATGGGGATGTGGCATCGGAGCCTGTTGGTCGACGCGGTCCAGTCCGCCGAGGTGATCCGCGCCGCGCCTGAGTGACCTAAGCCGTCGCCCCGGATCAAGTCCGCGGCGACGGACAAGGCGGATCGCTCCTATGTCAGCGGAATCATCACGTTCGCGGCAAAGCCCGGTCGCGTCTTCAGCCGCTCATACCAGTGCGCTACATGCGGCACGGGCTCACGCGCCAGCCCGAGCGCGAAGAAGGTATGTGCGTATACTCCCATCGGCACGTCGCCGAGGCCGAACGTATCGCCCGACAGCCACGGTTGGATCGCCAGTGCGGCGTCGAGAACCGTCATCATCCGCGCGCACGCCACCGTCGCGCGCTCGATCGCCGCGGGGTCGCGCTGCTCCGGCGACTGACGCACGAGCCCAGTGAACGCCGGCCGCTGCGCCTCGGCATAGCCGAATTGCCAGTCCATCCAGCGATCCGCGAGCGCCCGCCGCACCGGATCGGCGGGCCATAGTGCGTCGTCGCCATGCCGCGCGGCCAGATAGCGCAGGATCGCGTTCGACTCCCACAGGACGATGTTGCCGTCCTCGATCGTCGGGACCAAGGCATTGGGGTTTTTTACGCGATAGGCTTCGTCCATCCTGAACGTGCCGCCGACGTCGTGGCGCTGGTAGGTCAGCGCCAGCTCCTCGGCGAGCCACACAACCTTCTTGACGTTATGCGAGTTCAGGCGCCCCCAGATCGTCAGCATGGCGCGCGTCAGCTCCGATAGTCGGCGTTGATCGAGATATAGCCGTGCGTCAGGTCGCAGGTCCACACCGTCGCACGGCCCTCGCCGAGACCGAGGTCGATTCCGATCTCGACGTCCTGCCCCTTCAGATGCGCCGCGACCGGCGCTTCGTCATAGCCGGACACCGCCAAGCCACCCTCGGCGACCTGCGTCGCGCCAAAGCGGATCGCCAGCCGGTCGCGTTCGGCGGGCTCGCCGGCCTTGCCGACCGCCATCACGACGCGCCCCCAATTGGCGTCCTCGCCGGCGATCGCGGTCTTCACGAGCGGCGAATTTGCGATCGACATGGCGATCCGGTGCGCCGAGCGGTCGCTCTCGGCACCCTCGACCGCCACCTCGATCAGCTTGGTCGCGCCCTCGCCGTCACGCACCACCAGCAGCGCGAGTTGCCGGCAGACATCGGCCAGCGCCGCGCGGAACGCGTCCGCGCCGTCGCTCTCGTCGCCGGAAAGCGGCGTATTGCCCGCCGCGCCGGTTGCGAACGCCAGCACAGTGTCGCTGGTCGAGGTGTCGCCGTCGACGGTGATGCACGAGAAGGTCCGCGTGTTCGCCGCCGAAAGCGCGGCTTGCAGGAACGGTGCCTCGACCGCTGCATCGGTGAAGATGAAGCCGAGCATCGTCGCCATGTCCGGCGCGATCATGCCCGAACCCTTGATGATCGCCGCGATCGTGATCGTGCGGCCGTCGACCACCGCCGTCGCGCTCGCCCCCTTGGGATAGGTGTCGGTGGTGCCGATCGTCTCCGCCGCCGCGCGCCAGTCGGCTTCAGGTGCGACGAAGGCGGCCGCGAGCCCGGTCTGTGCCTTGTCGATCGGCAGCGGCACGCCGATCACGCCGGTCGAGGCGACGAAGACGTCGGAGGGACGGCAGCCGATCGTCTGCGCGGTCTGCGCGGCGATCGCCTCAACCGCTTCGCGCCCGCGATGGCCTGTGAAGGCGTTGGAGTTGCCGGCGTTCACCACCAGCGCGCGCGCCTCGCCGAGCACCAGCGCCTTGCGGCACCATTCGACCTCGGGCGAGGGACATTTGGATTGCGTCAGCACACCCGCGACGGTTGTGCCCGGCGCCAGCTCGGCGAAGGTGAGATCGGTGCGGTCCCACTCCTTGTAGCGTGCGCGAGCGACGCGCAGCGTGACACCGGCGATGGTCGCCATTTCGGGGAACGGCGTGGCGAGCGGGGAGATGGACGTCGACATGGCGTCGCCTTAGCTTTGCGACCGGGGCAGGCAAAGGGGGAGAGTGACGCGATGCGGATGAAGGGGTGGATGGCAGCGCTGGTCGTGGCGGCGGCGGCGATGCCGACGTGGGGCAACAGTACGCCGCGGGTGGCGAAGGAAGCGGCGCCGCTGGACGTTGCCAACTGGATGGGTGCCGACAATTACCCCCCGGCGGCAATCCGCGCCGGGGAGCAGGGGCGGGTCGTCGCGATCGTCGCGGTGGACGCGACCGGACACCCGACGGCGTGCCGGATCGACGTGTCGATAGGATCGCCGACGCTGGAAAAGGGCACTTGCGCTTTGATCCTGGCGAGGGGTCGGTTCACACCGGCCCGCGATGCGAAAGACCGGGCGATCGCGAGCGAAGTTACCTTTCCGATCCGTTGGGTGTTGCCGGGGGACGGCGACAATCGACAGCCGTCTGGACCGCTGGATTTCGCCACGATCATGACGATCGCCGCGGACGATACCATCGCGGGCTGCGAAATCATTGTTGATGGCAAACCGCAAACGACCGATCTGACCAGATGTGGCGGGCCCGACTTCAAGCCGGCCGGGTTGCGCGCGAGCCTGAAGGTAGTCGGGAGCTTCCAGATGCGATCGGATTTTGTAATCCGTAACGGCGAGACCCCGCCGTCGATGCCTGCCCTGACGGTCGGAGGGCGGCTGCTGTCGATGCGCGAGGCGCGACAGTCAGTCGACACGAACGGGGTGCCAACGAACTGCACGGTGGCGGTAAGCGGGGAGTGGGCGGAAGAAGCAAAGAAGTATCCGAGGTCAACGGCGTGCGACTCTGGTCAGCGATTTATTCCGCCGCGGGACAAGGACGGCGCATACAAGGCAGCGCAGGTGCTTGTGGCCGAGTGGACAACCCTGCTTCCCTCGCCAAATTGATGGTTTACGCGCGTGCGGGCGGTGGACGTGCCCGCGCGTGCATCCTATGTCCGGCGTCGTGAACCTGCTGCTGCTCCTTTCCGCGTTGCTCTCCGCGCTGACCGGCGTCGGGGCCACGGCGCGTGAGCCGCAGGTTGCGCAGGCAGTGGCGCAGCAGGTCAAGGCGGCTGCGATCGCTTCCGCCGCGCGGCATCTCGCCACGCGCCCGGCCGCTCCGCTCGCCCTGCCGGTCGCAAGCCGTGTCGCGCCGGTAGCACGCGTGTTCGTGCTGGTCGCCGAGCCGCTTTTCGCGGACCGCCGGCGCGAATAGCGCGGCGCTCGCTTCATCACGCCACTTCTTCCCGCGCGGCCGCCCGACACCGGCGCCGCCGCGTCGCTTCCAGATACAGGATCACGCCCATGTTCGGCGGTATTGCCAAGTCGCTCTTCGGTTCGTCCAACGACCGTTACGTCAAGTCGCTCAATCCGATCCTCGCGAAGATCGCCTCCTACGAGCCGGCGCTGCAGGCGATGGACGACGCCACGCTGTCGCACCAGACCGTGTTGTTCCGTGAGCGGCTGGCGAACGGTGAGACGCTCGACCAGTTGTTGCCCGAGGCGTTCGCGACGGTCCGCGAGGCGGCGAAGCGCGTGCTGGGCCAGCGTCACTATGACGTGCAGATGATCGGCGGCATCGTCCTCCACCGCGGCGAGATCGCCGAGATGCGGACCGGCGAGGGCAAGACGCTGGTCGCGACGCTCGCGACCTATCTCAACGCGCTGCCGGGCGAGGGCGTGCACGTCATCACGGTCAACGATTATCTCGCCAGTCGCGACGCCGACTGGATGGGCCGCGTCTATCGGTTCCTGGGGCTGACCACCGGGGTGATCGTCCCGAACCTTTCGGACGAGGAGCGCCGCAACGCCTACGCAGCCGACATCACGTACGGCACGAACAACGAATTCGGCTTTGATTACCTCCGCGACAACATGAAGTATGAGCGCAGCCAGATGGTGCAGCGCCAGTTCGCAATGGCGATCGTCGACGAGGTCGACTCGGTGCTGATCGACGAGGCGCGCACGCCGCTGATCATCTCCGGCCCTACCGACGACAAATCCGAGCTGTACATCGGCGTCGACGCGATCGTGAAGCAACTCAACGAAGAGGATTACGAGAAGGACGAAAAGCAGAAATCGATCGTCCTGACCGAGGACGGCACCGAGCGCGCCGAGCGGATGCTCGAGGCCGCCGGGCTGTTGCAGGGCGCGAACCTCTACGACTTCGAGAACACGCAGGTCGTCCATCACCTGAACCAGGCGCTGCGCGCGAACGCGATGTTCAAGCGCGACACCGATTACATCGTCAAGGACGACAAGGTCGTCATCATCGACGAGTTCACCGGGCGCATGATGGACGGGCGCCGCTGGTCGGACGGGCTCCACCAGGCGGTCGAGGCGAAGGAGGGCGTACAGATCGAGCCCGAGAACCAGACGATGGCCTCGATCACCTTCCAGAACTACTTCCGCATGTACCCGAAGCTGGCCGGAATGACCGGCACCGCCGCGACCGAGGCGGCGGAATTCTACGACATCTACAAGATGAACGTCGTCACCATCCCGACGAACCGGCCCGTCAACCGCGTCGATGAGGAAGACGAGTTCTACAAGGATACACAGGACAAGTTCCGCGCGATCGCCAAGAAGATTCGCGAACATGCCGAGACAGGCCAGCCGGTGCTGGTCGGCACGGTGTCGATCGAGAAATCCGAGTTGCTCAGCGAGTTCCTGCGACAGGAAGGCGTCGACCATTCGGTGCTCAACGCGCGCTATCACGAGCGTGAAGCGCATATCGTGGCGCAGGCGGGACGGCTGGGCGCGGTGACGATCGCCACCAACATGGCGGGCCGCGGCACCGACATCCAGCTCGGCGGCAATCTCGAGATGCGTGTCGAGGACGAACTCGCCGGAATGCCCGAGGGACCGGAGCGCGACGCGGCAATCGAGCAGATCCGCGCCGAGATCGCCGCCGAGAAGCAAAAGGTGCTCGAAGCCGGCGGTCTGTTCGTGCTGGCGACCGAGCGCCACGAAAGCCGTCGTATCGACAATCAGCTTCGCGGCCGCTCGGGCCGTCAGGGCGATCCGGGACTCAGCCGCTTCTATCTGTCGCTCGACGACGATCTGCTGCGTATCTTCGGCCCCGATACGCTGTTCGCCAAGATGATGCGTAACAACATCAACGATGGCGAGGCGATCGGCAGCAAGTGGCTGACCAAGGCGATCGAGACCGCGCAGAAGAAGGTCGAGGCGCGCAATTACGACATACGCAAGCAGGTCGTCGAATATGACGACGTGATGAACGATCAGCGCAAGGTGATCTACGAACAGCGCGCCGACATCATGGATGCCGATACGGTCGGTGACGTGGTGACCGACATGCGCGCCGAGACCGTAAATGCGATCGTCGGCGAGGCGTGCCCGCCTAATTCCTATCCCGAGCAATGGGATGTGGAGGGAATGAAGACGCGGCTCGCCGAAGTGCTCAACATCACGCCGCCGATCGACGACTGGCTGAATGAGGATGCGCTCGATCCCGAGATCGTCACCGAACGCGTGCTGGCCGAAGCCGATGCGATGGTCGAGGCCAAGGCCGCCGAGCTGGACACCCCGACCTGGACGCAGGTCGAGAAGTCGATCCTGCTCCAGAACCTCGACCATCACTGGAAGGAGCATCTCGCAATGCTCGACGCGTTGCGTCAGGTCGTCCACTTGCGCGCCTATGCGCAGAAGACGCCGATCAACGAGTATAAGCAGGAGGCGTTCAACCTCTTCCAGCGCATGCTCGAGGCGATCCGCGAGGATGTGACCCGCACGATCGCCTTTGCGCAATTCCAGATGCAGGCACCGCCGCCGCTGCCCGACCTGCCGGATTTCATCACCACCCATTTCGATCCGTTCACCGGCGAGGACAATTCCAATGACATCGACGCCGGCACGCGCGGGCTGGTGACGACCACGATCCCGCCGCTCCAGATCCCGCAGCCGACCGCCGCCGATCTCGGCGACGATCCGGCGAGTTGGGAGGGCGTCGTCAGTCGCAACGCGCCATGCCCGTGCGGTTCGGGGCGCAAGTACAAGCACTGCCACGGCGCGGCGTAAGCCAAGCCGAACCGAGTTCTCCCGCCCACATCCCGGGCTTGATCAGGGCTCCGCTGCTTACCCCCCCGCGGCATAGGTTTGCCCGCGCCCCGTCTTTGGTCCGGGGCGACGGGCAATCTTGTTAAGCCTCTTGCCCCGGCCATTCGGCTTAGCCTAAAGGCAGCGCCATCCACATGGACCCGGTGCAAATCCGGGTGGCTATCCCGGCCGCCGATCCGCCGGGCAACCTCTACGTATCGCCACCCTGAGCGTCGCGTTCTAGCGTCGGCACCGATACGTGGTGTGTTCATGACAGGCCTATGACCTCCTTCACTTCCTGTTTCCGGTCTGCATGGTGCGCGGACGCGGGCGAGGCACGGCGCGAGGTTCTCGCCGGCATCGTGGTCGCCCTCGCGCTCATCCCCGAGGCGATCGGTTTCTCGGTCATCGCCGGAGTCGATCCGCGCGTCGGGCTCTACGCATCGATCGCGATCGCGATCGTCATCTCGCTGCTCGGCGGGCGGCCAGCGATGATCTCTGCCGCGACCGCCGCTGTTGCGGTCGTCGTCACCCCGTTGGTGCGCGAGCACGGTGTCGATTATCTGTTCGCCGCGACGATCCTGATGGGCGTCATCCAGATCGTCGCCGGGCTGCTGCGGCTCAATCTGCTGATGCAGTTCGTCTCACGCTCCGTCATCACCGGCTTCGTCAACGCGCTGGCGATCCTGATCTTCATGGCGCAGCTGCCGCAGCTCACCGGCGTCAGCTGGCACAGCTACGCGCTGGTCGCGGGCGGGCTGGCGATCATCTACCTCCTGCCGCGCGTCACCCGGGCGGTGCCGTCGCCGCTGGTCGCGATCGTCATCCTGACGGTGCTCGCCATAATGCTCGGCCTGCCGGTGCGTACCGTCGGCGACATGGGGCGTTTGCCCGAGGGGCTGCCGTCGCTCGCGCTGCCGCAGGTGCCGCTGACGATCAACACCTTGCAGATCATCCTGCCGTATTCGCTGACGATGGCGGCGGTCGGGCTGCTCGAGTCGATGCTGACCGCGCAGATCGTCGACGACATGACCGACACCGACAGCGACAAGCGTCGTGAGTGTATGGGGCAGGGCGGGGCTAACCTTGCCGCTGCGCTGGTCGGGGGGATGGGCGGGTGCGCGATGATCGGCCAATCCGTCATCAACGTCACCTCGGGCGGTCGCAAGCGGCTGTCGACCTTGACCGCGGGCGCGTTCCTGCTTTTCCTGCTCGCGGTGCTCGGGCCGGTGGTCGGACGCGTGCCGATGCCGGCGCTGGTCGCGGTAATGGTGATGGTGTCGATCGGCACGTTCAGCTGGAACTCGATCCCCAACCTGCGGCGCCATCCGCCAACATCGTCGATCGTGATGCTCGTCACCGTGGCGGTCGTGGTCGCAACACGCGACCTGGCGCAGGGCGTCGCCGCCGGTGTGCTACTGTCGGGCATCGTCTTCGTAGGCAAGGTGCGCCGGATGTTCGCGGTCATTCGCGAGCCGGGTGATCCGGTACGCTACCGGGTGCGGGGTGAAATCTTTTTCGCCTCGGTCGACCGTTTCACTCGCGCGTTCGCGGCGGAGGAAGCGCGTGCCGTGGTGATCGACGTCACTGCTGCGCACTTCTGGGACATCTCGGCGGTTGCGGCGCTAGACAAGATCGTCGCGCGGCTCCGGCGCGATGGAGCAATTGTCGAAGTGGCCGGGTACAACGAGGCCAGCGCCGATCTGATCGACCGATTCGCGCTGCACGATAAGACCGGAGTCGAGCTCGGCGTCGCGCCGCGTTGATTTGGTGAAAAGGGGCATCGGTCACCCGGACCGATGCCCCCGCCGCCGTCCGGCAGATCCTGGCGCTTACGACGCCTTGGGGAGGCGGATCGTCGGTCCGATCGACTCGGTCACTGCGCGTGCATTGAAGGCGCGAACGTTGCCACGATCCGGCGTTCCCTTGAACATCACGATCTCGGCCGATGCCTCGTAGCGATCGACGGTGCGGATGTCCTGACCACCGCCGAAGCCGCCCCAAGGTCCGCCCCAGAACGGGTCCCACGCACGATAGCCGAAGCCGCGACCATAGAAGCCCCAGCGTGGCCCCCACAGGCCGCCCCCAAACGCGCCGAAGCCGGGGCCCCAGCCGCCGCCGAAGCCAGGCGTCGAGTAGGTGCGGGCCTGACGATCGGTGTCGCGATCGGCCATCACGAAATAGTCATAGCCGTTCTGCAACGTCAGTTCGGCGGAACGGAACAGCAGATAGCGTTCAACGACGTCGCGATCAGTAACGGTGTTGCCGGCAAAGGTCACGCGATAGCGGTTCGGCTCGATCCGCACGTCGCTGTAGCCGGTGCGGTAGAAGCCGCTGCCGGTCGCAGGCCGGTAGGCGGTCTCGGTGGCGCAGGCGGCGACCAGCGTCGTACTGGCCGCCAGCGCCACCACCAACGCCGAGCGGCCTAACTTCATCATCATGGCGTACTCTCCAACGCACCCGGGCGGTGCGACGAGCCGTCGCATAGCCGAGGTGAGTGGAACGTGCGATGAACGAAATCGCTCCGCGTGGCACGCGCGTCGAAGCCCGAGCCGTTTCGGCGACCAGCTGTTGGAAAAAAGCAACGGGACGGACGTTATGCCTGCTTTTCCTGACGAGCGGAAGTTTCACGTCTGGTCGGAAAAGAGGTGGCTCCCTGAGTAGGATTCGAACCTACGGCCGCTCGATTAACAGTCGAGAGCTCTACCGCTGAGCTATCAGGGAACGTCGTTCAACGTCGTGGAGGGGGTCTATAAAGCCGGATTTCCGGCGCGCAAGACCCTTATTTCATCTTTCGGGCTTATGCGACGAACTGCTCCATGGTGATGCGGTCGTCGAGTGCGTGCTCAGGATCGAACAGCAGCGTCAACTCGCGCGCGCGGTCCATCGCGATATCCACCTGCGCGACATTGCGCACTTCCCGCTGGTCCGCGACCGCCGAGACGGGGCGCTTGCCCGCCTCCAGCACGCGCAGCGACACCCGCGTCTTGTCGGGCAGGATCGCGCCGCGCCAGCGCCGCGGACGAAACGCACTGATCGGGGTCAGTGCCAGCATCTGCGAGCCGAGCGGCAGGATCGGGCCGTGCGCCGAGAGATTGTAGGCTGTCGACCCGGCCGGCGTGGCGACCAAGATCCCGTCGCACGACAGCTCTTCGAGCACGATACGATCGTTGATCCGTACCTCCAGCTTGGCGGTTTGCCGCGTCTCGCGCAGCAGCGAGACCTCGTTGATCGCGGGCAGCGTATGAACGCTGCCGTCGAAGCCGGTCGCGGTCGCGGTCAGCGGGGTTACCTTGAACGCGCGAGCGCGCTCGATCCGCCCATCCAGATCGTGCCGCCGCCATTCGTTCATCAGAAAGCCGACAGTACCGAGGTTCATCCCGAACACCGGCACGATGGCGCGCCGGCGCTCCAGCAGCAGATGCAACGACTGGAGCATGAACCCGTCGCCGCCGAGTGCGACCACCAGATCGGCTTCCTCGAGCGGGCACCAGTCCCACGTATCGGCAAGTTCGGCGCGCGCAGCCTGCGCGGGGGCGGTGGGCGAGGCGACCAGCGCCCGCCGGGGATAGAGAGTCATCCGCCGGTGACGCTCATATGCCGCGCGACCGCGGGCGCGGCACCTTGGCCGATCCGAAAATCATGGCGACGCGGCTTGGTGGTCAGCGCATCTTCAATCGCGGCGTCGAGCGCTGCGATGCCACCCTCGCGCAGCGCGGCGCGCAGGTCACGATGATCGTCGTGGCCGAGGCAGGTATAGAGCCGCCCCTCGGTGGTCAGCCGCACGCGGTTACACCCGTTGCAGAAGTTCTGCGTCAGCGGCGAGATCAGCCCCAGCTTCGTCGCGCTGCCGTTGACCCGCCAGTATCGAGCCGGCCCACCTGTCTGTACGGCGTCGCGTTCCAGCGCGAACTGCGCATCGAGCCGCTCTTTCACCACCGTCAACGGCAGGAAGCGATCGGTGCGATCCTCGTCGATCGCGCCCAGCGGCATCGTCTCGATCAGCGTCAGATCGTACCCATCGGCGACGCACCAGTCCAGCATCGCCGCGATCTCGTCCTCATTGACGCCCTTCAGCGCGACCATGTTGATCTTGATCGCCAGACCGACGTCGCGGGCGGCGGCGATCCCGTCGAGCACCTGCGCGACGTCCCCGTGGCGGGTGATGTGACGGAAGCGGTCGGGATTGCGGCTGTCGAGGCTGACGTTCAGCCGACGCAGCCCCGCCTCGCGCAGCGCCGCGGCATGGTCGCGCAGCCGCGTGCCGTTGGTGGTCATCGTCAGCTCGTCAAGCGCGGTGCCGATGTGCCGCCCGAGCCGCTGCACCAGTTGCAGTACGTCGCGTCGCACCAGCGGCTCGCCGCCCGACAGCCTTACCTTGCGTACACCGCGCGCCACGAAGCGTTCGGCGATGATCGCCAGCTCCTCCAGCGTCGCAATCTTCTCGCGCGGCAGGAACGTCATCTGCTCCGCCATGCAATAGCGACAGCGCAGGTCACAGCGATCCGTCACCGACACGCGCAGGTACCGGATGGTGCGGCCGAAGCCGTCGATGAGCGGCGCGGCCGTGCTGCTGGTTTCGATCATTGCCGTCACAACGCGCGAAGCTATTGAGTCGTTCACCGCCCGGCAAGATCGGATTGCCGCCCCGCGCGGCACCGACTACGACGAATGTCATGGAGCGTCAGACACGAACCATGCAACGCGCCGCCGGGCGCCGGCGGGGCGAGCGCACCGCCAGCGAGGAACAGCTGCAGCTGATTTCCGCCACCCCCGACGGCGTGACCGCGATCACCGCCGCGCCGACCAGTTTCGAGATCGTCAATGCCGCCTACGGACGGATGACCGGCGATCAACTGGTGGAGGCGATCGACGAGCGGCTGAGCGAGGCACTGGCCGATTATCGCAGCGCGGCGGTCCGCAGCGGCGCCACCTTCACGATCGTGGTGGCGGGCGATGCGCAGGTCGGCGACGCGGCTGTTGATTCGGTCGAGCGTGCGCTGGAGCAGCCGTTCACGATCGGTAACGAGACGATCCATCTCGGCGCCCGGATCGGGGTGGCGCGACGCGTCGACCACGAGGCGCCGGACCATCTGCTGCGCCGCGCTGCCGAGGCGCTGTCCCATGCCCGCGCCAGCGAGGGAGTCACGACGCGCGTCGCGACCGAGGGAAGCGGCGTTCCGATCGCGGCGCTCGCCGCCGACCTGCACCGCGCGATGGAGCGGCAGGAGATCGACGTGCGCTTCCAGCCGCAGGTCCACTTGATGGAAGGCCGGATCATCGGGGTCGAGGCGCTGGCGCGCTGGCACCATCCGCGGCTCGGTGAGCTGGGGGCCGAGACGCTGCTGGCCGCCGCGGATCGCGCCGGGCTGGGAGTGGCCTTATCCGACCATGTGCAGGCGCTGGCGCTGCGCCGCGCCGCCGACTGGCCCGATGCGCTGTCGGGCCTACGGATCGCGGTGAACGTCACCGCTACCGATCTGTCGCGCACGCCGTTCGTCAGCCGCTTCCTGGCGCGCGTGCATGAGGCAGGGATCGCGCCGGGGCGCGTCACCGCCGAGGTGACCGAGGGCGCGATGATCGACAACCTTCGCGCCGCGGGTGTCGCGCTGGCGGCGTTGCGGGCCGCCGGGTGCCGCGTCGCGCTCGACGATTTCGGCACCGGCTATTCCAGCCTGTCCTATGTCGCGACGCTGCCGCTCGACTATATCAAGATCGACCGCAGCCTGACGACCGCGGCGGTCAGCGACGCGCGCAACCGTGTGGTGCTGCAAGGCGTGCTGGGTATTGCCGAGGGGCTGGGGCTGGAGACGATCGCCGAGGGCGTGGAGACCGAGCCCCAGCGGCAGTTGCTCGCGGCCCGCGGCTGCACCTTCTATCAAGGGTTCCTGTGCGCCGGGCCGCTGGACGATGCGGCATTGATCGAGCTGGTACGGTCGGGGCAAATGAAGGGGGGCAAGAAATGACGATCGTTCCCGCGTTGATCGCGGTGGCGGCGGCCACCGCCACCCCACAAGCAGCGATCGACGCTGCGATGGCGGACAGCGCCGCGGGCTGGAACGCCGGCGATCTGACGCGCTTCACCGCCATCTATGCGCCCGATGCGGTTTATGTCGCGGGCGACAAGGTGGTGCGCGGCAAGCCGGCGATTGCCGAGCGCTATGCAAAGAGCTTCGCCAACGGCGGCAACACGCGCGGACGGCTGAGCTTTCAGCCGCTGGCGTGGCGGACGCTGAGCGCGGTGCACGTCCTGCACGTTGCGCGCTGGACGCTGACGCCGGCGAGCGGCGTACCGCAGACCGGGCTGACCACATTGCTGTTCGAGCGCCGCAAGGATGGCTGGAAGATCATCTCCGACCACAGCAGCTAGGGCCGTGTTCGTCATTGCGAGCGTAGCGAAGCAATCCAGGGCGTCCTGATCCGCCTCCGGATTGCTTCGCTACGCTCGCGATGACGGGCCGATGCTACTTACCCCGCCGCCTTCGCCAGCCCCTTCGACAATTGCAGCGCGCCGTGCAGCCGCGCTTTGGGATCGGCCCAGACGCGGGTCAGCGCCAGCTTGCTGTCCGGCCGCAGCTTCGCGATCCCGCCCAGCTTGTCGACATAGGCGAGCAGCCCGGCGATGTTCGGTGGTTTGTCGTCGTGGAACGCGACCAGCGCGCCCTTTGGCCCGACGTCCAGCTTCGACACGCACGCCTTCTTGGCGTTCAGCTTGATCTCCATGATCTTGACCAGATTGTCGGTCGCCTCGGGAAGCGGGCCGAAGCGGTCGATCATCTCGGCGGCGAAGGCGTTGAGCCCCTGTACCTCGTCGACGTCGTTCAGGCGGCGGTAGAGGCCCATTCGCAGATCGAGGTCCGGAACATATTCTTCCGGTATCAGGATCGGCGCATCGACGCTGATCTGTGGGCTGAAATCACGCTGGCGCTCGCGCAGGCCGCCGGCCTTGGCTTCCAGGATCGCCTCCTCCAGCATCGACTGGTAGAGTTCGTAGCCGACCTCCTTGATATGTCCCGATTGTTCGTCGCCGAGCAGATTGCCCGCGCCGCGGATGTCGAGATCGTGGCTGGCGAGCTGGAACCCCGCACCCAGCGTATCGAGATCGCTCAGCACCTTCAGCCGCTTTTCCGCCGCCTCGGTCATCTGCCGCTCGGGCGGGGCGACCATATAGGCATAGGCGCGCGTCTTCGACCGGCCGACGCGACCGCGGAGCTGATAGAGCTGCGCCAGGCCGAAGCGGTCGGCGCGATTGACGATCATCGTATTGGCCGAGGGGATATCAATCCCGCTCTCGATGATCGAGGTCGACACCAGCACCTCGAACTTCTTGTCATAGAAAGCGGACATCCGCTCCTCGACATCGGTCGGCGCCATCTGGCCGTGCGCGATGACGTAGCGGATCTCGGGCACCTCGCGGCGGAGATAATCCTCGATATCGGGCAGGTCGGCGATGCGTGGCGTAACGAGGAAGCTTTGCCCGCCGCGATAATGTTCGCGCAGCAACGCCTCACGCAACACCACCGGGTCCCACGGCATGACATAGGTGCGGACGGCGAGGCGATCGACCGGCGGGGTCTGGATTACCGACAGTTCGCGCAATCCGCCCATCGCCATCTGGAGCGTGCGCGGGATCGGCGTGGCGGTCAGCGTCAGCATGTGCACGTCGGCGCGCAGCGTCTTCAGCCGCTCCTTGTGCGTCACCCCGAAGCGCTGTTCCTCGTCGACGATCACCAGCCCGAGCCGCTTGAAGTCGATGTTCCTGGCGAGCAGCGCGTGGGTGCCGATCACGATGTCGATCGTGCCGTTGGCGACGCCCTCCTTGACCTTCTTCGCCTCGCTGGCGGTCACCAGCCGTGACAGGCGGCCGATCTCGACCGGGAAGCCATCGAAGCGGGCACAGAAATTCTGGTAATGCTGGCGGGCGAGGAGGGTGGTCGGACAGACCACCGCGACCTGCATCCCGGCCATCGCCGCGACGAAGGCGGCGCGCAGCGCGACCTCAGTCTTGCCGAAGCCGACGTCGCCGACGATCAGCCGGTCCATCGGCTTGCCGCCCGCGAGATCGTCGAGCACGTCGCTGATCGCGCGGTCCTGATCGTCGGTTTCCTCGTACGGGAAGCGATCGACGAACGCCGGATAGCCACTCGCGTCGGGCTCGGCGACCTCGCCGGGGCGGAGGGCGCGTTCGGCGGCAACCGCGATCAAGGTGCCCGCGATCTCGCGGATGCGCTCCTTCATCTTGCTCTTGCGGCGCTGCCACGCCTCACCGCCGAGTCGATCGAGGCTCGCGCCTTCTTCCGACGAGCCATAGCGCGAGAGGACTTCGAGATTCTCGACCGGGATATAGAGCTTGTCGCCCCCGGCATATTCCAGCGCGACGCAGTCGTGCGGCGCCTTGGCGACCGGCACCTGTGTCAGCCCGACATAGCGCCCGATGCCGTGATCGGTATGGACGACCAGATCGCCCGGCGACAGCGTCGCGAGTTCGGCGAGGAACGCATCGGCGGACTTGCGGCGCCTGGCGCGGCGGATCAGCCGGTCGCCGAGCATGTCCTGCTCGGTCAGCACCGCCACGTCGGGGGCGGTGAAGCCGTGGTCGAGCCCGACGACCGTCAGCGCGACGCCGCGATCGGCAGCACCGAGCGCGTCCTGCCACGTGTTGGCAAGCCGCGCGCCGACCAGACCGTGATCATCGAGCAGGTTCTTCAACCGGTCGCGCGCGCCGATCGAATAGCTGGCGAGGATCGGCTTGCGCCCGTCCTTCTTCAGCCGTGCGACATGCGCGACGACCGCTTCGTAGACGTTGGCCTGATTGGCGCGCTCCGGTGCGAAATCGCGCGGGCCGTCGACCTGGAAGTCGAGCACCGTGGACGATTCGGGCTCATGAAACGGGGTGACCAGATGCGCGGGCATCCCCGCCACCTCGGCGCGCCATTCCGCATCGTCGAGGTAGAGCGTTTTGGCGGGGAGGGCGCGATAGCTGCCCGGCTCGGCCGCTTCGGCACGCTTCCGGTTCTCGTAATAATCGGCGATCGCGTCGAGCCGCCCCTCGACCGCGGCCGGGGTGCCGGCGTCGCGCACCACCACGGCATCGTCGCCGAGGTGATCCCACACCGTCGCCAGCTTTTCCTCGAACAGCGGGAGCCAATGCTCCATGCCCGCCAGCCGCCGGCCTTCGCTGACCGCCTGATAGAGGGGATCGCCCGTCGCGGTCGCCCCGAACTTTTCACGATATTGCGTACGGAAGCGCTTGACGCTGTCCCCGTCGAGCAACGCCTCGGAGGCGGGCAGCAGCACGAAGCCGTCGAGGCGCCCGGTGGTCCGCTGGTCTGCGGGGTCGAAGGTGCGGACGCTTTCGATCTCGTCGCCGAAGAAGTCGAGCCTGAGCGCCTGTTCCTCACCGCTCGGGAACAGGTCGACGATCCCGCCGCGTACCGCATATTCGCCGGCATCATGGACGGTGTCGGTGCGGACGTAGCCGTTCGCCTGCAACAGCGCGCCGAGTGCGTCACGGTCGATCCGCGCGCCCGGCTTCAGCTCGGCGACGAGTTGGCGAATGCGGAACGGCGTCAGCGTGCGCTGCGTCAGCGCGTTGACCGTGGTCAGCACGAGCTGCGGCCCGGTCTGCTTCTGTTGCAGGCGATGCAACGCGCCGATCCGCTCCGCCATGACGCGCAACGTCGGCGAGGCGCGGTCGTAGGGGAGGCAGTCCCAGGCCGGGAGTTGCACCACCTCCAGCTCGGGCGCGAAGAACGGCGCGGTGGCGGCGATGCTGCGCATCTGCGCCTCGTCGGCGGCGACGAACACCGCGCGGCGCGGCGCAGCGCGCGCGAGATCGGCGAGCAACGAGGGGAGGAAGCCGCCGGGGACGCCCGAAAGGGTGAGCGGGACGGTGGCTTTGAGGATCGTGGAGAGGTCGGGCATTCTATCTCCCCCCTCCCTTTCAAGGGAGGGGATTATCGGGTCGAAATGTCCCGGACATTTCTGATCCATGCCGGGGCATGGATCACCCGATGATGGTGGGTGGCGTCCGGGTGGTACGGGGAAGGGGCGGATAGGGTAGCCGTATCATCAGGCCTCGACCCACCCCAACCCCTCCCTTGAAAGGGAGGGGCTAGGCAGCGCGTCACATCCCCGTGTCGAGCACCGTCACGAAATCGACGCGCCGCATCGTGTCCATCATCTCGCCCTCCCATTCCGCCGGGCAGGGGAGCGAGCCGATCGCCCAGCCCATGATGTCGACGTCCTGCTCCTCCAGCAGCCGCTCGAACCAGTCGAGCTGCTCCGGGTCCCACGTCGCGCCATGCGCGTCGAAGAAGCCGCCGATCATCAGATCGGCCTCGCGCGTGCCGCGATGCCAGGCGCGGAAGCGCAGGCGTTTCAGGCGGATGTCGTGGTCCATGACGTTCCAATGCAAAACGACCGGCGGGCGCTGGCGGCGGCCGTCGGGGCAGGGTATCGGCACCAGATAGTCATGCGACCCGATATCCTCAATCCGTTGTTCGCCGAGGTAGAGGCGTTGAAGGGCGTCGGCCCCGCGCTCGCGAAGCCGCTCGACCGGCTGGGGATCGCGCGCGTGCTGGATTTGCTGTTCCACCTTCCCTCGGGCTGGGTCGATCGCTGGCCACGCGACGAGCTGATGCAGAGCGATGTCGGGCGGACGATCGCGATCACGCTGACGCCCACCGATTATCGTACCAGCAGCAGCCCGCGCGCACCGACCCGCGTCGTCGCGACCGATCAGCATGGCAACACAGTCGCGCTGGTGTTCTTCGGGGGCGGGTCGGGGCGGGTGCGCAAGCTGTTGCCGCTGGGCGAACCGCGCCGGGTGTCGGGACGGCTCGATCAATACGGGCAGGACCTCCAGATCATCCACCCGGAGGTCGGCGGCGAGGACGGTGACTTCCGCGAGCGCGAGGCGGTTTATCCGCTGACCGAGGGCATGACCTCGCGGCGGCTCGGCGCGCTGGTGGAACAGGCGCTGGCGCGTGCGCCCGATCTGCCCGAATGGATCGAGCCGAGCCTGAAGGCGCAACGCGAGTGGCCGGCGTGGCGCGAGGCGATGACGCGGCTCCACACCGACCCCGCCGATGCGGTCGCGCGCGCGCGGCTGGCGTATGACGAGGTGTTCGCCAACCAGCTCGCGCTGTCGATCGTGCGCGCCGATACGCGCAAGCGGCGTGGGCGCGCGTTGCAGGGCGACGGGCGGCTGCGCGATCTGCTGCGGCTGCCGTATCAGCTCACCGGCGCGCAGGCACGCAGCGTGCGTGAGATCGAGGGCGACCTGGCGCAGAGCGCGCCGATGCTACGGCTGCTGCAAGGCGATGTCGGCTCGGGCAAGACCCTGGTCGCCGCGATGGCTTTGCTGATCGCGGTCGAGGCCGGCGCGCAGGCGGCGATGCTCGCGCCAACCGAGATTCTTGCGCGCCAGCATTACGAGACGCTGCGCCGCACGCTCGCCGGGCTGCCGATCGAAATCGCGGTGCTGACCGGCCGCGACAAGGGCCGCGCGCGCGAGGCGACGCTGATGGGGCTGGCCGATGGCTCGATCCACATCCTCGTCGGCACGCACGCGATCTTTCAGGAGGCGGTGACGTATCGCGACCTCGGGCTGGTGGTGGTAGACGAACAGCATCGCTTCGGCGTCGCCGAGCGGATGCTCTTGCAGGCCAAGGGCCGCACCCCGCCGCACCTGCTGGCGATGACCGCGACGCCAATCCCGCGCACGCTGACGCTCGCGCTGCACGGCGAAATGGACCAGAGCCGGCTCGACGAAATGCCGCCGGGCCGCGAGCCGATCGAGACACGCGTGCTGTCCGAGGAACGCGTCGACGAGGTCATCAACGCGCTCGGCCGCCATTTGTCGGAGGGCAAGCAGGCCTATTGGGTCTGCCCGTTGGTCGAGGAAAGCGAAACCAGCGACCTGCAAGCCGCCGAGGCGCGTGCCGCCGCGCTGGCGAGCCGCTTCGGCGATCGCGTCGGACTGGTGCACGGGCGGATGAAGGGCACGGAGAAGGACGCCGTGATGGCGCGCTTTTCGGCGGGCGAGATCGGCGTGCTGGTCGCGACGACGGTGATCGAGGTCGGGGTCGACGTACCCAATGCCACGCTGATCGTGATCGAACATGCCGATCGCTTCGGGCTCGCGCAGCTTCACCAGCTGCGTGGGCGGGTCGGGCGCGGCGGCGGGCGATCGGTGTGCCTGCTGCTGCGCGGCGGGTCGTTGAGCGAGACGGCGCGCGCGCGGCTGGCGCTGATGCGCGAAACCAATGACGGGTTCCGGATCGCCGAAGAGGATTTGCGGCTGCGGGGTGCGGGCGAGTTGCTCGGCACGCGGCAATCGGGTGAGGCGATGTTCCGCCTCGCGACGCCCGACCTGCTTTCCGAACTGCTCCCTGCCGCCACCGACGACGCACGCTTGCTGATCGATCGCGACGGTGGGCTGAACGGCGCGCGCGGAAAGGCGGCACGAACCGCGCTTTACCTGTTCGAGCGTGACGCCGGCGTGGCGTTGCTGCGATCCGGATAGGCGATCGTCATTGCGAGCTTAGCGAAGCAATCCAGGGCGTCCTGGCCCGGCGCTGGGTTGCTTCGCCGCGCTCGCAATGACGGGAGAGAGGAGAAGAGGCTTTGGCCGGTCTGATACCGATTATCATCGTCGTGCTCGCGGGGCTCGGGCTTGCGATCCAGCCGCCGACCAATGCTGCGCTGGCGCGGGTATCCGGCTCGGTGTGGCTGGCGGCGCTGGTGTCGTTCACCGTCGGTACCGCGGCCTTGCTGATCGTCTGGGCGTTCGACCGGACGCCGCTGTCGGCGCTGAAGGGCGCGCCGTGGTGGGCGTGGCTCGGCGGCTTCTACGGCGCGGCGTTCGTCGCGGCGCTCGCCTTCGCCGCGCCGCGACTGGGGATTGCGGCGGCGCTGAGCATCGCGGTCGCCAGTCAGCTCGCCGCCGCGCTGACGCTCGACCATTTCGGGCTGTTGCAATTGCCGCAGCAGCCGGTGACAGTGACCAAGCTCGCGGGGATCGCGCTGGTGCTGATCGGGGTGGTGGTGTTTCGGCGGGGGTAATCGAGGTAAGGAAAATGCGGAGCCCGGATCAAGTCCGGGGCGCCCCAATTCTTATCGCATCGCCGCCAGGACGAACTGGTACAGGGCCGGCGGCACTTCCTGCGTCAGCTTGAAGCCGATCCGCCCGCCCAGCGCCCAGCGCACCTCGGCGGCGAAGTTGCCCGCGACCGGGAGGGTGACGTTGACGACATCGCCGGCCGCAAACGCCTCTTCGCTGCGCGCCATGAAGCCGTTGGGCGAGACGTTCACGATCGTCACCAGCCGCGGCTCGCCACCGGCGACGGTCAGTCGCGTGCGATGCAGCGTCTCGTCGCGCGGCTCGACCCGATCCTCATACGCTATCGTCGCCGATCGTACGGCCATGTCGTTCTCCTACGCTAACCCGGCCTTATCGCGCGACCGGAGTTAACGTGGGGTGAGCAAAGACGTTAAGCGGGGTTCACCATCCCATGATGCTTCTTGCCGGCGGAGATGCGCACGGGGGCACCCGCGACGGTCACGAATGCGGCTTCGTCGGCCACCTTCTCGCCGTCGATCCGCGCGCCGCCGCCCTTGATGAGCCGGCGTGCCTCACCCTTCGATACGGCGAAGCCGAGCGTCACCAGCACGTCGACGAGCGGAGTCGCGCCCGGTGCGATCATCGACGGCAGCCCAGCGCCGCTCGCGCCTTCCTCGAAGGTCTTGCGCGCGGTTTCGGCCGCTTCCTCGGCGGCGGCGCGGCCGCGGCACATGGCGGTCGCCTCGTTGGCGAGCACCTTCTTGGCCTCGTTGATCTCGGCGCCGTCCAGCGCCTCCAGCCGCGCGATCTCGTCCAGCGGCAGATCGGTGAACAACCGCAGGAAACGCCCGACATCGCGGTCGTCGGTGTTGCGCCAGAATTGCCAGTAATCGAAATGCGGCAACTGGTCTTCGTGGAGCCACACCGCGCCCGCGACGGTCTTGCCCATCTTCTCGCCCGAGGCGGTGGTGAGCAGCGGGGTGGTGACGCCGAATACCTCGGTGCCGTCCATCCGCCGCGCCAGTTCGACACCGTTTACGATGTTCCCCCACTGGTCGCTGCCGCCCATCTGAAGCCGTACGCCTTCGCGCCGCGCCAGCTCGCGAAAGTCGTAGCCTTGCAGGATCATGTAGTTGAATTCGAGGAACGACAGCGATTGCTCGCGGTCGAGCCGCAGCTTGACGGAGTCAAAGCTGAGCATCCGGTTGACGCTGAAATGCTGGCCGACCTCGCGCAGGAACGGGATGTACTCCAGCTTGTCGAGCCATTCGGCATTGTCGAGCATCACCGCGTCGTTGGGGCCATCGCCGAAGGTCAGGAAGCGGTCAAAGATGCGCTTGATGCCCGCGACGTTGGCGGCGATCACCTCGTCGCTGTTCAGCTTGCGCGCCTCGTCCTTGAAGCTCGGGTCGCCGATCTTGCCGGTGCCGCCGCCCATCAGCACGACCGGCTTGTGCCCGGCCTGTTGCAGCCGGCGCAGCAGCATGATCTGGACAAGGCTGCCGACATGCAGCGACGGCGCAGTCGGGTCGAAACCGATATAGCCCGGCACGACCTGCTTCATGGCCAGCGCGTCCAGCGCGGCGGCGTCGGTCATCTGGTGGATGTAGCCACGCGCGGTCAGCGTGCGGAGCAGGTCGGACTGATATTCGGTCATAGCGCGGGTGTCGTTACACGCGCGTCAGCGGCGCGGCAATTGCGTCACCGGATCGACCGGCGAACGGCCGCGGCGCAGCTCGAAATGCAGCTCCGGCTGGTCGGCGAAGCCGGTCGCGCCGCTGAGCGCGATCACCTGTCCGCGCGTGACCGCCTGGCCGCGCCGCACCAGCAACTTGCCGGCATGGCCGTAGATCGAGGTCCAATTGTCGCCATGCTTGACGATGACGAGCCCGCCCAATGCGGCGATCCCGTCACCGGCATAGGCGACCGTCCCGGCGGCGGCGGCCTTCACCTCGGTGCCCGACGGCACAGCGATTTCGATCCCGTCGAACCGCTCGCCGCTGCGCCCGGTGCCGAAGCGGCGGACGATCTGCCCGGTCAGCGGCCAGATGAAGCGGCCCGGCGCAGCGCTGGGCGGTGCGATGGGGACGGTGGGGGCGGGTACCTTGGTTGCGCCCTTCACGGGGCGGACCGGCGCGCGTCCGCTCGCCACCGCGGGCTCGCCGCCGGTGAGGATCGTGTCGACGTCGAGCGTAAAGGCGGCGGCCCGTTCGGCCGCGGAGGCGGATTGCGACGGGATGAGGATGCGCTGTCCGGTGACCAGCACGAACGGCTCACGCAGATCATTGGCGGCGATCACCTGGCTCCACGGCACACCGTACGCTCGCGCGATCCCGATTCCGGTCTGGCCCGGATCGACGCGGTGGTAGCGACCGCCGGGAATGATCAGCCGCTGTCCGGCGCGGAGCGCATAGGGCGGTGAGAGCCTGTTGCGGCGCGCGATCGCGGCGATCGACGCCCCGGTCCGCTCGGCGATCGCGCTCAGCGTGTCGCCCGGTCGGACGACAACGTCCTGCGTGCGGACCAGCCGCGCGTCGGCGGTGACCGGCGCAGCTTCCCACGCGGGACGCGGGGCGGCGAGTTGCTCCACCGGTGCTTGCCGCCTCGGGCGCGCCGCGGCCGAGGGTTCGGGGGGCTCTGCCGCAGGTTCGGGTTCGGACGGCAGGTCGGCAGCAGGTTCGGGCGCGGCGGGGGGCGGGGCGAAGCGCGGATCGGCGGCGGGGATGCACCCCGCCAGCACCAGCAGCAGCGCCGCCGACCTCGCCGCTCGCCGCGTCAAACCGCGTTACACCCCGGTGAAGGCGTCGCCGAGCGCCGCGAGCGAATCGTGCAGCGTCAGGTCGAGCTGAAGCGGCGTCACCGTGATCCACCCCTGCGTGATCGTCGTCAGATCGCTGCCGTCGTCGGCGGCCGGCGTGACGCGACCCATCGACAGCCAGTGGTAATCGAACCCGCGCGGATCGGTGCGGCGGTCGAAGCGCACGCGCCCGTAATCGCGCAAGCCCTGCGGCACGACGCGCACGCCCTTCACCGCGCCCGCTTCAGGCTCGGGGAAGTTGATGTTGATCACGGAGCGCGGTGCCCAGTCATGGTCGAGCAACGGGCGCAGCACGCGTGCGCCCCATTCCTCGGCAGCTGCGAACGACACGTCCTCGCCCGGCTCGCGGCGGCCGTAGCGCTGGCTGAGCGCGACCGAGCGCACGCCGGCCAGCGCACCCTCCATCGCCGCCGAGACGGTGCCCGAATACATCACGTCCTCGGCGATATTGCCGCCGCGGTTGACCCCCGACAGGACGAGGTCGGGCGGCGTGTCGCGCAGCACCTCGGCAAGCGCATACATCACCGCATCGGTGGGCGTGCCGCCGACCGCGAAACGCTTTTCCCCGAACTGCTTGACGCGCAGCGGTCGGGTCAGCGTCAGCGAGCGGCCGGTACCCGATTGCTCGGAAGCTGGCGCGCAGACCCAGACGTCGTCGGAAAGCTGCGCGGCGATCTTCTCCAGCACCGCCAGCCCCGGCGCGTGATAGCCATCGTCGTTCGAGAGCAGGATCCGCATCAGCGTGGGGCCAGCACTTCGAGCCCGCCCAGATACGGCCGCAGCACCTCTGGCACGGTCACGGTCCCGTCCTCGCGCTGGTAATTCTCCAGCACCGCCACCAGCGTCCGCCCGACCGCCAGCCCCGAGCCGTTGAGCGTGTGGACGAAGCGCGTCGTCTTCTCACCTTCCGGGCGATAGCGCGCGTTCATGCGCCGCGCCTGGAAATCGGTGCACGTCGAGCAGCTCGAAATCTCGCGATAGCGCTGCTGGCCGGGCAACCAAACCTCCAGATCATAGGTGCGCGCCGCGGTGAACCCCATGTCGCCGGTGCACAATTTCATCCGGCGATAGGCGAGCCCCAGCGCGTCGAGCACGCCCTCGGCACAGGCGGTCATCCGCTCATGCTCGTCCTCGCTCGCCTCGTGCGCGACGATCGACACCATCTCGACCTTGTCGAACTGATGCTGGCGGATATAGCCGCGCGTGTCGCGCCCCGCCGCGCCCGCCTCGGACCGGAAGCACGGCGTCAGTGCCGCGAAGCGCAGCGGCAGGACGTCGTGGCTCAGGATCTTCTCGCGGACGATATTGGTCAGCGACACCTCGGCGGTCGGGATCAGCCAGCGTCCGTCGGTGGTGCGGAACAGGTCCTCGGCGAATTTCGGCAATTGCCCGGTCCCGAACACCGCCTCGTCGCGCACCAGCAGCGGCGGGGCGACTTCCTCATAGCCGTGCTCGCGCGTCAGGCGGTCCAGCATGAACTGCCCCAGCGCGCGTTGCAGCCGCGCCGCATCGCCGCGCACCAGCGTGAAACGGGCGCCCGCGATCGCCGCGCCGGTTTCGAAATCGAGCCCCAGCGCCGGGCCGATCGCGTCATGCTCGCGAGGGGTGAACGCGAAGGCGGGCCGCTGCCCGCGTTCGTGGACCAACTGATTGTCGTCCTCGTCCGCACCCTCCGGCACGTCGGCGGCGGGAACGTTGGGGAGCGCGGCAAGCGCGGCGTCGAGCGCGCTGCCCGTCTCCGCCTCTTCAGCCTCCAGCTGCGGCAGCCGCTCCTTGAGCGTCGCCACCTCCGCCATCAGCGCGGCGGCGGTCTCCTCGTCCTTCTTCGCCTTGGCCGCGCCGATCGCCTTCGACGCCTCGTTGCGGCGCGCCTGCGCGGTCTGCGCCTCGGTCGCGGCCTCGCGGCGGCGGCGGTCGAGCGACGCGAGCGTCCCGGCGCTGGCGGGCAGGCCACGCTTGGCCATGGCGGCATCGAAAGCGGCGGGATCGTCGCGGATCAGGCGGATGTCGTGCATGGCCGCGCTATGACCCCGCGCCCGCCGCTAGGCAAC
This sequence comes from Sphingomonas sp. 8AM, assembly GCF_902506455.1. Lineage (GTDB taxonomy): Bacteria > Pseudomonadota > Alphaproteobacteria > Sphingomonadales > Sphingomonadaceae > Sphingomonas. The sequence goes on along the minus strand of NZ_LR733844.1, from coordinate 2,710,318 downwards.
CCGCGCCGGGCGCGCGGCGTTCTCCCCCCGACACGCAACGAGCAGAAGGAGAAACGTCCATGCAGGTCCCCCACAATTCGGTCGTTCTGGTCGCCGATGGCCGCAAGCTGCTGTTCCTGCGCAACGAGGGTGATGCCGAATATCCCAACCTTCAGGTTGAGCATGCCGAGGAACGCGCCAATCCGGCCACGCGCGATCAGGCGACCGACGCGGCCGGCGGTGCCTCGTCGACGCAGAGCGGGGCAGGCGCGCCCAATGCGGCGCAGGGCGGCTCGGGCCATGCGCAGGGCGGCGGTGCGCAATTCGCCCCTTCGCGCGGCAGCTTCGAGCAGACCGACTTCCACCAGCTCGAGGAGGATCGTTTCGCCGCCGACGCCGCCGATCTGCTGAAGCGCCGCGCGCTGTCGAACGACTTCGAGTCGCTGATCGTGATCGCTCCGCCGCGCACCCTGGGCGAACTGCGCAAGCACTACCACAAGGAGGTCAGCGCGCGACTGACCGGCGAGCTGGACAAGGACCTGACCGGCCATCCGATCCCGGACATCGAGAAGGCGTTGCTCTCCGCCTGATCGTCATGCGTCGGCGGGCGCCTGCCGTTCGCCGACGCTAAGTGTTCAGCGTTGCGACATATCGTATCGATTACGACTATCCTGTTCGCTTGTGGATGACCAGTCAGGCGATTATAGGCGCGCCCAAAGGGGCGTGCAGAGATGCTGACGACATCCTTCACGTGGGCGGGAGAAGGTCATGGCGACGGTGATGAGTCAGGTCGAAGACGCGTTTGACGAGCCGGAGGCGCTCTCCAGCCCGATGCCGGATGGTTATCGCCCAAGCGCGGACGAGCCGTTCATGAACCCACGCCAACAGGCGTACTTCCGTCACAAGCTGCTGGCCTGGAAAGAGGCGATCCGCCGGGAGGCGCAGGGAACGCTCTCGCATTTGCAGGTCGACTCGTTGCGCGAAGCCGACCTCAACGATCGCGCGTCGAGCGAGGCGGACTGGTCGCTGGAACTGCGCACCCGCGACCGCCAGCGCAAGCTCATCTCCAAGATCGATGCGGCGCTGCGCCGCATTGAGGAAGGCGAATACGGCTATTGCGAGGTGACGGGCGAGCCGATCAGCCTTGGCCGGCTGGAGGCGCGACCGATTGCGACGATGACAGTCGAGGCACAGGAGCGACACGAGCGTGCCGAGAAGGTTTCGCGGGACGATTGACGCGGATCTTAACACTTTATCAATCATTTTGACGCAACCGTCCGGTACAACGAGCGGGCGGGTACATGGGGCAGTCGAGATACAGCTTGGTTGACGACCAGAAGCCTGCGGGCCAGCCTGACGATCGTGGGCGTGGCGACATCCATCTTTCGGCACGGATGCGCGTCCATGCCGACGATGCGGGCTTCCTCGTGCGCATCCGGAACGTTTCTGCCGGCGGATTGATGGCCGAACTGCCGCATCCGCTTCCGCCGGACAGCGCGGTCGAGATCAAGCTTAGCGGGCTCGGCTGGGTCGCCGGACGCGTGGTCTGGCAGACCGAGGGCCGGACCGGTGTCGCCTTCGATCATCCGATCGACGTTGCGGTCGTTCAGGACGCCAGCGGTACCGCGCAATAGGTTCACGCTGCCGTAGAAGCTGCCATCGCTTCGGACCTGATCGGGAATCAGTTTTGGATCGGCGACACTTAAGGGCGATGCGGGAGCAGTCCAGAACGCGGCCGCCCGCGAGCGTAGCGAAGCGAGCGGGACCGCCCTGATCCGGCACTTGATTGCGTTGCTATGCTCGTAATAACCCAGCCACGATCAGCGGCCGCCAGCCTCTAGCAAACGTCGCGGTGCGGTCATTTCCCAGCTCCGCGCGACGCGATCCTCGACCAACGCCCAATCCACATCGTCGTTCAGCATGATCGATGCTTCGCCCGCCGCCTCGCGCACCCGCACTACCGTCGGGACTGCGGCCGACACGGTTGCGAATGGCTTTCCATCGACGAAGAACCCGACGTCTCCGTCGACTTCGCGCTCCTCCGTTTCCGGCAGCAGTAACGCGACGGCGCGGACCTGATCCACAGCATTCATCGGCGAACGAACTCCTTCAGCACGGCCGGATATAGCCGATGTTCCTCGACCAGCACCCGCGTCGCAAGGCTTTCGGGCGTATCGTCCGCGCGGATCGGCACCTCGGCGCGGCCCAGCACCTCGCCGCCATCCAGTTCCTCGGTCACGACATGGACCGAACAGCCGCCCGCCGCATCGCCCGCGGCGATCGCGCGCGCATGGGTATCGAGCCCCTTGTACCTGGGTAACAGGGACGGATGAATGTTGATGATCCGCCCGCGCCACCGCGAGACGAACGCATCCGACAGCAGCCGCATGTAACCCGCCAGCGCGATCCATTCCGCTCCCGCCGCGCGCAGCGCCTCGTCAAGCGCATCCTCGTACGCCGCCTTGCCGATCCCCTTGGGGGACAGCGCAAAGGTTGCGAGACCCTGCGCCCGCGCCCACGCCAGCCCGGCCGCGTCGGGCCGGTCGGACGCCACCAGCACGAGACGGTAGGCCTCGCCCTGCGCGCCGGCGAGCGCCTGCATGTTCGATCCGCGACCGGAGATCAGCGCCGCGACCGGTGCAGGGGTGGGCGCGCTCATTGGTGATGGGTCGCCGTCCAGCCGGCGCGTGCGCTCCATGTCTCGGTGCGACCCGAAACGGTGCATCCGCGTGCGCCGGCCTCGACCCGCCCGATCGTATGGACCGTCTCGCCCGCTGCGCGCAGCGCCGCCGCGACCTCCCCGGCCTGATCGGCCGCGACGACCACCGCCATGCCGATCCCGCAATTGAAGGTGCGTGCCAACTCCTCGGGCTCGATTGCACCCTGCGCCTGCAGGAACGCCATCAATCGCGGCTGTTCCCAGGCGTCCGCGTCGATCTGCGCATGCGCATCGCGCGGCAGAACACGCGGAATATTCTCCAGCAGCCCGCCACCGGTGATATGCGCCAGCCCCTTGATCTTGTGCGCACGCAGCAGCGGCAACAGGCTGGCGACATAGATGCGCGTCGGCGCCATCAGGATGTCGATCAGCAACCGGTCGGAGTCGAACAGCGCCGGACGGTCGAGCTTCCACCGCTTGTCGGTCGCCAGACGCCGGACGAGCGAGAAGCCATTGGAATGAACGCCTGACGAAGCGAGCCCGAGGATCACGTCGCCCGCCGCGATCGTCGCGCCGGTCAGGACGTCGCCGCGTTCGACCGCACCGACGCAGAACCCGGCAAGGTCGTAATCACCCGCCGCATACATGCCCGGCATCTCGGCGGTCTCTCCACCGATCAGCGCGCAGCCCGCGATCCGGCAGCCCTCCGCGATCGAGGCGACCACGCTTTCCGCAATCGCATTGTCGAGTTGCCCGGTGGCGTAATAATCGAGGAAGAACAACGGCTCGGCGCCCTGCACGACCAGATCGTTCGCGCACATCGCGACCAGATCGATCCCGACGCCAGCATGGCGATCCCACTCGATCGCCAGCTTCAGCTTGGTGCCGACCCCGTCGTTGGCGGCAACCAGCAGCGGATCGGTGAACCCTGCTGCCTTCAGATCGAAGAAGCCGCCGAACCCGCCGAGGTCGGCGTCGGCGCCAGGGCGGCGGGTGGCGCGGGCCAACGGCGCGATCGCGCGGACCAGCGCATTGCCGGCCGCGATCGAGACGCCGGCGCTCTCGTAGGTATAGGCTTCGTTGCTCATGTCCGCCGACTAGCCACATCGCGCTTGGATTTCCACGCCTGCTTCGCCAAAAGACGTTCCGATGCGCCATCGCCTTCCGATCGCCCTTGTTCTGACGGCCCTCGCCGCCGCGCTCGGCACGCGTGGCGTGCTCGCACAGATCGAGGGAGGCGACCGCGGTGTCGCTGCAGTCGACAGTTCCAACGACTTCGAGGTGGCAGGCGTCCGGGTGGATGTGTCCGGACCCGATGCCGAGGCCGCGCGGCTGGCCGGCTGGCGCGAGGCGCAGCGCAAGGCCTATGTGCTGCTCTCGCAGCGGATGGGGGCAGGGGGCGGGTCGCTTCCCGACGGGACGCTCGATTCGATTGTGTCGAGCATCGTCGTCGAGAATGAGCAGATCGGGCCCAGTCGCTACGTCGCGCGGCTGGGCGTGCTGTTCGATCGCGCGCGCACCGCCGGGCTGCTGGGCGTTTCCGGCGCGGTGGCGCGCTCGTCGCCCTTCCTCGTCGTTCCGGTGCAATGGTCGACCGGCGTCGGCACCGTCTTCGAGCAGCGCACCGTCTGGCAGGAGGCATGGGCGCGATTCCGCACCGGCAGCAGCGCGATCGATTATGTCCGTCCGACCGGCACCGGCCCCGACTCGCTGTTGCTCAACGTTGGCCAAACCGAGCGGCCCGATCGCGGCTGGTGGCGGGCGCTGATCGATCAATATGGTGCCAGCGACGTGCTGATGCCGAGTGTTCGACTGTATCGACAGTGGCCCGGCGGACCGGTCGTGGGCGTCTTCGAGGCGCGCTACGGCCCCGATCATCGCATGTTGCAGCGTTTCACGCTCCGGGTCGGCACCAGCGCCGGTGTTCCGGCGCTGCTGGATGCGGGCGTCCGGCGGCTCGACGACGTCTATCAGCGCGCGCTGCGCGAAGGCTATCTCGGCCTCGATCCGGGGCTTAACCCGATTATGCCGGTATCGGAGAAGCCGCTTGAGGAAGTGGCCGACCTGCTCGCCACCGACCCGGCGCTCACGCCCGTCGCACTCACTCTGACGGTTCAATATGATAGCCCGGACGTCGGCGCGGTAACGGGTGCGGAGACCGCGTTGCGTGGCGTGCCGGGCGTGACCAGCGCTGCCACGACCAGCCTCGCGCTGGGCGGCGTGTCATCGATGAACGTCAGTTATGCGGGCACCGCAGAGGCGATACGGGCAGCGTTGGAGGCGCGCGGCTGGCAAGTCATCGGAAACGGCGCAACCTTTCGCATCCGCCGCGCGGCGCCGATGCCAAGTCCCAGCCCGCGGACGGGAGCGGCGACATGAACCAGATCGCGCTGCCGCTGGGTTGGCCGGCGGAGGAACAGGGCGAGTTTCTGGTGGTCGACTCCAATGCACGCGCGGTGCGGATGCTCGAACATTGGGCGACGTGGCCGGTGCGTACGGCGGTGCTCGCCGGCCCGCCGAAGTCGGGACGCTCGCTCCTCGGCCGCATTTTTGCCGCGCGTTCCGGAGGGGCGGTGATCGATGACGCCGATGCCGTCCCCGAAGCGGCGCTGTTCCACGCCTGGAATCGCGCGCAGGAGGAGCGGCGGCCGTTGTTGTTGATCGCGGCGGCGTCGGTGCCGGAATGGCAAATTGCGCTGCCCGATCTCCGCTCGCGGCTCGCCGTCAGCCCGACCGCCGTGATCGCCGCGCCGGAGGAATCGCTGATGGCGGCACTGTTCGAGCGCGGTTTTGCGCGCCGCCATCTGGAGGCACGCGCCGACCTGATCGCGTGGCTGGTCGCGCGAACCGAACGGAGTCACACCGCCGTCATGGACACAATCGATAGGCTCGATCGTGCCGCGCTGGCGGGGCGCCGACGGCTGACGATCCCGTTGGCGCGCGAGACCCTCGACCTGGACAATGCGGCAAAAAACCGGAGCGACTTTCCATCATGACACGGCCCGTGAGTATCGCGCGTAAGGATGCCGGAGCGGCGCTCGAACTGGACGACCCCTTCGTCGAACGCGACGGCAACCGCTACTTCAACCGCGAACAATCGTGGCTGGCCTTCAACCGCCGTGTGCTGGAAGAGGCATGCAATCCGGCGCATCCGCTGCTGGAGCGGCTTCGCTTCCTCGCCATTTCCGGGGGCAACCTCGACGAATTCTTCATGGTGCGGGTCGCCGGGCTGAAGGGGCAGCAGCTGCAGGACGTGGAGGCACGCTCCGCCGACGGCCTGACCCCGGGGCAGCAGCTGGCGGCCATCGTCGAACAAGCCGATGCGTTGATGGCCAGTCAGCAGGCGGTATGGCGCGACATCCGGCGGGAGATGAGCGAAGCCGGGATTTCAGTTCTTGGCAGCCGGTCGCTCGACGCGCTGGATGATGACCAGCGCGCTTGGCTGAATACTTATTTCCAGGAGCAGCTGTTCCCGGTCATCACCCCGCAGGCGCTCGATCCCGCGCATCCGTTCCCCTTCATGCCGAACAAGGGCATGGCGGTGATGTTCGATCTGGTTCGCCGCTCAGACGCCGAGCCGATCCGTGAACTTGTCATGCTGCCCGCGGCCATGCCGCGCTTCGTCCGTCTGCCGGGCAACGAGCGCGCTTCGTACGTCGCGACAGAGTCGATCCTCAAGCGGTTCTCGCATCTGCTTTTTCCGGGATACGACGTGTTAGGCGCGGCGGAATTTCGCGTGCTGCGCGACAGCGATATCGAGATCGAGGAAGAGGCGGAGGATCTCGTCCGCTATTTCGCCAATGCCATCAAGCGACGGCGGCGCGGGCGTGTCATCCGGCTAGAGCTGGAGACGGGCATGCCCGACGGACTCGCGCAGGTATTGCGCGAGGAACTGGGCGGAGCTGACACCATCGTCACGGAAACGGGGTCGTTCCTCGGCGTCGGCGACCTCTCGCTGCTTGCCGACGAAGATCGGCCCGACTTGAAGTTCGTGCCATTCACGCCACGTTTTCCTGAGCGAATCCGGGAGTTTGGCGGCGATTGCTTCGCGGCGATCCGAAGTAAGGACATCGTCGTCCACCATCCTTATGAGTCGTTCGATGTCGTACTCGCGTTCCTGAAGCAGGCCGCGAACGATCCGGACGTGGTTGCGATCAAGCAGACGCTTTATCGCGCGGGCAAGCAGTCGGCCGTCATCAGTGCGCTGATCGCCGCTGCGGAAGCGGGCAAGTCGGTGACGGCGGTCGTCGAGCTGAAGGCGCGCTTCGACGAGGAGCAGAATCTGCAATGGGCGAGCGCGCTGGAACGCGCTGGCGTGCAGGTCGTCTACGGCTTCATCGAATGGAAGACCCATGCCAAGGTAGCGATGGTCGTGCGGCGCGAGAATGGGAAATTCCGCACCTACTGCCATTTCGGCACGGGAAATTATCATCCGATTACCGCGAAAATCTACACGGATCTCAGCTTCTTCACCGCCGATCCTCGCATCGGGCGCGATGCTGCGCGGATGTTCAACTACATCACCGGCTATGTCGAGCCGGCCGGCATGGAGTTGGTCGTGCTCAGCCCGCGGTCGCTGCGCGAGCGGCTGCTGTCGCGGATCGATGCCGAGATCGAACATGTGCGCGCGGGTCGTGCCGGCGCGATCTGGGCGAAGATGAATTCGCTTGTCGACCCGATCATCATCGAGAAACTCTACGAGGCGAGCTGTGCAGGGGTCGTGATCGACCTGATCGTGCGCGGGATTTGCTGCCTCCGCCCGAAGGTGCCGGGGATGTCGGAGAACATTCGCGTCATGTCGGTGGTCGGGCGTTTCCTCGAGCACAGCCGGATTACCGCCTTCGGGAATGGCGCGCCGCTCCCCAATGACGGAGCGGTGGTCTATATTTCCTCGGCCGACTGGATGCCGCGCAACTTCGACCGGCGGGTGGAGTATCTGCTGCCGCTCGAAAACGAAACGGTGCACGATCAGGTGCTCGACCAGGTGATGGTCGCCAATCTGATCGACAACGAACAGAGCTGGGAACTGGAGCCGGACGGCAGCTATGTCCGCGACACGCCGGGCGAGCGGCCGTTCAACCTCCACCGCTATTTCATGGTCAACCCGTCGTTGTCAGGACGTGGGGCGGCGCTGGATGGCGATGAGGTGCCGGTGCTGTCGCTGAGGCGCAAGCGTTGAGGTGGCCGAGGCTCGCCGTCGAGCCGCCCGAGGCGGAGCGAAGTCCGGAGCCGCGTACCGCGATCATCGACATTGGTTCGAACTCAATCCGGCTGGTCGTGTACCAGGGGCCGCCGCGCCTTCCGGCCATCCTGTTCAACGAGAAGGTGCTGGCGGGGCTGGGGCGGAGCCTCAACCAAAGCGGCTCGATCGACGAGCAGGCGATGGCGCTGGCGCATACCGCGCTGCGCCGCTTCGCCGCTCTGGCGCGCGAAATGAACGTCGTCACCCTGCGTACCGTGGCGACCGCGGCGGTGCGCGACGCCGCGAACGGCACCGATCTGATCGCGGTTGCCGAGGCCGCCGGGCTCTCGGTCGAGATCCTGCCCGGCGAGAAGGAAGCCGAGGCGGCGGGGTACGGCGTATTGTCGGGGATTCCCGACGCCGACGGGATCGTCGGGGACCTAGGTGGTGGCAGTCTGGAGTTGGTGCGGGTGCGGCGCGGCGAACTGCTCCAGCGCGCCTCCTTTCCGCTCGGCGTGCTGCGGATCGCAGCGCTGCGGGAAAGTGGACGGCTCGACCGTCATGTCCGCCAATTGCTGATCGAAAGCGATTGGCTGGGGGCGGGCAGGGGATTGCCGTTCTACCTCGTTGGCGGATCGTGGCGCGCTCTGGCCCGGCTCGACATGGAGGCGACGCGCTACCCGCTGCCGGTGATCCACCAATATGTGATGAGCGCGGAGACGGTCACAAGGCTCCGCCGCACGCTTGCGCACGTCGGCAAGGCGCGGCTGAAGGACGTGCCGGGACTGTCGTCTGGTCGTATCCCGACCCTGTCCGACGCCGCGGCCTTGCTCGCAGCGATGCTCAAGCACCTGCGGAGCAGCGGAACGGTCGTCTCGGCTTACGGGCTGCGCGAGGGGCTGCTCTACGAGCGGCTGTCCGCCAAGCAGCGCGCCGACGATCCGTTGATCGTTGCGGCGCGCGACGAGGGACGACGAAACGGGCGCTTCCCCGAGCATGGCGACCTGCTCGACCGATGGATCGCGCCACTCTTCGGTGACGATCCGCCGGCCGATGCGCGATTGCGGATCGCCGCCTGCCACCTTGCCGACGTCGGCTGGCGGGCGAATCCCGACTTTCGTGCCGAGCGCGGGGTGGAGATCGCGTTGCACGGCAACTGGGTAGCCATCGACGCGCGCGGCCGCGCGATGGTGGCACAGGCGCTGTGGACAGCATTGGGCGGTGCGACCAGCAGTCCTGCGCCGCTTCCCACCTTGGCCACCGAAACCAGCTTGCGACGCGCGACGCAATGGGGCCTGGCAATCCGGCTGGGCCAGCGGCTGAGCGGCGGGCTCGCCGCGCCACTCACCCGCGCGACGGTGAGCGCACAAGGTGGGATCCTGCGGCTCGACCCGGGCGATCCGGCGCTGTACGGCGAGACCGTGCAGAAGCGCCATCGCGCGCTCGCCACAATGATGGGGTTGCAGCCGCAGGTCGCATTGCTGGCATAACTTGCTGGTATGGAGTGGAAGATGACGGAACGGTCATCATCCGGACAGGGCATCGCGATGACGCGCCGGGCAGAAGCGCGGCATGGGCGATCAATCTCCTCTCGACCGGGCGCAGGCCGACGCCGGTGAGCGGCGACGCTCGCAATCGGCGCTCGACGAGCGCGTCTGCCGGCTGATCTGCCCGATGGCAGCCGCGATGGTCGGCGTGTGCCTGACCGGCATCGGCCTGCTGCATGTCGGCATTGTCTGGGGCAAGCGCGCCAGCTTCGCCGACGATCTGCTTGCAGTCGATTCGCTGATCTTCCTGATCGCGATGCTGGCTTCGTATCTGGCGGTGCGCACGCCCGATGCGCGGCGTCGCGCGTGGCTGCACCGGCTGGAGCAGGTCGCTGATGCCAGCTTCATCCTCGCAATGTTGCTACTGACCGCCGCCTGTTTCGTCATCACCTATGCCGTGAGTGCCTGACCATGCCGAACCCGCGCCGCAACTGGTTCGCGATCGTGGCAGGAGCCGTCGCCGGTATGGCGCTGCTCCTGATCGGGACCATCGGCGCACTTGGCTATTTCGGCGGGCCGGTCCTGCGGGCCTATCCCGCCGCGGTGCCGACGCGCCGTCCCGAGCGCGGTACGCAGGTGCTCTTCCTGTCGGGCGACATGGGGCTGAATGCCGGGATGGGACCGCGGCTGATCGCGGCGCTGACCGCTGGCGGACTGCCCGTGCTGGGGTTCAACTCGCTGACGGCCTTCGGCACGCGCCGCACTCCGGCAGAAGCAGCAGCGACCGTCGCCACAGCGGTTGCGCGTGCCGAACGGATGCCGGGAGTGTCACGGGTGGTCTTGATCGGCCAGTCCTTCGGTGCGGACATGCTACAATATGCGAGCGCCCGGTTGCCGCGCAGCTTGCGACCGGAGGTGGCTCAGGTGATCCTGCTCGTTCCCGGTAACAGCCTGCTGTTCAAGGCAAGCCCCGGCGGTATCTGGGACGGTGCACCCGATGCGCCGGCGGTGCCCAGCGCGCGCCGCATCGACTGGACGCCGCTGACCTGCATCCAGGGCGCGGAAGAACACGCCAGCCTGTGCCCGTCGATACGCGGCATCAACATTCGGCGCATCGTCCTGCCTGGCGGTCATTTCATGAACTACGACGTGCCGCTGATCGCGCGGACGCTGCGCGCCACCATTGCCCGCGGTCGCTGATCCGTCATCTTCATTACAGATAATTCAGCCGTCGTCGACGTGCCGGCAATCAACCGCGGCCTAGAATCGTCGGATCACAGGGGATCACATATGTTCGCTTTTCGCCTTGCCGCGGCGCTTGCCGTCCTGACGACGGTCGCGGTCGACCCCGCCGTGGCGCAACCGCAGAGCGCCGTCCCGCCGGCGACGATCTACGGCACCTGGATGAACCCGTACAAGAGCGTGGCAGTGCGCACCGGGCCGTGCGGCGAGCGGCTGTGCGGCTGGATCGTCTGGGCCAATCAGGAGGCGCAGGATGACGCACGTGAGGGGGGCACGCCCAAGCTGATCGGCACGGCATTGCTGGAGAATTACCGCGCCGAGAAGCCGGGCAGCTGGTCGGGCACAGTCTTCGTCCCGGATATGAACCGACGCTTCTATTCGATCATCCAGCAGGTCGGCCCCGACCAGATGAAGGTCAAGGGCTGCATCCTGGGCGGGCTGCTCTGCAAGTCGCAATTGTGGCACCGGATCGCGGACGTTCCCCATGCATGATGCCCGGGCGTGGCTGACGCGGCATCGCACCGCACTGTCGCTCGTCATGGTGCTGGTACTGATCGGGCTCGGTTTTGCGGCGATGCAGCAGCTGACCGCCGAATTGCACTACGCGCATATTCGCGCGGCGCTCCATGCACTGACCGCGTGGCAGATCGCTGCATCGCTGTTCTTCACTGCACTCAGCTATCTGACGCTGACCGGCTATGATGTGCTTGCACTGCGGACCATTGGCCGGCCGCTGCCGTGGCGGGTGGCGGCGCTCGCCTCGTTTACCAGCTACACGCTCAGCCACAATCTCGGGCTCTCACTGTTGACCGGCGGGTCGGCGCGGTATCGCATCTACACCGCCGCCGGGCTCGATGGCCCCGATGTCGCGCGCGTGATCGGTATCGCGAGTGCGACCTTCTGGAGCGGGGTCGTCACCGTCGCGTCGGTCGCGCTGCTGGCGCGCAGCGGGCCGATCGAACTGGCGGGGATCGCAATTCCGCCGGCGGTGTCGCACGGCATCGCCGCGACCATCCTGGTCCTGATCGCCGCCGTCATCATGCTATGTGGCAATGCGCGCGGCCCGCTGCGGGTGTGGCGACTCAGCGTGCCCCTTCCCACCGTGCCGCAGGCGCTGGGGCAGATCGGGCTGGCGGTGCTCGACACCAGCACGGCGGCGGCGGCGCTCTTCGTGCTCGTTCACGGAGCAGCGCCAGCCCTGCTGCCGGCGTTCATCCTTGCGTACGCGCTGGGCATCGTGGCCGCGGTGCTCGCCCATGTCCCCGGCGGGATCGGCGTGTTCGAGGCGGTCGTGCTCGCGGTGCTGCCCGGCGATCGCTCGGTCGCGTTCGCAGCGCTGATTGCCTATCGAGTCATCTATTACCTGCTGCCGCTGGCGGTCGCGGTTGCGATTCTGGCGTGGCGCGAGGGGCTGCGGCGTCGCCACCTGCTCAACCATCCCTTGTCGTCGCGGCTGCTGCGCGACGGTCGCGCGGTCGCCAACGGCATCGCGCCGGTCGCCCTCGCGGCCGCGACCTTCATGGGCGGGGCGATGCTGCTGCTGTCGGGATCGTTGCCATCATTGCACGCACGGATGGGCGCGCTGGCGTCGATCGTGCCGTTGCCGTTCATCGAGGCGAGCCACATCGCGGGCAGTCTGGTCGGTACCGGGCTGCTGCTGCTGGCGCCGGGTCTCTACCGCCGGCTGGACGGCGCGTTCGTCGCGACGCGCGCCTTGCTGCTCGCGGGCGCGGCGTTCTCGCTCGCCAAGGGCATCGATTATGAAGAGGCGCTCGCGTGTCTCACGCTCGCGGCGATGCTGCAATGGACCCGTGGCGCCTTCTACCGGCGAACCGCGCTGACCCAGATTCGTCTGTCCGCGGGATGGCTGTCGGCGGTGCTGGTCGTGCTCGCGGCGGCGGTCTGGATCGGGCTGTTCGCCTATCGCCGCGTTCCGTACGAGGATGATCTCTGGTGGCATTTCGCGCTGAAGGGGGATGCGCCGCGCTTTCTGCGCGCGACGCTGGCGGCGACGGTCGCACTTTTCGCAGCGTTGGTGTGGCGGTGGATGTCGCCACCGGATGCGCCCGAACCGCGCGCCTTCGAGCCGGCGGCACGGACCCGTGTGCTCGCGCAGGCCGACCGTACGGACGCGATGCTTGCGATGATCGATGACAAGCGCTTGCTGTTCTCCGAGTCCGGCGCAGCGATGCTGATGTACCAGGTGCGGGGCGCGAGTTGGATCGTGATGGGCGATCCGGTCGGCTTGAGGGATGACTGGCCCGAGCTGCTGTGGCGGATTCGCGACAAGGCCGATCAGGCACAGGGGCGGTTGATGCTGTATCAGGTCACCGGACCCGTGCTGGAGCTGGCGATCGGCATGGGACTTCACGTCATCAAATATGGCGAGGAGGCAGTCATCGACCTGCCCGACTTTACGCTGGAAACGCCCCGACTGCGGTCGGTTCGCAAGGCAGAGCGCGCAGCGGCACGGCGCGGACTGACGTTCCGGATCGTCCCCGCTGCGGCGGTGCCGGTGGTGCTCGACGAGTTGGCGGCTATTTCGAACGAGTGGATGGCAGCCAAGGGGCACGCCGAGAAAAGCTTCAGCCTCGGCCATTTCAGCCGCGACTACATGCAACGCTTCGATGTCGCGCTGGTGATGGAGGGGGAGCGGATCGCAGCCTTTGCCAATTTATGGCTGACCGAGAACCATGCCGAGGCATCGGTCGATCTGATGCGGCATCGCGATGATGCGCCGCACGGCACGATGGACTTTCTGTTCGTCAACATCCTGCAATGGGCGAAGGACCGCGGCTATCAACGCTTTTCGCTGGGTATCGCGCCCTTGTCGGGGATTTCGGGTCGACGGCTTGCGCCGGCCTGGGCGCGCGCGGCGTCACTGGTGTTCAACAATGGCGAGCGCTTCTACGGTTTTCGTGGCCTGCGCAGTTACAAGGAGAAGTTCGGCCCCCGCTGGGAACCGCGCTACATTGCCGGACCCAAGGGAATCGGGATGATCCGCACCCTGCGCGATCTGTCGCGACTGATCGGCCACGCGCCCGCCGCGTCGTGATCGACGGCGGCGAACGCGTGGCCCGCGCAGTTCAGTCCTTCTTCGCAGTCAGATGCGCGCTAAGGAACTTGTTCATCTCGAACATGCTGGCCGACTTCTTGCCGAAGATCTTCTCCAGCTTGTCGTCGGCATTGATCTGACGACGGTCCTTGGCGTCCTGCAGATCATGCTTCTTGATGTACTCCCACACCTTGCTGACGACCTCGCTACGCGGCAGGTCATTCTTGCCGACGATCTCGGCCAGATCGGCCGAGGGGGTCACAGGGGCGGTGATGCCACCGCGCGCCCCGCCGGCGGGCTTGCCAGTCGTCTTGACCTTCTTCTCCGCGGCCTTCGTTTCGTCCTTGCCGCGCTTTTCCGCCGACTTCGCCATGATAAGCTCCCTTCCTGAACTGCTCTTGGATGGCGCAACACCCGGGTGCGGCGCAAGTTCATCCTGACGACGCCTTATCAGTAGTTTTGTCCGCGTACACAAGGAAGCGTGCGACGGAAGGTCGCAGGCGCGGCTCTGGCCAGCGTGCGGGCGTCGGCCCAGGCAGAAGCGTGAGCTGGGCGGGGACCTTATTGCGCCGCCAGTTCCGCCCAGATTGGCAGGTGATCGGAGGCTACGCGGGCGGCCGCCGATTGATGAACGCCGCACGCCTCGATCCGCAGTTCCGGCGAGACCATGATCCGGTCAAGCCGGGCGATCGGCCGGCGGGCATGGAAGCTGGGACCGGTATCAGCAAACCGGAACGACGCGCCAAAGTCGCGCAGGCAACCGGCGGCACGACTCCATTCATTGAGGTCGCCCATCATCACGGTCGGCATCGCCCGCGCGCTCGCCTCGACATGCGCGAGAATTGCTGCGGCCTGCCGCCTTCGCCACAGTCCCGACAGATCGAGGTGCATGCCGATAATCCGCACGGATTCATCGCCAATCGCGACCTCCGCCATCACCGCGCCGCGCGGTTCGAGCGCGGGCAGGTGTAATTGCTCGCAATCGAGGATTTTTGCTGACTTCCGGACGAGGATCGCGTTGCCGTGCCATCCCATGCTGCTTGCCCGCATGCCGAGGCTGACCGGCTGCCAGTCGCTGTGCTCGTCGAGCAGGTGGGGCGTGAGCACCGCGGCGCGCTGCCCGAAGCGGCGGTCGGCTTCCTGGAGCGCGACCAGATCGGCATCGATCTCGCGCAGCACCTGAAGTACCCGCTCCGGGCTGCGGCGGCGATCGGTGCCGATCGCCTTGCGGATGTTGTAGCTCGCGACTTTCAGTTTCATTGCCCCGCCGCAACGAGCGAGCGTCGCGCGGGTTGCAGCAAGCCCGCAAGCGCGGTCGAGAACGGCTGACGGCAAGTCGCCTTTCGCGCCGTATTCAGCTAAGAGTATAGCGATCAACGTGAGTCGAAAAACCGGACTGTCGTTAAGTAATTGTTGTTGGTGGGGAAGCAATGTTCCGGGCAATTATGCGGGCATGGTGGACTGCGATCGTGAATGGAATTGCTGCGAACCTGCCGGACGATCCATACAGCTCACGGATGCGCGCCTATATATACCGCGGTCTATCGCTCTACTTCGGCACGGCGCCGTCGATCAAGGGCGGCTGTCGAATCAACGGCTTCGGTCTTCGGATCGGCAATCGCGTCTTTATCAATCGCAGCTGTTATTTTGACCTAAGCGCCCCGATCTCCCTCGGCGACAATGTGGTCGTCGGTCATCACACGCAGTTCGTGACTGCCGATCATGACGATGGCGGCCCGGAACGGCGGGCTGGTCCGGTCAAGCGTCAGTCGATCGTCGTGGAGGACGGGGCGTGGATCGGCTGTCGTTGCGTCATCCTGCCCGGCGTCACGATCGGTCACGGCAGCATCGTCGCGGCCGGATCGATCGTCCGCAAGGACGTGCCGCCGAACACGAAAGTAGCGGGAGTGCCCGCTGTGCCCAAGGGGCAGCTTGATGTTGGCAGTGACGCTGACACGATGGAAAACGTGGTGCCGGTTGCAGGAATCGAACCCGCGACCTTCGGTTTACAAAACCGCTGCTCTACCAGCTGAGCTAAACCGGCCGGCCATCGTGCGGGCCTCCATGCGTCAGCTGACGCCGAAGGTCCAGCCCTCCGTGGCTGCGACGTGGTCGGACATCCGATCGGCATGCCACAATCCGGCGCTGCCCGCGACATGGCGGAGCCAGGCCGCGGTCAGCAGTGCGTCTGTGGCATGATCGTTGTAGCTGGCAAGTGGCAGGTGAGCGGCGCTGCCGAGGACGGCAAGCGCCGAGTCGAGCCCGGCGGCATCACGGATCTTGCTCAGCCCGCGCCGCAATCCGGTCGCTCGCGCCGCGATAGCGGTGTAGATCTCGATCACCAGTGCGCCGCGTTGCGGGATAGGATCGAACGGCCAGATCGCAACGCTTCCGTGCAATCGATGGAGCAAGCGCATCCCGGCGAAGCTCGCTTTGGCGACCTGCGCGGCGCCGATCGCGTCGAAGACGGTGGATGGCTTGGTCTGGCCATCGTCGTGCTGCTCACAGATGCGCCAGTGCAGGAAATCGCGTTTCACGCCGTCGGCCGCGCCAAGGTAGAAGTGCCGGCCACGACGCGCCTCAAGAAACCCCGCCGCTCCGAGATCGACGTCCGTCGCATGCGCGTCGACATAGGCCCATAACGCCCGCGCGTCTGCGGTGGTCGTTTCTCCCGGCAGATGCGCGCCGCGTGTCACGAACGGTGCCGAGAAACTGAAGTCGAAGCCGACCAGCATCGGTTCCTCGCGGCGGGCGAGTAGCCACTCCAGGACCGCGGTCCGGGCCCATGCGGCGGCGCCATCCGGTGGCGCGATCAAGCGCGGTGCTTCTCCCCCGACTTCGCACTCGGCCAGCGCGATCCCCTTGTGGCGAACGCCTTTGGCACCCGACCAGTCAATCGCGACGAAGCGGGTGAAGCGGTCAGGGGCGGGGGCCATATACCGCGCGCGCTGCGTGTGTCGCCCGATCCCACCAAGCCCGCGCGAGCACCGCCCGAATGCGATCGGGATCGCTGCTGCCGTAGCGGACGAGCAGTCCCGGCCAGTTCGCGTAATGCGGAGTCTGCCAGAAACTCCCGGGATCGCTTTCGAGCAGCATCGCCTTCTCGTCGGGGCGGGACGAGACATGGAAACTGTCCGGCTCGCGCCCGGTCGAACAGATCAGCTTTCCGCGAATCCTGATGGCGGGCTGTCCCCAAGATGTGGATACCTCGGCACCCGGCAGTGTCAGTGCGAAGGCGGCGACATCGTCCCAGGTGTCGAACGTCATGGGGCGGCGATCACGTCGGCGGTAAACCGCGCCACATCAAAGCGTGCGGCGCCTGGATCCTCGCCGCGACGAACCACGACCAGTCGGTGCGACGGCACGACCATCACATATTGTCCGCGATTGCCTTGCGCCGAGTAGCTTCCGGTCGGCAGCCCCTGCGCCGGACCGAAGAGCCAGATCGAGGCGCCGTACCCCTCGCTGCGTTCGGGCTGCGGCGCTTTGGCAGTGGTCATATAGCGCATCCAGCCCGCGGGCAGCAGACGTCGGCCTTGCCAGACGCCGTCCTGCAGCCAGAACTGCCCCAGCCGGGCGAGGTCGCGCGCGGTGGTCCATATGTCGCTCGACGCGATGTAATCGTCGTTCCAGTCGCTCTGCACGACGGTGTGTCGCATTCCCAGCGTGGCGAAAAGCCGTTGCGGTAAGGCGCGATAGCGAGCGTCGCCCAATGTGCTGCGCAGCGAACGCGCCGCCAGCAGGATATCGTTGTTGGCATAGCGGAAGCGCTCGCCGGGGCGCGAGGAGAGCGGCCATGATGTCGCCTGTTCGGCGACGGTGGTGCCGCCGAAGTAGATCGCATCGGTACGGTTGCCGGCGGTGTCGCTGTGTAATCCGGATGCCATCCGTAACAGCTGGTCGAGCGTGATCCGCGCGCGCGGATCGAGGCCATACGAACTTTTCCATTCGCGGATAGCGACGGGGCGGTTCGGGTCGACCCCGCTCATCCCCACCAATGTGCCCGTTACGCTCTTGGCGACCGACCAGGTGCGATTGGCAACGAACGGGCCGAAACCCTCACGATAGCGTTCGGCGACCACGCGGCCCTCGCGCAGCACGACGACGCCAAGCGTGTCGGTTCCGCTGCCATAGGTCCCGGTAAAGGCGCGCTCCACCACGCGTTCGAGCGCAGTCGATGGCTGTGGCGCGATGCCGGCGTCGCCGAGCGGCCATGATCGAGGATCGGCCCCGGCCGGCGGGGCGGGGGCGATACGGACGCCGGCAATCGGGGGAGCGCCGATCGGTGCGAGCGTACAACCGCGACCGGCGCGCCATGTCGCATGGCGGGACGGAAGCTGCCGGTCGAAAGCGACGCTGACCATGCCACGGCGTCGATCGATCTTCGCGGCAAGCGTCGGAACGATGGTCTCATATTCGGGATAGATGCCGCGCAGTTCGACGGCCTCGATCTGCCTCTCGCTACGCCCGGCGTTGAAAATTCCGGCACAGAGGAAAGCGGCCTTGTAACCGGCGGCGACCGCGCGGACCCAGTTGGTGCGATCGTCCGCGCGCACTGATTGTGGTGACTGTGCAAATGCCGGGACACTCACGAGAATCACGGCGGGGAGCAGAAGAGTAGGACGCATGACGACGTTCTTCCCACCCCCGTCGGCGCACCGCAATCCACGACATGGCGGGATGGCGCAGCGGATCGTCACCCCGGTGCCCGCGCCGGAGTGACGATCGGCGGGTCATTCCGCGGGCGCCGCAACGCGCCCGGTGCGTTCCAGCTTGCCCCAGCCGACCACCATCCCCCGCACCGCCGAGGAGATCGCGCGGATTACCACGCCGTACATGATCTGGCGGTAAACGAGCCGCTGCGCGATTAGCAGCACCGCTGGGTAGCGCTCCTTCCGCCCGTCGAGGCGGTAGGCCACCCAGCCGCACACCACCTCGACCGCGGTAAAGGCGATCCAGTACAGCCCCATCTTGCTGATATCGCCACTGGTCTGCGCCCAGCCGTGCTGGTGGACACGCAGCGCAGTGCCGACGATCGACAGCACCAACGTCAGGTCGATCAGCGGCGATATGGCAGCGAACAGGATCTGGAACAGCCACGCCTGCGGCAGACCGACCAGCGCGAGGCCCGACGGCTTGCGCTTGCGCAGGATTGCCCGGTGCTTCCACAGGCATTGCAGCGTCCCGAACGCCCAGCGATAGCGCTGCTTGGCGAGCGCGCGGAACGTCTCGGGCGCCTCGGTCCATGCGACCGCGCGCGGATCGTAGGTGACGCGCCAGCCGGCGCGCTGGATGGCGATCGTCAGGTCCTGATCCTCGGCCAGCGTGTCTTCGGGATAGCCGCCCACGGCATCGAGCGCGGCGCGCCGCCATGCGCCGACCGCGCCGGGGACGACCGTCATCGCATCGAACCCGGCGAGCGCGCGTCGCTCAAGGTTCTGCGCGGTGATATATTCGATCGCCTGCCAGCGTGTAACGAGGTTCACGCGGTTGCCGACCCGCGCGTCGCCCGCGACTGCCCCGATCCGCGGATCGGCGAACCAGCGGACGAGACGGGTGATCGTCTCGGCCTCGAACTGCGTATCGGCATCGAGCGCGATCACGACCTCGCCCGTCGCCTGAAGCAGGGCGCGGTTCAACGCCGCGGCCTTGCCGCCGTTCTGGAGGGTCAGCAGCGTGACGCGCGGCTCATCGGCGAACGCCGTCGAGACAGCGGCGCTCGTGCCATCGCGCGACCCGTCATCGGCGACGATGACTTGCAGGTCGGGATAATCGCTGGACAGCACGCGAGCGACCGAGCTGGCGATCACCCGTTCCTCATTATACGCCGGGATGATGACCGAGACGGTCGGACGATAGACCGGCGGCTCGCCGCGGCGGCGGCGGCTCTGCACCCAGGCGAGTGCGGCCATCAGCACCGCGCGGGCCATCCCAAGCCCGATCGCCAGATACGACAGCCAGCCGATCAGCGCGACGACGCCGGCGAGCACGACGAACATCGCGACGTCGGCGCGAACCGCGACCAGATCGCGGCCTTCGACCTTCGGCATCGCCTGCGCCTGATTGAGCCCCGCCAGCTGCGAGACGGTGACGAAGCGATAGCCTTCGCCTTTCAGCGTATCGATGATCCGGGGCAGCGCCGCGACCGTTTCCGATCGATCTCCGCCACCGTCGTGGAGGAGGATGATGTTACCCGAGCTTACAGGCGTGGCGTTGTGCACCTGATCGAGCACCTGCTCGACGACGGTCTCGGTGCCGGGTCGCGCCCAATCGTCCGGGTCGACGTGCAGCCCGGTGACGGTGTAGCCGAGATTCTGCGCGATCAACGCCGGCCCGAGTTCGTCGGTGGTCGTCGGCTCCGCGTCGCCGAAATAAGGCGCGCGGAACAGCGTCATGCGCCGGCCCGTATAAGCTTCGACAAGCCGCTGCGTCGTGTTGATCTCCAGCTGCGCCTGCCCGTCCGACACGGCGGCCAGATTGGGATGGCTGTAGGTGTGATTACCGATCTCGCCGCCGTCCGCGATGATCCGGTTGAGCAGGCCGGGCTCCTCCAGCGCGTTCTGCCCGATGACGAAGAAGGTGCCGGGGACGCCCGCCTGCTCAAGCTCCTTCAGGATCTTCGGTGTCCACGTCGGATCCGGGCCGTCGTCGAAGGTGAGCGCCAGCAGCTTCGGGTTCTGCGCGCCCGTCCGCCGCACGACGAACGGCGTCGGCAAGGCAGCGTAATGTTCGTCGGTGATCATACCGTTGCGATTGTGCGTCACCTGCCGCACGCCGGGCGTCGGGGTGGCGGTAATCCGCAGGATCTCGCCGCTGCCCTCGACATCGGCGTTCAGCAACGCCCGCGGCGAGGAAAGGTCCGGCTTCCCGCCGGTGCGCCAGGCGGTGAGATCGCTCCAGATGCCGGGGTCTTCGCTGCCCAGCCGCCACAGCGCGACATCGTCGATGCCGAGGTGCTTGAGCGCAACGAGCTGGTTCCAGCTGGTCGCAGCGTCGAGCATCCAGATCGTGTGGCGATGGTCGCCTTCGTCATAGGCGAAACCGGCGTTTCCGGCATTTCGGTCGAAGCTGACCGGCGCCTGGCTGTCGTGCGCGGCAAGCCAGGCATCCTCGATCGACAGCGCGTCGGTGTCGTCGCCATGCCAGTCATAGGCATAGCTCCCGAGCGCGACGACCAGTTTCTCGCGGCCGACCGTGCGGATCGCCTTGGCGACCTGATCGACGAACCATGTCTGACCCGCGATCGGGCCGGGTGTGCCGCCCTCCCAATGCTGGTCATAGGCCATGAAGATCAGCCGGTCGGAGACGCGCGCCAGCGCGGCCAGCGGCCAGGCATCATCCTCCGCCGGAACGGTGACTGCCAGTTGCGCGCCCTTGGGCATCGCCGCGCGCAGCTGCCGGAGAAAGCGCTGGTAATCGCCCATTGACGCCGCGGGCAGCGTTTCGAAGTCCATGACCAGCCCGGCGCGATGCCGGATCGCGACATAGCGGCCGAGCCGGCGCGCAAAGCTGTCGGCCGCGCGCGGGTCGTGGAGCAGCGCCGCGGCGCCGGCACCATCCCAATCGCTGTTGCCGAAATTCTGGACCATCGGCAGCACCTTGGGCGCGTGTTTCATCGCTCCGATCATCTGGTCGAACGCCGGGTCGGGTTCGACCTGCACCTGGTGGGCTGGGCCGAATACACTGATCGTGGCCGGTACGACCCAGTCGAGGCTCGCACTGTGGCGGCGCAGCGAGGCGATGCTGGCGTCGTCGCCGGGGACGTAGAAGCCGATCGACAATGGGGAATGCGGATCGGCGGCTGCCGGACGATGCGGCAGCCACCCGGCGATACCGCCACCCAGCGACTTCTCCATCCGCAAGGCCGCCGCGCGCGGCTGTGGCAGCGGGAGCGCGAGATCGCGCCCGCGCGGCACACGGATCAGCGTGAGAGCGAAGACTGCCGCGCTGATGACGATCGCCACCAACAAGGCGGCGACCACGCGTTTCGACAGGCGGCTGCGCCGGCCGGTCGGGTCGAAAAAAATGGGCTGGGCCATGGCTTAACGCCTGCCCATGGTCGCGGCAGCGACGATCATCAGGATCACGAATCAACTCCCGACGGGCGATACACCCGAACATGGCCGATATAGATCGCGATCAATGGAGATAGCGTGATGAGCAGATTACGTTTCGGTCATCCACGATCATGACCGATCGGTCATGATCGGCTCATCTTGCGTCAAGTCCCAATCGGTTACGGGGTGAAAATGGAGGTTCTTGCCATGTCAACCATGCCGCCCCGGCAGCAGCGTGCACGCGACGGGTTCACGATCGGCGCCGACCCCGATGTCCGTACGATCGGACTGCTGGCGCTGTTCGTGATCCTGGCCGCGCTGATCGGCGGGTTGTTCTGGTCGCGCGCGCTTGGCATGCACAGCGCGGGACTGCGCGGCAGCGAGCGGATCGGTGCGACGTTTGCGCCGCTCGGCGGCGAATCGGTGGTGGTCAACAGCGTTCGTGCCACCGGCGCCGCGCGGCGTGGCGGCCTGCTGGTGGGTGACGTGATCGAGGCGGTCGGTGGCGCGCCCGTTCCCGACGTCGAGACCGCCGATCACGCTTTCCTCGGGCAAAGCCTCGACATTCGCGTCCGCCGCGGCAAGAGAGAGGTCGACCTGCATCTGGACGCAGGCGGGGGAGACGGGCGTGGCCAACAAGGTCCTGCTGATCGAGGATGACGATGCCACCGCCGATTTCATCGCGCGCGGCCTGACCGAAGAAGGCTTCGTCGTCGATCGCGCCGCGAATGGCCGTGACGGTTTGTTCCATGCCACCGACGGCGGTTATGATTGCGTCGTGCTCGACCGGATGTTGCCGGGGATCGACGGCATGGGGGTGCTCGCGGCGGTACGCGCCGCCGGGATCGAAACGCCGGTGATCGTGCTGTCGGCGCTCGGTGCAGCGGACGACCGCATCCACGGGCTGACCCATGGCGCTGACGATTATCTGACCAAACCATTTGCATTCGTCGAGCTGCTGGCGCGCATCCGGCTGCTGATCCGACGCGGCGGCGCGGCCAAAGCGGTGGAGACGGTGCTGCGTTGCGGCGAACTGGAAATGGACCTGCTCGCGCGGCGGACGAAGCGCGCAGGCAAGGCGATTGACCTTCAGCCGCGCGAATTCCGGCTGCTGGAATTCATGCTGCGCCATGTCGATCAGGTGGTGACGCGCACGATGTTGCTGGAAGGCGTCTGGGACTATCATTTTGATCCCGGCACCAATGTCATCGACGTGCACCTCAGCCGGCTGCGCAAAAAGGTGGACGAGGGATTCGATCGGCCCTTGCTGCATACGGTGCGCGGGGCCGGATATCGCCTCGGGCTCGACCCCTGACGCCGCCCGGTCGCGATGCTGCGCTCCGCCACCTTTCGCTTTGCCGCGCTGGTCTTCCTGCTGCAGCTGGTCAGCGCCGCAGCGCTGATCGTGACGATCGGCATTGCGGTGCGCCGGCAGTTGCAGACCGATGCGCAGCGCACCGTGGCGGTGCTGCGCGACGATTTGCGCGCGAGTTACGCCGCAGGCGGCGCGGCGGGGGTCCGGCGCGAGGTGGCGCTGCGAACCGGGCGGCTGGTGACGCCGGGCACGGTATTGCTGCTCGTCGACCGAAACGGCGCCTGGATCGGCGGCAATCTCGATGCCTGGCCGCCGAGCGTGGTGCGCGATGGTCGCGCGACCGAGGTGACGCTCTATCGTAGTGGATTGAACACCGCCGAACCGATGCATGTCGAGGCGTTGCGCCTGCCGACCGGTGAGCGCTTGCTGGTCGGGACAATCGTGGCTGGCGAGGTGCGGGCGATGCGGATGTTGGAGCAGGTGAGCGGAGTGGCGCTGCCGTTGGCGTTGATCTTCGCGGCGCTGGCGGCGTGGATCGCAGCGCGCACTATCGTCGCCCGTCTCGAGGAGCCGCTTGCGGCACTGAACGCGGTCGCGGCCGGCGATCTCGGCGCGCGGGTGCCCGCCGACGGCTCGCGCGACGCGCTGGCGACGCTCGGCGTAGCGATCAATGGCGCCTTGGAGCGGGTTGAGACGTTGATGGGCGAGTTGCGCATGGCGACCGACGGGCTTGCGCACGATCTCAAGTCACCGTTGACGCGCATGCGCGCAGTGCTTGAAAGGGCGGGCGGGCAGGTGCGCGAGCCCGCCGCGGTCGAGGCGCTCGACCGCGCGCTTGCCGAGGCAGACCGGTTGTTCGCGCTGGTGCAGACCGCGCTGAGTATCACGCGCGCCGAGGCGGGGATCGGGCGCGAGCATTTCACCGCGACCGATCTTGCTGCCGAGCTGGACGGCATCGCCGAGATGTACGCACCGCTTGCGGAGGATCAGGGACGTAGCTTGTCGGTAGAGGCGCCGGGCCCGTGCGTCGTGCCGGTGCACCGCGAGCTGCTGGCGCAGGCGCTGGGCAACATCATCGACAATTCGCTGAAATACGGAGAAGGGTCGATCACGCTCGCCTTGCAGGTGCAGGAATTGGCGGTGGCGATCGCGGTCGCCGATCGGGGCGTCGGCATACCAGTCGCGCGGCGCGAGGAGGCACTCCGCCGATTTGGTCGGCTCGACGAGGCGCGGCAGGGGGGCGGAGCGGGGTTAGGCCTTTCGCTAGCGGCAGCTGTCGCACGATTGCACGGCGGCGAACTGGCGCTCGGCGACACGGTGCCAGGACTAAGGGTGACGATCACGTTGCCACGCGGCTGAAGGAGGTTCGTCGCACTGGCGGCGTTGGCGTTTCTGCGGCGACGATCATCGGCAACGGATCATGCCAGCAAAGTTGACTGTCTAGCGGAAACCCACGGGTACGGCTCCGAGCGCCAGACGCGCGAGTAGCGGAGGTCGAGACTTCAGCGGCGTGGCGAGCCCCGCCGGGTCAAACACCGAAGCGCAGTCGCAGAAATCGGCCGCCCGCCGTCAAAAGCGAAGCCTCAGCCTAAAAGTGGCGATGGAGGCGCCTACAAAGCCCGGCACGCCGCCTCGTTCCACTTTTTTGAAAGAATCCGTAAAAAGGGCTTTACGCATCCGATCGAGCCCCCTAGATGGGTGTCACCGCAGCGGCGGACTGGACCTTCCGGTTTGGGATCGCAGCGGTGACAGCGAGATGTGGCACTGGCCTCTGCTACCTGAAGGTAGTGAGAGGGTGGTGCCGGCTTTTGCCGCTCTTTGACATTGTAGGTAAGATGAAGGGACATGTGGGCGGCGGCTCTGCGGGTCTTGCACATTCAAGGTGTGTGAGGGTTCGTCAGAAGTTAAGTCGTTTCATGTGTCTTTTTTACGTTTTCCATACGTGAAATTGTGCAGGAACGGCTCCTTGAAGTGAGCGGTTTTGGGGTGGTTATTCCGCTGCCCTTTAACCGAGCATCAAACTTGAGAGTTTGATCCTGGNGGGGCAGCGGGTGGGTGGAGGCGAAGCCGCCGGGCAGTGTCGAGCGAAGAAGGGGTTCACGCGGAGGCGCGGAGACGCGGAGGTGTTGCGTCGGCCGCAAAAGCGGCCTTCCATCACAGCCAGGTTGATAAGAGGGTGCGCTGCTGCGCACGGGGCTCCTCCGCGTCTACGCGCCTCTGCGTGAACCAATCTCCCATGCGACCTGCTGCGCCGCGCAGGATTGTCGCTCAGCAAAGGCTCACCCGGCCACCGGCGTGGCGTTCAAGGCGGCCGGCGAGTTCGAGTTCCAGCAGCACCATCTGCACCACCGCCGGGGCGCAGCCGGACTGGCGCACCAGTTCGTCGACCGCGACCGGCACCGGGCCGAGCAGCATGTCGATGCGTGCGCGCTCCGCATCGCTGGCGTCCTCGGGGGGCGGGGCGCCCCAGCCACTCGCCGGGGTGCGTACGGCGGCACGAGCGTCGATCGGGCGGAGCTGTTCTAGCACGTCCGCAGCGTTCTGGATCAGCGTCGCGCCGTCGCGAATCAAGGCGTTGCAGCCCTGCGCGCGCGGATCGGAGGGATGGCCGGGCACCGCCATCACCTCGCGCCCCTGCTCGCCCGCCAGTCGCGCGGTGATGAGCGATCCCGATTGCGGCGCGGCCTCGACCACGACGGTGCCGAGCGTCAGCCCGGCGATGATGCGGTTGCGGTGCGGGAAGTGGCGCGCGCGCGGCTCGGTGCCCGGCGGCATTTCGGCGATCAGCAGCGCCTGCGTCGCGATCCGCTCCTGAAGCGCTTCGTTCTCGGGCGGGTAGGCGATGTCGATCCCGCCCGCGATCACTGCAATCGTCGCTGTGCCTGCCCCCTCGTGCGCGGCGGTGTCGATCCCGCGCGCCAGCCCGGAGACGACGCTTGCGCCGTCGGCGGCGAGGTCCTGCGCCAGTCCGCGCGCGAAGCGGCACGCCGCGGCCGAGGCGTTGCGTGCACCGACCAGCGCCACCGGGGTGCGCCGCACCAGCGACAGGTCGCCGCGCACGGTGAGCACCGCCGGGGCGTTGTCGATCTCGGCGAGCAGCGCAGGGTATTCGGGGTCGCCGAGGAACAGCAGTCGCGCGCCGAGTTGCGCGACAAGCTGTCGCTCGCGCTCGACCGCCGCGACCGGCGGGGGCGCGGGGACACGGCCCCCGCCGCGTCGTGCCAGATCGGGGAGCGCGTCGAGCGCCGCCGCCGCGCTGCCGAATCGCGCCAGCAATTGTCGGTAGCTGACCGGCCCGATCGACGGCGTGCGGATCAACCGCAGCCGTGCGGTCGTGTCATCCACCGGCGTCCTCGCCCGCCACCTCCGCCGTTGCACCCTTGTCGCCGCCGATGCGCGGCTCGGTGCCGTCGACCAGCCGCGCGATATTGGCGCGATGCTTCCACAGCACGATCGCCGCCAGCGCGAGCAGCAAGGGCACCAGATCGAAGTCGCCGAGGATCGCGGCGGTGACCGGGGTGCTGATCGCCGCCGCCATCCCGGCGAGCGACGAGACGCGCGTCGCGGCCAGCAGCCCGAGCCACAGGGTCGCGAACACCAGCCCGAGCGGCCAGCCGAGCCCGAGCGCGACGCCCATCAGCGTCGCGACGCCCTTGCCACCGCGGAAGCGGAGCCAGACCGGATAGCAATGGCCGATCAGTGCGCCCGCCGCCGCGAGCGGCTGTTCGCCCGGCCACAGCCACCCGATCAGCAGCACTGCGCACAGGCCCTTGGCAAGGTCGAGCAGCAACGTCGCCGCCGCCAGCCCCTTGCGACCGGTGCGCAGCACGTTGGTGGCACCGATATTGCCTGACCCGATCTGCCGCAGGTCGCCCGCGCCCGTCATCCGCGTCAGCACGATTCCGAACGGGATCGCGCCAAGCAGATAGCCGATCAGCAAGGCTGCGGCCGGCGGTATCCAGATGATCTCGGTCGGCAGTGTCCAGTCCCCCTCGACCGCGAGCTTTAGCCGAAACATTTCGGGTACGCCACCGGCAGCGTTGCCCTGGCGAATCGATCCGGACTAGGTAGCGCTGTGATTGAATCGGCACCGATCCTGTTCTTCGATTCCGGCGTCGGCGGATTGTCGGTGGTCGCGCCGACGCGCGCGCTGCTGCCGCGCGCGCCGATCGTCTACGCCGCCGATTCGGCCGGCTTCCCCTACGGCACGCGGAGCGAGGCGGAGATCGCGGCGCGGGTGCCGGCGCTGCTGGGGCGGCTGGTCGAGCGCTATCGGCCGCGGCTGGTGGTGATCGCGTGCAACACCGCGTCGACGATCGCGCTGGCGGCGGTGCGCGCCGCGCTCGACGTCGGGGTGGTCGGTACCGTGCCCGCGATCAAGCCGGCGGCGGCGATGAGCCGGTCGCGGGTGATCGGCGTGCTGGGGACCGCGGCGACGGTGCGTCAGCCCTATGTCGACGATCTGGCGGCGCGGTTCGCGAGCGATTGCACGGTGCTGCGCTATGGCTCGGCGGCGCTGGTGGAGATCGCGGAGGCGAAGCTGGCGGGGACGCCACCCGATCCGGCGGCGCTGGCGCGCGAGCTGGACGGGCTGTTGGCGCAGCCGGGCGGGGCGGCGATCGACGTGATCGTCAATGCCTGCACCCACTTCCCGCTGCTGGAGGCGGAGATGGCGGCAGTCGCACCGGCGGGGGTGCGGTTCGTCGACGGCGGACCGGGGATCGCGCGGCGGATCGTGCATCTGACCGGCGGGCAGGCATGGCCGGAGCAGGCGGAGGATGTGCTGGTGTTCACGCGGCTGGGTGAG
Source organism: Sphingomonas sp. 8AM (assembly GCF_902506455.1). Classification (GTDB taxonomy): domain Bacteria; phylum Pseudomonadota; class Alphaproteobacteria; order Sphingomonadales; family Sphingomonadaceae; genus Sphingomonas. The sequence continues at coordinate 2,682,535 of NZ_LR733844.1, read as the reverse complement.
GCCGAGCGGCGGCTGGCGGCGGCGCTCGGCTTCGCGCGGGTCGAGGCGCTATAGGCGCGAAAGTGTGGGGGTAGGGCAATTTGTCCACCCTTTTCGATTAGTGAGAGTGCGGTTCTGCGCTGGCCAATGCCGGTTGGAGGGAGTAATCGCGGGCGCCATGAAGACGGAGAGCATCGAAGCGCGCGGCGTCGATTATTCGCGTGTGTTCACCCAGGCGATCGACCGGCTTCATGCCGAAGGCCGGTATCGCGTGTTCATCGACATCCTGCGTAACAAGGGCATGTTCCCGAACGCGCGGTGCTTTGCGGGGCATAACGGGCCGAAGCCGATTACGGTCTGGTGCTCGAACGACTATCTCGCGATGGGCCAGCACCCGAAGGTGATCGCGGCGATGGAGGAGGCGCTCCACGACGTCGGCGCAGGCTCGGGCGGCACGCGCAACATCGGCGGCAACACGCATTATCACGTCGACCTCGAAGGTGAGCTGGCCGATCTGCACGGCAAGCAGGCGGCGTTGCTGTTCACCTCGGGCTATGTCTCGAACGAGGCGACGCTGTCGACGCTCGCCAAGGTGCTGCCGGGCTGCATCATCTATTCGGACGAGATGAATCACGCCTCGATGATCGCGGGGATCCGCAATTCGGGGTGCGAGAAGCGCGTGTTCCGGCACAATGACATCGCGCATCTCGAGGAATTGCTCGCAGCCGACGACGCCGCGGCGCCGAAGCTGATCGCCTTCGAGAGCGTCTATTCGATGGAAGGCGACGTCGCGCCGATCGCGGCGATCTGCGACCTGGCCGACAAGTATAACGCTCTGACCTATCTCGACGAGGTCCATGCGGTCGGCATGTACGGCGCGCGCGGCGGCGGGATTTCGGAGCGTGATGGCGTCGCGCACCGGCTGACGATCATCGAGGGGACGCTGGGCAAGGCGTTCGGGGTGATGGGCGGGTATATCGCGGCCGATCGCACGATCGTCGACGTGATCCGCTCCTATGCGCCCGGGTTCATCTTCACGACCTCGCTGTCGCCGGTGCTGGTCGCGGGCGTGCTGGCGAGCGTGCGGCACCTGAAGCAGTCGAGCGCCGAGCGCGACGGGCAGCAGGCGGCGGCGGCGACGCTGAAGGCGATGCTGCGCGACGCCGGGCTGCCGGTGATGGCAGGCGAGACGCATATCGTGCCGGTGATGGTCGGCGACCCGGTGAAGGCCAAGAAGATCAGCGACATCCTGCTCGCCGAATATGGCGTGTACGTGCAGCCGATCAATTATCCGACCGTGCCGCGCGGCGCGGAGCGGCTGCGCTTCACGCCGGGGCCGGCGCATAGCGAGGCAATGATGCGCGAGCTGGTCGATGCTTTGGTCGAGATCTGGGACCGGCTGGAGCTGCGCGCGGCGGCGTGAGGGTTGCGGTCTGGCTGACGGTCGGTCGGTTCGTTCGTTCGTGAGAGTTTAGAGAAGAAGGGTTTCGCGCGCGGAGGCGCAGAGGGCGCAGAGGGCGCGGAGGTGTTGCGATTGCGGCATCCGGCGTCCGATCCACTCACCGATCGAGATGATGTTCAGGCGGTATCGAGCGATGCAGCTCTGCGTCCTCCGCGCCTCCGCGTGAAATACTGTTCTTTCGATGCCCGGCCGCTCCAGCGCGCGTCGCGACGTTCCAGATTCTCCGCTTCCCCGGACTTGATCAGGTGGGCTCGCGGTGTTTGGACGATCAACTGTCCCACCGTACCGCGTGGTGCCGAGCGGCTGCGCTTCACGCCCGGGCCGGCGCACAGCAAGGCGTTGATGCGCGAGTGGACCGACGCGTCGGTCGAGATCTGCGACCGGCTCAGGTTGCATGCGGCGGCGTGAGTGTTGCCGGACCCAATGCCGTCGTTGCGAGCGTAGCGAAGCAATTCAGGGCGTCGTGGTCCGGCACTGGATTGCTTCGCTACGCTCGCAATGACGGGTCTAGGTTCGTCACCCCGGACTTGATCCGGGGTCCTGCTTTTGGTCGCGGGTTGAGGACGAAGAAGCGGGATCCCGGGTCAAGCCCGGGATGACGGGTTCGTTACTGCAGGTTCTCATCCCGCCTGGCCAACAGCGGCGGCTGGTACGGCACCGCCGCATCGGCCGGCATCGTCGCCAGCTCGCGCTCGATCGCGGCCGCACGATCCTTCGCCGAGGGGTGGGTGCGGCTGTGGAACATGCCGCCGTCGATCTTGCTGCCATATTCGCGCCAGAAGCGTACCGCGAGCTGCGGGTCCCAGCCGGCGTTGCGGAGCAAATAGGCGCCGAGCAGATCGGCCTCGGTCTCGGTCTGGCGGAACAGCCGCGCGTTGCGGCCGAATTCAGAGAGCAGCCCCCATTTGACCCCGGCCGCCTCCAGCCGCACGCGGTGGCGGAGGATCGCGTGCGCCAGTTCGTGCGCGACGACGACCGCGATCTGATCGTCGCCGAAGCGCTCGAACAACGCGCCGCCGACCTGCACGACGTGGCCGTCCGACGAAGCGCCGAGCTTGCCGCCGGTCAGCACCTCGAATTCGACGCGACAGCCGGCGCGAGGCTGCACCGTCACCTGTCGCACCGCCCCGTCGCGGCGCAGCGTTAGCGCGATCGGCGCGGCGACCGGCAACGCCGCGATCCGCGCCTGCGCCGCGTCGCGAGTCGCGCTGGTCATCGCCGCGCCGGTGGTCGCGGGCGGGAGCGGTTGCGCGTCGATTGCAGTGACGCCGTCGTTGGCGAGTATTCCGGCCTGCGCGGCGGGTGCGCCCGGCACGACCAGCTCGACCGCGACCGGTGCGGCGAAGGCGCTGCGCAACTCGGTCGGATATTGGTCGGCGGCGTGGAGCGTCGCGCCGATCACCGGTTGCTGCTCGCGGCACAAGGGCGCGTTGGCGGTGGTCAGCCGCCACGCGATCGCCGCCAGCCGTTGGTCCACCTCGAGCAGACTCGGCGCGGCGGCGGCCGGCAGCGCGACGAGCGCCAGCAGAATGGCCAGGAAACGGAATAACATACGCTTTACTCGGGCTGGCGAGCGGTCGGGCGGAACGTCGCGGGCTCGATGCCGTGGCGCTGCATCCGGTCGTACAGGCTGCGGCGCGGTAACTGCAACTCCGCGGCCGCCGCCCCGACATCGCCGCGCACCCGCTCCAGCGTGGCGCGGATCGCCGCCGCCTCGAAACGGTCGACGCGCTCTGACAGCGGCAATTGGTCCGACGCGTGCGCCGCCCCGCCATCGATGCCGAGCACGACGCGCGCGGCGAAGTTGCGCAACTCGCGGACGTTGCCCGCCCAATCGTCGCTGACCAGCCGCGCCTCGACCGCCGCGTCGATCATCGGCCGCTCGCGTCCGAACCGCTCCGCCGCCTCCCCGAGAAAATAAGCGAACAGCAACGGCACGTCAGCGCGCCGCTCGCGCAAGGGCGGGATACGCAGCCGGACGGTTTCCAGCCGGTAGAGCAGATCGGCACGAAAGCGGCCTTCGCTCGCGGCGGCGGCAAGGTCGGTCTTGGCGGCGGCGACGACGCGGAGGTTAACGACGCGCGGCGCTGCGCCGGGCTGCGGCAATTCGCGCTCCTCGACGACGCGCAGCAACTTGCCCTGCAGCGCCGGGGACATGCTGTCGATCTCGTCGAGAAACAATGTCCCGCGATCGGCGTCGGCGATCCGCCCGGCGTGGGTGCGGTTGCCGAACAACGCCTCGTCGGCGATCGCATCGGGCAGCGCCGCGCAATCGACCGCGACGAACTGGCGCGTGCGGCGGTGGCTCCAGCGATGGAGCAGCAGCGCGACCAACTCCTTGCCGGTGCCGGTCTCGCCCTCGATCAGCACGTCGACATCGACATCGGCCAATTGCCGGATCGTCTCGCGCAGCCGCACCATCACCGGCGTCTCGCCGATCAGCGGATAATGCGTCTCGGCCTCGGCGGCGGCGATGCGCAGCCGGCGGTTTTCGAGCACCAGCCGCCGCACGTCGAGCGCGCGGCGGACGCTGGCGATCAGATGGTCGGCGGCGAACGGCTTGGCGATGAAGTCCCATGCGCCCTTCCTGAGCGCGGCGACGGCGGTGGCGATGTCGCCGTGGCCGGTCATCAGGATCACCGGCAGTTCGGGGTCGCGCGCCGCGACCGCCTCGGCGAGCGCATGGCCGTCCATGCGCGGCATCCGGATGTCGCTGACCACCACGCCGGGGAAGTCGGCACCGAGCTGCGCCAGCGCGGCGCGCGCGTCGGCGAATGGCTCGACCTCGATCCCGGCGATCTCGAAACTGTCGGCGAGCGCGGTGCGCAGGCCATCGTCATCGTCGATCAACAGCACGCGCATCGCGCCGGTGGGCGTATCGCTCATGCGCGCTTCACCGATGCCATGAACGCCGCGCCGCCGAGCGGCGAGGGCACGATCCGCAGCGCACCGTCGAATTGCGCCATGATATCGCGCGCGATGCCGAGCCCCAGGCCGAGCCCGTCGGGCTTGCCGGTGACGAACGGGCTGAACACCTCCTCCCCCAGTGCCGGGTCGATCCCGCCGCCGTTATCGGCCACGATCAGCGTCACGCATGTCTCCTGTTCCTCCACCAGCAAGGCGATGCGCGGATCATCGCGCCCCGCCACCGCGTCGACCGCATTGTTGAGCAGGTTGACGAGCACCTGCTCCAGCCGCACCCGCCCGGCGATCACCGCCGGCTGGCCGCGCGCGGGCCAGTCGACCGCCACGTTCGCGCCACGCAGGCGATCGCCGACCAGCAACAGGGTGCCGTCGAGCACCTCGTCGAGCGCGACCGGCTCGACGCGCCCGCTGCCGCGCCGTGCGAAGCGCCGCATCTCCTGCGTGATCGACCCGATCCGCGCGGTCAGGGCGACCGCGCTCTCCAGCGTCGCGCCGACGCGATCGTTCCGTCCGGCGGCGAGATGGTGCTGCGCGTTTTCGGCGAGCGTGCGGATCGTCGCGACCGGCTGGTTGATCTCATGCGCCAGTCCGGCGGTGATCGACCCCAGCGAGGCGAGGCGATTGGCCTGCGCCAGTTCCTCGCGTGCGGCGCGGAAGCGCTGGTCGGCGTCGGCGCGGCGCTCCATCTCGGCGCTCAGTTCGGCGGTGCGCTCGGTCACCGCCGCCTGCAACTGCGCGCGTACCGTCGCGGCGCGTGCCTGCCGGGTGGTGCGCCACGCGAGCAGCGCCGCGAGCAGCAGCAGCACCAGCGCGAAGGTGGCGGTGGCGAGCCGCGCCAGCCCCGCTGCCTCACGCAGTGCGCGGGCGATCGGCACGACGCGCACCAACTGCCAGCCGGGAACATCGAGCGGGGTCGCGATCGTGAGTCGCGTCGGATCAGTGCCGGGGCGGACATAAGTGAGCGGCAGCGGGGCCGATCCGAACTGGCCGCTGGCCTGCACCGCCGCGCGCGTCGCCGGGGAGAGCGGGCGTAGCGTGCGCAGCGCCTCGCGCGGATCGGTGGTGGCGAGCACGATGCCGTGCCCGTCGACCAGCAGCGTCGTGCCGGGATCGTTGCTCCACGCGCGCGTCACCGCGTCGAACTCCACCTTCACCACCACCACGCCGGTCGGACCGCCGGGTCCGTCGATGCGGCGGCTGAGGAACAGTCCGGGCCGCCCGCTGACGTTGCCGAGCGCGAAATATTCGGCGCTGCCGTCGCGCATCGCCAGCCTGTAATAGGGGCGGAAGCGATAGTCGTGGCCGACGAAGCTGTCGGCGCGCGCGGCGTTCGAGGCGGCGACGGTCATGCCGCGTGCATCGATCGCGTAGATCACCGCAGCGCCGGTGCGCTCCGCCAGCGGAGCGAGCTTGCGGTCGAGCCGGCGCGCGGCATCGGCGCTGGTGCCGCCGGAGAGCGCATCGCGCAAGTCGCTGTATTCGCTGAGAACGATCGGCAGGAGCCGGTATTTGTTCAGCTCACTGTCGAGCAGGCGCGCCTGTTGCCGCGCGGTGCCGAGCGCGGTGGCCCGGGCTTCGTCGCGCGCGCGCCCGGCGGTCCACGGCGCCACGGCGAGATAGAAGAGCGTCGCTGCCGCGATCACCGCCAGCGGCACCAGCAGCCGAAGGGGAAGACGCATGCGCGACATGCGTGCAGGATATTGCAACGTCGTGCATGAAGTCACGCGGGATTTCGCCCGCGGCGTCTTGATCCATCTTAACCTTTCCAGAAACTTACGAGTGTTTTCATGTTTTTAGCATACGGCCTCGCTGATTTTTGCAATCGCGCCTGTGCACGGCATGCTGTGCACAAGCCGAGGAACACGGCGAGAGAGGACCGAATGTACAGCTTTTTCAACCGCGCAGAGGCGAAGGTGACGCATGGCGTGACCGTTCGCACGCTGCTGCTCGGCGCCACTGCGCTGCTCGCGACTCCTGCGCTCGCCGATCCCGCCGCCGCCCCCCAGGTCACCGGCACCAAGGAGTCCCCCGCGACGCCGTCGGTGGTCGGCTATCCGGCGATCGGCAATGGCGAGGGCACCGTTTCGGGCAAGTACAATGTCTCGCGCTGGGCCGAGGACTGGCGCTCGATGCGTGACCCGGCGAAGCGCGACGATCCGCTCGACCGGCTCAAGTTCCTGCCCCTGACCACCAATGGCGACGTCTATCTGACGCTGTCGGGCGAGTTCCGCTTCCGCGTGCAGGAAACCACCAACCCGGACCTGCGCGACCGTGAGGCGCAGCGGCAGGATCGTAACCGCGTGTTCGTCGGTGCCGATCTGCATCTGGGCGAGCATGTCCGCTTCTACGGCGAGCTGGCGCATGCCGGTGTCAGCGGAGTCAACATCGGCACCCCGGCGGCGAACATCACCAACCAGCTGACGCTGCAGCAGGGGTTCGGTGAGGTACGGGGCCGGATCGCCGGCGCAGAGGTCGGCGTGCGCGGCGGCCGACAGGAATTCTCGGATGGTCCGAACCTGCTGACCTCGGTCCGTGACGATCCGACGCTGCACTTCGTGCTCGATGGCGTGCGTGGCTATGTGCGCGGCAAGCGCGTCCGCGCCGACGTGTTCGACCTGCGCTACGTCAATTACGGGCGCGAGGGGCTGAGCGACGACCGTACCGACGGGTCGCGTCGGTTCAGTGGCGTGACGTTCGGCTATGCGCTTCCCGCCGATTTCCTCGGCACGTCGAAGCTGTTCTTCGACCCGTTCGTCTGGCGGCTGCGTACCCGCGCCGCGGCATGGGGACGCCAGACCGCGCGCGAGGAGCGAATGTTTTACGGCCTGCACCTGTATGGTGACGTCGATCGCGCGACGATCGACTGGACGATCAATCATCAGGGTGGCGACTTCAACGACCGCAAGATCGATGCGTGGCAGGCGTTCCTCGCCCAGACGTGGCGGGTCGGCAAGTCGGCGAGCGCACCGCGCATCGGCGTCCATGTCGATTACGGCAGCGGCGGCGGCGGGGCGAGCGGGCAGGGTGACCTGCGCACGAGCAGCGGGCTGTACGGCAACAACATCTATTACAGCTACCAATTGTTCCTGACCCCGACCAACCTGCTCGCGATCTCGCCCAACGTCACGGTGCAGCCGGTCAAGAACCTGCGCGTCACCGGCGAATATACGATGGCCTATCGTCCCAACGAGAACGAGGCGGTGTATCGCGCGTCGGGCGCGGCGTTCGCCAATACGCAGAACGTCGCCGGCAAGCATATCGCCAACCTGATCCGCATGCAGGCGGTGTGGGCGCTGACCCCGCGCGTCTCGCTGACGGGGCGCTATGAGCATATGATGGTCAAGGACGCACTGGCGAACGCCGGCTTCAAGAACTCGGATTTCCTGGCCGGCTGGGTCAGTTTCCGGTTCTGATCAATAACGGGAGAGATGCGATGGCGGGAACGCCGGATACCGACAATCGACTGAAATCCATTATCGGAGGATCGACCGGCAATCTGGTCGAATGGTTCGATTGGTACGTCTATTCGGCGTTCACGCTGTATTTCGCGCCGCACTTCTTTCCCTCCGGCGACCAGACCGCACAATTGCTCAGCGCCGCGGCGGTGTTCGCGGTCGGCTTCGTCATGCGGCCGATCGGCGCGTGGATCATGGGCATCTATGCCGATCGCAAGGGGCGCAAGGCCGGGCTGACGCTGTCGGTGACGCTGATGTGCGCGGGGTCGCTGATCATCGCCTGTACGCCGGGGTATGAGACGATCGGGCTCGCCGCGCCAGCGCTGCTGGTGCTCGCGCGGTTGATGCAGGGGCTGTCGGTCGGCGGCGAATATGGGGCGAGCGCGACCTATCTGTCGGAGATGGCGGGCAAGGACCGGCGCGGCTTCTACTCGGCATTCCAGTATGTCACGCTGATCTCCGGCCAGTTGCTGGCGATCATGGTGCTGCTGATCCTGCAATCGGTGATGCCCAGGGCCGAGCTGGAGGCGTGGGGCTGGCGTATCCCGTTCGTGGTCGGCGCGTTCCTCGCGGTGGTCGTCTTCTATCTGCGGCGCGGGCTGGCCGAGACGCAGAGCTTCAAGAACGCCCATGCCAAAGCTGCGCCCAAATCGGGTTTCGGCACGCTGCTGAAGAACCATCCGCGCGAGACCGCTTTGGTGATGCTGCTGACCGCGGGGGGCACGCTCGCCTTCTACGCTTACTCGATCTACATGCAGAAGTTCCTGGTCAACACCTCGGGCTTCTCCAAGGAAGTCGCGACGCAGATCAACGCCGTCACCCTGTTCGTCTTTATGCTGCTCCAGCCGGTCGCAGGCGGGCTGTCGGACCGGATCGGGCGAAAGCCGCTGATGGTCGCGTTCGGGGTCGCGGGGGTGCTGTTCACCTATCCGATCTTCTCGGCGCTGGAGGCGACGCGAAACCCGCTCGTCGCCGGGCTGCTGGTGATGGCGTCGCTGATCATCGTCACCGGCTATACGTCGATCAACGCGGTGGTGAAGGCGGAGCTGTTCCCCGCACATATCCGCGCTTTGGGCGTCGCGCTGCCCTATGCGCTGGCCAACACATTGTTCGGCGGGACGGCCGAATATGTCGCGCTCACCTTCAAGAGCCATGGCTGGGAGCAGGGCTTCTACTGGTATGTCACGGTGATGATCGGCATTTCGCTGCTGGTGTACCTGCGGATGCGCGATACCGGGCGCAACAGCCTCATCAGCGAGGATTGATCTTTGATCTCGCCTCGTCATCCCGGCGACGAGGGGAGGCGGTAGAAGCTGACGTAGCGCCTCCGTTGCGGACACCGATCGCCCTCACGCGTCGCCCCTGCGGAGGCAGGGGCCTATGTCTGTATCGTGTCGCGGATCATCTGACACACGGTCGTTGTCACTGTGTCAGACGCGCCGAGGCACGACACAGACATGGGTCCCTGCCTGCGCAGGGACGACGGTGATCGGTGGGCGGGTGGTTCCCCTTCCGCCAGCGGATCGCTACATCGGCGCGCATGACCGATACGCTGCTCGACCCGCTCGTCCTTCCCGATTTCGCCGCGCTGACCCCGGAAGCGATTGCCCCGACGCTCGACGCCGCGATCGCGCGCCATGCCGAGGCGGTCGAGATCGTCACGCGCGACCGGCCGACCAGTTTCGAGCAGGCGTGGCTGCCGCTCGAACGCGCCGAGGCGGGGGTGGATGCCTTGTGGTCGGCGGTGTCGCATCTGCGCGGGGTCGCGGACACGCCCGAGCTGCGCGCCGCGCACGGCGCCGGGCAGGAGAAACTGGTCCAGCATTTCATGGCGGTGGCGCAGAACCGTGACCTGTACGAGGTGCTGACCGCGCTGGAGGCATCGCAGGAGTTCGCGACGCTGCCGCAGGCCGACCGCGTCGCCGTGGAACATGCGATTCGCGACTTCCGGCTGGCGGGCGTCGCGCTCGACGATGCCGAGCGCGAGCGGTTTGCGGCGGTCTCGGTCGAGCTGTCGGCGCTGTCGACCGAGTTCGGCAGTGCGGTGCTCGACGCCACCGATGCCTGGACCTGCCATATCACCGACGAGGCGCGGCTCGCGGGGATCTCCGCGCCCGACAAGGCGATGTTTGCCGCCGCCGCGCAAGCCAAGGAGCTGGGCGGCTGGCTGGTCACGCTCCAGCAGCCGAGCGTCAATGCGGTGCTGACCTTCGCCGAGGATCGCGACCTGCGCGCCGACGTGTATCGCGCTTATGGTACGCGTGCCTCGGATCAGGGGCCGAACGCGGGCACGCACGACAATGGCCCGCGGATTGCGCGTATCCTGGAGCTGCGACGCGAGGCGGCGGCGCTGCTCGGCTTCACCGATCCGGTCGCGCTGTCGCTGGAAACCAAGATGGCGCCGAACGCGGGCGAGGTGCTCGCCTTCCTGCGCGACCTCGGCCAGCGCGCGAAGCCGGCGGCGCAGCGCGACCTCGATGCGTTGCGCGCCTTTGCGGCCGGGGAACTCGGCATCGCCGACCTTCAGTCGTGGGATGCGGGGTTCGCCGCCAACCGGCTGCGGCACGCGCGCTATGCGGTCGATGAGCAGCAGGTGCGCGGTTACTTCCCGGTCGAGCGCGTCACCGCGGGCTGGCAGGCGCTGCTCGGGCAATTGTTCGGGCTGCGGCTGACCCGGCGTGACGACGTGCCGCTCTACCACCCCGACGCGCATTATTACGACGTCGCGGACGACAGCGGCGAGGTGTTCGCCGGTCTGTATCTCGACCTCCATGCGCGCCCCGGCAAGCGCGGCGGCGCGTGGATGGCGCAGGCCCGGCCGCGCTTGCGCGACGGTAACAACGTGCGGGTGCCGGTCGCCTATCTGGTCTGCAATTTCGCGCCGAAGGGAGACGGGCAGCCGTCGCTGCTCAGCCACAGTGACGTGGTGACGTTGCTCCACGAGACCGGCCATTGCCTTCACCATCTGTTCACGCGCGTCGACCGGCCGTCGATCGCGGGGACGAGCGGGTTCGAGTGGGACGCGGTCGAGCTGCCGAGCCAGTTGATGGAGGATTTCGCCTGGGACCGCGCGGTGCTGACCGCGATGTCGGGCCATTACGAAAGCGGCGCGCCGCTGCCACCCGAATTGTTCGACCGCATGGTCGCGGCGCGGCGCTTCCAGTCGGGGATGTTCATCGTCCGCCAGCTCGAATTCGCGCTGTTCGATCTGCTGCTCCACCTCGGCACGATCGGCAGCGACCCGATGGAGGTGATCGAGGCGGTGCGCGACGAGGTGTCGGTGCTGCGCCCGCCCGCATGGCATCGCTTCCCGCACGCGTTCAGCCACATCTTCGCGGGCGGCTATGCCTCGGGCTATTACAGCTATTTGTGGGCGGAGGTGCTGGCGGCCGACGGGTTCGGCCGATTCGCCGAGAACGGGCTGGTCAATCGCGCCACCGGCACCGCGCTGCGTGAGGAAGTGTTGTCCCGCGGCGCGACGCGGCCGGCGGCGGAGAGCTTCCGCTCGTTCCGCGGGCGTGACGCCGATCCGGTTGCGATGCTGGTCCGTCACGGCTTGCTGGAGGACGCGCAGTGAGCGTGCTGATCCTCACCACCGGCGGGACGATCGACAAACTCTATTTCGACGCGCTCAGCGAATATCAGATCGGCGACAGCGTGGTCGACCGTCTGCTCAAGACCGCGCGCGTCGCTTTGCCGTTTCGGGTGCACGAATTGCTCCGGAAGGACAGTCTGGAGCTCACCGATGACGACCGGGCGCTCATCTTGGGGGCTATTTTGGACGCGGATGAGTCACGGATCGTCATTACACATGGCACCGATACGATGACCGACACCGCCCGGGTGCTGGCCGGCAAGACCGACAAGACGATCGTGCTGGTCGGCGCGCTGGCGCCCGCGCGGTTCGCGGACAGCGACGCGACGTTCAACCTCGGCATGGCCTTCGCCACCGCGCAGGTCGCCGGCCCGGGCGTATGGATCGCGATGAACGGGACGATCTTCGACGGGACCCGGGTGAGAAAGGATCGCTCGATCAACAGCTTCGTCGCCGCCGAATGACGCGCGACTGGCTGGCGGAGGCGATCCGGCGGATCGAGGCGGACTACAACCGCAGCGCCGACACGCATCTGATCCAGGTCGATCTGCCGCATCACGACGGCATCCAGCTGTACCTGAAGGACGAGAGCAGCCACCCGACCGGCAGCCTGAAGCACCGGCTGGCACGCTCGCTGTTCCTCTACGCCTTGTGCAACGAATGGATCGGGCCGGACACGTGCGTGATCGAGGCGTCGTCGGGGTCGACGGCGGTCAGTGAGGCCTATTTTGCGAAGATGCTGGGGCTGCGCTTCATCGCGGTCGTGCCCGCGGCGACCGCCGCGCCCAAGCTCGACGCGATCCGCTTCCACGGCGGCGAGATCCATGCGGTCGACGATCCGCGCAGCGTCTATGACGTCGCGCAGCGGCTCGCGCGCGAGACCGGCGGGCATTATCTCGATCAGTTCACCTATGCCGAGCGCGCAACCGACTGGCGCGGCAACAACAATATTGCCGAGAGCATCTTCGCGCAGATGGCCGAGGAGGAGCATGCGGTCCCGGCGTGGATCGTCTGCGGCGCGGGGACCGGTGGCACCTCGGCGACGATCGGGCGCTTCATCCGCTATCGCCGGCATGCGACACGCTTGTGCGTGGCCGATCCGGTCAACTCGATCTTCCACCGCCATTATGCGGATCGTGCGGCGGTGGCGTTGCCCGAGCGATGCGCGTCGCGAATCGAGGGGATCGGGCGACCGCGGGTCGAGCCGAGCTTCGTGCCCGGGGTGATCGACCGGATGATCGCGGTCGAGGACGGCGAAAGCATCGGCGCGATGCGCGCGCTGGGGCAGGTGCTGGGGCGGCGCGTCGGCGGGTCGACGGGGACGAACCTGTGGGCGTGCGCCCAGCTGATCCGCGAGATGGCGGCGCGTGGCGAGCGCGGGAGCATCGTGACGCTGCTGTGCGACGGCGGCGATCGCTATGGCTGTACGTATCACGATCCGGCGTGGCTGGCGGAGAGCGGGCTGGCGTGGGTGCGGGCGGAGGCGGAGATGGTCTCCCTCCTCGGCTGATGTCGTCATTGCGAGCGTAGCGAAGCAATCCAGGGCAGCGCGCGGGACACTGGATTGCTTCGCTGCGCTCGCAATGACGGGGGTGGGCGTGGAGCACCCCCCCAAACCCCAACCACGTCAACCGCAGGCCATTACCGCTTCCCCGCGCCCGCCCCATCGGTTAACAGCCCTGCCATGACGGCGGTGGATCAACCCGCGCAGGGACGTTTCGAGGGGAACAGCCACCTCTTCGCACTGCGCGTCTATTTCGAGGATACCGACCTGTCGGGCGTGGTCTATCACGCCAATTACCTGCGCTATCTGGAGCGCGCGCGGTCGGACATGCTGCGCGTCGGCGGGATCGATCAGCGCGCGACCTTCGAGAGCGGCGGCGGCGCCTATGCGATCACCGATCTGACGATCAACTATCGCGCGCCGGCGCGGCTCGACGATGCGCTGCTGATCGAAAGCCGCGTGACCAGGATCCGCGCCGCCAGCGTCGTCATTCATCAGACAGTCAGGCGCGGGGCGGAAATGCTGGCGGACGCCACGGTGACGGCGGCGCTGGTTGGCCCGGACGGGCGCCCGCGTCGTCAACCCGCCGCCTGGGTCGACACGTTCCGCCGCCTCGCGTCATTGGGGGAAGAGACACCGTGAATCCGATTTTGCAGACCGACGCGGCCACGCTGTCGCCAATCGCGCTGTTCATGGAAGCCGATTGGGTGGTCAAGGCGGTGATGCTGGGGCTGCTGCTCGCCAGCATCTGGACCTGGGCGATCATCATCGGCTTCTGGCTGAAGCTGGGCCGCACGCGCCAGCGCACCGAGGCGTTCGAGCGCGATTTCTGGAAGGCCGAGGATATCGACGCCTTCTACAAGTCGCAGACGCATACCGACCTGCCCTCCGCGCGCGTGCTGAACGCCGGCGTCACCGAGTGGCGGCGCTCGACGCAGGGGCAGAAGATCGACCGCGAGGGCACGCGCGAGCGGCTGGCGACGGTGATGGGCTCGGCGGTCGCGCGCGAGATCGACCAGCTTTCGGACCGGCTCAACGTGCTGGCGACGGTCGGCTCGGTTGCGCCGTTCGTCGGGCTGTTCGGCACCGTCTGGGGGATCATGCGCAGCTTTACCGCGATCGCCAGTCAGCAGAACACCAGCCTGTCGGTCGTCGCCCCCGGCATTGCCGAGGCGCTGTTCGCGACCGCGATCGGGCTGTTCGCGGCGATCCCGGCGGTGATCGCGTACAATCGCTTCAGCCATGCGATCAACCGCATCGAGGCGCGGCTGAACCGCTTCGCGGACGGCTTCCACGCCACGCTGTCGCGGCAGCTCGACGGCGAACGCTGATGGCGATGAACCTGCCCTCCGCTCGGGGCAAAGGCCGCCGCGCGCCAATGGCTGACATCAACGTCACGCCGCTGGTCGACGTGATGCTGGTGCTGCTCATCATCTTCATGGTGACGGCGCCGCTGTTGACGCAGGGGGTGCCGGTGAACCTGCCCGACAGTCGCGCCAAGCCGCTCGATCAGGAGCAGCAGCCGACCGAAATCTCGCTCGACGAACAGGGGCGCATTTTCGTCGCCAAGGAAGAGGTCGCCGCCGACGCGCTGCCCGCGCGGCTTGCCGCGATCGCCGAGAGCGCGAAGGGCAATCAGCCGCCACAGGTGTTCCTGCGCGCCGATCGCGGGCTGGATTACGGGCGCGTGATGCGCGTGATGGGCGAGCTGAACCGCGCGGGCCTGAACCGCGTCGCGCTGGTGACGGTCGGCGAGGAATAAGTGGAGCGCGGTGAGAAGATCGGGCTGGGGCTGGCCGTTGCGGGACACGTCCTGCTGTTCGGCGTGCTGTCCGTCGGGTTTCTCGCCACACCCAATCCGGTCAAGCTGAAACAGAATCCGGTCGAGGTCAGCCTCGTCAAGGACGTCGCGCTCGAGGCGGCCGCCCCGCAGCAGACCGAGGCACCCTCGCAGGCGGTCGCGCCCGATGTCGGCGAGCCCGAGGAAGCGCCGCCGCCCGCCGAGGCGCCGCCGCAGCCCGTCCCCGCGCCCGTCCCCGAACCTGCGCCGCAGCCCGAGCCAAAGCCGGTCGCCAAACCTGCGCCGCCCAGGCCCGCGCCACCGAAGCCGGCGCCCAAGCCGGCCCCTGCGCCGAAGCCGGTCGCCAAACCTGCGCCGCCCAGGCCCGCGCCCCCCGCGGCGGAGAAGGCTCCGGCAAAGCCCGCACCGACCAAGCAGCAGAGCGCCGCGGCGTCGAGCAAGTCCTCCGCCGCACCCGCCGCCTCGAAGGGCAAGGGCAAGACCGAAACCGCCAAGGGCGAAAAGCCGCGCGGCAGCCGACTCGGCAGCGACTTCCTCAAGGGGCTGACCGCCGAGAAGAGCGACGCCAAGCCCAACGACGCGCCGCCCTCCGCTGCGCGCGTCGACGGCAAGGCGCTGGCGGCGATCCAGCAGGCGATTGCGCGGCAAATCCAGCCGTGCGCCGACCGGCAGGTCGATCCCGGTCCCGGTGCGAACCAGATCGTCACGACGCTCAACCTGCGCCTCAACCGCGACGGTACGTTGTCGGCGACCCCGACCGTGGTGCGCCAGAACGGCGTCGACGACGACAACCGCCGCTACGCACGACGTGTCGTCGATCTGGGCATTGCGGCATTCAAGGGCTGTTCGCCGTTGAAATTGCCGGCAGAATATTATTCCACCGTCAATGGGGGGTGGAGCAACATCAACTATAATTGGAAACTGCGGTGATGCGACTCCGGCTGCTCCTCCTCGCCACGCTCGTCTCCAGCCCTGCGCTGGCGCAGCAGGTACCCGCGCCTGCCGTTCCCGATACGGCGGCACCGGGCGGGCAGACCCCGCCGCCGCTGGAGGTCGACGTCACCGGCGGCATTTCCGCGCCGATGCCGATCGCGATCCCGCCGATGCCGACGCAGGCGGTGGTGCAGACCGCGGCCGGCTCGACCGACCAGCTGGGACGGCAGCTGGCGGAGATCGTCAGCAACGACCTGCGCAACTCGGGGCTTTTCAATCCGCTTGCGCCCGGCCGGATGCGCGCGATCGCCTTCCCCGAAGTGACCGCGCCGGCGTTCGATTATTGGGCGGGCTCGGGCGCGCAGGCGCTGGTGCAGGGCTATATCCGCGCCAATGGCGACGGGACGCTGACGGTCGGCTGCTACCTGTACGACGTGTCGGCGCAGACGCAGCTGACGCGGCAGGGGTTCGTGGTGCCGCCGTCCGACTGGCGGCGTGCGGGGCACAAGTGCGCCGACATGGTCTACACCCGCCTGACCGGCGAGGGCGCCTATTTCGACAGCCGCGTCGTCTATGTCAGCGAGACGGGGCCGAAGGCGAACCGGATCAAGCGGCTGGCGATCATGGACCAGGACGGCGCGAACAGCCGCTTCCTGACCACCGGCTCGTCGATCGTGCTGACCCCGCGCTTCGCGCCGAACCAGCAGTCGATCGTCTACATGAGCTATGTCGGCAAAACCCCGGCGATCTACGTCTACGATCTCGGTTCGGGGCGGCAGCGGCTGGTGGTGCAGAATGTCGCGACCACCTTCGCGCCGCGCTTCTCGCCCGACGGTCGCTACATCTTGTTCTCGATGGCGCAGGCCGGGAATACCGATCTGTACCGCGTCGCGGCATCGGGCGGCACGCCGCAGCGGCTGACCACCTCGCCCGGCATCGATACCGGCGGCAGCTATTCGCCTGACGGGTCGAGGATCGTGTTCGAAAGCGACCGTTCGGGCGGGCAGCAACTGTATGTCATGAACGCCGACGGATCGAACCAGCAGCGGATCAGCTTCGGCGGCGGGCGCTATGCCACGCCGGTGTGGAGCCCGCGCGGCGACCTGATCGCCTTCACCAAGATCCAGGGCGCGTTCCGGATCGGCGTCATGAGCCCGAGCGGGCAGGGCGAGAAGCTGCTCACGAATAGCTGGCAGGACGAAGGTCCCTCTTGGAGCCCGAACGGGCGTGTGCTGATGTTCTTCCGCCAGGGGCGCGGCAACGCCGGCAAGGCCGATCTGTGGTCGGTCGACCTCACCGGGGTGAACGAACGCCGCGTGCCCACCCCGCTCGACGGATCGGACCCCGCCTGGGGGCCGCTTCGTCCGTAAGTTTTACGAACGACCATAGAGGAGACACCCGATGGCCCGTCTGACCACCACCCTGTTGATGGCGACCGCGTTGGTCGCGACCGCCGCCTGTTCCAAGAAGCGGCCCGAGGTGCTGCCACCCGCGCCGGGCGCCGCGCCGACGCAGGGGACCCCGACCGGCCCGGTCGATCCGAACGGCGGCGTCACGCCCGGCTCGGCGGCCGATTTCAAGCGCTCGACGCAGGGTGACACCGTGCTGTTCGGGCTCGACCAGTATGACATCGACGCGACTGCGCGCGGCATCCTCGATTCACAGGCCGAGTGGCTACAGCGCTACAACAACGTGACGATCACGATCGAAGGCCATGCCGACGAGCGCGGGACGCGCGAATACAATCTTGCGCTCGGCGATCGTCGCGCCAATGCCGCGAAGAACTATCTAGCGGCACGCGGGATCGCGCCGTCGCGGATCACCACGATCAGCTATGGCAAGGAGCGCCCGGTCGCGCTGGGCTCGGATGAGCAGAGCTGGGCGCAGAACCGCCGTGCGGTGACGGTCGTCGTCGGCGGGTGATGATGCCGGGGGAGGGGCGGTGCTCCTCCCGTCGGCTCGAGAAGCGACGTACTCCCTTCATCGTCGCCCCGGACTTGATCCGGGGTCCCGCTTCTACAACGCTTGCCGACAAGAAGCGGGATCCCGGGTCAAGCCCGGGATGACGAGGTGGGGATCATGCCGGCGTGATCGGCGGGTTTTCCATCTCGGCCTTGATTTCGGCGATCAGGTCCTTGCGGCTCAACTTGCCGATGATCGTCTTGGGCATCGTCGCGCGCACCACCACGTGGTCGACGCGTTCGTGCTTGCCCAGTTGCGGGTTGAGCCACGCCGCCAAAGCGGTACCCTCCGCCTCTATGCCTTCATTCAGCGTCACATAGGCGCGCGGCACCTCGCCGCGATACGGGTCGGGCAGCCCGATGACCAGCGCCTCACGCACCGCCGGGTGATGGTACAGGATCGCCTCGATCTGGCTGGGGAAGACCTTGAACCCGCCGACCGAGATCATGTCCTTCAGCCGGTCGACAATCGCGATGAAGCCGTCGTCGTCGATCGTCCCGACATCGCCGGTGCGCAGCCATTTGCGCCCCTCCGCATCGACCGCGAAGGTCGTCTCGTCGGCGTCCGGACGGTTCCAGTAGCCGGCCATGATCTGCGGCCCGAGTGCGACGATCTCGCCGGGCCGCCCGTCCGGGGCGGGGCGCGTCGCATCTTCCTTGTCGACCAGCCGGAGCTGCGTCGCCGGGAGCGGCTGACCGATCGTCCCGGCTTTCTGCCCGCCCTCATAAGGGTTGGTGGTCAGCACCCCGGTGCTCTCCGACAGGCCATAACCCTCGATCAGCGTGGAGTGCGTCGCCGCCTCCCAGCGGGTCTTCAACTCGGCATTGAGCGGTGCGCCGCCGGAGATGCACACGCGGAGCGAGGCGAAGTCGGTTTGCCCCAGCCTGGGATGGTCGAGCAGCGCCTGATACATGGTCGGAACACCGGGCAGCGACGTCGGCTTGGTGCGCGCGATCGTCGCCAGCGCCTGTGCGGCGTCGAAGCGCGGCAACAAAACCATCTCGCCACCGGTGACGATCGTGCGGTTCATGACGCAGGTGTTGGCGAAGACGTGGAACAGCGGCAGCACGCCGAGGATGCGGTCGCCCGTCTCCGGGTGCGGATCGAGCTGCGCGACCTGCCGCGCATTGGCGCTGACATTGGCATGGGTGAGCATCGCACCCTTCGGCACGCCGGTGGTGCCGCCGGTGTACTGGATCAGTGCGACGTCGCGCTCCGGGTCGATCGCAGGCGGCGGCAATCCGCCATCATTGGCGATCAGTTTCGAGAAGGCGATGACGCGCGGGTCGTCGGGGCGCTGCGCGGTTTCGGCGCGCTTGAACAAGCGATAGGCGATCGACTTGGCGGGGGGCAGGACGCCTGCGACTGACCCGACCACCAGGCGTTCGAGCCCGCTCTTCTCCAGAACCTTCAGCGCATTCGGGAGCAAGGCGCTGGCGGAGACGGTGAAGAGCACGCGCGTGCCCGAATCCTCAACCTGATGACACAATTCCTCGACCGAATAGAGCGGCGAGAAATTGACCACCGTCGCGCCGAGCCGCAGCGCACCGTGATAGGCGGCGAGATAGTGCGGGACGTTGGGGAGAAACAATCCAACGCGGTCGCCCTTGCCATAGCCCAGCGCCGCCAGCCCGGTCGCGACGCGGCGCACCCCGTCGGCGAGCTCGGCATAGCTATAATGGCGTCCGAGAAAGTCGATCGCGGCGCGGTCGGCATGGCGCGCCGCAGAGGCGTCGAACAGCGCCGGCATCGACAGCGGCGGGTAATCGGAATCCCATGGCACGGGATGGCGATAGGCGGTGCGCCAGGCATGCTCTCCAGTCATTGACACGATTGTAAGCAACAAACCGTGGCGCGCAAGCGGTCAGCGCTGCAACAGCGTCCCGATTACGACCGGCGGATGCCGGCGATCGTTACCGCCGTCGAGGTGGCATCAAACCGGCGTGGTCAGCCGGTCGGCGATCGAGATCGAGAGCGCGCTGCTCGTCCGGGTGCGATGGCCTTGTGCAGGTCAGCAGTACCGCCCCGGCCGCGGTCACGGCAATGAGGGAGCGCTAGGCCGCGGCGGCCCAGCGCAGCCGGTCACGGCCGGCACGCTTGGCGGCGAACAGCGCGTCGTCGGCGCGACGATAGAGCACCTTCCAGTCCGCCTCATCGGCAATCGCGCCACATTCGCTGCCCAGGGATGCGGTGACCGCCAGATCGAACGGCATCGACGCGGCGCGGATGCGGGTCAGGATCGTCTCGGGCAAGGCGGTCGCCGAGGCGGGGGCGAGCACCGCAAACTCCTCGCCGCCGAAGCGTGCGAGCAGCGCGTCGTCGGGCACCGAGTGACGCAGTGCATCGGCAAACACGCGCAGGACCTGGTCGCCGCCATCATGACCAAGCGTCTCGTTGACGCGCTTGAAATGATCGATGTCGACCAGCACCAGCACGTGCGGCTCGGCGCGCCCGATCGCCTCGCGCAGGAAGCTGCGGCGGTTCATCAGCCCGGTCAACGGATCACTGTCCGCCAGCAGACGCGCGCGCAGCTCCTGTTCGCGCGCCTCATCGCAATCCTCGTTCAGCTGCTTGATCCGCCACGCGATTGCCAGCGCACTGAAGCTCGCTTCCAGCACCATCGCGATCAGCGTCGAATTGTCGATCCAGAAGCTCCAGTCGAGCAGCCCCAGCGCCTGCAGCACGCGTGCGGTGGCGGTGAACAGCGGCATGCCCCACGCGATCGCGAAGACGCGCGCATAGCGATCCTCGGCATGCCAGCCGCGCCACAGCAGAGGCAGCGTGAGCAGCAATGTCGCGAGGAAGGTCAGGGTCACCATCCGGTCGAGCAGCCGTGCGTAGAGCGGCATCAGCGTGGCGTAAGCGATCGCGGCGAAGAGGAGCGCCCCGGTGGCAAGATCGATTGCCGGGCGCAGCCAGCCGCGGGTCACCTGCGGTGCAAAGAAGCGGCGGGCGAACATCATCGCGCTGCACAAGGTCGCGGCCAGCAACAGCATGTTGAGGCGCAGCCGCAGGTTGTTCTCCAGCCCGGTGACCTGCCCGAGCAACCCCGAGCTGCTGGCGGCATAGCCGATCAGGCACAGCACCATCGCGCAATAGGGCAGATGGAAGCGTTGACGCAGCGCCGCGCCAAGCGCGATGTTGAAGATCAGCAACGCGCCGGCCAGGCCAGCGAAGCCGGCGTAGAAGGCAGTCAGCTGCAAGGTGTAGCGTTGCGACACGTCGGGCGACAGCAGGCGCGGCTGCAACACCAGGCCGCGCAGGTTCGCCGCCCCGCGGATATGCCATAGCAACTGCACCGGACGTGCGGACGCGGGCGGGATCGGAATCTCGAACGCCGCGCCGAGCTGCAGATACCGCCACGCAGTTGTGCTGGTGAAGCCGACCGAGCGCGTCGTCCCGTCGGCGTAGCGGATGTGGAGCGTCGCGCTGTCCTGCCACAGGCTGCCCGAGCGTACCGCCACTCCGGGATCGAGCGTTGGCAGGAGCTGGGAACGTACCCAGTAATCGCCCGGGGGAGCGCTGCGCTCCGCCTTCACGCAGTCGAAGCCGCCGGCGGTGCCGAACAACCGGTCGGCGCGCTCTCCGGCAACGGCCGGCCGGAAACAGGTGCTCAGGACCAGATCGGTGCTCGCCGACGCCGCCGGCGATAACGCCAGCGCGGCGAGGATCACGGCCCAAGCCGTCACGACCCGATTGATGATCCCCCCGAACATGCACCAAAAGCTAAAAAGGAATAGCAAACAGAGCGTTAACGCAGGCTGCAAAAAGGTAAACATCTTTCGCCGCCGCGTTGCCGTCGCGATCACGGGAAGCGGCGAACACGCGCGGCACAATCGCTGACCCGGCAGAACCGACGCCGATGAGGAATGAACGGGCCGGGGGCAGGCACCCCCGGCCTGTCAACGCATCAGTCAGCGGCGGCAGGCGCCGCCTTGCCCTTCTTGCCCGACTTCTTGGGCGCGGCGGGCTCGATCGCGAAGACGAGTGCATTGTCCTTGAGGTTGACCGTGACCTCACCGCCATGGACCAGCTTGCCGAACAGCAGTTCCTCGGCGAGCGGCTGCTTGATCTTCTCCTGGATCAGGCGGCCCATCGGGCGCGCACCGTAGAGCTTGTCATAGCCCTTTTCGGTCAGCCACTTCTTCGACTCATCGCTCAGCTTGATGTGCACGTCGCGGTCGGCGAGCTGCAATTCGAGCTGGAGGATGAACTTGTCGACGACTCGCGCCACCACCTCGGTCGGCAGATAGCCGAACGGCACGATCGCATCGAGCCGGTTGCGGAACTCCGGCGTGAACATCTTCTGCACCGCCTGCTCGTCCTCGCCCTCGCGGGTGAGATTGCCGAAGCCGACCGTCTCGCGCGCCATGTCCGACGCGCCCGCGTTGGTCGTCATGATGAGGATGACGTTGCGGAAATCGACCGTCTTGCCGTGCTGGTCGGTCAGGCGGCCGTTGTCCATCACCTGCAACAGGATGTTGAACAGGTCCGGATGCGCCTTCTCGATTTCGTCGAGCAACAGCACGCAATGCGGGTTCTGGTCGACCGCGTCGGTCAGGAGCCCGCCCTGATCGAACCCGACATAGCCCGGAGGGGCACCGATCAGCCGGC
Organism: Sphingomonas sp. 8AM; assembly: GCF_902506455.1. Classification (GTDB taxonomy): domain Bacteria; phylum Pseudomonadota; class Alphaproteobacteria; order Sphingomonadales; family Sphingomonadaceae; genus Sphingomonas. The sequence continues at coordinate 2,660,305 of NZ_LR733844.1, read as the reverse complement.
TGACCGAGTGGCGCTCCATATATTCGCTCATGTCGAAGCGCTGGAGCGGGATGCCCAGGATCGTCGACAGCTGCTTCGCGACCTCGGTCTTGCCGACGCCGGTCGGGCCGGTGAACAGATAATTGCCGATCGGCTTCTCCGGCTCGCGCAGGCCCGCCCGCGCCAGCTTGATCGCCGACGACAGCTTCTCGATCGCCGCATTCTGCCCGAACACGACGCGCTTCAGGTCGGTTTCGAGCGTTTCGAGCTGCTTCTTGTCATCGCTCGACACGCTCTTCGGCGGGATCCGCGCCATCGTCGCGATCACTGCCTCGATCTCCTTGGCGGTGATCGTCTTCTTGCGCTTGTTCGGCGCCACCAGCATCTGCATCGCACCGACTTCGTCGATCACGTCTATCGCCTTGTCGGGCAGCTTGCGGTCGTTGATGTAGCGCGCCGACAGCTCGACCGCTGACTTGATCGCCTCGGGCGTGTACTTGACCGAGTGATGCTCCTCGAACGCCGAACGCAGCCCGGCGAGGATCTTGATCGTGTCCTCGATCGTCGGTTCGTTGACGTCGATCTTCTGGAAGCGCCGCAGCAGCGCGCGGTCCTTCTCGAAGTGGTTGCGGAACTCCTTGTAGGTGGTCGAGCCGATGCAGCGAATCGTCCCGCCTGACAATGCCGGCTTGAGCAGGTTCGACGCATCCATCGCGCCGCCGCTGGTCGCGCCGGCACCGATCACGGTGTGGATCTCGTCGATGAACAGCACCGCGTCGGGCAGCTTTTCCAGCTCGTTGACGACCGCCTTCAGCCGCTCCTCGAAATCGCCACGATACCGCGTGCCGGCAAGCAGCGCGCCCATGTCGAGCGAATATATCACGGCGGGCTTGAGCACGTCAGGCACATCGCCCTCGACGATCTTGCGCGCCAAACCTTCGGCAATCGCGGTTTTGCCGACACCGGGATCACCGACATACAGCGGGTTGTTCTTTGAACGGCGGCACAGGATCTGCACGGTGCGATCGACCTCGGCCGAGCGCCCGATCAGCGGATCGACCTTGCCGATCTTGGCCTTTTCGTTGAGATCGACCGTGAACTGCTTGAGCGCGCTTTCGCCCTTCTTGCCCGGCGCCTCGGCCTTTTCCTTCTTCTCTTCCTCGGGTGCGCCCTTGGCGCTGGTCGCCTCGGGAGTGGCGGCACCCTTGCCGACACCGTGGCTGATGAAGCTCACCGCATCCAGCCGGCTCATGTCCTGCTGCTGGAGGAAATAGACCGCATAGCTCTCGCGCTCGGAGAACAGGGCGACCAGCACATTGGCGCCGGTCACCTCGTCACGTCCCGACGACTGGACGTGCAGGATCGCGCGCTGCACGACGCGCTGGAACCCGCTGGTCGGGGAGGGATCGGTCGCGGCATCAACCTTGAGCGCGCCGAGTTCGGTGTCGAGATAATGCGCGACGGTGGTCTTCAGGTCGCCCAGCTCGACGCCGCATGCGGACATCACCTGTCCGGCATGTTCATCGTCGATCAGCGCGAGCAACAGATGTTCGAGCGTCGCATATTCGTGGCGGCGCGATGACGCGGCCTCGAGTGCCTTGTGCAGCGTGGTCTCGAGAGCGCTGGCAAATGACGGCATCAGGTTACTCCTTGCAGGCCGCGTGAAGCCACGCGACCCCTTGCCACGAATGTCGTGATGATGAGGCCCCGCATCAAGCGTCCCCGTTCATCACCCTCTCGACCATGCACGCATAACCCTGTCACCCGTCGTAAGGTGCCGGTCTTATTTTCTGAATATCGCGTCGGCACTTGCACGATGGTTAACAGCGCCTTCGATCTTTTTACGCGTCCGGGCGATCTCGCTTTCCAGCGCGGCCACCCGCGCCTCGAGCTCCACGACGGACAGCCGGTCGAGGTCCTCGCGCAGCAGCGCGGTCATCGGGTCGTCGGGGCGCGCGCCCAGGATGTCGTCCAGGTCCACCGGCAGCATCGTTGACGCTGGGGAACACGGAGTCAATATGGTCCCCGACTGTAAGCCAGGGTTCCACGATACGATGACCGACGTCCCCGATACGATGCTGGCGATCGACCCTGCCGAGGCGGGCGGACCCGAGGTGCTGGTGCCCGTGCGCCGCGCCGTTCCGGTACCCGGCGACGGCGAGGTGCTGGTGCGCGTCGCCGCCGCGGGGGTGAACCGGCCCGACGTGATGCAGCGGCAGGGGCTGTACCCGCCGCCGCCCGGCGCGCCTTCGACGCTGGGGCTGGAGATCGCCGGCGAGGTGGTCGCGCTGGGCGAGGGCGTCGATCCGGATGAACTAGGGGAGCGGGTCTGCGCGTTGATCGCCGGGGGCGGCTATGCCGAATATGCGATCGCGCCGGTCGGGCAATGTCTGCCCGTGCCCGCAGCGCTGACGATGGCCGAGGCGGCCGCGATCCCGGAAACGCTGTTCACCGTCTGGACGAACCTGTTCGAGCGCGCCTTCGCGGTCGAGGGCGACACGGTGCTGGTGCATGGCGGGACGAGCGGGATCGGGACGATGGCGATCACGCTGGGCAATCTGTTCGGGCTGGAGGTGATCGTCACCGTCGGCTCGCCGGAGAAGAAGGCGGCGGCGCTGCGGCTCGGCGCGGATCATGCGATCGATTACAAGGCGGAGGATTTCGTCGCACGGGTTAAGGAGATCACCGGCGGGCGCGGCTGCGCGGCGGTGCTCGACATGGTCGGTGGCGACTACGTGCCGCGCAACCTGCAATGCCTCGCCGAGGACGGTCGCCACGTCTCGATCGCAGTGCAGCGCGGCGCGTCGGCAACCGTCCCGTTGTTCGAGATCATGAAGCGTCGCCTGACGCTGACCGGCTCGACGCTGCGCGCCCGGGATACCGTGTTCAAGGCGCTGGTGACCGAGGAGATCGCGCGAACCGTCTGGCCGTTTGCCATGGCGGGCAGGCTGAAGCCGGTAATGGACCGCAGCTTTCCCTTCGCGCAGGCGGCGGACGCGCACCGGCGGATGGAAGAGGGCAGCCACGTCGGCAAGATCGTGCTGACGATGGGGTGATTTCCACATCGTCATTGCGAGCGTAGCGCGGCAATCCGGGGTCGGGTCAGGACGCCCTGGATTGCTTCGCTACACTCGCAAAGACGAAGGTCAGCGCCGCTCGTACGCCTTGGGCAGCGCGCCCTCCGTCGGCGTCAGGTAGCGGTCGCGCAATTCCGTCTGCCGCGAGCGCATCGGCTGCGACACGCCGTCGATCCACGTCGCCACCGGCACCGACGACAGCTCCAGCGGATCGCCGTCCCAGATCACCACGTCCGCGCGCCGCCCGGCGCGGAGCGAGCCGATCTCGCCGCCCATGCCGATCGCCTCGGCCGGGCCGCTGGTGATCGAGGCGAATGCCTGCCCCCAGTCGAGCCCGGTCGCGCCGGGGATGCGCGCGATCGCGACGAGATTGCCCGCGAACTGCCGCAGCACATGGTCGCCGCCCGACGCACCGGTCGACGCCAACGCTACGGACACCCCGGCGGCGCGCAGCCGTCCGACGTTCGACTCGGTCGCCGCCAGATTCTCGAACTGCGCGGGCAGATCGGCGAGCGCTGCCGCGATCACCGGCACCTTCGCCGCAGCGATCTCGCGCGCGACCAGCCAGCCTTCGGTCACGCCGACCAGCACCAGCCTGAGCTTCGGATAGTCGCGTGGCAGCGCCAGTACGTTGCGGATGTCCGCGGCGCGCTCGACATGCACCAGCAACGGCACCTGCCCGTCGAGCACGCGCAGCAGCGCCTCGGCATCGGCGCGCGTTACCAACGCGTCGCGCGAGCGGCCGTCGAAGACGGCGGGGTTGCGGCGGAAGTCCTGCGCCTGTGCAAAGGCGTCGCGCAGCAGCGCATAGGCCGCGGGACGACTGCCACCGGCCAGCTTGCCGCCGCCCTCGCCCAGTTCGACGAACTGGAAGGCCCGCGGGCGCGTCACCGCATTCGGATCGGCGCCGAGATCAATGATCGCCCCTTGCCCGGCGAAGATCGATCCTTCGGCGCTCGGCGTCACGATCGCACGGGTCACGCCGCCCAGCCGCTCGTTGGCCACCTTTACCGCGGCAGGATTGACCCCCAGCGACACGTCGATCGCGGCCTTGAAGGGCGAACTTCGCGCACCGGCGTCGTTGCTTTCCTGTACGCCGTCGGCATCGACCAGCGAGAGGTCGGTCAGGGCGGAAACGACGCCCGCCGACACCCATTTGCCGGCCGCGTCGATCACCTGCGCGCCCGCGGGTACCGCGACGCCGCGCCCGGCGGCGACGATCCGACCGTTGGCGATCACCACCGTGCCGCCCTCGATCGGCGCGGAGCCGTCGCCGATTGCGAGCGTGCCGCCGGTGATCGCGACAGTCTGCGCCATCGCGGGGGTCGCCAGCATCGTGGCGAGGAGTAGCAGCGCGCGCTTCACTTGACGTCTCCCGAGCCGGGTTGGCCAAGTTCGAAGTCGCTGACCGGGCGACGTTTCGGATCATTGGCATCGTAGAGCAACGCGCCGTCGACCCAGACCTTTTCGGGGCGGGTGTAGACGCTGAACGGGTTGCCGTTCCACAACACCACGTCCGCCATCTTGCCCGGCTTGAGGCTGCCGGTCTGCGCGTCGATGCCGAGCGCCGTGGCCGGTCCGAGCGACAGCCACTTCCACGCCGCGGCGTCGCTGATCTGAATGCCCGAATGGCGCGCCGAGGACAGCACCTTGGCGACTTCCTGATTGAGCCGCTGGATACCGTTCTCGTCGTCGGAATGGATCATCGCGCACGCGCCGGCATTTTCGAGGAGCGCGAGGTTCTCGCCGATCCCGTCATAGCTTTCCATCTTGAAGCCATACCAGTCGGCCCACACCGCCGCGCAGGTGCCGCTCGCCTTGAGCAGATCGGCGATCTTGTACGCCTCCACCGCGTGATGGAAGGCGGTGACGTGGTAGCCGAACTCCCTGGCCATATCGAGGACGATCGCCATTTCGTCGGCGCGATAGCAATGGTTCTGGACCATGATCTCGCCCGACAACACGCCGCGCAGCGTGTCCATGCCGATGTCACGATCCGGCGCGTCGCCGCCCTCCGCTTCGTATTTGTCCCATTTGCGCTTGTACGCGACCGCCTTCGCCCAGGTCTGGCGATCGACCGCGACATTGCCCATCCGCGTCGACGGCTCGCGGTTCTTGCTGCCATAGACACGCTTCGGGTTCTCGCCGCACGCCATCTTCAGACCGTATGGCGCGCCGGGAAACTTCATCGCCTGCATCGTGCGCGCGTAGACGTTCTTGAGCACCACGCTGCGACCGCCCATCAGGTTCGCGGAACCGGGCAGGATCTGCAGCGTCGTAACGCCGCCGTTTGCCAGCGCGCGGCCAAAGCCGGGGTCCTGCGGCCAGACGCTATGTTCGGCCCAGACGTCGGCGGTGATCGGCGATGTCGCCTCGTTGCCGTCCGAATGCGCCTGCACCGATGGCGTCGGATAGTCGCCGAGGTGGCTGTGAATGTCGACGACGCCCGGGGTGACGAACTTGCCCTGGCCGTCGATCACCGTCGCGCCGGCCGGAACGTCGAGCGTCTGCCCGACCGCGACCACCTTGCCATCGGCGAACAGCACCGCGCCGCCATCGATGCGGTTGCCCTCACCATCGAAGACCGTGACGTTGCGCACCAGCGTCGCCGTGCCCGGGTAGGCGTGGTAGGTCGAGGGATACGGGTCGCGCGCATAGCGGACCGGCGGCGCCTTCTTCGCGGTGGCCACCGGTTTGTCCTTCGCGCCCGCGCAGGCCGATAACGGCAGCGCCAGCAACGCGGCGGACAGCAAAGCGCGCCGCGTGCGGTGCATATTCATGGCGAGACCCCTTTTTATTCACTTTTGATTGTCCCGATCATGGACGCGGTCTTGCATCGGGGTCAAGCGGACGCAGACGCCATTCGCAGTCAAAGCGTCGAAGCCCGAAGGTTCCCGCCCGATATTTGATACGGCAAATAGATGTACGTTGATTTCATTTAAGCGGCGCGTTGACCTGCCGCTAAACGCTGTCTAGGGCGTGGCGTGTAAATAAGGGAGCCCCCCATGTCCGAAGATACCATCACCGCCAACGCTGTTGAGCTTGCCACCGAACTGACCATCGCCTGGCTTGCCAATCCCAACACCCGCGCCTCGGGTGAGGATGTCCCGGCATTTCTGCGCACGATGCATGATGCGGTGACGAACCTGTCGTCGTCGACTGCGCCATCGGCCCCGGAAGAGCCCGCCGCTGAATATACGCCCGCTGTTTCGGTGCGGAAGTCGCTCGCGTCGAAGGATCATCTGATTTCGCTGATCGACGGCAAGCCGTACAAGACGCTGCGCCGCCATCTGGCGGGCCATGGTCTTACCCCGGACGACTATCGCCAGCGTTACGGTCTCAAGCCCGACTATCCGATGGTCGCCGAAAGCTATTCGGAGGCGCGTCGCGACATGGCCAAGAAGATCGGTCTCGGCCGCAAGCCCGGCGCGCGCCGCAGCGAGGCTGCGCCGGCTGCGGAGCCGACGACCGGTGGCCGTGGCCGCCGCAAGGCTGCACAGGCGGAGGGCTGATCCCCTCCACCGCACGGGGCGGCACGCCGATGTCGATCGTCGATCCGATGATCGTACCGGCGGTCGACCGCGCCCGTGCATCGCTCGCGCAAGCGCTGCGCGAGATGGTGGGCAGCGGCGAGCTGGAGCTCGCCCGCCCGCCCGGTGATCGCGGACTGATCGCCGATACCTCGCCCGCGTGGCAGGTGCATGGCGACTTTGCCGCGATGATGATCGGCGGCATCTCCGCCCTGCTGTTGCAGATGCTGCACCCCGGTGCACTGGCGGGGGTGTGGGATCACAGCGACTTCCGGAACGATCGGCTCGGCCGCTTGCGGCGCACCGCGCAGTTCATCGCCGTCACCACTTACGGACCGACCGATCTGGCCGAGCGCACGATCGCGCACGTTCGCACGATTCACGACCGGATCCACGGGCAATTGCCGGACGGCACGCGCTATGACGCCAACGATCCGGCGCTGCTGACCTGGGTACACGTCGCCGAAACCGACAGCTTCCTGCGTGGCTATTTGCGCTATCGCGATGCGTCCTTGTCGCTCGACGATCAGGATCAATACATCGCCGATGTTGCCATCGTAGCGGAGCGGCTGGGCGCGCGTGACGTGCCGCGGTCGCGGGCCGACGTCGCCGCTTACTATCGCACCGTCCGACCGCAATTGCGCGGCGATCATCGCGTCCGCGAAGTCGCCGATGCGCTACTCGCGCCTGGCCCCGACCGCGCGCAGGCCGCGGGGCTGGCGGTGGCGGCGGCAGCGGCGCTCGACCTGCTCCCCGACTGGGCAGCGGCGCTCCACAATCGTCGTCCATCGCCGCTCGCGCGGCCCGCGATCCGCGCCGGAGCGGACGGGATGAGCCGTGTGCTCCGCTGGGCATTGCGCGCGCCCTGAACCCTTCGGCATGATGGCTCGTTCTTCGACAAAGGAGCCGGGACGATGCCGCTGACCACCGATGCCGAGATCAGGACGTTGCTCGAGGAGGTGCGCACAATCGCGCTGGTCGGCGCGTCCGACCGACCGATCCGGCCCTCCAACGGGGTGATGGCGACGTTGCAGGGGCATGGCTATCGCGTGATCCCGGTCAATCCGCAGATCACCGGCGCCCATGTGCACGGCGAGTTCGTTTTCCGCGATCTCGACCAGCTTGGCGACCCGATCGACATGGTCGACATCTTCCGGCGCTCCTCCGAAGCGGGCGCGGTGGTCGATCAAGCGATTGCGATTGGCGCCAAGGCGGTGTGGCTGCAACTCGGCGTCATCGACGAGGCCGCCGCTGCGCGGGCGGAGGCGGCGGGGTTGAAGGTCGTCATGGATCGCTGTCCGGCGATCGAAATCCCGCGTCTGGGGGTGGGGCCGGTCCGCGGCTGATCACAACGGCCTCATCCGGGTAACGACCCGCACGCCCCGGCATGTGACAGAGCCTCCCCAATGATCGTCGCGGCTGTTACATCCGCGGGGACACCAGAAAAGGGGAGTGCATGTCCAGTCTGTTCCGGCGCAAGCCGATCGCGGTCGATCATGGCGACGGGCACGTCCTCGCCCGGACCCTTTCGTGGCCGCATCTCGTCGCTTTGGGTGTGGGCGCGATCGTCGGGACCGGAATCCTGACGCTGATCGGCGTCGGTGCGGATCGCGCCGGGCCGGCGGTAATGCTTAGCTTCGCGATCGCGGGGGCGATCTGCGCCTGCGCGGCGCTCGCCTATGCCGAGATGTCGACGATGATCCCGGCCTCGGGCAGCGCCTATACGTATAGCTATGTCGTGCTGGGTGAGGTGATCGCCTGGGTGATCGGCTGGTCGCTTATCCTCGAATACTCGCTTGTTGTTTCGACAGTGGCGGTCGGCTGGTCGGGCTATGCCTCGGCGCTGCTGACCCCGCTCGGCTTTCCGGTCGCGCTGACCAGCGGGCCGGAACTGGGCGGCATCGTCAACATGCCGGCGGTCTTCATCATCGCGGTCGTCGCCGGACTTCTGTGCTTCGGCACCAAGGAGAGCGCGACGCTCAATGCCGTGCTGGTCGCGGTGAAGCTCGTCGCGCTGACGGTGTTCGTCATCGTCGCGCTCCCGCATTTCGACGCCGCCAACCTCCACCCGTTCATGCCGCACGGCTTCGCCGCCTCCGTCGATCCGGACGGCAAGGAGCGTGGAGTCATGGCAGCCGCCGCGATCATCTTCTTCGCTTTCTACGGCTTCGACGCGATCTCGACCGCCGCAGAAGAGACGAAGAACCCGGGGCGAGACCTGTCGATCGGGATCATCGGGTCAATGTTCGGGTGCATCATCATCTATGTCGGCGTCGCGGTCGCGGCGGTCGGCGCGCTCAGCTACACGCGCTTCGCGGGCTCGCCCGAGCCGCTGGCGCTGATCCTGCGCGATATCGGCCGGCCCGGGTTCGCGACCTTCCTCGCCGCCAGCGCGGTGATCGCGTTGCCGACCGTATTGCTGGGGTTCCTCTTCGGGCAGAGCCGGATCTTCTTCGTGATGGCGCGCGACGGGCTGCTTCCGGCAGGGCTCGCCAAGGTGTCGCGGCGCGGCGCGCCGGTGCGGATCACGCTGATGACCGCGGCGCTGGTCGCGGTGATCGCGGGGGTGATGCCGATCGACGCGATCGCGGCGCTCGCCAATGCCGGGACGCTGGCGGCGTTCGTCGCGGTGTGCGTGTGCATGATGGTGATGCGTCGCCGCGCGCCGGACGCCGAGCGGACCTTCCGCGCGCCGCTGGCGCCGGTGGTCGGGACGCTGGGCGTGCTGGGGTGCGTGTATCTGTTCTTCAGTCTGCCGCTGAAGACGCAGGAATATTTCCTGCTGTGGAACGTCGCCGGGCTGGGGCTTTACTTCGTCTATGGGCGAAAGCGCGCGGCGGTGGCGTGAGGGACTGTCATTGCGAGCGTAGCGAAGCAATCCAGGGCCAGATCAGGACGCTCTGGATTGCTTCGCTGCGCTCGCAATGACGGTGGTGGGGTCACCGCTTCTTCACGAACTCCGCGCGCAAGACCAAGCCCTTGATCCCGTCGAAGCGGCAGTCGATTTCCTGCGGGTCGCCGGTCAGCCGGATCGACTTGATCGCGGTGCCGCGCTTGAGCGTCTGGCTGGTGCCCTTGACCTTCAAGTCCTTGATGAGTGTCACCGCATCACCGTCCGCCAGCAGGTTGCCAACCGAGTCGCGGACCTCCATCCCGTCGGACGCCGGCGTCGCGGCGCTGACCTCACCCGCGGGCACCCATTCACCCGTCGCCTCGTCGTAGACGTATTCCTCGCTCAATCTCGTTACCCCCAAAGAAGAAAGGGAGGACCAGCGGCCCTCCCTCCCCGAAATCACCTGATCGTCGTCGCTTAGGCAGCGAGGTTCCGCAGCACGTACTGCAGGATGCCGCCGTTCAGGAAATATTCCAGCTCGTTGACGGTATCGATCCGGCAACGCGTCTGGAACTGCTCGGTCGACCCATCCTGGCGCTTCAGCGTGACGGTCACGTCCTGACGCGGACGGAGGTCGGCGACGTGGTGGATGGTGAAGGTCTCGTCGCCGGTCAGCTTGAGCGTTTCACGGGTCACGCCGTCGGCGAACTGGAGCGGCAACACGCCCATGCCGACGAGGTTCGAACGGTGGATGCGCTCGAAGCTTTCGGTGATAACTGCGCGCACGCCCAACAGGTTAGTGCCCTTCGCCGCCCAGTCGCGCGACGAGCCGGTGCCATATTCCTTGCCGGCGATGATGACGAGCGGGGTGCCGTCAGCCTTGTGACGCATCGCGGCGTCGTAGATCGGCATCACCTGACCGTCGTAGCGGCTCATGCCGCCCTCAACCCCCGGCACCATCTCGTTTTTAATACGGATGTTGGCGAAGGTGCCGCGCATCATGACCTCGTGATGGCCACGGCGCGCGCCATAGCTGTTGAAGTCGGCGCGGCTGACCTGATGCTCCTGCAACCACGACCCCGCCGGGCTGTCGGCCTTGATGCTGCCGGCCGGCGAAATGTGGTCGGTGGTGATCGAATCGCCGAGGATCGCCAAGGGCATGGCCTCGATGATGTCGGTCACTGGCGCCGGGGTCATGCCCATGCCCTCGAAATAGGGCGGGTTGGCGACATAGGTCGAGCCGGCGCGCCACGCATAGGTGTCCGAGCCGGTCACGTCGATCGCCTGCCACTTGCTGTCGCCGGCATAGACGTTGCCGTAGCGGGCGCGGAACATACCGTCGTCGATGTTGGCGGCCATGAGGTCGGAGACCTCCTGGTTGGTCGGCCAGATGTCGCGCAAGTACACATCCGCGCCGTCCGTGCCCTGACCGATCGGCGTCTCGTTCATGTCGGTCGTCACGGTGCCCTTCAGCGCGAAGGCGACGACCAGCGGCGGCGAGGCGAGGAAGTTCGCGCGCACGTCGGGCGACACGCGACCCTCGAAGTTGCGGTTGCCCGACAGCACCGAGGCGGCGACGAGATCGTTCTCGTTGATCGCCTTGCTGATCGGCGCGGCGAGCGGCCCCGAATTGCCGATGCAGGTGGTGCAGCCATAGCCGACGAGGTTGAAGCCGATCGCGTCGAGATCCGCCGACAGCCCGGCCTTGTCGAGATAGTCGGTGACGACCTGCGACCCCGGCGCGAGCGAGGTCTTCACCCACGGCTTCGGCTTGAGCCCGAGCGCATTCGCCTTGCGCGCGACCAGACCGGCGGCGACCAGCACCGACGGGTTCGAGGTGTTGGTGCAGCTGGTGATCGCGGCGATCACGACGTCGCCGTCGCCGATGTCATGCCCGCGCTCGTCGACCGCGACGCGCGCCGGCTTTTCCTTGTGGTACAGCTTGAACAGGTCGCCGTTGAACACCTCGTCGACGGTGTCGAGGCTGACCTTGTCCTGTGGGCGCTTCGGGCCGGCGAGCGACGGCACGACCGTGCCCATGTCCAGCTCCAGCGTATCGGTGAACACGGGATCGGGCGCGTCGGCGTAGCGCCACATGCCCTGCGCCTTGGCATAGGCCTCGGTCAGCGCGACGACCTCGTCGGGGCGGCCGGTGAGGCGCATGTAATCGAGCGTCTTGTCGTCGACCGGGAAGAAGCCGCAGGTCGCGCCATATTCGGGCGCCATGTTGGCGATCGTCGCGCGATCGGCGAGCGTCATCTGATCGAGGCCCGGGCCGTAGAATTCGACGAAGCGGCCGACCACGCCCTTGGCGCGCAGCATCTGCGTGACGGTGAGCACGAGATCGGTGGCGGTGATGCCTTCACGCAGCGCGCCGGTCAGCTTGAAGCCGACGACCTCGGGGATCAGCATCGAGACCGGCTGGCCGAGCATCGCCGCCTCGGCCTCGATCCCGCCGACGCCCCAGCCGAGCACGCCGAGACCGTTGATCATCGTCGTGTGGCTGTCGGTGCCGACCAAGGTATCCGGATAGGCGATCGTCGCGCCACGCTTGGCGTGATCGCCGGTCTCCTCGGACGACCAGACCGCATGGCCGATATATTCGAGGTTCACCTGGTGGCAGATGCCGGTGCCCGGCGGCACGACCTTGAAATTGTCGAGCGCCTTGCTGCCCCACTTCAGGAACTCGTAGCGCTCCGCATTGCGGGCATATTCGAGATCGACGTTATCCTCGAACGCCTTGGGCGTGCCGAATTCGTCGACCATCACCGAGTGATCGATGACGAGATGGACGGGGACCTGCGGATTGATCTTGGCCGCGTCACCGCCCAGCTTGGTGATCGCGTCGCGCATCGCGGCGAGATCGACCACGCACGGCACGCCGGTGAAGTCCTGCATCAGCACGCGCGCGGGGCGATACTGGATCTCGCGGTCCGAACGACGCTCCTGCTGCCAGTCGACGATCGCCTTCACATCGGCCTCGGTGACGGTGACGCCGTCCTCGAAGCGCAGCATGTTCTCGAGCAGCACCTTCATCGAGAAGGGCAGGCGGCTGATGTCGCCGAACTTTTCCTCGGCGGTCTTCAGCGAGAAATAGTCGTAGGACTTGCCCCCGGCCTGCAGCGTCTGGCGGGCGTTGAGCGTATCCTGGCCGATGGCCGTCATGGGCAAAGTCCTTTCTTCAAGGGCCGTCGAGCGGCAGCGCGCGAGCAGGCGCGTGCAGGCGCAGCGACGGGAGCGAAAATCTCGGTCGCCGCGGGCGATAGCAGCGGTGCCGCATGTGCGAAAGGGGGCGAGCGGCAACGGGTGTAAGCGATTGTGGCTGCGTGGCCCGAGCGGTTATCCACGCGGGCGGGGATGCGGGCTTGCGGCCTTCCGGCTCCATCGACAGACCTGCGTGTCCGGATCCCCGCCTGCGCGACCTCGGCGCAACTGCGGGGCCATGCCCTTTGTAAGTCGTACCCGGCGGAGGCCGGGGTCCAGTTGGGAGGCTGTTTCAGTTAGTTACAAGCCTCCCCCACCTGGGCCCCGGCCTTCGCCGGGGTACAAGAAGGAGACTTTCGCAGAGGTCTCGCCGGCGCGGGAATGACGAAGGAGGTCGTGAACCTCGCGCGCGCCGGGCGGTTGGAACGGGCGAACGCCTGCTGACGCGAAAGGACAGGGTGATGCCGCGCAAGCTGAAGGTCTTTCGCACTCCCGCAGGCTTTCACGACGCCTATGTCGCGGCACCGAGTCGCAAGGCGGCGCTGGCGGCATGGGGCGCGACGGCCGACCTGTTCGCGCGTGGCGCGGCGGAGGAGGTGACCGACCCGGCGCTGATGGAAGCTCCGCTCGCCGCGCCGGGTGAGGTGGTGAAGCGGTCGCGGGGGACCGCGGAGGAGCAGCTTGCCGCCGCGCCCGCACCGCGGCGGGCGGGCACCCCTACGGTGCCGAAGAAGACCACCGCCAAGCCCGCGCCCCGGCCGAGCCGCACGGCGCTGGATGACGCGGAGGCGGCGCTCGACGCAGCGGCCGCCGCCGCAGAAACGGAGCGCAAGGCGCTGGCGCAACGCCGCGCGGCGCTGGAGCGCGAGGAAAAGACCGTCGACCGGCGCTGGCGCGCGGAGCGGCGCGCGCTGGAGGACGCGCGCGATGCGGCGCGCGAGCGATATGATGCGGCGCTGGCCAAGTGGCGGGGGTGAGGGGGGACGGCGGTGGTGGCGCGGGAGCGTGTCTCGTGCCATGCTCCGGGCATCTGCCTCCCCGGTCGCCCCGGATCAAGTCCGGGGCGACGGTATGAGTCGGGCTGTCCTACATGCAGGGCGTTGCGGTATTTTCTCCATTGGCAGCATGGGGGATCGGCATGAGCGACGACGGTGAGGCAGCGTTCCGGCATCGGCATGACGGGTGGACGCCGCTGCGGCAGACGACCTTTCTGCGGGCATTGCGCGAGACGGGGTGCGTGCGCTCGGCCTGTGATCGGGTCGGGCTGAGTTCAACCTCCGCCTATCGCGTCAAACGCCGCATTCCCGAATTCGGCGCGGCATGGGATGCGGCGCTCGCCTATCGCTTGCCCGCGCTGGAGCGCGCCGCCTATGCGCGGGCGGTCGAGGGGTGGCTGGAGCCGATCGTCTACAAGGGCGAGGTGGTGGCGCATCGCCGGCGCTATTCGGATGCGATGCTGCGGCTGTTGTTGCAGCGCGAGGATGCGCGTCCGATGCCGGCCATGGTGAAGGCGAGCGGCGGGCGGCTGGTGACCTCGGCGCGGGCGCGGGCCGAGGCGGAGCTGCTGAAGCGGCTGGCCGCGATGGCCAAGCGGCATCGGGCGCACGGCGAGGGCGAGTCGGGTAGAGCGGGGCAGGAGGCGTCCGCAGAGCAATGAACGGCGGGGCTGAGGCGCGCCGTCGCGGGGGGGGGTGACCCTTGCGCATACACGGAACCGGCCCAAGCTCGTCATTGCTTCGATACGCTCGCAATGACGACGCCGGTTCGACTTGACGTGGTCGCGCTTAAAGCGTGCCGATCATCTCCGTCAGCACCTCGAGGCACGCGACGCCGAGTGCGCGCGACCGCTCAGCGCTCCAGCCGAACGCCGGGTCGGGGTTGGCGTCGTGATCCTTGAACGGCATTTCCAGCGTCACCGACACCGCGCCGAACCGCTCGGCGAGCTGATTGGTCGACATCGACAGATTAGCGTTGCCGGGCGCGGACTTCTCATAGCCGAGCTGGGTCTGGAAATCGGGGGTGTGCGCCGCCAGCCGCCGGCCGAATTCGGTGAAGCTGTCGCCGCGCGCGTTGTTCCACGACGGGATGCCCTCGAACCCGGCGATGAAATTGGCGGCGATCGCCTCGTCGCCGTGGACGTCCATCGCGAAGGTGACGCCGGTCGCGTCCATCTCGCGCAGGACGCACAGCACTTCGGGGCTGCGCTCGGCGGTCGGCGCGTGCCACTCGCGGTTGAGGTTCACGCCCGCTGCATTGGTGCGCAGATGCCCGCGGCGCGTGCCGTCGGGGTTCATGTTGGGGACGACATGGACGGTCGCCGCGCGGAGCAGCGGCGCGGCGGCGGGGCTGGTCAGCCAGTCGAGCGCGCCGTCCATCCACCATTCGGTCATCGATTCGCCGGGATGCTGGCGGGCGTAGAGCCACACCTGCTTCGCGCCGGTGCCGAGGCGCAAATAGTCCATCGCCTGCCCGTCGAGCGTCTCGCCAAGCTGGCGGTGCGTCACGCCCGCGCGCGCCGCGATCCGCGCGACCAGCCGGGCGTGCATCTCCATCGTATAGGGCGCGAAATAGGCGAACCACGCCAGATCGGTTTGCCCCGTCCAGTCGAAGCTGAGCACGCCGCCGTCGTAGCGTGTGTCGATCATCCGCCACTGGTCGAGATCGGTCGAGGCGCGTGCCTTGTAGCCCGGCCAGCCGAACGGATAGGCCGAGTCCCCGGCGTTGAGAATGCGGAAGGCGACGCGCTTGCCGCGCAGCCCGGCGGCGCGGAAATAGAACCATTGGAAGAAGTCGGACTGGTGATCGCGGACGATCTCCAGATCGCAGCGCCAGTCGTCGCCCGCGCCCTCGATGCCGACGCCCTTGATGTTGCCGCCGTCGAAGGCGGCATTGATATTCAGCGTCATTTTACCTCGACCGTCCGTCCCGAATCACCGGGGAAATTCTTGAAGAGCGCGCCGGCGAGTCGCGAGGCGACCGAGGCAGCATCGGCGTCGGGCGCGCTGGTGTCGGTCAGCGATTGCGCCTGACCCTCCCAGATCGCGTCGGCACCGTGGCGGATACGGACCGCCAGTTCGGTGACCAGCCCGAGCCGCCCGCCCGTATCGCCGCCGACGGGCAAGCTCACGCCGCCGCCGAGCCCGGTGCCGCCGCGCCAGCCGCCCGAATAGCCGCCGCCGCCGATGCCGATCTGGATCGGCGAGCGCTTCGGCGGCAGCCCGCGTTCGGCGCGGGTGAAGCCGACCGTGGCGATGAACTCGGGCTTGGTGCCCGGCGCCGCGCTGGTGAAGCCGTTGCGGAGCAGCTCGGCCTCGACCGCGGCGGCATAGGTCTTGTATTCGAGGCTGGCGGAGGAGGGGCCGGGCAGCGGCTCGACCGCGATCGTCCCGCGCTCCGCCACCGCATCATAATGGAAACGCGTCGCCTGAACCGGGAAATGTTGCGGCCCGGTGGTGCAGGCGGCCAGCGGTGCCAGCGAAAGAGCCAGAAGAATCGCGCGACGCATGACACACCCTCGATAAGATCGTTGCGACATAACAACGCACGCTTGCGGTGCAAGCTCCGGGCATCGCAAGCGCCCGCTCGGTTGACTTTCACGGCCGTGCTCTCTAGGCGGCGCGCTTCCCAGTTTTCGAAGAAGCGCAGCCATGAAGATCCGCAACAGCCTGAAGTCGCTCAAGGACCGTCATCGCGACAATCGCGTGATCCGCCGTCGCGGCCGGACCTATGTCATCAACAAGACGAATCGCCGGTTCAAGGCCCGCCAGGGCTGATTTCCGGCGTGCAGCCGACGTCGGTCATCTTCGACGTCGGGCACGTCCTGTACGACTGGAACCCGCGGGTTCTGTACGAGCGTCTGTTCGACGACGAACAGGCGCTCGACGTGTTCCTGAACGAGGTCGCCACGCGCGAGTGGCATTTCCAGCACGACGCCGGTCGTCCGTTCGCGGAGACCAGCGCGGAGCTTGGCGCGCGTTTTCCGGAACATGCCGCGATGATCGCGTTGTGGGGGCCGCGCTTCGGCGAGCAGATCCCGGGGCCGATCCCCGGCATGATCGCGATCGTCGAGGAGCTGGACGCGGCGGGCGTGCCGCTGTTCGCGATCACCAACTTCAGCCACGAATTCTTTCCGCCGTTCCGCGCGCGCGAGGCGGCGGTGTTCGATCGCTTCCGCGACATCGTCGTGTCGGGTGACGAGCGGCTGGTGAAGCCCGATGCGGCGATCTACCGGCTCGCGCTCGACCGATTCGGGCTGGCGGCGGGCGAGGCGTTTTTCATCGACGACAATGCCGCCAATATCGCTGGCGCACAGGCGCTGGGCATCCACGCACATCTGTTCACCGACGCCGCGACGCTGCGCCCGGCGCTGGTCGAGGCCGGGCTGTTGCGCTGAGGCGCAGCGGAACGTTCGGACCCACCGCGGCTTTCAGGTTCCGACACCAGATCGGAGAGTGCCATGGAAGACCAGCGCGTGTGGGCGTTCGAGGAAAGCCTGTGGACCGGGGATGCCGATCACTATCGTGAGTCGATCGACGAATCGGCGCTGATGGTCGTGCCGCAGCCGCCGTATGTCCTTGAAAGCCAGGCCGCTGTCGACGCCGTGTCGCAGACGCCGCGCTGGGAGCGCGTTACCATCAAGGACGGGCGGATCGTCCGGCCGCAGGAAGGCCTGATCGTGATCGCCTATGGTGTCGAGGCGACCAAGGGCGACGAACGCTATGTGGCGCACTGCACCTCGACCTACCGCCGGCTGGAGCATGAGGTCTGGAAAGTGGTCCAGCACCAGCAAACCCCGCCGCTGACTGCCGAGCCGCGCGCGGTCAGCACATAACAACCTCGGGACGGGCGGCCGGTGGTCGCTCGTCCGTGTGGTCAGCCAACGGCGGCGGTTACCGGCGTCCGTCCGTCGACATGATATAATTGCGCTTCAAGTTCGGCGATATAGGCGCCGAGCGTGCGGAGCGAGAGCGGGTCGGTGACCGCATCGTGGGCGCGGCGCGCCGCCGCGAGATCGAGCCGAAGTTGTTTGTTGCGTATCACCCGCTTCATGCTCGTCGTCGCCGTCCATCCACCCACCCTGGAGCGGCGCAGATGACCGATCGAGGGGCGGACGGCTTGTACAAACTTGCCGGCGACGTTGTCGAGATTTGCAATTGCGGGTCGTTTGCGGCGAAGCGTGACCCGATGCGACGAGCCGTTCGCGGCCAACGGGTTAATGCCCGATATACCCCGGCCGCGCCCAAGCGGCGTGCGGGACCTGTCGCGCCGTTTCCGGCGCGACAGGTGCAGCCTCACGTCACTGCGCGTCGGGTGAGCGATAGTCCTTCAGCTCGTCGCCGACGATCTGCACGACGTGCAGCACGTTGGTCGAGCCCGGCGTGCGGAACGGCACGCCCGCCATCACGATCACGCGGTCGCCGGCCTTGGCGATCCCCTGGCGCAGCGCGATGCGCTTGGCCTTGGCCACCATCTCCTCGAACGACTCGACGTCACGCGTGTTGACGTTGTGCGTGCCCCAGAGCAGCCCGAGCCGCCGTGCGGTGTCGGTGCTGGGGGTCAGCACGAGGATCGGCACCGACGGACGCTCGCGCGCGATGCGGCGCGCGGTCGACCCGGACATCGTGAAGCAGATGATCGCCGAGGCCGAAACGGTATCGGCGATGTTCTTCGCCGCCTCGGCCAGCGCGTCGGCGGTGGTCGGGTCGGGGCGCATCACTGTGAAGTGGATGCGGTCGCCGTGCATCGGATCGCGCTCCACCGCGTCGCCGATCGCGTTCATCATCGCGACCGATTCGACCGGCCACTGGCCCGCGGCGCTTTCCGCCGAGAGCATGATCGCGTCCGCGCCGTCGTAGATCGCGGTGGCGACGTCCGACACTTCGGCGCGGGTCGGCGACGGGCTCTGGATCATCGATTCCAGCATCTGCGTCGCGACGACGACCGGACGACCCATCCGGCGCGCGGTTTCGACGATCCGCTTCTGGAGCGGCGGCACCGACTGCGGCGGCAGCTCGACGCCGAGATCGCCACGCGCGACCATCACGCCGTCGCACGCCTCGACGATCTCCTCCAGCCGCTCGATCGCGGCCGGCTTCTCGATCTTGGCGAGCAACGCCGCCTTGCCGCCGATCAGCTTGCGCGCTTCCCACAGATCCTCGGGACGCTGCACGAACGACAGCGCGATCCAGTCGACCCCCTGCTCGATCGCAAAGGCGAGGTCGGAACGGTCCTTCTCGGTCATCGCCGCCATCGGGATCACGACGTCGGGGACGTTGAGCCCCTTGTTGTCGGACAGCGCGCCGCCGACCTCCACCGTGGTGACGATGCGATCGGCGTCATGCTCAGAAACGCGCAGCACCAGCTTGCCGTCGTCGAGCAGCAGGCGCGCGCCCGGCTCGATCGCGGCGAAAATCTCCTTGTGCGGCAGTCGCACGCGCGTCGCGTCGCCCGGCGTCGGATCATGGTCGAGCACGAACGTGCTGCCATGTTCCAGCGTGACGCGCCCGCCGTCGAACTTGCCGACGCGCAGCTTCGGCCCCTGAAGATCGGCGAGGATCGTCGTCGGGCGCTTGAAGCGCTCTTCCATCGAGCGGATCGCCTGGATGACCGCGATCTTCGATTGCTGGTCGCCGTGGCTCATGTTGACGCGGAACGCGTCAGCGCCCGCCTGGAAGAGGGTGGTGATCATCTCCAGCGTGTTGCTGGCCGGGCCGAGCGTCGCGAGTACGCGGACCTTGCGCGAACGCGGAGCGATGTGATTCGGGTTCAGGGTCATGCGCCTTCCTGCTTTGCCGGCATGGCCTTAGCGAGTAACGCCGCAGGATCAAATGACGGAGACAACATGGATCGGCTCGATACCCTCGACGACGCCGTAGCGGCCGCGGCTTTCCGGAGGCTGGTCAGGCATTTGCGCCACCGCACCGATGCCCAGAACGTCGACCTGATGGGGCTGGCGGGCTTTTGCCGCAACTGCCTGTCGGACTGGGTCGGCGAGGCCGGCGGGCTTGGAAAGGACGATGCGCGCGAGGCGATCTACGGCATGCCCTACGCGCAGTGGAAGGCGGAGCATCAGGCCGACGCGAGCCCCGAACAGCTCGCGCGGATGGCCGAAAGCGTCAAGAAGAACGCGTAACCGGACGGCGGACCGGCGAAGCGTCGGCGTCGCCCTTGAGCATCGGCGCGTGCGGGCGTAGACGCGCCGCCGCACCCCATCGGGGTATCCACCACGCCGTCCCCGCCCGCGCGATTCGCGTCGGCGTCGCGGGCGGCGTCATTGTTTTCGGGGAATATCATGGCGGAAGAGCGTGGCGAAGGCATGGGCGGCGGTTCGGTGGCAGCCGATGAACTGCGGCTGTTGATCGAGCGTGCCGAGCGACTCGAAGAAGAGAAGAAGGGCATCGCCGACGACATCAAAGACGTGATGGCCGAGGCGAAGAGCCGCGGTTACGATGCCAAGGCGATCCGCAAAATCCTGCAGATCCGCAAGAAGAAGCGCGAGGAGTATCAAGAAGAACAGTCGATCCTGGAAGTCTATATGCAGGCGCTCGGTATGCTCTAGATCATTGACGGCGATCATTGCCATCGCTGTTAAGAGTATCTTCGCTTCCCGTCCGTATACGGTTGCGTGATCGACGGTGCGGGGGATGACGACGGGTGCTAGCGGCCTTACAGACCGGTCTCCGGCCACGGGAGGAGCGGATTACCGTGCTCATCCCGTCGCGGATGCGGCTGGACGCAAGCTGGCACGATATCGTGATCCACAATGTCTCCTCGCGCGGTCTGATGGCGGGCTGCGATCAGCCGCCGGCCATCGGCAGCTACGTCGAGATCCGTCGCGGTACGCTGGTCATCGTCGGGCGGGTGCAGTGGAACAAGGGGCGGTTCTTCGGCCTGCGCTCTCAGGACCGGCTGTCGGTCAAGGCGCTGATCGACGAGCCGCGGCTCGCCAGCCGCCCGGTGCGCACCGATACGAGTGTCGAGAACGACCGCCGCGCCGAACGCCGGCTGGCGCATGAGGCGCAAATGGCGCGCAAGGTGGAACGGTCGCGCAGCTTCGCGTCGATGTTCCAGTTTCTCGTGCTGGTGGCGGTCGGTGTGACGATGGCGGGGATCGCCGCGCATACCGTGTTCACGATGCTGTCCGCGCCCGCCGCGCAGATCGAGGATGCGTTGAAGGTTCGGTGAGGGCGCGGCGCGCGTGTCGAACGGCGACGATGGAACGACCGCTTTCCTCCGGCGGCCCTGGATTGCTTCGCTACGCTCGCAATGACGGATGGTGTTTGCCTCCCGTCATCCCGGACTTGATCCGGGATCCCGCTTCCTATTTCTGTTGAGAGAAAGCGGGGCCCCGGATCAAGTCCGGAATGACGGCGGATCGGCAGGGCAACAGGGAGCGAGGCGCTACGCCGCTTCCGCCGGCGCCGTCGTCCAGCCCAGATGCGGGATCGTGATCGACCGCTTGCCGCCCATGTCAGTGCGCGTCACGAACAGGTCGCGGCCCTCGATATACCCGATCAGCCGCTTGACCCGCCCGATCGAGCTGGTGCCATAGGTATTCGCGATCGCGATGTCGGACGGGCAGGGCGCGCCGTCCCGCGCCGCCTTGGCGACGAGCAGGAACGCGCCGAGCATGTCGTCCGGCAGCCCGCCGGCCAGCGCGAGCACGCTTGCCCATTCCGCGGCATGCGGATCGAAGATGCCGGCGCGCGCGCACGACAGCCGACGGCTGAACGCCGGCAGATCGAGCGCCGGTTTGGCGATCCCCGCCATCCGGCAGCGCACCTGGAAATCCTGATAGAGCACCGCCGCGGGACGGCCGCTGCTTTCCTCGTCGGTCACGATCGCGCGCAGCACCTCGGCATAGACCGCCTCGACCTCTTCCTCGTTGCGGTCGGGCAGCGACGGGGCGGGGGTGGAGGGCGCCGGCGCCTCGATGTCGGACAGCAGTTCGTCGGCGGGCACGCGGCGCGGGCGCGGATCGAAGGTCATCGGCAGCGTCGGCGCGGCATCGGGCGTGACGTCCAGCAGGCTCTGCAGATCGACCGAATCGGCCTGCGGCAGCGGGACCAGCTTCGGGCTGCCGCTGCGCGCCTGCGTCTCGACCGTGCCGATCCGCACGGTGATCGGGCGCCGCGACACCGCCGGCCCCAGCGCCATGAAGGTGCCGCGCGCCAGATCGCGAATCGATTCGGCCTGCCGCCGCTCCATGCCGAGCAGATCGGCGGCGCGCGCCATGTCGATGTCGAGAAAGGTGCGCCCCATCAGGAAGTTGCTCGCCTCGGCGGCGACGTTCTTGGCGAGCTTCGCCAGCCGCTGCGTCGCGATCACGCCCGCGAGGCCACGCTTGCGCCCGCGGCACATCAGATTGGTCATCGCCGACAGCGAGGCGCGGCGCACCTCTTCGGCGACCTCGCCGCCGGTGGTCGGCGCGAACAATTGCGCCTCGTCGACCACCACGAGCGCGGGGTACCAATGTTCGCGCGGCGCATCGAACAGCGCATTGAGGAAGCCAGCGGCGCAGCGCATCTGGCCCTCCGCCTCCAGCCCCTCGAGGCTGAGCACCACGCTGGCGCGATGCTCGCGGAGCCGGGCGGCGATCCGTGCCAGCTCGCGCTCGGCATAATCCGCGCCCTCGATCACGACATGGCCGTAGCGCTCGGACAGAGTGACGAAATCGCCCTCGGGATCGATCACCACCTGTTGCACCTGCCCGGCGCTCTTCTCGAGCAAGCGGCGCAGCAGGTGCGACTTGCCGGACCCGGAATTGCCCTGGACGAGCAATCGGGTGGCGAGCAATTCTTCGAGGTCCATGGTCACGGGCGCGCCGCGCTCGTCGCTGCCCATGTCTACGCTGACGGTCATGATCGCGCCCCGTTTGGCCGATCATGCCCCGGTTGAGCAAGCGCTTTGCGCACCCGCGGCGCGCGGCTACGGCGACGCCTCACGAAAGGGAATACATATGGCGCACCGTCCACCGATCGCCGATCTCGCGCTGCGCATCATCGGCAAGCCGCGCCACTCGCTGGATGCCGAGGAACGCCGCGTCCTCGACAGTATCGATGCCGGGACCTTGGTCAGCCGCGACGCCGCCGACGAGGCCGATCTGCGCGCCAGCTTCGGCGACCGGCTGGCCGACAGGGTCGCGGCGGTCGGCGGGTCGTGGGGGTTCATCATCGCCTTCGCGGTGGTGCTGATCGGCTGGATGCTGCTCAACACCGACGTGTTGAAATATTTCGGGATGCAGTTCGATCCCTATCCGTACATCTTCCTGAACCTGATGCTGTCGACGCTCGCCGCGGTGCAGGCGCCGGTGATCATGATGAGCCAGAACCGGCAGGCGTCGAAGGACCGGCTCGCCGCGAGCCTCGATTACGAGACCAATCTGCGTGCCGAGCTGGAGATCCTGCGGCTCCACGAAAAGATCGACGGGCTGGTGATCGAGCGGCTGGCCGCGCTGGAGGCCAAGATAGACGGCTTGGCGAATGGTGCTCCGCGCGCGTAAAGGCACGGGATTATCCGTCAGAGGCGATCATGGCAGGCCATTCCAAGTTCAAGAACATCATGCACCGCAAGGGCGCGCAGGATAAGAAGCGCTCCGGCATGTTTTCCAAGCTCAGCCGCGAAATCACCGTCGCGGCGAAGATGGGGCTGCCCGATCCCGACATGAACCCGCGGCTGCGCGCCGCGATCAACGCCGCCAAGGCGCAGTCGATGCCCAAGGACAATATCCAGCGCGCGATCGACAAGGCGAGCAAGGGCGATACCGAGAATTACGAGGAAATCCGCTACGAAGGCTTCGGGCCCGGGGGCGTGAGCCTGATCATCGAGGCGCTGTCCGACAATCGCAACCGTACCGCCACCAACGTGCGCACCGCGGTGTCGAAGAACGGCGGCAATCTGGGCGCGAGCGGTTCGGTGAGCCACGGCTTCGACCGGATGGGGCTCATCAACTATCCGGCGAGCGCGGGCGATGCCGAGAAGGTGTTCGAGGCGGCGCTGGAGGCCGGGGCCGAGGACGTGACCTCCTCCGAGGAAGGGCATGAGATCTGGACCGAGCAGGGCTCGTTGCATGAGGTCGCCAAGGCGCTGGAGCCGGTGCTGGGCGAGGCCGAAGGCGCGAAGCTGGCGTGGCGTCCGCAGACGATGGTCGAGGTCACCGAGGTGGATGCGGCGACGCTGTTCAAGCTGATCGACGCGCTTGACGACGATGACGACGTGCAGACGGTGTGGGGGAATTACGAGGTGTCCGACGAGGTGATGGCGAAGCTGGCTTAGTTCTTAAGCCCCTCCCCTTCAGGGGAGGGGTTGGGGTGGGGGAATGACGAGCGAGAAGGAGCTGCTGGCCCGCGCCGCGGAGATGCGCCGTAATCCCACCGAATGGGAGAAACGGCTGTGGCGTGAACTGTCGGGCACCAAGCTCAGTTACAAGTTTCGACGCCAGCACGTCATCGCGCCTTACATCGCCGACTTCTTCTGCCCGGCGAAGGGGCTGATCGTGGAGGTCGATGGCGACACGCACGATCCCGTCAAAGACGCCGAGCGTGACCGATTTACCGGCAACAAAGGCTTCCACACCCTGCGCTTCTCGAACCTCGACATCCGCGACACCATGGAAGGTGTCCTCCTCACGATCGTAGCCGCTCTCCAAGGCAGACCGGATCGGTGGTCCGGCCTGCCCCACCCCAACCCCTCCCCCGAGGGGGAGGGGCTTAAGGCATGATCATCCTCGGTCTCGATCCCGGTCTCGGCACCACCGGTTGGGGGGTGATCCGCGCGGAGGGGAACCGGCTGAGCCATGTCGGCAACGGGCAGATCCGCACCGATCCGTCGATGCCGCTGCCGCGCCGGCTGGCGAACCTCTACGCCGCGCTGATCGACGTCATCCGCGCCGAGCGGCCCGACGAGGCGGCGGTCGAGGAGGTGCTGGGCAACACCAACGCGCAATCGACGCTCAAGCTGGGGCAGGCGCGGGGCGTCGTGTTGCTGGCGGCGAGCGGCGCGGGGCTGACGATCGGGGAGTATCATCCCTCGACGGTCAAGAAGGCGGTAGTCGGCACCGGCGGGGCGGAGAAGCGGCAGATTCAGGCGATGATGGCGGTGCTGCTGCCCGGCGCGAAGCTGGCCGGACCGGATGCCGCCGACGCGCTGGCGGTCGCGATCTGCCATGCGCACCATGTCGCGAGCGCGCAGGGGATGATGCGGCGGGCGCGGGCGGGGGCTTAGCGGCGCCGATCCGTCATTCCAGGCGCGCAGGTTGGTCGATGGAAGCGAAGCGTCAGAGGTTCTGGATTCCCGCCTGCGCGGGAATGACGGCGTTGGCGGCTAGCAGCCGTTCCGGTCTGAGAGGGCGGCCCCGCGCATGACAGTCAACCAGAACAGCGTAATCAACGTATAGGGCAGCCACCAAAGACCGTGCCACCCGGGCGGAGCGGTAAACTCATCCAGCAGTGACGAAAGTCCAAAGCAAAACGGTATGGCGAAGCACAGCGTCACGGCGACGCTGCGGACGGGTCGGGTGCCGTCCCATGCCAGCAGGTTGCCAGCATCATTTTTGCCACGGAGGCAGAGCCACGTTATTCCGCAGACGACGGGCAGAAGCACAATAGCAAGAAAGACGCTGTTCACCATCGGGATGATGATCGTGTCGGCCTCGGGCGAAAGCACCCCCGCCTTTCCTACAGCGGGCCAGTAAATCCAGCTTGTTGCCGGAAGCCCAAGTATGACGAAGGCGGCGAGTATCCAAGCAACAGGTTTGCCGAAGGGCAGGCGTGCGGTGACCATCTACGGACTATGCCGTGCAGGTAAACGACCGCAACTGCACGACAGCGCCTTTCCCCCATCACCTCAGCGCGCGATCCCCCCCGCGGCCAGCACCGCCAGCGTCACCAGATCGCCGGCGGTCGAGGTCATCGGCGCGATCTGGACCGGCTTTTCCATGCCGACCAGCATCGGGCCGATCATGTCGTCGCCGCCCAGCTCGCGCAGCAGCTTGGCGGAAATGTTCGCCGATTGCAGCCCCGGCATCACCAGCACGTTGGCCGGGCCCGACAGCCGCGCGAAAGGGAAGTTCTTGAGCTGGCGCGGGTTGAGTGCGACGTCGGGGGCCATTTCGCCCTCATACTCGAAGCTCACCTTGCGGTCGTCGAGCACCTGTACCGCGCCGCGGATGTTGTCGAGCCACTGGCCGTTGGGGTTGCCGAACGTCGAATAGCTGAGGAACGCGACGCGCGGCTCCTGCCCGAGCCGGCGCGCGACCGCGGCGGTCTGTTCGGCGATGTCGGCGAGTTCCTCGGCGGTCGGACGCTCGTTGACGGTCGTGTCGGCGATGAAGACGGTGTGCGACTGGCCGACCAGCACGTGGATGCCGAACGCGGTGCGGCCCGGTGCGGGGTCGATCACGCGCTTGATCTCGCGCATCGACTGCGCGAACGGGCGCGTCACGCCGGTGATCATCGCATCCGCCTCACCGAGCTGCAGCAGCACCGAGCCGAAGATGTTGCGATCCTGATTGATCATCCGCTCGACCTCGCGGCGCAGGAAGCCGCGGCGTTGCAGGCGCGCGTAGAGGAAGTCGACCATCTTGGGCACCAGCGGCGAGACGCGGCTGTTGTGCAGCTCATATTCCTCGGGGTTGGCGATGCCGAGCGCACGGAGCTTGTCGTAGACGTCCTCGCGCCCGACGAGCACCGGCGTGCCGTACCCGCCTTCCTTGAATGCGATCGCCGCGCGCAGCACGACTTCCTCCTCGCCCTCGGCGAACAGCACACGCTTCGGATTGGCCTTCGCGCCTTCATAGGCGAGGCTGAGCACCGAGGTGGTCGGGTTGAGCCGCGCGCGCAGCGCCGCTGCATAAGCGGCCATGTCGAGGATCGGCTTGGTTGCGACGCCCGAATCCATCGCCGCCTTGGCGACCGCGGCGGGGACGATTTCCATCAGCCGCGGATCGAACGGCGACGGGATGATGTACTCGGGGCCGAAGCTGTGCTGCACGCCATAGGCGATCGCGACCTCTTCGGGCACGCGCTGCCGCGCCAGTTCGGCGATGGCGTTGGCGGCGGCGATCTTCATCGCGTCGTTGATGCCGGTCGCGCGCACGTCGAGCGCGCCGCGGAAGATGAACGGGAAGCAGATCACGTTGTTGACCTGGTTCGGATAATCCGAGCGCCCGGTCGCGACGATCGCGTCGGGGCGCGCTGCCTTGGCGAGTTCGGGGCGGATCTCCGGCTCCGGGTTGGCCATCGCGAAGATGATCGGGGCGGGAGCCATGTCGACCACCATTTCCGGCTTGAGCGCGCCCGCTGCCGACAGCCCGAGGAACACGTCGGCGCCGCGCAGCGCCTCGGTCAGCGTGCGGCGATCGGTGTTGGCGGCGTGCGCCGACTGCCACTGGTTCACGTCGTCGCGACCCTGATAGATCACGCCGGTGCGATCGCAGATCAGGACGTTGTCGTGGCGGACGCCCATCGCCTTGATGAGTTCGGTGCAGGCGATCGCCGCTGCACCGGCACCGTTGACGACGACCTTGATCTCGGACAGCCGACGCCCGGTCAGCAGGCAGGCGTTGATGACACCCGCGGCGCAGATGATCGCGGTGCCGTGCTGGTCGTCATGGAAGACCGGGATGTTCATCCGTTCGCGCAGCGTCTGCTCGATGATGAAACATTCGGGGGCCTTGATGTCCTCGAGATTGATGCCGCCGAAGGTCGGCTCCATCAGCTCGACCGCGTCGATGATCCGGTCGACATCCTCGGTCTTCAGCTCGATGTCGATCGAGTCGACGTCGGCGAAGCGCTTGAACAGCACCGCCTTGCCTTCCATCACCGGCTTGGAGGCGAGCGCGCCGAGATTGCCCATGCCGAGAATCGCGGTGCCGTTCGAGATCACCGCGACCAGATTGCCTTTCGCGGTATAGTCATAGGCGGTCGACGGATCGTCGGCGATCGCCTGCACCGGGATCGCGACACCGGGCGAATAGGCCAGCGCCAGATCACGCTGCGAGGCCATCGGCTTGGACGGCACGATCTCGATCTTGCCGGGGCGCCCCTCCGAGTGAAACAATAATGCTTCGCGCTCGAACTGGACGTTGCGCTCGTCGGCCTGGGTGCGATCGTCGGTCATGGCGACAGCCCTTACGGAATGCGGGCGCGGTTGGGAATATCTCACGAGGCCGATGATGGTCGGCGTGTCGTGACGATCATCGCGCGTTATCGACGTGCGATTTCCGTAGCTCCGTCGCCCCGGACCCGATCTGGGGCCCCGCTTCTCTCGTTCACCGAGGCAGAAGCGGGATCCCGGATCAGGTCCGGGATGACGGGGTTGGCAGGTGCATCGCGAATATCGGTCAGCGTCGGCCTTGCTCCAGCGCGAGCAGATGTTGCTTCGCGGCCAGCCCGCCGGCGAAGCCGGTCAGCGCGCCCGATCGGCCGATCACGCGGTGGCAGGGGGTGACGATCGAGATCGGATTGCGCCCGTTCGCCGCGCCGACCGCGCGGGTCGCGGTGGGACGGCCGATCGCCTGCGCGATGTCGGCGTAGCTGCGCGTCTCGCCATAGGGGATCGCGTCGAGTGCGCGCCAGACGTCGCGCTGGAAGGCGGTGCCGCGAGGCGCGAGCGGCAGGTCGAAGGTGGTGCGGGTGCCGGCGAAATATTCGTCCAGCTGCGTCGCGGCGGCGGCGAGCACCGGATGGTCGGGGCGCTCGGTGGTCGCCTCCAGCCGTACGCGTTCCGGTTTGTCGTCGGGCCACAGGATCGCGACGAGCGCGGTGTCGTCGGCGACCAGCGTCAGCGCGCCGACGGGGGAGGGAAGGGTGGCGTAGTGGAGCATGGCGATGCTTGTACCGGCTTCCGGCTGGGGCCGCATCCCGCGGCTTGCGGTCAAAGTGGCGGGTGGTCGACGTGCGGCGGGCAGCTTATGCTCTCGTCATGGATAGGTGTCGCATCATCGAGGACTATCACCGGTGGGCGAACCGCGACGAGTCGGCGCTCGCCGCCGACCTCGCCCGCGCCGAAGCCGACGTGGCGGCAGGGCGCGTCCATTCGCACGCGATCGTTGGCGAATGGTTGAAGACCTGGGGCAAGCCCGGACGCCTGCCGGTCAAGGAGTGGCTTGCGCGCCGTGATGGCTGACGGCATCGCGATGCGACGTGCGCATCCCTGACACGCCACGCGATTCCCGGACCGCTTCAATGACCACCACCCCCGCCCCGACGCCGATGATGGCGCAATATCTCGCGCTCAAGGCCGAGTCCGAGGATTGCCTGCTTTTCTACCGGATGGGCGATTTCTTCGAATTGTTCTTCGATGATGCGCGGGTGGCGGCGCAGGTGCTCGACATCGCGCTGACCTCGCGCGGCGAACATGCCGGCGAGAAGATCCCGATGTGCGGCGTGCCGGTCCATGCCGCGACCGCCTATCTGCAGCGGCTCATCAAGGCCGGGCACCGCGTCGCGATCGCCGAGCAGACCGAATCGCCGGAGGCGGCGCGCAAGGCGCGTGGGTCGAAGGCGCTGGTCAACCGCGCAATCGTCCGCGTTGTCACCGCCGGGACGCTGACCGAGGAGACGTTGCTCGATGCGCGCGCCGCCAATTGGTGCGTCGCGATCGGCGAGGCCGGGAGCGAGGTCGCGGTGGCGGCGGCGGATGTCTCGACCGGGCGGTTCGAGGTGATCGCCTGCGACCGCGCCTCGCTGGGCGCCGAGCTGGCGCGGCTCGGCGCGGCGGAGGTGGTCGCGGCCGAGGGCGGCGACGCACCCGCGACCGTGTGGCGTCCGCGCGCCGAGTTCGACAGCGCGCGCGCCGAGGAGCGATTGAAGCGGCTGTTCGCGGTCGCCACGCTCGACGGCTTCGGGCGGTTCGGGCGCGCCGGGCTGGCGGCGGCGGGCGGGCTGGTCGCGTATCTCGATCATACCGCCAAGGGGCAATTGCCGTTTCTGCGCCCGCCGGTGCTGGCGGCCGCACGCGACACGATGGCGATCGACGCCGCGACGCGCGAAAGCCTGGAGATCACCTGCACCGCGCAGGGGCAGCGCAAGGGCAGCCTGCTCGATGCGGTCGACCGGACGGTGACGGGGGCGGGCGCGCGGCTGCTCGCCGCCGACCTCGGTGCGCCGCTGATGGACCGCGCGGACATCGAGGCGCGGCTCGATCTGGTGCGGCTGTTTCACGACGATGCCGGGCTGCGCGACCGCATCCGCGCGGCGTTGCGCGCGCTGCCCGATATCGGCCGCGCGCTCGGGCGGCTGGCGGCGGGGCGGGGGAGCCCGCGCGATCTCGGGCAGTTGCGCGACGGGCTGGACGGCGCGTGGGCGATCGGCGACCGGCTCGGCAAGCTGGGCGACACGCCCGCTTTGCTGTCGCAGATCGCGCCACGGTTGCGCGGGCATGGCGAGCTGATCGACCTGCTCAAGCGCGCGCTGGTGCCGTCGCCGCCGATCGAGGCGAGCGATGGCGGCTATATCGCCGCGGGCTATGACCCGGCGCTCGACGCGCTGCGCGATACCGGCAGCGGCGGGCGGCGCGCGATCGCGGCACTGGAAGCGACGTTCCGCGCGAAGACCGGGATCTCCGCGCTCAAGATCCGCCACAATGGCGTACTCGGCTATCATATCGAGGTGCCCGCGCGCGCCGCCGATCCGTTGATGGCGGCGGACTCAGGGTTCACGCATCGCCAGACGCTGGCGGGGGTGGTGCGCTTCAACGCGCCCGAGTTGCACGAGGTCGCCGCGAGCGTGACGCAGGCCGGCGCGCACGCGCTTGCCGCCGAGGCCGCGCATCTCGAGGACCTCACCGCGCAGGCGCTGGCGGGACGCTTGGCGATCGCCGCGACTGCCGACGCGCTCGCGCGGCTCGACGTCGCCGCCGCGCTGGCCGAGCGCGCGATCGAGGGCGGCTGGTCGCGCCCGGCGTTCGTCGACCATGCCTGTTTCGACGTCACCGGCGGGCGGCATCCGGTGGTCGAGGCCGCGCTGGCGAAGAGCGGCGACCGCTTCGTCGCCAATGACTGCGTGCTGGGCGAAAAGTCGCGGCTGTGGCTGGTGACGGGGCCGAACATGGGCGGCAAGTCGACGTTCCTGCGCCAGAATGCACTGATCGCGGTGCTGGCGCAGGCCGGGGCCTATGTGCCCGCCGCGGCGGCGCGGCTCGGGCTGGTCGACCGCTTGTTCAGCCGGGTCGGCGCATCGGACAATCTCGCGCGCGGGCGCTCGACGTTCATGGTCGAGATGGTCGAGACCGCCGCGATCCTTGCGCAGGCGACCGAGCGCAGCTTCGTGATCCTCGACGAGGTCGGGCGCGGCACCTCGACCTATGACGGGCTGGCGATCGCCTGGGCGGTGGTGGAGGCGATCCACGAGGATAATCGCTGCCGCTGCCTGTTCGCCACCCATTACCACGAACTGACGCGGCTGGCGGAACGCTGCGACGCGCTGTCGCTTCACCACGTTCGCGCGCGCGAGTGGAAGGGCGAGCTGGTGCTGCTCCACGAACTCGCCGACGGGCCGGCCGACCGCAGCTATGGCCTCGCGGTCGCGCGGCTGGCGGGGATGCCGCCCGCGACCGTCTCGCGCGCCAAGGCGGTGCTCGCGAAGCTGGAGGCGGGGCGCGCCAGGACCGGCGGGCTGGCGGCGGGGCTCGACGACCTGCCGTTGTTCGCCGCCGCCATGCAGGCAGAAGAGGACACATGCGACGCGATCCGCGCCGAGGTGGAGGCGCTCGACGTAGACGCGCTGACGCCGCGCGAGGCGCTCGATACGCTGTACCGGCTGAAGGCGCTGGCGCGGGAGGGGTGAGGTGATCGGCTGCTCCGGGTGCACGCCGTGGACGGGTCTGACGGCATTCACCCGTCGCGGGGTGGTGACGCGCGGCGTGCCGCCAGC
The DNA here is from genome assembly GCF_902506455.1 of Sphingomonas sp. 8AM. Lineage (GTDB taxonomy): Bacteria > Pseudomonadota > Alphaproteobacteria > Sphingomonadales > Sphingomonadaceae > Sphingomonas. Next base: position 2,628,810 of record NZ_LR733844.1, on the reverse strand, counting down.
AGGCGGTCGGCGAGGATTGCTTTTCCTTCGGTGCGCAAGGCATCGGCGGCCGCGATCATGTCGCGTTCGCGTTCGTCCTGACCGAGCCGGAAGCTTGTTTCCACACGCTCGATGACGAGCTCGTAACCGATGATCCGCGGCAGACGACGGTCGAGGCCGCCAGGGCCGAGCTCGGCCATCCGCCAGCCGTTTGGCCGGTTTTTCTCGAGGTGCGCGACCAGTTCGGCGAGATGCGCGATCGTGGCCGCGCGGGAGAGCGTTTCTAGCCGTCCATGGACATGGGCGACCCGGAACGCCCATGTCGGCGCGCTGTCGCGAAGCGGCGCGGCGGGATGCCATGACGAGGAAAGATAGGCGCCGGGGTCCATGATGATCGCGGTCGATGGCGTACCCGATTCGATCACCGCGGCATGGTCGTTGGCGCGTGCGAGGTGACTCACCAGTCGGTTCCGGCCGCGATCCGCCATGAAAACAGGGTGCGAAATCTGCACGCCTTCGCCCACCGCCGTCACGAGCGTACCATGAGTGACCTCATCGACCAGATCGAACAGCGCGGTCGCTTCCCCGGGCTGGAAGAGCGGTTTGGTGTAAAGCATTCTTGTCTCGTGCGCGGTGTCCTGCAGGAGCGGGGAGATAACAGGCGGCCCGCTTCATTGTCGACCGCGCGAAGGACAGCAGGGGCCATGGTGAACCGGTTTTCACCATTATGAGCCAATAATTATATCTTCGACCGATTTACCTAAACGAGGGAAGGGTAAGTCACATCAAAGTTTTGCGCTTGTATCGGCGTGGCTGAAACGCCTCGGTGCTGCTTTTTGGCAAGCGACGGCAGGTTTTCGCAACTCAATGGTGCGCTGAATAGACAATGGGTGAACACGAAGGGGGACGGGAGGTTTGATGCCCTTTGCGATTATCGTTGCGGTCCTGGGCATGCCGGCCTCGGCTGCGACCATGGCTTTGCCAGCTTCTGTCTGGCGGGTGTCCGACTTCGCTTCGATGCCGAGAACCTGTGCGGTCCTTCAGGCCGCGTACACGGCCGCTATCGGGCACCACGCACCTGCTTATCCCCTCGATGTCCGCTCGTCCGCCCATTCGCTTGGTTCCATGACCGACATCGCTCCCGATGCTCGCAAACGGCTGGCGATGTCTGCCGACGAATTCACCGAGCTTGCAACAAGGCAGGAGATTTACCGCTCGGACGTTTTCCGACCGATCTGTGCGTGGAAGGGGCGTGCCGCACCGCCGAGAGACGATGAGGGCCATGCAATGTTCGTTACCTTCACCAGCCCCGTATTTTCGACGACCGGACGGCTCGCGCTCGTCGAGGTGTCGTTCCGCGAGCAAGGCGCGTTCAGCTACGGTCTGCTATGTACAGTTCGATCGTTGCACGTGACATGGAAAGCCCGCTGCGGTCGAAGCTGGAGCAACTGATCGCGCGCTCCGCCGGGTCGGCGGCCGGCGTTTGGGGCCTTGCGAGCGCTCGAGCCAGCCTTTCACGGAAGCGCGGCCTGACGGAGCCAAAACACGCGACGCGTTAACCTCCACCCGCTATTCCGCCGCGCATGATCGGACGTTTCGACCACCTCCCCAATCGCCGCGCGATCGTCGATCGTCGCTTGCTCGCCGAACAGGTCGCCGCCGCGACCGGCAAGGACACCGCGGCGCTGCGTCATCAGGTCAGCCTGCTCCTCAAGAGCGCGCTCGAGGCCGGGCGCGCGGAGATCGCGCGCCGGCTCACCGCCAATCCGTCGCGCGGGATCGAGGCGGCGAATGCGCAGGCGTATCTGGTCGACCAGTTGCTGCGCGTGCTCGCCGACTTCACCACGCAGCGGCTGTATCCGCTCGCCAACCCGACCACCGGAGAGCGGCTGCTGCTGCTCGCGGTCGGCGGGTACGGACGCGGCGAGATGGCGCCGTTCTCCGACGTCGACATCGGCTTCCTCACGCCGGGCAAGCAGACGGCGTGGGCCGAGCAGGTCATCGAATCGATGCTGTATGCGCTGTGGGATCTCGGGCTGAAGATCGGCCATTCGAGCCGCTCGCTCGACGAAATGGTGCGGCAGGCGAAGGCCGACGTGACGGTGCGCACCGCGCTGCTGGAAGGGCGGTATGTCTGGGGCGACGAGGATCTGTATGGCGAGGCGTCGCGGCGCTTCCACGACGACGTGCGGCTCGGCACCGAGCGGCAGTTCGCCGCCGACAAGCTCGCCGAGCGCAATGCGCGTCACGTCCGGATGGGCGACACCCGCTATGTCGTCGAGCCCAATATCAAGGAGGGCAAGGGCGGCCTGCGCGATCTCCACGCGTTGTTCTGGATCGGCAAATATACCTATCAAGTGCAGCGGTCGAACGAGCTGGTCGCGGTCGGGCTGTTCACGCGCGAGGAATATCGGCTGTTCCAGCGCGCCGACAATTTCCTGTGGGCGGTGCGCTGCCATTTGCATCTGATCGCGGGGCGCGCCGAGGACCGGCTGACCTTCGACTATCAGCGCGAGATCGCGCAGCGGATGAACTACGCCGACCGCCCCGGCAAATCGGCGGTCGAGCGCTTCATGCAATTCTACTTCCTGCAGGCGCGCACGGTCGGGTCGCTGACCGGACTGTTCCTGGCGCATATGGACGAGCGCTTCTCGCGTCGGCGCCGGCTGGGGCTCAAGATCGCGCGCACCCCGCGCAAGCTGGACGGTTTCGCCAACGACGGCGGGCGGATCGCGCTGCCGTCCGACGACTTCTTCCAGCAGGACCCGCGGCGGCTGGTCGAGATTTTCGCGCTCGCCGCCGAACAGGGGATGGAGATCCACCCGCTCGCCTTGCGGTGCGCGACGCGCGACGCGCGGCTGGTCACCGCGGTGCGGCGTGACGCGCAGGCCAATGCGCGCTTCCTCGATCTGCTTGCGGGCGCGCACGATCCCGAATTACCGCTGCGCTGGATGAACGAAACCGGGGTGCTCGGGCGCTTCGTGCCGGACTGGGCGCGGATCGTCGCGCAGATGCAGTTCGACATGTACCATCACTATACCGTCGACGAGCATACGATCCGCGCGATCGGGCTGCTCGCGCGGATGGAGGCGGGGGCGCTGGCCGACGATCATCCGCTGCCCAGCGAGATCATGGGGCAGATCGTGTCGCGGCGCGTGCTGTACGTCGCGGTGTTGCTCCACGACATCGCCAAGGGGCGGGGCGGCGATCATTCGATCCTCGGCGCGGAGGTGGCGGAGCGGCTGTGCCCGCGCTTCGGGCTGACCCCGGCCGAGACCGAGACGGTCGCGTGGCTGGTGCGGCATCACCTGCTGATGAGTTCGACCGCGTTCCGCCGTGACCTCACCGATTTCAAGACGATCCTCGACCTCACCGAAGTGGTGCAGAGCCCGGAGCGGTTGCGGCTGCTGCTGCTGCTGACCGTCGTCGATATCCGCGCGGTCGGGCCGGGGACGTGGAACGGCTGGAAGGGGCAGTTGCTCGGCGACCTCTACGACCGCGCCGAGGAGGTGCTGCGGCTCGGCCACAAGCAGAAAGGGCGCGGCGAGCGCGTCGTCACCAAGCAGGAGCATCTGCGTACATCGCTGCAATGGGATGCGGAGACGCTGGCGGCGTATGTGCGTCGGCTGCCCGAACCATACTGGATCGCCGAGCCCGACGACGTGCTCGCGCACAATGCGGCGTTCGTAACGCAGACCGGTGACGTGCAGCTTGCGATCGACGCGCAGGTCTACCCCGAGCGCGGCGCGACGCTGGTGACGGTCTATGCCGCGGATCATCCCGGGCTGTTCAGCCGCATCGCCGGCGCGATCCATGTCGCGGGCGGCAACATCATCGATGCGCGCATCCACACGACCCGTGACGGCATGGCGCTCGACAACTTTCTTGTGCAGGACCCGCTCGGGCGGCCGTTCGACGAGGCGGGGCAGCTCATCCGGCTCAAGACCGCGATCGAGGATGCGCTGGCGGGGCGCGGCAAGCTGACCGACCGGTTGAAGGCCAAGCCGCTTCCGCGCGCGCGGGCGGATGCGTTCCGGATCGAGCCCAATGTGCTGGTCGACAACAAGGCGTCGAACCGCTTCACCGTCGTCGAGGTCGCGGCGCGCGATCGCCCGGCGCTGCTCAACCAGCTCGCCTATGCGCTGTTCCTGTCGAAGGTGACGATTCATTCGGCGCATGTCGCGACCTATGGCGAGCGCGCGGTCGACGTATTCTATCTGACCGATCTGACCGGGGACAAGATCGCGTCCACCACGCGGGTGCGCGCGCTGGAGAAAAGGTTGCTGGCTGCGGCGTCGGGGGCGCCGCAGGAAGAGGCGGCGTGAACCCGCCGTCATTGCGAGCGTAGCGAAGCAATCCAGGGCGTCTTGGTCCGACTCTGGATTGCTCCGCTCCGCTCGCAATGACGAGCGGAAGCCAAACAGCATAACGCTGAATACGTATGTGACTTTCTTGGCGGCACGGCCGGTGCGGGCCTAGTCGGCTCCCATGACACCCGAGGATCGTCCGCATCAACGCGGACGCCGGGAGCAGGGGAGGATTTTCCACATGAACCGTCCGTCACTTATGCCCGCAGCTCGCCGCTGGGCCGGTGCCAGCGCGCTCGCGCTGCTGGTCGCCACGCCCGCGCTGGCGCAGGAAGCGACGCCGCAGGCGGATGCGCCGACCGGCAACCCGACCGCGAAGGTCACTGCCACGCAGCCGGCGCCCGCCGCCGATCCGACCCCGGACGCCAACGCCAATCCCGATCCGACCGCGACCGACGCCGGCGCGGACGAGATCGTCGTAACCGGCATCCGCGCCAGCCTCGCCAAGTCGGCGGACATCAAGCGTCGTTCGACGCTGATCGTCGATTCGGTATCGGCCGAGGATGTCGGCAAGCTGCCCGACGTGTCGATCGCCGACTCGCTCGCCCGCCTGCCCGGCGTCACCGCGCAGCGCGTCGAGGGGCGTGACCAGAGCCTGTCGATCCGCGGGCTCGGTCCCGACTTCTCGACCACCCTGCTCAACGGCCGCGAGCAGGTGACGGTCGGCGACAACCGTGGCGTCGAGTTCGACCAATATCCGTCGGAATTCTTCAGCAACGTCAACGTCTACAAGTCCGCCGACGCCTCGCTGATCGCGGCGGGCGTGTCGGGCACCGTCGACCTGCGGATGCTGCGCCCGCTCGACCAGAAGGACCGGCTGTTCATCGTTTCGGCACGCGGCCAGCTCAACGGCATCGGCAAGCGCAACCCGGACGGCGAGCGCTGGGGCTATCGCGCCACGGCCACCTATGTCGACAAGTTCGCCAACGATACGCTCGGCATCGCGATCGGCGCTGCGGCACAGGAATCGCCGACCAATTACGACCGGTACGAGGCATGGGGCTATCCCAATCTTAACAACCTGTCGCAGAATTGCACCGGCGATGCGGCGGGGCCGTGCGTGCTGGGCGGCGCGAAGCCCTATGTCCAGTCGAACATGCTCAAGCGCTACGGCGGGGTCGGCACGATCGAATGGGCACCAAGCGATGCGTTCCACTCGACCTTCGACGCGCTCTACACGCATTTCACCGAGACGCAGAAGCTGCGCGGGATCGAATTCCCGCTCGCCTATAACGTCGCGCCGACCGCGGGAACGGTGACCGTCACCGATGGCTTCGTCGACAAGGCGACGTTCATCCCGCAATACACGGTGCAGCGCAACGATCTGAACGACCGCAAGTCCGACATGTTCTCGCTCGGCTGGAACAACAATGTCCGGCTGAACGACGCGATCCAGCTCAACGTCGACGCCGCCTGGTCGCGCGCGACGCGGCAGGACGAGCTGATCGAAACCTATTCGGGCACCGGTTATGGCGGCACCGGGCAGCGGGACACGATCACGATCACGCGCCAGAACAACGGCATGTACCAGATCGTCCCGACGCTGGATTACGCCGACACCAACGTCATCCGCATTACCGATCCGGGCGGCTGGGGCTATAACGGCACCAACGCGGTGGTGCAGGCCGGCTTCCAGAACCGGCCGAAGTTCAGCGACGATCTGAAGTCGCTGCGCGCAAATCTGACCGGCGATTTCCAGGGTGCGCTGGGCGTCATCAAGGGCTGGGAAGTCGGCGGCAATTATACGCAGCGCGAGAAGAAGGCGCGCTTCACGTCATACTTCTACTGCCCGCCGGGCGGCGGCACCAACTGCACCGTCGCCAGCGGCACACCCAAGTCGATTGCGGTGCCGGGCGACGTGGTGCTCGACGAGCAGGTCTCGCTCGCCTTCCTCGGCGTGCCGCGGATGCTGACGCTCGATCCGCGCGGCGTGCTCGGGCTGCTGACGCCGGTGTTCGACAACCGCCCGGAGTCGCTCGCCAAGGTGTGGGGCGTGAAGGAGAAGGTCACGACCGGTTACGCGCGGCTGGTGATCGACGGCGAGGCCGGCGGCAAGGCGGTGAAGGGCTCGATCGGCGTGCAGGTGGTGCATACCGATCAAAGCTCCGACGGCCGGATCGCCGGGCTCAACGGCGGCGTGGTGACGCTGTCCGACGTGTCCGGCGGCGACAAATACACCAACGTCCTGCCGAGCGCGACCTTCTCGGTCGAGCTGATCCCGAACGGTTTCATCAAGATGGGCGCGTCGCAGACGATGGTGCGCCCGCGGCTCGATCAGGAGCGGATTTCCCAGAACGTCGCGATCAATCCCGGCAACGTCGGTGCGGGGTCCGATCCGCTGCGCAGCCCGTTCTCGTCGGACGGCGGCAATGCCGAGCTGCGCCCGTACAAGTCGACCAACATCGACCTGTCGCTGGAGAAGTATTTCCGCGCCGGCGGCTATGTCGCGCTGTCGGGCTATTTCAAGCACCTAACCGACTATGTCGATCCGAACAACAACGTGCTGTACGACTTCTCGCCGCTGCTCTCGTCGCTGACACCGGCGCAGCAGGCGATCGTGCAGGCGCAGAACGCGCAGTTCGGCCTGTTCAAGAACCCGGCCAATTCGGGGCGCGGCGAGATCATGGGTGCGGAGGCGACCGCGTCGCTGCCGCTGCGCATGTTCACCACCGCGCTCGATGGCTTCGGCCTGTTCGGCAGCGGCAGCTACACGCATTCGGCGGTCCGCTACGACAGTTCGCCCGCGACCGTGCAGACGGTGCCCGGGTTGTCGAAGTGGGTGCTCAACGGCACGGCGTATTTCGAGAAGAACGGCTTCCAGGCGCGTGCGACCTATCGCTATCGTTCGAGCTTCCTCGCCGAGGTGCGCGGCCTGTCGGCGACGCCGGAGCTGAATACGGCGAAGGGCGAGACGATCCTCGACGCGCAGATCGGCTATGAATTCCAGAGCGGCGCGCTGCAGGGGCTGACGATCCTCGCGCAGGCCAAGAACCTGACCGATCAGGAGTTCTTCCAGTACACCAACGGCGATCCGCGGCAGGTGCGACGGTATCAGCGGTACGGGACGGACTATTACCTCGGGCTGACGTACCGGTTCTGACCCGGGCCGTCATTGCGAGCGTCGCAAAGCAATCCCGGGCGCCGCGCGGTACCCTGATTGCCGCGCTTCGCTCGCAATGACGAGCGCTACGCCGAGGCGCGCACCATCAGGGTCGCGGGGAGCATGACGTTCTCGGTCGTCTCGCCCGCGATCTGGCGGACCAGGGTATCGACCAGCAGCGCCCCGGCGCGGGCATAGTCCTGCGCGACCGTCGTCAGCGGCGGGCGTGAGAGGCGCGCGGCGGGGATGTCGTCGAACCCCGCCACCGCGACGTCGTCGGGCACGCGGCGTCCCGCCTCGTCGAGCGCGCGCAGCGCCCCCAAAGCAATGAGATCCGAGGCGGCGAACAGCGCATCGAAGAATATGTCGCGCGCGAGCAGCCGACGGGTCGCGTCATAGCCGACCTGTTCCGACGACAGCGCATCGACGTGCAATCCGGGGTCGACCGGCAGCCCCGCGGTGCGCAGCACCTCGCACAGACCGCGATACCGGTCGCGGAATTCGGGATAATGGTCGCTCGCCGTCCCGACGAAGGCGACACGTTTCCGTCCGCGGTTCAACAGATGGCGCGCGACGTCGCGCCCGCCGCCGATATTGTCGCAGCCGAGCACCGTACCCAGCCCGTTCGGCTCCACCGACCCCCAGCGCACGTAGCGCGTCTTCTGCCCGACCAGTTGCTCGAGCCGGACGCGATAGGTTTCCCAGTCGCCATAGCCGAGCAGGATCAGCCCGTCGGCCTTGCGACTGTCCTCGTAATCCTTGTGCCAGTCCGCCGACAATTGCTGAAACGAGGTGAGCAGGTCGTAGCCGCGCAGCGCGCAGGTCTTCAGGATCGAGCCTAGCATCGACAGGAAGAACGGGTTGATCGCGGTCGCGTCGGGCAGCGGGTCCTCGAAGAACAGCAGCGCCAGCGTCTTCGCCTCGCCACGGCGCAGCGACGAGGCGGCACGGTCGACCTTGTAGCCGAGCTGCTCGGCGATCGCGGCGATCCGCAACCGCGTCGCGGCGCTGACCGTGCGGTCGCCGCGCAACGCGCGCGATACCGTCGGCTGCGAGACGCCCGCGGCGGCGGCGATGTCGAAGGAGGTGACGCGATCGGACAGCGGCGGGGGCCTTCAGCAGAAACCGCCATCCTACTGCGCGGCGCATGGGCTGTGAATACGTATGCTGCGCGCTTGGCAAAGCCCGGCGCGGCTGCGCATCACGCCGCGATCGGGAGAGAGAGCATGAGAAGCATCATCGCGGGCGCGCTGGCGGCGCTGTCGCTGGCCGGAAGTGCGTCGGCGCAGGACTATCGCACGCGCCTGCCGCAGGACGAGGTGATCTACTTCGCGCTCCCCGACCGCTTCGACAATGGCGACGCAGCGAACGATCGCGGCGGGCTGACCGGCGATCGTCTGACCACCGGCTATGATCCGACCTCGAAGGGTTTCTATCACGGCGGCGACCTGAAAGGTCTCACGCGCCGGCTCGACTATATCGCGGCGCTGGGCGCGACCGCGATCTGGGTCGGGCCGATCTTCCGCAACAAGCCCGTGCAGGGACCGAAGGGGCAGGAGAGCGCCGGCTATCACGGTTACTGGATCACCGATTTCGAGCATGTCGACCCACATTTCGGCAGTGATGCCGACTTCGCGGCGCTCGTCACGGCGGCGCATGCGCGGGGGATGAAGGTCTATATGGACATCATCGTCAACCACACCGCCGACGTGATCCGCTATCGCGAGTGCGGCGACTGCGCCTATCGCGCGCGCGCCGATTACCCGTATCAGCGGCGCGGCGGGGTGAACGGCACCGCGATCAACCCCGGCTTTGCGGGCGATCAGGTGCAGACTGCGGCCAATTTCGCGAAGCTGACCGATCCGACCTATGCCTACACGCCTTACATTCCGAAGGGTGAGGAGCGCGCCAAGTCGCCGGCGTGGCTCAATGACGTCACGTTCTATCACAACCGCGGCAACACCACGTTCCGCAATGAGAATTCGACGATGGGCGATTTCGTCGGGCTCGACGATCTGATGACGGAGAACCCGCGCGTCGTGGCGGGGATGATCGACATCTTTGGCGGCTGGATCGACCGCTTCGGCGTCGACGGCTTCCGCATCGACACCGCGCGCCACGTCAATCCGGAGTTCTGGCAGGCGTTCGTCCCCGCGATGCAGGCGCGCGCCACCGCACGTGGCATCCCCAATTTCCATATCTTCGGCGAGGTCGCCGCCGACCAGCTCGATCCCGGTCCGCTCGCGGTGCACACGCGCGTCGACAGGCTGCCTGCGGTGCTCGACTTCGCGTTCCGCCGTGCGGTGCTCGATACCGTCGCGGGGACGCGCGGCACCGATGCGTTCGAGACGCTGATCGCGGGCGATGCGCTTTACGAGGGCGGCGCGGTGGCGGCGGAGCGCTTGCCGACCTTCGTCAGCAATCACGACAATGGCCGGTTCGCATTTTTCGTGCGACAGGCCTTCCCCACGGCCGATGACGGCGAGGTGCTGCGGCGCACGATGCTGGCGAACGCGATGCTGCTGACTTTGCGCGGCGTGCCGACGATCTATTCGGGCGACGAACAGGGCTTCACCGGCGACGGCGGCGATCAGGATGCGCGCGAGGATCTGTTCGCCAGCCGTGTCGCCAGCTACAACGACAATCGCCTGCTCGGCACCGACACGACCACCGCCACCGCGCATTTCGGGCAGGACAATCCGTTGTTCCGCCAGATCGCGATGCTGGCGCGGGTGCGTCGCGCAGAGCCCGCGCTGACCCGCGGCCGCACGATCCTGCGCGCGCGCGAGGAAGCGCGCGGGCTGCTCGCGGTATCGCGGATCGATCCGGCGACCGGGCGCGAAATCCTGCTCGCGTTCAACACCGCCACCACCCCGCTGGACCGGCTGGTCGAGGTGACCGGCGCGGGCAGCGCGACGACGCTGGCCGGGGAGGGATGCGCCGCGCAGACCGCCGCGCCGGGATCGTTGCGCGTCCGCCTTCCTGCGCTAGGCTATGCCGTCTGCGCGATCGGAGAGAGCCGATGACCTATCCGTGGTGGCAGGGTGCCGCCGTCTACCAGATCTATCCGCGCAGCTTCGCCGATGCGAACGGGGACGGCGTCGGCGACCTGCGCGGGATCACCGCGCATCTCGATCATGTCGCGTCGCTCGGCGTCGACGCGATCTGGATCTCGCCCTTCTACACCTCGCCGATGGCCGACTTCGGTTATGACGTGGCCGATTATTGCGACGTCGACCCGGTGTTCGGGACGCTCGCCGATTTCGACGCGTTGATTGCGCGCGCGCATGAGCTGGGCCTGCGCGTCATCACCGATCAGGTGTGGTCGCACACCTCGGATCGCCACCCGTGGTTCGTGCAGAGCCGCGCCACGCGCGACGGCGACAAGGCCGACTGGTACGTCTGGGCGGACGCGAAGCCGGACGGATCGCCGCCGAACAACTGGCAGTCGGTGTTCGGCGGCCCGGCGTGGACATGGGACGCGCGCCGCCAGCAATATTATCTCCACACCTTCCTGAAGGAACAGCCGCAGCTCAACGTCCGCAACGCGGCGGTGCAGAACGCGCTGCTCGGCGTCGGGCGTTTCTGGCTGGAGCGCGGGGTCGACGGTTTTCGGCTCGACGCGATCAACCATGCGATGGGCGCCGCCGATTTGCGCGACAACCCACCGGCCGTACTGTCGAACAAGCCGCGCACGCGCTCGTTCGATTTCCAGCAGAAGACGCATAGTCAGGATCAGCCCGACATGCTGCCGTTCGTCGAACGCATCCGTGCGCTGACCGACGGATATGACGCGCGCTTCTCGGTCGCCGAGATCGGCGGCGACGAGAGCGACTGGGTGCGCAAGGCCTATACGCAGCCGGGGCGGTTGGAGACGGCCTATGGGTTCGATTTCCTCTATGCCGATCATCTGACCCCGGCGGCGGTGCGCGCGGCGTTGTCGCAATGGCCGGGCGCCGAGGGTGAGGGCTGGCCGAGCTGGGCGTTCGAGAACCACGACGCGCCGCGCGCGGTGTCGCGCTGGGCGCTGCCCGCGCATCGCGACGCGTTCGCGCGCGCCAAGATGGTGCTGCTGGCGGGGCTGCGCGGCAATATCTTCCTCTATCAGGGCGAGGAACTGGGGCTGACGCAGACCGCGGTGCCGTTCGAGAAATTGCGCGATCCCGAGGCGATCGCCAACTGGCCGCTGACGCTCAGCCGCGACGGCGCGCGGACGCCGATGCCGTGGTCGGCCGAGGACGCGGGGCATGGCTTCACCAGCGGCGAGCCGTGGCTGCCGTTCGGGAGCGACCACGCCGCGATGGCGGTCGATGCGCAGGAGGCGGAACCCGGGTCGCTGTTGCAGTGGACGAGGGCCGTGCTGGCGGTGCGGCGCGCCGCGCCGGCGTTGCGATGGGGGACGCTGCGGTTCGTGGACGCGCCTGCCGATGTGGTCGCGTTCGAGCGCGAGCATGACGGCGAGCGGTTGCTGTGCGTGGTTAACCTGTCGCCGGAGGAACGTGACGTGGCGCTGGCTTACGGCGAGGTGCTGCTGGCGTGTGGCGTCGAGGGGTCGCGCTTCGCGGCCTATGGCGCGCTGATTGCGAGGGTGGCGTGATGGCTGACCCACTCACCTCACGTCATCCCGGACTTGATCCGGGATCCCGCTTCTTTTTTCCCGGGTCGCCGGAAGCGGGGCCCCGGATCAAGTCCGGGGCGACGAATGGAAGGTGTTCGGATCGAACCGACGATAACGATCGTGGGACCCTTGAATGTCGATACGGCCTGGGACTCCCTGCATGACCGCCCCGCGCCGCCGCCATCAATCGCTCGCCGGGCTGGCGAACATCTCGTTCGGCTTCTTCGGCATCCAGATCGGCTTCGCGCTCCAGAACGCGAACATGAGCCGCATCTTCCAGTCGCTCGGCACCTCGCTCGACGATCTGCCCGCCTTGTGGGTCGCCGCGCCGCTTACCGGGCTGCTCGTCCAGCCGGTGATCGGGCATTTCAGCGACCGGACGTGGCTCGGGCGCTTCGGGCGACGACGGCCGTATTTCCTCGCCGGTGCGCTGCTCGCCGCGCTGTCGCTGGTCGTCATGCCGCTCAGCCCGGCGCTGCTCGTCGCGGCGATGATGCTGTGGGTGCTCGACGCGTCGCTCAACATCTCGATGGAGCCGTTCCGCGCCTTCGTCGGCGACATGCTCGACCGCGACCAGCACGCCGCGGGCTATGGCGTGCAGACCGCGTTCATCGGTGCGGGCGCGGTGTTCGGGTCGATCTTCCCGTGGCTGCTCGAACAGGCCGGGGTGTCGAACGTCGCCGCGCCGGGCCAGATCCCCGATTCGGTGCGCTTCGCCTTCTGGTTCGGCGGCGCGGCGCTGCTCGCCAGCGTGCTGTGGACCGTCGTTACGACAAGTGAATATTCGCCCGCCGAGATGGCGGCGTTCGACGGTGTTGCGGAGGCGGAGGACGGCAGCACCGCGCGCGTGCTCGCCGCGCGCCCGGCGATCGCGCCGCTGCTGTGGATCGCGTCGGGTGCGGCGGTGGTCGTGCTGGTCGCGCTCGCCGGGCTCGAAAAGGAAATGTACCTGCTCGGGGCGCTACTCGCCGGTTACGGCGCGGCGAGCCTCGTCGCGATCCGCGCCGCGCGGGCGGGGCGCTCGCCGGGGCTGCTGGGGCATATCGTCGGCGATTTCGCCGGCATGCCGCCGTTGATGAAGCGGCTGGCGGTCGTCCAGTTCTTCAGCTGGTCGGCGCTGTTCATCATGTGGATCAACACCACACCGGTCGTCACGCAGGTGTTCTTCGCCGCGCCCGACGCCGCCAGCCCGGCGTATCAGCGCGGCGCGAACTGGGTCGACGTGCTGTTCGCGACCTATAACGGCGTCGCCGCGGTATCGGCGCTGCTGCTGCCGTGGCTGTCGGCGCGGATCGGCAAGGCGCGAACGCATGTCGTCGGATTGCTGTGCGGGGCGGGCGGCTTCGCGAGCATCTTCGTCATGCCCGACGCGCATTGGCTGCTGATCAGCGAGATCGGGATCGGCATCGCCTGGTCGACGATCCTCGCCATGCCCTATGCGATCCTCGCCTCGGCGCTTCCGCAGCGCAAGCTCGGCATCTATATGGGATTGTTCAACGTCTTCGTCGTGACCCCGCAATTGCTGGTCGCGACGGTGATGGGGTCGATCACCCGCCACTTCTTCCCGACCGAGCCGATCTGGACGATGGCTTTCGCCGCGGTGACAATGGCCGGTGCGGCGGTCGCGATGTTGCGGGTGCGGGAGTAGCGCTTACGCTCTTCCCGTTCGGCTTTTCATTGCGAGCCAAGCGAAGCAATACAGGGCCGGATCAGGACGCCCTGGATTGCTTCGCTACGCTCGCAATGACGGCATAAGGTTATTCTACAAAAGGCTCGACGCTGATGTGCCGCCCGCGCAGGAAGACATCGGCCACCGCGCGGAGCGGCGAGACGTCGACGTCCGACACGCCCGCGCGCACGATCGCGCCGAAACGGTGATAGAGCCCCGGATATTCGCCGTGCAGATCGGCGTCGTGCGCCAGCGCTTCCTTGCCGTCGATCGTCAGCACCGATCCGCCCTTCGACAGCAGCAAGGTGCCATCGTCGGTTTCGACCTCGATATCCCAATGCTGCGGGCCTTCCTGGCGGAAGTCGAGGTCCATCGCGATCTCGGCCCCGGCGGTGTCGCGGAAGGCGACGCGCGCCGCGATCGGTGCCGCGCGGTTCGACGGCACGTCCAGCTCGGCGGTCTCGACGAAGAAGGGGCGCGGGAGGATGCGCGTTGCGATCGACAGCGCGTTGATGCCCGGATCGAACACCCCGAAGCCACCCGGCTCCCAGATCCAGTCCTGCCCCGGATGCCAGACGCGTACGTCCTCGCGCCACGTGATCGTCGCCCGCTTTACCTCGCGCTCGGCGAGCCATGCGCGCGCCGGCTCGACGCCATCGGCGTAGCGCGAGTGCCAGCTCGCGAACAGGCTGACGCCCTTCGCCGCCGCCGCGTCGCGCAGCGCGATCACCTCGGCCAGCGTCGCGCCCGGCGGCTTTTCGAGGAAGACGTGCCAGCCCTGCTCGATGCAGAATTGCGCGATGGCGCGGCGTACCTGCGGCGGGGTGCACAGCGACACCGCATCGACCTCAAGGCCACTGTCCGCAAGTTCGTAGACGTCGCGGAAGAACGGCAGGCCGTTGACGCTCTCGCCGCTGCGGCTGATGGTGGCGACAAGGTCAAAGCTCTTGCCGGCGGCGATAGCGGGCAGATGCTGGTCGTGGGCGATCTTGCCCATGCCGACCAGCGCGAGACGGATCGGCGCGGTCACAGCGCGCGCACCACGACCGGGGCGGCGGCCGCATCGGTCAGCGTGTTGCGCAAGGGGAGCGCGAACGGCGCGGCCGCGATCTCGAACACGTCACCGGCCTGCGTCTTCACGCCATCGGCGACCGACAGCGTCGCGGTGCCGAAGAAATGCACGTGCACGTCGCCCGGCCGGCGGAACCCGGCATATTTGAAGTGGTGGTGCTCCAGATTAGCAAGGTGGTGCGACATATTGTCCTCGCCGGTCAGGAACGGCTTCTCCCACAGCGTCTGGCCGTCGCGGAGGATCTTGCTGGTGCCGCGGATGTCCGACGGCGGGGTGCCAAGCAGCAACTCCGCGCCGAGCGACGCCTGCCGCAGCTTGGAATGCGCCAGCCACAGGTAATTGTGCTTCTCGGTCACATGGTCGCTGAACTCGTTGGCGAGCGCGACGCCGAGCCGGTACGGCGTGCCGTCGTCACCGATCAGATAGATTCCGGCCAGCTCGGGCTCCTCGCCGCCGTCCTGCGCGAAGGCGGGCGACGCGAACGGCGCTTCCGGCGCGACCAGCGACTGGCCGTCGCCCTTGTAGAACCATTCCGGCTGCTGTCCGACCACGCCGTCGGCAGGCTTGCCGCCCTCGACGCCTTCGAGGAACATTCGCATCGAGTCGGTCTGGTGCTCGGCCGACGATGCCGCCTTGTGCATCGCGTCGCGCCCCGATGCGGAGCCGAGATGCGTAAGCCCGGTGCCCGCCAGCATCAGGCGCGCGCTGTCTTCATGATCGATCGCGGGCAGCAGGTGCCCGGCGTCCAGCTCGGCGGCGATGTCGACCGCCTCGTCGCTGCGGCGCTGCGCCGCGGCCTCGGCCAGTGTCGTGCCCGCGGCGATCGCCGCCAGCGCCAGTTCGCGGGTCGTCGCTACGCCGGTCAGGAAGACCGCGCGGTCGCCCTCGGCGAGGATCACGCGGCGACGCCCGTCGTCACCGCGATGTTGAAGCAGACGGGTATCGGTCATGCGATGTCCTTGAGGGCAGAAAGATAGCGGCGCGCCTCGGCGGCGACCGCGTCGGCAGACTTGCCGGGACGATAGAGGTTGGAACCGAGCCCGAAGCCATCGGCCCCGGCGGCGCGCCATTCGGCGACATTCTCGGGCACGATCCCGCCGACCGCGAGCATCCGCGTCGTCTTGGGCAGCACCGCGCGCTGCGCCTTGAGATAGCCGGGGGTGGTGCCGTCGGCGGGGAAGAGCTTGAGCGCGGTCGCGCCGGCGGCGAGCGCGGCAAAGCCCTCGCTCGCCGTGAAATAGCCGGGCATAGAGATCATCCCGCGCGCCGCGGTGGCCGCGATAACGTCGGTGTTGGTGTTGGGGGAGACGATCAGCGTCCCGCCGACATCCTGCAGGCGCGCGACATCCTCGACCGTCAGCACCGTGCCCGCGCCGATCAGCGCGCGATCGCCGACGCGCTCGACGAGCAGCTTGATGCTGTCGAACGGATCGGGCGAGTTGAGCGGCACTTCGATCAGCGTGAAGCCTGCGTCGACCAACGCATCGCCGACCGCGGGCGCCTCGGCTGGGGTCAACCCGCGCAGGATCGCGACGAGCGGCGCGGCGGTGAAGGCGGCGTCGAACCGCGCATGTGTCTCGGTCATCGTGTCAATTCCCAGAGGCGGTGGATGCCGGCGGCAAAGGCGCGCTCGCTGTCGAGCGTCACCGGCGTGCCGCCGCCGTGCCGGATCGCGGCGGCATAGAGATCGGCGAGCGCGCCGCCCGCGAGCAACTGGACGGTGCGCCCGGCGAGATCCGCGCGCGCGCCGACGTCGGCGCCGATCAGCACCCCGCTGGCGAACGCCGCCGCCTCGTCGGGGGCGAGCCGTCCGAGCAGCACGCGCGCGCGCACCTCGAACAGCGCCACGGTGAGATCACGTGCGCCGGCGCCGCGCGCCAGCCCGTCCTGGAATGCCGCGCCGTCCGCGACCGTGCCGTCGAGCATCCCGGCAAGGATGCCGTGCCTGCGCAGCAGCGCGAACAGTTCACCGGTCAGCGCGGTGGCGATGTCGGTGACGCGCCCGGCCTCGGTCGCGATCCATTTGTTGTGCGTGCCCGGCTGGCAGAACAAGGCATTGGCGGGGGCGAGCCCGGCGGTGATCGCGCCGAGCACCTGCACCTCCTCGCCGCGCATCACGTCCGCGCGCGCCGCGCCGCGCAACGCGACGCCCGGCACCAGCGTCGCCGCCGCCGCGTCGATCGTCACGCAGCCCGCCGCCAGCGCGTCCAGCCCGGCCGGCGCATCGACATAGGCGACCTCGCGCCAACCGCGATTCGACCCGACCATGCCCGCCGCGATCACCGGCAACTCGCCAAGCGTCGCGCGGATCGCACCGATTTCCGCCGGATAATCGTCAGGCTTCAGCGACAGGATGCCGCGCGCGTCCTTGAGCGACGCCTCCGCCACGCCCGCGGCGGACATCCGCCACGCACGCCGGTTCGTCGTTCCCCAATCTATGGCGATGTAGCCGCCCGACACGTCATCCTCCCATTTATTTGTAGGACATAAAGCCTTCGGCGACGAGGTCAAGGCTGTGCGCCGCTCGCGCTATCCTGTACGCCGACCTATACGGGACAAGGAGAGACAGATGACCGAAGTGCGGACGTTGTGGCGTGGTGCGGCGACCCTCGGCGAGGGGCCTGCCTGGGACCCGGTGCAGGAGGTCCTGTGGTTCGTCGACATCAAGCAGCAGCGCGTCCATCGCTACGATCCGGTCTCCGGCGAGGTGGTCGCCTGGCCGGCACCGGCGCAGGTCGGCTGGGTGCTGCCCGGCGCAGGCGGCGCGATGCTGGCCGGCTTGCAGACCGGGCTCGCGCGCTTCGACCCCGACACCGGTGAATTCATGCATCTCGCCGACGTCGAGCCGGATCTGCCGGGCAATCGCCTCAACGACGCGACGGTGGCGCAGGACGGGACGGTCTATTTTGGGTCAATGGATGATGGCGAGACCGGGATTACCGGGCGCGTCCATCGCTGGGACGGTCAGCAGGTGACGACGACCGCGATCGATCCGGTGGCGATCACCAACGGCCCCGGCCTCTCGCCGGATGGCACGACGCTGTACCATGTCGATACGCTCGGCGGGGTGATCCATGCCGTCGCGCTGGCGCCGGACGGGACCACCGGCGCGGTGCGTGTGTTCGCGACGATCGATCCCGCCGATGGCTGGCCCGACGGTGTGACGGTCGATTCGGCCGGCAACGTCTGGCTCGGACTATGGGGTGGCTGGTGCGCGCGCTGCTACGCGCCCGACGGCACGCTGCGGCAGGAGGTGAAGCTGCCCGCCGCCAACATCACCAAGATCGCGCTGGGCGGGCCGGATCTGAAGACCGCCTTCGCGACCAGCGCGCGCAAGGGGCTCGACGACGCGGCGCTGGCCGACCAGCCTGATGCGGGCGGGCTGTTCGCGTTCGAGGTCGAGGTGCCGGGTCAAGCGCTCGCGCCGGCGCGGCTCGGCTGACACGAAAGGCCGACGGCTCGCGAGAGCCGCCGGCCTTTTCGTGTACGCGTCATTTTCGGGCAAACGTCCTTCCGGACTTGATCCGGATTCCGTTTCCTCCTTCGGTCGCCAAGAAGAAGCGGGGTCGCGGATCAAGTCCGGGAGGACGGTGGTGGGGATCAGTGCGCCGTGTCGTCGACCGGCACGTCGGGCAGCGCGTTGGTCGCCTTGGCGCCCCACAGTGCATAGAAGAGAATGTACAGCTCGCACGCCGCGGTCAGCAGGAACGACGGCTGCAGGCCATAGGCATCGGCCAGCTTGCCCTGTACCACCACCAGCGCACCGCCGGCGATCGCCATGATCAGCAGCCCCGAACCTTCCTCGGTCAGCGGCCCCAGCCCCTTGATGCCGAGCGTGAAGATCGTCGGGAACATGATGGAGTGGAACAGCCCGACCGAGATCAGCGCCCACATCGCGACCGGCCCGGTCGTGAACACGGTGATGAGCATGACGATGAACGCGCCGATCGAGAAGGCGGCGAGCACCGTCTCCGCCGGAATGCGCTGCATGATCGCCGAACCCGCGAAGCGCCCGATCATCATCCCGCCCCACAGGAACGTCAGATAGCGCCCGGCCTGTTCGGCGGTGATGTTGGCGATCTGCGGCTGGCTGACGAAGTTCACGAACAGGTTCGCGACGCCGATCTCGGCGATCAGGTAGATGAAGATCGCCGGGATGCCGAACACGAGGTTGCGGTGCTTCCACAGCGAATGGTTCTTGCGGTCCTCTTTGGCGACGCGGCTCGTCGATCCGCCCATCGCCGGCAGCGGGAAGCGCGCGATGACGACGGCGAGCACGACCAGCACGATCGCGACCAGCACGTACGGCAGGACGACCGACTGCGCGTCGGCGAGCCGCTCCGCCTCGGTCAGCACCGTGCCCGTCGCGGCGGTGCCGCCCTTCGAGCGGCCGAGGATCAGATACGCACCGAACAGCGGCGCGAGCATCGTTCCGGCCGAGTTGAGCGCCTGCACCAGATTGAGGCGCGACGAGGCGGTCTCGGCCGGGCCGATCACCGCGACATAGGGGTTGGCGGCGACCTGCAGCAGCGTGATGCCGCTGGCGATCACGAACAGCATGACAAGCGTCACGCCATAGCTCGGCAGGCTGGCGGCGAGCACCATGCCCAGCGCGCCGGCCGCCATGATGAGCAGCCCGATCACGAGCGACTTTTGATAGCCGATCCGCTCGATAAGCTTGGCCGCAGGGATGGAGGCGAAGAAATAGGCGATGAACCAGACGCTTTCGATCAGCGTCGTCTGCGTGTAGTTCAGGTCGAACACGCTGCGCAGGTGGGGCAGCAGCGTGTTGTTGATGACGGTGATGAACCCCCACATGAAGAACAGGCTGGCGAGCAGCGTCAGCGCGCGGCCATAGCCGGGCATCGTGCCGCCCGAACTGCCGCCCGCGCGCGTCGCGCCCGGTGAAATGGGGGGTCCGGCCATCATCCTCTCCTCAACCTGATCATGTTCGCGCGGCGGGGTTGCGCCGCAGAGATATGTCTGACTATATTCGCCGCGAAGAAGCGGTCAATGCGGCAAACGCTGTTGGCTGGCAAGTGCGGGAGGGGTGTCGGTGAGCAATTCGGTGACGCGTTGGATGGTGGGCGCGGGCATGGCGCTGGCGAGTGTTTTGACAGCCTCTTCCGCATTGGCGGCGACGGCGGAGCGCGCCGCGTTCGGGACGCTGCCCGACGGTACCGCGATTGAGGCGGTCACGCTGAAGGGCAGCAACGGCGTCAGCGCGCGGATCATGACGCTCGGCGCGACGCTCCAGTCGTTCAACGCGCCCGACCGCAACGGCAAGGTCGCCGACATCACGCTCGGCTATGACGATGCCGCCAGCTACGTCACCAACCCCAATTTCTGGGGGCAGACCGTCGGTCGCTATGCCAATCGCATCGCGGGCGGCAAGTTCACGATCGACGGCAAGGCGTACCAGCTGCCGCTCAACGACAAGACCAACTCGCTGCACGGCGGGACGAAGGGGTTCGACAAATATATCTGGCGGATCGCGTCGGTGAAGTCGGGTCCGCAGGCCAGCGTGACGATGGTCATCACCAGCCCGGCGGGCGATCAGGGCTATCCCGGGACGCTTCAGGTGTCGGCGACCTACAGCCTCGACGACAAGGGCGCGCTGACCATCGATCTCGATGCGAAGACCGATGCCGCGACGGTCGTCAACCTGACCAACCACGCACTGTTCGATCTGGCCGGCGAGGGCTCGGCGGCGGGCATTTATCCGCAATTGCTGACGGTCCCGGCGGCGCGCTACACGCCCGTCAACGCCGCGCTGATCCCGACCGGCGAGCTGGCGCCGGTGGCCGGCACGGTGTTCGACTTCACCAGGCCGCGTGCGATCGGACAGAGCGTCCGTGACGGCAACGACGCGCAGATCGTGATCGGCCGCGGCTACGACCACAATTTCGTTCTCGACAAGGGCGCGACCAAGGAGCCGGGCTTGGCGGCGCGTGTCGAGGACACCGCGTCGGGGCGCGTGCTCGAGGTGCTGACCACCGAACCGGGCGTGCAATTCTATTCCGGCAATTTCATCGACGGCTCGTTCGTCGGCAAGCAGCGCCACGTCTACCGCATGGGCGACGGCTTCGCGCTGGAACCGCAGAAATTCCCGAACACCCCCAACCAGCCGTCGTTCGGCTCGGCGCGGGTCGATCCGGGCAAGCCCTATCATCACCGCATGGTGTACCGCGTCTCGGTGGCGCGCTGATCCCCGGAGTTTGCTGACATGACCGCCCCCCACGATCCGACGAAGCTGCGCAGCCGTGCGTGGTTCGACAATCCGGCGAACATCGACATGACGGCGCTGTATCTGGAGCGCTATCTGAACTTCGGGCTGACGCTGGAGGAATTGCAGTCGGGCCGCCCGATCATCGGAATCGCGCAGACCGGTTCTGATCTCAGCCCGTGCAACCGCCACCATCTGGTGCTGGCGGAGCGCGTGCGCGAGGGCGTGCGCGAGATGGGCGGGATCGTGCTGGAATTCCCGGTGCATCCGATCCAGGAAACCGGCAAGCGCCCGACCGCCGGGCTCGACCGCAACCTGGCGTATCTCGGGCTGGTCGAGGTCTTGTGGGTTGGGGTGGGTGGCGTCCGGATGGTTACGGCCGCCCCATAAGCTGTGGCAATCGTACCACAAGCACGCCACCCACCCCCGGCACCGCCCTTGAACGGGAGGAGAGCGATGGCCACCCGCCGGCCCGTCGGACCCGGCAAAGCCGTGCCCTATGGGCCGGCTCTGCCGCGCCGGCCGATCTGGCGCAGTCGGGCGGCAGCACGGCTGCCGCACGCTGCGCTGCGATCAGTTCTTCTCCTTATCCACCAGCTTGTTCGCGCCGATCCACGGCATCATCGCGCGCAATTCCGCACCGGTCTTCTCGATCTGGTGCGCCGCCGCGGCCTTGCGCGCCGCCTTCAGCTCCGGCTGACCCGCGCGATTGTCGAGCACGAAGTTCTTTACGAACCGCCCCGACTGGATGTCGGCCAGCACGCGCTTCATTTCCTTCTTCGTCTCGTCGGTGATGATCCGCGGACCCGTGACGATGTCGCCGTACTCGGCGGTGTTCGAGATCGAGTAGCGCATGTTCGCGATCCCGCCCTCGTACAGCAGGTCGACGATCAGCTTCGTCTCGTGCAGGCACTCGAAATACGCCATTTCCGGCGCATAGCCGGCCTCGACCAGCGTCTCGAACCCGGCCTGGATCAGGTGGGTCACGCCGCCGCACAGCACCGCCTGCTCGCCGAACAGATCGGTCTCGCATTCTTCCTTGAAGTTCGTCTCGATGATCCCCGAGCGCCCGCCACCGACGCCGCTGGCATAGGCCAGCGCGACGTCATGCGCATTGCCGCTGGCGTCCTGGTGGATTGCGATCAGGCACGGCACGCCGCCGCCGCGGACGTACTCGCTGCGCACGGTATGGCCCGGGCCCTTCGGCGCGATCATGATGACGTCGATGTCCGCCGGCGGCTCGATCAGCCCGAAATGGACGTTCAGGCCGTGCGCAAAGGCCAGCGCGCTGCCCGGCTTCATCCGGCCCTTGATATCGTCCTCGTAGATCGCGGCCTGATGCTCGTCAGGAGCGAGGATCATCAGGATGTCGGCCCAAGCCGCAGCATCCTTGGTGCTCATCACCTTGAACCCGGCGTCCTCAGCCTTCTTCGCCGTCGCCGAGCCCTCGCGCAGCGCGATCGCGACCTCCTTGATCCCCGAATCGCGCAGGTTCTGTGCATGGGCGTGCCCCTGCGAGCCATAACCGACGATGGCGATCTTCTTGCCGGTGATCAGATTCAGATCTGCGTCGCGATCGTAATAGACCTTCATGTTCTTGCTCCTTTTTCGTCACCCCGGCCTTGCGCCGGGGTCCCGCTTCTTCGCTGGCGTGGCAGAGGAAGCGGGACCCCGGATCAAGTCCGGGGTGACGGGTTATGTTGATCCAATAGCGAAGTTTTACGCCGCGTCCTTGCCGCGCGCGATGGCGACGATGCCGGTACGCGCGACCTCGATCAGGCCGACCTCCGCCATCAACTCCAGAAACTTGTCGATCTTGCTCGTCCCGCCCGTCACCTCGAACACGAAGCTGCTGGTCGTCGCATCGACCACCCGCGCGCGATAGACTTCGGCGAGCCGCAGCGCCTCGATGCGATGGTCGCCGGTGCCGCGCACCTTGACCAGCGCCAGCTCGCGCTCGACGTGGTCGCCCTCGGCGGTCAGGTCGTGGACGCGGTGGACGGGCACCAGCCGGTCGAGCTGCGCGACGATCTGCTCCAGCGTCGCCGGGCTGGCGCTGGTGACGATCGTGATCCGGCTGACCGCCTTGTCGGCGGTGATCTCGCTGACCGTCAGGCTCTCGATATTGTAGCCGCGCGCGGTGAACAGCCCGGCGATCCGGGCGAGGATGCCCGGCTCGTTGTCGACGATCACCGCCAACGTGTGGCGTTCGGCTTTCTCTTCACGGATGTGCATTTCAGCTCTCACTCCCCTCCCTTGCAAGGGAGGGGTCGGGGGTGGGTGGCGTCTTGGCGGCGTACAGCTGATCGGGGCGCGGGCGGTGCCGTATCACGAGCACGCCACCCACCCCCAGCCCCTCCCTTGAAAGGGAGGGGAGCCTCGATCAAACCAGCGCCTTGGCCTCGTCGTCCATCGTCCCGCTGACCTCATTGGCCTGCAGGATCATGTCGGTATGCGCCGCGCCGCTCGGGATCATCGGGAAGCAATTGGCGAGCTTGGCCACCATGCAATCCACCATCACCGGGCCATCATGCGCGAGCATCGCGGCGATCCCGTCCTCAAGCTGGTCGGGCCGCTCGATGCGGATACCCTTCCAGCCGTAAGCCTCGGCCAGCTTCACGAAATCGGGCAGCGAGTCCGAATAGCTCTCGGCATAGCGGCTCTCATAGGTCAACTCCTGCCACTGGCGGACCATCCCCATATATTCGTTGTTGAGGATGAACACCTTCACCGGCAGGCGATATTGCGATGCCGTCGCCAGCTCCTGAATGTTCATCTGGATCGAGGCTTCGCCCGCGATGTCGATGACCAAAGCATTGGGGTTGCCGAGCTGCGCGCCGATCGCCGCGGGCAGGCCATAGCCCATCGTACCGAGCCCACCGCTCGTCAGCCACTTGTTCGGCAGATCGAACCCGAAATGCTGCGCGGCCCACATCTGGTGCTGCCCGACCTCGGTGGTGATGATCGGCTGGCGATGGTGCGTGGCGTCATACAGCGCACGGACGGCGCGCTGCGGCATGATCTCGCCCTTGTTCTCGTTCGGCCCGGTCTCCGGGAAGTCGAGGCACTTGCGCGCCCGCCAGCCCTCGATCCGCCGCTGCCATTCGGCAATGTCGGGCTTCGGATGCTGGCGCGCCTTCCAGACGTGGATCATGTCCTGCATCGCGTGGCCGGCATCGGCAACGATCGGCAGGTCGATCCGCACCGTCTTGTTGATGCTCGACCGGTCGATGTCGATATGCACCTTGCGGCTGTTGGGCGAGAAAGCGTCGAGCCGCCCGGTAACCCGATCGTCGAAGCGCGAGCCGATCGCGACGACCAGATCGGCCTGGTTCATCGCCATATTGGCTTCATAGGTACCGTGCATCCCCAGCATCCCGAGCCATTGCGGCCCGCTCGCGGGATAGGCACCCAGCCCCATCAGCGTCGAGGTGACCGGCGCGCCGGTGATCTTTACCAGCTCCTGCAGCAGTTGCGATGCCGCCGGGCCGGAGTTGATGACCCCGCCGCCGGTATAGAGCACCGGGCGCTCCGCCGCCGCCAGCATGTCGACGACCTGCTCGATCGCGGCGCGATCGGCCTTGATCTGCGGGCGATAGGTCTTGTGCTGGATCGGGCCGGGTTTCGCATAGCCGGCGGTCGCAACCTGCACGTCCTTGGGAATATCGACCACGACCGGACCCGGGCGGCCCGAGGTCGCGATATGGAACGCCTCGTGGATCACCGCGCCGAGCCGTGCCGGATCCTTCACGAGGTAATTGTGCTTCGAGCAGTGACGCGTGATGCCGACCGTGTCGGCTTCCTGGAACGCGTCCGAGCCGATCAGCGCGGTCGGCACCTGCCCGGTGATGACCACCATCGGGATCGAATCGAGCAGCGCGTCGGTGATCCCGGTGACCGCATTGGTCGCGCCGGGACCGGAGGTGACGAGCACGACGCCGGGCTTGCCGGTCGAGCGCGCATAGCCTTCCGCCGCATGGGTCGCAGCCTGTTCGTGACGCACGAGAATGTGGCGAATGCGCCCACCCTTCTCGACCGAATTCCGGAACAAGGCGTCGTAGATCGGCAGGACGGCACCGCCCGGATAGCCGAACACGACCTCCACGCCGAGATCGCACAGCGCCTCGACCAGGATGTCTGCTCCGCTCTTCTCGGTCACGTCACGTCTCCTCATTGGGAAAGGGCAAGCGTCTTAGCCTGCCGGCTCCGGGGGCGCTACGGCATAGAAAGTTACGCGTCAACCGCTATTGGAGAAATAAAATTGCGAATTTGGCGCGGTGCAGCATTGCCACTCCCGGGGCAACTGATTGCGAAACCACGTATATTGCCGCTTGGCATAGCGCCGCGTGGCGAGTTGCGCCGCCGCCAGAGCGTCATCGCGTGACAGCGTACCCGACAGCATGGCGGCGATTTCGGGCACGCCGATCGCACGCCGCACCGGCGCGTCGGCGGGCACGTCGGTGCGCGCGAGCAGCGTGGCGACCTCGTCGACTCCACCTTCGTCAAACATCTGCACCAGCCGCGCGTCGCAGCGCGTCATCAGCGTCTCACGACCAGGCAACAGCACCAGCCCGCGCACGTCGACCGTGTCCCCGATTCCGCCGCACCGCGCTGCCTGCCACGCGGCCAGCGTCCGCCCCGTCGACCGCACGACTTCCAACGCACGCGCGACGCGCGTCGTGTCGCGCGCGTTGAGCCGCGCCGCCGCCTCCGGGTCCTCGCGCGAGAGGGCTGCGTGAGCCTCCGCGACCGGCAGCGCGCGCACCGCGGCACGCACGTTGGCGTCGATCTCCGGCACCGGCGCGATCCCGTCGAGCAGGGTGCGCAGGTACAGCCCGGTCCCGCCGACCAGCACCGGCACGCCGCCGGCCGAATGAACGCGCCGCACTTCCGCCGCCGCGTCCGCCGCCCAGCGCGCCGCCGAACACGCCTCCGCGCCATCGACATAACCGAACAGCCGATGCGGCACGCGCGCCTCGTCGGCGGGGGAGGGGCGCGCCGACAGCACGCGCAGGTCGCGATAGACCTGGCTGGCGTCGGCGTTGATCACCGTCCCGCCGATCCGCTCCGCCAGCTCGACCGCCAGCGCGCTCTTGCCGCTGGCGGTCGGCCCTGCGATGAGCGCCAGCCTTGGCTTTGCGGGGTTAGGCATGTTCACGGCGACGCTGATAGCAGCAGGGCGGCTGACGCCCAACATCATGGCCGAGGCGCACGATCGCCTCGCCGCGGCCGGCTGTGCGCCGACGACGCTGGCATGGATTGACGAGGGCGACGCCGCCGACTGGCAGTTCGAGCTGGCCCCCGCCGACGCGCGCGCCGCGCTCGAGGGCGTGTTCGACCGCGTCGATATCATTGTCCAGCCGCGCGACGGTCGCCGCAAGATGCTGCTCGTCGCCGATATGGATTCGACGATGATCACCGTCGAGTGCATCGACGAACTCGCCGATTACGCCGGGCTCAAGCCGAAGATCGCCGCGATCACGGAAGCGGCGATGCGTGGAGAGCTGGATTTCGAGGCCGCGCTCGACGCGCGCGTCGCGTTGCTCAGGGGGCTCGACGCTGCGGTCATCGACACCTGCCGCGCCGAGCGCGTGCAGTTGATGCCCGGCGCGCGCGCGCTGGTCCGCACGATGCGCGGGTGGGGGGCGAGCGCAGTGCTGGTGTCGGGCGGCTTCACGCGCTTCGCCGAACCGGTTGCCGCCGAAATCGGCTTCGACCGCGCGATCGCCAACGTGCTGGAGATCGACGGTGCGATGCTGTCGGGCACCGTCGCGCGCCCGATCGTCGGCGCCGCCACCAAGCGCGAGACGCTGCTGGAAACCCGCGCGGCGCTCGGGCTCGCGGACGCGGCGACGCTCGCGGTCGGCGACGGGGCGAACGATCTGGCGATGATCGAGGTCGCCGGGCTGGGCGTCGCTTACCACGCCAAGCCGATCGTCGCCGCGGCGGCGGCGGCGCGGATCGAGCACGGCGACCTGAGCGCGCTGCTCTGGGCACAGGGCGTCCCGCGCGCTGAATGGGCAAGTATCTGATCGAACGGCATTAACGCTTCCTCCACCATCCGCGTGGCAAGCAGCCGCACGGATCAACGGGGACATCGGCAGCCAACATGCGCGTACTCGCGGTCGCATCGCAGAAGGGCGGGTCGGGCAAGACGACGCTTGCCGGGCATCTGGCGGTGCAGGCGGAACGCGCCGGCCTCGGGCCGGTCGCGCTGCTCGACCTCGACCCGCACGGTACGCTCGCGCCATGGGCCGCCGCGCGTACCGCGCCGTCGCCCTCCTTTTCCGCCACCGGCGTCACCCGCCTCGCGCCGGATCTCGACGCGCTGCGTGAGCAGGGCGTGCGGCTGGTGGTGATCGACACGCCGCCGGCGCTGACCGTCGCGATCCAGGCGGCGATCCACCTCGCCGAGCTGATCGTCGTGCCGACGCGCCCCAGCCCGCACGATCTCCATGCGGTCGGCGGTACCGTCGAGCTCTGCGAACGCTCGGGCAAGCCGTTGCTGTTCGTCGTCAACGCCGCGATTGCGGGCGCCGCGATCACCGCCGACACCGCCATCGCCCTGTCGCAGCACGGCACGGTCGCCGCGGTCACCCTCCACCAGCACACCGAATTTGCGACGGCGATGGCGGATGGTCGCACCGTGATCGAAACCGACCCGGACGGGGCTGCCGCCGGCGAGATCGTCGCGCTCTGGACGCAGGTCTTCGACCGGCTGGAAAAGAATTTCCGGCGTACCGTCTTCACGACCAGCACGCCCGGTGGCGGCTATGGCGCGGTGCGTGCGACCGCGCACAGCTTCGGCCGCCGGGTGTTGACCTGATGAGCGCCGGTCTGTCCCGCCTCGCGACGATCGTCGCCGCCGCGCTGTCGCTGGCCGGCTGCAGCGTCTGGCATTTCGATTTCGGCCGCGCCCCTGTCGTCGCCGATGCCGGCGCGGCCGATGAGGTGGCCGCCGAGCGCGCGCTCCGCCAGCGCCGCTGGCCAGTGGCGGTCGCCCGCGCCGAACAGGCCGTTATGCACGACGGCAGCGACGGCGACCGCCGCGTGCTGCTCGGCACCGCGTACCTGCGCGCTGGTCGCTTCCGTTCGGCGGCGCAGGCGTTCGACGACGCGCTCGCACTGCGACAGGCGGACGGCGCCACCGCGCTCCACCTCGTGCTCGCGCAGATCGCGAGCGGGCAGCACGATGCCGCACAGGCGACGCTATCGCGCTACGCCGCGCTTATCCCGGCTGCCGATCGCGGGCTGGCGCTGGCGTTGGCCGGACAGCCGGGGCAGGGCGTCGAGGTGTTGATGGCGGCGATGCGCGTTCCCGGTGCCGATGCGCGCACCCGGCAGAACCTCGCGCTGGCGCTTGCACTGGCCGGCGAATGGCCGGACGCCTTCTTCCTCGTCGGGCTCGACCTGCCGCCGGCGCAGGCGCGCGAACGGATGCTCGGCTGGATGCGTTTCGCCCGCCCGCAAGCCGCGGCGGAGCAGGTTGCCGCACTGCTCAGGATCATCCCCGCGAACGACCCCGGCCAGCCCGAGGCGCTCGCGCTCCGCCGCGCTGACCCCACGACGGTGGCAGTCGCGGCGCGCTGATCGTCCCGTCACCCCGGAACAGCGCCCGGGCGACGCTACCCCGCGATCGCGCGGCCACCCTTCCACATCGCGGTGACACGCCCCTGCACCGGCAACCCGTCAAACGGCGTATTGCCCGCCTTGCCCGGCAACCGGTCGGCGTCGATCTGCCACGGCGCGCTCTCGTCGATCAGGATCACGTCGCCCGGCATCCCCGCCGCCAGCGTGCCCGTCTCCAGCCCGAGCAACGCCGCCGGTCCGGTCGCCAACAGTGCAAACAGCTGCGGCAGCGTCACGCGCCCGTCGCGCGCCAGCCCCAAGGCCAGCGGCAGCAGCGTCGCCGCATCCGCCGCCCCCGCGCTGGCGTCGGCGAACGGCAGGCGCTTTTCCTCCGGCCCGCGCGGATCATGCCCCGAACACAGCAGGTCGATCGTCCCGTCCGCCAGCGCCGCCAGCGCTGCCTTGCGATCGTCCTCGCTGCGCAGCGGCGGGGAGAGATGCGCGAAGGTGCGGAAATCGCTCATCGCATTGTCGCTGAGTAACAGATAGGCGGGCGTGACGCCGCACGTCACCCGCACCCCGCGCGCCTTGGCCGCGCGCACCAAGGCGAACCCCGCCGCAGTGGTGACGCAACGCAGGTGCAACCGCGCGCCGGTCTCCTCCGCCAGCATCAGGTCGCGCGCTATCGCCAGCGGCTCGGCAAGCGCCGGCGCGGACGGCAGCCCGAGCCGCGTCGCGGTCTCGCCCTCGGTCGCCACCGCGCCCGCCGCCAGCCCGCCGTCCTCGGCATGCGAGACGACCACCACATCAAGATCGCGCGCATACATCAGTACGCGGTGCATCACGCCCGAGTCAGCGATCCAGCCGCGCCCGGTTCCGACGGCGCGCGCGCCCGCCGACAAACAGATCGCCATCTCGGCGAGGTCCTTGCCCGCCAGCCCGCGCGTCGCCGCCGCGATCGGATGGATCCACAGATCGGGCCGCCCGATCAGCGCGAGCCGCTGCACCGCGCCCGGCTCGTCGAGCACCGGCACCTGATCGGGCATCGGCGCGACCCGCACCACGCCGCCGGCGCGCGCCGCCGCGCGATCGATCCGCGCCACGCCGACGTCGATGATGCCAGGCGCGAGCAACCTGCCGCGACAATCGATGCGCTCGGCATGGCTCGGCGCCTCGCCCGAAACGATCGTGCCGTCGACGATCAATAACTCGCCGTCGCGCTCGCCGCCGGCCGGGCAGACCAGCCGCGCATTGGTCAGGTGCAGCGCCTGCGTCATGCCCAGCCCTCCACCTTGCGCGCACGCCGTGTCAGCACATCCAGACAGGCCATCCGCACCGCCACGCCCATCTGCACCTGCTCCGTGATCGCCGATTGCTCGACATGGTCGGCCACCGCCGAATCGATTTCCACCCCGCGGTTCATCGGCCCGGGATGCATCACCAGCGCGCCCGGCGCGCGCGCGTTCAATCGCTCGAGCGTCAGCCCGTAGCGGAGATAATATTCGCGCGTGGAGGGGACATAGCCGCCCGCCATGCGCTCGGTCTGCAGCCGCAGCATCATCACCACGTCCGCGCCCTCGATCGCCTTGTCGAAGTCGGTGAAGGCGGTCGCGCCGAACCGTTCGATCGCGGGCGGCATCAACGTCGACGGCGCACAGACCCGCACCTCGGCGGCCAGCGCGGTCAGCGCGAGGATGTTCGAGCGCGCGACGCGGCTGTGGAGCAGGTCGCCGCAGATCACGACGCGCTTGTTCGCGATTCCCCCCAGCCGCCGCCGGATCGTGAGCGCGTCGAGCAGCGCCTGCGTCGGATGCTCGTGCCGCCCGTCCCCGGCGTTGAGCACCGGGCAATCGACCTTGTCCGCGATCAGCCGCACCGCGCCGCTCGACATATGCCGGATCACGATCACGTCCGCGCGCATCGCGTTCAGCGTCATCGCGGTGTCGATCAGCGTCTCGCCCTTCTTCACGCTCGACTGCGCGGCATGCATGTTGACGACATCGGCGCCGAGCCGCTTGCCCGCGATCTCGAAGCTCAGCAGCGTGCGCGTGCTGTTCTCGAAAAAGGCGTTGATCTGCGTGAAGCCCGCCAGCCGCTGATCGGGCGCGGCGCGGGTGCGGTTCGCCTCGACCCAGGTCTCCGCCTCGTCGAGCAGGAAGGTGATTTCGTGCGGCTCTAGGCCTTCGATCCCGGTCAGGTGGCGGTGCGGAAACACCGCGCCTCCGGGGATCAGCGTGGCGGGGCGGTGGTCCGACTGGTTCATCGAAGCCGCTGCCTAATGGCGGAGCGGGGAGGGGGCAAGTCGGCGTGGGTTCGCGCGGAGCACGCAAAGGCCGCAGAGACGATGGCGCCGCTGCCTGACGGGAGACATGAGCGAAACTGCGATGATCTCTCGACAATGGCTGCGCCGCTTCGCGTGCGCTGCGCGACCCGATGGTTTACTGGTGCCTGCTCGCCGACTCAAGGGCGTCCACAAACCCCGAAACGCACTACTCGCGATGTTCGATTATGGTGGTTAGCGGACATTCGCGCGATTGCATGATCGAGGTCCGCCAAGGTCAACAGCGGAGCCGTACCGGACGGATCAGGCAGGAAAATGAATTCCACACAGTTTGTTACCGTCAGGGTCACGAAAATAGGCCAGTTCGATGGTGCCCATGGAGGCAGTTTCGCGTGGTCCGGGCGGAGCTTCGATCGAGGTGCCGCCAGCGGCAATGGCGGTGTCGTGAAGCTGCTTCACCTGCTCGGGCGAGTCGCAGGAAAAGGCGACGGTGCTGCCGTTGGCGACGCTTGCCGGTTCGTCGTTGATCGGCTGGCTGACGATGAAGTTCGTCCCGTTGCCGTTATTGTAGATTAGACGTGTATGGCCGCTGTCGGCGATGTTCCGCTTCCCTTCCCCTGCACCCAAGGTGCCGAGCACCGTTTCGTAGAAGCGCTTGGACCGTTCAATGTCGTTCGATCCGACCATGGTGTGAAAAAGCACGCTTACTCTCCTGAAGGCTGATCGACATCCGAGCGCCTCAATCGGTCTCACCTAGCCGGTACAAAACCAGCGTTCACTCCCGGGCTCTCGAATCGTCCGCTACTGGGCGTTAGCGGACGGTTCGTCGCATCAAACCGCCACCAGCGCATCAATCGCTGCTTGCAGGATATGCGCCGCGGCATGATTATCGATCCGCTCCGCCCGCTTCGCCCGGCTGAAGTCCTGCTCGATCAAGGCGCGCTCCGCCGCCACCGTCGACCAGCGCTCGTCCCACAGCAGGATCGGCAGCCCGGTGTCGCGACAATTGCGCGCGAACGCCCGCGTCGACTGGCTGCGTGGGCTTTCGCTGCCATCGAGATTCAGCGGCAGCCCGATCACCCAGCCGCGCACCTGCTGCGCCTCCGACAGTGCGACCAGCGCCGCCTTGTCGACGGTGAACTTCGCGCGCCGGATCAATTGCGCCGGGCTCGCGAAGCTCCACTCCGCATCGCACAGCGCGGTGCCGACCGTCTTGGTCCCGACGTCGAGCCCGAGCAGCCGCCCGCCCTCCGGCAGCATGGCGCGAAACGCCGCCGCTTCAATGACGATCATCGAAGGCAACTCCCCCGTCATTGCGAGCGTAGCGAAGCAATCCAGAGCGTCCTGGTCCGGCTCTGGATTGCTTCGCTACGCTCGCAATGACGGATGAACCCGTTTGTGCTGAGCCTGTCGAAGCACGTGCCCCGGCGAACCCGCCCTTTGACAAGCTCAGGCGGCACGAAGCGTGGACGTTGCAGATCACGCCACATCACCCCGCCGCCAGCCGCCGCACCGCATCCGCGCGGACGTTCGCCCAGAACAGGCTGTAATCATACACATGATAATTGTTGCCGGGCAGCGTATACGGTCCGACGTCGGGCGGAGAGCCGATCAGCAGCAGCCCGCGCCCGCCGCACTTCGCGCCGATCCGCCCCGCCTCGATCCGCGCCTCGCTCATCGCCGCATTGGGGAACAGGGTGCCCAGATTGGCGCTCGACGGCGCGACGGCGTTCGGTGTGCCGGTCAGCGGGTTCGTGCACAGCATCTGCGTACCGCGGCGCGGCTTGCCGTCGAACCCGGTCGAGCGATCGTAATTGTCGAGGATCAGCGACGGATCGGCCGGCTCGGCAAACGTCTGCCACGACAAGATGCACCCACGCTGGTCGGCGCGCTCGCACGCCGGCAGCCCCAGCGCCGGCAGATCGTTGCTCACCGACACCGGCCAGCCGACGACATAGGCCGCGACGATCCGCTTCGCCAGCGGGGTGCCCGCAACCCGGTCCTTGAGCAGATGCGTCAGGTGCAGCCCGCCCTGACTGTGCCCGGCCAGGATGATCGGGCGCGTCGGCCCGGCCTCGGCCAGAAAGGCGTCGAAGGCGGCGAGGATGTCGCCATATGCCAGCGCCAGCGCCTGTTCGGCGGCGCGCTGATCGGTCAGGAACGCGCCGAACGTCGCCTGCCGGTAACGCGGCGCCCAGATCTCGCCCGCCTCGTTGAACGCGCTCGCCTGACCGCGCAGGAACAGCGCGGCGCGGTTGTTCGCCTCCTCATCGGTCAACGGCGCGTTCCAGTGCGCGCGATTGAGGTACGAGGTCGGGTGGATGAAGAACACCGCCGCGCCGCCGGGGGCCTTGCGCGGCGTATAGCCGGGCGGGGTCCACAAGGCCGGATTGCGCGCGAGCGCCGGGCGCGCCAGCCACATCGAATCCGGCGCATAATCCCTTGCGGTCAGCAGCTTCTGGTCGCGGAACGACTCGCCCGGCACCATTGCCATCCGCATCATCCCGACACCCCACAGGCGATAGGCAAAGGCAGCCGCAGTCGCCAGCACGATCAATGCGACGACGACGTAGAGGAATTTGCGGGCCAAATGAGCGTCACCATTGTGCGGTGCAGCAAAAGCGCCGGGTCCGCAACCGCAAAGCTGGTGCCTCAGGAATGCGCGTCGCGCAACCGTGCGAGGCGTGTTGCAAGATCGTGCCGCCGGGTGGTAGCGGCGGCGGCATGTCCGTTGACACCGCAACCGTCAGGCGCATCGCCGGCCTCGCCCGTATCGCCATCACCGACGACGAAGCCGCCCGGCTCGCGCCCGAACTCGGCAACATCCTCGACTGGATCGAGCAACTGGGCGAGGTCGATACTGCCGGGGTCGATCCGATGACCGCCGTGATCCCCAACCATTTGCGTCTGCGCGATGATGTCGTCACCGACGGCGGGGTCCGCGACGCGGTGCTGGCCAACGCCCCGCAGGCCGAACATGGCTTCTTCACTGTGCCCAAGGTGATCGAATAATGACCGCACTCACCGATCTGGGCATCGCCGCGATCCGCAACGGCGTCCGCGACGGCGATTTCTCGGCGCGCGAAGTGGCCGAGGCGTTCAACGCCGCGGTCGCCGCTGCAAAGCCGCTGAACGCCTTCCTCGTCGAAACCCCCGAGCATGCGCTCGCCGCCGCCGACGCCGCCGATCAGGCGCGCGCGGCGGGCGAGACGCTGAGGCCGATGGCCGGCGTGCCGATCGGGATGAAGGACCTGTTCTGCACCAAGGGCGTGCCGACCACCGCGGCCAGCCACATCCTCGAAGGCTTCACGCCCGCGTATGAGTCGACGGTGTCGCAGAACCTGTGGAACGCCGGCGCGGGGATGCTCGGCAAGCTGAACCTCGACCAGTTCGCGATGGGCTCGTCGAACGAGACCAGCTATTTCGGCAACGTCATCAGCCCGTGGCGGCGCAACGACGGCGGCAACGCGCCGCTCGCGCCCGGCGGCTCGTCGGGCGGTTCGTCCTCGGCGGTCGCGGCGCGTGTCGCACCGGGCGCGACCGGCACCGACACCGGCGGCTCGATCCGCCAGCCGGCGGCCTTCGTCGGCATCTCGGGGATCAAGCCCACCTACGGCCGTTGCTCGCGCTGGGGGACGATCGCCTTCGCCTCGTCGCTCGATCAGGCCGGGCCAATGGCGCGCGACGTCCGCGACTGCGCGATCATGCTGGAGGCGATGGCGGGGTTCGACGCGAAGGACGCGACGTCGCTCGACCTGCCCGTGCCGAACTGGGAAGCGCAGCTCAACGGCTCGCTCGCCGGCAAGCGCGTCGGCATCCCGAAGGAGTATCGCGTCGACGGCATGCCCGCCGAGATCGAGGCGCTCTGGCAGCAGGGGATCGTGTGGCTGAAGGATGCGGGGGCCGAGATCGTCGACGTCTCGCTGCCGCACACCAGATACGCGCTGCCGGCCTATTACATCATTGCACCGGCGGAGGCTTCGTCGAACCTCGCGCGCTATGATGGGGTCCGTTACGGCCTCCGCGATCTCCCCGAGGGGGCTAATTTGCAGGAGATGTACGCACGGACGCGCGCCGAAGGCTTCGGCGACGAGGTCAAACGCCGCATCCTGATCGGCACCTACGTGCTCTCCGCCGGCTTCTACGACGCTTATTATACGCAGGCGCAAAAGGTCCGCACGTTGATCGCGTGCGATTTCGAGCGGGCGTGGGAGGTCTGCGACGTGCTGCTCACCCCGACCGCGCCGTCGGCAGCGTTCGCGCTCGGCGAGAAGTCAGCCGATCCTTTGGCCATGTATCTCAACGACGTATTCACCGTCCCCTCCAGCCTCGCCGGCTTGCCTGCGATGAGCGTGCCGGGTGGTTTGGATGCGTCGGGGCTGCCGCTCGGGCTTCAGATCATCGGCAAACCGCTCGACGAACAGGGCGTCCTCAACGCCGCGCTGGCGATCGAGGAACGCGCGGGCTTCACGGCGCGCCCGGCTAAGTGGTGGTAAGAAAGACGAATCATGGCTGACGCATCCACCCCGTTCCGCATCAAGGGCGCCACCGGCGAATGGGAGGTCGTGATCGGCCTCGAAGTCCATGCGCAGGTGACGTCGAACGCCAAATTGTTCTCCGGCGCGGCCACCACCTTCGGTGCCGAGCCGAACACGCAGGTCTCGCTGGTCGACGCCGCAATGCCCGGCATGCTGCCGGTCCCAAACCGCGAGTGCATCCGTCAGGCGGTGCGCACCGGCATGGCGATTGACGCGCAGATCAACAAATGGTCGCGGTTCGACCGAAAGAACTACTTCTACGCCGATCTGCCGCAGGGCTATCAGATCTCGCAGCTTTATCATCCTATCGTTGGAGAGGGTGCGGTCGACATCGAGATTGGTGACGACACCAAGACGATCGGCGTCGAGCGCATCCACGTCGAGCAGGATGCGGGCAAGCTGATGCACGACCAGCATCCGACGCGCTCCTATGTCGACCTCAACCGTTCGGGCGTCGCGCTGATGGAAATCGTCAGCCGTCCCGACATGCGCTCGCCCGCCGAGGCGGGGGCGTATCTGACCAAGCTGCGCTCGATCCTGCGCTATGTCGGATCGTGCGACGGCAATATGGACCAGGGCTCGATGCGCGCCGACGTCAACGTCTCGGTTCGCAAGCCGGGCGACGAATTCGGCACCCGTACCGAGACCAAGAACGTCAACTCGATCCGCTTTGTGATGCAGGCGATCGAACATGAGGCGGCGCGGCAGGTTGAGGTGATCGAGGCCGGCGGCACGATCGTGCAGGAGACGCGGCTGTTCAACCCGGACAGCGGCACGACGCGGTCGATGCGCTCGAAGGAAGATGCGCACGATTACCGCTACTTCCCCGATCCCGATCTGCTTCCGCTCGAACTCGACGAAGCGTTCCTCGATGAATGCCGCGCCAGCCTGCCCGAGCTGCCCGACGCCAAGCGCGCCCGCTACGAAGCGCTCGGGATCACGCCGTACAATGCGCAGGTGCTGACCGGCGAGGTCGAAAGTGCGCGCTGGTTCGACGCGCTGCTCGATGCCGGTGCGAAGCCCGTTGCCGCCGCCAATTGGGTCAGCAGCGAATTATTCGGCGCGCTCAATCGATTGGGCAAGTCGATCGGCGACAGCCCGGTCACGCCCGGTCAGGCCGCCGAGTTGCTCGCGCTGGTTGCCGACGGCACGCTGTCGGGCAGCCTCGCCAAGCAGGTGTTCGAGGCGATGCTGGAAACCGGCGACGCGCCCGGCAAGATCGTCGAGGAGCGCGGGCTCAAGCAGACCAGCGACACGGGCGCGATCGAGGCGGTGATCGCCGACGTCCTCGCGAAGAATCCCGGCCAGCTCGAGCAGTACCGCGGCGGCAAGGTCGCGCTGTTCGGCTTCTTCGTCGGCCAGACGATGAAGGCGATGGGCGGCAAGGCCAACCCGGCCGTTGTCAACGATTTGCTGAAGAAGGCGCTGGGGTGACGATTGCGCGGCACGCGCATTGCCGGTGTGGTCAGCTGACCGCGACCTGCTTCGGCGCGCCGGTTCGCGTATCGGCGTGTCACTGCCGGGCCTGCCAGCGGCGCACCGGCGGACCGTTCTCGGCGCAGGCGCGCTTTCCGATCGACAAGGTGACGATCGCGGGCGCTTTTCGCGTCTGGGAACGGGTTGCGGAAAGCGGTCGCCACGCCTGGTATCGCTGGTGCGGCGAGTGCGGTGGAACGATCGCCTATACGAACGAGGGTCTGGACGGGCTGATCGCAATCCCGATCGGCGCGTTCGCGGACGATGCGAACGACGTGGAACTTCATCCCTGACGGTATCGGTGTTCGAACAGTACAAGCAGCCGTGGCTCAGGATCGAAGGCGAGGGCATCTCGCACGAAGACTGAAGGCGCCCAGTCGTGAAGATCGATAGTGACCGGGCCACCGTACTCTCTCGTCATCCCGGACCTGATCCGGGATCCCGCTTCTTCTTGCCTGAGTGCGCAGAAGAAGCGGGGCCCCGGATCAAGTCCGGGGCGACGTAAGAGTATCGCGGTCAGATGCGGGCGCGAGACCGCTGAAGCGGTGCGCTATTGCTGCGTCAGGTCCTGATTCTTGACCTCGCCGCCGGTGCCGCTGTTTCCGTCGAACTCGCCGGTATCAGTGAAGCGTGCCGGCTCCTTGCCGCCTTCGCCACGTGCCACCGCATCGCTGCGCGCTTCGACCGCCTGCTGGATGTCGGGCCGTTCGTCGTCACGGTTCGGGATCGGATCGATCGTCTTCTCTGTCATGCGCTCGGCCTTTCAGATGCTGGGAGTCGAGGGTCCCGGCGTACCGGGGGCCGGGACGTCAATGTCCGGGCC
>NZ_LR733844.1:2059862-2590992 GCF_902506455.1 Sphingomonas sp. 8AM | reverse complement strand
ATTTCGGGGGGCGGGGTGTCGGGCGTGCCGGGTTGAGTCGGCTGCGGCACGTCTGCGGGCAGATCTCCGGGGTTGGTCGCCATGGCAATTTTCTCCTTCATGCCCTCAACGCGCCGTCGAAGCGCGGGTTGCCCGCTTGCCCCATCGCGCGCGTCGGTATAGATGCCGCCGACCGGCGGTGTCCGACTAGCGGGCGTGGCGGAACTGGTAGACGCGCCAGATTTAGGTTCTGGTATCGCAAGATGTGGGGGTTCGATTCCCTTCGCCCGCACCAGTCCCCGCGCAAGCGGGGTTGGCCACCACTTACGAAATTCTTCTGACGAAAGCGGCCAATGCAGACTGTCGAGACGCTGAACGAGGGCCTGAAGCGCGCCTTCACCCTGACAATCCCCGCCGGCGACATCGCCAAGCGGGTCGATGCCGAGCTGAAGCGCGTTGCGCCGCAGATCAAGATGCCGGGCTTCCGCCCGGGCAAGGTGCCGACCAACCTGGTCAAGAAGATGCACGGCCCGGCGATCGAGCAGGACGCGCTGAACACCTCGATTCAGGAAGGCATTCAGGCGCTGATCGCCGAGAAGCAGCTGCGCCCGGCGATGCAGCCGAGCGTCGAGCTGGTCGACGGCTATGAGTCGGGCAAGGACGCCGAGCTGAAGGTCGAGCTGGAAGTGCTCCCGCAGGTACCGGCACCGGCGATCGAGGGTCTGAAGCTTGAGCGCCTCACTGTCCCGGTCGACGAATCGGCGATCGACGAGCAGCTCAAGCGCTTCGCCGATGGTGCCAAGCGCTGGGAAGACGCCGGCGACAAGGCCGCGGAGACCGGCGATCAGGTCGTCATGGACTTCGTCGGCAAGACGCTTGACGGCGTGGCGTTCGACGGCGGTACCGGCACCGACATGGCGGTCGAGATCGGCGCTGGTCGCCTGATCCCGGGGTTCGAGGAGCAGGTCGTCGGCGCGAAGGCCGGCGAGGAGCGCCAGATCAAGGTGACCTTCCCCGCGGATTACGGCGCGAAGGAGCTGGCCGGGCAGGATGCGACTTTCGACCTGACGATCAAGTCGGTGAAGACCGCGGGCGAGAGCCAGATCGACGACGAGATGGCCAAGAGCCTCGGGCTGGAAAGCCTCGAGCAGCTGCGTGGGCTGGTGAAGGGCCAGTTCGAGCAGGAGAACAACGGCCTGACGCGCACCTATATGAAGCGCAAGCTGCTCGACCAGTTGGCCGAGGGACATGACTTCGACGTGCCGCCATCGATGGTTGAGGCCGAGTTCAACCAGATCTGGCAGCAGCTCCAGCACGAAGCGACGCACGAGCCCGATCCGCAGGCCGCGCTCGACGAGATGGAGAAAGAGCGCGACGATTATCGGAAGATCGCCGAGCGCCGCGTTCGTCTCGGCCTGCTCCTGAGCGAGATCGGTCAGGCGAACGGCGTCGAGGTCACGCAGCAGGAAATGCAGCGGCTGCTGATGCAGGCGGCGCAGCAATACGGTCCCGAGGATCGTCAGCGCTTCATGCAGTACGTCCAGCAGGACCCGATGGCCGCAGCGCAGCTCCGCGCCCCGCTGTACGAGGACAAGGTGGTTGATTTCCTGTTCGACAAGGCCGAGATCACCGAGCGCGAGACGACCAAGGAAGAGCTAGAAGCCGCGATCGAGAGCGAGGACGGTTTCGCGACCGGCACGCACAGCCACGATCACGACAACCACAAGCCCAAGCAGGCCCGCACCAAGAAGAAGGGCGAG
The DNA here is from genome assembly GCF_902506455.1 of Sphingomonas sp. 8AM. GTDB lineage: Bacteria > Pseudomonadota > Alphaproteobacteria > Sphingomonadales > Sphingomonadaceae > Sphingomonas. The sequence continues at coordinate 2,589,253 of NZ_LR733844.1, read as the reverse complement.
GCGACCGATGAGGGCGACGCCGCCGAGGCGAAGCCGGCCAGGAAGGCTGCCGCCAAGAAGCCGGTTGCCAAGGACGAGGACGCCGGCGCGGTGACCGAGCCGGCTGCTGCGGACGCCGACGCGGCGCCGGCCAAGAAGCCGCGCGCCAAGAAGGCGGCGCCGGTCGAGGCCGAAACGCAGGTGACCGAATCGTCGCCGGACGCTGCCGAGACGGCCGAGGGCACGGAGGCTGCAGACGCGGCGCCGGCCAAGAAGCCGCGCGCCAAGAAGGGCCAGTAAGCAGGGTCGGCGCACGGGGTTCGCGGCGGCAACGCTCGCCGGCCCTGTGCGCCACCGATTGTCCCATCGTCGCACGATGAAGGCGGATGACGCCTCTCTTTCCGGCTGTTAGACGCGGCCGCTCGGGGGCGTTGGCAAGGGGGCTTGCGATGGACATGGCGTTGGAGGGCGAAAGCGGGGTGCGGCGCGTGGCGACGCGTGACGGTCATACCCGACCCATCGACATCGTCCGGCACGTCGTTTGTGTCCTCGCGCTGATGTGGACGGGGCTCGTCAACGGGCAGCCGTTCTTCTTTCCCGACAGCACCAACTACATCCGCGCCGCCGATCTGGCGGTGCACCTCGCGTCGGGCCGGACGATCTCGACGGTCTGGACAGCGCGTTATGCCGAGCAGTTGCCGCCCGCCCGCGGCACTCCGACCGCGCCGCCGACCAATCCCGAAGCCGATCATAGCCCTACTGCGAATGACCTGAAGAGCGGGCTCGTGATGAGCGGGCGCTCGCCGTATATTGGCGCGTTGATCTACGCCGGCTGGGTGCTCGGCTGGTTCTGGCCGTTCGTGCTGCTCCAGGCGGTAATCGCCTATCTCCTCATCATCATGGTGCTGCGCCGGTTCGATCTCGCAAGCCCCGGGATCGTGACCGCGGTGGTGGTGTTCCTTTCGCTGACCACCAGCCTGCCGACCTATAACAGCATGTTGCTCGCCGACGGCTTTGCGTCGTTCGGAATGCTGGCGCTGGCGCTGCTTGCGATACCGGGGCGGCTGCCGCGGTGGCAAGTGGCGTTCCTCGTCGCGGTGATGGTGATGTCGGCGATCGCGCATCTGACGCATGTCATGATGCTGCTGGGCATGACCGCCACGCTGGTGCTGCTGCGGCTGCTCGACTGGCTCCGGCCGCCGGCACGCGCCTGGTACGCCGCGGCCGGGACGATCGTCGTGGCGGTGCTGGCGTTGCAGGTGACCTCGATGGCGACCCGTGCCGCGATCGGCCGGCCGCCGCAGCTGTTGCCGCTGCTCACCGCCCGGTTCTACGCCGACGGCCCGGGGAAGCAGTTCGTCGACAGCGGATGCGACGGCAAGCGTTTCGAGGTCTGTCGTATCCGCATCGACAAGCCGTACGACAATGCCGTCTGGCTGTTCTCGCTCGATCCGCGATACGGCGCCTATATGCTCGCCACGCCCGAGCAGCGCCGGATCATGGGCGAACAGGATGTCGCCTTTGCGCTGGCGGTGCTGCGCGCCTATCCGGTCGAGCAGTTCACCGCGTCGGCACGCGACACCGTGCGGCAGCTGGCGTGGATCGATTACGATGCGCTCAATCAGGGTTGCGGAACCGGAGCCGAATGCTGGGAAAGCCTGCCGCGCACGGTCCGCGCGCGCTTCATGCGGACGCCGTCCGGGCGCAATGCCTGGCCGCGCGATCTGATGAACGGCATCCTCTACGCGACCGTCATCGCGTCGCTGCTCGCGCTGGTGGTGACCATGCCGATGCTGGCGCGCCGCGATCGGGTCGGCTTCGTGTTGATGCGCAACCTGCTGGTCATCACCGGTATAGGGATGCTGGTTTGCTGCTTCTTCGGCGGCGCGGTCGCCGATCCCCAATATCGCTATCAGGGGCGGCTGATCTGGCTGCCGGTGTTCTTCGCGCTGGTTTCGGCAGCCCGTCTGCGGCACGCCGCTGCCGTGGAGGGAGTGCCACGGTGAACGCGTCCGCGCGGATCGCCGTGCTGCTGCCATGCTATAACGAAGAGGCCGCGATCGCGCAGACCGTGGCGGCGTTCCGCGCTGCGTTGCCCGATGCGGCAATCTACGTTTACGACAACAACAGCGGGGATCGCACCCGCGAGCGCGCCGCCGCCGCAGGGGCGATCGTCCGGACCGAACGGATCCAGGGCAAGGGCGCGGTGGTACGCCGGATGTTCGCCGACGTCGACGCCGACGTCTATGTCATGGCGGACGGCGATGCGACCTATGACGCCAGCGCCGCGCCCGCACTGGTTGCGCGAATGCTCGACGAGCAGCTCGACATGGTGGTTGGCTGCCGCGTCGGCGAGGCGGCTGCCGCTTATCGGCGGGGGCACCGGCTCGGCAACGCCTTGCTGACCGGCATGCTGACGCGGCTGTTCGGGCGCAGCTTCACCGATATCCTGACCGGCTACCGCGTCTTTTCGCGCCGCTTCGTCAAAAGCTTCCCGGTGCTTTCCGTGGGTTTTGAGATCGAAACCGAAATCAGCGTCCACGCGCTCGAACTCAAGATGCCGGTCGGCGAGATCGACACGCCCTATTTCGCGCGTCCCGAAGGATCGGTGTCGAAGCTGAGCACGTACCGCGACGGCGGGCGGATCGTCGGCACGATCGCCACGCTCTACCGCATCGAACGGCCGCTCTGGTTCTTCGGCGCGGTCGGCGGCTTGCTGGCGTTGCTGGCGGTGGTCCTCGCGGTACCGCTCGTCGTCACGTACATGCATACCGGCCTGGTGCCCCGCTTCCCGACCGCGATCCTGACCACCGGGCTCATCATCCTAGCCGCGCTCTGCTTTTTCGCCGGGCTGATCCTTGACACCGTGGTGCGCGGGCGGCGCGAGGTGCGGCGGCTCGCCTATCTGCAGCTTCCCGCGCCGGGGCGGGTAAGCGAAGGGGCTTGAACCGTTTCGCGGAAGCACCGATGTTGCTGCTCTTCCTAAGCGAAAAGAGAGTTTCCATGCACAATCCGTTCGAGACCGGCGACTTCGCGGGCAAGCTGGCGAGCGCCGGGATCGGCCTGCAATCGACCACGGCCGGGCTGGTCCCGATCGTGATCGAGCAGTCGAACCGTGGCGAACGCTCGTTCGACATCTTCTCGCGGCTGCTGCGCGAGCGGATCATCTTCGTGACCGGCGGGGTCGAGGACGGCATGGCCAGCCTGATCTGCGCGCAGCTCCTGTTCCTTGAATCGGAAAATCCGAAGAAGGACATCTATATGTACATCAACTCGCCGGGCGGTGTCGTCACGGCGGGCATGGCGATCCACGACACGATGCAATACATCCGCCCGCGCGTCGGCACGCTTTGCATCGGTCAGGCGGCGTCGATGGGCAGCTTCCTGCTCGCGTCAGGTGAGCCCGGGATGCGCGTGGCGACCACCAACAGCCGCATCATGATCCACCAGCCGTCGGGCGGCGCGCAGGGAATGGCCGCTGACATCGAGATCCAGGCGCGTGAGATCCTGCGGATGCGCCACTTCCTCAACACGCTTTATGCCAAATACACCGGCAAGCCGCTTGCGGAGATCGAGCACGCGATGGACCGCGACAAGTTCATGAGCGCCGAGGAAGCCAAGGAATTCGGCCTGATCGATCAGGTGTTCGACAAGCGTCCGCAGCCGGCGGAAGACGCCGCGGCTGCCTGAATGGGAACGACGACGCGCGCCGCGGGCGCGCGTCGATACCAATTGCTTACCCCGCCGCGCTATGACGGTTCCGCGACGAACCGCGCCGGGCTTACCCTTGAAGCCCGCCGCGGGACGGTCGATATAAGACGTTGCGGCGGCGGGAAGCGGGACCTTCACGCCGCGCGGCGGCAAACAGCGCTTTGTACGTTGTTGCTTAAGGAGCGGTGCGTTAGCCTGCGCCGCGCACAGAGCGGGTCGACGATCCGCGACGAAGGATGGACTGAATGACGAAACTTAGTGGCGGCGATAGCAAGAGCACTCTCTATTGCTCGTTCTGCGGCAAGTCGCAGCACGAGGTGCGCAAGCTGATCGCCGGACCCACCGTCTTCATCTGCGATGAATGCGTCGAGCTGTGCAACGACATCATCCGCGAGGAGACCAAGTCCGCGCTGGTCGCCAAGAAGGACGGTGGCGTGCCGACGCCGCAGGAAATCTGCGACGTGCTCGACGACTATGTCATCGGGCAGAAGCAGGCCAAGCGCGTGCTGTCGGTGGCGGTCCACAATCACTACAAGCGGCTGAACCACGGCGCAAAGGGTGCTGACGTCGAGCTGGCGAAGAGCAACATCCTGCTCGTCGGTCCCACGGGTTGCGGCAAGACGCTGCTCGCGCAGACGCTGGCGCGCATCCTCGACGTGCCGTTCACGATGGCCGACGCCACCACGCTGACCGAGGCCGGCTATGTCGGTGAGGATGTGGAGAACATCATCCTCAAGCTGCTCCAGGCGTCGGATTACAACGTCGAGCGTGCGCAGCGCGGCATCGTCTATATCGACGAGATCGACAAGATCAGCCGCAAGGCCGAGAATCCCTCCATCACCCGCGACGTGTCGGGCGAGGGCGTCCAGCAGGCGCTGCTCAAGCTGATGGAAGGCACCACCGCCAGCGTGCCGCCGCAGGGCGGGCGCAAGCACCCGCAGCAGGAGTTCCTGCAGGTCGACACGACGAACATCCTGTTCATCTGCGGCGGCGCCTTCTCGGGGCTCGAGAAGATCATCGGCGACCGTCTGCAGGGCAAGTCGATCGGATTCGGCGCCTATGTCGCGACTCCGGAAGAGCGTCGCACCGGCGAGGTGCTGCGGCAGACCGAGCCGGAGGATCTGCTCAAGTTCGGGTTGATCCCCGAGTTCGTCGGTCGTCTGCCGGTGATCGCGACGCTGGAGGATCTCGACATTCCGGCGCTGGTCAAGATTCTGGCCGAGCCGAAGAACGCCTTGGTCAAGCAGTACCAGAAGCTGTTCGAGATGGAGGAGGTCAAGCTCGGCTTCACCGACGACGCGCTGACCACGGTCGCCAAGAAGGCGATCGAGCGCAAGACCGGTGCGCGCGGGCTGCGTTCGATCCTCGAGGCGATTCTGCTCGACACGATGTTCGACCTGCCGGGGATGGACTCGGTCGACGAGGTGATGATCGACAAGGACGTGGTCGAGGGCCGCAAGGACCCGGTCCGCGTCTATGCCGAGAAGAGCAAGAAGGCCGGCGAGGTCGCTTGACCAGCCACGAAGGTAGAAAGAGCCTATAGGCTCCCTCTACCTTCGTCGTCCCGGGCTTGACCCGGGACCCCGCTTCCTCCCGACGCTCGTGAACGAGCAGGCCCCTCATCAAGCCCCGGGGCTACGGGAAGAGGGACGGCTTACCCCCTTGATTGGCATGTCGTTCCGGGACTTGATCCGGGATCGCGCTATTTTCTGACGTAAGAAGAATCGGAACCCCGGATCAAGTCTGGGGCGACGTACTTCTGCGGCGGGTGCGTGCTTCCGCATGTTCCCAATCGTTACACCCGCGGATCATGTCCGCGCCTCATGCATTGGTCGGGAGAAGGGAGCCCGCCAGATCGCATGACCATCGAAGACGACGCCTTGCCGCCCGCCGACGTCCGCCGTTCGCTGCTCCACCGACTCGACCTGCCGCTGTGGACGCTGGCGATGCCACCGCTCGGGCTGCTGACCGTGCTGCTGTCGCTCTACAAACTCGGTACCGCCGGTACGATCGGGGCGACGATCGTGCTGTTCGGTTGCGTGCTCGCCGCGGTCCACCATGCCGAGGTCGTCGCACACCGCGTCGGTGAGCCGTTCGGCACGCTCGTGCTCGCGATCGCAGTGACGGTCATTGAGGTCTCGCTGATCGTCTCACTGATGCTCTCCGACGCCGGCGACGCCTCGGCGCTGGCGCGCGATACTGTTTTCGCGGCGATCATGATCATCCTCAACGGCATCATCGGGCTGTGCCTGCTGGTCGGCGGGGTCCGGCATGGCGAGCAGCGCTTTACGCTGCGCGGGGTCAGCGCGGCGCTCTGCACGCTCGCCGCGCTTGCGGTGCTGACCCTGGTGCTGCCCAATTACACGCTGACCACGCCGGGGCCGTATTATGCGACCTCGCAACTCGTACTGGTCGCGGTCGTCAGCCTGCTGCTGTACGGTGTGTTCGTGATGGTGCAGACGCTGCGCCACCGCGAATACTTCCTCCCCGAGCACGGTGACGAGGATGGCCATGCCGCGATGCCGAGCCGCGCCACCACCGGGGTCGCCTTTGCGACGCTGCTCGTCGCGCTGGTCGCGGTCGTGCTGCTCGCCAAGGCATTGTCGCAGACCGTCGAGGAAGCGGTGCTCGGCGCCGGACTGCCGCTGGCCGTGGTCGGCGTGGTGATCGCGGCGCTGGTGCTCGCTCCCGAAAGTCTCGCCGCCTATCGCGCCGCGGCACGCAACCGCATTCAGACCAGCCTCAATCTCGCGCTCGGCTCGGCCCTCGCGACGATCGGCCTCACCATTCCGGCGGTAGCGATCGTCAGCCTGATGCTCGATCTGCCGCTCGCCCTCGGGCTGAGCGCGATGAAAATCATCCTGCTGGCCCTGTCGCTGTTCATCGCCACGATCTCGCTCGGCACCGGGCGGACCACCGTGCTTCAAGGCGCGGTGCATCTGGTGATCTTTGCGGTCTATCTGTTCACGACCGTGGTGCCCTGACTCGTCGTTGCCTCGTTACGCTCGCATGACGGGCGTCGCGAGGTTAGCCCCGCTGCCGCGCCGCCAACGCCAGCCCCGCGGCGACCTGCACCAGCGCATAGAGGCGTCGCCGGCCCGGTCGCCCGACGAACGGCCGCACCGTCCGCTCGGCGCCCAGCGCGCGCTCCTTCCACAGCTCGGTATGCCGCTCGGTCTGCGTCAGTCCGAGCAGCCCGTCACCGATCATGAAGATCGCTGCCATCTCGATCACCCGTTCGGTCAGCGGGGCTTTTGCTGCTGCTGTCGCCATTGCTGGTACTCCTCCACTGCGACCGAGCGGCGCAAAATGCGCGCCGCCGGATCGATTACCACATGCGCCCCGGCCGGCACGGTGACGGTCGCCGTGCCGTCGGGAAGCTGGACGCGTTGCGTCACGCCATCGACCGTCAGTTCGACGGGCATCGGGAAGACCCGCGCCCGCTCTGTACGCCAGGCGAGCCGCAGCAGGTTACCGTCACGGGTCGTCACCAGCTCGGGCAACGCACGATCGCGCAGATAAGTGTCGAAGAACCACGACAGATCGCGCCCGCTTTCCTCCTGCACGATCGTCTCGAACTCGCGGGTCGAGCCGTAACGTGGCGTGAAATTGCCCGGCTTTGGATCGCGCCGCCCATAAACGACCCGGCGTATCGAATCGAAAAAGGCGCGGTTTCCGATCAGCCAGCGCAGCGTGTGGAGCGTCCACGATCCCTTGTAATAGATGTCGGTGCCCGCGCCGCCCTTGCTTGGCTCATAGACCTCTTCCTCGGTCAGCACGCGGTCCCGCACGATCGGGGCGCGGTTGGTGATCTGGTTGCGCTGCACCTCCAGCATCACCGCGTAGCGCGCGTCGCCCTCGCGCCACTGGCCGTAGAGCGGCTGCATGTAACTGCCGAAGCCCTCGTGCAGCCAGTAATCGTCCCAATTGGCGGCGGTCAGCTGGTTGGCGAACCATTCATGGCTGAATTCGTGGTGGAACAGCCAGTCAAACCCCTCCGGGGCCTTGGCATAGCCATTGCCATAGGCGTTGATCGTCTGGTGCTCCATGCCCTTGTGCGGGGTCTCGACCACACCCAGCTTTTCGTCGCCGAACGGGTAGGGGCCGATCACGCTCTCGAAGAAGTCGAGCGTCGGCGTGAACTCGTCGAACAGCTTCTTCGCCTGCGTGCCCTCGCCGGGCAGATGCCAGTAATAAAGCGGGATCGTATTGCCATAGCGACTCTTGTAGCTGCCCTCGATCACCTCGTACGGCCCGATGTTGATCGCGATCGCGTAGGTGTTCGGCTGCCGCGCGCGCCAATGCCAGACGGTGCGGCCATCGGGCAGCGTCTCGACCTTCAGCAGCCGCCCGTTGGAGGGGGCCTTCAGGCCCTTGGGCGCAATGATGTGGAGCGTGGCCACCTCTGGCTCGCCGGTCGGAAAGTCGAGGCACGGCCACAACAGGTCGCAGCCATAGCCTTCGGTCGTGCTCGCGATCCACGGCTGGCCGTCCGGGGTCTGCGACCAGACCATGCCGTCGTCCCACGGCGCGTTCACCGCGACATGCGGCGTTCCTTCGTAGACGATTACGATTGCGGCCTGCGCCGCGCGCGCCAGTGCGTGCGGCACGACGATCCTGCCGTCGGGGCGAGTGATCCGCACCGGCTTGCCGTCGACCGTCACCGACTCCACCTTGTAGTTGGAATCGAGGTCGAGCGTGATCGCCGCCACGTCGCGCTTCGCCGCCACGACCAGCGCCGCGCGCGCCATCATCCGGCGGGTCGCCGGATCCGGGGCGAACGACAGGTCCGCGGAGCGCAGTGTCAGGTCGGCCTGTCCGGCGGGGCGTACGCCCCCGGAAAGCTGCGTCTGTTCGCTGATCGGTGGCTCGCCCTTTCCGGGCAGTTGCGCGGCGGCGGCCGCGACCGGGACGGCGAGCGCGAGCAGAAGATTGATGCCGCGCGCGAACGCACCATATAAAGGGTATAGGCCGTCGCCGACCGGCGGCACCGGAGTATCCATGACGTCTGCTTTCCCCGTTCTGCCGCTTCGCGACATCGTCGTCTTCCCGCATATGATCGTGCCGCTGTTCGTCGGGCGCGACAAGTCGGTCGCCGCGCTGGAAGCCGCGATGGCTGCCGATAAGGAGATTTTCCTCGTCGCGCAGCTCGATCCGGCCGAGGACGATCCCGCGCGTGACGATCTCTACTCGATGGGCGTCACCGCCACGGTGCTGCAATTGCTCAAGCTGCCCGACGGCACGGTGCGCGTGCTGGTCGAGGGCAAGGCGCGCGCGACGCTGGAGACGCTGGAGGAAAGTGGCGAGTTTCTGACCGCGACGGTCGCGCCGGTCGCCGATGGCGACGCCGAGGGGCCCGAGGCGGCGGCGCTGATGCGCTCGGTGATCGACCAGTTCGAGAATTATGCGAAGCTCAACCGCAAGCTGCCCGCCGAACTCGCCGCGCAACTCGCCGAGATCGACGCCGCCGGCCGGCTGTCCGACACCGTTGCGGGCAACATCCAGGTCAAGGTCGCCGAGAAGCAGGCGCTGCTGATGGAAGCCGATCCGCTCAAGCGGCTTGAAATGGCTTATGCGCTGATGGAGGGCGAGCTCGGCGTCCTGCAGGTCGAGAAGAAGATCAAGAGCCGCGTCAAGCGCCAGATGGAGAAGACGCAGCGCGAATATTACCTCAACGAACAGCTGAAGGCGATCCAGCGCGAGCTGGGCAACGAGGGCGAGGAAGGCGAAGGCGACGAGATCGCCGAGCTGACCCAGAAGATCGCCACGCTCAAGCTGTCGAAGGAGGCGCGCACCAAGGCGACCGCCGAGCTGAAGAAGCTCAAGACCATGGCGCCGATGAGCGCCGAGGCCACGGTGGTCCGCAACTACCTCGACGTGCTGCTCGGGCTGCCATGGGGCAAGAAGAGCAAGATCAAGAAAGACATTCCGGCCGCCGAGGCGATCCTCAACGAGGATCACTACGCGCTGGAGAAGGTCAAGGACCGGATCGTCGAGTATCTCGCGGTGCAGGCGCGCACCAACAAGCTCAAGGGGCCGATCCTGTGCCTCGTCGGCCCCCCTGGCGTCGGCAAGACCTCGCTGGGCAAGTCGATCGCCAAGGCGACCGGGCGCGAGTTCATCCGCCAGTCGCTGGGCGGCGTGCGCGACGAGGCCGAGATCCGCGGCCACCGCCGCACCTATATCGGCTCGCTGCCGGGCAAGGTGGTGACCAACCTCAAGAAGGCCGGCGCCAGCAACCCGCTGTTCCTGCTCGACGAGATCGACAAGCTCGGTCAGGACTTCCGCGGCGATCCCGCCTCGGCGCTGCTCGAGGTGCTCGACCCGGAGCAGAATGCGAAGTTCAACGACCATTATCTCGAGATCGATATCGACCTCTCGGACGTGATGTTCGTCTGCACCGCCAACTCGCTCAACCTGCCGCAGCCGTTGCTCGACCGCATGGAGATCATCCGGCTGGAAGGGTATACCGAGGACGAGAAGGTCGAGATCGCCGAGCGGCATCTGGTCGCCAAGCAGATCGAGGCGCACGGGCTGAAGCCGGGTGAGTTCACGCTCACCAACGAGGGCCTGCGCGCGCTGATCCAGCGCTATACCCGCGAGGCCGGCGTGCGCACGCTGGAGCGCGAGCTGGCGAAGCTGTGCCGCAAGGCGCTGCGTCAGATCCTCGAGGGCAAGGCGGAAAGCGTCACGATCACCCCCGACAATCTGTCCGATTTTGCGGGCGTGCAGAAATTCCGTCACGGGCTGTCGGAAACCGAGGACCAGATCGGCGGCGTCACCGGGCTCGCCTGGACCGAGGTTGGCGGCGAGTTGCTGACGATCGAAAGCGTCACGGTTCCCGGAAAGGGACAGGCGAAGGTCACCGGCAAGCTCGGCGACGTGATGAAGGAATCGGTGCAGGCCGCCTTTTCGTTCGTCCAGGCGCGCTCCCCGTCGTTCGGGATCAAGCCAAGCCTGTTCCACCGCAAGGACATTCACATCCACCTGCCCGAGGGTGCTGTGCCCAAGGACGGCCCCTCGGCGGGCATCGGGCTGGTGACGTCGATCGTCTCGACGCTGACCGGTGTTCCGGTCCGCAAGGAAGTGGCGATGACGGGGGAAGTGACGCTGCGCGGGCGCGTGCTGCCGATCGGTGGTCTCAAGGAGAAGCTGCTCGCCGCGCTGCGCGGCGGGATCGAGACGGTGCTGATTCCCAAGGAGAATGAGAAGGATCTCGCCGAGATCCCGCAGAACATCCGCGACGGGCTGAAGATCGTGCCGGTCGCGCACGTCGACGAGGTGTTGCGACTGGCGCTGGTACGACCGCTCGAGGCGATCGACTGGACCGAGGCCGATGAGCTCGCCGCGCTGCCGCCGGCGCCGATCGCACCGGTGGGTGGAGAGTTGCACCACTAATTCACATAGATTGTCAGGCGATTGCGACCGCCGTACCGGTGTTCCGGTGCGGCGGTTTCGTTTGACTCCGCAGTGGGCGCGCGCGTTAATGGCCGGATGCGGGCTTCGATCCGCGAATCCATTCCATAGTCGTAATGAATTTCTGAAAGTGGGGTTTTGCGGGATGAACAAGCAGGAACTGATCGCGCAGGTCGCGACGGCCGCCGGACTGGGGAAGAACGAGGCGAGCCGCGCGGTCGAGGCGGTGTTCGACACCATCTCGGTTTGCCTGAAGAAGGGCGACGAAGTCCGTTTGGTCGGCTTCGGCACCTTCGCGGTCAGCAAGCGCAAGGCCTCGACCGGGCGCAATCCGCGCACCGGGGAGCCGATGACGATCAAGGCGTCCAGCCAGCCGAAGTTCAAGGCCGGCAAGGTGCTGAAGGATTCGCTCAACTGACGCGGATTTGCTCTGGACAGGGCCGGGGGGCTTGCGTAATTGCGCCGCTCCGCCAACGGATGGGCGCGTAGCTCAGCGGTAGAGCACACCCTTCACACGGGTGGGGTCACAGGTTCAATCCCTGTCGCGCCCACCATCCGGTTCACGAAAAGCCCCGCGGGTCAGCGACCAGCGGGGCTTTTCGCGTTTGCGTCCGTGGCTCGCAGCTGCGCCGCGAAGGCGCGAGCCAGGCTCGAGATCGACCTTCAGGGTCCCGGTGACCGATCGGCCTTGTTCGTCGGGAGATAGCCTCCTTGCTCCGTCCCCCCCGGACCCGAACTGCGGCCCCGCTTCTTCGGCACCTCCGGTACAAGCGGGCTCCCGGATCACATCCGGGATGACGAAAGAAGTCGAGTGCCCGGTGGAAGTCGATCCGGCCTCGACCCTCTGGCGCGACAATCTTCGCGATCACCGGCGCGTCTGGATTCCCGCCTGCGCGGAAATGACGTAAGTGATTGATTGATCGCGACGCTCGAAACGTCCCGCCTTCGCACATGTCATGCAACCGTAACGGATGCGTCACGCAACGGTCTCTGAAATCGCATTCAGCCGTCATCTTAGCCGCCTAGCGGCGCTCTCGACGATCGAGCGGACAGTCAGGTCCGACTCGGATCAGGGCCCTGGAAAAAGGGCCCGAATCTCGAAGGGAGTGAGTTCATGGTCAGCTTCAGCCGCCGCAGCCACATGCTGCTGGCATCCAGTGCCGCTTTGTTGCTGGCGTCGTGCGGTGCGGACGATGTGGCGTCGCCGGGTGCAGGCAGCATTCCGATCACGATCAACCAGCCCGCCCCGACGCCGACCCCGACTGGCACCGCGACGCCGACCCCGTTGACCGCCGCGCAGTTCGCCGCCGCCACCACGCAGTCGGGTGTGACGATCACCGCCGACGAGCAGCTCGCGATCGTCAACGCCGGGCAGAACAACAATGTCAACGGCTTCGGCACGACCCTCGGCGGCGTTTACCCGGTCGGCGGCACCTCGCTCGCGACCGCCAGCAATCCGCAGACCGTGCTGGGCAACACCGGCTTCATCCAGAACACCAGCTTCGTCGGTGCGCTCAGCGGCCCGAACGACAATGCGTTCTCGGGCTGGACCTGCAATTCGTCGAGCGCGACGTTCCTGAACAGCGGCGCGTGCACCGCGGTGCCGTCGATCGGCACCGGCACGCCGGCGGCGTCCTGCCCGACGGGCCTGACCGATGACGGCACCAATGAAATCCGCAACAGCGCAGGTTCGGTCACGACCGCCGGCACGTTCCGCTACTGCCGCTTGCCGGCGATCATCACTGCCGACCTCACCCTCGCGAAGGTGCCCGGCCTCGTCTACCGGTTCCGTGGCCTCACCGAGGTTGGCGTCGACGGCGGCGCGGCGGCGACGCTGACGATCCAGCCGGGCGTCGTGCTCGCGGCGGACTCGACCGAAACCTCGAACGACGTCGTGCTCGTCAACCGTGGCAGCAAGATCAACGCCGTCGGCACCGCCGACGCGCCGATCATCTTCACCGCGCAGCAGAACCTCGCCAACAACGGCGTGTCGGACTCGTCGCAAGGCCTGTGGGGCGGGGTGATCCTGCTCGGCAAGGCGCCGACCGCGGTCTGCGCCACCGGCACCGGCCCCAACACCGCGGACGGCACCTCGGCGGGCGCAACGACGCCGTGCCAGCAGCAGATCGAGGGTGTGAGCGGGCATCAATACGGCGGCACCGATGCCGCCGACAGCTCGGGCACGATGCAGTACGTCCAGATCCGCTACACCGGGATCGCGATCAGCGAAGGCAATGAGCTGCAGGGCCTGACGCTGGGCGGCACCGGCTCGGGCACGACAATCGACCACGTCCAGAGCCACAATTCGGCCGACGACGGGATCGAGATCTTCGGTGGCACCACCAACCTGAAGTATTTCGTCGTGACCGGCGCGGATGACGATGGCTTCGACGTCGACAACGGCTGGCGCGGCTTCATGCAGTTCATCATCGCCGCACAGAAGGCGAATGGCGCCACCAACGACTCGTTCGCGACCGAGATCGACTCGAACAATGCCGAGGACCTGCTGCCACGCACCTACGGCCGCTACGCCAATTTCACCTTCATCCAGACCAATTCGACCAACAACCCGGTCGCGGCGATCCGTCTGCGAGGCGGGGCGGACTTCGCGTTCGTCAACGGGATCGTGAAGGCTCCGGCGGGCGAGGCGTGCGTCAACCTCATCGCGGGCGCGGGCTCGGGCGACACGCGCACGACGATCCGCCCCGCCAACAGCGCGTTGCAGGACGTCGGCCCGCCGACCTTCAACTCGATCTACTTCCAGTGCCAGGGCCGCTGAGGCGCGCTTAGCCCCTCGTGATGCTCGGCGGAGCCCGGGGAGCGCCTGATCGCGCCACCCCGGGTCCGCTTATTAGAACCAGACTGGATTTCGACATGCGCCAGCGCACTCTCGCCACGCTCCTTCTTCTGACGACCACGCTGGTCGCCCCCGCGGCGCTGGCGCAGGTCGCTCCGGCCCCGTCGACGCCCGCCGGCCCGGCGCAGACCAGCACGACCTCGCCCGGCCAGGCGGCTTCTGCCGAACAGCAGGCAGAGGCGACGCAGGACGCCGTGCCTGGCGGTGCGGACGATCAGGCCGAAATCTCCGCCCCCGGCGTAGACGCCAGCACGGCTGGCGACATCGTCGTCGTCGGGCGCAACATCCCCAATGCGGTCCGCGCTACCGCGCAGGTCGTCAGCGTGCTGTCGAGCGCGGACATCGCGCGGACCGGCGAGGGCGACATCGCGGGCGCGCTGACCCGCGTCACCGGCCTGTCGGTGGTCGGCAACGGCTATGTCTTCGTACGCGGGCTCGGCGATCGCTATTCGTCGGCGTTGCTCAACGGTTCGCCGCTGCCCAGCCCCGAGCCGCTGCGCCGGACGGTTCCGCTGGATATCTTCCCGACGACCGTCGTCGGCTCGGCGCTGGTCCAGAAGACCTATTCGGTCAATTATCCCGGCGAGTTCGGCGGCGGCGTCATCAACCTGACGACCAAGGCGATCCCCGACGAGAATTTCTTCACCGTCGGCGCCTCGGGCGGGATCGACACCGAGACGACCGGGCGGCTCGGCTATACCTATTTCGGGTCGAAGACCGACTGGCTCGGCTATGACGGCGGCGAGCGCAACGTCCCCGATTTCATCAGGCAGGCGCCGACCGGCACTGGTGTGATCCCCGGTGCGCAGGTGCTGCAGCTGTCGAACGCGCGCACCACCCTGCTCCAGCGCAACAGCGACATTCCCGCCAATTATTCGGGCAGTCTCGACCTCGGCGTCACCGGCGATCTCGGCGGCACGCGCGTCGGGCTGATCGGCAGTGTCGGTGTCTCGAACAACTGGCGCACCCGCGACGCGGTGCAGCAGGATACCGTCAGCAACGACGGCACGATCCGTAACGATTTCCAGACCGTCATCACCGACAATCGCGCGGTGGTGAACGGCTTGCTCGGGTTCGGCGCGGAGTTTGGCGAGAACAAGATCCGCTGGACCAACGTCTACATCCACGACACCCTCAAGCAGGGGCGCGCCTCGGCGGCGACCGTCTACAACAATTCCAGCGGCAACCCGCTGTTCCAGCAGAACACCAGCTGGTTCGAGCGCAAGCTGATCGAAACGCAGCTGGTCGGCGAGTTCAAGCCCTTGCAGGATCTGTCGATCGACGTGCGCGGCGCCTATGCCAATTCGCAGCGTAATTCACCCTATGAGCGCCAGTTCATCTATCTGTGCAACACGTCGCTCAACACCGATCTGGGCAATGCGCCGGTGTCCGATACCGGCGTAAGCTGCCCGGGCGTGTGGCAGGCGACCAACGCTTTCGACCGTTTCGCGACCGTCGTGTTCAGCGAGTTGAACGAGAACCTCTATTCGGGTCAGGCGGACGTCGCCTACAAGTTCCAGGGCGAGCGCCCGATGACGTTGTCGGCGGGTTATTATTACTCGGAGAACGAGCGCACCTCGACGCGCCTGCCGTTCACCTATCAGACGGTAGCGGGTGGGGCGATCCCGTTCCCGTGCAACCTGTTCCGCCCGGATTACCTGCTGTCGCCCGATGTGGTGAACGGCTGCCCGGTGCCGGGCGCGGGCAATCCGTCCGATACCGCGGTGCAGATGCGCTTCGATGCCGGGCAGAACGGCTCCTACGCCTATGACGCCTCGCTGCGCGTCCACGCCGGCTACGCGCAGGCCGAGGCCGAGGCGTTTGACGGCGTTCGCGCGATCGTCGGCGTCCGCTACGAAACCGCCACGCAGCGCGTCACGCCGGTCAACGCCACCGGGACGCGACTGAAGAACGATTATTTCCTGCCCGGCGCGACGCTGACGTGGAATTTCGCGCAGGACATGCAGCTGCGCCTCGCCGCGTCGAAGACGATCGCACGCCCGCAGTTCCGCGAGCTGGCTCCGCAGGCCTTCCGCGACTTCGAATCGGATCGCCTGTTCTTCGGCAATCCCCGGCTGAAGGACTCGGAACTCTACAACCTCGAGGCGCGCTACGAATGGTTCTTCGCGCGCGACCAGCGGATCACGCTGGCGGGCTTCTACAAGCGCATCGACAATCCGATCGAGCAGGTCGGCTTCTTCCCGACCCCCGACGCGCGGCTCCAGACCGGTTTCACCAACCTGCCGCACGCCAAATTGTACGGCGCCGAGATCGAGGCGCAGAAGTACATCCCGCTCGACTTCATCTCCGCCGGAATGGCGGGCAAGCGCGCGGTGGTGATCGCCAACTACACCTGGACGCACTCCGCGCTCACCGCCGACCGCAGCTGCGTCCCCGGCGTGCTGGAAGGGACGATGCTCGGCGGTTGCCAGGCCAACTTCGCGCCGGCCGCCAGCCTGTTCCGCGATGGCGCGCCGCTCACCGGCCAGTCCGACCACCTCGTCAACCTGCAGCTCGGCTATGAGGACAAGGACAATGGCACGCAGGCGACCTTGCTGTTCAACTACGCCAGCGAGCGCGTCACCAATCGCGGGCCGTCGCTGCTGGGCGGTGCCGGCTTCCAGCCCGACATTATCGAGAAGCCGGGCATCCGGCTCGACTTCGTCGCGCGCCAGACGGTCGATTTCCTGAGCAACAAGGTCGAGATCAAGGCCGAGATGCGCAACCTGACCGGCACGCGCTATCAGGAGTTCCAGATCTTCGAGGGCGGAAACCGCGTCGACATCAACAATTACCGGCTCGGGCGGCTGTTCACGCTCGGGGCCAGCGTCACGTTCTGACCCGGGGAGTGGCGTCTGCCATACCGTCATCCCGGACCTGATCCGGGATCCCGCTTCTACTGCGAGAAGGAAGCGGGGCCCCGGATCAGGTCCGGGGCGACGGGCAGTGCGCAGGACAGCGCGGGTTCACCACCCCCACGCCCGCTCGCGATACCATTTGGTGATGATGTACTTCGTTCCGGCGCGCACCTTCATCCCGTGGTGGATCGTCGCCGGGTTGAGCGTCCCGTCTGGCCGGCAATTGTTCCAGCAGACCAGCTTGCCCCGCTCGGGCTGGATCGTCTTGTCGGCCGCCTTGAACCGCGTCGCGCCACCCCCCTCGGGGTCGTTGAGATAGATCATCGCGGTCCAGGTGCGGTTGCCCGCGACGCTGCAATAGCGCGCGAAGTCCGCGCCATTCGGCTCGAAATAATCGGTATGCGCCTTGAACTCCTGCCCGACGGCATAGCGCTGCCCCTGGATCGGCTCGCCATGCAGCGGATCGAGCCCGGTCGCCGCCGCAAGCGCCGCGTCCACCTCCTCCACCACCGGATCGGTCGCGGGCAGGTCGCAGGTCTCGCTGGTGCGGAAGGCGGTGTCGCCATTCGGGTCGGCGATCGTCGACGGCCGGCGGCCGAGGTCGATGAGGTCGACCAGATGCGCGCAGGTGGAGGGGCTCAGAAACGCGCGCTTGACGAACAAGGTCAGCTTCGGGCTGGGCAGGCGCTGGAAGCCGGAAAGGGCGGAAAGCCGGGCGGCGATCGGGTCGGTGGCCATTGCGGGTTAGTGCCACAGGTAAAGGCAGTCGCCCAAGCACAGAAATATTACACAAAGCTGCAATAGCCACGTAATATGGTTTACCTAGCGGCCGTTCGCGGGGAGTTGGCCAGGCCGATGCGTTTGAAGTTCGATGCCCGTGCGCGCGCGATCCTGCGCCGGCTGCCTGTGGTGAATGTCTATTCCGCGGCCGAGCTGGCGCTGCTTGCGGTGCTGGCGGTGCAATGCGCGCGGCTGGCGTGGGTGGTGCTCACGCCCGTCGCGCCGCTCGGCGCGTGGGTGCCGGCTGGGCCGACC
Organism: Sphingomonas sp. 8AM; assembly: GCF_902506455.1. Taxonomy (GTDB): domain Bacteria; phylum Pseudomonadota; class Alphaproteobacteria; order Sphingomonadales; family Sphingomonadaceae; genus Sphingomonas. The sequence goes on along the minus strand of NZ_LR733844.1, from coordinate 2,571,397 downwards.
GTGCCCGCCGACGCGGCGGGCGTGCTGGCGGGCTTCGATCCCTTCTATCGGGTCAGCGGCGCCGCCCAGGCGCAGGGCCCCAGCGCGGTCACGTCGCTCCAGCTCACCCTGTTCGGCACGCGGATGGACAGCGCACAGGCGCGCGGCGCGGCGATCATCGCCGGGCCGGACGGCGTGCAGAAGAGTGTTGCGGTGGGCGAGGAGGTCGTGCCCGGCGTCACGCTCAAGGCGGTCGCCTTCGATCACGTCACGCTCGATCGCGGCGGGCGCAGCGAGGATCTGTTCCTCGACCAGTCGGGCAGCAGCGGCATCGTCACCGCGCCGTCGAGCGACCCTGCGAAATTTCCGCCAGCGCCGGGCGTGCCGCCCGCGCCGCCGTCACCGCAGGGTGGATCCGGCCGTGGCACCCCGACCGAGACACCCAGCGGCGGACCGCTCGCGCCCGGCGCGGCGAGCGTCTCGCCGCAGCAGCTGCGCTCCGAGATCAACGCCATCCCACGGATCGAGGGCGGCAAGGTCACCGGGGTTACGGTCCGCGGGCAAGGCGGCACGGCGTTTCGCGCCGCGGGGCTGCGCGACGGTGACATCATCACGACGGTGGCGGGGCGCCCGATCAGCGGCCCGTCCGATCTCGATATGCTGACCCGCGCGCGCGCGTCGGGCGGCACCCTGTCCCTCACGGTCGAGCGCGGCGGGCAGCCGTTGCCGCTCACCATTCCGGTAGCTCGATGAACCGCACCGCCACTTTCCTGTCGCCGCTCGTCCTCCTCGCCGCGGCGCAGCCCGCGCTCGCGCAGACCACGCTCAACGTGCGCGATGCCGACATCCGCGCGTTCATCGCCGATGCCGCCAAGGTGACGGGGCGCACCTTCATCATCGACAATCGCGTGCAGGGAAAAGTGACGGTCGTCACCGACCGTCCGCTGTCGCGCAGCGAATATCTGGAAGTGTTCCTGTCGACGCTCCGCGCCAACGCACTGATCGCGGTGCCGACCGCCAATGGCGCGTTCCGCGTCCAGCCAATCGACAATGCCGCCAGCCAGCCGGGTCGGATCGGGCTTGCCGGGTCGCAGCGCAACCAGCTCGTTACCGAGATCATCCGGCTGCGCTCGGTCGATGCCGCGCAGGCGGTCGACACCGTCCGCCCGCTGGTCAGTGCGCAGGGTTCGGTGACCGCCAATCGTGGCGGCAACAGCCTCGTCGTCGTCGACTTCGCGGACAACGTCCGCCGTGTCCGCGAAGTGGTGCGGCGGATCGACGCCGATACCTCGGCGACGCGGATCATCGCGCTCAAGAACGCGCGCGCCAGCGAGGTGGCCACCGCGCTGACCGGGCTGCTCGGCGGCGGCGCGCAGGGCGGCGCGGCGGCGGCGACCGGCGGCGCCTCGGCGGTCGCGATCGAGAGCAGCAATGCGGTGGCGCTGCGCGGCGATCCGCAGACCGTCGCACGGCTCGCCGGGCTGGCCCGCGAGCTCGATCAGAGCGCGCGCAACGCGACCGAGATCCGCGTCGTCTTCCTCGAAAACGCCGACGCCAATCAATTATTGCCGGTGCTCCAGCAGCTCGTCGGGCAGGCCCCCGATGCGGTGCAGGAGCAGGGGCTCAGCCGCACCGGGCTCAGCACGTCCAGCACCGGTTCGACCGGGGTCGGCGCCACCCCGCAGCCGGCGACGCGCAGCCAGTCGCAGCAGACCGCCACGCAGCAATCGGGCAGCCAGCCGCAACAGGCGGCGATCCGCGGGGAGGGCGCGCGCACCGCGGCGGTGGTGACGCGTTATGCCGGCGCGAACGCGATCGTCGTCGCCGCCCCCGCCGACGTCCAGCGTCAGCTCGCGGACGTAATCCGCAAGCTCGACCAGCGCCGTCAGCAGGTGCTGGTCGAGGCGATCGTCGCCGAAGTATCGGACAGCACCGTCAACCGGCTCGGCGCGCAATTCCTGCTCGGCAATATCGACGGCGGCGCGTTCGCCGCCTCGACCTTCAGCAATTCCGCGCCCAACATCCTCCAGATTGCGGGCGCAGTCGGCGCGCAACGGCTCGGCAGCACGCAGACGACCGTCGTCGCGCCAGACGGCACCCGCACCACCACCAACGTCAACAACAGCGCGTCGAACACGCTCACGCAATCCGCGATCAGCTCGATCATCGGCTCGCAGGGCGGGTTCGGCGGGTTCGGCGGGCAGGTCGGCAGCACAATCTTCGGCGCGATCATCAATGCGGTGAAGAGCGATACGCAGTCCAACCTGTTGCAGGTCCCGCAGATCATGACGCTCGATAATCAGGAAGCGCATACGCTGGTCGGGCAGGAAATCCCGATCACCACCGGCGAGGCGCTGTCGAACAATTTCGACAATGCCTTCCGCACGACGCAGCGCCAGAATGTCGGCATCGGGCTCGACGTCCGCCCGCAGGTCAACTCCTCGGGCACGATCAAGATGAACCTCCATCTGGAGGTCAGCTCGATCGCCGGTCCGGTCAGCAGCAACAATTCCGACCTGATCCTCAACAAGCGTGAGGTCGAGACGGTGCTGACCGTCGATGACGGCGCGATCGGGGTGATCGGCGGGCTGCTCTCCGACGAGGAGCGGCGCACGATCGAGAAGATCCCGTTCCTCGGCGACATCCCGATCCTCGGCAATCTGTTCAAGAGCAAGGCGAAGACCCGCGCCAAGTCGAACCTGATGATCTTCATCCGCCCGACCGTGATCCGCTCGGCGGAGGAGAACCGCCGCGTCACCGAACGCCGCTACGGTTATCTCCGGCTCCAGCAGGGCTTGCAGGACCCGGCGTCCGAGCCGTCGATCGACGAACTGGTCCGCGACTACATGGGCGCCACCCCGCCGCTGCCCGCGCCGGGCGAGCCGGGCAGCATCGAGGATCCGCGCGTCGGCGTGCCGGTCTATCGCAACTCGACCAGCGTCATCACCGGCAAAGGCAAGCGCAAATGATCCTGCGCACCGGAGCGGAGATCGACGCGGCCGCTGCGCCGCTGCCGCCCGCCCCGGACGGCGCGACGGTGCTGACCGGCTCCGTGCCCGTCCTGCCGCCGGTCGCGCTGCCCTATGCGTTCGCGCGCAAGTTCGGCGTCGTGCTTGATGGCGCCGGCCCCGATCTAAGCGTGGCATTGCGGGAGGGCAGCGATCCCCGCGCGCTGATCGAGGTGCGCCGGGTGCTCGGGCGCGCGTTCGATGTCGCGGTGGTCGCGCCCGCGGTGTTCGATCGCCTGCTCGGCGAGAATTATGCGATGGACGGTCAGGCGACCGCTGCCGCCGCCGTGGGCATGGGCGACGAACTCGACCTGCTTGCCGAGGGTTTGCCGACCGCCGAGGATCTGCTCGACACCGCCGACGATGCGCCCGCGATCCGGCTCATCAACGGCATCATTGCCGACGCCGCACGCAACGGTGTGTCGGACATCCATATCGAGCCATACGAGACCGGCCTCGTGGTGCGGATGCGTATCGACGGCGTGCTGCGCGAGACGCTCCGCATGCCGCCGCACGTCGCGCCCGTGGTGGTCAGCCGCATCAAGGTCATGGCGCGGCTCGACATTGCCGAACGGCGCGTGCCGCAGGACGGCCGCATGGGGCTGACGCTCGGCGGCAAATTGCTCGACGTCCGCGTCTCGACCTTGCCCAGCCGCGCCGGGGAGCGCGTCGTGCTGCGTATTCTCGACAAGGAAAATGCCGGCATCGACCTCGACGCGCTCGGGATGAGTGCGCCGATGTACGCGCTGCTGCGCGAGGCGATTGCCGAGCCGAACGGCATCGTGCTGGTGACGGGACCGACCGGCAGCGGCAAGACGACGACGCTCTACGCCGCCCTGCGCCTGCTCAACGACGGCAGCCGCAACATCCTGACCGTCGAGGACCCGGTCGAATATGCGGTCGAGGGGGTCGGGCAGACGCAGGTCAATGCCAAGGTCGGGCTGACCTTCGCCGCCGGGCTGCGCGCGATCCTGCGGCAGGACCCGGACGTGGTGATGATCGGCGAAATCCGCGACCGCGAAACCGCCGAGATCGCGGTGCAGGCGTCGCTGACGGGCCACCTCGTGCTCTCGACCGTCCACACCAACGACGCGGTCGGCGCGATCACGCGGATGCGCGACATGAAGGTCGAGTCGTTCCTGCTCGCCTCGACGCTGCGCGCCGTGATCGCGCAGCGGCTGGTGCGACGCCTGTGCAAACATTGCGCGCGCCCGGTGCCAGCATCGGCGACGGTTGCGCCGCTGCTCGGCATCGATCCGACGGCGACGGTCTACGAGGCGGTAGGCTGCGAGAATTGCAACAGAACCGGCTTCCGCGGCCGGATCGGCGTCTATGAAGCGGTCCGCGTCGATGCGACCGTCCGCCGCCTGATCAACGAGGGCGGCGACGAAGATGCCATCGCGCGCCACACCTTCGCCAACAACGACACGCTGGCCACCGCCGCGCGGCGGTTGGTGGAGAGCGGGCAAACCACTGCGGAAGAAGCAATTCGCGTCTCCCGCAGCGAAAACGCCGATGCCGCCGAAGCCGTGATCGCCGATGCGCACTAAGCCCGAATGTGCTCCCCTCCCTGTAAGGGAGGGGCCGGGCGTGGGTAGCGTGTCCGCGGTACGTCGCAACACGCGCTTGCGGCTCCGTACCACCCCGACGCGACCCACCCCCGCCTCCTCCCTGACAGGGAGGGGAGGATAAGGTCATGGCTGACTTCGACTATCTCGCGATCGACACCCGCGGTAACGAGACGCGCGGCCACGTCAGCGCCACCGACATGGACGCCGCCCGTGCCGCGCTCGACCGCAAGCGGCTGTACGTCGTCCGCCTCGAACCCGGCAGCACCCCGCAGGCGCGCAGCCGCCCGCTGTTCGGGCTCGAGCTTGGCCGCGCGAAGATGTCGGGCAAGCAATTGACCTTGTTCACCCGCCAGTTGGCGACGCTCAACCGCGTCTCGCCGCTGGAGGAATCGCTCCGCACGATCACCCGCCAGACCGAGCAGGAAAGCGTTCGCGCGATCGTCCAGACCGTCCACAGCGCGGTCGTCGAAGGTCGCCGCCTCGCCGACGCGATGGCGCGCGAGCCGAAGAGCTTTCCGCCGCTCTACCGCGCGATGGTCGCGGCGGGCGAAAGCTCGGGCAGCCTGCCGGAAATCATGGAGCGACTGTCGACCTTGCTCGAACGCCAGGCCGAGATCCGCGGCAAGTTGTTGACCGCAATGGCTTACCCGTCGGTGCTCGCCGCGGTGGCAATGGGCGTCGTGCTGGCGTTGATGACCTTCGTCGTCCCGCAGGTGGTCGAGCAATTCGACACCGTTGGGCAGGAACTTCCGCTGCTGACGAGACTGGTGATCGGCCTGTCGGACGTGCTGGTCGGCTGGTGGTGGCTCATGCTGCTGGTGCTCGTCGCGCTTGGCTTTGGCGCATGGGCCGCGCTGCGCCAGCCGCCGATCCGGCTGGCGTTTGATACGTGGTTGCTCCGGGTGCCGCTGCTCGGGCGGCTGTTCCGCGACCTCCACGCGGCGCGGATGGCGCGGACCTTGTCGACGATGGTCGCGAGCCGTCTCCCGCTTTTGGAAGGACTTAACCTCACCGCTGGCACGATCCACAACCGCCGGCTCAAGGCGGCGTCGGACGAGATTACCGAGTCGATCCGCGGCGGCGGCAGCCTGTCGGCGGCGATGCGCCGGGCGGGCGTGTTCCCGCCGTTGCTGGTCTATCTCGCGGCGAGCGGCGAGGCGGCGGGGCGGCTCGACGAGATGCTGGAGCGCGCCGCCGACTATCTGGAGCGCGAGTTCGATCGCTTCACCGCGACCGCCATGTCGCTGCTCGAACCGTTCATCATCGTCATCATGGGCGCGATCGTCGCGACGATCGTGCTATCGATCCTGCTCCCCATCCTTCAGCTCAATACGCTGGCCGGACAATGAGAATGCCTATGTCGACCGAACAGAAGAACCGCCGCAGGAAGCGCAACGGCTTTACGCTCGTCGAGCTGATGGTGGTGATCGTCATCATCGGCCTGCTCGCGACGATCGTCGCGCTCAACGTCCTGCCCTCGGGCGACACCGCGCGCATCCAGAAGGCGAAGGCTGATATCGCCACGATCGAACAGGGCCTCGAACTCTACCGGCTGCAGATGGGCAATTACCCGACGACCACGCAGGGCTTGCAGGCGCTGGTGACGCCACCGGCGGGCGCCGATGCTGCGCGCTATCAGGCCGGCGGCTATATCAAGCGTCTGCCGCAGGACCCGTGGAGCCGGCCGTATCTCTACGCCTCGCCCGGTCAGCATGGCGCGGCGGATGTCTGGACGCTGGGCGCCGACGGCAAGGACGGCGGGCAGGGGATCGATGCCGATATCGGGTCCTGGCAGTAAGGCGCTCGGGCTGCGGCAGCGCGGCTTCACGCTGATCGAGCTGATGGTGGTTATCACCGTCATCGGGCTCGCCTCGGCGGCGGCGGTGTTGATGATGCCCGACACGCGCGGGCGGCTGATGGACGAGGCGACCCGCTTCGCGGTGCGCACACGCGCCGCGCACGATGCCGCGATCGTCGAGGCACGACCGGTCAGCCTGTGGGTTGAGTCGGGCGGCTATGGCTTCGACCAGTGGCGCGGCGGTAACTGGACCCCGCTCGACGGCGCGCTGAAGGTCGAGCGCTGGAAGCCGGGCACCGCCACCATCAACACCGCGCGCGACCGGCTAACGTTCGACACCACCGGCCTCGCCGATCGCGCGATGACCGTCACGCTGACGCGCGAGGGGATGCGGACCGACGTGGTGATCGACGCCGACGGGACAGTCCGTGTCGCCGGCTGACCCGCGCGCGCGCGGGTTCACGCTGGTCGAGATCATGGTCGCGCTCGTCGTGTTCAGCCTCGCCGCGCTCGCGCTGATCCGGCTGGAGGGGCAGACGATCCGCTCGACCGGCTTCGTGTCCGCGACGCTGCTGGCGCAGATCGTCGCGCGCAACGTTGCGATCGAGGCGGTGACCGACGCGCAACCGCCGACGCGCGGGCGGGCGAGCGGGGTCGAGCAGGCCGGCGGGCGCAACTGGACCTGGGTGCGCGACACCCAGCCGCTCGGCGATGGCGACGTCCAGCGGATCGACGTCGCGGTCAGAGACGCGGGCGGCGCGGTGATGGGTCGCGCCACGATGGTCCGTCCGCCACCCGCGCCGATCACGCAGACGCGGGTCGGGCCGTGACGCGCCCGGTCGCGCGCACCCGCGAGGCGGGCTTCACGCTGGTCGAGGTCATGATCGCGCTGATGATCTTCGGGATGATCGCCGCCGCCGGGGTCGGGCTGCTGGCGTTCAGCGTCCGCGCGCAGGGCGCGACCGGTGCGGCGCTCGACGACAATGCCGCGCTCAATCGCCTCGTTTCGATCATGACGGCGGACATGGCGCAGGCGCAGGATCGCCCGACCCGTGATGTCGCCGGCACGCTGTTCCCGGCCTTCTCCGGCGACCGCAGTGCGCAGCCGATCCTGCGCTTCGTGCGCGGCGGCTGGGCGAACCCCGATCAGGCACCGCGCGCGACCTTGCAGAAGGTCGAATATCGCCTGACCGCCGAGGGGATTGAGCGCGTCGCCTATCCGGCGCTGGATGGCGCCGCGCCGCTGCCGGCGGCGTTGCTGGTCGATCGCGTGCAGGAGGTGCGCGTCCGCTTTCGATATGCGGGGGCGTGGAGCGACACGTGGCAGGGTGACGAGCGTGCGTCGCTGCCGCAGGCGATGGAAATGACGCTGGTGCGCGCGGGCGGACAGTCGTACCGGCTGCTGTTCCTCGTCGGCACCGGCGCGCCGCGTATCACGGATGATGCCAACACCGGTCAGCAAGCACCCGGCGCCGGTGCTCCGGCGGGTGTGCCAGCAAGCGCGATCGATGCGCCGCGCTAGGCCCGGCGAGCGCGGCGCCGCGCTGCTGACCGTGCTGCTGCTCGTCGCGGTGATCGCGGTGATGGCGGCGACCGCGCTGGAGCGGCTTCGGCTGTCGACGCGGCTCGCCGCCAATGCGGTCGCGCTGGATGCCGCGCGCGGCTATGCCTATGCCGCCGAGACGCTGGCGACGCGCCGCGTCTCCACGTTGCTGCAACAGTCGCGCGATCGTGTCGCGCTGACCGGTGAATGGAGCGGCCGGCCGTTCGGGCTGCCGATCCCGGGCGGCTCCGCGACCGCGCGCGTCACCGACGGCGGCAATTGCTTCAACCTCAACGGGCTGGTGACGTTCGGCTTCGGGGACGCCTATCTCGTCAACCCGCAGGCGCTGGTCCGTTTCCAGCGGCTGTTGCGGCTGTTGCGGGTTCCCGATGGCGATGCGATCGCGGTGGCGACCGCCGACTGGCTCGACAGCGACGACGATCCGCTGCCCGGCGGCGCGGAGAACAGCGCCTATCGCGGCTATCGCACCGCCGGTACGCTGATGGCCGATGTCAGCGAGTTGCGCGCGGTAAAGGGCGTCACGCCAGAGGCGTACAGGCTGATCCAGCCATGGGTGTGCACCTTGCCGATCGCGCGGCAGTCCGTGCTCAACGTCAATACCTTGCTCCCCGAACAGGCGCCGCTGCTCGCGATGCTGCTGCCCGACACGATGGGCGTCGCGCAGGCGCAGGGGCTGCTTTTGCGCCGTCCCCCGGGTGGCTATGCGCAGGCCGGACAGTTCTGGGCGCAAATGGCGAGCGCAGGCGGCGCGACCGACATCGGCGCGCAATCCCAGACAGCGGTGACCACCAAATGGTTCGCGCTGCGCATCGATGTGGTCAATGGCGGCGCGGAATTGCATGAGGAAGGGCTGATCGACGCGCGGACCCTTCCCGTCCGGCTCGTGACGCGGCAATGGGGGGATGTACCATGACCGCTGCGACGCTCCTCTTCCTGCCTCCTGACGATTCGCAGCCGTGGCGCTGGTGGCGGATCCGCGACGATACGGGCGAGGGCGAGGGCGAAGGACTGCCCGAAGTTACCGCGGACGACCGCGTCGTTGCGGTCGCACCCGCTGATGCGGTGACGTTGCATTGGGCGACGATACCCGCACGCTCGCCGGCGCAGGCGCTGGCTGCTGCCCGGGTCGTTGTCAGCGACGCCACAGCCGAACCGGCGCACGATCTGCACGTCGCGGTGGGTCGCGAACGCGCCGGCGAGCGCGCCATCGCGGTTGTCGCTCCCGCACGAATGGCCGCGTGGCTTGCGGCGCTGGCGCGCGGCGGCGTCGATCCCGCCGCGGTCGTCCCGGCGCCGCTGCTGCTGCCCGAGCCAGAGGAAGGCTATGTGCGCGCCGAGCTCGGCGGGCAGTCGGTGGTCCGCGGGCGCACGACCGGCTGGGCCGACGAGCCGGTGCTGACCGGGCTCGTGACCCGCGGCGAGGTGCCGCGCCTGCTCGATCGCGCCGCGCTGCGGGCTGCGGCGATCGATGCCGTCGCGGAGCCGGTCGTCGATTTGCGGCAAGGCGCTTTCGCCCGGCGTCGGCGGCGAACAACGATCGACTGGGCGCTGGTCCGGCGGCTGGCGGTCCTCGCCGGCCTGATCCTGTTGGCGACGCTCGCGATCGATGTCGTGCGGATCATGCGCTATTCGTTCGGCGCCGACGCGATCGAGCAGCGCGCCGCGACCATTGCGCGACAGGGACTGCCGCGTGGCACGGGCGAGGGCGACGCGACGCGGATGCTCGACGAGCGGCTCGCGGCGTTGCGCGGGCCGGGGCAGGGCTTCACTCGCACCGCTGCGGCCGTCTATGCCATCGTCCAGGCGGTGCCGGAAAGTGAGGTCACCGCCTTGCAGTTCGAACCGAGCGGTGCGCTGCGCGTGTCGATGTCGCTGGCGGGCGAGGGGCAGGCGAATACGGTCAAGTCGCGGCTTGCGTCAGCCGGGTTCGCCGTCGAATCCAGTCAGTTCGTTTCCTCGGCCGGTCGCCTGACCGGCGACATGACGGTGCGGCCATGACGGCGTTGAAGGCCTGGTTCGACGGACGCTCGCTGCGCGAGCGACGCCTGTTGCTGGTGATGGTCGCGCTGGCGGCGGTGACGTTGGTGTGGGGGGCGGTGATCCGTCCGGTTCGCAACGGCCTGTCCTCGTCGCGCGAGCGCTACACCGATGCGGTGGTCCGGCTCGGCACCGCGCAGGGCGGACTCCGTCAGATCAAGGCCATTCAGCGCCGTGCGACTCCGCTGTCCGCGCCGCTGGCCGATCTCGTCCGCGCGCGCGCCGATGCCGCGGGCTTTACGCTCGCGACCCTCGACGTCGAGTCACCTGACCGTGTCCACGCCGCCATCGCCTCCGCGCGTGCCGGTGCGTTGATGCAGTGGATCAGCGGGCTGGAAGCGGAGGGGATATTGGTCGATTCGCTCAGCGTGTCCGGCAGTGGCGGGGGAAGCGTCACCGCAACGATGACGCTGCGGGCGCGGGCGGCGTGATGCGCATTCCGCTGACCACCCGACGTCGGACGCTGTTCCTGGCGCTGTTTGCGGCGGCAATGCTGGTCTTCCTGCCCCTGCGGCTCGCGCTCGGCTGGAGCGGGCTCGACGCGCAGGGGTTTGCGGCGCGTGAGGTGACGGGCAGCCTGTGGTCGGGGCGGCTGGTCGAGGCGCGGTTCGGCGACATCGCGCTCGGCGATCTCGACGCCGGTCTTTCCCCGTTTGCTTTGGTGATCGGCCGCGCGCGGATCGCTTTGTCCAGTGAAGCGGCCGATCCTGCGCAACGGCTCGCTGGCGTTGTCGAGATCGGGCGCAACCGCGCGGCGGTGATCGGCGTCAGTGGACCGCTTTCGCCCGGCAACGCCTTCGCGCCGCTGCCCGTCTCGGCGCTCACGCTCGACGCGGTGACGGTGCGCTTCGTCGATGGCGCGTGTCAGGCGGGGGAGGGACGTGTCCGCGCGACTCTGGCCGGCGCGTTCCTCGGCCAGTCGCTGCCCGGGGCGCTGAGCGGGAGCGCGCGCTGCGACTCCGGAGCGCTGTTGCTGCCGCTCACCAGCGGTGCGGGCGAGGGTGTCGACCTGCGCCTGTGGCCGGATGGACGCTATCGTGCCAATCTGACGCTGATCCCGACCGATCCCACGATGGCGGTGCGGCTGGACGGCGCTGGCTTCACCGCAGACGGCGCCGCCCGCACGCTGTCGGTCGACGGACGCTTCTGAACCGCTTGACGAACCCGTCGCGGTGCCGCTAGGGGCACGGCCTTCGCGGCGATCGTAGCTCAGTTGGTTAGAGCATCGGTTTGTGGTACCGAGGGTCGCGGGTTCAAGTCCCGTCGGTCGCCCCATCCCTCCATTTCTGATTCTTGCTGGCGTTTCTCGCCCGACAAGATTATTGCGCCTGACGGTAATTTAACGTCGTGCGCACTGGAGAGACGATGACCTCGGTCTGGGACTATCCCGATTTCGACAGCCATGAGGGGCTGCATCTGTTCACCGACCCGACGTCGGGATTGAAGGCGGTGATCGCCGTCCACTCGACCGCGCTCGGGCCGGCAGCGGGTGGCGTGCGCTTCTGGCACTATGCCGATGATTCCCGGGCGATTACCGATGCGCTGCGCCTTTCGCGGGGCATGAGCTACAAGAATGCGATGGCCGGGCTCGAGCTTGGCGGCGGCAAGGGCGTCGTGCTGGCGGACAAGCAAGGCGCCACGATCAGCGACGCGCAACTGGTGGCGTTCGGTCGCGCGGTCGAGTCGCTCGGTGGCCGCTACGTCACCGCCGAAGACGTCGGCATGTCCGAGGCGCGGATGAAGGTGATAGCGGGCGAGACGCGCTACGTCTCGGGCCTGCCAGTTGCGCAAGGCGCGGCAGGCGGCGATCCCGGCCCGTATACGGCGCACGGCGTCTATCTTGGCGTTCGCGCGGCGGCGAAGCGCGGGCTCGGCACCGATGACGTGAAGGGCGTGCGCGTCGCGATCCAGGGGCTTGGGTCGGTGGGCGGCGGGCTCGCGCGGCTGCTGGCGAAGGACGGCGCGGTGCTGACGCTTGCCGATGTCGATCAGGCCCGTGCCGAGCGCATGGCGGCGGAGTTGGGCGCAAGCACCGTTTCACCGGACGCGATCCTGTCGCAGGAAGTCGATATCGTCAGCCCCAATGCGCTGGGCGCGATTCTCACGGAGCGCTCGATACCGACGCTTAAGGCCAGGATCGTCGCCGGCGGCGCGAACAACCAGCTCGAGACGCGCGCCGACGGGCAGCGGCTGCACGACGCCGGGATCGTCTACGCGCCCGATTACGTCATCAACGCCGGCGGTATCATCAACGTCGGGCTCGAATATCTCGGCCATGGCGACGAGGTCGAGGTGATGGCACGGATCGCACAGATCCCCGGCCGGCTCGATCAGGTGTGGGACGAAGCCGCGACCTCGGGCGATCCGACCGCAGAGGTCGCCGACCGGATCGCGCGCCGGCTGATCGGTCGCTGATCGGTGCAACGCCGGGGGTGACGGCCGCCCCCGGTTCGCCTATCCCGGCGCCGTGCCTGCGCTCCATGCCTTTGCCAATCCGGCGCGTTTTCTGAAGATCGCGCGTCCGCTCACCCCGATCCTGTGGTGGGCGGGCGTCGCATTGATTGCGATCGGCTGCTGGGCGGGGCTGACCCAGACCCCGGCCGATTATCTGCAGGGGGAGACCGTCCGGATCCTCTACATCCACGTCCCCGCCGCCTGGCTCGGAATGGGCGGATGGAGCAGCATCGCGATATCCAGCATCGTCTTTCTCGTCTGGCGGCACCCGCTAGCGATGATCGCCGCGCGTGCGATCGCCGCGCCCGGCGCGATCTTCGCCGCGCTTTGTCTCGTCACCGGCGCGATCTGGGGGCGGCCGACCTGGGGAACGTGGTGGCAGTGGGACGGGCGGCTGACCTCGATGCTGTTGCTGTTCTTCGTCTATCTCGGCTTTATCGCCCTCGCGCAGGCGGATCGCGAGCGCGATGGCGACGGCCGCATCCCGGCGCTGTACGGCATCGCCGGCACGGTGCTGCTGCCGGTGATCCGCTATTCGGTCGTGTGGTGGAACACGCTGCATCAGGGGCCGAGTATCGGGCTGACGGGCTCCAGTATCGACCGGTCGTTGCTCTGGCCGCTGCCGATCATGCTCGCAGGTTTCTCGTTCTTCTTCGGCGCAGTGGTGCTGATGCGGATGCGCACGATGCTGGGGCGTGAGAAGGCCGAGGCCCGACTGCGGCGGCGGGCGCGCGCATGAATCCGTGGCCGTTCGTCACCGGCGCCTACGCGCTGACGTTGCTCGCCGCCGCGCTGCTGTCATACTGGAGCTGGCGCCAGATGCGGGATGCCGAGAAATGACGCGGAAGAATCAACGGCTTATGCTGGTGCTGCTCGGGCTTGGCGCGATCGCCGCGGCGGCGTTGCTGGCGCTGTCGGGGCTGCGCGATCAGGCGGCGTTCTTCTACGCGCCCGCCGACGTGGCGGGCAATCTGCCGCCGCCCGACAAGGCGGTGCGGCTGGGCGGGATGGTCGAGCGCGGCTCGATCAAGCGCGCCGCTGATGGTGTGTCGATCGACTTCGTCGTCACCGATGGCAAGGCGACCACACCGGTGCGGTTCAGCGGGATCGCGCCCGATCTGTTCCGCGAAGGCTCGGGCGTGGTGGCGGAGGGTCACTTCCGTCCGGACGCCTCGTTCATCGCCACCAATCTGCTCGCCAAGCACGACGAGAAGTACATGCCGCCGCAAATGGCGGGGAAAATGCACGAAACTCGCACGCTGGAGGAAAAGCGCTGATGGGGTTCGTCGCGCTCCTGCTGCTCGGCGCGGCGGCGTTCGCCGCGATGGCGTTCTGGCTGCGCGTCGATCGGCTGCTCTGGTCGATGCTCGGGGCGGCCTTGTGCCTCGGCGGTGTCGGCTATGCGTGGCAGGGACAGCCGATGCTGAAGGCGGCAGCCCCGCAACGCACTGCCACCACCGCGCCGATCGACATCGATGAGGTGCAGCTTCGTGACAGCATGTTCGGCCGTTTCAACGCCGATACCGCCTATCTTGTCGCCGCGGATGCGATGACACGCAGCGGCAACGACGATGCGGCCGCGCGAGTCGTGCTCGGCGGCCTCTCCAAGCTGCCGCAAAGCTTCATCCTGTGGACGTGGGCAGGCGTGACGCTGGCGGCGGAAGCCGGGCATCGCGTCTCGCCGCCGGCGTTGCTCGCGTTCCGGCAGGCGGCACGGCTTGCGCCCGAACATCCTGCTCCGCCTTATTATCTCGGCTTCGCCTATCTCGAAGCCGGCGATCTGGCGAAGACCCGGTCATTATGGGCACGTGCCGTCCAGCTTTCGCCGGACGGCACGCCCTATCGCCTCGAAATCGCGCGTCGGCTCATGCTGCTCGACCGCCTTATCGCGGCCGGCAACGCGCACTGACCGGCGCGGCTATTTTCCGCGGCCGGTCTGTTCCTGAAGCGCGTCGATTTTCTTCGAAGCATCGGCTTTGGTGAGCGACTCGTCGAACTCGGCACCAGCTTCTTCGCTAAGCGTTTTCAAATAGCTCGCCTGTGCGCCGGTCATCGGCTCGTCGCCGGTGGTCCAGTCGTCGGGATCCTTCTCCGCGTTCGAGAAGGGCTCGCTCTTCGGATTATGGGTATCGCTCATGGTGGCAGGTCCTTTCATTGAACAGAACATTTATGTTCGCCACCTGTTCCGCGTTGCGGGCGCATCGGGCGCGTGCTAGTCGCGCCTCAGTATGGCCACGAGCACGCACGTCCTTTCGATAGCGGTGGCCAGCGCGTGAGCGCCAGCACCGTCGACCCCGCGACCCGTGCCCAGGCCGCCGCCGCGCATCACCATCATAGCGGCAGCCTCGCCAAACTCGCGCTCGGCGCGATCGGCGTCGTCTATGGCGATATCGGCACCAGCCCGCTCTACGCGATGAAGGAGGTGTTCGTCGGGCACCATCCGCTCGCGGTCGACCCGCTGCACGTGTTTGGCGTCATCAGCCTCGTCTTCTGGTCGCTGATGCTGATCGTCACGCTCAAATATGTGTTGATCGTGCTACGCGCCGATAACAACGGTGAGGGCGGCAGCCTCGCACTGCTGGCGCTGATCCAGCGGCGCTCGGGGGCGGGCAAGAGATGGGGGTCGAGCCTCGTTATCCTCGGCGTGCTCGCCACCGCCCTGTTCTTCGGCGATTGCATGATCACCCCGGCGATCTCGGTGCTGTCGGCGGTCGAGGGGCTGGCGACGGTCGAACAGGGGTTCGGCTCGTTCGTGCTGCCGATCGCGGTGACGATCCTGATCGCGCTCTTCTACATGCAGTCGATCGGGACCGAGAAGGTCGGGCGGTTGTTCGGGCCGATCATGGCGGTCTATTTCGTCGTGGTGGCGGTAATGGGCGTCTCGCACATCATCCAGCGCCCCGACATCCTGTTCGCGCTCAACCCGCTCTATGCGGTGCGCTTCGCGATGAACGACGGCGGGCTGGCGTTCCTCGCGCTCGGCTCGGTGGTGCTGGCGGTGACCGGGGCCGAGGCGCTCTACGCGGACATGGGACATTTCGGCCGGCGCCCGATCGAACTGGCGTGGCTGGCGTTCGTCCTTCCGGCGCTGATGCTCAATTATCTAGGGCAGGGGGCGCTGCTGCTGCAAACGCCGGCTGCCGCTGAAAATCCCTTCTTCCTGATGGCGCCCGAGAACTGGCGTCTGCCGCTCGTCATCCTCGCGACCATGGCGACCGTGATCGCGAGCCAGGCGGTCATCACGGGGGCCTATTCAGTGGTCCAGCAGGCGGTGCAACTGGGACTGATGCCGCGTATCCGCATAACGCACACCAGCGCGTCGGAGGCGGGGCAAATCTACATTCCCGCCGCCAACTGGGCGCTGATGGTGATGGTGCTGCTTCTCATCTTTGGCTTTGGCGAGTCGTCGAACCTCGCCGCCGCCTATGGCATCGCGGTCACGGGCACGATGTTCATCTCGACCTGCATGGTTGGCGTGCTGATCCGTCGCGTCTGGCACTGGCCGCTTTGGGCGACCGCGCTGTTCGAGATCGTCTTCCTGTCGATCGACGGCCTGTATTTCGCGTCCAACCTCACCAAGGTGCCGGATGGCGGCTGGTTTCCGCTGCTGGTCGCGGTGATCGTCTTCGTGCTCCTCACCACCTGGTCGCAGGGGCGCAAGTTGATGATCGAGCGGATGCGCGAGGCAGCGATGCCGATCAAGATCTTCATCGACTCGGCGGCGACCTCGGCGACGCGCGTCTCGGGCACCGCGGTGTTCATGACCTCGACGCCGGAGGGCGTGCCACACGCCTTGCTGCACAATCTCAAGCATAACCGCGTCCTGCACGAACGCGTGATCCTGCTGACCGTGCGCGTCACCGACATGCCCTATTTCCCGGAAGAAGACCGCTTCCTCCACGAGGATCTGGGGCAGGGGTTCCACCGCGTCATCCTGCGGTACGGCTTCATGGAGGAGCCCGACGTGCCGGCGCATCTCAAGACCTTCGACGGCTGCGGCGCGGCGTTCCGGATGATGGACACCAGCTTCTTCCTCAGCCGTCAGACGCTACTCGCCTCGGAGCGTCCTGGCATGGCGATCTGGCGCGAAAAGCTGTTCAGCTGGATGCTCCGCAACGCGGAAAGCGCGATGGAATTCTTCCGCCTGCCGACCAATCGTGTGGTCGAGCTGGGCAGTCAGATCGAGATTTGACCACCTCGTTCGAGCCCGCCCCGATCATCGTCACCGCGCTGTTCGGGCGCGAGGATCAGGCGTTCTTCGATGCGCAGCGCACCGCCTATTTCCCGCCGGAGCGCAACCAGCTCGCCGCGCATCTGACGATGTTCCATCATCTGCCCCCGACGCTCGCTCCCGAGCTGCGCCAGCGGCTGGTTACCGAGACGCGCGGGGTGTCAGCGCCGCGCGCACGGATCGCGGACGTCATCTCGCTGGGGCGCGGCGTCGCTTACCGGATCGACAGCGACGAATTGGTGGACGTTCGCGCCCGGCTGGCCGCTGCATTTGCCGGACTGCTGACGCCGCAGGACGCCGGTGGCTGGCGTGCGCATGTGACGGTGCAGAACAAGGTCGAGCCGGCAGCCGCCAAGGCGCTGGTGGCGGAGCTGCGCGCCAGTTTTGGCCCGCGACCCGTTATGATCTCCGGACTGGCCGCCTATTGGTACCGGGGTGGCCCATGGGAAATGTTGTCCCGTCATTCTTTCGCGGCTTGACCGCGTTCATTCGGCTGTTATAGCCCGCGCCTCACGAGCGCTGGTTCCCTCGGAAAACGGGGCGGAGTAGCTCAGCTGGTTAGAGCAGCGGAATCATAATCCGCGTGTCGGGGGTTCAAGTCCCTCCTCCGCTACCAAGCGTTCGTGCTTCATCTTTATTCGCTCAAACGCATCGGAATGCCCGCCGTTCGCGCTTCCGTGCGGTGAGACTGATTATCCTCGCCTGTCCCGATCTGAAACAATCATCCGAAACGGTGCAGGATCGAACTACGACTCAGGTCATTTGAGTTACTAGATAATTTGATCGCTGACGTCGGCGCGACGCCCGCGCGAAACGCTGCTGGTCAGACGATGGTGTTGGGTGGTGACAAGGGGGACGTTGTAGGTGTCGGTGACCTTCTACTCTCCGGCTCCGATCCCTGCTGACGAACGTGCGCGAAGCGAGGCGGTGCGCGCCTCCGGGTTGCTGGAGCGTGTTGAAGATCCCGCGCTTACGGCACTCGCGAAATCGGCAAGGAAGCTCTTGGGCGGTGATTGGGCAGGCGTCGCCTTGCTTGTCGATGATCTGCAGATCGTCATTGCCTCATCAGGCGGTCAGCTCGGTCGCTATGATCGGGCGCGATCCATGTCGGCGCACGCGATCGTCGCGCCCGAGCAGGTCTTTTGCGTTTCCGACACGATCACGGACAGCACCTTCCGTTCCAATCCGTTCGTTCGCGTCGGGTTGATCCGCTCGTTTGTCGCGGCGCCGATCGTCGATGCCGCCGGCTACGCACTCGGTGTGGTCTGCGTATCGAGCAGAAATCCGCGCGTGCCGCTTGGCGATGCGGAGGCGCGATCGTTTCGGTCGCTCGCCGCGCAGGTGCTCGCTCCACCCGCCGCCGGCCGCTGACCGCCGCGCTCAGGCGGCCATGGCGGCGAGGATGTCGCTGTCCGAGGCGAGGTGGTCCTCGATCACGCACCGGAAGTTGAGACCCGCCACCCCGTGATCGCTCGGCACCGTCGCCTGCGCGACGACCAGTCGGTCGAGCGATTGCACGCGCCCGCCGGGGACATCGACCGCAAAGGGATGACGTTCGTGGAAGCGGCGCGTGCCGGTGGTGGCGACCACCCGACCGCCCGGATCGACAATCGAGATCGTCGCGCGCTGCGACGATCGGTTCATCACATCGATCAGCTGCGCCACTTGCCCCTCGAAGTCATATTCGAGGTAGCAAACCCCGATTGTGACCCCCTCGACAACCACCGGCGCGACGAAGATCAGCACCTTGCGATCATGCGACCATGGGTTCGCCCAGACCTCGTCCGTAGCCCAGCCATTCGGCAACGGGCCGTTCATCACGGCGCGGAACTGGTCATAACCATCGAATCGGATCGTCCGCACCGCCGCATTGTCATGCGCGCAGACGCCGACCTGACCGTCCGCCGCAACAACGAAGGCGTTGAGAAAATAGGGCGAGAAGCCGAGCAGCGAGCGCATCCGCTCCAGCGCGCGATTTTCGGCGCGCTGGTCGCCGGGCAGCATCAGGCTCTCGCGCACCGCATGGTCGCTTGCCAGCACCCGCACGTCAATCGTGCGGTCGAACAATGTCCGTGACAGGGCATCGGCGATCGACTGCGCGAGTTCGCCAAGCCGGCCGCCTTCCAGCTCGCGGACCAAGTCGGCGGCGATCTCGCTGCCCTGATGCAGCCGGCCGAGCAGATCCTCGCGGAACGCCCGCGACGAGCTGCTTGCCTGCGCCGCCAGCGTTTTCACTTCCTGCGCGACCACACCGAAGCCGCGTCCCGCCTCACCCGATCGCGCGGCCTCGATCGCGGCGTTGAGCGCCAGCAATCGCGTTTGCCCGGCGATCGCTTCGGAGCGATCGGCATGGGCGGCCACTTCGGCACTGAGCAGTGACAACAGGGACCGAATCCGGCGCGGCATGACATCTCCCTCGATGGTCAGGCCCGTCTAGAAGCGCCGGGTTAACCAACAGTATGGAAGCTGCTTTTCAGGATAAAACCTCTACTTGCCCAATCAGGCCGGGACGCCGAACAGATCGTGCTCGTCTGCTTCCTCGATGACGACCGGTAGGATATCGCCGGGCGTCAGATGCCCGGCATCGCGCAGGTGCACCTCACCGTCGATCTCGGGCGCATCGGCCATCGACCGCCCCGACGCGCCGCCGCTTGCGGCGTCGACCGCATCGACGATCACCTCCAGCGTTCGTCCGACCTTGGCGGCAAGCTTCGCAGCCGAGATCGCGGCGGTCTTTTCCATGATCCGCGCGTAGCGCTCTTCCTTCACCGCCTCCGGCACCGGGTCGGGGAGCGCATTCGCCGACGCACCCTCGACCGGCTCGAAGCGGAACGCACCGACGCGATCGAGCTGCGCCTCGTCGAGCCAGTCGAGCAGATACTGGAAATCGTCCTCGGTCTCACCGGGGAAGCCGACCACGAAGGTCGAACGGATCGCGATATCGGGGCAGATGTCGCGCCACGCCTTGATCCGTCCGAGCACCTTGGCGTCATTCGCGGGGCGCTTCATCCGGCGCAGCACCGCCGGCGCGGCGTGCTGGAACGGGATGTCGAGATACGGAAGCACCAACCCGTCCGCCATCAACGGGATCACCTGATCGACGTGCGGGTAGGGGTAGACGTAATGTAAACGCACCCATGGCGCGATCTTCCCCAGCTCGCGCGCGAGATCGGTCATGTGCGGGCGAACCTCCGCGCCCTTCCACATCCGCGACTGGTCGCGGATGTCGATTCCGTAGGCGGAGGTATCCTGGCTGATGACCAGCAGTTCTTTCGTCCCCACCGCGACCAGCTTCTCGGCTTCGCGCAGGATCGCGTCGGGGCGGCGGCTGACCAGATCGCCGCGCAACGACGGGATGATGCAGAACGAGCAGCGGTGATTGCAGCCCTCCGAGATCTTGAGATAGCTGTAATGGCGCGGCGTCAGCTTCAGCCCCGCGTCGGGGATCAGGTCGACGAACGGGCTCAGCGACGCGGGGGCGGCGGCATGGACCGCCTCGACGACCTGCTCATATTCATGCGCACCAGTGATCGCGAGCACGTCGGGGAAGCGCGCGCGGATCGCCTCGGCCTCCTTGCCCATGCAGCCGGTGACGATGACCCGACCATTCTCGGCGATCGCTTCACCAATCGCGTCAAGCGATTCTTCTTTGGCCGAATCTAGAAACCCGCAGGTGTTGACCAGAACGACGTCGGCGCCCGCATAATCGGCGGACATCTGATAGCCGTCGGCGCGAAGCTGGGTCAGGATGCGTTCGCTGTCGACCAGGTTCTTGGGACAGCCGAGCGAGACCATGCCCACGCGGGGCGGTGAGGGGATTTGCGTTGCCATGGGATCGTCCGCACATAATGCGGGACGATGCGATTTGCCAGTGGCGGCGACGCGGGCGATAGCGGCGGCGGATAACGGACGGAAAGGGCGGGCGGATGCTGGCGATCGGATTGATGTCGGGCACGTCGCTGGACGGGATTGACGCGGCGCTGATCGAAACCGACGGGCAGCAGGTGGTGCGCCACATCGCGTTCCGCGGCGAACCTTATTCGGACGCCGCGCGTGCGCAATTGGCGGAGGCGACCGCACTCGCGCTCACCTATCCTCGTCCGCGCGCCAGTCCGCCGCTGGTCGACGCAGCGGCGCTCATCACCCGCACCCATGCGCTGGCGGTGCAAAAGCTGCTTCGCGACGCCGGTGCGCTGCCGGCGGACATCGGGGTGATCGGCTTCCACGGCCAGACGGTCGCCCATCGCCCCGACCGGCGCTGGACATGGCAGATCGGCGACGGGCAAATGCTCGCCGACGTAACCGGCATTCGTACCGTCGCCGACTTCCGCAGCGCCGACGTCGCGGCCGGCGGGCAGGGCGCGCCGTTGCTCCCGATCTATCACGCGGCGCTCGCCGCCGGGCTGGACGGACCGGTGGCGATCCTCAACCTCGGTGGAGTGGCCAACATCACGCTGATCGACGCCGGTGCGGCGATCGCGGCGTTCGATACCGGCCCGGCGAACGGCCTGATCGACAGCTGGGTCGAGCAGGAGAGCGGCGCGCGCTTTGACAAGAACGGTGCGCTCGCCGCATCCGGGCGGGTTGACGAGACGGTGCTGACTGCGATGCTCGATCATCCGTTCTTCGATACGCCTTACCCGAAGTCGCTCGACCGCAACGATTTCACCATCCAACCGGCGCGCGGCCTGTCCGCGGCGGACGGTGCCGCGACGCTGACCGCCTTTACCGCGGCGACCGTGGCGCAAGCGCTGACCCTGCTGCCGGTTCAGCCACGGCGCCTGTTGGTGGCTGGCGGGGGACGCCACAATCCCGCGATGATGCGTATGATCGCCGATCGAACCGGATTGACCCCCGAGCCGGTTGACGCGCTCGGCTGGCACGGCGACGGGCTGGAGGCGGAGGGCTTCGCCTATATGGCGGTGCGCACGCTGGCCGGGTTGCCGATCAGCTTCCCCGGCACCACTGGTGTGCCGCATGCGATGCCGGGCGGTACGATGTTCGTGCCAAACGCGCGCTAGGTCGCGGTCGTCAGCGGTCCAGCGTCACCGTCGCAGGATGGTGACGATCGAGATGCTTCTTGATCCGCTTCAGGTTGCGCGTGTTCGAGCGGTAGAAAAAGTCGGCGGCGTCCCCGACGAACGGGATCATGCCCAAGGCCGTGTCGAAACCGACCCGCGCGGTCATCCCGAACAGCGCCAGCCGTCCCATCCCAAGATTGCGCGCTTCCCAGACCAGCCACATGCCCATCGCACCCGCGACGAGATCGCCGACCACCGGCACCAGCCCCACGATGGCATCGAGCCCGACACGCCGGTTGATGCCCGGAATGACGTACAGCCCCTCCAGCAGCCGCTCGACCGCCTCGACGCGACGGCGCACGGCGGCGGGATCGGTGCCGACGGGCAAGCCGTCGAAGAGGCCGGCCTTCAGCGGCGTGGGACGAGCGTTCATACAGAATCAATTGGGGTCGGTACGCAGCCGGTTCAATGAGTGCCACGCGCGCGGGTTGGGCTGCCACTGCCGCAGTCGCAGTG
Source organism: Sphingomonas sp. 8AM (assembly GCF_902506455.1). Taxonomy (GTDB): domain Bacteria; phylum Pseudomonadota; class Alphaproteobacteria; order Sphingomonadales; family Sphingomonadaceae; genus Sphingomonas. Next base: position 2,549,218 of record NZ_LR733844.1, on the reverse strand, counting down.
CGACCAGCGACCAGCGGAACGGCCGCGCGAGCGGGACGAACGCCACGTCCTGCGTCAGCAGCCGATCGGCGGCCGCAGCCGCCGCGGCGCGCTCCGGCAGCGTGTCGGCGAGCCGCGCGGCCTCGATCGCGGCACGTGCGTCTTCCGAGCAGGCAACGCACGCCTCGGCCAGATACCAGCGCGCATTGTCATAGGGCGCGACGAGGTCGATGAGTCGCAGGTCGGCAGCGGGATCGTCCAGCGCAGCCCTGACCGGGCGGACGCCGACCGCATAAAGGTCGCGCGCCAGATGTCCCCACAGGATCGTGCCGCCGGGACCAGCGGGCAGCGCCAGCCGAACGATCGGCGCACCGCCGTGCACGCTGCGCCACGCGGCAACGCGCGCGCGGGCGGCAGCGGGGCGCTGCTCGGGCGTCAGCGTCGCCCAGACCGGCACCATCGGCGGCGCTCCCGAGTCGAGCTGCTCGGGCAGGACGGTCTCGCGCGCCGGCCAGTCGGCCGATACGCTTCCGGTCAGGTCGGCGCGGTCGATCGCTTGCGCGATCGCGCCGCGATTGTCGGCATCGGCCAGAAAGCCTTCGCGCCGCACCACCGCCAGACCGTACAGCCCGGCGGCGGGATCGACGCGCACGTTCGCAGGTGCGGGGTTCGCGGCTTGCAAGATCGGCCAGTCGTCAAGCGTCCCGCCGGTGACAAGGTCGGAGTGGCGTTCGACGAAGCGCAGGATCGCCAGCGCGGCGCGCTCACCCCGCAGCAGCACGTTCTGCTCGGGAGTCGGTCCTTCTTCGTCGGGGTCACGATCGGGATCGGGTGCGGGGGTCAGCAGGATGCCGTCACGCGTGCGGTCGCGGCGGCGGAACGGGCCGGCGCCTCCCGCGGCACCGGGGCGAACCAACGCCATTTCCGGCTGCGCGAACAGCTTGAGCAGATCGGGGCGTGGCCGCGCCAGCTCGATCTCGATCACCTCCGGGGTCATCTCGACCACCGAGGCGACCGCGGTGAGATAGGAGGCGATGCGGTTTTCGGCGGCAGGTGCGATCTGGCGTCGAAGCAGCGGCACCACGTCACGCGCGCGCACTGGTGTGCCGTCCGCCCAGACGGCGTTGCGCAGCCTGAAGATGTAGCTGCGCCCGTCGTCGATGACGATCCAGCGCTCGGCGACGCCCGCCTCGATCTGTCCGACCGCATCGAAGCGGACCAGTCCTTCGGCGAGCGAGTCGGTCAATTGCCGGTCGCCGGCCGACAGCGCGCTGCGATCGCGCCCGGCGACCTGCGGGGTCGTTCCGATAACGCTCACCACGACCGGACCAACATCCGCGCGGCGCCCGCACGACATCGCGGACAGCGCCAGGAAGGTCCCGGTGACCAGACGAATGATACTGGTGCGGGCGGCGGGACTCGAACCCGCACGCCAATGGCAGAGGATTTTAAGTCCCCAGCGTCTACCGATTCCGCCACGCCCGCGCATCACCGGCCACGAAGCCGTTGCGGCGCGCCACGTCAACCCATCGTGGGTCGCCGCGTTACGCGACGTTGAGGCGGACGCGCATTTCCTTGCCGGGTTTGAAGAACGGAACGCGCTTGGCATCGACCTCGACCGTCTCGCCGGTACGCGGGTTGCGCCCGACCCGCGCGTCACGCGCGCGCGTCGAGAAAGCTCCGAAACCGCGCAATTCGACGCGACCGTTGGCGGCGAGCCGCTCGGTGATCTCATCGAAGAAAGTCGAGACAATTGCCTCGACATCGCGCTGGGACAGGCTGGGATTGTCCTTCAACAATGCCTGGACCAACTCCGACCGTATCATTGTCCGCGGTTCCTTAGTGCTTGGATTAACGTCACTACGGGCTGATACATGTAAGTTTGGGCGGTCGGTAGCACCGATCTGGTATCGATTGTGCAAAGTGGGTCACCCAATTGTCCGTCAAATGAAAAGGGGACCGGCCATCGGCCGATCCCCCCTTCATGCCGCAAGGCAGGTTCGCTTACTTCTTGGTTTCGCGCGCCTTGAGCGCCTCACCGAGAATGTCGCCGAGCGACGCACCCGAGTCGGACGAGCCGTACTGCGCCACCGCCTGCTTCTCTTCGGCGATCTGCATCGCCTTGACCGAGAAGGTCGGCTTCTTGGAACGGTCGAAGCCGGTCACCATCGCGTCGAACTTCTGGCCGACCTGGAAACGCTCCGGACGCTGCTCGTCGCGATCGCGGCCGAGGTCGGTGCGCTTGATGAAGCCGGTCGCGCCATCGTCGCCCGCCTGCACTTCGAGACCCGCGTCGCGGACTTCGAGGACGGTGACGGTGGTGACCTGGTTCTTGCCCAGGCGATCGCCGGCGCCCGCTGCGACGGGGCCGCCGCGCTCGAGCTGCTTCATGCCGAGCGAGATGCGCTCCTTCTCCGGATCGATGTCGAGCACCACGGCCTGAACCATCTCACCCTTGCGGTGCAGGTTCAGCGCGTCCTCACCCGACACGCCCCAGGCGATGTCGGACATATGGACCATGCCGTCGACGTCGTTGTCGAGGCCGATGAACAGGCCGAACTCGGTAGCGTTCTTGACTTCGCCCTCAACGGTCGAGCCGATCGGGTGCGCGGCGGCGAACGCCTCCCACGGATTGTTCTGCGCCTGCTTCAGGCCCAGCGAGATGCGACGCTTGTCCTCGTCGACCTCGAGCACCACCACTTCGACTTCCTGCGAGGTCGAGACGATCTTGCCCGGATGGACGTTCTTCTTGGTCCAGGACATTTCGCTGACGTGGACCAGGCCCTCGATGCCGGCTTCCAGCTCGACGAACGCACCATATTCGGTGATGTTCGTGACGCGGCCCGACAGCTTCGCGCCGACCGGATACTTGGCGGCGGCGCCATCCCACGGATCGCTCTCGAGCTGCTTCATGCCCAGCGAGATGCGCTGCGTATCCTTGTTGATGCGGATGATCTGCACCTTCACGGTGTCGCCGATGTTGATCATCTCGCTCGGGTGACCGACGCGCTTGTAGCTCAGGTCGGTGACGTGCAGCAGGCCGTCGATCCCGCCCAGGTCGACGAACGCACCGTAATCGGTGATGTTCTTGACGACGCCGTCGATGATCTGACCTTCATGCAGCGACTGGATCAGGCCCGAGCGCTGCTCGGCGCGGGTCTCTTCCAGAACGGCGCGACGCGACACGACGATGTTGCCGCGCTTGCGGTCCATCTTCAGGATCTGGAACGGCTGCGGGATGTCCATCAGCGGGGTGACGTCGCGAACCGGGCGGATGTCGACCTGCGAGCCCGGCAGGAACGCCACGGCGCCGTTCAGGTCGACGGTGAAGCCACCCTTCACGCGGCCGAAGATCACGCCCTCGACGCGCGCGGTCTTGGCGAATTCCAGCTCCAGCTTGTCCCAGGCGGCTTCGCGGCGGGCGCGGTCGCGCGACAGCATCGCTTCGCCATGCATGTTCTCGACTCGGTCGACATAGACCTCGACTTCGTCACCGACCTTCAGGTCGGCCTTCTGGCCCGGCGCAGGCGCGAATTCGCGCAGCGGCACGCGGCCTTCGCTCTTCAGGCCGACGTCGATGACGACGAGGTCGTTCTCGATGGCGGTAACGGTGCCCAGCACCACGCGGCCCTCGAAGCTGTCGGCGCCGCCGAACATGTCATCGAGCATCGCCGCGAATTCGTCACGCGAGGGAGTTGCCACTGAGGCCATAAAAGAAACTGTCCTATGTCGTTTTCCGGCCAGGCGGTTGGTTCCGCCGGTCTTGGCCATCACTATCGCACCGGCCCCGTGCCGGGCGCGACATCCGTTCGATCTGGGGAGCGGCGGGGGCTATTCGCGGATGTGCGAAAAGGCGCGAGGGGCATGCCATCGCGCCGCGCCTCCGCGAGCCACAGCCCGCCGGACCGCCGCGCCCTAGCCGAAAAGTGCCGGGCAAGCAAGGTTGACAATCTTTGCCAATGCGCCGCATCTTCGTGATATGGCCACGATGAACATCTCGCTCCCCGACGCCATGAAGGACTGGGTCGAGCAGCAGGCGGCGACGGGCCGCTACAGCAACTCCAGCGACGTTGTCCGGGATCTGATCCGCCGCGAACAGGTGCGCGCCGAGAAGATCGCGAACATGCAGCGGTTGGTCGACGAGGGCAGGGCGAGCGGCGTATCCCAGCGGTCGTTCGGACAAGTGGTCGCGGACACTCGCGCCGCCTATCTGGCGAAACATGGCGGTTGAGCTTTCGGCGGAAGCCGATCGCGACTTGGCGGAACTGCTCGCCAGCGGGCTTGAGCGTTACGGCCTCGCCGCGACGGACCGCTATGTCGCGCGGCTGCGAGAGGCGTTCGAGATGATCGATAGCTTTCCTCGCATCGCTCGGCTGAGGGAAGAGATCGACAGCGCAACGAGAGGCTTTACCGTCGGCGTGCACATCATGTTCTATCAGGTGGACGATGCCGACGACGTCCTGATCCTCCGCATCCGTCACGGTCGTGAGGATTGGCTCGCCGATTAACGCTCTACTCGCGCCTCCACCAGCGCGATCGCGCGCGACACCGCGGCGTCGATCGACAGAAAGCTGGTGTCCAGCTCCATTGCATCTTCCGCCGCGACCAGCGGTGCGGCAGAGCGCGAGCTGTCGCGGTCGTCACGCGTCCGAATGTCAGAAAGGACCTGGTCGTAGCTGATCGCGCCGCCGCGCTTGTGGAGTTCGTCGTGGCGGCGTCGCGCGCGGATCGTCGGCGTGGCGCGCACAAACAGCTTCGCATCCGCATCGGGCGCGATCACCGTGCCGATGTCGCGCCCGTCGAGCACCGCGCCGCCGGGTTGGTGCGCAAAGCGCCGCTGTCGCTGAAGCAGGGCCGCGCGAACCAGTGGATGCGCCGAGACGATTGAGGCGGTCTGCCCGGTGGCATCGTCGCGCAGGATCGGGTCCGCGAGCAGTTGATCGTCGAAGTCGCACGCCGCCACCGCATCGGCCTCGATCGCCGGATCGAGATCGAGCCGCGTCACCTGCGTCGCCACGGCGCGATAGAGCAATCCGGTATCGAGATGCGGGATGCCGTAATGATGCGCGAGCGCCCGCGCGATCGTACCCTTGCCCGATGCTGCGGGACCATCGACGGCGATAATCATGCGGCGTCTCCCGACAGTTGCGCGAGCTGCTGGTAAAAGGCCGGATAGCTGGTCGCGACCGGCGCGACATCATCGATCGTTACCGCATGGCGCGCGTGCAGCCCGGCGACCGTCATGCTCATCGCGATCCGGTGGTCCAGCTTGGTCGCCACCATGCCGCCGCCCGCAATCTTCTCGCCGCCGGATCCATGGACGGTCAGCCCGTCCTCATGCTCGTCGGTCGCAACGCCGTTCGCTGACAGCGCCCCGCGCATCGCGGCGATCCGGTCGCTCTCCTTGACCCGCAGCTCCTCCGCCCCGCGCGCCACCGTGGCGCCCTCGGCGAAGGCGGCGGCGACGAAAAGCGCCGGATATTCGTCGATCATCGACGGCGCGAGATCGTGCGGCACGACGATCCCGGCCAGCGTCGCGTGGCGGACGCGCAGGTCGGCAACCGGCTCGCCGCCGACGACACGCGCGTCGAGTTCGGTGATGTCCGCGCCCATCATGCGCAATGCGGTCAGCAGCCCGGCGCGGGTCGGGTTAAGCCCGACATTCTCGATCACCACGTCGCTGCCCGGCACGATCGACGCCGCGACCATCCAGAAGGCCGCCGACGACGGGTCGCCCGGCACGACGATCGACTGCGGCTTCAGCTCCGCTTCGCCGGTCAGCGAGATCACGCGCCCGCGCGGCCCCTGTTCGACGGTCAGGTGCGCGCCAAAACCGGCCAGCATCCGCTCGCTATGGTCGCGCGTCGGTACCGGTTCGATCACGCGCGTGATCCCAGGCGTGTTCAGCGCGGCGAGCAGCACCGCCGACTTTACCTGCGCCGAAGCGACCGGCAGTTCGTACGCGATTGGCATGGCGGGGCAGGCGCCGCGCACCATCAGCGGCAGCTTCGTCCCCGGCGACGCCTCGATCGATGCACCCATCTGCGCCAGCGGTACCGTCACGCGCGCCATCGGGCGTGACGACAGCGAGGCGTCGCCGGTGAAGGTCGCGGTGATCGGGTGGCTCGCGACCAGCCCCATCAGCAGCCGCGTCGACGTGCCCGAATTGCCCATGTCCAGCGCCTGCGTCGGCTGAAGCAGCCCGCCGACCCCGACGCCATGAATGCGCCAGATGCCGTCGTCACCGCGCTCGATCGTCGCGCCCATCGCGCGCATCGCGGCGGCGGTGGCGAGCACGTCCTCGCCCTCCAGCAGACCCTCGACGCGGCTTTCGCCGACCGCCAGCGCGGACAGCATCAGCGACCGGTGGCTGATCGACTTGTCGCCGGGAACGCGGATCCGTCCTGCCAGCCGCGCGGGCGAGGGGACGGTGAACGGAGCGGGGGAGGAGGAATGCGCCATGCGCGCCGCGCCTTGCCAGCCGCCTTGCGCTATGGCAAGGCACGCGCCACTTCACAGGGCGACCTGTTTGATCCACCCATCCGAAAGGCTTTTCACGGCATGATCCAGCCGGAATGGGGCACGAAGCGTACGTGCCCGAAATGCGCGACGCGTTTCTACGACCTCCAGAAGGACGAACCCGTCACCTGCATCAACTGCGGTTATGCATGGCAGCCGGAGCCGATCCTCAAGTCCAAGCAGCCGCTACCGTTCGAGGCGGCCAAGCCCGACAAGGAGAAGGTCGACGCCGATCTGGCCGGTGACGACGAGGATCTGGACACCGGTGAAGACGAGGAGCCCTCGCCCGACGACGAGGTCGATCTCGGCGGCGACGACGATCTGGGCGTCGAAACCAGCAACGAAGACGACGAGAACAATTGACCTTCCAAAAAGCTTGGCGAGCGGTGAAATTGCCGCTTGCCAAGCCGGCAGCCCCCGGTTAGTGGGCTGCCTCCCGGACGGAATGGGGCCGTAGCTCAGCTGGGAGAGCGTCGCAATGGCATTGCGAAGGTCAGGGGTTCGATCCCCCTCGGCTCCACCATTCCCGTCCCGCGCCGACCTCTAGGGGTAGCAGCCAAAAACCATCCTGTTCTGCAAGCGCGGCGCGCGCCTCTCGTTGGTTGCGGGTATCCACCGTCGCGGCGGGATAATGCCTCTCAAGCGTCACTTGCCTCGTTGCTTCAGCCGGCCGCTGCAGCCCGTCGGCATCTGCTTCGATGCGACGCCCTCAAGTGCCCCGGACACTCACGGCCGACACCTTCGACGGCGATGTTGCCAGCTGCGCACTCGCAATTGATCCTGCGCCGTGGTTTGTCACCTCGCGGGCGATTATAATCACTCACCGACGTACGCCGAACCAAGGCCCGCGTGGGGACGCGCCTGAATCGACGCCGCGCGAGCATCCAAAAGCCTCCCGGTCCCGTATCTCCTCGCGGAGGATGCGGGATATGTGTCACGTCCTGATCATCGAAGACGAGCCGTACATCGCGCTGCAGATCGAGGATGTGCTCCGTGCCGGCGGGGCGCTGTCGGTCACGATCGCCGCCACCGAGACCGATGCCATCGCCGCGGCGCAGGCGTGCCGGCCGGACTTCATCACCGCCGACGTGCGATTATCGGACGGGACGGGCCCGTCCGCCGTAAAGGCGATCCGCGCGATGTTCGCGTTCGTGCCGGTTACTTTCATCACGGCCTGGCCTCAGGATTGCGGCGGCGTGCGACGATCGGAGGTGCTGCAGAAGCCTGTGACGGCCGCCGCGTTGCTGGCGTCCTTCAAGCGGGCCGTACCAAGCTGCTGATGATGGGAAGCCGATCCACGATCCTGCTTGCCCGGCGAAGGTGGTCCTGACCGGGCGGCCCGCGGCCAGGCACGGAACGGGCCCTGAAGGGGGGGAGCGCTTGTTGCGCCCCGTCGTTGCCGGCGAATGTGGAGGCCTGCGCAGCGCCGCATCGCGCGCGCACTCGCCAATGGCCGGCTTGCCGATCCATGCCGCAGCACGCGGACGAAAAAAGGCGGCCCCGCCGGGACCGCCTTTCTCCTGTCCAGACCGCCGCGGCAGCAAGTGCCAGCGGGCGGAGCAGATCAGCGCGAGTAGAACTCGACGACCAGATTCGGCTCCATCTTCACCGGATAGGGCACTTCGTCCAGCGTCGGGACGCGGACCAGCGTCACCTTGGTGTTGCCGTCCTGCGCCACGTAATCGGGCACTTCGCGCTCGGCGAGGTTCTGCGCTTCCATGACCAGCGCCATTTCCTGCGCCTTGCTGCCCAGCGAGATCTCGTCGCTGACCGAGCAGCGACGCGACGCGACGTTGCACTTCACGCCGTTGACGCGAATGTGGCCGTGGCTGACCAGCTGGCGCGCCGCCCAGATCGTCGGGGCGAACTTGGCGCGATAGACGATCGCATCGAGGCGACGCTCGAGCAGGCCGATCAGGTTCTGCGAGGTATCGCCCTTCATGCGCGACGCTTCGTCATAGGCGTGACGGAACTGCTTCTCGGTCACGTCGCCATAATAGCCCTTGAGCTTCTGCTTGGCGCGCAGCTGGATGCCGAAGTCCGACACCTTGCCCTTGCGGCGCTGACCGTGCTGGCCGGGGCCGTACTCACGCTTGTTGACCGGGCTCTTCGGACGGCCCCAGATGTTCTCGCCGAGACGACGGTCGAGCTTGTACTTGGCGCTATGGCGCTTCGACATGTAATTACCTTTGCAACAGGCGAACGACGTTTTCCGCCTTCCTGATCCGAAACTCGTTCGGGGAGGGCAGGGTTATTCCCGGTCTCGCGCCACACCCCGAAAAGAGGTGCAGGCCCGCCGCTTCACCGGGATGCGGGGGCGATTGCGAAGCGGCGCGCCTAGCCGGGCAGGGCGCGCAAGTCAAGCTGGACAGACGCTGCGCCGGTCGCCAAGCAGCGCGGCATGAGCGAGATTCTGCCCGGCCAGCATTGCATCACGATGAACGAGGTCCGTGCAGGCGTCGATGCGCTCGATCGCGAGCTGGTGGCGCTGCTGCGGCGGCGCTTTGACTATATGGACGCCGCCGCCCGCATCAAGCCGGCGCGCAGCGCCGTGCGCGACGAGGCGCGCAAGGCGCAGGTGATCGCGCAGGCGCGTGACGAGGCCGAGCGGCTCGGCCTGCCCGCCGCGGCGGTCGCGACGATGTGGGAGACGCTGGTAGAGGCGTCGATCGCCTATGAGCTGGCGGCGTTCGACGCGCGGTAGGTCAGCCTGACCCACCCTGAACCGTCGCCCTGGATCAGATCCGGGGTGACGGGGGAGCGCCTCACACCTTCGCGGCGTAGATCATCCGCCCCGGCCCGAGCCGCTCGAACACTTCCGTCAGCTCGTTCTCGCCGACCGCGAAACAGCCCTGGCTGCGCCCCAGCATCCCGCGCTCGCGGATCATGTCGGGATTGGCGTACCAGGCCGCATGGACGACGATCGCGCGGTCGAGCGCATTGTTGTTGGTGGCGTCGAGCCCCAGCAACCGCTGCGAGCGCCCGTGCTTGCCGACATAATAATCGGCGGTCGCGAATGCGCCCTCGCACGAGGCGTTGGAGCCGTTCTGGTTCGAGAAGCGCTGCAGATAGCCGGTGTGCCCCGGATCGGAGCCGCTGCCGTGCGCGACCAGCTTCGATACGGTGCGCCCGTCCTCAAGGTTGATGAGGTGGAAGCGCGGCGCGCTCGACCCCGCCGAGAAGTCCGCCACCGCGATCCGGTCACGCTTGGCGACTCGGCTGCCATGCCGCTCGAGCGCGGCCAGCGCGCGTTTCAGCAGCTGCGGGTTCACGCCCGGCGCGTCGAGCGCCGGAGGCACCGTCGCACTGGCGACCGCGGGCTGCGAAACGGGCGTGGCCGAGGGGTGGAAGAAATCGTCCGGGATCAGCGACTCCGGCGTGCCGCGGCGCGCGCGGTCGCGCATCCCTGCCGACACCGCTCCCGGGATCATCAAGGCGCCGACGAACAATCCGCCGGTCTTCAGCAAAGCACGGCGTGACGACACCGTATCCTGCGACTGCATCATGAGTAACGTTAATCCCCGCTCCAATGCCGCTGATGTAGCATGGAACAGGTTAATTATCGTCAACGTTAACTGCTGTTTGCGCCTGATCCGGGCGCATTTGCCGCAGATGGTGAACGCTTCGTCGCCCGGCACCGAAACGGTCGCGGCGCGTTGACTGATCGATGACTGCCGGACGGGCCGGCTATCGCAGGGATGTCAAAAGGCCACCGTCATGCGTCGAATCGCCCCTTTCCTGTTCCTGGCCGCGCTGATGAGCGGCGTCGCCTCACCCGCTACCGCCGACGGATCGGAAGCGCTGGCGATCACCGAGGCCGCGGCGACGCTGCCACCCAATCGCTTCGTCTGGACCCCGGCGGCAGACGGCGTGGGCCGGGTCAGCGTCCTGATCTCGATCCCTGACCAGCGTGCCTATGTGTTCCGCGGGCAGCAGCTGGTCGCTGCCTCGTCGGTGTCGACCGGGTCCGACGATCGCCCGACCCCGACCGGCACGTTCACGATCCTGCAGAAGAAGGCGCAGCACCGCTCGAACCTCTACGACGACGCGCCGATGCCGTTCATGCAGCGGCTGACGTGGGACGGCGTCGCGCTCCACGCCGGGCGCAATCCCGGTTTTCCGGCCTCGCATGGTTGCATCAGGTTGCCGACCGCCTTCGCCAGGAAGCTGTTCGACGCGACGCAGCTCGGCGCGACCGTCGAGGTCACCGACGAAGCGTATGTCGCCGGCGCGCTCCTGCCCGGTGGCGAGACCTTGGGCGCCAACGATTATGCGAGCCGCTGAGCCGTCATCGACCCAGCCATGCCCATAAGGGGTTCGCGGGATCCGACAGCAGCTTGATCGTGAGGGCGATCGACATGACCACCAACAGCAGCCGCACGCCCTTTCCGCCGAACCGCAGTGCCGCCCACGCGCCGCACTGATTGCCCGCGACATTCGCCGCCGCCATCGCGCCGCCGAGCAGCCACAGCACCTTGCCCCCGGCGATCATCGCCGCCAGCGCGGCGATGTTGGTGGCGAGATTGAGAAACTTGGTGTTGGCAATCGCGCGCACCAGCCCGAGCCCGCCGAGCGCCACGAGTGCGGTGGTCAGGAACGAGCCGGTCCCCGGCCCGAAGAAGCCGTCGTAAAAGCCGAGCAACGTGGTCACGCCGGTCAGCCCGGCGCGTCCTAGCCTCGCGTGCCGATCGGACTCGCTCATCGGCGGGGCGAGCAGGAAGTATAACGCCATCGCGATCAGCAGCACCGGCACGAACGCGGCCAGAAACCGCGGATCGACATGCTGCACCGCCACCGCACCCGCGACCGACCCGGCGAAAGCGCCCGCCGCCGGCACGGCGAAGCGGCGGAGATCGACATGGCCGGCGTGCCAGAACGTCAGGAACGCCGAGCCCGTCCCGACCGCACTTTGCAACTTGTTGGTCGCCAGCGCCGCGACCGGGGGCACGCCGGCCGCGAGCAGCGCCGGGATCGTCAGCAACCCGCCGCCGCCCGCCAGCGCGTCGATCGCCCCCGCGACGAACGCGACAAGCACGAGAAAGGCGAAGATGTCGGGAGCGAGATGCATGGCCTCGCGACCTATGCCGCTTTGCGGCGGACCGCCAGCGGGCTAGGCTGACGCCATGCGCAATATCGTCATCCTCACCGGCGCCGGCATCTCGGCAGAGAGCGGCATCGCCACCTTCCGCGGCCCCGGCGGCCTGTGGGAAGGGCATCGGGTCGAGGACGTGTGCACACCGGAGGCGCTCGCGCGCGATCCGGCGTTGGTGCATCGCTTCTATGATTTGCGCCGCGCCGCGCTGGCGGCGGTAGCGCCCAATGCCGCGCATGACGCGCTGGCGCGGCTCGATCGCGAATGGCCGGGCGAGCTGCTGATCGTCACGCAGAATGTCGACGATCTGCACGAGCGGGCAGGGGCCCGGCGCCTGCTGCACATGCATGGCGAGTTGCGCTCGGCGCTGTGCGCCGGGTGCGGGTCGCGGCGGGCATGGGGCAAGGCGTTGCCGCCGGCGACCGAATGCCCGGCGTGCGGCGCACCGGCATTGCGCCCGGACATCGTGTTCTTCGGCGAGATGCCGTACGGAATGGAGCGGATCGACGACGCGTTGTCTCGCGCCGATCTGTTCGTGTCGATCGGCACCTCGGGCGCGGTCTACCCGGCAGCGGGGTTCGTCCGGCTGGCGCGGGAACATGATGCGGCGACGCTTGAGCTGAACCTCGATCCATCCGAGGGCAGCGCGTGGTTCGACCAGACGCGGCTCGGCCCGGCGGGGACGCTGGTGCCGGCGTGGGTCGATGAGGTTCTTACATCACACCCGCCGTCGCCCCGGACCTGATCCGGGGCGACGATACCTACTTCGCCGCACCTCGCCCGCGTCGCTCGCCACGCCGCTCCTTACGCACCGTCTTGGCATGCGCCCGCGCGCGCGCCTTCTTCTCCTCGCGCGTCGGCGGGAGCTTGACGTCGAGCGGCATCATGTCGCCCGCCATCACCTCGAACCCCAGGCTCGCGAGGCTCTCGCTGAAATGCGTCGGCAGCTCCGCGGTGACGTCGATCTCGCCGCCATCGGGATGATCGACGCGGATGCGGCGCGCGTGGAGATGCATCTTGCGGCTGATGTTGCCGGTCAGGAACGCCGCCGGACCGCCATATTTGCCATCGCCGACGATCGGATGACCGATCGCCGCCATATGGACGCGCAGCTGGTGGGTGCGTCCGGTGAACGGTTGCAGCTCAACCCAGCAGGCGCGGTTGCCGGCGCGCTCGATCACGCGGTAGCGGGTGCGCGCCGTCTGCCCGTTCTCCTCGTCGACGTGCATCTTTTCGCCGCCGGTACCTGGCTGCTTGGCGATCGGCAGCTCGATCATGCCATCGTCGATCGACGGCACGTCGACCACCAGCGCCCAGTAGATCTTCTTGGCGGTACGGCTGGAGAAGCTTTTGGCAAAAGCTGCGGCCGCACGCGCGCTTCGCGCCACGAGCAGCGCGCCCGACGTGTCCTTGTCGAGCCGGTGGACCAGCTTCGGCCGCCCCTCCGCCTCGTATTGCAATGCGTCGAGCAGTCCGTCGACATGCTGGACGGTCTTGGTGCCGCCCTGCGTCGCGAGGCCCGGCGGCTTGTTGAGCACCAGCGCGGCGCCGTCCTTGTGGATCACCATATCGCGCGCGAACGCCGCCTCGTCGTCGCTGAGCGGCGGGCGCTCGCGCTTCGGACGTTCCTCGGTGCGCTCGGGCTCGGGCGGCGGCACACGCAGCACCTGGCCGGCCTGGATGCGGTCGCCGGGCCCGACGCGCGCGCCGTCGACGCGCAATTGCCCGGTACGCGCCCATTTGGCGACGGTGGTGAAGCTCGTGTCCGGCAGATGCCGCTTGAACCAGCGATCGACGCGAATCCCGTCGTCGTCATAGCCGACGGTGAACTGGCGGACGGCGTCGCTCATGCCGGCACCCGTGCGAGCGCGAGCCCGGCGAACAAGGCGACGATGGCGCCGCCGACCGACAACAGCACGTAACCGAGCGCCGCACCCAGCGCGCCGCGCTCGATCATCCCGACGACGTCGAGCGCGAACGACGAGAAGGTCGTGTAGCCGCCGAGCACGCCGACCCCGAGCAGCAGCCGCCACGTCTCACCGGTCGCGTTCGCCGACCGCGCGAGCACGCCGACCAGCAGCCCCATCAACAGCCCTCCGAGGAGGTTGACGGTCAGCGTGCCCCACGGCCAACCGGTCCCGAGCACCTGCGCCATCGCGCGCCCGGTCAGATGGCGTGCGCCGGCGCCGACCGCGCCGCCCGCCATAACAAGAAAGAGGGAGTTCATCGGCGCGCCCTATCGTGTTTCGGCGCGCAAGGGAAATCAGCCGTGCGCGCTGTCCGACAACAGGTTCATGACCAGCACGCCGGCGATGATGAGCGCCATGCCCACGATCGCTGCGGCGTCGAGCCGCTGCCCGTGCCATAGCCACGCCACCGCCGTGACCAGCACGATCCCGACCCCCGACCAGATCGCATAGGCGATGCCGGTCGGCAGCGTCCGTAGCGTGAGCGACAGCAGGTAGAAGGCGACCGCATAGCCGGCGACCGTCACCAGCGTCGGCCACGGGCGCGTGAAGCCGTCAGACTGTTTCAGCGCGGACGTGGCGGTGACTTCGGCGACGATCGCCACCAGCAGGATAAGATAGGCCATGTGCGGGCTTGTCGCGCGTCCGCGCAGGCTTGGCGAGCGGTCATGCGTGTCTTGCTCTTGCAAGACACCGGAGGAGGAGCCATGTCCGTTGCATGCTCAACCTGTTCTCGATCGTCATCGGCCTCGTCGCGCTCCTGCTCGGGATCGTGCCGTTCCTGCCGTTTCTCGCCTGGGGCTATTGGTTCGTGATTCCGATTGCGGTGGTCGGCGCCGCGATCGGCGCGCTGTCATCGAGCAACAGTGGTCGGAACCTCAATCTCGTACTGATCCTGATCTTCGGCCTGCGCCTGATGCTGGGTGGTGGATTGATCTGATCGAATGCCCGTCGTCATTGGGGCCGATCGACAGTCATCGGTTCTGTGATGGATCGGCTGGAGCCATTGAGCAACCGCCATCCTAGCTCGTCGCCCCGGACTTGATCCGGGGCCCCGATTTTTCTTGGCGCTAAAGGCAGAAGAAGCGGGATCCCGGATCAGGTCCGGGATGACGAGAGAGGGCCGGTGCATTGTGAATGTCATCAGCCCCAGGTTAAAGCGCTCCGGCGCATCACCGGGTGCCCTTACTCACCGGCAGACCACCTGTCCGCGATCGACCTGCTGGCCGAGCAGCCCACCGCCGCCCGCCCCGATCAACGTTCCCAGCAGCCGCGACCCACCGCCGGCGATGACGTTGCCGAGCGCGCCGCCGGCCAGACCGCCGACGATCAACCCGGTGGTGCCGTCGTTGCGGCGGCAATAATAGCGACCGTCATTCCCGCGATAGAGGCGGTCGTTGCGGGTGAGCGCGCGCTGACGGTAGTAGCGGCCGTCGCGATAGTAGCGGTCGGCATAATAACGCCGCTGCCCGGCCTCCGGCCGGTTGTAGTCGTAGCGGCGCGACTGCCGCCAGTCGCGCAGCCGGTCGTTGCGGTCGCGCTGTGCGTCGCGGACGTTGTCGCGATATTCGCGCCGCGCATTACGGGCGTCGCGTCGCGAGTCTGCATCGCGGAGGTCTTCGCGATAATCCTTGCGCGCGTCGCGCACGTCCTCGCGATACTCGCGGTTTGCCTCACGTGGGCGCTGCGCCGCGGCCGGCGTGACCGCCAGCGACGTCAACGCGGTCGCCCCAAGCACCGCCGCCATGATGATACGCATCACTTGCTCCTTTCTGCTAACCAGAGTTAGATCAGAACGATGGCGGCGTGGCGGCGGTTGCGTGAACGCAATACTACTTTGCGTTCATTTACGGGACATCATTGTGCCAGTTCGTGGGTCAGGCTGATGTCGGTGTTCAGCAACTTCGACACCGGGCAGTTCGCCTTGGCCTCTTCGGCGATGCGTTCGAATTCATCGGCGGCGATGCCGGGGATCTTCGCCTTCAGGTGCAGCTTCGACGAGGTGATGGTGAAACCGTCCCCGTCCTTGTCGACCGTCACCCGTGCATCGGTCTCCAGCGTTCCGTCGGAATAGCCGGCGCCCGCCAGCGCGAAGCTGAGCGCCATCGTGAAACAGCTGGCGTGAGCGGCGGCGATCAGCTCCTCGGGGTTGGTTCCCGGTCCGTCCTCAAAACGGGAGCCGAACCCGTAGCGGGTGTCCTTCAACACACCCGACTGGGTCGACGTCCAGCCGTTCCCGTCCTTGCCGAATCCTTCGTACCGTGCCGATCCGCTGCGCGTGGGCATGTCCTGCTCTCCTTGTGGTCACACGAAAAAGGGCGCGACCCGTGCTGTCACGGATCGCGCCCCTTCAAACGTCGCTCACCTGCGAAAGGCGCAACGACGATTCATTTTTCGCGGCTCAGCGGCACTGGCGCTTGCCGCTCCGCTCGATCTCGCGACCGGCCAGCGCGCCGCCGACGCCGCCCAGCACGGTGCCGAGCGTGCGGTCGCCGCGCGAGTCGATCGTGCGGCCGAGCAGACCACCGGCGACCGCGCCGACCACCAGGCCGGTGGTGCCGTCGGGCTTGCGGCAGCGCAGCCGCCCGTCGTTGCCGCGCCACTCGCGATACTTGTGGCGACGCTGCGCATCGGCATCGACCGTGGTGGCGACCAGCGTCGGTGCGACCATGGCGACCGCGCCGAAAGCGAGCATGAGCTTACGCATGAAACATTCTCCCGTTCATTCAATCGTGATGCGACCGAAACGTGTTCCTTTTAGTGCGGTTGCATGAACCTGAAACAACATCATGTTCATGCCGGGACAGTCGTTTCCCCCGGCGGGAAGCGACGCGGCGCGATGCGGCGTTGCAGACCAACCGCGGGCGTGTAGAGGCCAGACGATGGATTGGAACCCGATCGTCATGGCGCGCTACCTGCTGGAGAACCCGACGCTCGCCGGGCACGGCGGGCGGCTCGGCCAGCGCTATCACGCCCACGGCGCCGACTGGATCGAGGTAGCGCAGCCCTGGCACGATGCGCTGGTGGGTGACGAGGATACCGGCATCATCGCGTCGGGACCGATCATCGCCCTTATGGATGTCGCGACCAGCCTTGCGGTCTGGCATCGCTGCGATGCGTTCGTCGCGCATGCGACGCTCGACCTGCGGATCGACTATCTGCGCCCGGCGCGCCCGCACCAGACCGTGATCGGCCGCGGCGAGTGCCTGCGCATCACCCGCTCGATCGCCTTCACGCGTGGGATCGCGCACGATGGCGACCCCGACGACCCGGTCGCGCATGTCGCCGCTACCTTCATGGCGACCGCCGGCAGCTATCCGCGGGTGGCCGCGTGACGTTGCCGCCCTATGCGCAGCTGCTGGGTGTCACGCTCGAGCTGGTCGATGACGTGCCGGAGATCGTGATGCCGTTCGGGCAGCACGTCGTCGGACGTCCTGGTTTCCTGCAGGGCGGTGCGATCGCCGGATTGCTGGAGGTGGCAGCAGTGGCGGCGGTCCGCCATGCGCTGGCGGCCGAGGCGGCGCGGATCAAGCCGATCAACGCTACGGTCGATTTCATGCGCGGCGGGCGCGATCACGTCACGCGCGCGGCCGGCGAGATCACGCGGCTCGGTGCGCGCATCGCCACCGTCACCGCGGTGGCGTGGCAGGACGATCGGGCGCGCCCGATCGCCAGCGCGCGGATGAACTATCTGATCGAGCGCGCCGGTAAATGACCCCGCCGCTCGACCCGGTGGTGTTGCTGCCGGCGTTCGCGCCGTGGCTCGACGTCGCGGGTCTCGCGGTGTTCGCCGCATCGGGTGCGCTGGCGGCGGCGCGGCGCGCGCAGACGCCGGTGACGCTGGCGTTCTTCGCGCTCGTCACCGGGGTGGGCGGGGGCACGGTGCGCGATCTGCTGATCGGCGCGCCGGTGTTCTGGGTCCATGATTCGCGGGTCGCTGCGGTATGCCTGTTGATGGCGGGCGTGATCTGGGTCACGCCCGCGCGCTGGTGGCGCGGCGCGGCGCTCGACTGGTTCGATGCGGTCGGGTTGGCCGCCTATGCCGTCTACGGCGCCGCCAAGGCGCTCGGCTATGGCGTCCCGCCGCTGCCCGCCGCGTTGATGGGGGTGATGACGGGCTGCGTCGGCGGGATCATCCGCGACGTGCTGGCGGGCGAACCGTCAATCCTGATGCGCCCCGAATTGTACGTCACCGCGGCGGCGCTGGCCGCCGGCTGCTACGTGGGACTGCGCGCGCTGGGGATGGTACCGTGGCACGCCGCCGTGATCGCCGCACTCGCCGGTTTCGCGCTGCGCGCCGCGGCGATCCGCTTCAGGCTGGCGCTGCCGGCCTATGCGGATCGCTGAGCAACCTGGCCGCCGTAGCGATCAGCTTTCCCCGGTATCAAAACGGCTGCCCCGCCATTACGAGGCCGCTCCGGCGGCGAGACGACGCCGCAGGCCTCGACGGTAAGAACCGCCGCCCGCGGCGTCACCGTTCCTAGGTCGGATCGACATTCAGCGTAGCCAGATCATGGCGGCGGCGAGATGTACGAAGCCGGTGAAGTGGACGGTGCGGCGATCATAACGTGTGGCGAAGCGGCGGAAGTGTTTGAGGCGGCCGAAGCNCGACGTCGTTGCGACCACTTCGCCGCACTCGCCACGCTCACGCCGAACAGTTCAGCCGTCGCCCGGCACGACCGGCCACCCAGAACCGACGCCGCTACCCGCTCACGCAAATCATCCGAATAGGCTCGACCCACACCTGCCGACCTCCGCACGGCCAGCACCTTGAATCAGACTTCCAGCGCCGTGTGAATCCCCGATCGACTCCGCTCAGATGACTCAGACTCTAGATGCCGTCAGGCAGCCTCGTCCATCTGCGTAGTTTCGTCGCTGACGAGATAGAGCCTAGGGGTATCCTCGAGCAGGTCGACAACGCTGCACCCTACGCGCAAAGCCTGGGCGTACATCGATGCCATCTCGAGGTGCATACGGCGCGCCCGCGCATCGATAGCTCGGTGCGCACTGGCACGTGCGGCAGCCTCACGGCGAAGATAGTAGCGGCTAAGTTCCTGGTCGATCACAACGACGCTCCGAACCCTGACTGTTCTGAGCTGCCGCTATAAGCTAAATTGGTTAACTCCGACCGAATGAACTTGGCAAATCGTCTGCCGCGCTCGGCGTTAGAGAAGTTTGGAGCCATAGTGCAACTACGGCTCCAGAGTCCTTCATGTCACACGAAGCGCAGGACCGTACGGCGGCGCAGCGCATAGCCGATCACGCCAAAACCCAGCATCATCGTCGCCCAAGTGGCGGGCTCAGGCACCGCTGGGGTCGCGCCCCCGACCCGGTTCACGACAAACGATGCCGACTGCCACGTCACGCAGCAGGTTAGCGCCTTGCCGTAGACGAAGTCGGTATTGCGAACCGAAAGGACGTTGCCGTCCGCGTCGACCTTGAAGCTGGCGAAGAAGGTGTTGGTGCTCGATCCGGCGGTGCAGCCCGTACGATTGCAGTTGCCGAACGAGACGTTGCCGTTGTTGAACGACACGGCGTCGAACTGATAACCGTTCAGCTGCTTAGACGAGAACGCCTTAACCCACGCGTTCTCACGCGCCATGGGATCGAACTCCATGGTGAACGAACCGCTGATCGTCCTGCTAGGCGCCGAGAGGTCGAACGAAGCGGAAAAATCGTAGGTGCGCGTGATGTACGCCGCATTGGCGGGGGTGCTGACAATGGCGGTGGCAGCGGCGAGCAGAGCAGGCAGGAACTTCATACGACCCCTTAGTTTATTCCCGCCTCTCATGGGGCGAGCGCGCGCTCGGTAGCCGCTCGTTAATCAATTGTTAAGCTGCGGAGTGGAGCAACTTGTCCCAGATCGAACCGGCAAGATTTGTTGGAGGTTAGAGGCTTAGCCCGCGTCGCTGCGCACGATCCGGCTATCGATGTCGCGCCAACGATCTGCCTCCGCCTCGGTCGGATCGTACCCGTCCAGCATGCGGCGGGCCAACGTCTCGACAAACACCAGCTCGTCATCGGTAAGCCCAGTCATATCGAGGCGAACGTCAGGTGATCGGATCTGCGCCTCAAGAGCAGCAACGCGCTTCAGCAAGGTCATCTGGTAAACTCCGATAGAGGCTCACGCCCGTTGTGCGGCAAGGCCACGACCGCCTCGCCAGCCGGGTTGACGGCAACGATGCGGATGATGTGGATGTCATCACCGTCAGGGGGCGAAGGATCGCCCGGCCCGATTATGACGACTTGTCGATAGCCGCTCTTGCTCCGCTGCGCCTCCAGCGCCGACAGCCGGCGGGTGAGGTCACGCATGGTACGGCTCCCCGAAGTAGAGGTGCCGGTTCCTCGACCCAGGCGCATCGTCCTTCGGGTGGTTGCCGGTCCGGTGATAGTCGACCCGCTCCGGTCCATCCGGTCCCGCGGTGACCAGATTGTAGCGGACGATCATGTCGCCATCCTGGTGCTCGGGGATGACGTCCCACGGCATCAGTAGGAATCGGCGTCCGCTCTCGACCGGCTGGTTCGCCTCCAGCGCAGCCAGGCGGCGTGTCAGGGCCGCGGTCATGCGTACAGGTCCGCGGGCGTCATGCCGGCATAGATCCGCTGGAGCCACGCCTCGCCGGTCTGCTCGACCATCCCGCGCCACGCAGCAACGGCGCTGGCGGTCGTGCCGCCACCGGGCACACCGTCCTGCTGCAGTTCGGCTTCGTACCGGTCGGCGGCGGCATCGATCTCGGCGGCAGTCATGCGCGGGTCAGCGTCACCGGCGCGCTCCAGCCGGGCAATGCGGTCTGCGATCCTCATTTCGTGTTCCTTGCTTCCAGCGCTTCAAGGCGCCCCACGATGTCCGCCGTCTCGATCGCGCGGCGGTGCTGCTCCATCAGGCCCGCAAAGGCCTGCCCCTCTGTCGGCGTCAGGTCACCGCCTGCGACTGCCTCAAGCACCGAGGCGAGTACCGCCGGATGATCCTTGGCGTCGTTGATCGGCGGGAGGTCGAAGGCGAGCGGGCGATCTTTGCGGGGCGGGACCAGTCGTTCGAGACAGAGGCGCAGCGCCACCGTGTCACCTTCGAGCGCCATGTCGATCGCCTTGCGGGTCAGCCCCTCGGCTTCACCGTCGAGCAGCGCCTCCGCCGCCACCGTTGCGCGACTGCGGGCACCTTTCGGCTTGCCGGGATTGCCGGGCTTGAAGCGGGTGTCTCTCCCCGTATTTGCGGGTGTATTACGGGCATCAGTCACGGTGCTGACCCTCGCCTGGAGCAACAGCTTCCGACGCCGCGAACGCAGCGGGATTATTCATCACCAATCTCCTGGCTCTCCCACACGATCTCACCGTCATCAGGGGCGGGTGCGGAGCCCTGAAAGGCGGCACCCGTCCCCTTACGTAGTAAGGGGGTGTGTGTTTCCTGCGTTTCCGCGGTGGCGTTTCCTGCGTACGCGCAGCGTGTTTCCGCGCCGTTTCCCGCAGCGTTCCCCGCACCCTTCACGCCAATTTCCCGCAGCCCAAAAACCGGCTTACGATCATCACCGCGCCAGAGTTCGGCGCGCTCGATCCGGCCCGTTCGGAACAGGCGATCCATGGACCGCTCGAGCCGCTCTTTGCCCAGCCCTTTCGCCTCCGGCATCTTCGCGAAGACGACCGGAGCGAGGTTGCGGCCGGACCGCTCAGACACGTTACGACGCTGCCGGGTGCGTTCAGCAAGGCACCGCAGGAACACCGCATCATCACCATTGTCGCGGGCAATCGCGGCCACCTCGGCTCGCCTGTCAGGGGTCAGATCCTCATCCCGCACTAGCGCGAAGTCGTGCCAGCGGAACGCGAGCTGCTGATCGGGACGGGCGTAGTTCGCCTTGCCGAGCGTCAGCACGCGTGCGTCGTGATCCATGCCATCCTCGGGGCGCGCCAGCACGATCTGCGACCGCACCGCATTCAGCCAGGCGGTGGAGCCGGAATAGCTGTCGCCGGCTTTGTTGGGGTGCGCGATCAGTACGATGGTGACGCCGAGTTCGCGGCAGAGCTGGTACAGCAGGTTGACGAACGCGGTCACTTGGCCACGATCGTTTTCGTTGCCGATGTACAAGTGCCCGACGTTATCGAGCACGATCAGCTTGGCCGCCGCCGCCTTGATGGTCTCGCGCAGCAGGGCGAAGGCGGGTGCCGGGCGCAGACGGCCCTCCGCGTCGAACGTCGCCAGCTCGTTGTTCAGCCGGCCGCGCAGCGACACCACGCTGAGTTTGCCAGCCAGCCCGTTCAACGTCGTGCCGATCGCCGACGCGATCTTGCGCAGCCGCCAGTGGTTCTCGCGATCTTCGTCTTCGGCAGTGACGTACAGCGCGGGGCCTGCCTGGACGTCGACACCAAGCATTGGTCGCGCTGCAGCGCTGCACGCGCATAGCTGAAGCCCGAAGGTCGACTTGTTGGTGCCGCCCGGCCCGGTGAACAGCGTCACTTCGCCTTCGGGAATGACGCCGGTCATTGCGAACCGCTTTGGTTCGGGTTCGAGCTGCGCCCAGGCGGTCAGGTCCGCGATCGGGAACGTGTCGATCGGCTTGTGCAGCGCCTTCTCGGCCAGTGCCTTGAGGTCGAATGCGGATCCGCCGTTTGCCAGCCAGTCCGACACGTCGCCCTTCGGCGGCAAGCCCGGCAGCAGCAGGCTAGCCGTTTCAGCTGCAACTCCGTTCAGTGCGGCGAGCACGGCGGCAACATGCTTTGCACCAGCCTCGTCATTGTCCTGCAAGGCGATCACACGACGCCCCTGCAACGGCGCTGCCAGATCAGCGGTGAACTTGCCCGCGCCGCCGGGATTGGTGGTCGCGACAAGGCCGGCGCTGGTCAGGCGATCCGCATCTTTCTCGCCCTCGCAGACGAACACGATCTCGTTCGGGTCGGCGGCGGCGAGTTCGGGCAACCGGTAAGCGACACGGCGAACGCCCTGCATGCAGCCGCGGGCCGTATGGAAGCCGCCGCGACCATCCGGTCCGTGCTGAAGGAACGGCGGAACCGCATCCTTGCCGCGCCGCTCGACACGGAACAGGGTGGCGCCGTCCTCGTCGCAATAGTCGTAGAACGTGTTGCCCGCGGACACGACAGGAGCTCGACGTTGCGATTGAGTCGGGCGGCTCTCCTGCTTCAGCCCCTGTGCTTCCAGCCACCGAAACGCACCTGCCTTGTCGCAATGCTCGCGATGCCGGATCAGGTCGAGCACGCCACCACGGACGTCCGCTTCGTGGTCGGCGAACCAGCCGCCTTCGATGTCGATCTCCATCGAACCCTTCGAGCCGAAGCGGAGCCGAGATCCGCGGGACAGCCGCCCGTTCGGTTCACCCAGGAGACGGTGCGCCACCTTTGGCATCAGCGCGGCAAGGTCGATCGGCTGGGCAGCCGTCCCGTTTGAGCCGGCCATCATGCGTAGCGCTCCCGGATCGGCATGCCATGCTCGACCGACAGGCGTAGCGCATAGTCCGACGCCTTGTACGACCGCTTCCAGAGCACGCCGACACCGCCGCCACCGGCCGGCGCCTTCACGCCGACCACGAAGCCGCCGAGGACGGGGAACACGGCGACGGTCCAATGATCGCGCTCGTCGCCGAGATTGCGCAGGTCGACCAGCCGGGCGGTGCGCGGCAAGCCGAACACCTGCTTCTCCCAGTCGGAGAGCGTCAGGCTCGGGCTGATGCGACCGCGCTTGACCGGCTGCTGGCGGTACCACGCATCGAGACTGGCGGGGATCGGCGGCGATCGCAGAGCGAGGTCATCGCCCATGATCTCAGCCAGCCGCGGGCGCTTGCCCGTGTTGAGACGCTGCCGCTGGAGGCTGACGGCCACGATCGCGCGACGCTGCACATCGGGCGACTGCCGGTCCGCAATCGTGTGGATCGACGCAGTCATGCGCCACCTCGCGCGACCATCGTTTCGAGGTGATCGATATAGGCGAGCGCCATCTGAAGGCTGGAGGCAGCCACCTCGACGCCGCCATCGGTGATGTCGCCGACGCTCACGGTCAGGCACTCGACGGCGAAGCCGCTCCAGGCCTTCGGGTTCGCAGCATCTTCTCCCGCAACGGCCGTCAGTCGACTGGCGATGTACGAGCGCAGGGCAGCGCCGCCACCAGTCTCGATCAGGTCAGCGACCGTCAGCGCGGTGCTCGCATTGGGATCGGTGGCGTTGGCAGGCCAAACTAAGGAAGGACGCGACTTCACGATTGCGCCTCCTTCCGATCGAGAACGGTTGCGCGCCAGACGATGGCATTGGCGCCGCTGACGTTCCGGCGGCGCTGGCCGGTGTCGCGGATCATCGCCTTCTTGCGGAGCTCGGTGAAGCGAGGTTGCAAGCTGTACCGAGGATAGCCGGCGATCGCGCACGCCTCGTCGACCGTCAGGCCAGCGGGATGTTCGCACAGCGTACGGTGTACGATGGCGCGCAGGTGGTCCGCGACGGGCGCGATGCCTGCGTACGCGGCAGCGGAAGTGCCGGTGCGGCCGATCATGCGCCCGGCTCCCATGCCAGACCGGCAATCAGACTGGCGCGTGTGCCGATGATGCCGAGCACCGAGAGCCGTTGCAGCCGAAGCGCCGCTTTGCTATCTGCGGTGTTGCTGATGTTATGCGAATTCTGGAGGGGCTGGACTGTGGCGGTCCGGCCCTTCCGCTTATTGGGCTGCGGCGCCCGTGCCGATGCTGCTGCCATCGTGCTTCACGCCGCCACTAGCTGGTCGAGCAGCTTCTGCTTGAAGCGCTGAAGGCTGCGGCCGGTCACCAGCGATTTACCATCGAGCTTCACGAGCTCGAGCTCATGCCTCGCTGCAAGTTGGTAAAGTTTCGTACGACCGATGTTGCCCAGCTCGGTCTGCGCTTGAGCGATGGAGTAAAAACGCTCGTTCATGTCGTCGCCTCCTTGAGGGTGCTGGCGGATACCAGCGGACGACGGCGAACATCACGGAAAGGCGTGGACCAGTCGGGGGGTGCTTCTTGCGACTTGGGGGGTTATTCTTGCGAACTCGGGACGCGAATGAAGATGCGCGTCTTCGCTGGAATCTGCCGTCCGTGCAGCCTGTGCATGACTAACCTCGCTTCAGCCTGCTCCAGCGCCAGGCTAACCCATTGGTGATCGTCCCATAGCACCTCTCGAAGCTGCTCTATGCGCACAGAACGCGGGGTTGCATTCGCATCGAAAAACCGGCCTCGATTAGTTCGCATCATGGCGATGCGGAAGCCTGCGGCCATGTGAATGACCGGCAGATGCGGCTGCCAGACGATCTTTTTATCGGCACCCGCAAGAGACTGCGTGAGCGTTCGAGCGTAATTCTCCATCTGCAAATCATCCACACGACCCGCCGGCGATGCAGCAAACATACGATCAAACCAGTCGCCCAGCTCGATAGCTTTTCTGATCTGGGACCACACGACTGAAGCGGCATCCTTAACCTGATCACGGCTTCTGTTGTTAAATGGGCGCTCTCCCTCAAACAGAAGCACGAGGTCCCGCAACTTTCGCATGGCGATGCTATGATTTGTTGGCTTCGCGATATGTGAAACCAGCCGTGCAGCGCCCTCCGAGTCCTGCGGAATACCGATGATGCTCGCATTGAAAGTGGCTGTTTTGATCACGCGCCGGAGCCTACGACAAACGAACTCCAAGCCTCGAGCAACACTCTCCGCATCTCGATGAAGGTCGTGCGCTTATAGGCACGCACCACCATGTCCGGCACGGCGTGCGCCAACGCCGCCTCCGCGACAGGATCGGGCAGGTCCGGCATCTGCTCCGCCGCCCAATCGCGGAACGAGCTGCGAAAACCATGCGCATCGTACGCCTGTCCAGCCGATCGCAGTACCTTGTTCATGGTCATATTCGACATCATCGCGCCGCGCTGACCGGAGAAGATCAGTTCGTCGGGCTTCGTAGTGCGCCCTCCCCTCACCTCCTCCAGCAGCGCAATCGCAGCCGCGTTGAGCGTGACGGTGTGCGCCTCCCCACCCTTCATCGTCTCAGCCGGCCGGTTCCAGTCGCGCCCCTCGAAGTCGATCTGCCCCCATCGAGCGGAGCGAACCTCGCCTGGGCGAGCGGCGGTCAGAATCTGGAACATCAACGCTTGTCGACCGACTGTCGCCGCCGACGAACGCAGCGATCGCACGAATGCGGGCACGGCGGCATAGGGCATGGCCTTGAAGTTCTTGCCGGCCGGCTGCTTCGACAGGCCCACGGTGATCGAACGGCCTGGTGCCTCGGTGGCGCGCCAGCCCTTCGAATGGCTGAAGTTCAACACCTGACCGACCCGGGTTCGGACCTTGCGCGCCAGCTCGGGCTTGGTGGTCCAGATCGGCTCAAGCATGTCGCGGATGTGCCCCGCCTCGATGGTGTCCACCTGCAGATTGCCGAGCGTCGGGTAGGCGTACGTTTCGAGCGACGTCAGGAAGGCGGCGGCGTTCTTCTCAACCCATCCCTTCTTCAGGGCGGCATGCGTCGACTTGACCGCTTCCTTGAACGTCGGCGTCGCTCGCTTATCACGGTCGCGCTCTGCGATGGGATCGCGCCCGTTCAGCGCATGCTTGCGAAGATCGACCGCACGCTGCCGCGCCTCGGACAGGCTGAGTGCCGCCACCGACCCCAGTCCAATGTCACGACGCTTGCCGTTCTGCTGTATGCGGATCATCCACGACTTGGCACCGGTCGAGCTGACGAGCAGGTACAGCCCTGCCCCGTCGCCGTGGCGCCCAGGCTTCGCGTTCTTTACGGCGAGGGCGGTTAGCTTGCCCATGACACTCCCACATCAACTCCCACACTTTCGCGCGGATAGATGCGAACGTCAACGAACAAGTGCGGAACGCCCAACGTGAATCTATCGGGAACGCCAAAGGCGTAGCGGATGGGAGCGAACAACGGCGAACACGAAGTTATAGTCCCTCCGGGCGCGCCAATCACCATCGCCTTGGCACCTTCTTGTCATCGCCAGCGTCGTTCCCGCCTTCACGTGCTCCCACGTCGTTCAGGTAAATCGAACGCCGGCGTGAACCCGCTCGCCATCATTGCCAGCGCACCGGCCTGTCTGCATACTTCGACCGTCGACAGCGAGGAAACACGCGGATGAAGAGCGGCCGGATGTTGGCAGTTGCGGGGCTTGCTGCCTTTGCCACGTCAAGCAGTCAGGCACAGGACGTCGCGGGCTTTGACAGCGCGGGCGTGCTGCTTGGGGACGATGTGCAAAAGGCGACAGCTGCGCTTGCCGAACGCGGCTTCGCCGTGTCGCAGATCGTCGAAAAATATAAGCTCGCTCCCGAGACGCCTTTCGTTCAGGCGCTCAAGGCAGAGAAGGACGATGACACGACGCGCGAGAGCGTGATCGTCAGGTTCGTCGAACCGCCCACCCAGGCGCGCGCGTTTCTCGTGTGGCGGTCGATAGCGTTCAAGCCCGGCAAGGCACCGACCTTGCAAAGCTACCGCGCCGCGGTGCGCACGAAGGCCGGCAACGAAACCTATTGGCGCGATCCCGGCTACGGGCCGGTGGAGCAGTACGTGCAATGGCCGCGGAACGGAAAGAAACGGGGCGGGCTGTTCAAAATGCTCGACTCCCTGCCTTCCAGCTATCCCAATCCGTGCGTGGTCGCCCTTGGCGTCGAAACGTCTGATGACGCGATCCGGGCCAAGATACGCGCGCCGCAATATGGAAAGAACGGAGGCAGCGGCCCGCCGGCGATCCCGATGGTCATCACCCCGCAGGACTTCTGCGGATTTGGTCTCGTGGTCCGCTATCACGTTCCGGATCGTGCGACCGGATTAGTGACCGCCGTCGACATGTTGCTGATCGATCAGGCGCAGACCGCTGAGATGGCGCTGAAACGAGATGCGTTCCTCGAGCAGCGCAGGTTGGCGCAGATCGAGGCTGCGCGCAAGGCCGGCGGCAAGCCGGTCCTCTAGCCGACGTTGCAGTCCGCGGTCATCCACCCCATTTCACGTCGCCGCAGGGTCGGAGGGACGTCGTGTGCTCGTTCAGCCATGCGCGGCGTCGTCATCGGTGTCACCCCGCCCGCCACGGAGAACCAACAACATGACCGGATACACCAAGACCGACGAGGCACTGGCGAAGCTGACGCCCGAGCAATTCTACGTGACGCAGCAGAGCGGTACCGAGCGCCCCGGCACCGGCGAATATCTCGGCAACAAGCGTGCCGGCATCTACGTCGACATCGTCTCGGGCGAGCCGCTGTTCGCCTCCGCCGACAAATACGAATCGCATTGCGGCTGGCCCAGCTTCACGCGCCCGATCGACGCCGCGCGCGTCACCGAGCTGCACGACCGCACGCATGGCATGGTCCGCACCGAGGTCCGCTCGGCAGGTGCCGACAGCCATCTCGGCCACGTCTTCGAGGACGGGCCGCGCGATCGCGGCGGCTTGCGCTATTGCATCAACTCCGCCGCGCTGCGCTTCGTGCCGCGCGAGGAGATGGAGGCGCAGGGCTATGGCGCCTATCTCGACCAGGTCGAGGACGTCGGCTGACTTGACCTGACCGACGCGCGGCGCTTTGACGCCGCGCTTTCGATGAGGGCCGGGATGAACGATTGGGAAGAACGCGCCGCACGCCGCGCCGGGGATCGCGAGCGGCGCGCGCAGGAACGGGTCACCAGCGCGCTCGCCCGCACCGAGCAGCGCGCCGTCGATCGCGAGGCGGCGTCGCGGCTCCGCGAGGAAGCGCGCACCGCCCGCCGCGTCGAGGAGGAACAGCGCCGCGCCACATTGGTCGAGGAACGCGAGGCGCGCCCGCGCCGTCGCCAGAGCACCGGCGCGCTCGCCCGCACCGGTGAGCAGCGCGTCGAGCGCGACACGCGTCACTACGCCACCGACAAGGACCCGGAGCGCATCCGCACGCTGGCCGCGCGCGGCGCGACGCCCGCTTCACTGGCGGCGGTGTTCGGAGTCGCGGTCGCCGAGATCGAGGCGGTGCTGGCCGGCGACTGAGCGCGCCGCTATGTCGCCGACGATGACCGACGATCGCGACGCCCGCCACAACGACAAGATGCGCCGCGTACAGGCCGCGCGCCGTGAGATGATGGCGGCCAAGACGGTCGAGAAGGGCCTGCTGATCGTCCACACCGGCGCGGGCAAGGGCAAGTCGACCGCCGCCTTCGGCATGGCGGTGCGCGCGATGGGGCACGGCATGAAGGTCGGCGTCGTCCAGTTCGTGAAGGGCGCGATGACCACCGGCGAGAAGGCGATTTTCGACGCCTTCCCCGAACTGATCGAATTCCGCGCGATGGGCGAGGGCTTCACCTGGGACACCCAGGACCGCGCCCGCGACGTCGCCAGCGCCCGCGCGGCGTGGGACGAGGTGCAGCGGATGCTCGCCGACCCCGCGATCGCGATGGTGATCGCCGACGAGCTGAACATCGTGCTGCGCTACGATTATCTGCCGGTCGACGAGGTGGTGGCGGTGGCCACCGCGCGCGCGCCGATGAAGCATCTCGTCATCACCGGCCGCAACGCCCCCGACGCGCTGATCGCGGCCGCCGATCTGGTCACCGAGATGACGCAGGTCAAACACCCGTTCCGCGCCGGCGTGAAGGCGCAGGCGGGCGTGGAGTTCTGACGCTCTTCTAACGCGTCATTCCCGCGTATAGGTCATGATGACGTGAGGTGGGATGTATCGTTCGTCATTGCGAGCGTAGCGAAGCAATCCAGGGCCGGATCAGGACGCCCTGGATTGCTTCGCTACGCTCGCAATGACGGATCAGATTGACGCCATCACGCCATGGCTCTTCACTCCCGCGCAGGCCTTCGCGGGACCGACGGCTCTCACGTTACGGCACCCCGCCTCGATTGACCCGCGCGCCGCCCCCGGCTAGGGCGCGCGCCGCGACAGGTTCCCCCTGACCGGGGATCAAAAGGGAACGGGTGAACCCCGGCTGCCCCTGCAACTGTAAGCGGCGAGCCCGCGCGCCACACGCCATTGGCCCCTCACCGGGCTGAGAAGGCGGCGCGCATCGGCGATGACCCGTGAGCCAGGAGACCTGCCTGTTCGCGATCGTCCTTCGCTCGGCCAGGGTGCGCCGAACGGACGGGAAGGCCGCACGGGGCAAACCCGGCGGACGAACCCAGCGTGACGATAAGCAACCGCCGTGGGCGGTCGACGCCGCGAGTTCGCTCGCGCGCGGCGACACGCCCCCGGCTTCACGTCGTCACAAGGGGTTACCAACAATGTTCCATCGTCTCGCCGCCCTCCCGCTGCTCCTCTGCTCCACCGCCGCGCTCGCGCAGGAAGCGCCGCGTCCCGACGCCGCCGCGACCGACACCGGCGCCGACATCGTCGTCGCCGCCAACCGCGCCCCGGTCGACGCCGATCGCGTCACCGCCTCGGTCACCGTGCTCGACAAGGCCGCGATCGACCGCGCGCAGGACCTGTCGGTCGCCGACCTGCTGCTGCGCACCCCCGGCGTCTCGCTTTCGCGCAACGGCGGCTATGGCACCAGCACCTCGCTGCGCATCCGCGGCGCGGAGACCGACCAGACCGTCGTCGTCATCGACGGGGTGAAGATCAACGATCCCTCATCGCCCGGTGGCGGCTACAATTTCGCCAACCTGCTGATCGGCGACGCGGCGCGGATCGAGGTGCTGCGCGGGCCGCAGTCGATCCTGTGGGGCAGCCAGGCGATCGGCGGCGTCGTCAACATCGTCACCCCGCTGCCGACCGCCGCGCTCGAAGGCAGCATCGACCTCGAGGGCGGCTCGCGCGAGACGGTCAGCGCACGCGCCGCGCTCGGCGGCACCGCCGGCCCGCTCGCATGGCGCGTTGGCGCGCAGACCTTCATTACCGACGGCATCTCCGCGCTGAAGGCGGGCACCGAGCGTGACGGCTACACCAACCAGAACGTGCAGGGCCGCGCCGTGCTGACGATCGCACCCGGCATCAGCGCCGACCTGCGCGGCTCCTATGCCAACGGCCGCAACGACTTCGACGGCTTCGGCGGCGACACCCCCGAATATGGCCTGACGCGCGAGTTCGTCGGCTATGCCGGCGTCAACGTCGACCTGTTCGACGCGCGGCTGCGCAACCGCTTCGGCTATGGCTACACCGACACCGACCGCGACAATTACAACCCCGATCAGGTCGGGCAGACGCAGACGTTCGCCGCGCTCGGCCGCAACCATCGCGTCGAATATCAGGGCACGCTCGCCGTCACGAAGGGCGTGGACGCGGTGTTCGGCGTCGAGAACGAGGTCAGCCGCTTCAGCACCGCCTCGTCGGACTTCGTGCCCCCATACGCGCTCGGCACCCCGGCGCGCGGCCGCGCCGAGCTGACCAGCTTCTATGGCCAGCTCAACGTCTCGCCGCTCGACGGGCTGACGCTCAATGGCGGCGTGCGCCACGACGATCACAGCCGCTTCGGCACGCAGACGCTGTTCGCGGGCGGCGCGAACTGGGTGCTGCCGACCGGCACCGTGCTGCGCGCCAGCTACAGCGAGGGCTTCAAGGCGCCGACGCTGTACCAACTCTTCTCGGAATACGGCAATCAGGCGCTCAACCCGGAGCGCGCCAGGGGCTGGGAAGCCGGCGCGGAGCAGCGTTTCATGGATGGTCGCTACGCGATCGGCGGCACCTATTTCGAGCGCCGCAGCCGCGACCAGATCGTCTACACCGGCTGCGACTTCGGCAGCACCGATCCGCTCTGCTTCGTGCCGGGTTCGACCACCGAGCAGCGCTTCGGCTATTACCAGAATGTCGCGCGTGCCTTCGCGCGCGGGGTGGAGGCGGTCGCGCGCGCGCAGGTCGGCGAGCATCTCAGCCTCGACGGCAATTACAGCTGGGTGCTGTCGGAGGACCGCTCACCGGGCCGCACCTTCGGCAACTGGCTGCCGCGCCGCCCGCGCGACACCGCCAACGTGTCCGCGACCTACACCTTCGCCGAGTCCGGCTCGTTCGGTGTCGCCGCACGCTTCGCGGGCAAGTCGTTCGACAATGCCAGCAACGCCACGCGGCTGGGCGGCTATACGCTGGTCGACGTGCGCGGCGAGCTGCCGCTGTCGGGCAACGTCCGGCTGTTCGCGCGCGTCGAGAATCTGTTCGACGAGCGCTACGAGACGATCGCCCGCTACGGCACGCTCGGCCGCAGCGTCTACGCCGGCCTGCGCGGGCGTTTCTGACCGCGCATGATTGATAACCAAGCTCTTCCCTACCCCCGTCGCCCCGGACTTGATCCGGGGCCCCGCTTCTTCGTCGGCCGGCGAAAAAGCGGGATCCCGGATCAAGTCCGGGATGACGAGGGGGAGTAGCCATCCGTCATTGCGAGCGCAGCGAAGCAATCCGGTGCCGGACCAGGACGCCCTGGATTGCGTCGCTACGCTCGCAATGACGACCTCCGATCGGATCACCCCATGCCCCAGCCCCTGCCATGACCCTCATCCCCGTCGCGGACGGCCCCGCCGTCGTCGCCTGCAACAGCTGCCGCCATTCCGCGAACGCGCGCGATGGGGCAGACGGCCAACGCGGCGGTGCGGCGCTCGCCGCCGCGCTGCGAACGGTGCAGGCGCGCGACCCGCTGCTCGCGGACATCGCCGTGCAGGACATGCCGTGCTTGTTCGCCTGCGACCGGCATTGCACGATCCACCTGCGCGCGCCGGGCAAGATCGGCTATGTGCTCGGCGGCTTCACCCCCGACGAGCCCGCCGCGGACGCGATCATGACCTTCATGCGCCATTATGTCGAAAGCGCCACCGGGCAGGTGCCCTATTCGCTATGGCCCGATGGCGTGAAGGGCCATTTCATCGTCCGCGTGCCGCCCGCCGGGCAGGTGGTGGCGTAATGCGCCTCGACTCCGTCGCCGCCTTCGACGCCGCGCTCGCCGAGCTGCCCGCCCCCGATGCGGCGGTGCGCAGCGCCGCGGCGGCGCGGCAGGCGACGCTGACCAAGCCGGCCGGCTCGCTCGGGCGGCTGGAGGAAATCGCGTTGTTCATGGCGGCGTGGCAGCGCGACGCCCGCCCACGGCTCGATGACGGCCGCGTGGTGATCTTCGCGGGCAATCACGGCGTCGCCGCGCGCGGGGTCAGCGCCTTCCCGCCCGCGGTGACCGCGCAGATGGTCGCCAATTTCACGGCCGGCGGCGCGGCGATCAACGCGCTCGCCGCCGCCGCCGAGCTGTCGCTGACCGTCGTGCCGCTGTCGCTCGACCAGCCGACCGGCGATATCACGCAGGGACCCGCGATGAGCGAGGCCGAATGCCTCGACGCGCTGGATGCCGGCGCGGCGGCGGTGCGGCCGGGCATCAACCTGCTGATCCCCGGTGACATGGGGATCGGCAACACCACCCCCGCCGCCGCTTTGTGCGCCGCCAGCTTCGGCGGCACCGCAGCGGACTGGGTCGGCCCCGGCACCGGCGTTCACGGCCCGGCGCTTGCCGCCAAGATCGCCGCGGTCGACGCGGCGCTCGCCCGCCATGCCGAAGCCTCGACGCCGTTCGAACGCCTCCGCCGGCTGGGCGGGCGCGAGGTCGCCGCGATCGCGGGCGCGATCCTCGCCGCGCGCCATGCGCGGATCCCGGTGCTGCTCGACGGCTTCATCGTCGGTGCTGCGCTCGCCCCGCTCGCCGCCGCGCGCCCGCGCATCGTCGACCATTGCCTTGCCGGCCATGTCTCGGCCGAGCCGGGCCATACGCGGCTGCTCGAGCGCCTCGGCCTCGCGCCCTTGCTCGCGCTCGACATGCGGCTCGGCGAGGCGAGCGGCGCGGCGGTCGCCGCCAGCATCGTCCGCGCCGCGCTCGCCGCGCACGACCAGATGGCGACCTTCGATCAGGCGGGGGTAGCGGAGGCGTGAGCGGCGCACGCACCGTCCACCTGCTGCGCCACGGCGCGACGGTGCGGCCGGGGCTGTTGCTCGGACACCTCGATGTCGCGGTGACGCCGCAGGGCATCGCCGATTGCGTCCGCATCGCCGCCGGGGCCGCATTCACGCACGTGGTCAGCTCCGACCTCTCGCGCGCCGCCGACTGCGCGGCAGCGCTCGGCGTGCCGGTGCGCCACGACGCGCGCTGGCGCGAACTCGATTTCGGCGACTGGGACGGGCGCGATCCCGCCACGCTCCCCACCGACGCGCTCGCCGCCTTCTGGCGCGATCCCGACGCCAACCCGCCTCCACACGGCGAACGCTGGTCGACGCTGGTCACGCGCGTCGCCGCCGCGCTCGCCAACCTCCCCGACGCGACCATGGTCGTCACGCACGGCGGCGCGACCCGCGCCGCGCTCGCCAGCGCGTGCGGGTTCGACGCGCGGCAGGTGTGGGCGTTCGACCTGCCCTGCGCCACCTTGCTGTCGCTGCGGCTCTGGCCCGACACCGCGCAGATCGTCGGGTTGCGCGCATGAGCGTGGGCTGAGCCGGGTTGCCCCGCTGACGTCCACATTCCGCGCTGATAGTCCCGCCGCCAGCTCAATCAGGCCCCAGATGGGCCGGCCTGAGCGGCTCGCGTGACGTTTCGCGGCGACGTGGCCCGTCTCTTGCGTCGCGATGCCGATCCCTGTCCCAACAATTGCGACGACGATGATCTGGCACGAGCGCCGGCATCGTCGTCGCCGCCCGGTTACGTCGTAGCGGCCTGGCCACGGATCGCCGCGGCAATCGGCTGCAGTCCCGTCGTCGCGCTCGGGGCGACCACGCTGAAGCCGATCCCGCGGTCCGCCCAACTCACCTGCTGCACATCACCGTCCCGGGTTGAAACCATGCTTGCGTCCTTGTCGATGTCCATCGGTCGGCTGAGCACGGCGAGGCGGGCACGGTCGGCGCCATCGTAGAGCAGCAGGAGCGCTGGCCCGTGCGGCGTCGCCACCAGGCGGCCACCTGCAAAGTGATAGCCAGCCGCCGCGAGATCCGGCACCGCTACCCTGCTGCCGATCCGCCGTGATGCCCAGCTGACGAGCTGCTGCTTCTCACTGGCACCCATCTCGGCCGGGCGCTGCGCATCGGAAGCGTAGACGCGGTAGCTGTAGCCCGCCTCCCGGGCCAGCGCACCAATGCCAGCTTGCGGCGGCATCGTTCGCGTGCGCACGCCCCAGCCACCGCCGAAGCCGACCGCAAGAAGGAGTGCCGCAGCCACCGCCTGGAACCATGCGGGCCGCGTACGACCCCGGCTCGCTGCGATCGCTTCGATCCGCATCGTGGCGGGAACTGGTTCCGCGGCGATCGGGTCAAAGAGGCTTCTGAGCGCGCTACGCTGGTCCTGCTGCTGCCGCAGACGGGTCGCGACGTCCGGATGATCGGCTAGGTAAAGCTCGACGACATGGCGGCGCTCGGCAGTGAGCCGGTCATCGACCCAGGCGGTCAGATCGTCCTCGCCGATGGGAGTTGTCACTTCACCCTCCGCAACTTGGCGCGTGCGCCAGCACCGATCAGCTCAGCCAGCCTGTCCCGTCCGCGCGACAGCCGCGACATCAGCGTCCCGACGGGGACGCCAAGCACCGCCGCCGCCTCCGCGTAGGACAGATCCTCGACCGACACGAGCAGGATCACCGCCTTCTGGTCAGGTGGAAGAGCATCGAGGCTGCGCAGCAGGTCACCGTGCTCGATCGCATCGCTCTGCTTCGCACGTACGGCGAGCGCTACCTCATCGGCCGTGTCGATCCGAACGAGCATGGCCCGCCGTGGAGCGCGCCGCCCATGATCGACCAGCAGGTTGTGCAGGATCGCGTACAGCCACGGTCGCACCGCATCACCGCGGCGCTGGCGCCACGACGAGACGGCGCGCTCCAGACAATCCTGCACGATGTCGTCGGCCAGCGCCGCGTCGCGCAGCCATCCGCGAGCGTAGCGCCGCAGGCCGGGAATGAGCGGCTCGATCAGGGCGGCGCGCTCGTCCATCTCAGTCGCGCTGAACCTGCACGACGGCGCCCGGACCGGTGTCTCCCGTCTCCGCGACCACGAGCCAGCGTCGTCCCGACGTCACTGCACCCGCCACGATCTGGCGGATCGGCCCCGAGGTGTTGACGATCGCCGACCCCGCAGGATTGGTCATGAAGGTGGCGAGCGGCTCCAGCGGCCCCGCACCGTCGGCGCGTCCGGCGAGCGCGACGACGTAGGGGCGCTTCGGAATCAGACCTGTGACCGACCCCTGCAGCACCTGCACAACGCCCTGATCGAAGAGCGTGACGCTGCTCGGTGCCGAGGCCGTCTCACCGGGTGCGGCGAGGGTGAGATGCGTCGCATTGCCGGCGGTTCCGAGCGGTTGCAGGTTCGCGGCGCCCGCACCGTCGGGGACTGCGCCGGGCACATAGGCGATCGCCTGCGGCGCCTGCCCGATCGGCACCGAGGCCGTAACCTTGTTCGTCGCAGTGTCGATCACGGCCAGCTTGTCGTCGTTTTCGAGGCCGACATAGATGCGCGAGCCGTCGCCGGATGGCCACACCCCATGCGGCAGCTTGCCGACGGGGATGGTGGCGACCTGCCGGAAGTCACTCGTGCGGAACACCTTGACCTGATTGAGCCCGCCCACTGTCACATAGGCGAACTGCCCCTTGCCGGAGACGGCGAAATTGACGTGGTTGGTGATCGGGCCAGTGTCGATGACCTTGAGCACGGCGAAGGGTGGTCTGGCATCGAAGGCGACGGTCTTGCCGACGTCCTTCAGGGTGAACCAGACCTGCCTGCCGTCCGGGCTCGCCGCGATGTTCGGGCAGAAGGGGCTGGGCTGCTGGACCCGCCCGACCTCGCCGTGTGTCGCCACATCGAACACGACCAGCTCCGGATTGAAGGAGGAGCAGACGTAACCGTAGCGGCCATCAGGCGAGAAGATCGTCATCCCCGGACCGCCGGGCGTCCCGATGCGACCGATCTCCTCGTAGGTCCCGGGATCGAGCACGGCGATATAATCCTCGCCGCGCACCGTGACCCAGACCTCCTTGCCGTCGGGCGTGAAGAAGGCCTCGTGCGGACTGCGCCCGACGTAGGTGGTGTGCTTGACGCTGTTCGTGGCCGTGTCGATCCAGGTCACCGAGTTGGAGCCGATCGACACCACCGCGAGGGTGCGGCCATCGGGTGAGAAGCCGAGCCCGTGCACGAGCACCTGGCCCTTGTAGAGCGGGCTGAAGTTGGCCGGCTGCGGGTCGCCAAGCTTGATTACGCCCAGCAGCGTGTTGGTGGCAGGATCGGTAACCGAAAGCGTGTTCGAGAATTGCTCGGCCGCATAGACCCGGTCGCGGCCGCTGACGGCGACATTTCGGTGATCCCACGGCGCCTGCACCTTGGCCGCGCTGCCCGTCGTCGGTGCCGCCGGTCGATCATCGACCAGTGGCAGCTCGATTGCGGCCGGTGCAGCCCATGGCGCCGACTGCGCACCCGCCGAACTGGCGAGCAGGACGGCCGTGAAGAAGAAGCGGTTCATGTCATTGCTCCTTGAAAGGCGTTGAAGCGGATTGAGGCTGCGTGGGTACGGCGCGCGACGGCGGCAGCGGCCGTCCAGTCGCCAGCTGCATCGCCGCGATCTCCTGCTGCTGGTCGACGATGATCTCCTGCGCGATGCGCTTGAGCTGCTCGTTCTTGCCGTGGCGCAGCTCGGCCACCGCCATGTCGATGGCACCCTGGTGGTGCGGCAGCATCATCGTCACGAAGTCAGCGTCGACGTCGCCGCTGGGCGCCACCATCATCGCCTTCATCATGCGGTCCATGGCGCCGTTCACCTCGGTGAGATACGGGCTCTCGGGAGTGGTCGACGCCGCCAGCCCTGCACTTGTGCAGAGGAGCAGCAGCAGCGCGGCACATGCGCG
This sequence comes from Sphingomonas sp. 8AM, assembly GCF_902506455.1. GTDB lineage: Bacteria > Pseudomonadota > Alphaproteobacteria > Sphingomonadales > Sphingomonadaceae > Sphingomonas. Next base: position 2,511,930 of record NZ_LR733844.1, on the reverse strand, counting down.
CGGTGATGAGCGAGGGACAGGCACGGTCGTCTCCGATGGGGCGGCTGTGACCTGAGACGTCGATGCACGCGGCTTTATTCCGTCGCCGCATTTTTTTGTGCGACACCGGTCGAGATTACCCGACGCGCCGGTGATGACCGAAGGAGCCTGCTCGGCAACTAGGGTCCGTACGCCAGTCGCATCAATCTGCTGCTGATGACCGCCGATCGAGCTCGGTCGGCCTTCACTCCGGTAGTGATGAAGGGCGTGCACCAGCAGACCGGTGCATGGGGCAACGGCTGATGCGTCGGCTTGTCGCTTGGCAGCTGACGACGCAAACCGTACCTTCGCCCGATGCGCTTGTTCTTCATCCGAGCTGCGGCGATTTTCCTCAGCGGCCTGTGGACCGCGGCCTATGCGGTCATGCTGATAGGTGCGACCTGGCTGTACTGTTACGGCACCCACCCCTTCTGCTCGGCCGGATGGCTGCCACGCACGGGGATGACCGCGATTTACGTGAGCGGTCTGGCCGCCTTCCTGTACTTCGTCCGCCGGGTCGTCCGGTCACACCGGATCGAGGCCGTGGAAGGGCGTGGCGAACGCGACGATGCCGGCGGCGTCCAAAGGGGTTGAGCCGAGCAGCCTTTTGCTCGCTCCGTTCGCAGAACGGACGGCCCGGTCAAAAGACTCCGAGGTTACGAGCTTGGCGGGGCGATGGTGCGCACGACGTCGCGGCCCGGCCACCCCGGTCGCCCATTGGGTCGCCTGGAACGTTCCCCGCAGCACCACGCGCCCGCCCGATGGATTGCAGGAGCGCCACCGCCCCAACGGCGGCCCGCTCGAAGGCATCATGCCGGGCGCGAGCGGTCGCGGCACGGTGGGCTGGTACGGTCCGCGTCCGCCGAAGGGCGACACGCCGCATCATTATCACTTCCAGGTGCTCGCGCTCGATCGCGCGCTCGACGTGCCGCTCGGGGCGACGCGTGATCGGTACTCACGGCGGCGGCTGGGCGCGTCGTCGCGACGGGCGACCTCGTGGGAACATACGCCGAGCCGCAGTAAGCCGCCTCATTTTCAGGGTGTTAGGCTGCACGCACCAACGCGCCGCCACGGATTGCAGCGCGCAATCGCACCGCCAGGCAGCGTAACCGCGAACTTGAGACCGAGCGGATCGGGCGCGCCGGAATAATAATCAGTGCTGACGGCCTGAGCGCCGCTCGCCAGCGCGGCGCGCAGCTTCGTGTAATCGTTGCGGCGCGCCTCGACGGTGTTGGCGTCGGTGCGGGTGCGCACGATCTGTCCTTCGCGCACCCACCGGCGGATTTTGTCGAAGTCGGCCACGGGATCTTGCACGATCTGGATCGCGGCCTCGGGCTGGTCCTCCGGATACCAGCCGAACATCGCGCGACCCGCCAGAGATGGGTGCCCCTCGCGATAAACATTCGAGACGGCATCTCGCACGTCAAGCGCGATGTAGATGCGCCCTCGCGCCGCCGCGAGCGTCGGCCAGCCGCCGCGCTGCGTTGCTTCGCGCAGGCTCGGTGACGTGCCGCGAACCTCATCGGGCGTGATAAGCCGCCGGCCCGGAAGTACCGACCGGATTTCGGCATCCAGCGCGTCAAGCAGCGCTCTGTCATCGAGCGGCAGCGGGACGGTGCTGCCCGGACGCTCCGACGGCAGGTCGGCAGCATTGATCGTGATCATGATCGGCAGGTGCTGGGGATGAGCGCGCGACCAGCTATCGACCTCCCGCAGGCAACGCACCAGCGTCGCGCACGTGCTCAGATAGTCGACATCCGGAATGTGCAGCACCTTGAACCCGGGCATGACCATCGCCGCCCGATCAAAACCGGTTCTCTCGCCCACGGCTCTTGCCCAAGCCTCTCCCTTGGGCTCCGCGTAGCGGCCGCCATCGGGATCGGCGAAGATGTCGATCTCAAGCTGGCGAACGCCTTTGTCCAGCTGGCGCGACAGCGGCAGGTGGTAGTAATCGAGCGCCTCCGCCAGCTTCGGCTCGGTCGCACGCAGCTTCGCCATCACCGCGATCGGGATCCGATCCTTGAAGCTGTTGTGCGACCCGACGACCTGGACATCGTTCATCATCCGCGGCGTGGCCGCGCTCGCCGACATCGTGCCGAGTGCGGCGAGCAGGAACGCGCGCAGCATCAGAACTGCGCCCGCACGCCGAACAGGATGGTCCGGCCGTAATTGTTGATCTCGCCGAACTGCAATGCCCGCTCGTTGTAGCTGTAGGTGTTCGCATTGGCGATGTTGATCGCCTCGACGCTCACCATGATCTGGTCGGTAACGCGCACCGACAGATTGCCGTCGAGCGATCCGAATGCCGCCTGATAGGTCGGCACCTGGGTCGTGCTGCCGATCCCCGTCAGATACTTGTCACGCCACGTATAGGACAGCCGCGCCGACAGCGGTCCCTTGTCGTAGAAGCCGACCACGTTGAAGCTGTTCTTCGACAAGCCGATCAACTGGTCGCGGATCGGCCGCGCCCCGGCGGTGTAGCTCGCCTGCACCGACGTGTGGGTGTACGACGCCTGGAAGCCGAGGCCGTCGAACGGTTGCGGCAGGAAGGTGAACACCTGATTATAGGCAGCCTCCATACCGTAGACCTTGGCCTTGCCGCCGTTGACCTGCGTGCTCAGCAACACCGTGCCACGACCGGGAATTTCGACGTTGATGTTCTGCGCGGTGATGTAATCGTCCATCGCCTTGTAGAACAGCGCGCCCGTCAACGACGTGCTGCGATTGGCGAACCATTCCAGCGAACCGTCGAACTGCGTCGCAAGGAACGGCTGCAACGCCGGATTGCCGCCGCTCGCGGTCGCCTGATCGGTGGAGACGGTGATCTGCGGCGCGCTCTGCGTCACGTTCGGGCGGGTCAGCACGCGGCTGGCCGCCAGCCGAGCCTGCAACGTCGGCGTCAGTTCGGCGCGCAGGTTGAAGCTCGGCAACCAGTTGCTGAACGTCTGCGGAAAGCGCGCGGGCGTCTCGACGCTGCCCGTCGTCAACGTGCCGCTCGCGACCTGATCGGTATGGACGTAACGTACGCCGACATTGCCGGTGATCGCCACGGCGCCGACCGGGAAAGCATAATCCGCCCGGACATAGCCGCCGGCGGTCTTCTCGGACACGATATAGGAGGCGCGCTTGTCACCCGGCGTAAGCGGGCCGTTGGCGACCGCCGCCGTGAACAGCTTGTCGTAGAAGACGCTGGTGATCGGCACGAGCCAGTTGCGCGGGATGTTGCCGGAGACGCCTGAGAGAAAATCATCGAACGGCATCTGCTCGAAACCATTCGGCGCAAACCCGGGCAACGACGTGTTTGCCGCCGGGGTAACGGTGAAGTCGCGGCGGCGATAGTCGCGCTTGCGCCAGTGATATTCGCCGCCAGCGGCCAGCTTCGTGAGAAAGCCGTCGAGGTCGTGATCGACATCGAACCGCCCGTACGTATCCCAGTCGCGGCTGTTCTTCGGCGCGATATTGAACGGATAGAGGGTGTAATTGGCGGGGTTGTTCACGTCGACCGGCGTCGAGAGCGTCGGTGCGACCTTGTAGCCGGCCGAGGAATCGTAGCTCAGCGGCGCGAAGAACTGGATACGGCTGCGCACCGTGCCCTCGGCATCGCTGGGATGGAAGCTGTGCGCGAACGACCAATTGCCACTGGCGACGATGTGCCACCCCTCCGGGTTCCACGCCTGTTTGAGGCCGACGGTGATGAGATCGTGGCGGTTGAGGCTGTATTCGCGCGTGCCCATGAAGCGCACGTCATTGATCGTCGCCGCGACCACGGTGCTGCCGTCCAGCTTGACCGATCCCGGCACCAGCACCGGGCTATGCCCTTTGACGCTGGCATCGTCGGGATAGATGTCGAGGCCATATTCGTCATAGGCGACGTCCAGCCGCGTCGCGAGCACGTCCAGCGTCGTCTCCAGCTCCGGGCTGGGCCGCCATTGCGCCGAGATCATCCCCGACAGGCGCTTGCGATCCTCGTTCTCGACCGTCGGACGCGTGCGGCCCGGCGTGTAGAACCCCTTCCCCAGCACCGACGCGAATTTGTCGAGATACCAGCCGGTGTTATACGAACGGTCGTTGCGGACCGCCTTGCCCCAATATTGCGCGGCGGCGAGGATGCCGAATGTCCCGTCGGCGTTCGTCCCGCTGGTCAGCACCGTGGCGTTCGGCTTCACCTTGGCGGCGAGTGTCGTGTAGGTGCCGCGCAGGTTCAGCGTGGTCTTGGTGCCGACGTCGAGCGGGCGGAAGGTTCGCACGTCGATATTGCCACCCAGCGCGCCCTCGGTCATGTCCGGCGTCGGCGTCTTCACCACGTCGATCTGCGACACGAATTCGGCCGGCAACATCTCGAAGCGGAACTGCCGCCCGTTCGCGCCGCCATTCTCGATCAGATCGTTGATCGCCACCGGCCGGCCGTTGAGCAAGGTGCTCTGGAACTGCGGCCCCAGCCCCCGGACGCTGACATACAGGCCTTCGCCGCGCGGGCGGGTGATGGCAACGCCGGGCACGAGCTGGAGCGCCTCCGCGACGTTCTGCGCCGGAAATTTGCCGATGTCGGTCGCGTTGATCGCGTCGACGCCATAGCCGGCCTCGCGTTTGGTCTGCGTCGCCGCGGCGAGGCTCTGTGCATAGGAGCCGGTCACGATGATGTCGTCAGTGCCGTCGCCGGTAGCGTCGGCGGCAGGCCGGCTGGTGACGGGCGCGGGGGCGTCGGCGGACTGGGCGTGCGCGGATGATGCAACACCCAGTGCGGCAAGGGTAAACGGCAGCGTGGCGCGAAGGAGGCGCGTATGATCAATCATTTGGTGTCCCCGTTGGAACCGTGCGGTTCTTCTGCCGGGCGCTCTAGAAAGCGATCGTGGCAGTTCCGGGTAAGAGTGATTACGTTTGAGTGACGATTACATGTCGCTGTTATGTCAACAGTTCCGCTAGCCACCAATGGCAAGGCAGGTTCGATGACGCTTGATCCAGCGCACCCTCTTGCTGGGGCGTTCGCGAGCGATGAGTGCTCACCCGATTATTTATTTATTTTGACCTTAATTACATCGAGCTGCGGTCAGGATGTTTGATGACCGCCCGACGTCCTCAGACAGCCTCGTCGACCTCTGATAGTTCCTCATCTGAGGCTGTCAGGTATCTCGGTGCAGACTCGGCGATACTGGCAAGGTCTGCCCGGCTCTGAATTTAGCAAGTGTCAGATTGCTCATCTCTCACGAGGCGATCTTGAGACATACATGGCTGTGGCCGCCAGATCGCAAGGAAGTTCCAGCGTTTCGGGAGGCGCTACTGCGCTTCGTGAGGTTAATGAACATCGGCTTGCCGGTTCGTCAGCCTATGATGGCGAGCATGGGGCAGAAGCGCACGGTCCGCTCTCGAGTCGGGTCGGGTCAGCCCTCGCCTCCCCCCACTGTTCCGACCGGGCCTGACCGCGCCAATTGACCGATTTCGAGCTGGTACGTTTAGAGTATGGCTCTGGCAGATCGTGCTCCGTTCGCGGCTCACTTCCCCGAAAAAGATTGGAAAAAGGAAGTCTGGCTTGGCGAACGGTCCATGCGATAGAATTGGATGAGAACACCGTCTCGGCAACCGGAAGGCAGGATGACGTTCAATCTACAAAAATGGTCGGAAGCTCATTGGCAGGGTTTTGCAGCGATGCAGCGCGATCCAGACGTAATGGCCGATCTTGGCGGCCCATTTGACGAAAGTGCCAGCAGAGACAAATTTGAGCGGTACAGCGATGCCTGGAAGGCCAACGGCATTCCCCGATGGGCCGTGGTCGATCAGCCGTCCGGCCAATTTCTGGGATATGCAGGAGTGATGCTCCGCGCCGACGCCGAGCATCCTCTTGGATCGCACTATGAAATCGGCTGGCGCTTCTGCCGTAATGCTTGGGGGCGAGGTGTAGCGACAGAAAGCGCCCGGCAGGCGCTTGGTCGCGCTTGGTCCACCATCAAGCCAAACGAGATCGTCTCCTACACGGCGGTCGATAACATTCGATCGCAGAACGTGATGCAGCGCCTTGGCCTCCGTCGTGACCCCGACCGAGACTTTACGGCTCGCTACCCTAAAGGGGATTGGACCGGTCTTACGTGGGTTGCGGATCATCCCCACAGCGGGCGGGGATAACCTTCCCGACTGGCAACTAGGAAATGAGGATCGGGCCGTCCGCTCGCGGCAGCATCGCCCAGCAACCCCGAGTTTCCCGCGATACGTTCCCGGATGTATTTTCTCGAAAGGATCGATCAAAGGCAGGATAGCGGGAAGGGCGTAACCTCCGATCAAGGCTGGAAACCGACATGAAACGGGTCACAGTGGCTGCACCCCAAACTAAACGCGCCGCCCGCGCGCGCCACAATTCGGTTCGACTACGCTAAAGCCATGCCCCGCCTCTGGCTCGCCTTCGCCTTCCTGACGCGCCTGCCCGTGCCGCGCACGACCGGCACCCGGCAGGATTTTGCCGCCGCGATCCGCTTCTATCCACTGGTCGGCGCAGTGGTCGGCGCCCTCGTCGCGGGTGCGGCGTGGCTCGGCGCGCGCCACGATCCGTGGACCGGCGCGCTGGCCGGGCTGGTCGTGTGGGTCGCAGTGACCGGCGCACTCCATCTCGACGGGCTCGGCGACGTCGCGGACGGCGTCGGCGCGGCGCATGGCGACCGCACCCGGCTGCTCGCCGTGATGCGCGACTCGCATGTCGGCAGCTTCGCGGTCGTCACGATCGCGCTCCAGTTGATCGCCAAGCTCGTCCTGCTCCACGCGCTCGCCGGCGACTGGCGGGTCGCGCTGATCCCGTTCGCGGCGCGCATCGCCCCGCTCGCATGGGCGCGCTGGCTCCCCCCGCTCGGCAGCGGGCTCGGCGCGCAGGTGGCGACCGCGGTCCGCCCGCGCGACCTGACCGGTTGGCTGGCGCTGTCTGTGCTGGCGACGATCGCCGCCCCGCCGCTGCTCGCCGCGCCGCTGTTCGTCGCGGCTTATGGAATGTGGTGCCGCCACCGGCTCGGCGGCATCAACGGCGACGCGCATGGCGCGGGGATCGAACTCGTCGAAAGCGCCCTGCTCACCGCCCTACTCTGCGGCTGACCCGCGCGCGACCGCCAGCAACGCATCCAGATCGAGATGCCGCTCCAGCGCCGCGGCGATCGCCTCCAGCGCGGCATCGACCGACGCGGCATGATCCGGCCCGTCCCCCGCCGCCGCCAGCCACGCGCGCCGCTGCGCCGCCAGCGCGAACAGCCCGTGGACGTAGGTCCCCGCGACCAGGCCGTCGGCGCTGGTCGCGCCATCGTGCCCCCCGTCGTCATATCGCGCCACCGGCCGCGCCGTATCCGCGCCGGTCGTGGTACCGAGGTGCATTTCGTAGCCATATATTGGCGCGCCACGCGCCACCCCGCGCACCTCACGCAGCATCTTGTCGCCACCCAGCACGGTATCGACCGCCAGCAACCCGAGCCCCGCCACGCTCCCGGCAGGCCCCTCCAGCCCGAGCGGATCGGCGACCGTCCGCCCCAGCATCTGATACCCGCCGCACAGCCCCAGCACCGCCCCGCCCCTGCGCCGGTGCGCGATCAGGTCGACGTCCCAGCCCTGCTCACGGACGAACGCGAGGTCGGCGATCGTCGCCTTCGACCCCGGCAGCACCACCAGCGCCGCCTCGGCAGGTAACGGAGATCCCGGCGAAATCATGGCCACCTCGATCGCGGGATCGAGCCGCAGCGGATCGAGATCGTCGAAATTGGCGATGTGCCGCGTCACGGGGCACGCCACCACCACCCGCCCGCCCGGCCGCGCCCGTGTGCGCTCCAGCACCACCGCATCCTCGCTCGGCAGCCGCGCCGCCTCATGCAGCCACGGCACCACCCCGAAGCCGCGCCACCCGCTCCGTTCCTCGATCGCGCGATAGCCATCCTCGAACAGCGCCGGATCACCGCGGAAGCGATTGATAATAAAGCCCCGCACCATCGCCGCATCATCGGCGTCGAGCACCGCGCGCGTCCCCACCAGCGACGCGATCACACCGCCGCGATCGATATCGCCGACCAGCACCACCGGCACGTCGGCGGCGCGCGCGAACCCCATGTTCGCGATGTCGCCGCTGCGCAAATTGATCTCGGCCGGCGACCCGGCACCCTCGACCAGCACCAGATCGGCCTGTCGTTCCAGTGCGTTGAAGCTCGCCAGCACCTCGGCGAGCAATCCCTCCCGCCCTTCGCGCCACCGCGCCGCCGCCAGCGTCCCGCGCATCTTCCCACGCACGATCAGCTGCGAGGTCCGGTCGCCCTGCGGCTTGAGCAGGACCGGGTTCATGTCGACATGCGGCGCGACCCGCGCGGCGATCGCCTGTGTCGCCTGTGCGCGCCCGATCTCGCCGCCATCCGCGGTAACCGCCGCATTCGTCGACATATTCTGCGGCTTGAACGGGCGCACGGTCAGCCCGCGATTGGCATAGGCCCGGCACAATCCCGCAACCAGCACCGACTTGCCGACGTCGGAGCCGGTTCCCTGCAGCATCAGCTTGCCCATGCCGCTATCCCCGCCAGAACCCACAACAATCCGCACGCGCGGCCGTACACCGCCAGCGCCCGCCGCACATCCATGGCGCTTGCCGCCGCGCGCCCGTCCCCGATCCACGGCTTGTCGGCGACCACGCCGTCATAGGCGATCGGCCCCGCAAGCCGCAGTCCTAACACCCCCGCCATCGCCGCCTCGGTCCAGCCGGCATTGGGCGAGGCATGGTTGCGTGCGTCACGCCACGTCACCCGCCAGCCGCCACCACCGGCCACACAGATTAGCACCGCCCCGATCCGCGCCGGGGCCCAGTTGGCGACGTCGTCCAGCCGCGCCGCCGCCCAGCCGAAGTCCCGCCAGCGTTCCTCCAGGTGCCCGATCAAACTGTCGGCGGTATTGATCGCCTTATACGCCCACAATCCCGGCAAGCCCCCGACCAGCAACCAGAATAACGGCGCGGCGACGCCGTCGCAAAAGCTCTCCGCCAGACTTTCGATCGCCGCGCGCGCGACCCCCGCGTCATCCAGCGCCGCGGTGTCGCGCCCGACGATCATCGCCACCGCGCGCCGCGCCGCGGGCAGATCGCCACGCGCCAGCGCCGTCGCGACCGGCCGGACATGCTCGTAGAGGCTCCGCTGCGCCAGCCCCGGCCAGGCCAGCAACGCCACGCCGGCCCAGCCAAGCCCCAGCGCCCGCACAGCCCGCTCGGCAAGCAGCGCGACGATACCGGCCAGCGCCACCACGATCGCGATCGTCACGACCCCCAGCAGCCGGCGCGGCAACCCCGGACGGTTCCAGCACCGCTCCAGCGCATCGATCACCCGCGCGATGGCGCCGACCGGATGCCCGACCCGCGCATAGAGCCACGCCGGCCACCCGACCGCGACGTCGATCGCGAGCGCGGCGAGCGCGACCGGCTCAGCCATCGACGGCCAGGGCGGCTTCCAACCGCTCGACTTCCCCGCCCGGCAGGCCAAACCGCAGCCAGTCCGCCCGCTCCTCGAACGGCCGCGTCAGAATACCGGCCGCCGCAAGCCGTTCGAACATCGCCCCCGCCCGGTCATGCTCGACCAGCCGGAACAACGGACACGCCCCCCGCGCCAGCAGCCCCCGCCGGGCCAGCAAGGCATCGAGATTGACCGCCTCCGCCCCCAGCCGCAGTCGCATCCGCTCCGCCCATGCCACGTCGCGATACGCCGCCGCACCGTAAGCCAGTGCCGTCGCCGATACCGGCCAGTCGCCCAGCAGCGCCGCGATCCGCGCCACCACCGACCGAGCGCCGCCCACGAACCCCAGCCGCACCCCCGCCAGCCCGTAGAACTTCCCGAACGACCGCAGCACCACCACCGGATCGTCCGCGCGCAGCAACGGCAACACGCTCGCCCCCGCCACCGCATCCGCAAACGCCTCATCGACGATCAACACCCCCCCGCGCTCCCCCAGCGTCCGGGCGATCGCCAGCAACACGTCAGGCGCGATCAGCCGCCCGTCCGGGTTGTTGGGGTTGGCGAGCAGCACCGTCCCGCCGCGCGCCGCCACTTCGTCGATCTGCTCCGCTGCAATCGCCCGAGCCCCCGGCAAGGCATCGCGATGCGTGCGATAACACGGCGTCACCACATGCCACGGCCGCGGCAGATCGAGCGTCGCCATCAGCCGCAGCGCCAGCTCGCTCCCCGGCACCGCCGCCAGCGCCCCCGCAAACCCGAACGCCGCGCCCGCCGCCGCCAGCAACCCCGCCAGCGCCTCCCCCGAGGGCAGCCGCTGCTGATCCACCACCAGCCCCGCCGGCGGCGTCCACGGATAAGGATTGATCCCCGTCGACAGGTCCAGCCACGGGCGCGGCGCATCGGGGTATAGCCGGGCCGCGGCCTCGATACGGCCACCGTGATAGGTCAGATCGCGCGACATGGGCCTCGAATTGCGGCAAGGCCGCCTCCATCGGCAATCGCGTATCGACAGGCAAGGACCAAGATGACCGACGATCCCTGGCGCATCCGGCTGGTGCTGGGCGGCGCGCGATCGGGCAAGAGCCGCCATGCACAGGCGCTGGCGGAGGCGTGCGCCGCGCCGTGGCGGTTCGTCGCCACCGCGCAGGCGTTCGATGCCGAAATGGCGGAGCGGATCGCGCACCACCGCGCCGACCGCAGCGCCGCGTGGGCGACGATCGAGGCAACGCTGGCGCTCGCCGAGACCATAGCGGCGGTCGATGACGGCGTGCTGCTGGTCGACTGCCTGACGCTCTGGACCTCGAACCTGCTGCTCGCCGACGCCGATATCGACGCCGCGACCGACGGGCTCGTCACTGGGCTGGCGCAATCACGCGCGCACATCATCCTTGTTTCCAACGAGGTCGGCTGGGGGATCGTCCCCGACAATGCGCTCGCACGACGCTTCCGCGACGTGGCCGGGCGGGTCAACCAGCGCGTCGCCGCCGCCGCCGATCGGGTCGACCTGGTGGTGGCAGGCTTACCTATGCCACTGAAATAGAACGCGTTGACATTGCTGCCCGCGATCCTCAGCCTGCCCGCGATAATTGAGGGAGGTGAGGATGGAGATCGGACGCCGCACGCTTATCGCGGCCGCGCCGTTGCTGGTGGCGGGCGGGGCCTGCGCACAGCCGTCGCAGCGCAAGCTCGGCTATGCGATCGTCGGGCTCGGCGGTTACGGCCTCGGCCGGATCATCCCCGAGTTCAAGAATTGCACGCACAGCCGGCTGGCGGCGGTGGTCAGCGGCGACGCGGCCAAGGCGAAGAAGGTCGCCGCTGAATATGGCCTGTCCGAAAAGGCGATCTATTCCTACTCCAATTTCGACAGCATCCGCGACAATCCCGACGTCGACATCGTCTATGTCTGCCTGCCCAATGCGATGCACGCCGAATACACGATCCGCGCCGCCAGGGCCGGCAAGCATGTGATGTGCGAAAAGCCGATGGCGGTGTCGGTCGCGGAATGCGAGGCGATGATCGCGGCGTGCAAGGCCGCCAACCGCAAGCTGATGATCGGCTATCGCTGCCATTTCGAGGCGACGAACATCGCCGCAATGCGGCTCGCCAAACAGCCCGACACCGGCAAGATCCGCTACGTCCGCTCCGAACACGGCTTCACCGCCGGCGATCCCAATGCATGGCGGCTCAAGAAGGCGCTGTCGGGCGGCGGGTCGCTGATGGACATGGGCGTCTACAGCCTGCAGGCGGCGCGCTACATGACCGGCGAGGAGCCGATCGCGGTCACCGCGCGCGAATCGACCGACCGCAACGATCCGCGCTTCCGCGAGGTCGAGGATATGATCGAGTGGACGCTCGAATTCCCGTCCGGCGCGCTCGCGGGCTGCCAGTCGATGTATTCGGCCAACCAGAACCGCATCCTGCTGATGGGCAGCAAGGGCCGTGTCGAGCTGGAACCCGCCACCCGCTACGACGGCAACCGTCTATGGACCGGCCGCGACGGTCGCGAGCAGGAGATCTCGCCCCCGCCCGGCCCCGGCAAGACGCAATTCGCCGGGCAGCTCGACCATCTTTCGCAGTGCGTGGTCGACGGGCGCGAACCGATCGTCTCGGGCGAGGAGGGACTGCGCGACCTGCGCATCGTCGAGGCGATCTATCGCTCCGCGCGCGAAGGCAAGACGATCCGGCTGGTCTGAACCCGACCGACCTTGACCCGGCACCTCTCCACTTCCGTCATCCCGGACTTGATCCGGGATCCCGCTTCTTCCTTCTGACGGCAAGAAGAAGCGAGGCCCCGGATCAAGTCCGGGGCGACGAGTGCGTTGAGTGCCCCACCCGCATTTGCCCGCCCGCCCCCACGCTGCTAACCGCGCGCCAACTCCCCCATTCCTTGAAGGACCGCGCGCATGATCCCCCGCTACTCCCGCCCCGACATGGCCGCGATCTGGGAGCCGGAGGCGCGCTATCGCATCTGGTTCGAGATCGAGGCGCACGCCACCGATGCGCTGGCCGAGCTGGGCGTGGTGCCGAAGAGCGCTGCCGAAGCGCTCTGGGCATGGTGGGCCACCAACCCGACGATCAACGTCGCCGCCATCGACGCGATCGAGGCCGTGACCAAGCATGACGTCATCGCGTTCCTGACCTGGGTCGCGGAGCAGGTCGGCGCCCACTCAGGACATGATTGGGCGCGCTTCATGCATCAGGGGATGACCTCGTCCGACGTGCTCGACACCACCCTGTCGGTGCAGCTCGCACGCGCCTCGGACATCCTGCTCGCCGACATCGACCGGCTGCTCGAGGTGCTGGAGCGCCGCGCCAAGGAGCATAAGCTGACCCCGACGATCGGGCGCAGCCACGGCATCCATGCCGAGCCGGTCACCTTCGGGCTCAAGCTGGCGCAGGCGCACGCCGAATTCCGCCGCAACCGCGCGCGGCTCGCGATGGCGCGCGAGGATATCGCCACCGCTGCGATCTCGGGCGCGGTCGGCACCTTCGCCAACGTCGATCCGCGCGTCGAGGCGCACGTCGCCGATAAGCTCGGGCTCGCGATCGAGCCCGTCTCGACGCAGGTCATCCCGCGCGACCGCCACGCGATGTACTTCGCGACGCTGGGCGTGATCGCCAGCTCGATCGAGCGCCTCGCCACCGAAGTCCGCCACTTGCAGCGCACCGAGGTGCTCGAAGCGGAGGAATATTTCTCGCCGGGGCAGAAGGGCTCGTCGGCGATGCCGCACAAGCGCAACCCGGTGCTGACCGAGAACCTCACCGGCCTTGCCCGGATGGTGCGCGGCTATGTCACCCCGGCGCTCGAGAACGTCGCCTTGTGGCACGAACGCGACATTTCGCATTCGTCGGTCGAGCGTTACATCGGCCCCGACGCGACGATCACGCTCGATTTCGCGCTCGCGCGGCTCACCGGTGTGGTCGACAAGCTGCTCGTCTATCCCGAGCGGATGCAGAAGAATCTCGACCGGATGGGCGGGCTGGTCCACTCGCAGCGCGTGCTGCTCGCGCTGACGCAGGCCGGGGTCAGCCGCGAGGACGCCTATCGCCTCGTCCAGCGCAACGCGATGAAGGTATGGGAATCGGACGGCGCCTTGTCGCTGCAGGAGCTGCTCAAGGCCGACCCGGAAGTCACCGCCGCGCTCTCGACCGCCGAGATCGACGAGAAGTTCGACCTCGGCTATCACTACCGCCATGTCGACACGATCTTCGACCGGGTCTTCGCCGCCTGACGCAGCGCCGGATCAGCTAGCCGAGGCGACTGTTAACTTTCAATCACTTCAGATGATGCAAATTGTGCAAGTGCGAATGCGTTGTTCGATTATTGCGCGGCCGAGCAATAAACTCCATCTGCCCGTTTGCCGGTATGACCCGGCAAACGGAGACCAACCCCATGCGTATGTTCGAAACCGCGGCCAGCACCGTGCTGGTTCTTGCGGCTCAGGCGCTGGTGGTCGGCGTCGTGTTCACCACGCTCTGACCCATCGGCATACCGCCCCTCTGACGGGGGGCGGATCGCCGCTCCTCTCCACCTCATGAAATTGCTGGGCGCCGTCCTCGCCGGTGGCCGCGCCACCCGCTTCGGCAGCGACAAGGCGCTGGCGGCGCTCGACGGGCGCGCGCTGATCGATCACGCGATCACCAGCCTCGGCGCACATTGCGACACGATCGTCGTCGTCGGCCGCGCCTCCGCATCGGTCACCTGCATCCCCGACCTGCCGTTCTCCGACCTCGGCCCGCTCGGCGGCATCGCGGGGGCGCTCGCCTATGCCGCCGATCACGGCTTCGAGGCGGCACTGACCACCGCCTGCGACACGCCTTGCCTGCCGGATGCGGTAATCGTCGCGCTTCGGGCTGCCGCGCCGGCCTATGCGGCGGAAGCGCCCACCGTCGGTTTGTGGCCGGCGCGCTTCGCCACCCCGCTGCTCACGCATCTGCTCGCGGACCAGCCACGCGCGATCCGCCGCTGGGCGGAGACGATCGGCGCGACGGCAGTATTGCCCGGCGTGGTGCTGCCCAACATCAACACCCCGAACGATCTGACCGATCTATTGTCGTCCCGGACTTGATCCGGGATCCCTCTTCTCTGCACCATCCGTCATAAGAAGCGGGGTCCCGGATCGAGCCCGGGACGACAAACATACCCTTACTGATACCCGCCCTCTTCCTCGCGTTCCTCGGCGGCTTCCTCCTGCGCCTCTTCCATCGCCTGCGCCTGATCGTCGTCGTCGTGCTTTTCGGGATCGGTCATCATGGTCGCATCTCCTTGCCCGCCACCAACCGACCGCGCGCCCAAGCGATCCCCGCTACGTCAGCGCGCGCCGCACCGCCGGCACGATCCGCCGGACGATGATCGCCACCCCGCGCGGATCGGGGTGCAGCCCGTCCGCCTGGAACAGGTCGCGCCGCCCCGCCACCCCGTCGAGGAAGAACGGGTAGAGTGCCACACGATGCTTCGTCGCCAGCGCCGGATACATGCCCTCGAACGCGCGCGCATAATCGCCGCCCATGTTCGGCGCGGCGCGCATTCCGGTGAGCAGCACCGGAATGTTCCGCGCGCGCAATTCGGTCAGGATGCGATCGAGGTTCGCCTGCGCCTGCGCGACCGGCAGCCCGCGCAGCATGTCGTTCGCGCCCAGTTCAACGATCACCAGATCGGGCCGCACCTTCAACCCGCGCAGTCCCCAGCGCAGCCGCGCGCGCCCCTGCGCGGCGGTGTCGCCGGCGACCCCGCCATTGCGCACCGTCGCCGCGACGCCCTGCCGCCGCAGCGCGCCCTGCAATTGCGCGGGAAAGCCCTGCGTCGGCGGCAGGCCATAGCCCGCCGTTAAACTGTCGCCGAACGCCCATATCAGCGGCGCACGCCGATCCGCCGCAGCAGGTGAGGCCAGCAACAGCAGCAGGACCGGATGGACAAGCCACCACCACCCTCCGTATCGACGTGTTCGTGACCGGCTTTCCATCCGCTTCAGATAGCGCACCGATCCGGGCGCGCAACGTCCGCCTCGCGCTCGGCAGGCCGCCCGCGCGCGTCGACATCCTCCACGGCGTCGACCTGACGGTCGACACCGGCGAGACCGTCGCGCTGCTCGGCGCGTCGGGATCGGGCAAGTCGTCGCTGATGGCGGTGCTCGCCGGGCTTGAGCGGCCCAGCGCGGGCGAGGTCCGGGTCGTCGGACTCGATTTCACCACGCTAAACGAGGACGCACTGGCCGTCGCGCGGCGCGGTCGGATCGGGATCGTCCTGCAGGCCTTCCACCTGCTCCCGACGATGACCGCGCTCGAAAATGTCGCGGTGCCGCTTGAGCTTGCCGGCGAACCCGACGCCTTCGACCGCGCCCGCGCCGAACTGGCGGCGGTCGGGCTCGCGGAACGCACCGGCCACTATCCCGCACAACTCTCGGGCGGCGAGCAACAGCGCGTCGCGATCGCGCGCGCCCTGGTGTCGCGCCCTGCCCTCCTGTTTGCCGACGAACCGACCGGCAATCTCGACACCACCACCGGCGCGGCGATCATGGACCTGTTGTTCGCGCGCGCCACGAGCGCGGGCACGACGATGCTGGTCATCACCCACGATCCCGCGCTCGCCGCCCGCTGCGCGCGCGTCGTCGAGCTGGCCGACGGCCGCATCGTCGCCGATACGCCGCGCGCGTGAGCCCCCACGCGTGAGCATCGCCACCACTCTCGCCTTCCGCGACCTGCGCCGCGGCGGGCGCGGGCTGCTGTTGCTCGCGATGTGCCTGTTCCTCGGCACCGCCGCGCTCGCCGGGATCGGCAGCCTGTCCGCCGCGATGCTCGCCGCGCTCGATGCGCAGGGCCGCGCCATGCTGGGCGGCGATGTCGAGCTAGTCGTCTCGCAACGCCGCGCCACCCCGGAGGAGCTGGCCGCCTTTACCGCCGCCGGCCCGGTCGCGGAGGTCGTGTCGCTGCGCGCGATGGCGCACAAGGGCGATCAGGATACATTGGTCGAGCTGCGCGGAGTCGACGATCGCTGGCCGCTGGTCGGACGCTTCCAGCTCGCCCCCGGTGCGCTGGCGTCGCGCCCGCATGGCGCGCAGGTCGCGATCGCCCCCGCGCTGGCAGACCGGCTCGGCGCGCGGGTCGGCGACACGATCCGGCTCGGGACGCAGCCGTTCCGCGTCATCGGGCTGATCGCGGAGGAGCCCGACCGGCTCGGCGCAGGCTTTTCCCTCGGCAGCCCGGCGCTGGTCGACATGGCGGGGCTCGACGCCAGCGCCCTGCTCCAGCCGGGCAGCCTGTACCGCAGCGGCTATCGCATCACCCTTCCCGATCCCGCTCGCGCCGAGGCGGTCGGCAAGCAGCTCGCCAAGCGCTTCCCCGATGCGGGCTGGACGCCGCGTACCACAGAGAACGCCGGGCGCGGCCTGCGCGGCGGGATCGCCACGCTCGGGCAGTTCCTGCTGCTCGTGGGGCTCGCCGCACTCGCGATCGCCGGGGTCGGGGTCGGCAGCGGGGTAACCGCCTATCTCGCCGCGCGCACGAAGATGGTCGCGACGCTCAAGGTGCTCGGCGCGCGCTCGACCCTGATCGCGCGGCTGTTCCTGATCGAACTGGCGCTGGTCGGCGCCGCGGGAATGCTGCCGGGGCTGGCGCTCGGCGCGACGGTGCCGTGGATCGTGGCGCGGGTCGCGGGCGACGCGCTGCCGATCACGCCACGGCTGGCGCTCTACCCGCTCCCGCTCGTCACCGCCGCCATACTCAGCACCTTGGTCGCGTTGCTGTTCGCGCTCCCGGCACTGGCGCAAGCGCGTCGCGTCCCCGCCGCGACGCTGTTGCGCGACGCCCTTGCCGACACCGGCCGTCCATCGTGGCGCGTGCTCGCGGCAATGGCCGCGCTGCTGGGCACACTGGTCGCGCTTGCGGTCTGGTCGGCGGCCGACCACGTGCTGGCCGCCGGATTCGTCGCCGCGATCGCCGGGCTGGTGCTGCTGCTGTGGCTCGTCGGCATTGCGCTACGCCGCACGCTCGCAAGGCTGCCCCGCCCGCGAGCGCCCTTGCCGCGGCTCGCACTCGCCAATCTCCACCGCCCCGGTGCCGCAACCGACCGGCTGGTCGTCGCGCTCGGGCTTGGCTTCTCGCTGTTCGTCGCGCTGGCGGTGATCGACGCGAGCCTGTCCGCCGAACTCGCCGGCAGCGCCCCGGCGCGCGCGCCGCGCTTCTTCGCCGCCGACGTGCCGGCGGAGGAAGCCACAACCTTCCGCGCCGCTGTCCTGAACGCCGCGCCCAATGCGCGGATCGAGGCCGTCCCGTCGCTGCGCGGCGCGATCGTCGCGATCAAGGGCGTGCCGACGACACAGCTCAAGACGCTCCCCGCCGACGCCTGGGTGCTGCGCGGCGACCGCACGCTGACCTGGTCGGCGACCGTCCCGCCCCGCAATCAGGTCGTCGCCGGCCGCTGGTGGCCCACCGGTTACAAGGGCCCGCCGCTCGTCTCGATCGAGGATCGCGCCGCGCAGGCGCTGGGGCTGAGGATCGGCGATGCGATCACCGTTTCGGTGCTCGGCGTCGACGTGCCGGCGCGGATCGCGGCGCTACGCAAGATCGACTGGCAGGGATTGGGGCTCAACTTCGCGATCGTTTTCTCGCCCGGCTATATCGAGGAAGCGCCGCACAGCCTGCTCGCCAGCATCTACGCCCCGCCAGCGCGCGACGGCTCGATCGCACGCAGCGTGGCGCGCGCGATGCCGGCGGTCACGCTGATCCGCACCGGTGACATCATAGGGCAAGTCTCGGCGCTGCTCGGCCAGATCGCAACCGCGGTGCGCGTCGCCGCCGCAGCGACGGTGCTCGCGGGGCTGGCGGTGCTGATCGGCGCGGTTGCCGCCTCCGGGCGCGCGCGCCGCTACGACGCGGTCGTGCTCAAGCTGCTCGGCGGCAGCACACGGCAGGTGCTCGCCGCGCAGGCGATCGAATATGCGCTGCTCGCCGCGCTGCTGTCGGCGGTGGCGCTGCTCGCGGGCGGCGCGGCGGGCTGGTATGTCGTGACGCACGTCTTCGACATGGGCTTCGCGCCCGACTGGCTGCGCGTGGCAGCGACATTGGGGCTGGCGAGCGCTGTGACGCTCGGGATCGGCGTCGCCGGCAGCATCCCGGCCTTGCGCGCCCGCCCGGCGCAAATGCTGCGGACGCTATGACATGCCTGCCGTCATTGCGAGCGTAGCGAAGCAATCCAGGGCGTCCGGGTCCGGCGCTGGATTGCTTCGCTAAGCTCGCAATGACACATCAGGCGCCTACCCGCCCGCCGGCGGATCGATCAGCGTCAGCACGTTGACGATCAACCCGCGCATCGCGGCGTGCGCACCGTCCGGGTCCCCCGCAAGGATCGCGTCGCGAACGGCGGTATGTTCGGCGATATTGGCCGTCCGCCCCGCGATCTGGTTGGTGAAGCGGATCGAGGTGCGCAGCGCAGTGCTCACCATCTCGCGGAACTGAAGGAAGAACGGGTTGTTCGACGCGCGGAGGACCGCGACGTGGAAGGCGATGTCGGAATCGAGCGGGTCGTCCTCGCCGCGCTCTGCGGCGACCATCCGCGCCAGCCCCGCCGAAATCCCCGCCTGCTGCTCCGCGCTCGCCCCGCGCGCCGCCAGCGCCGCCGCCTCCGGCTCGACGCCGACGCGCAATTCGTTGAAGTGGCGGAGCAGATCGATCGACGCCTCGCGCTCCAGCAACCAGCGCAGCACATCGGGGTCGAGCAGGTTCCACGATTCCTGCGGCAGCACAAACGTGCCCTGCTTAGGCCGCGCGCCGAGCAAACCCTTTGCGGCCAGCATCTTCACCGCCTCGCGCGTGACCGAGCGGCTGACGCCATGCTCACGGACGATGTCGGCCTCGTTGGGAAACGGCCTCTGGGCATAATCGCCGACGACGATCGCGCGGCCAAGCGTCTCGTGAAGGCCGTAGGTCAGGTTCCGACCGAAAGCATGCTGCACCGACGACACTCTCCCCTGTTCGGCATCATCGCGCCGCGTGAACGCAACGTAACCCGCCGCATCGACCTCAACCAGCATAATCGGCAATAATCTCATCAATGTGTGTGCATTGCAGCATTGTCACTTGCAGCAAACCCTTAAGCGGACATATTGTCCGGTTAAGAACAGTCGACCGCGGATCGGCGCGCGTCGGCATTGAGCGGAATTGAACCAATGGCAGAAGCGGCCGGCCCCTCGAACGAACCTTCGGTCGACGCCGCGGCGGCGCCTGACGATCAGCAGAAGAAGCGCAAGCTGAGCGGGCGCGCCAAGGTGATCCTGATCGTCGTGGCGCTGGCCGTCGCCGGGCTCGGGACGATCTGGTACCTGCGCTATCAGGCGACCGGGCAATATATGCAGGACACCAACGACGCGCAGGTGCGCGCCGACATGGTCGTCGTCGCACCGCGCGTCGCCGGCTATGTCGCGGAGGTGTTCGTCACCGACAATCAGGACGTCCGCGCCGGCCAGCCGCTGGTGCGGATCGATCCGCGCAACTCGCAGGCGCAGGCCGCGCAGGCCGAGGCACAGATCGCGGTCGCCGACGCGCAGGCCGACAGCGCGCGCGCGCAGGTCCGCGAACAATATGCCGCGATCGATCAGGCCCGTGCGCAGCTCGCCTCGGCACGCGACAAGGCCGCGCACGACGCCGCCGAGGTCGCGCGCTATCGCCCGCTCGCCGCCTCGGGCGCGGAAACGCGCCAGCAACTCGCGCAACTGCAGCTCGCCGCGCAGCAATCCGCGCAGGCGGTGCGCGCACAGGAAGCGGCGGTCGCGATGCAGCAGCGCCGCGTCGCCACCTTCGAGACGCAGATCAAACAGGGGCTCGCGCAGGCACAGGCCGCGCGCGCGCAGCAAAGCGCCGCCAGCGTCGACCTCAACGCCACGCTGATCCGCGCCGCGATCGACGGGCGTGTCGGCGACAAGACCGTCAACGTCGGCCAATATGCCGGCACCGGCACGCGGCTGATGTCGCTGGTCCCGCTCGACAAGCTCTACATCACCGCCAATTTCAAGGAGACGCAGCTCGCGCTGATGCGTCCCGGGCAACCGGCCGAGATCAAGGTCGATGCGCTCGACGGGATCAAGCTGAAGGGCCGCGTCGCCAGCTTCTCGCCCGGCACCGGCGCGCAATTCTCGCTGCTGCCGCCGCAGAACGCGACCGGCAATTTCACCAAGATCACGCAGCGCGTGCCGGTGCGGATCGCGCTGGAGGCGACGCCGCAGACCCGCCGCCTGCTCGTCCCCGGCCTGTCGGTCGAGGTGACGGTCGACACCCGCTCGGCCAAGGACGAGATCGAGCGGCTGCGCGACGAACAACGCAGGGCCAACCGGCAGGAGCGCTGACGATGGCCAGCGCGGCCCCCGGCGCTTCGGCCGCGAAGCGCAGCGACCTGCCCGCGGGCGGGGCGGAGCGCGCCGACCTCGGCGCATGGCTCGCGGTCGCGGCCGGGACGCTCGGCGCGTTCATGGCGACGCTCGACATCTCGATCGTCAATTCCGCGCTTCCCACGATCCAGGGCGAGATCGGCGCGAGCGGCACCGAAGGCACGTGGATCGCCACCGCCTATCTGGTCGCCGAGATCGTCATCATCCCGATGGCGGCGTGGCTGGAGCGGTTGCTGGGGCTGCGCACCTTCCTCCTGATCGCCGCGATCCTGTTCACGATCTTCTCGGTCATCTGCGGTTCGGCCGACACGCTGACGCTGATGATCGTCGGCCGGATCGGCCAGGGCTTCACCGGCGGCGCGATGATCCCGACCGCGCAGACCATCATCGCGCAGCGCCTGCCGCGTTCGCAACAGCCGATCGGCATCGCCGCGTTCGGCATGACCGCGATCATGGGGCCGGTGCTCGGCCCGCTGATCGGCGGCTGGCTGACCGAGAACATCAGCTGGCATTACGCCTTCTTCCTCAACGTGCCGATCTGCGGCATCCTCGTGCTGCTGCTGCTGATCGGGCTGCGCCACGAACCGTCGCGGCTGCACCTGTTCCGCGAGGCCGACTGGCTGGGGATCGCCGGGCTGGCGCTCGGCCTCGGCGGGCTGACCGTCTTCCTTGAGGAAGGGCAACGCGAGCAATGGTTCTCGTCCGAGCTGATCCGCTGGATGTTCGCGGTGACGGTGCTGGGGTTCGGGCTGCTGCTCGCGGGGCAGTTCGTCGCGCGCCGGCCGGTCATCAAGCTGCGGCTGCTGCTCGACCGGCAGTTCGGCTCGGTGGCGGTCATGGGGCTGGTGCTCGGCGTCGTGCTCTACGGCACCTCCTATGCGATCCCGCAATTCCTTGCCGCGATCGCCAATTACAACGCGCTGCAATCGGGCAAGGTCGTGCTGCTCGCCGGCATCCCCAGCCTGTTCATGATGGCGATCGTCCCCATCCTGCTGGTGCGCGTCGACATCCGGCTGGCGGTCGGCGCGGGGTTGCTCATCATGGGCGCGTCGGCGCTGCTCGACGCCCGTCTGACCATCGATTCGGTCGGCAGCGATTTCACCGAATCGCAATTGCTGCGCGGCGTCGGGCAGATCCTCGCGATGCTGTTCCTCAGCCAAGCCGCGATCCGCTCGGTCCCGCCTGCCGAGGCCGGCGACGCCTCCGGGTTGTTCAGCGCGATGCGCAACCTCGGCGGCAGCTTCGCGCTCGCCGGGATCGCGATCCTTCAGGACCAGCGGTCGTGGTTCCACTCGCGGCGGATCGAGGAATCGCTCAACGCCAATTCGGTGCGCGTGCAGGATTATATGGCCGCGACCGCCGGGTCGCTCGGCGGACCGCAGACCGCGGTCCGCGCAC
The DNA here is from genome assembly GCF_902506455.1 of Sphingomonas sp. 8AM. Lineage (GTDB taxonomy): Bacteria > Pseudomonadota > Alphaproteobacteria > Sphingomonadales > Sphingomonadaceae > Sphingomonas. The sequence continues at coordinate 2,489,696 of NZ_LR733844.1, read as the reverse complement.
TGGGGCAGCAGATCCAGGGGCAGGCGCTGGTCATGACCTACAACGACATCTTCTGGATCATGGGCATGGGCACGCTGGTCGTCCTCCCGCTCGTCTTCTTCCTTCGTCCGCTTCCCAGAGGCGCCGCGCCGGCGGCGATGCACTGATGCGCCACGCTCTTCCACTCCTCGCTCTTGCGCTGCTCGGCGCGTGCACGGTCGGCCCCGATTACAAGGGACCGCCCGCCGTCGCCTCCGACGCGGTGACGCGCGGCACGTTCGTCCGCGCCGCCGATCCGGCGCTGACCTCCGCACCGGGGCTCGCGCGCTGGTGGGAGACGCTCGCCGATCCGACGCTGAACGCCCTTGTCGACGATGCGCTGGCGCACAGCCCGACGATCGACGCGGCGCAGGCGAACCTCCGCATCGCGCAGGAGCAATATCGCCAGCAACGCGCCGCCCGCCTGCCCTCGGTCAGCGCCAGCGCGGTCTACCTGAACGCGCGGCTGCCCGGCACCAATCTCGGCGGCGCGCAGCAGGGCGGCGGCGACAGCGACACCACGCTCGACTTCTACAATCTCGGCGCGATGGCATCGTGGGAGCCCGATCTGTTCGGCGGTGCCCGCCGCACGCTCGAACAGCAGCGCGCCACCGAAGGGCAACGCTTCGCACAGCTCGCCGACGCGCAGGTCACGCTGTCGGCGCAGGTCGCACAGGCCTATGTCGCGCTCCGCGACGCGCAGGCCCGCGCGCGCCTGAACGCGCAGTCGAGCGCGCTGCAACGCCGCCAGTTGACGCTGCTCGAGCAGCGCTACGCCGCCGGCACCGCCTCGCAGCTTCAGGTCGAGCGGCTGCGCAACCAGCTCAACAGCACCGATGCGCAGACCATCCCGCTCGCCGCGCAGATCGACGAATACAAGGGCCAGCTCGCGGTGCTCACCGGCCGCGCCCCCGGCGCGCTCGATGCGACGCTCGCCACCGTCGTCGCGGTGCCGCTCCCGCCCGCACAGGTCCCGATCGGCGACCCCGCCGCGCTGATCCAGCATCGCCCCGACATCCGCGCCGCCGAGCGCGCGCTGGCGGCGGGCAATGCGCAGATCGGCGTCGCCACCGCGCGCAAGTTCCCGTCGCTCAACCTGCTCGGCATCCTCGGGCTCGGCGGCACCGGCATCGGCGACGTGCTCGATCCGTCGAAGCTGGCGACGGTCGCCGCGCCGATGCTCAACTGGTCGTTCCTCGATTTCGGCCGCAACCGCGCCGCCGTCCGTCAGGCCGAGGCGCAGCGCGACGCCGCCGACGCACAATATCGCCAGACCGTGCTGGAGGCGTTGCAGGATGCCGAGACCAGCCTGTCGCGGTTCGGCAATGCGCGCCAGCAACTCGCGCAATTGCTGCTCGCCGAACAATCCGCGACCCGCGCCGCCACGCTCAACGCGCAGCGCGTCGACGCCGGCACCAGCACGCTGGTCGATCAGCTCGATATCGAGCGCCAGCGCCTGTCCGCCGCGATCGGCGCCGAACAAGGGCGCGCGCAGCTCACCAACAATTACATCGCGGTGCAGAAAAGCCTTGGGCTCGGATGGACCGACCCGGCGGGGTCAACGCGGCCGTAATCCCGCCATCACCAGCGCCAGCGCCTCCTCCAGCATCGTCTGGCGGCGGCAGACCGGCGCGGGATTGATCAACGCCCCCAGCATCCGCATCGCGATCGCCAGTTCGTGCGCGCCCATCGTCGGCGCCAGCGTGCCGTCGCGATGCGCCCGCTCGGCGAGCGGCACCAGCAGCCGTTCGAGCCGGGCGCGCAGATCGTCGAACGCGGTGCGATTTTCGCCGTCGAGCGGCATGTCGATCGCCAGCCGCGCGAACAATGCCGTCGCCTCCCGCCCTTCCACGACCAGCTTGGCGACCGCGCGGTCGAGCGGCAACGTCGCGTCGATCAGCGGCGCCATCCGGTCGATCTCACGCTCGAACACCGCCAGCGCCAGCGCCATGCGGTCCTTGAAGTTGCGGTAGAAGGTGCCGCGCCCCACCCCGGCGGCATCGGCCACTTCCTCCAGGGGGACGAAATAGCCCGACCGCGCGAAACAGGCGCGCGCCGCCTCGATCAATGCCCCACGCCGCGCCATCGCGTCGCGCCGCATCGCGCGAGCGCCGGCCATTGTGTCATCGGTCATCAGCCCTATGAACCGGTCAGCGCCGCGCTGGCCCGATCACTTGGCCGCGACACGCACCGGCACATGCCCGATCTTGCGCGCCAGCCCGGCGGGATCGGTCAGCTTCACGTGCCCGACCCGCCATTGCAGGTCGCCCTCGCGTCGCGCCTGCTGCAACATGCGATTGACGTGGACCGAGGTGAGCCCCAGCGCGTCCGCCAGCGTCTCCTGCGTTAGCGGCAGGTCGAAGCCGGTGCCGCTCGCGCTGCCGTTGAGCGTCAGGCGCTCGTGCAGCTCCAGCAACAGGTCGCTGATCCGCTCCTGCGCGTTCAACCGCCCGAGCCGGGTAATCTGTGCGAGCAGATGGCCCTCATCCATCGCGCGGCTGATCGCATAGGCGACATGTAGCGGCGAGCCCGCCGACGCTGGCGGCAACGGGCAGACCAGCACGTCGGACATTGCCACGACGGTCGACACCGCCAGCGCATGGGGATGGTCGCACGCACCGATCAGGTCACCCGGCAACAGGAAGCTCAGGAACTGCCGGCGCCCGTCGGGCAGCAGCCGGACCCGCGCGGCCCAGCCAGACAGCAGCAGCTGCGCCTGTACGATCTCGCGCCCTTCGGTGATGATGTCGCGGCGGACGCGCACCGCGCGCGTATCCTCCATCGCCTGTTCCAGCGCGGCGATGGCCTCCGCGTCAAGCGGCGCCAGCGCCATCAGGCGCGTGATCGCCATACCGGGCGAGTCGCTGCGCGGCTGTGCTCGGATCATGATACTTTCTCCAGTCCACACAAGGCGCGTACCGCGGCAACCACCGCTGCGCTGTCGAAGGGTTTGATAAGCAATGGCACGTCGCGCAGCCATTCGGGAAGCGTCCAGCCGTCATAGCCGGTGAGGAACAGAAAGGGCACGCCGCGCGCGCGCAATTGCTCGGCGATCGGATAGCACATCGCGGTCCCCAGATTGACGTCGAGCGTCGCCACGTCGATCTGCTCGCGCTCGATCAACGCCAGCGCGTCGGCCACGCGCCCGACCGGCCCGACGACCACCATGCCGTGCGCCTCGAGCGCGCGCTTCAGATCCGAGGCGATGAAATATTCGTCCTCGACGATCAGCAGCCGTTGGCCGTCCAGAGTGGTCGCGTTGCTCAGAATGGTCGTCCTTCCTCTTGCAGCGGCAGGGCGATTTCACACCGCACCCCGCCGCCCACGAACGTCAACTGCGTTTCCGCACCATATTGATATGGCAACGCCTCGCAGATCAATTCCGTCCCAAAGCCTTGACGGCAAGGGGAAATCGGCAGTGCAGGCACGCCTTTCTCCGTCCAGCTCAGCCGAACGCCCGGTTTACCATCCTTGTCGTCATAGGTCGACCACGCGACGTGCAGCACCGCGCCGGGGCGTTTGAGCGCGCCATATTTGACCGAATTGATCGCGAGCTCGTGGACGGCCAGGCCGATCGCCTCGGCAGCGCGTGGCGGCAGCGGCACATCGGGGCCTGCGATCGTCACGGCCTCGCCATCGGCGACGCCGACGCTCAGCAATTCGTCGCGGATCAGGTTCTGCAGGTCGACGTCGCCGCTCGCCGTCTGCGTCACGATCGTCTGCGTCCGCGCCAACGCGTCGAGCCGCCCCCGGAAATGGTCCGCGACATCGTCCAGCGTACCGCCCGCCTCGACGGTGCGCGAGAAAACCGAGCGCACCACGGTCAGGATGTTACGGACGCGGTGCTGCAGTTCAGCGACCAGTCGCCGCTGGCGCTGTTCAAGCAGATGCATTTCATGCACGTCGGTCGCCGCGCCGAACCAGTGTGTCACCGAGGCGCTTTCGGCGCGGCGCGGCACCTGCCGCATCAGGAACCAGCGATACTCGCCATAGCGGTCGCGCAGCCGCAATTGCAGTTCCAGCGATTCGCCGTCCGTATAGGAGCGCCGGAACGCCGCCTCGGTGCTCGCGCGATCCTCGGGGTGAACCGCATCAAGCCATCCCCAGTCGGCGGCCTCGCGCTCATCCTGTCCGGTCAGATCGGCCCATTGGCTTTCGCTCATCTTGTTGTTGCCGCTTTGGTCGGTGCGCCACAGCATCGCTGGGACGAGTTCCATGCTCACCCGCCGCATGTCCTCGCTGTCGCGCAGCGCCACTTCGGCGCGCTTGCCGCCCAGCGCCTGAACGACCGCCGGTGCCAGCTCCTCCGCCGCCTCGCGATCAATGTCGCGGAACCCGCCGGGACGATTGCCGAGCCCCATCACGCCGATCACCCGCCCCTGCCGACGCAAGGGAACGCCGAGAAACGACGTCAGCGGCGGATGGCCATGCGGCGTGCCGATCGCATCGGGGTGCGCCCCAGCGTCGTTGGCGATCAGGCAGGCATCGTCGTGAATGACGCGACCATATAGCCCGTGCAGATCGAGATGCGTCGGGACGTGCTGCTCGGCGCCGTCCGGCCACGCCTGACGAAACACCGTCCATGCACGGTCGCTGATCGCCAGATCGTGCAGCCGGTCGCGCGCCGGGGTCAGTTCCGCCATGAAGCTGAACGACGCGCCGGTCAGATCCTCCGCGACGGCGAGACACAGCCGGCCCAGCGCCTCGTCGGTCGTGGCACCCAGCGCCTCGTGGAAGATGCGGTTGATCGCCTGCAGCACGGCGTTCTTGCGCGCCAGCGTTTCCAGAAGGTCGGTTTCGTCATGTGTCTCGGCCTTCACCACCGCCTCCTAGCCGGTTGCCGGTCGCAGCGCGGGCGCGGCCGTGGACAGTGATGGTTGTGGACCAATCCGCTGCCGTTAGCGACCCGGAATGACGCTTTCCTCCGAAACGATCCTAACGTCTAACGTGCCTCGCCGGCCAGGTAGCGCGCCAGCGGGTCGATCAACTCCTCGGGAATGCGCCGCGCGATCACCGGCATTACGTTCTGTGGGAGGCGCGCGTCGATCTCCTTGCCGTCGCCCTTCCAGTAGCGCAGCCGTGTGGCGATATAGGTCGCGCGTTGCCCGACCAGCAGCGGCTGCGGCTTGCCGGCGCCGTGGCAGCTCGCACAGGCGGGAAGCTGGCGTTCGGGCAGCCCGCGCTCGACGATCACCCGCGCGCGCGGGTCGCCGCGCGGTACGGCGTCGGCGCGCAAGCCCGGCAGCGCGGCGAAATGCGCTGCCAGTTCCCGCCGCTCGTCGGCGGTAAGGATCGCGGCGGCATTCGCCATCACCGCACTCGCCCGTCGCCCGTCGGCATAGGCAGCCAGCGCCGCTTCCAGATAGCGCGGGTGCTGCCCGCCGAGGATCGGAATATCCGGCTGCCCGCGCCCGCGCCCGTCCGTCCCGTGACAGGCGACGCACCCGGCCAGCACGTTGCTGCCCAGCGCGCGGACGTCGGCGGTCCCCGCACCCTGCGCCTGCCCGCTCAGCGCGCGATATTGCGCCGGGGTCATGTCGGGCAGGCGGCGGACGAACGCCACCATCCGCCGGATCTCGCCGTCGCGCTTCGCCCCGGCCCAGGCCGGCATCCCCGAATATTTCACGCCGTGGCGCAGGATGTAGAACAGCTGCCCGTCGGTCCATTGCCGCGCATTGATCGCCAGATCAGGGGCGGGCGGCATCGCCTTCTGCATCACCGGCGAGGGACGCTGCCCGGGCGCGCCGTGACAGCTCGCGCAGGCGGCGGCGAAATGCCCCGCGGCGCTGACCAGCCCGCCATCGGTCGCGATCGGATCCTTCGGCGAGTCGAAGAAACTGTGCGTCCTGACCGAGTTGCGCATCGTCCAGTGCAGGAACCACTCGGTCACCGCCCAATGCCCCGACGAGGCGGCGATGTTGAACACCCCCGACCAGGCGAACAGCAGCCCCGCCAGCACGATCCCGAGCAACCCGGCGACCGCGCGCTTCCATGTCAGCCGGATCGTCATGCCGCCGCGCGCTCCCTCAACATCGGGCCGAGCAGCGCCAGCCCGCCCAGACAATAAGCCACCCCGCCGACCACCAGCATCACCACTCCGCCCAGTTGCTGGTCGGCGAGGGCGTCCAGCCCCGGCGCAGGATGCATCGCCATCATCGCGTAGAGCGGCCGTGGCGCGAGCCCGATCAGCGCGCCGAGCAACGTCATGTGCATTGACGTCAGCAACAGCGCCGCGACCCCGCCCGCCGGATGCGCGACCGCCGCGCGCCACAATCCGATGCCGACACCGAGGAACATCGCCTGCTCGATGAGCGCGACTGCCGGATGCATGTCTGCCAGCCCGCGCAGCCCCGGTGCATGCCATGCCCAGACGACGACGAACTCCACCGTCGCCCACGCCAGCGGCCCACCCGCCCCACCGTCATTCCCGCGCAGGCGGGAATCCAGAACCCCGGACCTCCGCGGCTCGATCGAAAAACCTGCGCGTCTGGTTTCCCGGCTACGCGGGAATGACGGATGTGGCTGACGATTGGTCATGCCCCACGCCAGCACCGGCGCGGCCACCGCCACCGCCACCATATGCGCGGCCATATGCCCGGTCATCCCGAGCCCGGCGAACCCCAGCACCGTCGCCGCCAGCGCCAGCAAGACCCCCGCCAGCATCATCGGCAATCCGTCAGCATCAGCGCCGGCACCGCGGTGAAGATCACCGCCACGAAGCTGAGCCCCGCCAGCAACAACGTCGACACCGCCAGGAAGCGCAACCGGTCGATGTCGGTCCCCTGATCGTGCGGTGCGGGGTCGCCGGGCGTGTGCGTCTGCACCCAGGCGATCCAGCCCGAGGCCAGGATGATCGCCTCCGCCACCACCGTCCCGATCACGAACGCCACCGTGAAGCGCGGCAGCTCGCCCAGCCTGGCGCAACTCACCGCCGCCCATAGATAGCAGAACAGGAAATGCACCGCCCACACGCTCGGCGGGACGATCAGCGTCCACAAGGTGACGCGCACCTCGCGCAGCCGGTGCCGCAGCCCGCGCCGCTCGGGGCCATGCGGCGCCTCGTTCTTCATGCCGCCCCCGGGAACAGGCCGATCGTGGCGTAGGTCACCACCGCGGTCAGCGCCATGAAATGCTGGTAGACGGTGATGTTACGGACGTCGGCATCGTATTTCGGCGTCATCTTCCCCGCGCAACTGCGCGCCAGCGTATAGAGCTGCATGATCGCCCCCACGCCGGCGTGCGCGGTGGTCCAGATCACCAATGTCCAGACGATCGCGGGATAGACGTGCAGCTTCGGTGCCAGCCCCGACAGCCACGGCCCCGCCAGCCCCGCGCCGATCGCCGCCAGCGACGCGACCGCCCCCAGCGCCAGCAACGCCCGCGCCGCCCCGACCAGCCCGCGACGGTTCGTCTCGCGCGCCGCGATCGTCATCAGCCAGCCCGCCAGCGACACCGCCAGCGCGACCATCGGCCAGAACGCCCCCGGTCCGTCGAGCCCCGCGCCGCCCGGTGGAAAATCCTCATGCCGCGTCCAGAAGAAGAAGTAACCGAACACCAGCCCCGAGAACGCGGTCGCATCCGCCATCATCGTGATGAACATCGCCCACCACCCGCTCGCCGATGCGCCCGAGATGTAGAGCGGCAGCTCGATGCCATGCCCGATCGGCTTGCAGTCCTTCTCCGGGATCTCCGCGGTGCCGGTCCACAGCCACCACAGCACCATCCACAACGTCGCCACCGCGCCGACCAGCGCTGCCCAATAGAGGTGATAGGTGGTCAGGATGAACACGCTGCCCAGCGCGATCGCGGTCAGCATCGGCTTGATGCTCGGCCCGCCCAGCCGCACCACCTGCACCGGCCGCGCGTCGAGCACGCTGGTGATGATCGTCTCGCGGCGGCCCTCCTCGGCATCGGGCAGGAAGAAGCGACCCTCGTCGACCTTCTTCACGAAGTCCGGCTGGTCCCAGATCGGATAGCGGCTCTCGATCAGCGGCACAGAGCGGATGCCCCAATCCTCGTCATCGGGATGCGCGAGCCATTCGAGCGTCCCGGCGTCCCACGGATTGCGCCGGCTCTTGCTCCGCCGCGGGCTCAGCGCCAGATCGACGCACACGATCGCCACGCCCGCCGCGAACACCCACGACCCGATCGTCGATGCGAGGTTCAGCCCGCCGATCCCCAGTTCGGCGGGATAGGTGAACACGCGCCGCGGCATCCCGAGCAAGCCGGAGAAATGCATCGGGAAGAAGGTGAGGTTCGCGCCCGCGAACAGGAACCAGAAGGCGGTGCGCCCCATCCGGTCGGACAGCTTCTTGCCGGTGATCAGCGGCCAGTAATAGTAAAGCCCGCCGAACAACGGGATCAGCGTCCCGCCGATCAACACGTAGTGCAGATGCGCGACGATGAAATAGGTGTCGTGCGCCTGCCAGTCGAACGGCGCGATCGCCACCATCACGCCGGTCAGCCCGCCGATCACAAAGATCGCGAGCGAGCCCGTGACGTACAACAACGGCGTCGACCACACGACGCGCCCCGCCCAAAGCGTGGCGATGAACGCGAAGATCTGGATACCGGTCGGGATCGCCACCGCCTCGGACGCCGCCGAGAAGAACGCGAGGCTGATCTTGGGCAGCCCGGTCGTGAACATATGGTGGACCCACAGCCCGAACGACAGGAACGCCGTCCCGACCGCCGCGAGCACGATCCACGGATAGCCGAGCAGATGCCGCCGCGCGAAGGTCGGCACGATCATCGCGAACAGCGCGATCGACGGCAGGAAGACGATATAGACCTCGGGGTGGCCGAAGATCCAGAACAGGTGCTGCCACAGGATCGGATCGCCACCCTTGGCCTGATCGAAGAACGGCCAGCCGAGCAGCCGCTCCATCTCGAACAGCACGTCGCCCGCGATCAGCGGCGGGAAGGCGAAGAGGATCATCACCGCCACGACCAGGATGTACCAGGCGTAGAGCGGCATCAGGTTCAGCCGCATGCCGGGCGGGCGGCACTTCAGCACGCCGACGATCAGCTCGACGGCGGCGGCCACCGACGACACCTCGATGAAGCTGAGCCCCAGCATCCAGATGTCCGCGCCCAGCCCCGACAGATCGGTGCGGGTCGTGAACGGCGGATACATGAACCAGCCGCCATCGGGCGCGACGTTGAAGAAGATCGATCCGGAGACGAACACGCCGCCGATCAGGAAGCTCCAGTATCCGAACGCCGACAGCCGCGGAAACGGCAGGTCGCGCGCGCCCAGCAATTGCGGCAGCAGGATGATCGAGACCGCCTCGAACATCGGCACCGCGAACAGGAACATCATCATCGACCCGTGCAGCGTGAACAGCTGGTTGAAGGTCGCAGGGCTGACGAGGTCGTTTTCGGGGACGGCGAGCTGCGCGCGCATGATCATCGCCAGCACGCCCGCGAACAGCATGAAACCGAACGCGGTCAGCGTGTACCAGACGCCGACCTGGTTGTTGTTGGTATCGGTCCAGCGGAAGAACCAGCCGGTCGGCGGCTTCCACACCGCGCGGAGCCGTTCTTCCTGCGCGGCGCGAAGGGCAGGATCGTCCTGCGCATGGAGGCTCATTTCGATTGCTCCAGCCAGCGCGCGATCGTCGCCGCATCCTCGTTCGTCATCTGCGGATAGGCGGGCATCCGCGCACCGGGCTTCGCCGTCGGTGCCTCGCGGATGAAACGCACCAGATTGGCGTGCGTCCGCTTCTGCATTCCCGCACCCAGCGACGGGCGGCTCCCAAGATGCGTCAGGTCCGGCCCGATCGTCGCATCCGACAGGCCTGCGACCCTGTGGCAGCCACCGCAGCCATTCGCCGCGAACAGCCTCGCCCCCTCACCGCCGACGTCACCGCCGACCGGCGCGGGCGTGCGGCGCGCCGCCAGCCAGGCGTCGAACGCGGCCGGCTCCATCGCCACCACGTCGAACGCCATCAGCGCGTGACTCAACCCGCAGAATTCGGCGCATTGCCCGCGAAACCGCCCGGCGCGCGTGGCATGGACGACCAGCCTGTTCGTCCGCCCCGGAACCATGTCGAGCTTGCCCGCCAGCCCCGGCACCCAGAAGCTGTGCAGCACGTCACCTGCCTCGAGCAGCAGCTCGACGTCGCGCCCGACCGGCACGCGCAGCTCGTTCGCATCGCCGACCGCTGGCTGCCCCGCCGGCTGGTAGCGGACCCGCCACCAGAATTGCTCGCCGGTAACGGTGATCCGCAGGTCGTCGGGTTTGACGGCGATCGGACGCATCGCGGGCAAGGTGGAGATCAGCAGCGTCAGCAACACCACGGTCGGCACCACGCCGCCCGCCCACAGCACCAGCCGCATCCCCTGCCGATGCGTGATCGCGCCTTCGCGGCTGCGCTGCGCAACGACCATCAGCGCACCGAGCGCCCCGGCGATGACCACCGCGCCCAGCACCATCCAGCCGGTCAGCCCGGCCAGCCACGCCGCTTCGCTACCAAAAGTCGTGAATGCGGATTGCCGCCCCGAACCGAAAATCGCCGCCCCCTGCGCTATCCTACGTTAAGAGCCGCGCGGTCGCTTTGTTCCTGCTTCGACGGTGACGTTGTGTTGCTGGCCACCCCGTCATTCCCGCGCAGGCGGGTATCCAGACGCGCAGGTCTTCGTGATGACCGAAACGTCCGAGGTTCTGGCCGCGGGAATGACGAAGGGGGCGGGATGACGACACGCACGCGGGATCGCATCCCCCGCCCCGCCGTTACCGCCGTCGATGAGCAACCAAACCAGTCACCCGTGGTGGGAACGCGGCACCGTCTATCAAATCTACCCGCGCTCCTTTCAGGACAGCGACGGCGACGGCGTCGGCGATCTCGCCGGGATCGAGCGGCGGCTCGACCATGTCGCCGCACTGGGCGTCGACGCGATCTGGTTGTCCCCGATCTTCCCGTCGCCGATGGCCGACTTCGGCTATGACGTCGCCGATTATTGCGGAGTCGAGCCGCTGTTCGGCGATCTGGCGGCGTTCGACCGGTTGCTCGCCGCCATCCACGCACGCGGGCTGAAGCTGCTGCTCGATTTCGTGCCGAACCACAGCTCCGACCAGCACCCGTGGTTCGTCGAAAGCCGCTCCGGGCGAAACAGCCCGAAACGCGACTGGTATATCTGGCGCGATCCGGCGCCCGATGGTGGCCCGCCGAACAACTGGATCAGCGATTTCGGCGGCTCGGCGTGGGAATATGACGCCAACAGCGGCCAATATCATCTCCACGCCTTCCTGAAACAGCAACCCGATCTCAACTGGCGCAACCCCGCGCTGAAGGCGGCGATGCTGGATGCGATGCGCTTCTGGTTCGATCGCGGCGTCGACGGGTTCCGCATCGACGTGTTGTGGCACATCGTGAAGGCCGAAGGCTTCCCGGACAATCCGCCGAACCCCTATTGGCGCCCCGGCATCACCGAGCGCGACCGGTTGATCCAGCAACATTCGACCGATCAACCCGAGGCGCACGCGATCGCCGCCGAGATGCGCGCGCTCGCCGACAGCTACGGTGCCGATGGGCAGGGGCGCGTACTGATCGGCGAGATCTTCCTCCCCAACGATCGTCACGCGCGCTGGTACGGCACGCCCGAACGCCCGCAGGTGCATCTGCCGTTCAACTTCCAGCTCATCGAAAATGCGTGGGATGCCGCGACCTTGCGCGACATGATCGCCGCCTATGAGGCGAGCCTCCCGCCGCACGGCTGGCCCAACTGGGTGATCGGCAGCCACGACGCGCCGCGGATCGCCGCGCGGATCGGCGAGGCGCAGGCGCGCGTCGCCGCGATGCTGCTGCTCACGCTGCGCGGCACGCCGACGCTCTACCAGGGCGACGAACTCGGCATCGGCCAGGTCGACATCCCCGCCGACCGCGTCCGCGATCCGCAGGAGCTTCGCCAGCCCGGCATCGGCATCGGCCGCGACCGCTCGCGCACGCCGATGCCGTGGGACGCCTCATCCTTCGCGGGCTTCTCGACCGTCGAGCCGTGGTTGCCGCTCAACCCCGACTGGCCGACCCGCAACGTCGCCGCGCAGGAACAGGACGGGGGCTCGATGCTGACACTCTACCGCCGCCTGCTCGCACTGCGGCGCGAGCGGGCGGCGTTGTCGGTCGGAGACTTCCGCTTGCTGGACGCCGCGGACGGGGTGCTGGCCTATGAGCGCCGGCATGGCGGCGAGCAGCTGCGGGTGGCGCTGAACCTGACCGGTGAAGCGCGCCCGCTGCCATTTGCGGGCACGATGTTGCTGTCGACGCTGCCCGGCGCAGCGAGCGATTATTTGCGCGGGGACGAAGGCGTGATCTTCCGCTAACCGTCTCCGAGACTTGCACCGGCGTAGCGACCAATCGCTGCGCCCGGGCGCGCCATGACCAAGGACCATCGTTGATGAAGATCGCCATGCTCGCCCCGATCGCGTGGCGCACCCCGCCGCGCCATTACGGCCCGTGGGAACTCGTCACGCACCTGCTTACCGAGGCGCTGGTCGAGCGCGGTGTCGACGTCACTCTCTTCGCGACGCTCGACAGCATCACGACCGCCACGCTTGATGGCGTGGTGCCCGCGCCTTACTCAGAAGATCCGCGCATCGACGCGAAGGTGTGGGAATATCGCCATCTCAGCCATGTGTTCGCGCAGGCCGATCGCTTCGACTTGATCCACAACCAGGCCGACTTTCCGGCGCACGCCTTCGCACCGCTGATCGACAGGCCGATCGTCACGACGATCCACGGTTTTTCGTCCGACCGTATCCTGCCGATGTACGCGCCCTATGCGGACCGCGTGCACTATGTCGCGATCAGCGACGCCGATCGGCACCCCGACCTGCGGTACGCGGCGACGATCCACCACGGCATCCCGCTCGACGATTTCCGCTTCGACGCCGAGGGTAGCGACGATCTGCTGTTCTTCGGGCGGCTCCATCCCGACAAGGGTGCGGCCGAGGCGATCGCGGCGGCGCGGGCGACCGGGCGCGCGCTGAACCTCTACGGAATCGTGCAGGATCAGGGCTATCACGACCGTGCTGTCGCGCCCGCGCTCGACGATCGCATCCGCTATCATGGCGCGGTCGGCGGGGAGGCGCGGGTCGCGGCGCTGGGGAAGGCGCGGGCGCTGCTCCACCTCATCAACTTCGACGAGCCGTTCGGGCTGTCGGTGATCGAGGCGATGGCGTGCGGGACGCCGGTGATCGCCACGCGCCGCGGCTCGATGCCCGAACTGATCGAGCACGGCGTCACCGGCTTTCTGGTCGACACACCCGAGGAAGCGGTGGCGGCGATCAAACGCGCAGGCGATATCGATCGCGCGGCGTGCCGACGCGCGGTCGCCGCGCGGTTCAGCGTCGCCCGGATGGCTGACGAATATATCGCGCTGTACCGGCGCATTCTCGGCTGATCCGACCTATCTTGGCTGTATGACCGGAACGACCGAGAAGCGCGCCACGCTCTATCGGATGGTGATGCCGACGCACACCTGCCCATATGGCGTGAAGGCGAAGGACCTGCTGCAGCGGCGCGGCTACATGGTGGACGATCAGCTGCTGCGGACCCGCGAAGCGACCGACGCCTTCAAGGCCGAGCACGGCGTCAAGACGACGCCGCAGACGTTCATCGATGGCGAGCGGATCGGCGGCTATGACGATCTGCGCCGCTTCCTCGGCATCCACGTGCCTGCGCCCGGCGAGACGAGCTACCGCCCGGTGCTGGCGGTGTTTGCGATGACCGCGCTGATGGCGCTCGCGGCGAGCATGGCGGCGTTCGGCACCCCGCTGACGCTGCGCGCCGCCGAGTGGTTCATCTCGTTCAGCATGTGCGTGCTCGCGCTGCTCAAGCTGCAGGATCTCGAGACCTTCTCGACAATGTTCCTCAATTACGACCTGCTGGCGAAACGCTGGGTACGCTACGGCTATGTCTATCCGTTCGCGGAGGGGCTGGCGGGCCTGCTGATGACCGCGCATGTCGCTGACTGGTTGTCAGTTCCGCTCGCGCTGTTCATCGGGACGGTCGGCGCGGTGTCGGTGTTCAAGGCGGTCTATATCGACAGGCGCGAGCTGAAATGCGCCTGTGTCGGCGGCGCGACGCGGGTGCCGCTGGGGTTCGTCTCACTGACCGAAAATGTCATGATGGTCGCGATGGCGGTGTGGATGGCGGCTCGATGATCGTCGCCCCTGCGCAGGCAGGGGCCCATCTCTGTCAAATGTTGCGATAGGTCTGACACATGAATGACCCCCGTGTGTCAGTGTACCGCAGCACGACAAAGACATAGGCCCCTGCCTCCGCAGGGGTGACGGCACGCATCACAAATGCCGCTTGCCGAGCTTCCGCGCCAAGGTCCGCCGGTGCATCCCCAATCGGCGCGCCGCCTCGGACACGTTGAACCCGCAATCCGCGAGCGTCTGGTGGATATGCTCCCATTCCAGCGTGCGCAGCGAGGTCGGCGGCGCGACCAGCTCGACGCTGGCATCGCCCTCGCCGCTCGCCTGGAACGCCGCCTCGATATCGTCGGAATTGGCCGGCTTCGACAGATAGTTGGTCGCACCCAGCTTCACCGCCTCGACCGCAGTGGCGATGCTCGCAAAGCCGGTCAGCACCACGATCCGCATCTGCGCATCGAGCGCATGGAGCCGCGCCACGCATGTCAGCCCCGAGGCGTTGCCGAGCCGCAGGTCGACCACTGCGTGATCGGGCTTCAGCGCATCCACCGCCGCGTCCAGATCGTCGGGATCGGTGATCGCGCGCACCTGATAACCGCGCCGCTCGAACGAGCGCGCCAGCGTGCGCGCGAACACCTCGTCATCCTCGACGATCAGCAGCCGCCGCTCGCTCATGCGCCGTCCTCCGGGATCGAGATCGCCGCGATCGGCAGCGTCAGCGTCACCTCGCCCCCGCCGCCCTCGCGGTTGCGCGCCGACACGGTCCCGCCAAGCGTCCGCAACACATTGACCGCGAGGAACAATCCCAGCCCGGCGCCGCGGCGCGTCTTGGTACTCATATAAGGCTTGCCGAGCCCGTCGAGGATCGCGGGCGCAAAGCCGCGCCCGTCGTCGCGCACCGACAGCACCAGCCGGTCGCCGTCCCACCACGCGCATAGCGCGATCGTGCGACCGCCCGCCTCCAGCGCATTGTCGAGCAAATTGGTGATCGTCTGCGCCAGCGCCTTGTCGGCGACGATTCGCGGGTCGCTGGTCATCAGATGTTCGTAGGCAGCGGCGACCTGCGTCTTGCCGCGCCAGTCACCGACGAGCCCCGACAGGAAGGTCTTGAGCGTTGTGCGCACCGGCCCCATCCCGCGCACTTCGCCCGAGGCGAGCAGCACCTGGCTGAGGATGTCCTTGCAGCGCGTCACCTCGGTGCGCATGTCGTCGAGATCGGCGAGCAGCGCCGGCGAGGCGGCGATCGCGGGCTCACGCCGCCAGTCGCCCAGCATCACCGCGATCGACGACAGGGGTGTGCCGAGTTCGTGCGCCGCCCCGCTGGCGAGCAGCCCCATGCGAACGATATGTTCCTCCTCGGCGGCGCGCTGGCGGAGCGCAGCGAGCCGCGCGTCATGTTCGGAGACGTTGCGGACGATCCGGGTGACGAACAGCGCGAGCAATGTGGCGGTAAGCGTGAAATTGAACCAGCTGCCCGCGATATACGGTGTCGACAGCGTCGAGGCCCAGCCGCGCGGCAGCGCGAACGGCGGCGCGGCGTGCGCGAGCCACGCGAACAACGCGCTGCTGAGCGCCACCATTGCCCAGCTGGCATGATCGCGCAGCAGCAGCGCGGCGATCACGACCTGGAGCAAATACAGGGTGACGAACGGGTTGCTGACCCCGCCGCTGAGATACAATTGCGTCGTCAGGCAGGCGACATCGACCAGCAGCGTCGCGAACAGCGCGCCATAGGTGATCGGCCGCCGCCCGACGATCTGCGCGATCGCAAGGTTGAGCGCGACCAGCACCGCGACCGCGCCGAGCATCGCGACCAGCGGCAGGTGCACACCGACGACGAAATGGACGAACAGGATCGTCGCGAGCTGCCCGCCGACCGCGAGCCAGCGCAGGATCGACAACAACCGCACGTTGCGCCGCCCGGCGTCCTCGCGCAGCCCGGTTCCGGCGATGATGTCAGACGCAGGCATCGGCTGTCCTTACGGCGGATCGGGTCGGATGCGCTATCGTGGAGAGCGACCAGGGGCGGCAAAGTTGGCGAAGTTTGCGCATAATGGCCATCTGAGCGGCACGCCCGGCGCAACGATGCAGTCCGGCTTGCGCCAGTCTAGCGGAAACCGGGGATGTAGGACAGCCACGCGCGGCACCGCGTCGCCGCGCAGCCCTGATGCGTGTCCGGGCTAACCCCGTCCGCGCGCGAGCCGCCACGAAAAATACGCCATCATTGCCGCGAGCGTGAACCATGTCAGCGCGTAGACGAGGTGGTTGTTGCGGAACCGGACCACCGTCAGCCCGCCACGCGGCCATTGCGTCCCCGGCACCGCCTCGGCGTCGATGAAGTAAGGGGCGACCGACCCCAGCCGGCGGGCGCGGGCGATCGCGGCGGTGTCGCGCGAATACCAGCGGTCGTCGGCGGGGTCGTTGTCGCGGAGGAAGCCGCCGTCGGGCTCGCTGACGCGCAACAGGCCGGTGATGCGCCCCGGACCGCTCGGCTGCGCGATCGTCCTGCGATCACCGGCAGGTACGAAGCCGCGATTGACGAGGATCGTGCCGCCCGCAGTGTCCAGCGGCGAAAGAACCCAGTGACCCGCACCGAAGTCGGTGACCGCTTGCGTGAACACCGGCGGGGCCGCGCGCCAGGTGCCGGTCGCCGTGACGCGCCGGTAGGCGTCGTCATCCGTAATCCTGGCCCAGCGCATGCGCGGCGGGGCGGGTTCGGCGGGCGCGGCGAGCCGCGCCTCAACACGGTCGATCAGCGCAAGCTTCCACACGCGCCGCTCGACCTGCCAGACGCCGAGCCCCGCCAGCACCGCCGCCAGCAGCAGCGCGACGCCGGCGAGGGCCCAGCGCGCGCGCATCACATGCCGCCGCTCGACATCTCTCCGCCCATGCCCGGCATCATGTTGAGGTTCATGTGGTACATGACCCACAGCGACCCGGCGATCACGATCAGCACGATGATCGCGGTGAAGATCAGCGCCAGCATCGTCCAGCCGTTCTCGGATTTGGTGTTCATGTGCAGGAAGTAGATCATGTGCACCACGATCTGCACCATCGCCAGCGCCATCACGATCCCGGCGGTGACGCGCGGATCGGAGATCACCCCGGTCATCACCAGCCCGAACGCGGGCGCGGTCAGCAGCACCGAGAGGATGAAGCCGATCCAATATTCGCGACGCGAGCCGTGCGGCGCGCCGCCATGATGATCATGCGCGTCGTGATGCCCGTGCGCGGAATCGTGGCCGTGGCCGTGCGTATCGGCGCTCATCAGCGGAGCACTCCCAGCAGATAGACGAAGGTGAAGACGCCGATCCAGATGACGTCGAGGAAGTGCCAGAACAGCGACAGGCACTGTAGACGGCGGATGTTGGCCGGCTCCAGCCCGCGACGTGCGACCTGCACCATCAGCGTCACCAGCCAGATGATGCCGAAGGTGACGTGCAGCCCGTGCGTGCCGACCAAGGTGAAGAACGACGACAGGAACGCCGAACGCCACGGGCCCGCGCCCTCGTGGATCAGGTTGCTGAACTCATACAACTCGATCGACAGGAACGCCGCGCCGAACACGCCGGTGATGGCGAGCCAGCGCAGGGTCGCGGCCTTGTTCTGCTCGTCGGCGTTGATCATCGCGAAGCCATAGGTGATCGACGACAGCAGCAGCGCAGTCGTGTTCACCGCGACCAGCGGCAGCTCGAACAGCTCCTTGGGCCCCGGCCCGCCGGCGTAGCTGCCGCCGTACACCCCGTATGCCGCGAACAGCATCGCGAAGATGAGGCAATCGCTCATCAGGTACAGCCAGAAGCCCAGCATCGTGCTGGCACCGGGCGGATGCTCGTGCTCGTCCAGATCGTAATAGGACGGGGCCGCGGCGCCCGGTGCCGTCTGCGTCGTCGTGCTCATCGTGCTCACACCCCCGCCTGCTGGAGCGCGCGGGTGCGCGCATCCTCGCTGTTGACGACATCCTCGACGGGAATGTGGAAGTCGCGGTCATAGTTGAAGGTGTGCCCGATCGCGGTCGCGATCAGCGCAACGAACGCGAGCGCGGCGAGCCACCAGATGTACCAGATCATCGCCACGCCGAAGACCGTCGACAGCCCGGCCAGGATCACCCCGGCGCCGGTGTTCTTGGGCATGTGGATCGCGCGGAACCCGGCGGTCGGACGCTCGGCCTTCTTCGACTTCATGTCGTGCCACGCGTCCAGATCGTGAACGACCGGCGAGAAGGCGAAGTTATAGGCCGGCGGCGGCGACGAGGTCGCCCACTCCAGCGTGCGCCCGTTCCACGGATCGCCCGTGAAATCGCGCAGCTTCTCGCGGTCGCGGATGCTGACGTAGAATTGCATCAGCATGGCGCCGATCCCGGCAGCGATGATAAGCGCACCGATCGCGGCGATCACGAACCAGATCTGCAGCGACGGATCCTCGAAGGCGCGCAGGCGGCGGGTGACGCCCATCAGCCCCAGCACGTAGAGCGGGGTGAACGCGACCCAGAAGCCGACGACCCAGCACCAGAAGCTGATCGTGCCCCAGAACTTGTCGAGCTTGAACCCGAACGCCTTCGGCCACCAGTAATTCACGCCCGCGAACATCCCGAACAGCACGCCGCCGATAATGACGTTGTGGAAGTGCGCGATCAGGAACAGCGAGTTGTGGAACTGGAAGTCGGCCGGCGGCACCGCCAGCATCACGCCGGTCATCCCGCCGATCACGAAGGTCAGCATGAACGCGACCGCCCACATCATCGGCAGCTCGAACCGGATCCGCCCACGATACATCGTGAACAGCCAGTTGAAGATCTTCGCACCCGTCGGGATCGAGATGATCATCGTCGTGATGCCGAAGAAGCTGTTGACGCTGGCGCCCGAGCCCATCGTGAAGAAGTGGTGCAGCCACACCAGATACGACAGGATGCAGATGACGATCAGCGCGTAGACCATCGACGTATAGCCGAACAGCCGCTTGCCCGAGAAGGTCGAGACGACCTCCGAGAACACGCCGAACGCGGGCAGGATCAGGATGTAGACCTCCGGGTGGCCCCAGATCCAGATCATGTTCACGTACATCATCGGGTTGCCCCCGCCGGTGTTCGTGAAGAAGTTGGTGCCGACGTAGCGGTCGAGGCTGAGCATCGCGAGCACGGCGGTCAGCACCGGGAAAGCCGCGACGATCAGGACGTTGGTGACCAGCGCCGACCAGGTGAAGATCGGCATCTGCATCAGGCTCATGCCCGGCGCGCGCATCTTGATGATCGTCGCCAGCAGGTTGACGCCCGACAGAAGCGTGCCGACGCCGGCGATCTGCAAGGCCCAGATGTAATAGTCGACACCGACATCGGGCGAGTAATCGAGCCCCGACAGCGGCGCCATCGCCAGCCAGCCGGTCCGCGCAAACTCGCCGACGAACAGGCTCATCATCACCGTGATCGCGCCGCTGACCGTCATCCAGAAGCTGAAATTGTTCAGGAACGGGAAGCTGACGTCGCGCGCGCCGATCTGGAGCGGGACGACATAGTTCATCAGCCCCGTGACGAACGGCATCGCCACGAAGAAGATCATGATGACGCCGTGCGCGGTGAACACCTGGTCATAATGGTGCGCGGGCAGGAAGCCCTCGCTGCCGTTGAAGGCGACCGCCTGCTGTGCGCGCATCATCAACGCGTCGGCAAAACCACGCAGGAACATGACCAGCGCCAGCACGATGTACATGATGCCGATCTTCTTGTGATCGACGCTGGTGAACCACTCCTTCCAGAGATAGCCCCACAGTTTGAAATAGGTGAGCGCGCCCAGCACCGCGGCGCCGCCGATCGCGACCATGACAAAGGTCCCGACGAGGATCGGCTCGTGGATCGGAAAGCTCTCGAGCGTCAGCCGCCCGAAGATCGTCTTGATGAGGTCGTCCGACATGATGTCCTCAAGCCCCCTTGGAGGCGTTGGCGCGCCGCAGCGCGGGAATATCGAGCCCGGGTTTATCGAGCATGGTCATATCGCGGTTCCCCGCCCCCGGATCGTTCGAGCCCGGTGCCGAGCCCTGCGGCGCGGTCGAGTGCGGGCTCTCGCCCTTCTGCGACGGATCGCGGGTCAGCGCGCCTTCGGGCTCGTCGGTGCGCTGCGGCCGGTCGTTCACCGCCGGGCCGGCGTGCGACATGTTCTGCATGCAGCTGGTGCCCGGTTTCGTGCACATCGCGACGACGCGCTTGAACAATGCGGGGTCAACCGTGCTGAACCCGATCGGCCGCACCTTCTCGCTCGGCTTGGCCAGCTTCAGATACGTGGCGTTGTCGAGCTGCCAGCGGTTACGCTTCACCCCGGCGACCCATTGGTCGAAGCGCGCCGGGGTCACCGAATGCGTCCAGAAGGTCATATGCGAGAAGCCGGCGCCGGAATAATTGCCCGAGCGGCCCTCGAACTTGCCGGTGCGGTTCAGCACGCCGTGCAGCACCGTCTCCATCCCCGGCATCGTGTAGATCATGCCCGCCATCGTCGGCACCCACAAAGCGTTCATGACGCTCGACGAGGTCATGGTGAACTTCACCGGGCGATCGACCGGCACGACCAGCTCGTTGACCGTTGCGACACCCTGTTCGGGGTAGATGAACAGCCATTTCCAGTCGAGCGCGACCACCTGCACCTCAAGCGGCCTGACGTTCGCGGCCACCGGCTTGCCCGGCGCGGTGCGCGCCAGCGGGCGGTAGGGGTCGAGCGTATGCGTGCCGACCCAGGTCAGCGCGCCAAGCGCGATGATGATGAGCAGCGGCGCAGACCAGATCACCAGCTCCAGCCCGGTCGAGTGATCCCAGTCGGGCTCGTAGCTCGCCTCGGTGTTCGACTCGCGATAACGCCATGCGAACAGCACCACCAATGCCATAACCGGCACGATGATCAGCAGCATCAGCACGACCGACCATACGATCAGGCTGGATTCCTGCACCGCAACATCACCGGCGGGACGCATCACGACGGTGTTGCACCCGCCGAGCGCGACTAGCGCCGCCGCCGCGGCGAGGTGACGGACGAGGGGCGTGCGGCCGGGCGCAGGTCGGGTGGAACGACGGGGGGCGGGACGACGGGTCATGCGGCGCGAGCTAGGCTTTGCTGCGGCGCAGCGGAATAGGACATTTTGTCCCATCCACGCGCGGAATGGTTTAGGGTAGGGCTCCGCCGGAAACCGTCCGTCCGACCGATCGGGAATGAATATGGCCACCGCTTCGTCCACGTCGCTAGAGCAGGATGCTCGCGCTCTCCATAGCAGAGGGGATCACGATGTGCGCCCCGGTGAGATCGCAATCGGCGTCATTATCGGGCGCACGTCCGAGTTCTTCGACTTTTTCGTCTATGCGATCGCCTCGGTGCTCGTCTTCCCGGCGGTGATCTTCCCGTACATGCAGCCGATCGCCGCGACCCTGTGGTCATTCGCGCTGTTCCCGCTGGCGTTCATCGCCCGCCCGATCGGCACGCAAATCTTCATGAAGCTCGACCGCCGCTACGGTCGCGGCACCAAGCTGACGATCGCGCTGTTCCTGCTCGGCACCTCGACGGTGCTGGTCGCCTTCCTGCCCGGTTACGACACGATCGGCTCCTCATCGGCGATCCTGCTGGCGCTGTTCCGGGTTGGCCAGGGGATCGCGCTGGGCGGCGCGTGGGACGGGCTGCCGTCGCTGCTGGCACTCAACGCGCCGGAGAAGAAGCGCGGCTGGTGGGCGATGGTCCCGCAGCTCGGCGCGCCGCTCGGGCTGATCGTGGCGAGCGCCTTGTTCGCCTTCTTCCTGTCAACGCTGGCGCCCGAGGACTTCATCTCCTGGGGCTGGCGCTATCCGTTCTTCGTGGCGTTCGCGCTGAACGTCGTCGCGCTGTTCGCGCGTCTGCGCATCGTCGTCACCCCCGAATATAGCGAACTGTTCCATAGCCGCGAGCTGACCCCGTCGCGCGTCACTGCGACCGTCAAGGCGCAGTGGCGCAACATCATCATCGGCGCGTTCGCGCCGCTGGCGAGCTTCGCCATGTTCCACATGGTGACGGTGTTCCCCCTGTCGTGGGTGGCGCTGTATACCCGCGAGGATATCTCGACCTTCCTGATGATCGAGGTGCTGGGCGGTGTTGTCGGGCTGGGCGCGATCGTGCTGTCGGGCATGCTGGCCGACCGGATCGGGCGACGCAGCGTGCTCGGCTACACGGCGGCGGGCATCGCAGCGTTCAGCGGCTTCGCGCCGCAGCTGCTCGGCGGCGGGCGGGCGGGCGAGATCCTGTTCATGGTGATGGGCTTCCTGTTGCTCGGCATTTCGTTCGGCCAGTCGTCGGGCGCGGTGACCAGCAACTTCCCGAAGCGCGCGCGCTATACGGGCGCGGCGCTGACCTCGGATCTGGCGTGGCTGTTCGGCGCAGGCTTCGCGCCGCTGGCGGCGCTGGCGCTGACGCAGGCGTTCGGGCTGGTCGCGGCGGGCGGGTATCTGCTGTCGGGCGCGCTCGGCACGCTGATCGCGCTGGGGCTGAACGTGGAACTCGCGCGGCGTCTGGACTGACGCGCGGCGGCTTTTGCCAAAGGAAAAGGGCGGGCGTGGTGGAGACCACGACCCGCCCTTTCCTTTTCCCATCGGGGCAATTTGCCGGCCGTCATCCCCGCGGAGGCGGGGATCCAGACGCGAAGGTCTATAGCTAGAGGCGCCACGTCAGAGGTTCTGGATTCCCGCCTTCGCGGGAATGACGGTAGTGCTTGTGGCGCGACTCTTCAGTCCGGCTTCTTCGCGACGCCGACCAGCGCCGGGCGGAGCAGACGGTCCTTGATCATCCAGCCCGCCTGCATCTCCTGCACGATGGTGCCCGGCTCGGCATCGCTCGGCATCTCGACCATCGCCTGATGCTTGTTCGGGTCGAGCGGCTGGCCGAGTGCCTCGATCTTCGTCAGCCCGTGGCGGCCGAAGACGTTCGCCAATTCGCGCCCCGTCGCCTCAAGGCCGACGACCAGCCCCTTGAACTTCTCGTCCTCGCGCAGGCTCGCCGGGATCGCGGCCAGCGCGCGTTCGAGGTTGTCGGCGACCGACAGCACATCGCGCGCAAAGCCGGTCGCGGCATAGGCGCGTGCGTCGGCGGCGTCCTTCTCGGCGCGGCGGCGGACGTTCTGGATATCGGCCTGCGCATAGAGCGTCTCCTGCCGTGCGGCGGCGAGTTGCTCTTCGAGTTCGGCGATGCGGGCCGCCGAGGCATCGTGTTCCGCGACCTCGGGGGCGGCCTCGGCGGTGGCGTCGCGCAGGTCGTCGGCGGGGGTGGCGTTGTCGGTCATATCCGTCCTGTTCTTCTACGTCGGAAAGCCGCGCCTCACCCGAGCAACCGGGTGAGCGTCGCGGCCGTGAAATCCACCATGGGCACGACGCGGGCGTAGTTCAACCGCGTCGGCCCGATCACGCCGACCACGCCGACCACGCGGCCGTCGCGACCGCGGAACGGTTTCGCGATCACCGACGAGCCGCTGAGCGTGAACAATTTGTTCTCCGCCCCGATGAAGATGCGCGTCGCATCGCCCGCGCGCGCCGAGTCGAGCAATGCGGCGACCTCCTGCTTGCCGTCGAGGTCGTCGAGCAGCGCACGCACCCGCTCGAGGTCGGCGGTCGCCGCGTCGTCGAGCAGCCGCCCGTGACCGCGCACGATCAGCACCGGGCGGCGCGCGCCATCCTCGCTCCACACCGCCAGCCCGCGTTCGACCAGCGCGCGCGCCGCCGCGTCGAGCGCTGATCGTCCCTGCGACAGCTCGCGCTCCAGCCGTGCGCGCGCCTCGCCGAGCGTCAGTCCGGCGAGCGTCGCGGTCATGAAATTGCCCGCCTCTACCAGCGCGCCCGGCGCGATCCCGACGGGCAGGTCGATCACGCGATTCTCGACCGCACCATCCTCACCGACCAGCACCGCCAGCGCCTGCGCGGGGCCGAGCGGGACGAAGCCGATCGAGCGCAGCACCGCCTCGCGCTTGGGCACCATCACCAGCCCGGCGCACGCCGACAGCCCGGAGAGCGCGGCAGTGGTCGCCGCCAGCGCTTCCTCGACCGGGCCGCCGGTTCCCGCGCGCGCCTCGATCTGCTGGCGCTCCTCGTCGCTGGGTTCGTGCGCCTGCATCATCCCGTCGACGAACAGCCGCAGCCCGCGCTCGGTCGGCATCCGTCCCGCCGAGGTATGCGGCGCGGTGAGCAGCCCGGCCATCTCGAGCTGCGCCAGCACCCCGCGGATCGAGGCGGGCGACAGGTTGAGTCCCGCCTGCGCCAGCGTCCGCGACCCGACCGGCTGCCCGCTCTCCAGATAGCCGTCGACGACGCGGCGGAAGATATCGCGGGCGCGGTCGGTCAGCTCGGCGATGGGCGGCGAACGGGTCACGTGCATAGATGTATGCGCCCGCGCCGCCCGGCTCAACCGCTCCGTCTTTCACCTTTCCGCAACCTGACGCGCGCAAAGACGGAAATGAGGAAGATCAGTGATGTACGACGTTTCATTCGACCATGACGCGCAATTGCTGGCGATCCGCTGGCACCGGATCTTCACCCCCGACGAGGTGGTCGCCTATACCCGCGACGTGATGCGCCAGTTTCTCGCCGCGCACTTCCGCCCCGGTTATCGCCTGATGATCGACATGAGCGCGTGCGGGCCGCAGGCGCAGGAGACGCTCGCGGCGCTGGCACAGCATATGGGGCCGTTCCCTAAAGCAAGCCGCATCGCGATCGTCGCGATCAGCGCCGTATTGCGCGGGCAGGTGCGCCGGGTGATGACGCAGTCGTATATGCGGTTGTTTGACGACGCCGCCGCGGCACGCGGATGGGTGGTGGAATAGGGGCGCACGCCTCATACGCCGTCGCCCCTGCGCAGGCAGGGGCCTATGGCTGTGTCGTCGGGATCGGCGGCCTGACACAGGTCACGTCGCCTATGTGTCGAACTTTTTACGATACGACACAGCCATGGGCCCCTGCCTGCGCAGGGGCGACCGGGTTCGGGGCAAACCGTCCGTCATCCCGGTCAGCGTTTCCCGATCAACCCCGCGATCGGCAGCCGCTTGGGTGCCTCCTGCAGCACCTCGGCCATCGCTGCATTCCCGACCCGGCACCCGTAATAGAAATGCAGATGCCCTGCCCCGCCGCTCGCCATTGCCCAGTTGACGTCGACGCTCGGCATGTCGGTCGGCGCGGGGCCGCAATCGGGCGAGCCCATCTCGACCCGCCGGTCGCCGTCGGGCCGATACGGTTCGAGCGCGGCGGCGAAGCGGCGATAGTCGTCCGGCGTCACCCGGAATGCCCGGCTGCCCGTCACCGCGGTGAAGCGCTCGCCCTCGAACGTCCCCGTGCCGTCGGGACGGACCGTCACCTTGTAGACCGGGCAGGTGCCATGGCACGGCCCCGTCGCATAGCTGATCGAGTCGCCTTCGATCGCCATCGGCGTGCCCGCCGCCGCCGGCGCGCGCAGCTCAACGGGCGTGCATCCCGCCGCCAGCACCAGCATCGCCATCATCACCCGCATCGCATCCTCCTGTAAGTCGCTGGCGCCGCCGCACCAACCCCGCTAGGGGCGTGGGCGATCCGACCTTGAGGAGAGTTGAATGCGCCCCAGCGGCCGCACCCCCGACCAGATGCGCCCGATAACCATCGAGCCGCGCTTCACCCGCCACGCCGAAGGCTCGGTGCTGATCGGCTTCGGCGATACCAGGGTGCTGGTCACCGCCTCGGTCGAGGAGCGTCTGCCGCCGTTCCTGCGCGGCAAGGGCCAGGGCTGGGTGACCGCCGAATACGGGATGCTGCCGCGCGCCACGCACACGCGCGGCAGCCGCGAGGCCGCCAAGGGCAAGCAATCCGGGCGCACGCAGGAGATCCAGCGGCTGATCGGGCGCAGCTTGCGCGCGGTCACCGACCTGACATTGCTCGGCGAGCGGCAGATCACGCTCGACTGCGACGTGATCCAGGCTGATGGCGGCACGCGTACCGCGTCGATCTCGGGCGCATGGGTCGCGCTGCGGCTGGCGGTCGATGGGCTGCTCGCCTCGGGCAAGCTGACCGCCGACCCGATCAAACAGAAGATCGCGGCGGTGTCGTGCGGCATCTATCAGGGCAATCCGGTGCTCGACCTCGATTATGACGAGGATTCGAACGCCGACGCCGACGCCAATTTCGTGCTGCTCGAAAACGGTCATATCGCCGAGGCGCAGGCGACCGCCGAACACGCGACCTATGACGAGGAAGCGCTGCTGCGCCTGCTCCGCCTCGCGCGGATCGGCTGCAACGAGATCTTCGCCGCGCAGGCGCGCGCGATCGCATGAGCGGCGCCTTTGACGAGGATGGGGGTAACGAGCCGCAGGCGATCCGCAAGCTCCAGCCCGGCAAGCTGGTGATCGCCAGCCACAATGCCGGCAAGGTGCGCGAGATCGCCGCGCTGCTGGAAGGCCGCGGGCTCGACATCGTCTCGGCGGGGGCGCTCGATCTGCCCGAGCCGGAGGAGACCGGCACCACCTTCGTGATGAATGCCGAGCTGAAGGCGCGCGCGGCAGCGGACCTTTCGGGACTACCCGCGCTCGCCGATGACAGCGGCTTGTGCGTCGATGCGCTGGGCGGCGATCCCGGTATCTTCTCGGCGCGCTGGGGCGGACCGAACAAGGACTTCGACCATGCGATGCGGCTGGTCGAGGACAAGCTCGCGGAAACCCCCGACGCACCGCGCGATGCGCATTTCGTCTGTGCGCTCGCGCTGGCGTGGCCCGACGGCCACGTCGAATGGTTCGAGGGGCGTGTCGACGGCACGCTGGTCTGGCCGCCGCGCGGCGACAAGGGGCACGGCTATGACCCGGTGTTCCAGCCGGTCGGGCACGACGTCACTTTCGGGGAAATGGACGAACCCGCCAAGAACGAGATCAGCCATCGCGGCGATGCGTTCCGGCAAATGGTCGCGGCGGTCTTCTGAGGCGGCGTCGTCGCCCCGGACTTGATCCGGGGCCCCGCTTCTTCTTCGCGATCGCGGTGGGAAGCGGGATCCCGGATCAAGTCCGGGATGACGGAAGAAGGCTTCTTCAATACGCCCGCTGCCCCGCCAGTTCACCGCCGGGATTGTAGCGGCAGACGAGGAAGTCCTGCGTCTGCCCGCTCTCCAGCGCGCAGCCGACCTCGGTCGTGGTCCGCCACACGATCTGCGCATAATGCGCGGCGTCCTGCGCACGCCCGGTGCGGCTGAAGCGCGGGCTTGGGCGATTGCGGAAGTTGCGGCGCTCGTCGAGCCAATAGCGCACCATCTCGTCATAGTCATAGCCGCCGCGCGTCCCTGCGAACAGGTTCTCGCCCTGCCAGCCGCCGCGGCTCGAAGGATCGGCGTGAAAAAGCTGCCCGGCGCGGGCCAGCACCTCCGCATGGCGCGCCGCGGCCGTTGCCAGCGTCGGACTCCACCGCAACGGGGCAAGCCCGATCGCACCGCGTTCCCGGTTGTGCGCGTCGAGCACCGCCCGCTGGAGCAGCGATCCGTCGCGCGCGGGCGTGACGCGGTTCATCCGCCATTCAACCCCGGCGGCCATTGTTGGCGCGGAGAGAATCAGGGCGAGCAGCAACGCGGCGAACCGGAAAACCATCGTCGGGTCTGATGCCAAAGTCGTTACGGATGCGCAACGTCCGTTTTCTCCCGGTGCGGTGACAGTGGCGTTTGCTGCGACGAGCCGCCATATGACCGCGATCATGGGCATGATCGACCTCGTCTCCCGCGACCCCGCCGCGCAGGACCGCGCCGCGCGCGCTGCCGCGCCGCTCGCGCTTTATATCCATTGGCCATTCTGCGTTTCGAAATGCCCCTATTGCGACTTCAACAGCCACGTCCGCGCCACCGTTGACGAGGCGGAGTGGCATGAGGCGCTGCTCGCCGATCTCGCGCACGAGGCGGCGCTGCTGCCGGGACGGCGGTTGGGATCGATCTTCTTCGGCGGCGGCACGCCCTCGCTGATGCCACCCGCCACCGTCGCCGCGCTGATCGAGGCGGCGACGAAGGCATGGGCGCCGCTCGGCGATGTCGAGATCACGCTGGAGGCCAATCCGTCGTCAGTCGAGGCGGCGCGCTTTGCCGATCTGGCGGCGGCGGGGGTCAATCGCGTTTCGCTGGGATTACAGGCGCTCGACGATGCCGCGCTGCGCTTTCTGGGACGGGCGCACGGCGTCGACGAGGGGCTCGGGGCGTTGGCAGTGGCGCAGCACCATTTCGCGCGGGTCAGCTTCGACCTGATCTACGCCCGCCCCGGCCAGACGCAGGCGGCGTGGGATGCCGAGCTGGCACGCGCGCTGTCATTCGGGACCGAGCACCTGTCGCTCTACCAGCTGACGATCGAGCCCGGCACGCGCTTCGCGACCGAGGCGGCGGCGGGGCGGCTGACGATCCCCGACGGCGACACTGCCGCCGATCTGTTCGAACTCACCCGTGCACGCACCGCGGCGGCGGGGGTGCCCGCCTATGAGATCTCCAACCACGCCCGCCCCGGCGCGGAGAGTCGCCACAATCTCGCTTACTGGCGCTACCGCGATTACGCCGGCATCGGCCCGGGCGCGCACGGGCGGCGCGACCATCTCGCGACGTTCCGGCGCAAGAAGCCCGAGAACTGGCTCGCCGCCGTCGCGCGCAACGGCCACGGGCTGGAGAGCGAGGAGCCGCTGGATGCCGCGACGCGCGTCAGCGAGGCGTTGCTGATGGGGCTGCGGCTGCGCGAGGGCGTCGATGTCGAGGGCATAGCGGCGGCAGCGGGGATGCGGGTCGAGGAGATCGTCGACCTCGCCGCGATCGCCGCGCTGCCCGAACTGATCGTGCGCGAGGGCTCGCGGTTGCGCGTCACCGAGGCGGGGATGATCCTGCTCGACGCGATCCTGCCGAAGGTGGTGCGATAGGGATCGACACCCTACCCTCCGTCGCCCCGGACTTGATCCGGGGCCCCGCTTCTTCTTGGCGACCGACGTAAGAAGCGGGATCCCGGATCAAGGCTCTCCTGAGCTTGCCGACGGGTCCGGGATGACGGGATGAGGCAAGTGGCTGGCCAGGCCAGCAATGCCGGGAGCTACCCCGCCAACCCGCTCCACTTCTGATCCGACGCCGCATTGGCGACCACCGCCTCGACGAACGCCATCGTCCGCACGCCGTCATCGGTCCCCGGGAACCACGCCGCCGCGCCGCGCCCGGCGACCGCATCGCCGCCGCGGATCGTCGCCGCGACCGCGCGATAGATGTTCGCGAACGCCTCGATATATCCTTCCGGATGCCCGGCCGGCGTCCGGATGCGGCCCAGCGTCGTCTCGGCCAGCCCCGGCCCGCCGGTACGTACCACCTCGCCCGGCCGGTCGAGCCAGCGGAGCGTCAGCGTGTTGGGCTCCATCTGCGCCCAGTCGAGCCCGCCCTTCTCGCCGTGAATGCGCAGCCGCAAGCCGTTCTCGTCGCCGGCCGCGACCTGCGTCGCCTTCAGCACGCCGCGCGCGCCGCCCTCGAAGCGCAGCAGCACGCTGACGTCGTCGTCGAGCCGCCGCCCCGGCACATGCGTCGTCAGATCGGCGCACAGCGAGTCGACGCGCAGGCCGCTGACATGCTCGGCAAGCTGGAAGGCGTGCGTACCGATATCCCCAAGGCACCCGCCCAGCCCGGCGCGCGCCGGATCGGTGCGCCACTCGGCCTGGCGATTGCCCTCGCGGTCCAGCGCGCTGCTGAGCCAGCCCTGCGAATATTCGACCTGCACCAGCCGGATCGCGCCGAAGTCGCCGCGCGCCACCCGCGCGCGTGCTTCCTCGACCAGCGGATAGCCGCTGTAGGTAAAGGCCAGCGCATAATGCCGCCCGCTCCGCTCGGCTGCCGCCGCGATCGCCTGCGCTTCCTCCAGGTTCAGCGACATCGGCTTCTCGCAGATGACGTGGAAGCCGGCGTCGAGCGCCGCGATCGACATCGGCGCATGCAGGTGATTCGGCGTCACGATCGCCACCGCGTCGATCCGTTCGGCCTCCGGCAGCGCACGCTCGGCCGAAAGCAGCTCATCAATTGAGCCGTAAGCGCGTCCCGCATCCATACCGAGCAGCTCGCCGGTGCGCGAATTGCGCCCCGCGTCGGTGCTGAACGCGCCCGCGACCAGCCGCCAGTCGCCGTCGACGCCCGCCGCCATCCGATGGACCGCGCCGATGAACGCGCCTTCGCCGCCGCCGACCATACCAAGCTTAAGTGGTTCTACCCGCGCCATTCATCCTCCCGTCATCCGCATACCGGCATTACGAAGACCGTAACGTCAGCCGCCTTGCTATCGCCCGGTTTAGCGGTAAACTGGCGGCAATCAATTCGGGTTTGGAGAGTATGCGATGAAGTTGATCGCCGGTCTGGCCGCTGCGCCAGTCGCAGCCATTGTCGCGCTGGTCGTGTCGGCGCCCGCGCCGGCACAACAGAACGGGCAACAGGCGTTCGCCGCGTGCAAGGCGTGCCACACGGTCGACAAGGGTGGCCGCAACGGCATCGGCCCGAACCTGAACGGGCTGTTCACGCGCGCCCCCGCCTCGGCACCCGGCTTCAATTACTCGGCCGCTTTCAAGAAGGCGCAGCTGAAGTGGAACGATGCGTCGCTCAGCGAATTTCTCGCCGCGCCGCAGAAGAAGGTGCCGGGGACGCGGATGCCGATCGCGACTCCCGATCCCGCCAAGCGCGCCGCGATCATCGCCTATCTGAAGTCCGAGACCGCCAAGTGAGCGGCGGCGGCACCATGCGCGGCCCGGGTGTCTTCCTCGCGCAGTTCATGGGGGACGCCGCGCCGTTCGACACACTCGACAATGCCGCGCGCTGGATGGCCGACGCCGGCTACGAAGGCGTGCAGATCCCGACCCGCGATGAGCGATGCATGGATCTGAAACTCGCCGCCGAGAGCCAGGATTATGCCGACGACCTGGTCGGGCGCTGCCGCGAGGCGGGCGTCGCGATCACCGAATTGTCGACGCACCTGCAAGGCCAGCTCGTCGCGGTCCACCCCGCCTACGACACCGCCTTCGACGTGTTCGCGCCGGAGGAACTCCGCGGCAAGCCCGCCGAGCGGCAGGCATGGGCGGTCGATCAGCTCAAGCTCGCCGCCAAGGCGAGCCGCCGGCTGGGGCTAGACGCGCACGCCACCTTCTCGGGCGCGTTCGCGTGGCCGTTCGTCTATCCGTGGCCGCAGCGCCCGGCTGGCATGGTCGAGGACGCGTTCGCCGAACTCGGCAAGCGCTGGACCCCGATCCTCGACGCGTTCGAGAACGAAGGCGTCGATCTCTGCTTCGAGCTGCATCCCGGCGAGGACCTGCACGACGGCACCACCTTCGAGCGGTTCCTCGACGCGGTCGGCGGGCACCAGCGCGCCAATATCCTCTACGATCCCAGCCACTTCGTGCTGCAGGCGATGGACTATCTCCAGTTCATCGACTTCTATCACGACCGTATCCGGATGTTCCACGTCAAGGACGCGGAGTTCAACCCGACCGGCAAGGCGGGCGTGTACGGCAGCTATTCGGACTGGGTCGATCGCCCGGGCCGCTTCCGCTCGCTCGGCGACGGGCAGGTCGATTTCGGCGGTATCTTCTCGAAGCTGACGCAATATGGCTATGGCGGCTGGGCGGTGCTCGAATGGGAATGCTGCCTGAAGCATCCCGAGGACGGCGCGCGTGAAGGCGCACCGTTCATCGCTGCGCACATGATCCGTCGCCCCGAGCGCGCCTTCGACGATTTCGCGGGCGGCTCCGATCCGGCCGCGAACCGGCGCTTGCTCGGGCTCGACTGATCGGCCAGACTGCAAAAATCAGATAAAAGAATCGTACGGTTTTAAAGGGGTTGAGGGTGCAGACAGAGGCAGCGGCGTTTACGGGACAACATCGGTCCCGCTTGTTCTGGCTGAGCGTGCTGGCGCTGACCACCGCGGCGGTCAGCGCATCGCTGCGCGCAGCGATCGCCAGCAGCCTGAAGGCGGAATGGATCGATCCGATCGCGCCGGTGCAGGCCGGTGAGCTGATCGGCGCGGCGCTCGGCTCGGCGTTCCTCGGCTTCGCCATCACTCTGTTCGTCGCCAGCGCGCTGCTCGACAAGATCGGCGCGAAGCGGATCGTGATCGGCTCGGGCATCTGCTTCATTCTCGGCACCGCGCTGATCGTCGGCGCAGGCGCGATCGCGACCGGCATGACGATCTATTCGCTGGTCTGGCTGGGCATGATGCTCAGCGGCATCGGCTGGGGGCTGGCCGAGTCGTCGATCAACCCGCTGACCGCGCGCCTCTATCCCGAGGAGACCACGCACCGCCTGAACGTGCTCCATGCCTGGTATCCGGGCGGGCTCATTATCGGCGGGCTGGCCGGCGTGTTCCTCGCCAACGTGCTGCCGTGGCAGGCGATCATGGGGCTGGTGTTCCTGCCCGCGATCGGCGTGGTCATCATCGGCGCCACCACGACCTTCCCCCCTGCCCCGGCGGCGGTCGAGGGCGAGAGCTTTGGGACGATGATCGGCGAGGTGTTCCGCCGCCCGAGCTTCTTCGTGTGGTTTGGCGCGATGTTCCTCACCGCCTCGTCGGAGCTGGCGCCGGGCCAATGGCTCGATGTCGCGCTCACCAACCGCGTCGGGATGCGCGGCATCCTGCTGCTCGTTTATGTCAGCGCGCTGATGTTCGTGTTCCGCCATTTCGCGGGGCGTCTGGCAGGCAAGCTTTCCAATCCGGGGCTGCTGTGGATTTCGAGCCTGCTCGCCGCGATCGGGCTGTTCCTGCTGTCGCGCGCGCAGTCGCCGGTCGCGGCGCTGGTCGCCTCGACCGTCTGGGGGCTGGGCGTCTGCGCGATGTGGCCGACGATGCTCGCCTCTGTCGCCGAACGCTATCCGCGCGGCGGGGCGTGGGCGCTCGGGCTCGTCGGGTCGGCGGGTGCGCTCGCCAGCTTCTTCGTGCTCCCGGCGCTCGGCGGCATGTTCGACGAGGCCAAGGTGCGGCTCGCGGGCGGACCCGAGGCCTTCAAGCAGCTGACCGGCGAGGCGCTGCGCTCGGTCGAGGACGCCGCCGCCTCGCAATCCTTCGCGAAGCTCGCGCTGGTGCCGATCGTGCTGCTGTTCGTGTTCGGGGCGATCTGGCTGTCGGAGCGCCGCCGTCGCGCGACGGTCGCGGCGGCATGACGCCCTCGCGGCGCACGGTTCTGGCGGGCGCCGCTGCCGCGGCGCTGTCGTCGTCGGCGCAAGGCCAGGCCCGCGTGAGCAACGCCGCGACCTTTTCGCTCAACTACGCCCCGCACGAGGGCAGCTTCGCGAGCCGCGGCGACCGGCTGGAGCAGATCGCCTTCGCCGCCGATCAGGGCTTCCGTGCATGGGAAGACAATGAGGCGCGCAGCCGCAGCGTCGCCGAGCAGGAGGCGATGGCCAAGGCGCTGCAACAGCGCGGGATGACGATGGGCGTGTTCGTCGCGTCGATGCCGAAATGGTCGGCGTTTCGCCCGATCTTCGGCAGCGACGACGGCGCGGAGCGCGAGGCGTTCCTTGCCGACGTGCGCGCCTCGGTCGAGGTCGCCAAGCGGCTGAACGCAAAGCACATGACCGTTGTCACCGGCTTCGTCGACCACAAGGTGCCGATGGAGATCCAGACCGGGCGCGTCATCGACCTGATGCGCCGCGCGGGCGAGATCCTCGCGCCGCACGATCTGGCGCTGGTCATGGAGCCGCTCAACACGCGCACTGACCATCCGAACGTCTATATGCGCTCGTTCGCCGGCGGCTATGCGGTGGCGCGCGGCGCGAACAGCCCGGCGGTCAAGGTGCTCGCCGATTGCTATCACGAGCAGATCCAGTCGGGAAACCTGATCCGCTCGCTCGGGATGATCTGGGACGAGGTCGGCTATATCCAGTTCGGCGACAATCCCGGCCGCAAGGAGCCGGGCACCGGCGAAGTCAATTTCAACAATATCGTGCGCTTCCTCCGCGAGCGCCGCTACCGCGGCGTGATCGGCATGGAACATGGCACATCGCAGCCGGGACGCGCGGGCGAGGAGCGGCTGATCGCCGCCTATCGCGCGATCGACGCGGCATGAGCCGGCGCAGCATCAGCATTACGGGAGAGGGTGAGTGATCGACAGACGACAGGCCTTGGGCGGCATCGCCGCCATGTTCGGGGCGTCCTTGTACGCGCCGCTGGCACGCGCGGCGACCGCCGCGACGGCAAAGGGCGGTGGCATCCCCGTCATCAGCGAGGGACCGCCTAGCACGCAGGTGTTCACGCCGGCGCAACGCGCGCTGATGAGCGCGCTCAGCGACCGGGTGATCCCGACCACCGACACGCCGGGCGCGGTCGCCGCGGGCGTGCCGGACTATATCGAGAAGCTGCTCGCCGACTGGTCGACCCCCGACGATCGCGTGCCGATCATCGCCGGGCTCGACGCGATCGCCGCGCGCGCGCAGGCCGATTACAAGAAAACTGCCAACCAGCTCACGCCCGCGCAGCACGACGCGCTGCTGACGCTGGCGATGGACGACAAGCTGCCCGGCGGCGCGGCCTTCTTCGGCCCGTTCCGCCAGATGGTGATCGCCGGTTACTACACATCCGAGATCGGCATCACGCAGGAGCGCGAATATCTGCCCGTCCCCGGCAGCTATGACGGCGCTTTCCCCTATTCCAACGTCAACAAGGTCTATTCCTCATGATCGCCACGCGTCGCAACGTCCTCGCCGGTGCCGGCGGTCTCGCCGCGCTCGGGCTGTTCGGGGTCTCGGCCCAGGCCGCGCAGCTCGGCGCGATCGGGCTCCAGCTCTACACGATCCGCGAGATCTTCCAGCCGGACCCGATGGGCACGCTCGAGAAGGTCGCGAAGATCGGCTACCGCGAGATCGAATATGGTGGTGGCGGCTATGACAAGATGGACCATGCCGCGCTGCGCCGCACGCAGGACAAGCTTGGTCTGAAGGCGCCGTCGGTCCACGTTCCCTATGAGTGGCTGCTCGCCGACTTCGACGGCATGGTGAAGATGGCCAGGACGCTGGGGGCCGACACGGTCATCCTGCCGTACATGACCGACCAGCACCGCAACGAGGCCAGCTGGAACACCGCGCTCAAGGACTTCAACCGCTTCGCGCGCGATCTGAAGAAGGCCGGGCTGGCGTTCGCCTATCACAACCACGATTTCGAGTTCACCGTGAAGCCCGGCGGCGTGTCGCTCTACGATCGCCTGCTCAAGGAAACCGACCCCGCGCTGGTGAAGATCGAGCTCGACCTGTTCTGGGCGATCACCGCCGGGCAGGATCCGGCGGCGCTGATCCGGCGGCTGGCGGGGCGCATCTACGCCTATCACGTCAAGGACAAGCGCGCCGACGGCAGTATGTGCGCGGTCGGCGAGGGCAAGATCGACTTCGGCGCGATCTTCAAGATGAACCGCGTCGCGGGCGTCAAGCACTTCTACGTCGAGAACGACGAGTGCCCGGCACCCTATTTGCCCGACATCACCACCAGCTTCAACACGTTGCGCAAGCTGACGTTCTGATCGCGCCGACGGAGAGGATTTTACTTATGGCAGCGACCGATACTTTCGACGCGATCGTCATCGGCTCCGGCGTCAGCGGCGGTTTCGCCGCAAAGGAGCTGACCGAAAAGGGCCTGCGCGTCCTGATGCTCGACCGCGGCATCATGGTCGAGCATGGCGAGGGCTACCCCTACGACGGCAAGCCCGCTTACGAGGTGCCAGCGCGCAACTCGATGCCGCCCGCGGTGATGGAGAGCGATTACTTCATCACCAAGCACGGCTATGTCACGCCCAGCAACCGCAAGTTCTACAACGACGACCGGCTGAACCCCTATGCCTATGACGAGGGCAGCAAGTTCTACTGGATTCGCCCGGCCGCGGTCGGCGGCAAGTCGCTGATCTGGGGCCGCTGGACGTTCCGCTGGGCGCCGGAGGACTTCGAGGCCAACAAGCGCGACAATGTCGCGATCGACTGGCCGATCCGCTACGAGGACGTCGAGCCCTGGTACAAATACGTCGAGAATTATATCGGCGTCTCGGGCTCGCGCGAGAATCTGCCGCAGCTGCCCGACAGCGACTTCCAGCCGCCGATGCAGATGAACATCGCGGAAAAGTGGGTGAAGCCGCGGCTCGAGTCCAAGTTCCCGGGGCGCAAGCTCATCAACACGCGCCTCACCAACATGACCGAGGACAAGCCCGACCAGAACCGCACGAAGTGCCAGTATCGCAACCAATGCGGTAACGGCTGCTCGTTCGGCGCGTATTTCTCGACGCAGGCGGTGACGCTGCCGGCGGCGCGCGCGACCGGACGGCTGACGCTCCGCTCCGACGCGGTCGTCACCAACCTCGAATATGATGCCACCAAGAAGCGCGTCACGGGCGTGCGCTACATCGATGCCAAGACCGGGCAGGCGCAGGTCGTCAAGGCGCGGATGGTGTTCCTGTGCGCCTCGGCGCTGGCCTCGGTGCAGATCATGATGAACTCGAAGCGTCCCGACGGGCGCAGCTGGTTCGACAGCAGCAACACGCTCGGCAAGTATGTGATGGACCACATCTTCCGCGTCAGCATCGGCGGCAACATCCCGGGTATGACCGAGTACATCGAATACGGTCGTCGTCCGGGTGGCGTCTACATCCCGCGCTTCCGCAACGTCGGCGGCGACGAGGGCGTAGGGTTCAAGCGCGGCTATGGCTATCAGGGCTCGGCCTATCGCTCGCCCGCCGGTCCGGTCGGCTTCGGCAAGTCGATGAAGGACGGGATGCGCAAGTATAACGGCTGGCAGTTCGGGATGACCGCGTTCGGCGAATGTCTGCCGTACGAGGACAATCGTGTCTCGCTGCACCCGACCAAGGTCGATCGCTTCGGCGTACCGCTGATGGTGTTCAACGTCACCTTCCGCGATAACGAGCTGAAGATGATGGCCGACGCGCGCGAACAGGGCGAGGCGATGCTGCGCGGCGCCGGGCTGACCGACGTGAAGAGCAACGAAGGCGAGCATGTCCCGGGCGATGCGATCCACGAGATGGGCGGCGCGCGGATGGGTGCCGATCCGCGTACCTCGGTGCTCAACAAGTGGAACCAGGCGCACGACGCGCCGAACCTGTTCGTCACCGATGGTGCGCAGATGGCATCGGTGGCGTGCGTCAACCCGTCGTTGACCTTCATGGCAATGACCGCGCGTGCCTGCGACAATGCGGTCAAGCTGATGAAGGCCGGCACCATCTAGGGCCGCGCCTTGCCGCCGCCGTCATCGCACCCGGGCGGGTGGAGGTGCTCCACCCGCGAAAGGCGTGGTGACGGACGGCGCGGGGCTTCGCGATGAGCGAGCGTCGCCGGCAGGGCGTCACGATCCGCGCGGTCGCCGAGCGCGCCGGCGTGTCGGCGATGACCGTCTCCAACGTGATCAATCGGGCAGGACGCGCCAGCCCTGCAACGGTCGCCGCGGTCCATGCGGCGGTCGCCGAACTCGGTTATGTCCCCAACGTCGTCGCGCGCCGGCTCGCGCGCGCCCGCGCCACCACCGTCGGGCTGCTCTACAGCGGCGCGCGCGCGCCGTTCCTTGATGCGATTCTGGTCGGCGCGCTACGCGCCACCAATGCGCGCGGGCTGCAATTGCTGCTCCATGAGGAAGCGCCGGGTACGCCCGACGCCGCCGCGGCCGCCGTGCGCTCGCTCGCACGCGGCGGTGCGGACGCGCTGTTGCTGGTCCCGCCCTTTGCCGAGCTGCTGAGCGACTCTCCCGTACTTCGCGACCTCGCGCTACCGGTTGCCGCGATCGCGACCGGCCATGTCATGCCCGGCGTCGCCACGGTGCGGATCGACAACCGCGCCGCCATGGCCGAGCTGACCGCGCTGCTGATCGCGCGCCGCTATCGACGGATCGCGCTGATCGCCGGCCACCCCCGCCATTCCGACAGCGCGCCGCGGATGCAGGGCTATTACGACGCGCTCGCCGCACACGGGATCGCCGCGGATCCCGCGCTGGTGATCGCGGGCCGATTCGACCGCCGCTCGGGCGAGGAAGCCGCGCATGCGCTGCTGACCGGCACGACCCGGCCTGATGCGATCATGTGCAGCAACGACGATATGGCGGCCGGCGTCATCGCCGAAGCGCACCGCCACGGGCTGGTGCTGCCGCGCGACCTCGCAGTGACCGGGTTCGACGACACCACGCTGGCGGCGCGGATCTGGCCGCCGCTCACGACCGTCCGACAACCCGCGGAGGAAATGGCGTTCCGCGCCGCCGAACGGCTGATCGGCACCGGCGACGGCGACGAGGCGGCAAGCGACATGATCGTGCCGCACGCGATCGTCGAGCGCGAGTCGACGCCACTGCGCTGAGGTGGTCTATCCTTTGCCCCCGTCCCGACTTGATCGGGATATCGCATCTATTCTTTGCGCCTGCGTGAGAAGTAGGGCCCCGTGTCAGGCCCGACGCGACGCGGGATCGTGACGCACAATTTTCTCCATCAGGGATGCACCCGCCCCGCGAGCACTGGATCGTCGAGGTCGATCGCGACGCGCCTCATCCAGTCGGGCTTGTGTTTTCCGGCCTTCACGACGCCTTTCACCGCGTCGCCGATCAGCATCAACGGATCGGTCGCCTCGCCCGGCCGCTCGCAACAGCTGCTTGGCGCGACCGCCTTCTGGACGCCACGCACGAGCGCTACCGCCGGCCCGAGAATGTTGAAGCCGACCTGACATCCTTCGAGCCGTGCCGCACAGGGCGCACTCTCCGCCCGTAGCGCACCGATCCCGGTCATATCGCGATTGACCGGCCGCGGCCCGATCGACTCCGCTTCGTTTGGCAAGGGCAATGCCTGCGCCGGCAGGGGATCGGCGCACACCACCACTTCGTTCCGCTCGGTCGTGCGGACGCAAGGCTGGTCGCCGACCGGTGCGAGGATCGAACGCCGTTCGGGCACGTCAGGAGCGGCGACCTGAAGCAGAATTGCAAGGATCAGCATTACCGCCCATCCTGCCTGGCCGGACGGGAGCGGTCAATCGGCCGCTCCCGTTTTGTGTCAGGGACGCAGCGCGGTATCGTCGCGGTCGTCGAGATCGTCCTCAGCGACATTGCCGTCGTCGAAGTCGGCCTGCACCTCGTCCTCGGCGACATCGCCGTCGTCGGCGTCGACGTCGCCGTCCTGCCGTGCGACCTCACCGTCGGTCATCACCAGCTCGTCTTCGTCCTCAGCGTCATCGTCGCTGCCGATGTCGGGATCGAGATCGACGATGATCGTCCCGTCGCCCGGCCCGTCGCGCGTCGCCTCGAGGATTTCGGCGCGCTGACTCTCGTCATAACCCTCCTCGTCATAACCGTCGTCGCCCGAGCCTTGACCGTACACCTGATGCCCGCCCATCGCGCAGCTCCTCCCATCGTTACGGCGAACGAACGGCAGACTCACCCCGCCGGTTCCGGCGGCTGGCGTCCCGAGCCGGTAACGCTTACCTATGACGTTCAGAATCACGGACGATTGCCCATGCTCGACACCCCTGCCGCCCCCGATACCGCCGACGTCCCGACGCTCAGCCTGGCCGATCAGGCGCGCGATCCCGACGCCTTCGCCGCCGCGCTGGGCGGCTCGTTCGAGCGGTTCGGCTTCGCGATTGTCGCCGATCATGGTGTTCCGCAACCGCTGATCGACCGCGCCTGGGCGGAAACCGCCGCGCTGTTCGCGCTGCCCGAGGAAGAGAA
This sequence comes from Sphingomonas sp. 8AM, assembly GCF_902506455.1. Taxonomy (GTDB): domain Bacteria; phylum Pseudomonadota; class Alphaproteobacteria; order Sphingomonadales; family Sphingomonadaceae; genus Sphingomonas. Next base: position 2,449,876 of record NZ_LR733844.1, on the reverse strand, counting down.
GCGCCGCTATCACACGCCCGGCGGCGGCGGCGCGCGCGGCTATACGCCGTTCAAGACCGAGATCGCCAAGGATGCGCGCCACGTCGACCTCAAGGAATTCTGGCACGTCGGCCGCGAGTTGCCGGAGGGTCATCGCTACGCGGGCGAGATGGCGCCGAACATCTGGCCCGAGCGCCCCGAAGGGTTTCGTGACACCTTCATCGAGCTGTTCGCCGCCTTCGACCGTGCCGGCGACCGGCTGCTGTCGGCGATCGCACGGCATCTCGGCCTGGCGCCCGACTGGTTCGACCCGGCGGTGAAGGACGGCAATTCGGTGCTGCGCCTGCTCCACTATCCGCCGATCCCGGCGGATGCGGAGGGCGTGCGCGCCGGCGCGCATGAGGATATCAACCTCATCACCCTGCTGCTCGGCGCTGAAGAGGCCGGGCTCGAACTGCTCGACCGCGCCACCGGTCAGTGGCTGGCGGTCAAGCCGCCAGAGGGCGCGATGGTCGTCAACGTCGGTGACATGCTGCAACGGCTGACCAACCACGTCCTGCCCTCGACCACGCACCGCGTCGTCAACCCGCCGCCCGAGCGCCGCGGCCATTCCCGTTATTCGATGCCGTTCTTCCTTCACCCCGCGCCCGATTTCCTGATCGAGACGCTGCCGCAGACGATCACCGCCGCGAACCCGAACCACTATCCCGATCCGATCACCGCCAATGGCTATCTGCACCAGCGGCTGGTCGAGATCGGGCTCATCAAGCCGTGAAGGATCTGGCGGGGATCATCAGCGGCGCGATCCGGCTCGACAGCGATGCAGACGTATCGGGGATCGTCAGCGGGGATATCACGGTGGCGACGGGTTGCCGCGTGACGATCTCGGGCATGGTGCGCGGCGACGTCACCGCCGAGCCGGGCGCGGAGGTGACGATCACCGGCATCGTCAACGGCGCGGTCCATGCCGAGGGCGCAACCGTGCACGTGACGGGGATCGTGACGCTGCCCTGAAAGAGCGTCCGTCATTGCGGGCGTAGCTACGCTCGCAATGACGTCAAACGCCTAAGCCGTCCGCTCCGGCACCGCCGCGGCGTCCGCCGCGATCGAGGTCGCCGGCGCCAGCGCCTCCCACGGGAACACGAACCAGTCCTTGGTCACCGAACGGTCGATCGTCCGTGCGGCAAGGTCGACCTTCGCCGCCGAGCCGCGATTGTCGATCAGCGTCGCAAAGCGCATCGCCCCGGCGACCGCGCCTGCCTGCTCCAGCAGCCCGCGCAGCTTGGCGATCGTCCGCCCCGAATCGTTGATATCGTCGATGAACAACAGCTTCTGCCCCTCGCGGGTCAGCGTTGCGAGCCGCTCGATCGCCGGTGCGGCGCGGGTGTCGTCCTGCGCCGAATAGTCGACCGACTGCATCGGCAGCCCCGCCGCGTGGCTCAGATACACCGCCGGGACCAGCCCGCCGCGTCCGACCCCCACGAGCCAGTCGGGGCGCCACGTCGTATCGCGCGCGATCTTCGCGGCGAGCGTCCGGACATCGGCAATCAGATCGGCATGGGTGACGGCGGTAAGGATCGGCATCACGATCCTCTACACGACCACCGCCGCCATGCCATAGCCCGCGCGGCCTATTTTCCGGTGAAGCCGGTCGGAGCCGGCGACACCGTCACCGTCTCGCCGCCGCGGATTTCCTGCACCTCCAGCGCGCGCTCGGCGACATTGTCGCGCCCGAAGCGGAACGCGCCGTCGATCCCGGCGAAGCCGTCGGCGTCGCGCAGCCGGTTCTCGGGGAACGGCGCGCCCGGACGCCACTCCCGCGCGATCCGCACCACCAGCAACACCGAGTCGTACCCAAGGCTCGACAGCCGGTACGGCGCGGCGTTGAAGCGCGTGCGATAATTGCGCGCATATTGGCGGTACAAGGTGTCCGGCACGCTCGCGAACCACGCGCCGTTCAGCACCGCCGACGACCGCGACGCGCCGTCTGAATTCCACAGCTCGGTCCCGAGGATCTGCGTCGACGGGCTGTTGCGCCGGATCAGCGGCACCGCCGCGGTCGCGGTCGCCGCGCTATCGGCGACCAGCACCGCGCCGAACGGCGCATCCTTGGCCATCCGCTGCACCGCACTGCCCAGCGCACCGCTCCCGCGGTCATAGGTCTGGAGCGCCACGACGCGCCCGCCGGCCTGCTCGACCGCGCGCAGGAACGCGGTCGACGCGCGGCTGCCGTACAGCGCATTGGGGACGATCCCGCCGAAATTGTCGATCCCGCGCCCGCGCGCATATTCGACGACGCGCTCGATCGCCTGCGCGGGCGCATAGCCCAGCACGTAAGCACCGTTGCCCGCCACGCCGGTATCGTTCGAGAACGACAGCACCGGCACCTTCGCGGCGCGCGCGATCGGCGCGACCGCGCGGACGTCCTCGGCCAGCAACGGCCCCAGAATCAATTGCGCGCCCTCGCGGATCGCGCGGCTCGCCGCAGCGCCCGCGCCGGTCGCGGTGTCGTAGCTGGTGATCCGCACCTGCTGGTTGCGCGTATCGAGCAGCGCGAGCTGCGTGGCGTTGGCAAGGCTGCGCCCGACCCCGCCGTTGCTGCCGGTCAGCGGCACCAGCAATGCGACGCGGTTGCGCGCGGCGTCCTGTGGCAGCCCGGTCACCACCTCCGGCGCGGTTTCGCGCGGCGGCGGCGCCGGTTGGGCGGTCGGCGCCTGCTGCACCGGCCCGCGCGGCACCACCGTCGAACAGGCCGCCAGCAACAACGCCCCCGCGACCGTGATGACGCGCGACATTGCGCTCGACCATTGCGAACGCCCGATCGCCTCTGCCATGACTACTCCCGTGAACCCGTTGACCCCCGGCCTGTACATCGTCGCCACCCCGATCGGCAATCTCGGCGATCTCTCCCCCCGCGCGGCCGAGGTGCTCGCGGGCGCGGACGTGGTCGCCGTGGAGGATACGCGCGTGACCGCCGGATTGCTCCGCCACATCGGCACCAAACGTCCGATGACCCCCTATCACGACCATAATGCCGAGCATGTCCGCCCGCAGCTGATCGCGCGGATGGCGAGCGAGGTGATCGCGCTGGTGTCGGACGCGGGCACGCCGCTGATCTCCGATCCCGGCTACAAGCTGGTGCGCGATGCGCGCGCGGCGGGGCATCAGGTCGTGACGATCCCCGGCCCGTGCGCCGCCATCGCCGCGCTGACGCTCGCCGGGCTGCCCACCGATCGCTTCTTCTTCCTCGGTTTCCTGCCGTCGAAGGAACAGGCGCGCGCCACCGCGATTGCCGAAGTCGCGGCGATCCGCGCGACCCTGGTAATCTACGAATCCGGCCCGCGGCTGTCTGCCTGCCTCGCGGCCCTCGCCGCCGGACTCGGCGACCGCGAGGCAGCCGTGGCGCGTGAGATCACCAAGAGGTTCGAGGAGGCGGTCACCGGCACGCTCTCGACGCTCGCCACCCGCTACGCCGATGCGCCGCCCAGGGGCGAGATCGTCATCGTCGTCGCCCCGCCCGAGCCCCCCGCCCCCGCCGCGATCGAGGACGCCGATGCGGCGCTCGCCGAAGCACTCACCCGCCTCCCCGCCTCCAAGGCGGCAGGCGAGGTCGCCAAGGCATTCGGCGTCGACCGCAAAGCGCTCTACGCCCGCGCGCTGGAAATGAAGGGCGAGACAGACGCGTAATCACGCCCCGCCGCGCCGGACTTGATCCGGGCACCTTCCCGGCGACAGACGCAAGAAGCGGAGCCCTCGATCGAGTCCGGATGACCGCGGCAACGGGCCCGATTGCCTCCGCGAGAGCAACCTCCTACGACATCACTTAATACCAATAGCGTACCGGAGAACGACATGCCCCGCCGCATCGGCCTGCCCCTGCTGGCCGCCACGCTCCTGTCGCCCACTCCGCTCGCCGCGCAGGTCGCGACGCGCCCGGCGATCTTCCCCGCGCCCGCCGAGCTGACGCTCGGCGCCGGCACGATGACGCTCGGCCGCCACGTCGTGCTGATCGCTGCGCCCGGCACCGACCCGGCCACCGCCGCCCGCGCGGAGCAGGTGCTTCGCGCCGCCGGCGTCGAGACGATCACCGCCGCACGCCGCCTCGACCGTGTACCGGCAAGGGTCCAGATCGTCCTCGGCCTCGCCGATGCCACACTCGTCCGGACGGCTTTGGGTGACAAGACGCCGGACACGGCGCGCGAAGGCTACACGATCACCATTGCCCCGACAGTGAACACGATCACGCTGGCCGGCAGCGACGGCGACGGGCTGTTCCACGCGGTGCAGACGCTCCGTCAGCTCGTCCAGCGCCCCGCGCTCCCGGCGCTGATGATCCGCGATCATCCCGCCATGCCGGTGCGCGGCACGATCGAGGGGTTCTATGGCAAGCCGTGGACCATGGCCGAACGCACCCGCCATCTCGACTTCCTCGCGACGGTGAAGGCCAACACCTATGTCTACAGTCCCAAGGACGATCCCTATGCGCGGGATCGCTGGCGCGAAGCCTATCCCGCGGCGACGCTGACGCAGCTCGGCACGCTGGCGGCGGCGGCGGCACGCAACCATGTCGACTTCGTCTATGCGATCTCGCCGGGGCCGACGATCTGCTTCTCCGCACCCGCCGACCTGCAGGCGTTGCGCACCAAGTTCGACGCACTGCGCGGGATCGGCATCCACCGCTTCTACGTCGCGCTCGACGATATCGAGTACAAGAAATGGAATTGCGACGCCGATCAGGCCGCGTTTGGACCCTCGGGCGCTGCCGCTGCCGGCAAGGCGCAGGCGCAGTTGCTCAACGCGGTACAGGCCGATTTGACGCGCCGCGACCCGAAGGCGCCACCGCTCATCATGGTGCCGACCGAATATTACGACGCCAAGGACACGCCGTACAAGGCGGCGCTACGCGACGATCTTGATCCCAAGGTGGTGGTGCAATGGACCGGCACCGATGTCGTGCCGCCTGCGATCTCGATCCCGGACGCCAGGGCCGCGACGCGGGCGTTCGGGCGCAAGACACTGTTGTGGGACAATTATCCGGTCAACGATTATGCGCAGACCACCGGCCGGTTGCTGATGGCACCCTACACGCGCCGCGAAGCCGGGCTGGCGGGCGAGCTGACCGGCATCCTGTCGAACCCGATGAACCAGGAGGCGCCGAGCCGCGTCGCGGTCACCGGCGTGCTGGCCTTCGCGTGGAACGATACAGCCTATGATGCGCAACAGACGTGGCATTGGTCGGCGCGGGAGCTGGCCGGCGGCGACGCACGCGCGACCGCCGCGTTGCTGACCTTCTTCGACACCCAGCACATGGCGCCGACCTTCGGCAGCCAGCCGTGGCAGGAACAGGCGCCGCGGCTCCATGCCGTGCTGACGCGGGTTCGTGAGGCAGTGGCGAACGGCGATGCCGCCACCCGCACGCAGGCAATCGCCGAGCTGACCCGCGTCGCCGACGATCTTGCCGCCGCACCCGACACGATCCGCGCCGGGGCGGCCGACGCGACCTTCGTCGAACAGGCGCGCCCGTGGTTCGACGCGCTGGCGCTATGGGGCCGCGCGCTGCAACAGACCGCCGCCGGGCTCGCCGCCGCCGATGCGGCAAGCTCGGCCGCCGCGCGCTATTTCGCCGACGCCCGCCGGCTGGCCGGCGACGCTGCGGCGGTGAGAACGATCCCGGGCGCAACGCGCTTCGATGGCCCGATCCGCATTGCCGACGGCGTCCTCGACCGCTTCATTGCCGACGCGCCGGGCCTGATCGGGACAACGATCGCGCGATGATGTCGCGGGAAACGGGCGAGGCTCCCGCGTGGGCGCAAGCAGCCTGCTTTGATGACCGGCCACCACGGCGGCCGGCCGGCGGGGTCATCAGAAGCGGGCACGCGCCGACAAGGTGATGTTGCGCGAGAAGTACCGCACCTCGTTCGGCACGTCGTACGATCCCCAATAGGATCGGTTGCCGGATCGGGTCAGGTTCGATCCTTCCAGCCCGATCGTCAGGCTCTTGTTAATGTCGTAGTTGATCGCGGCATCCAGGCGCTCAACCGGATCACGGAAGCGGTTATAGTACGGGTTCGACAGATTTCTGTCCCATTGCTGCCGCGATTGCCAGTTGTAGGCAACCCGGATGTTGAGACCGTCCCGCTCGAAGAAGCCGGTCAGATTGTAGATGTACTTGGATACCCGACTGTACGGACCGAAGACAAAGGTCTTATTTCCGTCCTTGTCTAGACCCGGGAACGCCTGACGAGTAAAGTTCAACGTACCGTTAGCGGTTCCGCCGAACGATTTCAGGATCCCGGGCAGGAAGGTAAAGAACGTTGTCGCCTGCGCTTCGATCCCCTTGTATTTCCCGCGCCCGAGATTGCGTGGCCGCTGGACCGACACCGGTGTTTCGGATGACTGCTTCAGATACTCATCTTCCCAGCTCCAACCGACCAGCCCGTCCTGGTTCCACTGCCAGGCCGCTAGGCTCGCGGTGCCAGTCGTGCCGAAATACCATTCGAGCGATGCATCATATTTGCTGGTCGTCGTCGGCCCGAGTTTGGCGTTGCCTCCTACCGCGTAGGGGGAACTCGGATTGTTCAGATCGACCTGAAGCACCGGGTTCATGGTCTGGACGCTCGGGCGGCCGACGTCGTAGGTCCAGGCAAGACGAAGTTGCAGCTTCGGCGTGAAGTGCGTGATCGCGTTGGCGCTCGGCAGAACGTCGAGATAATTGCCCTTGCTGGTCAGGTTCTCGTCGAACGTATCATCGTCGACATAGGTCCGCTGCAGTCCGCCCAGCCTGAAGAAAGAATTGACGAGGCGTGCGCCGATATCGCCCTCGATCGGGAACAGCAGCTTCGCATTATAGTGGAACATGCCATAGGCCGCGACGCTGCCGTCGCGGCCGTGGAAGGAACTGAAGGGACTATATTCCGGGTAGGGATTTATCAGGTCCGGATAGTTGGCGACCAGCAGGCTCCGCATCAGCGGGAAGCTCTTGCGGATCGAATCGCTATCGCCAATCAGCCAATTTGCGTTCGATCCCTTCTGATAGTTCGCGCCGATCGCTTCGAGCTTGTAATCCGGCAACATACTGATCGGCACACGCAACCCGCCATGGTCGCGCCACCCCTGCTCCATCTTGTAACTGCGAACCGCGAAGCGATAGCCGATCTTCAGATAGTCGATGAAGTCGGCGAAGGTATTCAGCTTGAGATCCCCCTTGATCTCCCGCTCGGCGCTTTTGGTATAGATCCGGCCTTGGCTGAATCCATCGACATAAATATAGTTCTTCGGGTCGAGCAGATCGACGTTCTTGAAATTAATACTCGGGCCACCCAGCGGATCATGCGGGTCATTGAAGACGACGTCGACCTTCGGCTGCTGGCTAAACCGCGTCCAATGTCGTAGGTCGTTGGAAAAGTTGTTGGAGCGTTGATAGTTGATCCAGCCATTGAACTCGATGCGATCGTCTACGTACTGGGTCTGGAAGCGACCGTTATAGTTTTTGGTATTGTGCTTCCACGAATCGCGTCCCGGCCCGATCGGGTCGGTGCCGTAGAGCGAGAGTGACTGCGCCAGCCGCCCGTCCGCCGCGAGCTTGAGGTTCGAGATCGACGGCGGCGGCGACGCGCTCTCAGAATAGCTAACCGGAATCCAGATCGAGCTGTCTGCCCACAACATCTTCTGGTCGCTGAAGCCGCCCTCGAGCGTCACCGTCCAATGATCGTCGGGCTTCCATTGCGCCGAACTCTGAAAGGCGGCGCGCTTGGACCATCCGTCGGTGCCGGAGAAGCCGACCCGGGACGGCACATAGACGTTGGCCGGAGTGGTACTTGGTGAGATCGACTGCTGAATTCTCGTCAGCCGCGTAGGCGCCTCGTTGAAGCGAATACCCTCGTTATAGGCCACCCTGTTGAAGGTGCCGTTAACCATGAATCCAAGTTTGCCGATGTCGGTGTCGTGATTGTACGCGATCATCGCACTGACATAGGGATTGAACTTCTTGATCCGGTCCGAATAGTCGCCGCGCGCATTGAAGGCGTAGGTTGCACCCTCTTTGAAATCGGTCGGTCGGCGCATCGTGATGTTGATGACGCCGGTCTGGCTACCCTCCACCTGATCGGGGGTCCGGGTCTTGTAGACCTCGATGCCCGCGACGAGATCTGATGAAATGTCGTTGAGATACGTCGTCCGGTCGCCCGCCGAAAACGTCGGCGAGCCATTGACGGTCGTCATCGCGCCGGAAAGTCCGCGGATCAGTACTTTGCCACCCTCGCCGCGGTCGCGCTCCAATTGTACGCCGGGCACGCGTGCCAGCGCCTCGGGCACGTTCTTGTCGGGAAGCTTGCCGATATCCTGCGCCAGCACGACGTCGACGATCTGATGCGCGCGCCGTTTCGCGCTACGCGCGGACTTCACATTCTCGCGCAGACCGGTGACGACGATATCACCCGACAGGCGACCGTCCGTGTTGTTGACCTCGGGCTGCGACGTCGCGGCCCCTGATCCGGCGGCGATATTCGTTTGCGTCGGCGCAGACGCCTCCGCATCCTTTCTTGCCCTGGCCAAGCGCCCAGCCTTTTTCGGAGCCTTGCCGGATGCAGTGTTCGCGGCTTGCGCCTGCTGTGCGAGGGCCTCGCTCGTCGTCATTGTCGACGCCAGCGCCACCATTCCGACCCCGACGATAAAGCTCCCCTTTGGCGACATCATCAAACCTCCCCACGATTTTATTGCGCATCGTTGCGCGCATTCCCCCGCCGACCTGACGATCAGCGCCACAAATAATATTATACGTTTTGCACTTGTCCATGAAAAAAGATCGGGGTTATAGCTTTATCTGTGGGACAGGTGAGCTTTCACCAAGTTAACCCTTTTTCTTGTAGTGTTTAAGATAATAGCATTTTTCATCAACTGTTTATAACTGATGGAAGGGGAGGCCGATGGAAAGAGATCGGGATTTTGTCTTAGGTACGGTTGGTGGCTTCAATCGCCGCGTCGCCTTTGTTGCGCTTTTCGGCGGAGCACTGGCGACGATCAGTGCCGCAACGGCGCGCGCGGACGTCGTCTCGTCGGTCGACACCATTCCGCTCCAGTTCGCCCTTAATCTACAGTATCTTACCACCAACTATCTTCAGGTGGTGACCTATGGGAACAAAAGCCTGCTTGCGCCCCAGGATATTAAAGGCGGCGAACTGTCCGATAAGCCGGGTATTGCCGCTACTGGCCTGCAAGTCGTGGACTTTTCCACGACCGACCGAACGCTCCGGCCGCGGCTGCGCGAGATGGCGGACGAGCACAAGAACCGCCTGTCCCTGATCCGCAGCTTCCTGCGTGGCGACGCGCCCGCGCAGAAGGCGATCGACTATTCGCCGGGCACCTTCTCGACGATGTTCCGCCTCTCGGGGGCGATCGCGCCGGACGCAGCCTTCGATCCCTATGCCGCACCGGCGAACTGTCTGCTGGCACTGGAAACGCTGCTCAGCGTCACGGCCTCGGTCTACGCCGGGATCCTGCCCAGCATGACCGACGAGATCGCGACACCGGCGATGTCGTCGATGGCGGCGGCGACGGCCACCGACCTCGTCACTGTCCGGTCCATGCTGTCCGGCCTCGCCGTCGACGACCCGGCTCTCCTGACCGTCATCGATCGGCTCGCGGCTTGGCGCGACCGCATCGACGGTACGCCGACGACCGACGTGGGACTCAGCCCGGTCACCGACCCGTCGGGACAAACCGCCACTCGCCTGACGTTTACCGATGCGGACGGGCTGTTGCTCAGCCGGACGCCGCAACAGGCATTGAACGTGCTGTTCATGACAGCGGCATCGGTGGCGCAGGGCGGCTTTTTCCCGACCGGGATCAACGGGGCGATCGTCAGCAGTGCGGCGAACTGAGCGGGCAAAGGGGGGAGACGTGATGAAGAAGCAATCGATCGAACTGGCCGGGCGCGCATCGCGCCGATCCTTTCTGACGGCGGTCGGCGCGGGAGTGACCGGCGTAGGGGTAACGTTGCTGGCGGGCTGCAACGATGACATCGTGGGGGCCGAGGCGGTGCCGGAACCGACACCGACAGCCACGCCGACGCCGCCGGTCGCCTATGAAGCGACCGACAGCGACCTCACCAATTTCACCCTTCAGATCCATTATCTGCTGGCGGGCTTCCTGCAGAGCGCGCTGACCGGCAGCGGCTTGCCGGCGAACCTGACGGGCGGGGCGGGAACGCCGGGGCAGGTGAGCGGCGGCCGCGCCGTCCTCTTCACCACGCCCGCGCTGACGGCGGCGGTCCGCGAAGTCACCACGGCCACCATCGCGGATCGTACTGCTGCGACGAACACTCGGCAGCGCGGCGACGGCGCAACCGGCGATCAACATCGCCGGTGGACAGGACGGCCCATTTCAGAAGATCGCGCAACTCTCCACGGCGGCGGCGCCGACAACGTTTTTCGACCCCTACGCGTCGGAAGCCGATTTCCTGCTGGCCTCGGTCGCGTTGTTCGCCATCGCGACCAGTTCGGCTGCCCAGCTGGCACCGCTGTACGCGACCGGTCTCCGCGGCACGATGGGGGCGTTGGCGGCAGGTGTGGCAGCTGGCAACGCCGTGCTGCGCAACGCGCTGTTCGTCATGGCCTCGCAGGATGCATTGTCCAGCACCTCCACCGCGCTCTCGCTCTTCGGGCGCGCGGCGGCGATGAGCAAGGGTCGCGACCAGTTCGATGGTCCCGGTGAACGTGACCAGTCGATCGGGTCGGGATCAGCCAAGAGCGTCAGCGCCAACATCACCATCGTGGACGGCAATTCCGTCGCCGTCCGGCGCACGCCCGAGCAGGCGTTGGGCATTCTCTATGCCACTGCCTCAGTCGCCGCGTCCGGTGCCTTTTTCCCGGCAGGGGTGAATGGCACGATCCGTTACAGCGGTCTGAACAGCTAGCCCGCAATGGTCGTTGCGGACGGTGGCGGCCGGACATTCGCATCGTCCGCGACGACGCACGGCACGACGTCGTGCGGGACAGATTGCTCGTTGTGCGTCGGCCGTCACGTCGGTGCTCGCCGCGACGGCTGACCGTTTTCCCGACGGCGCATCCGGTCGATCGCGCCACAGGTCGTGGATGTCTGCCCCGGCCCGGCAGCCGCCGTTACCGGTATTATCATACCCATCATGACCAGTGGATGTTGGTTGACCCCTTTTGGGCGAGTGGCCAATGCGGCCGCATGGCTGGCACGGCACGCAAACCCAAGAAAACGAGCGCCCGGCATCGCGGAGCGGTAACGATCGCCGACATCGCGCAACTGGCCGGCGTCTCGAAAATGACGGTGTCGCGGGTCATCAGCGCACCGGCCACCGTTCGCGAAGAGACCCGCGAACGCGTCGCACGCATCATCGCCGAACTGCATTATACGCCGAACCGCTCGGCACGAATGCTGTCCGGCGCGCGTCAGCTGCGCTTCGGGTTGCTCTACAACAATCCGCGCAGCTCCTACGTCATCGACTTCCTGATGGCGGCGATCGATCAGGCGTCGCTGACCGATGTCCAGCTGATCGCGCGCGGCTGCCAGCTCGGCGAGGACGATGCGGTCATCCTCGACAGCCTCATCAGCAGCGGGATCGACGCGATCATCCTCAACCCGCCGCTATGTGACTCACCCGCGCTGCTCGAGCTGGTGGGCAATTCGGGCATCCCGGGTTTGCTGATATCGACCGACGGCAGCGCCACCGATCTCTCGTCGATCTCGATCGACGAGTCCGCCGCCGCGCGACAAATGACCCAGCATCTGCTCGCGCTCGGCCATCGCCGCATCGGCTTCGTCACCGGCGAGCCGGTGCTCGCCGCCAGTCACGCACGGAAGGCCGGCTTTCTCGCCGCGCTGGAAGCGGCCGGGATCGCGCTCGACCCGGCGCTCATCGTGCAGGGCGACTTCACCTATCCCTCCGGACGTCGCGCTGCCGAACAGTTGCTCGGGCTTGCGGAGCGGCCGACCGCAATCTTCGCCAGCAACGACGACATGGCGGCCGCGGCGACCATGACCGCGCGACAACACGGCCTCGACGTGCCGTCGCAGCTCACCATATGCGGATTTGACGACAGCTGGATCGCCACCGCCATCTATCCGGAGCTGACGACAATCCGCCAGCCGATCGCCGAGATGGCGAAACGCGGCGTCACGTTGCTGTCCGAAATGGTGCAGGCCGACGAGAACGATGATCGGCCGTTACGCCATCTGCGGCTGCCGCACGAGCTGGTCGTCCGCCAGTCCGATGCGGCACCGGGGGCGTAGCCGATACGCCCGTCAGTCGGCGCAACACCGACCGCCGCTGCCCCGCACCGGCGAGTCATGGCCCATACGCCGCTTGCCGCAACCCGCGCCCGGCGTCATGTTGCCTCACGATGCGCCCGCCCCGCCCTCGCACCACCGCCACCCGCCGCGTCGCGGAGGAAGCCGGGCGGCGCGGCGAGCGGCTGGCAGGGTGGTGGCTGCGACTGAAGGGCTGGCAGATCATCGACCGACGCGTGCGCACGCCAGTCGGCGAGGTCGATCTGATCGCCAGACGCGGTGCGTTGATCGCGTTCGTCGAGGTGAAGACCCGCCGCTCCTCCGCCGAGCTGGACGCCGCGATCGACGAGCGTCGGCTCGCGCGTGTCGCCGCCGCCGCCGAGCTGCTGATGACTCGCTGCGCCACTGCGGGAGAGGATATCCGCATCGACGTGATCCTGCTCGCTCCCGGCACCCGCCCGCGCCACATCGAGAATGCGTGGATCGGGTATTGACGGAGGCGGCCGAGCGGTTGGGCCAGCGCCCGTCGCGTCAGTGCTCCACCGCCGCCACTCCGCGTTCCGGCGCGTCGGTGTCGAGGCCGAACACCGACTCGATCGCGAAGTCGAAGGTCGACACGCCTAGGGCATGCAAGATGTCGGCGGTTGCCTTGTCCTCGTACAACTCGCCGCTCAGGCACGCGGGGAAACGCAGATAATGTGATGTGAGGGCGGTCAGCGCACCCTTGGAGAGGAAGTAAAGGGCGCCGCGCGCCCAGGGCGCGACGAAGGGTTTGCCATAGAACGGACTGACCAGGGTCGCGCATTTGCCATGATGCCAACATCGGTCGTGAAGCGGGCTGCTGATCGCGACGCCCATGTAGTCGGCCTGCGCGAAGACCGCGCGCGCTTCGTCGATGTCCGCCGTGATGTCGGGCAACACACGCGTGTCGTCGTCGATCTTGAGCACGCCATGTCGCGCCCCAAGCGCCTCGAACAGCACCCAGGTCTCGAAAACCTTTGCGGGCAGATCCTCATACACATCGCTGACCGGCAGCCGCAGCACCGCCCCGCGCGCATCATGCTCGAACACCAGCCCATCACCGCCGGTGACGATGACCGGCTGTACACCGAAATAGCGGTCGGTCACCGCGCGCGCAGTCTCGCGCGCCTTGTCGAGATAGGCCTCGCACGACATCACGATTGGCAGCGGCAATTGCCGCGCCTCGACCGCGGCGGCCCACTCAGTCAGCCCGGGCAGCTCGCGCGCGATGCGGCCACGCGCGATCTCGCGACCGGCCGCAAGAATGTCCTCGATATTGGCGACGTAGGGACATGCCTTGATCGCGATCCGCAGCAACATCTGCCCGGTCGCATTGGGCTCGTCCTCGGCGCAATGATCGAGGAACAGCTGCAGCGCGATCCGGTGAAGCTCGGGGCTGGTCAGCCGCCGCCCTGCTTCCCCCGTCAGTTCGGCGACGAATTCACGCTCCGCCGTCTCGGCAGCATACATGGTGGAAGACCTCGCAGGAATTATGCGTCGCGGCGAAGCGCGCTGGCGGTTGAACGCTTCATTATAGACGCTTGTGGCCGACCCGCCGCGCATCCGCTGCTGACAAGCGCGCCACCGGCGCCTAGTTGACGGATCAACGTTTCTGGAGGACCCATGCCCCTCACCGTCGCCGTTCAGATGGACCCGCTCGACCAGATCAACATCGCGGGGGACAGTACGTTCGCGCTGATGCTCTCCGCACAGGCCCGCGGACACCGACTGTTCCACTACACCGCCGATGCGCTAAACTATCGCGACGGGCGGGTGTGGGCGAAGGCCCATCCAGTGACGGTGCGGCGGCCGGAAAAAGCGGGGGCGGGCGATCACTTCGCGTTCGGCGATCCGGTCGCGCTCGACCTCGGCGAGCAGGCCGATGTGGTGCTGATGCGGCAGGATCCGCCGTTCGACCTCGGCTACATCACCGCCACGCATCTGCTGGAGCGGATCGCCGACCGCACGCTGATCGTCAACGATCCGGTCAGCGTCCGCAACGCGCCCGAGAAGGTGTTCGTGCTCGATTACGCGCGCTTCATGCCACCGACGCTAGTGACGCGCTCGCTCGACGAGGCGCGCGCGTTTCTCGCCGAACATGGCGAGATCGTCGTCAAGCCGCTGCACGGCAACGGCGGCAAGGCGATCTTCCACGTCCGCGCTGCGGGGGAGAACCTGTCGGCGCTGATCGAGGTGTTCAACCAGACGTGGCGCGAGCCGCATATGGTGCAGGCATTCCTCCCCGCCGTGGCGAAGGGCGACAAGCGCATCGTGCTGGTCGACGGCGAGGTGGCGGGCGCAATCAACCGCCTGCCCGGCGAGGGCGAGATCCGCTCGAACCTCGCGGTCGGCGGCTCGGCGCAGAAGACCGAACTGACCCCGCGCGAGCGCGAGATCTGCGACGCGCTCGGCCCGGAGCTGAAGAAACGCGGGCTGATCTTCGTAGGGATCGACGTGATCGGCGGCGAATGGCTCACCGAGATCAACGTCACCTCGCCGACCGGGATCGTCGCGATCGAGAAGTTCGACGGCACCGATGTCGCCGGGCTAATCTGGGATGCGGTCGATCGCCGGCTGAAGGAACGCGCGCGCTGACGGAGCCGTTTGCGCGGGTGTGACCGACTTCATCATCCACTGGATCGTCGCGGGCGGCTATCTCGGCATCTTCCTGCTGATGGCGCTGGAGAATATCGTCCCGCCGATTCCGTCCGAGGTCATCATGGGGCTGGGCGGGATCGCGGTCGCGCGCGGGCAGATGGACATCGTGCCCTTGCTGCTATGGGGCACCGCCGGCACCACCGCGGGCAACGTCTTCTGGTATGCGATCGGGCGTTGGATCGGCTATGCGCGCTTCCGCCCGTTCGTCGAGCGGCACGGCCGCTGGCTGACGATGGAATGGAGCGACGTCGAGCGCGTGCGCGGCTTCCTCCACGATCACGGCGGCCGGGTGATCTTCGTGTTCCGGTTCATGCCGACGTTCCGCACGATGATCTCGCTGCCCGCTGGCATGGCGGCGATGCCGATGCCGCGCTTTCTGCTGATGACCTTTGCAGGCAGCATCATCTGGAACGGCGTGCTGGCGGGGGCCGGCTTCTACCTCGGCAGCCGCTTCGCCGAGCTGGATCGCTATGTCGGCCCGGTCGGGATCGCGCTGACGGTGCTCGCGCTCGGCTGGTACGCGTGGCGGGTGGCGACGTGGAAACCGCGCGGCTGACCCGCCGTCAGTGCGAGCGAAGCGCGACAATCCAGGGCGTCCTGATCCGGGCCTGGATTGCTTCGCTACGCTCGCAATGACGGAGAGAACCTACCCCCGAGGATGCGCCGAACGATAGACGTCGAGAAGATGCGCCGCATCCACCCCGGTATAGACCTGCGTCGAACTCAGGCTCGCGTGCCCGAGCAGTTCCTGCAAGGCGCGCAGGTCCGCGCCGCGCCCGAGCAGATGCGTCGCGAAGCTATGACGCAACGCGTGCGGCGTCGTCCGCTCCGACAACCCCAGCCGCGTGCGCGCCGCGCGCACCCGCGTCCGCACGATCCCGCCGTCCAGCGCACCGCCGCGCACCCCGCGGAACAGCGGCGCGTCGCGCGACATCGGCCACGGCACGCGCGCCGCATAGTCCTCGATCGCGGCGCGCACCGGCGGCAACAGCGGCACGATCCGCGTCCGGTCGCGCTTGCCGGTGACGCGCAGCGTCTCGCCGAGCGGCAGCACCGCGCCCGTCAGCGCGAGCGCCTCGCCGATCCGCAGCCCCGCGCCGTACAGCAGCAGCAGCACCGCCCAGTCGCGCGCCGCCACCCACGGCTCGTCGCTTTCCTCCATCACGTCGGTTGCGAGCGCGACCGCCTCATCGGGCGAGATCGGGCGCGGCACGCCCTTCTTGACGCGCGGCCCCTTCATCCGCGGTGCCGCGCCAACGCCGCCCGCCCAGTCGAGAAATCCGCGCACTGCCGACAGCTCGCGTGCAGCGGAAGCGTTCGACAATCCGGCCGCGCGCCGCTGTGTCAGATAGGCACGCAGGTCGCCCGCCGTGACGCGCGACAACGCCGCCCGGTCGACCATCTCGCCCCAATGCTCGTTTAAAAACAGCAACAAGCGCTCGGCAGTCGCGCGATAGGCGCGCACGGTATGCTCCGAACGGCGACGATTCCGCGCCAGATGGATCGACCACAGGACGGGCAGCGGTAACGGGGCCGACAAATCGCTCACCCTGTCGCATCTCCCGCGCGTGAAGGGGGTTGGCAAATGAAAATTAACGTTGTTGCGACTAAGTGAGCCTCATGACGACCGATCCCTCCGGCTACGATCGCCATGGCGAAGCGGCGCGCGCCGCGGCGCTGCAGGCGCTGGCACTGCTTGGCACCGCGCCGGAACGCGAGTTCGACGCGCTGGTCGCGCTCGCGGCGGAACTGCTCGGTTGCCCGACGGCGCTGCTCAATCTGGTCGACAACGACCGGTTGTTCGTCAAGGCGCGCACCATGCCGGGCGCGATGACCTTCGATCGCGGCACGGCTTTTTGCGACCGCACCGTGATTGACGACCGCCTCACCGTGATCGATGACACGCTGTCCGACGAGCGGTTCCGTCACAGCCCGCTCGTCACCGATGCCGGCGTCCGGTTCTACGCCGGCGCGCCGCTGCGGGTTGCCGATCCCGACGGTATTCGCCGCGCCGTCGGCACATTGTGCGTCGTCGACACCGCCCCGCGCTCCGCCGATCCGCGCGCGCTGGCGGCACTGGCGCATCTCGCCACGCTGGCCGAAGCGCTGCTGGAGGCACGACGCACCGCGCTGAAGGCGATCCACATCGCCACCACCGGCGAGGAACTGGTGACGCGGCTGGGGCGGCAGGACCAGATCTTCCGTCAGGCCGAGCAGATCGCCGAGATCGGATCGTGGCGGCTGTCGATTGACGACGGCACGCTCGACTGGTCGGACAACGTCTACCGCATCTATGGCCTGCCGATCGGGCAGAAGCCGCGGCTGCGCGATGCGATGCGCTTCTATCCGGAGCACAGCCGCGCGCTCGTGCAGGCGTCGCTCGACGACGCGATCCGGCGTGGCCACCCTTTCTCGATCGAGACCGACTTCATCACCGCCGACCGGCGGCAACGACGGGTGCGCGCGATGGCCGATCCCGAGATCGTCGACGGCCGCGTCGTGGCGATGGTCGGCGTGTTCCAGGACGTAACGCAGCGTTATGCGCTCGAACAGCAATTGCGCCATTCCGCCGATACCGACGCACTGACCGGCATCGCCAATCGTGCCGCCTTCGATCGCGAGTTGCAGGCCGCGATGGAGCGGGCCCGGCTCGGTGACACGCCGCTTCACCTCGCGCTGATCGATCTCGACGGTTTCAAGGCGATCAACGACACGCTCGGGCACGGCGCGGGCGACGATGTTTTGCGGCTGACCGGTCGCGCCCTGTCCGAGCCGTGGCTGATGGGCAGCGTCGCGGCACGGATCGGCGGCGATGAGTTTGCGGTGATCGTCGAGCATCCGTCGCTCGCCGGTGACGTTGCGGGGCTCCGCGAGCGGCTGGAGGATACGTTGCGCGTGCCGGTCGAGGTCGGCGGGGTCACGATGACCAGCGCGGGCTCGGTCGGAATCGCCACCTTCGACCATGAGTGCCACTCGCTGCGCGACTTCGCGCGACGCGCCGACACGATCCTCTACACCGCCAAGCGCGCCCGCGTCGGCACGCGCAATATCCGCCGGGTCGCGTAGCGCCGGAGCGTTTCTGCGGATCGTCGTCGTTGTCGATCCGGTGATCTATCGTCACCCCGGACGTGATCCGGGATGACGGCAAAAAGGCAGGGCGCGCGGTGAAGGCCGATCTGGTCCCGCCGCTTCCCTCCGACTCGCCGCGGCCCCATATGGGCGGCAATGTCCTCCCGCGCGCGCGTCATCGTCCTGAACTCCGCCCTTGGCCCGCTCGATTACCGGGTGCCGCACGGCATGACGGTCGAGCCGGGATCGGTGGTGGTCGCGCCGCTCGGCCCGCGCCAATTGCTCGGCGTCGCATGGGAGGCGGAGCGGATGCCCTCCGATGCCGAGGTCGGCGACAATCGCCTCCGCAACCTGCTCGCGGTCGCCGACGTGCCGCCGCTGCGCGCCCCGCTGCGACGGCTGATCGAATGGACCGCCGATTATTATCTCGCCCCGCCCGCCGCGGTGGTGCGGATGGCGCTATCCTCGACCGCCGCGCTGGAAGGCGGGCGCAGCGTCGTCGAATATCGGGCCACCGGCCATGTCCCGGAGCGTATGACCGCCCAACGCGAACAGGCGCTCGAACGGATCGGCGACCGGCAGGGGCTGACCCGCGAGCTGGCGACGATCGCCGACGTCAGCGACGCGGTGATCCGCGGGCTGGTCAAGGTCGGCGCGCTTGAAGGCGTACCGGTCGACATCGACAGCCCCTATCCGGTCCCCGACCCCGATCACGCACCGCCGACTTTGTCCGACGACCAGCGCGCCGCCGCCGCTACGCTGGTCGATGGCGTCACCGCCGCCGCCTTCCGCCCGACCTTGCTCGACGGCGTGACCGGGTCTGGCAAGACCGAAGTCTATTTCGAGGCGGTCGCCGCCGCGCTCCGTTCGGGCAGGCAAGTGCTGGTACTGCTCCCCGAAATCGCGCTGACCGAACCGTTCCTCAAGCGCTTCCACGACCGCTTCGGCTGCGAGCCGGTGGCGTGGCACAGCGGCTTGCGCGCCACGCAGCGCCGCCGCGCGTGGCGCGCGATCGCCAGCGGCGAGGCGCGGGTGACGGTCGGCGCACGCTCGGCCTTGTTCCTTCCCTACGCGAACCTGGGGCTGATCGTCGTCGACGAGGCGCACGAGACCAGCTTCAAGCAGGAGGACGGCGTCCATTATCATGCGCGTGACGTCGCGGTGATGCGCGGGCTGTTCGAGGCATGCCCGGTGATCCTCGCCAGCGCTACCCCGGCGATCGAGACGCGGCATCAGGTCGCGCTGGGCAAGTACGCCGAGGTGAAGTTGCCTGGTCGCTTTGGCGTCGCGCAGATGCCGACGATCGAGGCAATCGACCTGATCGCCGAACCGCCCGAGCGCGGCCGCTGGATGAGCCCGCGGCTGGTGAAGGCGATGGAGGAAGCACTGGAACGCCGCGAGCAGTCTTTGCTGTTCCTCAACCGTCGCGGCTACGCCCCGCTGACCTTGTGCCGGACGTGCGGGCATCGCTTCCAATGCCCGAACTGCACTGCGTGGATGGTCGAGCATCGCCTCACGCGGCGGCTCGCCTGCCATCATTGCGGGCATATCGAGCCGGTGCCGCGGCTATGCCCCGAATGCCAGAACGAGGATACGTTGGTCGCGTGCGGCCCGGGCGTCGAGCGGATTGCCGACGAGGTTGCAGCACTGTTCCCGGAGGCGCGCACCGCTGTCGTCACCTCCGATACGATCTGGAGCCCCGCCAAGGCCGCCGAGTTCGTCGCGCGGATGGAGGCGGGCGACATCGACATCGTCGTCGGCACGCAATTGGTGACCAAGGGCTATCACTTCCCCAATCTCACGCTGGTGGGGGTGATCGACGCCGATCTCGGGCTCGATGGCGGCGACCTGCGCGCGGCCGAGCGGACCTTCCAGCAGATCCGACAAGTGTCGGGGCGGGCCGGGCGCGGCGCGAAGCCCGGCCATGTCTATATCCAGACGCACAGCCCCAAGGCGCAGGTGATGCAGGCGTTGATCACCGGCGACGCCGAGACCTTCTACGCCGCCGAGACCGAAGCGCGCGAGGATGCCGGCGCGCCACCGTTTGGCCGCTATGCCGCGATCATCGTGTCGAGCGAGGATCAGGGCGCAGCACATGACATCGCGCGCACGATCGGCCGCGCCGCGCCGCGCGTCGACGGGATGGAGGTCTATGGCCCCGCACCCGCGCCGCTGGCGATGCTGCGCGGACGGCGCCGCTTCCGGTTGCTGGTCCATGCGCGCCGCGCGCTCGACGTGCAGGACGTGATCCGCGACTGGCTCGGCGGGCTCGAATGGCCCGCGAAGGTGCGCGTCGCAGTCGACGTCGATCCGTATAGCTTCCTTTAGGGCCCGTCGCCTCCGAGGAGGCATGACGGATCGTCTGACCCCCTGCTCTCTGAGTCACCCCGGACCTGATCCAGAGCCCCGCTCCTTCTGCGGCGTTGGAAAGAAGCGGGATCGCGGATCAAGTCCGGGATGACGAACCAGGGGAAGTAACGGGGATCGCTCCCCCGGCCCCGCCGTCATCGCGAGCGTAGCGAAGCAAGCCAGGGCGCCCTGATCCGGCACCGGATGGCTCCGCCACGATCGCAATGACGATCAGCCCCCCACCCGCACCCACAAGGCAGTCGCATCGTCGCTCGACTTGAAGCGCGGGTAGCGGGTGCAGGTGGCGTCGCTGCGTTCGATGGCGCGGAGTTCGCCGCCCAACGCCGCCAGCCCCCGCGACCGCATCGCCGCCACCAGACCCGCCGCATCGTAAGCGGCGTAAGAGTCGACCAGCGCCGCCATTCCGTCGCTCATCAGCAGCAGATCGTCGCCCGGCTCCACCGCCATGCGCACCATCTCCATCGCTCCCGCGCTCTCCCCGGCGTCGACGCCCAGCACCCTTTGTCCCGGCAGCGACCGCGCCGCGCGCCGGTCCGCCAGCACCGCCGGGGTGCGCAGCTTGGTCGCGCCGACCCCCGCCCCCAGCGCCGCCGCCTGCGCGCTCTCGCGCGCGCGATCGGGTGCGGGCGTGCACCACGCGACTGTCGGCCCGGACGCATGCAGCACGGCACAATCCGCCGCCCACGCGACCTCGAGCGTGTCGTCGACCAATTGCACCGCCGCGAACGACGCCCGCGGCCATTCCCACGCGCCCTCAGGCTCCCGCTGGCGTTCCGCCGCATAGCGCGCCTCGACCGCCGCGAAGACCTGCGCGCAGGTGCCGCGCAGATCGTCCGCTGCCGCCATCGCGAACGCCGCAGCGGCGGTCGCCGCCAGCCACGCCGCGCCGCCCTGCGCGCCGAGCAGTCCCGGCGCCGACAGATCGGTCGCGCCGTCGATCACCCAGGCGTGCCGCGCGCCGCTCCCCGCACGATCGTCATTGGGCGTGGAAAGGTCGCCGCACAGGCTGAGCGACTGGATCAGATCGAGATGCATGGCCGGCTGCCTAGAGCATCCCGTACGACGGTTCGATGACCAACTGACCCGGAAGCGCTGATGCTTCTGCCAGCGCTACGCCGATCCGCGGATCAGGTCACTTCGCCATCAATCCGCGAACAGCAGCACCGGCGTTTCGAGATAGGTCTTGAGCGCCTGCACATAGCTCGCCGCGTCCCAGCCATCGACGACGCGATGGTCGCAGCTGATCGACAGGTTCATCAGCTTGGCACGCACGATGTCGTCGCCCCGGAACACGGGGCGCTCGACGATCTTGTTCGGGCCGATGATTGCCACCTCCGGCCGGTTGATGACCGGGGTCGTGGCGATGCCGCCAAGCGGCCCGAGCGAGGTGACCGTGATCGTCCCCCCGCCCAGTTCCTGCGGCGTCAGCTTGCTGGCGCGCGCCGCGCCCGCCAGCCGCGCGATCTCGGTCGCGAGTTGCCAGACGTTCCGGTCCTGCGCGTCGCGGATCACCGGCACGGTCAGCCCGGCATCGGTCTGCGTCGCCATCCCGACATGCACGCGCCCTGCGCGCGTCACCACGCCCGCCTCGTCGTCGTAACGCGCGTTGAGCATCGGGAAGTCGGGCAAGGTCCGGCACATCGCGACGATCAGCAGCGGCAGCAGCGTCAGCTTGGGCCGCTCGCCGCGATGCGCGTTGAGGTCGGCGCGCATCGCCTCCAGCGCGGTGACGTCGATCTCGTCGACATAGGTGAAGTGCGGGATGTGGCGCTTCGCCGCCGCCATATTCTCGGCGATGCGGCGCCGCATCCCGATCACGCGCACCTGCTCGTCGTCGCGGGCGCGCGCTGCGTGCGGGGCGTGATAGCCTTGCCCGGCATTGTAGCGGAGATAGGCATCAAGGTCGGTGTGGCGAATGCGCTCGCCCTCGGGGACGCGAATCGCGGCGAGGTCGACGTTGAGGTCCTTCGCGCGGGCACGAACCGCGGGGGACGCGAGGACAACTCCCCTCCCTGGAAGGGGCCGCCGCCCCCGCCGCCCGACACGCCGATGACGCCGCCGCCGGTGGTGTCGCCGCCGCCGATCGTGCGCAATCCGAATCCGCCGCCCGTGACGGTCGCGACGGTGCCGACCCCGCCGCCGGTCTACGTGGCCACGCCGACGGTCGCTCCGCCCGCTCCGCCAGCGCCGCCGGCCCCGCCGGCGCCGCCTGCGGTTAGCAAGGCTGCCGGTCTGAAGGGTAACCCCGGCCAGTTCTTCGGTGCCGACAATTACCCGCCCTCGGCCATCCGCGCCGAAGAGCAGGGACGTGTCGTCGCGAAGCTGACGGTGGGCACCGACGGACGGGTCACCGATTGCGTGGTCACCACGTCGAGCAACTCCTCGGCGCTCGACCAGGCGACCTGCCGTATCGCCAAGAGCCGCGTGCGGTTCTCGCCGGCACAGGATGCGACCGGGAACCCGATCGTCTCCAGCTATACGCTGCCGGTGCGATGGGTGCTGCCAACCAATTGATCCGCGTGACCCTGGCCGCGCGGACCAAAATCGCCGGCCGACAACATATCTGGCTTAAGGAAGACACCGAATGATCATCAACATCCTCGCCGCGGGTGGGACCGCGGCAGCCGAGAACCAGTTCGGCCTGCAGCAGGCGCTGAAGGAAGGCGGCATCATCTCGCAGTCGGTTTTCACCATCCTGGTGGTGATGTCGGTTGTGTCCTTCTACATCCTCTTCTCGAAGCTCTTCGAGCAGCAGAAGATCATCAACCAGGCGAAGCGCGTTCGCTCGCAGTTCTGGAACAGCACGTCGCTGCGCGAAGGCTCGGCGAAGCTGGAGAAGAACTCGGCCTACAAGCAGCTGGTTGACGACGGCCTGGCCGCGCAGGAGCAGCATTCGAAGCTGACCGATCCGATCGAGGCGCATGACTGGCTCCACGGGTCGCTGGCGCGTTCGGAAGCCGCGATCAACTCGAAGCTCGGCGGTGGTCTGGCGTTCCTGGCGACCGTCGGCGCGACCTCGCCGTTCATCGGTCTGTTCGGTACCGTCGTCGGCATCTACCGCGCGCTGATCAAGATCGGTGCGTCGGGCGATCCGTCGATCGACAAGGTCGCGGGTCCGGTCGGTGAGGCGCTCATCATGACCGCACTCGGCCTCGTCGTCGCGGTTCCGGCGGTGCTGGCGTACAACTGGCTGCAGCGCCGCAACAAGTCGATCTCGGAAGACCTGTCGGCCTTCTCGAACGACGTGCTGGGCTTCCTGGCATCGAACGGCGCGGTTCGTCCGTCGATCGGCGCGACGACCACCACCGCCAAGGCACCGGTCAAGCCGACCACGGCGACCACGACCGCCGGCCAGACCGGTGGCGTGCAGACCCGCCCGTAAGGCACTGGGTCAAGCGGGGCCGTCGCGTTCGGCGGCCCCGACGATCACCGGCCGCCGCGCCGGTCCGCATCACGCGGGATGTCGCGGCGGAACGAGAGAATAGGATAGCCTGATGGCGATGAGCGTTGGCGGTGACTCCGCTGAAAAACCGATGTCGGACATCAACACGACGCCCCTCGTGGACGTCATGCTGGTGCTCCTCATCATCTTCCTGATCGCGGTGCCGGTCGCCATCCAGACGGTGAAGGGCATCAAGCTGCCCAGCGTCGTCTTCGATCCCACCACGACCAAGCCCGAGAACGTCTCGCTCTCGGTCGCCGGCGCTGGCGGCACGTGCCAGGTGTACTGGGGGACCACTCCGGTGACCCACCAGGAACTGCTGGACCGTGCCGTTGCCAAGCTGAAGACCGAGATCGATCGTCAGGGCGGCCCCGGCAACCCCGACCTCGAGCTTCCCGAAGCACACGTCCGTGCGGACATCAACACGCCGTGGCGGTGTGTCGCGGGGACGATCTACAACATGCAGATGGCCGGCTTCGCCAAGGTCGGGTTCATTTCGCAGCCCAAGGGCGGCGGCGCCTGAGCGAGGAGAAGCTGACATGGCAATGAGTGCAGGCCGCGATGACGGCGAGCCGATGATGGAGATGAACACGACGCCGTTGATCGACGTCATGCTCGTGCTCCTCATCATGTTCATCATCACCCTTCCGGTTCCGACGCATGCGGTGAAGGTCGACCTGCCGGTCAACGATCCGAAAGCGCAGAAGCCGCCCGTCGACCCGATCAAGAACAAGATCGCGATCGACGCCGCGGGCGGGATCACCTGGAACGGCACCCCGGTCAATTCGACGGTGCTGCGTCAATACCTTGACCAGTCGGCGGCGATGAGCCCCGAGCCGGAACTGCAGTTCCAGCCCGATCCGGCGACCAAGTACGACGTGGTCGACCAGACGCTGGCCGACATCAAGCGTTCGAACGTCACGAAGCTCGGCTTCGTCGGCAACGAGCAATATTACAAGGATTTCTGATCGCCTCAGCGATTGGCCTTGATGAATGACGACGGGCGGTCCTGCTGGGCCGCCCGTTTTTCGTTGCGCTGCTGCTCGCTTGACACCGCCAATCATGCTTGCCCATTTGTCAAATAAGTGACATCTTGATGTCATAAAAACGTAACGCGACTAGTAGTCGCGTTGGCAGCACAGGAGGGCGAAATGAACCGCAAGCTGATGATCCCGGCGATCGCGCTCGTCGCGCTGACCATGACTCCGGCCATCGCGAAGGATCGGGTCGGTTACCAAGCGATCGCCGCCGGCAGCCTCGGCAAGGCCGAACAGACGATCGCCGCCGAGCGCGCGATCTTCCCGGATCGCCCTGAGCTGATGCTCAATCTGGCTGCGGTATACGCTCGCACCGGACGTGAGACACAGGCGCGCGCGCTCTACGGCGACGTGCTCGATCGCGAACCGGTGGCGATGGATCTGGCGGATGGCAGCGTGCGAACCTCGCACGAATTGGCCCGCGCCGGGATGGCGCGCCTCACCACCACGATGGCCACGCGCTAAGCAATCGGCGTGCCTTGCATGTCACAGGTGTGATCGGCTGGGTACTGTTCGTAGGTCAGTGGCGCTGGCTTGCCAGCGACATTCCGACCTTTTACCGCGGTCCGCCGCGTGCCTGGCGATCTGGTCGATGCTCGGCTCGTATGTCGGCTTTGGTCACAACCGTGGCAGGGTCACCCCGCGCTGGCCCATATATTTGCCGGCCCGATCCGCGTAGCTCGTCTCGCACGGTTCGTTGCCGGACAGGAACAGGAACTGGCAAGCGCCTTCATTGGCGTAGATCTTGGCAGGCAACGGTGTCGTATTCGAGAATTCGAGCGTCACATGCCCCTCCCAGCCGGGTTCAAGCGGCGTGACGTTGACGATGATCCCGCAGCGCGCATAGGTCGACTTGCCGAGGCAGATCACCAGAACGTCACGTGGCACCCGGAAGTACTCGACCGTCCGCGCCAGCGCGAAGCTGTTCGGCGGGATGATGCAGACGTCGGTCTTGCGGTCGACGAAGCTGTTGGCCGCAAAATCCTTCGGGTCGACCAACGCGTTGTCGACGTTGGTGAAAATCTTGAACTCGTCGGCGACGCGCGCATCATAGCCATAGCTCGATAGCCCGTAGCTGATGCAACCATCACGACGCTGCGATTCGACGAACGGCTCGATCATCCCGTCGGCGAGCGCGCGCTCGCGGATCCAGCGGTCGGACATGACGGACATAGAGCGAATCCCCTCGGCTGGATGCGCTTTCGCGGCTGAAGGCCTGCGGCGCAAGGCGGATCGTCGTCCCGCTATCTGCACCCGCGGCCGGGCGCTATCATCAATCGTGATGCTTCGCCTGCTCATGCCGCTTGCGTACCGCCTGCGCCGTCGCACCATGTCGCTGCTCGGCTTGCGGACGCGCGGCGTGAAGCTGCTGGTCACCGATCGGGCCGGCCGGGTGTTGCTGGTTCGGCATCGCTACGGCCGCACCGAGCTGCACATGCTGCCGGGTGGCGGGATTGCACGCGGCGAGGCGCCGGTCGAGGCAGCGGCACGCGAATTGCGGGAGGAGACCGGCTGCATCGCGCGCGAGCTGGCGCTGCTCGCGCGGCATGAGTCCCGCACCGAGGGGCGTCGCGACACCGTCTTTCTGTTCGCCGCGCGGAGTGACGAGGTGCCGGTGCCGGATGGCCGCGAACTGGAAGAGGCCGCCTTTCATCCGCTCGACGATCTTCCAGATACCCTGTCACCGGCCACGCGGCGCCGGATCGACGAATGGCAGGGTCACCGCGAGCGCAGCCCCGACTGGTAGCTGCTTGCGATTCATTCTCACTCCCCATGGCCTTGCCCCTCCGGAGGCGGGGGTCTAGAGCGTGCCGGTTCCGTTCGCACCTGCGAGAGAGGCGAGAGAGACATAGTGGTCGATCTGTCGCAATACCTACCGATCCTCCTGTTCCTGGGGGTGGCGCTCGCTCTGTCGAGCGCGTTCGTTTTTCTTCCGATGGCGGTCGCCAAGCTGACCGGCGTGGCCGAACCCACGCCCGAAAAGCTGGCTGAATATGAATGCGGTTTCCCCGCGTTCGAGGACAGCCGTTCGCAGTTCGACGTGCGCTTTTATCTGGTCGCCATCCTGTTCATCATCTTCGATCTCGAAG
This sequence comes from Sphingomonas sp. 8AM, assembly GCF_902506455.1. GTDB lineage: Bacteria > Pseudomonadota > Alphaproteobacteria > Sphingomonadales > Sphingomonadaceae > Sphingomonas. Next base: position 2,422,955 of record NZ_LR733844.1, on the reverse strand, counting down.
CGGCGTTCCTATATCCTTGGGCGGTCAGCGTTTTCTCGCTCGGCTGGACCGCATGGTTCTCGATGATGATCTTTATCGCCGAACTCGCGCTCGGCCTTGTCTACGCGTGGAAGAAGGGAGCGCTGGAGTGGGAGTAGAAGCACACTCCGGGCCGGTCGGGCTCGTCAACAATCCGGAGCCGGGTCAGGGCGTGATCGCGCCCGATCAGGGCTTTTTCGATGGCCTGAACGGCGAGCTGAACGACAAGGGTTTCCTGGTCACCTCGACCGAGGACCTGTTCCAATGGGCGCGCACCGGCTCGCTGTGGTGGATGACGTTTGGGCTCGCGTGCTGCGCGGTCGAGATGATCCACGTCAACATGCCGCGCTACGACATGGAGCGGTTCGGTGCCGCACCGCGTGCGTCGCCGCGCCAGTCGGACGTGATGATCGTCGCGGGCACGCTCTGCAACAAGATGGCGCCGGCACTTCGCAAGGTCTATGACCAGATGTCGGAGCCGAAGTACGTCATCTCGATGGGGTCATGTGCCAACGGCGGCGGCTATTATCACTATAGCTACAGCGTTGTGCGCGGCTGCGATCGCGTGGTGCCCGTCGACATCTATGTTCCCGGCTGCCCGCCGACCGCCGAGGCGTTGTTGTATGGTGTGATGCAGTTGCAGCGGAAGATCCGCCGCGCCGGGAGTATCGAACGGTGAGGGCGCCGGCTCCTGCCTGGGCGGCGCAGCTCAACGATGCGACGATCGACGCGGCGCGTGCAGCGATCGGTGGTGCGTTGATCGACGCGGTCGAGATCGCGGGTGAGGTGCAGTTGCACGTCACGCGTGACGGCCTCGTTGCCGCGCTGATCGCGCTGCGCGACACGCCGGGGCTCGAATACCAGCAATTGATGGAAATCGCGGGCGTCGACTATCCCGAGCGCCCAGAGCGTTTTGAGGTTGTTTATTGCTTGCTGTCGCTGACGCGCAATCATCGGCTGCACGTCCACGTCGGCGCGACCGAAGACACGCCGGTGCCGTCGGTGACTGATATCTGGCCGGTCGCGGGCTGGCTGGAGCGCGAGATCTACGACATGTACGGTGTGCTGTTCTCGGGCAACCGTGACCTGCGCCGTATCCTGACTGATTATGGCTTCCGCGGGCATCCCTTCCGTAAGGACTTCCCTCTGACGGGGTTCGTCGAGCTGCGCTATTCCGAGGAGCAGAAGCGCGTAGTCTATGAGCCGGTGAAGCTGGCGCAGGACTTCCGCACGTTCGATTTCGAGAGCCCGTGGGAAGGCGCGCAATATGTGCTGCCGGGCGACGAGAAGGCGAAGCTGCCCGAGGCCAAGGGCGCGCCGACTCCAGTGACCGCGACCGAGGCGCAGAAAGCCGGCGCCGCACAGACGCCGAAGCAGGACGCACCGGCGCCGAGCCAGCCGTACGCCAAGAAGGACACGACGAGCACCGCCGAGACCGGCGCGGGCCGGTCCGAAAGCGATGCCGTGCCGAAGCCGGTCGACCCCGATGTCGTGCCGTCGAAGGGCGGAGGGCAGAACCAATGACCGACACGTACGTCCAGAAGGAGCAGGCGGTCGATCGCGAGGTCGATCCCGCGATCGAGAAGATCCTGCACGCCACCGACGCCGCGCACCCGACCGAGGGCGACGTGGCGATCCAGAATTACACGATCAATTTCGGCCCGCAGCATCCCGCGGCGCACGGCGTGCTGCGGCTCGTCATGGAGCTGAACGGCGAAATCATCGAGCGGATCGATCCGCACGTCGGGTTGCTGCATCGCGGCACCGAAAAGCTGATCGAATACAAGACCTACGCGCAGGCGATCCCGTATTTCGACCGGCTCGATTATTGCTCGCCCGCGTGCATGGAGCACACCTTTGTGCTCGCGATCGAGAAGCTGCTCGATCTCGAAGTACCGATCCGCGCGCAATATCTGCGGGTGTTCTTCGCCGAGTTGACGCGCATCTCGAACCACATGCTCAATCTCGGGTCGCACGTCATGGACGTCGGCGCGATGACGCCGAACCTGTGGATGTTCGAGATTCGCGAGGATTGCTACGGCTTCCTCGAGCGCGCGACCGGCGCGCGGATGCACCATAATTATTTCCGCCCCGGCGGCGTCCATCAGGACGTACCGCTCAAGCTGCTGACCGACATCGCCGACTGGCTCGACACACGGCTCCCGCGCCTGTTCGAGGATGCGATCAGCCTTGTCGCCGACAACCGCATCTTCAAGCAGCGCAACGTCGATATCGCGACGGTGAGCCGCGAGGATGCGATCAAATGGGGCTTCTCCGGCCCGATGATTCGCGCGGCGGGGATCCCGTGGGATCTTCGCAAGTCGCAGCCGTACGATGTTTATGCGAAGATGGACTTCGACGTGCCGGTCGGCACGCGCGGCGATTGCTACGACCGCTTCATGGTGCGCGTCGAGGAGGTTCGCCAGTCGGCGCGGATCATGAAGCAGTGCCTCGCCGAAATGCCGGAGGGGCCGATCGCCTCGCTCGACCGCAAGGTGGTGCCGCCGAAGCGCGCCGAGATGAAGCGCTCGATGGAAGCGCTGATCCACCACTTCAAGCTGTACACCGAAGGCTATCATGTCCCGGCGGGCGAAGTGTATGTCGCGACCGAAAGCCCGAAGGGTGAGTTCGGCGTGTATCTGGTGAGCGACGGCAGCAACAAGCCGTATCGCTGCAAGATACGCCCGACCGCTTTCTCGCACCTGCAGGCGATGGATTTCATGAGCCGCGGGCACATGCTGGCGGACACCACCGCCATTCTGGGCGCGATGGATATTGTTTTTGGCGAATGTGACCGCTGATGGCTGACGCACCTATCATCCCCGACGAGGCCGAGGTCCGCGCGCGCTGGGGCGCGTTCCAGTGGAACGGCGAGAGCAAGGCGAAGCGTGACGCGATCCTGTCGCGTTATCCCGCCGGGCGCGAGCAATCGGCGTCGATCCCGCTGCTCGATCTGGCGCAGCGCCAGGTCGGGGCTGAGACGCAGACACAGGGGTGGCTACCGGTCCCCGTGATCGAGTTCGTCGCGCGCGAGATTGGCGTGCCCTATATGCGCGTGTACGAGGTCGCGACTTTCTACACGATGTTCAACCTCGCACCGGTCGGGCGCTTCCACGTGCAGGTGTGCGGCACGACGCCCTGCATGTTGCGCGGGTCGGACGACGTCTTGGCGGCGTGCAAGAACAAGGGCCTCATCAAGGGCAAGACCACGCCCGATGGCCTGTTCACGCTGACCGAGGTCGAGTGCATGGGTAATTGCTCGTCGGCGCCGATGGTGCAGATCAACGACGACAATTTCGAGGACCTCGACTACGATCGCACGATCGCGATCATCGAGACGCTGGCGAACGGCGGCGCGCCCAAGCCGGGCACGCAGGAGCCGGGCCGCCACACGGTCGAGCCGAAGGGCGGACCGACCTCGCTGACCGCGATGGTGACCGAGAACCATGATTATCGCGACGAATGGACCGTCGCGACACAGGGAGCGGACGCATGAGCCTGCTCGACAAGGACCGGATCTTCACCAACCTTTACGGCTATCAGTCGTGGCGGCTGGATGCGGCGATGGCGCGCGGCGACTGGGACAATACCAAGGCGCTGCTGGAGCTTGGTCAGGACAAGATCATCGACGTCGTCAAGGCGTCGGGGTTGCGCGGGCGTGGCGGGGCCGGCTTCCCGACCGGCACCAAATGGTCGTTCATGCCCAAGGAGCCGAAGCCGGACCGGCCGAACTTCCTCGTCATCAACGCCGACGAATCCGAGCCGGGGTCGTGCAAGGACCGCGAGATCATCCGCCACGATCCGCACAAGCTGATCGAGGGTGCGCTGGTCGCGGGCTTCGCGATGCGCGCGCGCGCGGCATATATCTACATTCGCGGCGAATATATCCGCGAGGCCGAGGTGCTGTTCGCAGCGGTTGCCGAGGCATACGACAAGGGACTCGTCGGCAAGAACGCCTGCGGCTCGGGCTATGACTTCGACGTCTTCGTCCACCGCGGCGCGGGCGCGTACATTTGCGGCGAAGAAACCGCGATGCTCGAAAGCCTCGAAGGCAAGAAGGGCCAGCCGCGTCTCAAGCCGCCGTTCCCGGCCGGCGCGGGTCTGTATGGTTGCCCGACGACCGTCAACAATGTCGAGTCGATTGCGGTCGCGCCGACGATCCTGCGGCGCGGGGCGGCGTGGTTCTCCAGCTTCGGCGCGGAGAACAACAAGGGCACCAAGCTCTTTCAGATCTCGGGCCATGTGAACACGCCGTGCGTCGTCGAAGAGGCGATGAGCATCCCGTTCCGCGAACTGATCGAGAAGCATTGCGGCGGGATCCGTGGCGGCTGGGACAATCTGCTCGCGGTGATCCCGGGCGGGTCGTCGGTGCCGTTGGTGCCGGCGAAGGACATCATGGACGCGCCGATGGACTTCGACGGCCTCAAGGCGGTCGGTTCGGGGCTCGGTACCGCGGCGGTGATCGTCATGGACAAGTCGACCGACGTGGTCCGGGCGATCGCGCGGCTGTCGTACTTCTACAAGCACGAGAGCTGCGGCCAGTGCACGCCGTGCCGGGAGGGCACCGGCTGGATGTGGCGCGTGATGGAACGGCTGCGTACCGGCGACGCCGAGCTGGGCGAGATCGACATGCTCCAGCAGGTGACCAAGCAGGTCGAGGGCCATTCGATCTGCGCGCTGGGTGACGCGGCGGCGTGGCCGATCCAGGGGCTCATCAAGCATTTCCGCCCCGAGCTGGAACGCCGCATCAACGAGCGTGGCGGCAACGTCGCCCCGATGCAGGAAGCTGCTGAATAATGCCCAAGGTCAAAGTCGACGGAGTCGAGATCGAGGTGCCGCAGGGCGCCACCGTGCTGCAGGCGTGCGAGCTTTCCGGCAAGGAGATCCCGCGCTTCTGCTACCACGAACGGCTGTCGATCGCCGGCAATTGCCGGATGTGTCTGGTCGAGGTGAAGCCGGGGCCGCCCAAGCCGCAGGCGAGCTGCGCGCTGCCGGCCGCGGAAAATCAGGAGATCTTCACCAACACGCCGATGGTGAAGCATGCCCGCGAAGGCATCATGGAGTTTCTGCTCATCAACCACCCGCTCGATTGCCCGATCTGCGATCAGGGCGGCGAGTGCGATCTGCAGGATCAGTCGATCGCCTATGGCCGCGGCCATTCGCGCTTCGACGAGAACAAGCGCGCGGTCACCGAGAAATATATGGGGCCGATCGTCAAGACGGTCATGACCCGCTGCATCCAGTGCACGCGCTGCATCCGCTTTGCCGAGGAAGTCGCGGGCGTTGAGGAAATCGGCGCGATCTATCGCGGCGAGAACATGCAGATTACCTCCTATCTGGAGGAAGCGGTCACGTCCGAACTATCGGGCAACGTCGTCGACCTGTGTCCGGTAGGTGCGCTGACCAGCAAGCCCTACGCGTTCGAGGCGCGCCCGTGGGAGCTGCGCAAGACGCTGACGATCGACGTTATGGACGCGGTCGGCACCAACATTCGTCTCGACAGCCGTGGCCGGCAGGTGCTGCGCGCGGTTCCGCGCGTCAACGACGATGTCAACGAGGAGTGGGCGAGCGACAAGACCCGCCATGCGGTCGACGGGCTGGTGCGCAAGCGGCTCGACCGGCCGTATGTGCGCCGCGACGGCAAGCTGCACGCGGTGACGTGGGACGAGGCGTTCGCGGCGATCGCGGCGATCGATCACGGTGGCTCGGTCGCGGCGGTCGCGGGCGATCTGGTCGATTGCGAGACGATGTTCGCGGCCAAGGCGCTGCTCAAGGGGCTCGGCTCGTCGCTGCTCGAAGGGAGGCAGACGGGCATGGACTATGATACGTCCAGCCTCGCCGCGGTGAACTTTAACACCACGATCGCGGGCACCGAAGAGGCGGATGCGATCCTGCTGGTCGGCACCAACCTGCGCTGGGAGGCGCCGCTGGTGAACACGCGCATCCGCAAGGCGATCAAGAAGGGCGCGAAGGTCTTTGCGATCGGGCCGGAGACCGAGCTGACCTACAAGGTCGAGTGGCTGGGCGCGGACCTGTCGGTGCTCGGCAAGCTGCCGGAGCGCGTGACCGAGGCGTTCGGCAAGGCGAGCAAGCCGATGGTGATCGTCGGGGGTGCGGCTCTCAAGGGCGCGCATGGTGCGGCGCTCGGGCTGGTCGAAACGCTGGGGCTGGTCAAGGATGGCTGGAACGGCTTCAACGTCGTCCACATGGCGGCGTCGCGGATGGGCGGGCTGATGCTCGGCTATGCGCAAAAGGCCGGTATTTCCTCACTGTATGACGCGAAGCTGACCTTCTTCCTCGGGGCCGACGAGTGCGACCATGCGCGCTTCACCGGCTTCAAGGTCTATGTCGGTCACCATGGCGATCGCGGCGCGCATCATGCCGACGTGATCCTGCCGGGGGCGAGCTATGCCGAAAAGTCGGGGACGTTCGTCAACCTCGAAGGCCGCGTCCAGCGTGGCGAGCGCGCGGTGTTCCCGCCGGGTGACGCGCGCGAGGACTGGACGATCTTCCGCGCGTTGAGCGAGCGCATCGGCCAGACGCTGCCGTTCGACACGCTCGATGAGCTGCGCGCGGCGATGGCGCTCGACTGTCCGGAGCTGGCAACGCCGGGGCTCAAGACGTTCGCGTGGCACGCGCCCGCGCTCGGCACGACTGCGGAGGGCGTGCTCGAGGGTTATCCGATCAAGGACTTCTATCTCACCAACGCTATTTGCCGGGCGTCACCGACGATGCAGCGCTGCTCGGCGGAGCTGGTGCATGGCGAAAGCTTCGCGGAGGCGGCGGAGTGACCGACTTCTTCAATCATACGATCGGCCTTCCTTATGGCTGGGCGTGGTTCCTTGCGACGATCGTCGGGATCCTGGCGATCGCCTTGCCGCTGATGCTGTCGGTGGCGATGATCATCTATGCCGACCGCAAGATCTGGGCGGCGATGGCGTTGCGCCGCGGGCCGAACGTGGTCGGCCCGTTCGGGCTGTTGCAGTCGTTCGCGGACGGGCTGAAGGTCTTCCTTCAGGAGACGATCGTTCCGTCGGCGGCGAACCGCGGGCTGTTCCTGCTCGCGCCGATCATCACCTTCACGGTCGCGCTGATCGTCTGGGCGGTGGTGCCGTTCCAGCCGGGCGTGGTGCTCGCGAACATCAACGTCGGGCTGCTCTACGTGCTCGCGGCATCGTCGCTGGGCGTGTACGGGATCATCCTTGCCGGCTGGTCGTCGAACTCCAAATATCCGTTCTTCTCGGCGATCCGCGCCGCGGCGCAGATGGTCAGCTATGAAGTCGCGATCGGCTTCGTGCTGATCTCGGTGGTGATGTGGGCCGGGTCGTTCAACCTGACGACGATCGTCGAGGCGCAGAAGGGGCTGTACGGCTTCATCAACGGCTTCGGGTTCAATCCCCTGCTGTTCCCGATGAGCGTCGTGTTCCTGATCTCGTCGCTCGCGGAGACGCAGCGCGCGCCGTTCGATCTGACGGAGGCGGAGAGCGAGCTGGTCGCGGGGTATCAAACCGAATATTCGTCGATGGCGTTCGCGCTCTACTGGCTCGGTGAATATGCCAACGTGTTGCTGATGTGCACGCTGAATGCGACGCTGTTCTGGGGTGGCTATCTGCCGCCGTTCGACTGGGCGCCGCTGTATGTCGTGCCGGGGATCATCTGGCTGTTTGCCAAGATCCTGTTCTTCTTCTTCGTCTTCTCGTGGATCAAGGCGACGGTGCCGCGCTACCGGTACGACCAGCTGATGCGGCTGGGCTGGAAGGTGTTCCTGCCGCTGTCGCTGTTCTGGGTATTCCTGGTGTCGGGCGTGCTGATGTTCATGCGCGTGGGAGTGTAAGATGGGTATCGCGCAGACGATCAAGGCGTTCACGCTTTACGAGTTCGTGAAGGCACATGCGCTGACGCTGAAGTATTTCTTCAAGCCGAAGGCGACGATCAACTATCCGTACGAGAAGAACCCGCTGAGCCCGCGCTTCCGCGGCGAACATGCGCTGCGCCGCTATCCGAACGGCGAAGAGCGCTGCATCGCGTGCAAGCTGTGCGAGGCGGTGTGCCCGGCGCAGGCGATCACGATCGAGGCCGAGCCGCGCGATGACGGCAGCCGCCGCACGACGCGCTACGACATCGACATGACCAAGTGCATCTATTGCGGCCTGTGTCAGGAAGCCTGCCCGGTCGACGCGGTGGTCGAGGGGCCGAACCTCGATTTCTCGACCGAGACCCGCGAGGAACTGATCTACGACAAGGCCAAGCTGCTCGACAACGGCGACCGGTGGGAGCGCGCGATCGCCGCGAACCTTGCCGCCGACGCGCCATACCGGTAGGCGCTCGCGTGACATCAGGGGTCGAGATGATTTTGACGGTTTCATTCAGCGCGCGCCGCGGGCGTGCGGACGCGGGGAAGGCGCTATGATCCAGGCCATCGCCTTCTATCTGTTCGCGCTCGTCGTGCTGCTGTCCGGCGCGATGACGATCTCTTCGCGCAATCCGGTGCATTCGGTGCTGTGGCTGATCCTCGCGTTCTTCAACGCCGCCGGGCTGATGGTGCTGGTCGGTGCCGAGTTCATCGCGATGCTGCTTGTCATCGTCTATGTCGGCGCGGTCGCGGTGCTGTTCCTGTTTGTGGTCATGATGCTCGACATCGACTTTGCCGAGCTGCGTGCCGGGTTCGTCCGTTATTTCGGGATCGGGCTGGTGCTCGCGGTGGCACTGGTCGCCGAAATCCTCATTGGCGTTGGCGCATGGAGCGCGGGCGGGATCGACCTCGCGCGTCGCGCGGCGCCGACCGACCATGTCGTCCCGAACATCGTCCAGATCGGCAACCTGCTCTACACGCGCTATCTGTTCATCTTCGAGGGCGCGGGGCTGGTGCTGCTGGTCGCGATGATTGGCGCGATCGTGCTGACCCACCGCGAGCGGTCGGGGTCGCGCTACCAGAATATCGCGCGGCAGAATGCGCGCCGACCACAGGACGCGACGCGCAACGTGCGGCCGGAGATCGGTCAGGGGGTACAGCTGTGAACGCGGCCATGTCGGGGGGCGTCGGCCTCGTCCACTATCTGGTCGTCGCGGCGATCCTATTCACGATGGGCGTGCTGGGGATCTTCCTCAACCGCAAGAACATCATCGTCATCCTGATGGCGATCGAGCTGATCCTGCTGGCGGTGAACATCAACCTAGTCGCCTTCTCGGCGGCGCTGCAGGATCTCGTCGGGCAGGTGTTCGCGATGTTCGTGTTGACCGTCGCCGCCGGTGAGGCGGCGATCGGGCTCGCCATTCTCGTCATCTTCTTCCGCGGCCGCGGCTCGATCTCGGTCGACGATCCCAGCCGGATGAAGGGATAAATTCCGGTGCATTCGATCCTCTTCATCGTCTTCGTCCCGCTCGTCGCGGCGATCGTCGCCGGGTTCGCGAACAAGTCGTTCGGCGCGACTTTCCCCAAGGCGATCACGACCGGCGGGCTTTTCCTGTCGAGCGCCTTGTCATGGCCGGTGTTCATTGGCTTCCTGATGGGCAGCAGCGAGGCGTCGGTGACGCCGGTGCTGCACTTCATGACCTCGGGCACGTTCGACGTCTCTTGGGCGCTGCGCGTCGATGCGCTGACCGCGGTGATGCTGGTGGTGATCACCAGCGTCTCGGCGCTCGTCCACCTCTATAGCTGGGGCTATATGAGCGAGGACCCGGACCAGCCGCGCTTCTTCGCCTATCTGTCGCTGTTCACCTTCGCGATGCTGATGCTGGTGACCGCCGACAATCTGATCCAGATGTTCTTCGGCTGGGAAGGCGTCGGCCTCGCCAGCTATCTGCTGATCGGTTTCTGGTTCCGCAAGCCGAGCGCCAATGCCGCGGCGATCAAGGCCTTCGTCGTCAACCGCGTCGGCGATCTCGGCTTCATGCTCGGGATCTTCGGCACCTACCTGGTCTTCAACACCGTCTCGATCCCGGCGATCCTCGCCGCGGCGCCGTCGATGGCGGGGTCGACGATCGGCTTCCTCTGGTTCCGCGCCGACACGATGACGGTGCTGTGCCTGCTGCTGTTCGTCGGCGCGATGGGCAAGTCGGCACAGCTCGGGCTGCACACCTGGCTGCCGGACGCGATGGAAGGCCCGACCCCGGTGTCGGCGCTGATCCACGCCGCGACGATGGTGACCGCGGGCGTGTTCATGGTGTGCCGCCTGTCGCCGATGTTCGAGACCTCGCCGACCGCGATGGGCTTCGTGACCTTCATCGGTGCCGCGACCTGTCTGTTCGCGGCGACGATCGGCACGACGCAGACCGACATCAAGCGCGTGATCGCCTATTCGACCTGTTCGCAGCTCGGCTATATGTTTTTCGCGGCGGGTGTCGGCGCCTATGGCGCGGCGATGTTCCACCTTTTCACGCACGCGTTCTTCAAGGCGCTGCTGTTCCTCGGGGCTGGCTCGGTGATCCATGCGATGCACCATGAGCAGGACATGCGTTTCTACGGCGGTCTGCGGAAGGCGATCCCGGTCACCTTCTGGGCGATGTTGCTGGGGACGCTCGCGATCACCGGCGTGGGCATCTACGGCATCGGCGGATTCGCCGGCTATCACTCGAAGGATGCGATCATCGAGGTGGCGTGGGCCGCCGGCTCGCCGGTCGCGTCGATGGTCGGGGTGTTCGCGGCGCTGCTGACGAGTTTCTATTCATGGCGGCTGATGTTCCTCACTTTCTGGGGGGAACCGCGCTGGGCGGCGTCGGAGCATATCCAGCACGCGCTCCATGACGCGCACGGGCACGGCCATGACGATCACGCGCACGACCATGGCGACGCGCATGCGCACGGTCATGACGACGCGCATCATCCCGATCCCGCGGGCGAGGACGCCGGCCATGCGCCGCTCGTCGAATCGCGCGGGTTCAACGAGATTCCGAAGGGCACCGGCGGCTATCATCCGCACGAAAGTCCAATCGTCATGCTGATCCCGCTGATCGTGCTGTCGGTCGGCGCGGTCGCGGCCGGGTTCGTGTTCCATCGCTGGTTCATCGATCCGGAGAGCGCCGGCGGGTTCTGGAAGGGTGCGTTGTTCTTCAACGAGCATCTGATGCACGAAATGCATCAGGTCCCGCTGCTGGTGCAGCTGGCGGCAACGATCGTGATGTTGTCGGGGCTGCTGATCGCCTACCTGACCTACATCCGCTCGCCGGACGCGCCCGCGAAGTTCGCGGACACGTTCCAGCCGCTGTACCGCTTCCTGCTCAACAAATGGTATTTCGACCAGCTCTACCACTTCCTGTTCGTGCGCCCGGCGTTCGCGATCGGTCGCCTGCTGTGGCACCGTGGCGACGAGGGGACGATCGACCGCTTCGGGCCGAACGGCTCGGCGTGGCTGGTGCAGGTAGGAAGCCGCGCGGCGGTTCGTCTCCAGACCGGATATGTCTATACTTATGCTTTCGTCATGCTGATCGGGCTTACCGCCGCGATCACCTGGGCGATCGCGGGCTGAGCGGGGGAGAAGGAAGATGTCGTTCCCGATCCTTTCGCTGATGCTGGCGGTCCCCGCGGTCGCCGCCATTGCGTGTCTGTTCCTCTCCGCTCCCGCGGCGCGCCTCACCGCGCTGGTCGCGACGCTGATCGATCTCGCGCTCGGCGTGGTGCTGTGGACGTCGTTCGATGTCGGTGGCGCGCAGTGGCAGTTCGTCGAATATGCCCCGCTGTTCGGCCGTTTCGGCTGGGCGCTCGGCATCGACGGCTATGCGCTGCTGCTGATCGTGCTGTCGGTGTTCCTGATGCCGATCTGCATCGGGGCGAGCTGGCAAGCGATCGAAAAGCGCGTGCCGGAATATATGGCGGCGTTCCTGTTCACGGAGGTGCTGATGATCGGCACCTTCGCCGCGCAGGACCTGTTCCTTTTCTATATCTTCTTTGAAGCCGGCCTGATCCCGATGTTCCTGATTATCGGCATCTGGGGCGGGGCGAACCGCATCTACGCGTCGTACAAGTTCTTCCTGTACACGCTGCTCGGCTCGCTGCTGATGTTCATCGCGATGCTCTACATGAGCATCACCGCGGAAACGACCAGCATCCCGGTGCTGCTCAACTACGACTTCCCGGCGAGTGTGCAGACATGGCTGTGGCTGGCGTTTTTCGCGTCGTTCGCAGTCAAGATGCCGATGTGGCCGGTCCACACCTGGCTGCCCGATGCGCACGTGCAGGCGCCGACCGCCGGGTCGGTGATCCTCGCGGGCGTGCTGCTCAAGCTCGGCGGCTATGGCTTCCTGCGCTTCAGCCTGCCGATGTTCCCCGAAGCCTCGGCGAGCCTCGTGTGGCTGGTGTTCGGGCTGAGCGCGGTCGCGGTGATCTACACCAGCCTCGTCGCGCTGGTGCAGTCCGACATGAAGAAGCTGATCGCCTATTCGTCGGTCGCGCATATGGCGATCGTGACGATCGGTCTGTTCGCGTTCAACGCGCAGGGGATCGAGGGCGCGATGATGGTGATGCTGGGCCACGGCCTGGTGTCGGGCGCGCTGTTCCTGTGCGTCGGCGTGATCTACGACCGGCTGCACACGCGGGAGATCAGCCGTTACGGCGGGCTGGCGATCAACATGCCGCGCTATGCGATCCTGTTCCTGCTGTTCACGATGGCGTCGATCGGCCTGCCGGGCACGAGCAACTTCGTCGGCGAATTGCTGAGCCTGATGGGCACCTATCAGGTTTCGACGACGGTCGCGTTGCTGTGCACCACCGGCATCATCCTCGGTGCCGCGTACATGCTGTACCTCTACCGTCGCGTGGTGTTCGGCGAGATCAAGTCTGAGGAGGTCCGCGCGATGTCGGACCTGACCCCGCGCGAGCTGTGGCTGCTGGTGCCGATCGCGGCAGCGGTGCTGTGGATGGGCGTCTATCCCGAAAGCTTCCTCGCGCCGATGCGCAAGGATACGCAGATCCTGCTGGCGCGCATCGACCGCGCGAAGCCGGCGGGTGACTCGCTGCCGACCGCCGGAAAGGGTCGTGGGGCCACCGGGATCGTACCGGCCGCACATGCCGAAACTTCTGCGCATGGGAGCGCGCACTGATGGATTACGCCGCCAATCTGGCGATGACGCTGCCCGAGCTGGTGCTCGCGGTCGGAGCGATCGCGTTGATGCTGGTCGCCGCCTGGGGCGGTCCGACCTCGACCAAAGCGGTGTCGTGGGTGTCGGTCGCGGTGCTGGGCGGGGCGCTGATCGCGCTGACCGGCCCGGCCTCGTCCGGCGGCGATGCCTTCTATGGCCTGTACCGCGCAGATGCGTTCGCGGCTTTTGCCAAGGTGCTGATCTACGTCGGCGCCGCGGTTGCGATCCTGATGGCGCCCGACTTCTTCCGGCGCACGGCGGGTGCGGACCTGCGCCCGGAATATCCGGTGCTGATCCTGCTGTCGGCGTGCGGCATGGGGATGATGGTGTCGGCGGGCGACCTGCTGACGCTGTATGTCGGGCTCGAGCTGCAGAGCCTCGCCGCCTATGTGCTGGCGAGCTTCATGCGGCAGGATACGCGCTCGGCGGAGGCGGGTCTCAAGTATTTCGTGCTCGGCGCACTGGCGAGCGGCATCCTGCTGTACGGGATCAGCCTCGTCTATGGCTTTACGGGCTCGACGCTGTTCAACGAGATCGCGGGGGCCTATGCCGCCGCGCCGCTGACGGGCAGCGGGCGTTCGCTGGGGTTGCTGTTCGGGCTGGTGTTCGTGTTCGCAGGGCTGGCGTTCAAGATCTCGGCAGTGCCGTTCCACATGTGGACCCCCGACGTTTACGAAGGCGCGCCGACTCCGGTGACCGCTTTCTTCGCCTCCGCCCCCAAGGTGGCGGCGATCGCGCTCGCGGTGCGCGTCGCGATCGAGGCAATGGGGCCGGCCGAGGTCCAGTGGCGGCAGATCGTGATCTTCGCGTCGCTCGCCTCGATCCTGCTCGGCGCGGTCGCAGCGATCGGGCAGCAGAACGTCAAGCGCCTGCTCGCTTATTCGTCGATCAACAACGTCGGCTTCGCGCTGATCGGTCTCGCCGCCGGGACGCCGGAAGGCGTGGCGTCGGTGATGACCTATATGACGATCTATCTGGCGATGACGCTGGGTAGCTTCCTCGTCGTGCTGCAGATGCGCGACGCCGACGGGCAGCCAATCGAGACGATCGACAGCCTCGCCGGCCTGTCGCGGACGCGGCCGGGGCTGGCGGCGGCGCTGGCGATCTTCATGTTCTCGCTCGCCGGCATCCCGCCGCTGTTCGGTTTCTACGCCAAGTTTGCGGTCTTCTACGCCGCGGTGCAGGCGGGGCTGTTCCCGCTGGCGGTGGTCGGCGTCGTGTTTAGCGTAATCGGTGCCTATTATTACCTGCGTCTCGTCAAGACGATGTACTTCGACGAGCCGACGGGGGCATTTGGCGAGGGCGACAAGCTCGAGGGCGGGTTGATCGCGGTTGCGGCGGTGTTCGTCTCGCCGCTCGGCTATCTCGCCATCCCGGCGCTGTCTGCCTGGACGCTCGCTGCTGCCAACAGCCTCTTCTAAGGCGGCGGCGCTGCCCCGGATCGTAACGGTACCGGCGACCGGGTCGACCAACGCCGACCTGCTGGCGCTCGCGGAAGATCGGGTGGTCGACGAGGGGACGTGGCTGCGCGCCGAGCAGCAGACCGCCGGGCGCGGGCGGCAGGGGCGTGTCTGGAACTCGCCGGCCGGTAATCTCTCCGCGAGCACGCTGGTCGCGATCCGTCCTGACGATCCGCCGGCCGCGGGGCTGGCGTTGGTCGCCGCGGTCGCGCTGGAGGGGGCGGTGCGCGGCGTGCTGCCCGTCGCCACAGCCTTGCGGCTGAAATGGCCAAACGACCTCTTGCTGGACGGCGCGAAGCTCTCGGGCATCCTCCTCGAGCGCGGCGCGGCGCATGTCGTGGTCGGGATCGGGGTCAACGTCGCGCATCATCCGGTGCTCGGCGACCGCGCCACCACGAGCCTGCGCGCGGCCGGTGCCACAATTGATGCCGCGACGTTGCTCGACCAGCTCGCCAGGCGGTTCGCTGAGTGGCTGTCGGTCTGGCGCGGGCAGGGGATGGGACCAGTGGCCGCGCGCTGGAGTGAGCGTGCGCACCCGGTCGGTACTATGCTGAGCGTTCGGCTGCCCGACCAGACCACATTGGAAGGGCAGTTTATCGGGCTCGACGCCAGCGGCGCGTTGCTGCTCGGCTTGGCGGACGGTGCGCGGCATGTCATCCATGCCGGCGACGTGTTCGTGGTCTAGGGAGAGGAAGGCGATGCTGCTCGCGGTCGATGCCGGCAACACCAATATCGTCTTCGCGCTGATCCAGCCGGCGACGCGCGAGATTCGCGCACGCTGGCGGATCGCGACCGACCCGCGGCGCACCGCCGACGAATATGCGGTGTGGCTCAGTCAGTTGCTCCAGCTGGAGGGGTATACGCGCGAGGACGTCAGCGCGGTGATCATCTCCACGGTCGTGCCACGTGCGCTCCACAATCTCGAAGTGCTCGCCAGCAAATATTTCCGCACCGACGCACTGATCGCCGGCCGCGCGCCGGTCGATTGGCAACTATCGGTCGACGTCGACGAGCCGCGCAGCCTCGGTGCCGACCGCGCCGTCAACACGATTGCGGCGCATGCGCTTCATGCCGGCGACCTGATCGTGATTGACTTTGGGACGGCGACGACCTTCGACCATTCGGATTTCGACGGTGCCTACAAGGGCGGGATCATCGCACCGGGGATCAATCTGTCGCTCGACGCGCTGGTGATGGCTGCCGCCAAGTTGCCGCGGATCGCGATCGAGGCGCCCGCGACCGAGAGCGTGATCGGCCGTAACACGGTCGATCAGATGAACATCGGCATCTACTGGGGCTATATCGCGATGATCGAGGGGCTGGTCGCGCGCATGAAGCGCGAGATCGCGCGGCCCGTGAAGGTGATCGCCACCGGCGGCCTCGCCACGCTTTTCGAGCAACATACCGACGCGTTCGACGCGATCGAACCCGACCTGACGATCCAGGGTCTGGCGATCATGTTCGCGCGCGCCCATATTGACGCATGACCGCTTTGCCGGCGCGATCGTCCGTCTTCCATGCCTGCCGCTGTGATGCGGGCGGGCCGCGGTGCCGGCACTCAAGGGAATATAATGACACCGAAGAATAACGAGCTGCTTTTCTGCGCGCTGGGTGGGTCCGGCGAAATCGGCATGAACGTCATCCTCTATGGCCACGCCGGCAAATGGCTGATGGTCGATTGTGGCGTGACCTTTGCGGATGCGCATTATCCCGGGATCGACGTGATCCTGCCCGATCTGCGCTTCATCGAGGAGCGCATCGACGATCTGGTCGGGATCGTGCTGACCCACGGTCATGAGGACCATATCGGCGCGCTGCCGTATCTGGCCGAAGACCTCGGCGTCCCGATCTATGCCACGCCGTTCACCGCCGGACTGGTGCGCGGCAAGCTGGAAGAGGAGCGGATCGAGGATCGCGTCAAGATCCGGCTGGTCGAGGCGCGCAAGTCCTTCAAGGTTGGCCCGTTCGAGGTCGAGGTCGTGCCGCTGTCGCACTCGATTCCCGAGGCGAACGCGCTGGTGATCGGCACTCCGGCCGGCAAGGTGTTCCACACCGGCGACTGGAAGCTCGATCCGACCCCGGTGATCGGCCAGCCGGCGACCCCTGAGGAACTCGCCGAGATCGGGGCGGAGGGCATCGACGTGTTGGTCTGCGATTCGACCAATGTGTTCAATGCCGAAGCCTCGCCCAGCGAGGCCAGCGTGCGCGAAGGGCTTGCCAAGAGCGTCGCGCGCGCGCGCGGTCGGGTGGTGGTGACGACGTTTGCGTCGAATGCCGCGCGGCTCCACACGCTGGGGCAGGTCGCCGAGGAGACCGGGCGCAAGCTGTGCGTGACCGGGCGCTCGCTCGACCGGATCATCCGCGTCGCCAAGGCGACCGGCTATCTCAAGAACTTTCCGCAGACAATCGATGTCGATGCGGCGATGCGGCTGCCGAAGAACCGTGTGCTGATCGTCGCGACCGGCGGGCAGGGCGAGGAGCGCGCGGCGCTGGCGCGGATCGCAGCGGGCAATCACCCGGTCGCGCTCGACATGGGCGACATGGTGATCTTCTCGGCGAAGCAGATCCCCGGCAACGAGGTCGCGATCGGGCGCATCCAGAACCAGCTTGCTGCCAAGGGCGTCGAGATGGTGACCGAAAAGCAGGCGCACGTGCACGTTTCGGGGCACCCCGGACGGCCGGAGCTCGCGAAGATGTACGGGTGGCTGCGCCCGACCTCGCTGATCCCGGTACATGGCGAGATGCGACACCTGATGGAGCATGCGCGTTACGGGCTGTCGCAGGGGATCGCCAACGCCGTGGTGCAGACTAACGGCGACATGGTGCGGCTGGCACCGGGGGCTCCGAAGAAGATCGGCAACGTGCCGGTCGGTCGGCTGGTGCTCGACGGTGACGTGATCCTGCCGGCGGATGGCAGCACGATCAACGAGCGGCGGCGTGTGGCGGTCAACGGCCAGATCTCGGTCGGGATCGCGGTCGATCGCAACGGTCGCGCGGGTGGCACCCCGGAGGTGCGCGTGCAGGGCGTGCCGGTCGAGGAGGAGCGCGAGCCGTTCCTCGCCGAAGCGATCGAGGCAGCGGCCGAGGCGATGGCCGGGCGTCCGCGCGATCGCGAGCGGCTGCGCGAGGACGTGCGGATGGCGGTGCGCAAGGTCGCGACGCGATGGACCGGCAAGAAGCCGATCGTCGATGTCGTGATCGTGCAGGTCTGACCGGCAGCACAGAGGGAGGACCGGGATGCGCTGGACATCGCTGCTGGCGATCTACATCCTTTTCTGGGCGTTCTCGGTCTTTCTGGTGCTGCCGTTCGGGGTACGTACTTCCGCCGAGGCGGGGGAGGCGCACATGCCCGGCACCGCCGAGAGCGCGCCGCACGAATTCTCGCTGAAACGGGTCATCGTGCGGACGACGATCGTTGCCACGGCGCTGTTCGCGCTGTTCGTCGCCAACTATGAATTCGGCTGGGTCACGGCGCAGTCGCTCGACGTCATGGATGTGGCGAACGCAATCAACTGACGCGGGTTGTGGCGGCGCAGCGCGGGGCGGCGCAGGGGATGATGATGACCGACGCCAGTGATCCGCGCCTCGTCGACGATGCCGGCCATGTCTGGCCGCGGCTGTCGCCGCTCGCAACCGGCGTACGCGGCTGCTGCCCGCGCTGTGGGAAGGGGCCGCTGTTCCGTGGCTTCCTGTCGATCCGGGAGTGTTGCCCGGTATGCGGGCTTGATTATTCCTATGCCGATCCGGCGGACGGGCCGGCGGTGTTCGTGCAATTGTTCGCGTGCCTGCCCGGCGTGATCTTTACGCTGATGTTGCAGATCCTCGCCGATCCGCCGTGGTGGATGCATGTGCTGGTCAGCCTGCCGGTGCTGCTGGTCAGCACCGTGCTGCCGCTGCGGCCGATCAAGGGCTGGCTGGTGGCCAGCCAATTCTACTTCAAGGCACGCGAAGGGCGGCTGGTGAAGGAAGAATAAGCGCGGGCTCGGCCGGGTTCATCATTGCGCGAAGCGCGAAGCGACCCGGTGACGGACGGAGCAGGACGCGCTGAATTGCTTTGCTACGCTCGCAAGGATGGAGCTTTCGCCGCCCCGCTCACCCTTCCAGCGGGTAGAGCGCCGCCGCGATGCGGCGTTCCTCCGCGCGCAACACACCCCAGGCGCGCGCCGCGGCGCGGCTGTCCATCGCCTCGATTCCGATCCCGCGCTTCTCCAGCGCGGCGACGAGCGCGCGCGGCGGACGACGAAGGTCGGCGCCGGTGCCGAGCAGCACGAATTCGATCGAATCACTCAGCAAGGGCGCCAGCGCGGCTTCATCAAGTGTGTCGAACGGCGGCGGTGTCCAGCCGTCGGCGCGCGCCGCGGTGAGCAACAGCGCCGGATAGACGCCCATCGTCCCGTCGGGCGCATCGACCTTGAACCCGGCCGGGCCGAAGCCGCGCACCAGCGGGCCTGCGGCGTCGCGCTCACGGTCCATCCTCATCGTGCGTGCTCCCCGGCGCGGGTCAGGCGCGCGGCCCGACGCGCTCCGCATTATCGGCGATGCTGTTGCCGCGCGCCGGCTTCTCGTTCTCGGGCTGCGCACGCAGGCCGAGCGAAATGAGCAGCGATGACGAGACGTAGATCGACGAATAGGTGCCGACGATGATGCCCAGCGTCATCGCGGCGGTGAAGCCGCGCAGCACGTGCCCGCCGAGGAACAGCAAGGCGAGCAGCGCGAGTAGGATCGTCACCGAGGTCATCACCGTCCGGGGAAGGGTTTCGTTGACCGACAGGTTGATGATCTCGCGCATGTCCATCTTTCGATAGCGGCGCATGTTCTCGCGGATACGATCGTCGATCACGATCTTGTCGTTGATTGAATATCCGATGATCGTCAGCACCGCGGCGACGATGTTCAGGTCGAACTCGAACTGGGTCAACGCGAAGAAGCCGAGCGTCATCAGCAGATCGTGGACGATCGCGACGATCGTCGAAACGCCGAACTGCCATTCGAAGCGGAAGATTGCGAACAGGCCGATGCCGAGGATCGCAAGCACCACCGCGAGCACGCCGTTGCGGATCAGCTCGCCCGACACCTTGCCCGACACGGTCGAGTAGCGGCGGAACTCGGTGCCCGGGAACGCCTTCGCGAGCGCACCCTCGATCTTGCGGACGGCGGTGTTGGTCGCGCCCTCGTCGCCGCCTTGCTGGACGGGCAGGCGGATCGTGATGTTGCGCTTGTCGCCGAACGGCTGCAGCGCGGCCTCGCCGACGCCTTGCGCATCGACGACTTCGCGGACGCGGCCGAGGTCGGGCGCCTGCGCGAACCGCTCCTCGATCATCAGGCCGCCTTCGAAATCGACGCCGAAGTTCAGGCCCTTGTAGAGGGTCAGCCCCACCGCGAGCACGCTGAGCAGCAGGGTCAGGCCGAACGCGAGCCCGCGCAGCCGAACGAAGTCGATATTGGTGTCGTCGGGGACGAGCTTGAGCAGTTTCATGACGGCCTCGCCGCCCCGGCCGCGGCCGGGGTCCGGTTAGGGGAGAGAAGGGACGGGGCGATCATATGTTGATCGTCTTCGGCTTGGTGCGGCGCAGCCAGCCGGCGACCAGCATCCGCGTGAAGGTGACGGCGGTGAACACACTGGTGGCGATGCCGATCAGCAGCACGACCGCAAAGCCCTTCACCGGGCCGGAGCCGAGCACGAACATGATAATGCCCGAGATCGCGTGCGTCACGTTGGCCTCGAAGATCGTGCGGCTGGCCTCCTTATAGCCCAGCTCGACCGCCTGCACCACGTTGCGCCCGCGATGGCGCTCCTCACGGATGCGCTCGTTGATCAGCACGTTGGCGTCGACGGCGGTACCGATCGTCAGCACGAAACCCGCGATGCCGGGCAGCGTCAGCGTTCCCTTGAGCAGCGCCATCACGCCGAGGATGACGAACACGTTGATGACGACTGCAAGGTTCGCATAGACGCCAAACCGGCCGTAGGTGACCAGCATGAACGCGACGACCAGCGCGACCGCAACCGCGGAAGCGAGGATGCCGGCGCGGATCGAGTCGGCGCCGAGGTCCGGCCCGACCGTTGATTCCTCGACGATCTTCAGATCGACCGGCAGCTTGCCCGAGCGCAGCGCGATCGCGAGCTGGTTGGCGCTCTCGACCGTGAACCCGCCGTTGATCGCCGCGCGACCGCCGATGATCGGTTCGTTGATGTTCGGTGCCGAGATCACGCTGTTGTCGACGATGATCGCGAACGGCTTGCCGACGTTTTCCTGCGTCGTGCGCGCAAAGCGGCGGCCACCCTGGCTGTCGAAGGTCATCGACACCTGTGGCTGATTGGTCTGTGGCTCAAACTCCTGCCGCGCGTCGCTCAGCATGTCGCCGGTGATGATCGCCTGCCGCTTCACCGCGATCAGCGGGATGCCCGAGGGATTGTTCGGATAGGGCAGGATCTGGTCGCCAGCCGGCGCCTGACCCTTGGCGAGCGCCTGCGGGTCGGCGTTGACGTCAACCAGCTTGAACTCGAGCTTGGCGGTCTTGCCGAGCAGGTCCTTGAGCGCCTGCGGGTCCTGAAGACCCGGTACCTGCACGACAATCCGGTTGCTGCCCTGCCGGACGATCGTCGGCTCGCGCGTGCCCATTTCGTCGATGCGGCGGCGCACGACCTCGGTCGCGTCGCCCATCGCGGTCTCGACCGCCTGCTTCAGCCCCTCGGCGGTCGGCGTCAGCACGAAGCGGCTGGTGTCGACGACCTGGATGTCCCACTGGCGCTGCCCGGTCATTCCCGCGCCGGTGCCGGTGATCTGGAGCAGCCGTTCGCGCGCGGCGTCGACTTGCGCGGGATCGCGCAGCAGGAACGACAGCTGTCCGCCGCGGCTGGAGATTTCGCCGATCTCGATCCGCGGGTTCTGGCGGCGCATTTCAGTCTGCACCTGTTCGCGCATCGCCTCGACGCGAGTCGCGGCGACGTCGTTGGTATCGGCCTCGAGCAGCAGATAGCTGCCGCCGGCCAGATCCAGCCCCTTGTTGACGCGAGGAAGGTTGATCCCCCACGACTGCGTCACGCTCTCGGGGATGAAGGTCGGGATCGACAGCGACACCAATGCCGCGAGCAGCAGCCAGATGCCGGCGACCTTCCAGCGGGGAAAGTCCAGCATGTCAGTCGTTCGCCGGCTTGCCGCCGAGCGGCGTGACCTCGGCGAGCGTCGCCTTGACGACGCGCACGCGAGTGTTAGGCGCGATCTCGACCTCAACGGCATCATCCTCGACGCGCGTCACCTTGCCGATCAGCCCGCCGGCGGTGACGACCGAATCGCCCTTCTTCACGCCGGCGACCGCGGTCTGGAGCGACTTCATGCGGCGCTGTTGCGGGCGGATCATCAGGAAATAGAAGACGACGAAGACGAGGAGCAGCGGCGCGAAGCTGATGAAGCCGGCAAGGCCGCCGCCCTGGGCGGCGCCGCTGGCGGTCTGCGCATAAGCGGGAGAGATGAGCATCGGTTTCCGTGCATGACCGTTGGGCGGCCGGGATACGGCCGCGCGAAGTCGCTGCCGCTATCATTGCGGCGCCTTGCACGCAACATGCGGCCAACCCGCTTGCATCGCGCCGCGACCGGGCGTAGAGGCGCCCCCTCGGTCGGGGCGTAGCGCAGCCTGGTAGCGCATCACACTGGGGGTGTGGGGGTCGCAGGTTCGAATCCTGTCGCCCCGACCAATCATTTACAATCGCATGATTTTCGTTCCGTCGCCTCGCTGCGGCTGGTACGATCCGTGTTGCACCGTTCGGCGCGACTCCGGGCCTCCTGCCCCGCCGCCCGCGCATCCGGCGCGTGGAGGTTAGATGGCGCCAGCCGCGGAACCCGTTCTCGCTCCCAGCGCGGATCACGCGCGCCCGCCGCCATGAGCACGCCGTCCGGCCCCGCCCCGCCGCGGGTGACGATCGACCGCAGCGATCCCGTGCATCGCCGGCTGGAACAGCTCGCCCCCGGCCTTGCCGTGACGATCGGATTGCACAGCCGACGCTTCACGCCGCGCGTCGTCCGCTCCCGCCGGGAGATCGTCCACGATGGCGAAACGGTGAGCGGCGTCTGGATGCTGCGTGCTGGCTGGGCCGCGCTCATGCGTCACTTCGCAGACGGCCGGCGCCAGATCGAGCACCTGCTTCTGCCCGGCGACCCCCTGCCGCTCGATCGCGACTCGCCCTATCCCGCGACGATCATGGCACTGACGCCGGTGACGCTGGTCGACGTCGAAGGGCCGTGGCTGGCGGACGCGACGCTGCTCGACCTCGCGCTGCGGCGGCATACGATGGCAACGGTCCATCACCTGCTCGACGCTACTGCGCGGCTGGGGCGGCAGGTGGCGATCGAGCGATTCGCGCATCTCTTGCTCGAGCTGCGCGACCGGCTGCGTGCGGTCGGGCTGGCGAGTGATACCCATTTCCGGATGCCGCTGACGCAGGAGATGCTCGCCGACACGCTGGGGCTGACCAGCGTGCATGTGAACCGCACGCTGCAGATGATGCGCCAGCAACAGCTGATCGAGCTGGCCGGGCGGGCGGTGACGCTGCTGTCGCCGGGCGAGCTGGCGCGAATGGCGGATTATCCGTCGCCGCCCGCTCCCTTGGTCGCTATGCGCTGAGCGATGGACGACGCGGCAAGGAAGCGTGCACCGCGCTGGTTCCGTCTGGCGGCGCTGGTGCTGATGGCGTGGGGGATGACGGGGGTCGCGGCCTGCGTCAGCCAGTTAACGCAGGGTGCCGACGCGATGGGTGCGGCGAGCGATTACGACCGCGCGCTGTTCGCGAGTCTGCCGCTCTGGTACCGCGCCGATTATGCGATCGCGACCGCCACAATGCTTGCGGGGGCGGTGGCGTTGCTGATCCGCTCGCGCCACGCGGTCACGCTGCTGACGGTGTCGCTGGTAGCGGTGCTGATCCAGTTCGGCTGGATGTTCGCGATGACCGACATTCTGGCGGTGAAGGGGCCGTACACGCTCTACTTCCCTTTGCTCATCATGGCGATCGGCGCGCTGGCGCTGCAACTGGCGCATGTCGCACGCCGACGCGGCTGGATCGTTTGACGCGCGTGGCGTAGCAAAGCGCGATGTCCACGACCTTCACCATCGACACCGCCACCAGCCGCGCGACTCCGGTCGCCGCGCCGATGAAGCGGCTGACCGTCCCGGCGATCCGGGCGCGCAAGGCGGCGATCGCGGCCGGCAAGGGCGAGCCGCTTGTCATGCTGACCGCCTATACGGTGCGGATGGCGCAACTGATGGACCCGTATTGCGATCTGCTGCTGGTCGGCGACAGTCTCGGGCAAGTGATCTACGGCTTGCCCTCGACGGTGCCGGTCACGCTCGAGATGATGGCGGCGCACGGCGCGGCGGTGGTGCGCGGCAGCCATCATGCGACGGTGGTGATCGACATGCCGTTCGGCAGCTACGAGGCGTCGCCGGCGCAGGCATTCGAGAGTGCGGCGCTGTTGATGAAGCAAACCGGTGCGGCGGCGGTGAAGCTGGAGGGCGGGATGGCCATGGCGCCGACCGTGCAATTCCTGTCGGAGCGCGGCATCCCGGTCGTCGGGCATATCGGACTCACGCCACAGGCGGTGAACGCGCTGGGCGGCTATGGCGCGCGCGGGCGCAGCCCGGCCGAGGCGCGCAAGATCGTCGCCGACGCCCGCGCGGTCGCCGGGGCGGGCGCCTTCGCGCTGGTGATCGAGGGCGTCGTCGAGCCGATCGCGGTCGAGATCACGCGCACGATCGACATCCCGACGATCGGCATCGGCGCCTCGGCGAGCTGCGACGGGCAGGTGCTGGTCACCGAGGATATGCTGGGGCTGTTCGAGCGCACGCCGCGCTTCGTCAAGCGGTATGGCGACATGGCGACCTTCGTTGCCGAGCGGGCGGAGCGATATGCCGCCGAGGTTCGCGCGCGTGCCTTCCCGGGACCGGAGCAATTGTACCCGCCCAAGGACTGACCTCATATCGACATCATCCCGGACCTGATCCAGGATCCTGCTTCTCACCCGGCTGCAAAGAAGCGAGGCCCCGGATTAAGTCCGGGGCGACGAACCAAGCGATTCCTTAACCGAAGCCAGCCCTTTCGTTTATCCCGGCGAACCGCTACACGCCGGGCGTTTTTCCGTGAAGCCCGGAGTATTCGGTGGCCCTGACGCCGCAAAACAATGAAGCGTTCCTGCGCGAGGTCGACGACGAGCTGCGCCGCGACCAGGCACTGCACGTCTGGCGCCGCTACGGCGTCGCGCTGATCGTCGCCGTCGTTGTCGCGCTTGCGGCGTTCGGCGCCTATCTGTTCTGGCAACATCGTCAGGAACAGGCCGCCGGGCGCGAGGGCGAGCAGTTGCAGACCGCCTATGACGCGCTCGCCGCCAACGACACCCGATCGGCCGGCGACACGCTAGCAACGCTGACGCAGTCGAAGCGCGACGGTTACCGTGTGCTGGCCACGTTCACGCAGGCCGATGTGCTGCTCCAGAAGAACGACCTGAAGGGCGCGGCGGCCAAGTTCGCCAGCATCGCCCAGGACTCGTCGGTGGCGCAGCCGTTTCGTGATCTCGCGCTGATCCGTCAGACCAGCGCCGAATTCGACACGCTCAAGCCCGACGTGGTAGCGGAGCGGATGCGGCCGTTGGCGGTCGCGGGCAATCCGTGGCTGGGCAGCGCGGGCGAGCTGATGGCCGCCGCCTATCTGCAACAGGGTCGTCGCGATCTGGCCGGGCAGGTCTTCGCACGCATCGCCGCAGACACGCAGGTGCCATCCTCGCTGCGTCAACGTGCGGTTCAGATGGCGGGCGTATTGGACGAAAAGGCGACGCCTGCGTCGCCGACGGCCGCCGGTGCCGCTGTTCCGGCCAAAAACGAAGGTAACACGACGCGATGACGACACGGGTGGCGACCGGCCTGGCGCTCGCCGCGCTGGTGGGGCTGAGCGGCTGCGGCATCTTCAAGGGCGGGCCCAAGAAGACCCCGACCGTGGGGCAGCGCGTTCCGATCCTGATGTCGGAGAATCAGGCGACGGTCGACAAGGGGCTGGAGAACGTTCCCGTGACGCTGCCGGTGGGCGTCGCCAATGACGCCTGGACGCAGCCGGGGGGCAACGCCGCCAAGTCGATGGGCAATCTGCTGCTCGGCGCGGCGACCCCCGCGAAGGCGTGGACCGCGCAGATCAACGGCGGCACCAACCGCGCACGCCTCGCCGCCGGACCGGTGGTCGCCGACAACAAGTTGTTCGTCGTCGACGTCGATGCGACGTTGCACGCCTTCACCGCCGATACGGGCGCGAAGCTGTGGACGCGCGTGCTGCCCGACAATGACGAGAACAAGAACGCGCGCTTCGGTGGCGGCGTCAGCTATGACGACGGCAAGCTGTATGCCACCGACGGGCTCGGTGACGTTGTCGCGGTAAACGCGGCGGATGGCGCGGTGCTGTGGCGCGCAAAGCCGGGCGGGCCGCTGCGTGGCGCGCCGACGGTCGCCAACGGCCAGGTCTATGTGCTGAGTCAGGACAATCAGATCTTCGCGCTCGACCAGGGCGACGGCAAGGTCGTGTGGACGCAGTCGGCAAGCCTCGAGACGCAGGGCGTCTTCGGGGTCGCCGCGCCGGCGGCCAGCTCGGGGACGGTGATCGCCGGTTTCTCGAGCGGCGAGCTGAACGCCTATCGATACGAGAATGGCCGTACCTTGTGGCAGGATGCGCTCTCGCGCACCTCGATCACCACGTCGGTTTCGAGCCTTGCGGACATCGACGCCGATCCGGTGATCGACGATGGCCGCGTCTATTCGATCGGTGAGGGCGGCCGGATGGTCGCGCTGGAAATCGCGACCGGTCAGCGGGCGTGGGAGCAGAATCTCGCCGGTATCTCGACGCCATGGGTGGCGGGCGAGTGGATCTTCCTCGTCACCGACGACGCGCGGCTGGTCTGCCTGTCGCGTGCCAACGGCAAGCTCCGCTGGATCAGCCAGCTGCGCGCATTCAAGAACGAGGAAAAGCGCAACGATCCGTACAATTGGTTCGGGCCGGTGCTGGCCGGCGACAGACTGTGGCTCACCAATTCGCGCGGTGATCTGGTCGCGACGTCGGTGACCGACGGCAGCGTGCAGACGACGATTCAGGCCGGCGATCAGTTCTCGATGGCGCCGATCGTCGCCAACCAGACGCTCTACACGCTCGACGAGAAGGGCGTGATCACCGCCTGGCGTTGATGCGTCGTGGCGGGCGTCGCGAAGCAATCCGAGGCGTCCTGATCCAGTGCCGGATTGCTTTGCGACGCTCGCAATGACGAGCGTAAGGTGCTGACGTTGCTTGTTCCGCTGTGTGACGGCGGCGCGGGGTAAGAGCCGAAAGGCGCTTCCCCACCCCGCATCGCCAGCCGCCCCTATCGCCCGCGCCGATAAATCTTTAGGGCACCCGCATGTCCCGTCTCCCTACCGTCGCGATCGTCGGCCGTCCCAACGTCGGCAAGTCGACGCTGTTCAATCGCCTCGTCGGCAAGAAACTCGCGCTGGTCGATGATCGGCCGGGCGTTACGCGCGACCGCCGCGAGGGCGATGCGCAGCTGATCGGACTCGACTTCCGCATCATCGACACCGCGGGTTACGAGGAAGAGAACCCTGATTCGCTGCCGGGCCGGATGCGGCAGCAGACGCAGGCTGCGGTCGATGCCGCCGACGTCGCGTTATTCGTGATCGACTCGCGCGCCGGCGTCGTACCGCTCGACGAGGAAATCGCGCGCTGGCTGCGCGGATCGGACACGCCGATCGTGCTGCTGGCCAACAAGGCCGAGGGGCGCGCGGGCGATGGCGGCTTTTACGAGGCGATGGCGCTCGGCTTCGGCGATCCGGTCGCCTTCTCCGCTGAGCATGGTGAGGGGCTGGTCGAGCTGTTCGAAGCGCTGTTGCCGCATCTCGACCCGCTTCAGCCCGAGCCCGAGGAGCCGATCGACATCGAGAGCCCCGATGCGCCGCTGAAGCTGGCGATCGTCGGGCGACCCAACGCGGGCAAGTCGACGCTCGTGAACCGGATGCTCGGCGAGGACCGGATGATTACCGGGCCGGAGGCGGGGATCACCCGCGACTCGATCGCGATCGACTGGCTCTGGGAAGGGCCGGACGGTCCGCGTCAGGTGCGTTTGATCGACACTGCCGGCATGCGCAAGCGCGCCAAGGTGCAGGACAAGCTGGAAAAGCTGTCGGTCGCCGATGCGCTGCACGCCGTCGATTTCGCCGAGGTGGTCGTGTTGCTGCTCGATGCGACGCTCGGGCTGGAGTCGCAGGACCTTCGTATCGCCGATCGCGTGCTGGAAGAGGGCCGGGCGCTGGTGATCGCGCTCAACAAATGGGATGTCGCAGAGAATGCCTCCAGCCTGTTCAACGGCGTCAAGAAAGCGCTCGATGAGGGATTGGCGCAGGTCAAGGGCGTGCCGC
The DNA here is from genome assembly GCF_902506455.1 of Sphingomonas sp. 8AM. Classification (GTDB taxonomy): domain Bacteria; phylum Pseudomonadota; class Alphaproteobacteria; order Sphingomonadales; family Sphingomonadaceae; genus Sphingomonas. The sequence continues at coordinate 2,394,972 of NZ_LR733844.1, read as the reverse complement.
TGCTCGCCGTGTCGGCGGCAACCGGCAAGGGCATCGACCAGCTGATCGCGGCGGCGTTCGAGACGCGCGAGGCATGGTCGCGGCGCGTCGGTACCGGTGAGCTCAACCGCTGGTTCGAGCGCGCGATCGAGGCCAACCCGCCACCCGCGCCGGGCGGCAAGCGGATCAAGCTGCGCTATCTGACGCAGGCCAAGACCCGGCCGCCAGGCTTCGTGCTGTTCGGTACGCGCGTCGACGAACTGCCGACGAGCTATCAACGCTACCTCATCAACGGCATTCGCCGCGATCTCGGGTTCGGCGCGGTACCGGTGCGGTTGATGCTGCGCGCGCCGAAGAATCCCTTCGGCAAATAAGCCGCGCTTACCGCACGTTTACCGTTCGCGCTTATGCCGGGCCGCAGGTGTCCGGAGGGCAGCGGGAGACGTAGGTGTCGATGGAAACGAGCAATCTGGTCGATGGTCCGGCGCTGGCGCGTGCCCGTGCCGAGCTGGGTACCGGTTTCGCGCGCATCCTCGGCTATTTCCGCGAGGACGGCATCAAGTCGCTGACCGCGCTGGAGGAAGCCGTGCGCAAGGCCAATGCGGTGGCGATGGTGATCCCGGCGCATACGCTGAAGGGCGAGGCGCGGCAGTTCGGCGCGCTGGCGCTGGCGACGCTCGCCGAAAAGATCGAGGATCACGCGCGGCTCTGCATCGAGCATCACGATTCGCCCGAGGGCGCGATCGAGGATGTTGTCGCGCTACGCCCGGTGCTGTTGCAAACGCTGGCGTTGCTGGAGCGCGAGGCGGGGGTGACCGTCGCGGCGGCGCCGGTGATGCCGGTGGAGGTCGCGCAGCCAACACCGGTCGTGCGACCCGTCGTTCTGTCATCGCTCGGAGGACGCCCCCGCCCGCCCGGGGGGTTCGGGCGCAAGGTGTGACGCCCCACTATCACTATAAATCATCATCGCATTCATGGATCATGCCGGTGGCTGCGCAGTAGCGACAATAGTGAACCTCCCCGGCAGCGTCGATCCGCGCTATTGGTGGATTAAGCAGATCGATACCGCCGGCGAGGAGATTGTGCTGCATCGCGTCGACAGCTTGATCGATGTCGGTAAAATCGACACCTTCAAGAATGGCAAGGTCATAGCGCCACCACCCGATCTCAAGCAATTGCCGTATGATCGCGTCCGTAAAGCGGTAGCGGATGACCTTCGCCGGCGACCCTGCCACGATCGCATAAGGCGGGACGTCCTTCATCACGACTGAGCGCGCACCGATGATCGCGCCATCCCCAATCGTCACGCCACGTCGAACGAATGCGCCCTCACCAATCCAGACATCGTTGCCGATTGTAATTGGCCGGTAGCGTGTGGCCCACAGGTGTTCAACGGCGGCGCGAGATTGCACGAGCATATCGGCGTTCTTCTGTCGAAAGTGATGCTCCGAAGGTGAGTCGAACTTCAGGTTTGTGAGAATTGGATGCGTCGAAAGCAGGTCGGTCGCATGTTCCGATTGTCCGATGACTTGATTGATCGCCAACGAACAATATCGACCGATGCTTCCCACATGTTGCACATTGGCTGGCCCCTCGATGTAGCTGAATGCACCCATGAAGCCGAGTTCATACTCGCCTTCCAGCAGGCGACCGGGGGTCTCGATCAGGACTGATGCGCCGGGGTCCCAAAAAATGAATCTCGCCGCAGGGTCGATATCGAGGCATTGGCTCTTGCAGACTTCCCGAGCTCGATGGCTCAAGCTTACGGTAAAAGACATTCCGATCGACCTAGTGACGTGGCCCTGCTCGAGGATGAGTTCGGCATCCCCTCCTTTATAGGCGGACAAGAACCCGGAGCGTTGCTGTAGGGTGTTAGATGCTGAGACGAGATTTCAGCAAAGCGGGCAGCGGAGGTTCAGCGATCTCCCGAGAAGCGACCTCGACCGTCCAGCAGCGGTCGAGGTCGCTGCCGGCCCCGCATCAGCCTGCGCGGCCGGATGGTGGCGTCACCCCTTCAGGTAGGGCGCCGCGCCGCTTTGCGGCTTGTCATGCTCGCTGATCGAGTTGAGCTGAATGTAATTGTGGATGCCCATCCGCTCGATCATCTCGAACTGGCGCTCAAGCGTATCGACATGCTCTTCCTCACTGGCGAGAATGCGCGCGAAGAGATCGCGGCTGACGAAGTCCTTCACTTCCTCGCTGTACGCGACCGCCGCCTTCAGCTGCGCGACCGCCTCGATCTCCATCGCCAGATCGGCCTTGAGCGCTTCCTCGACCGTCTCACCGATCCGCAACCGGCCGAGCAGCTGAAAGTTGGGCAAGCCGTCAAGGAACAGAATGCGCTCCGCCAGCCAGTCCGCGTGCTTCATCTCGTCGATCGATTCGTGGCGCTCGAACTCGGCGAGCTTGTAAACGCCCCAATGATCGAAGAGCCGGTAATGCAACCAATATTGATTGATCGCCGTCAGCTCGTTCCTGAGCGACTCGTTCAAAAATTCGATGACCTTCGGATCACCCTTCATTGTGTCAGCCTCCAATAGAATGAAGGCCGGATACAGCGACGGGTGCTTCGACGGAAGCCTGAAAACTCTACGACATGAAGATGAGAGCGCTACGCAGCCGCACGTTCTTCGTTGATGATCTCACGTGCGAAGGCGACGCACTGTCCACACTTGGGCTGACGACCGTAATTCCGATACGCCTGACACGCGGTGGTCGCGCCAGCGCGGGCCGCCTCGCGGACCTGACATTCGCGAATCGCATTGCAAACGCAAACGACCATAATCGCTCCTCTTCTCAGCTCCTGAGTAGCGATAATGAGAATGGATCGCAAGCTAATTTGCGTCGCGTTCGCAATGTTCGCGACGAAGCGTGATCCATGTGCCGCGGGCTGCACAGCGCCACAGCCACTCGGCCGGACCGTGTGTAAAACGAGCGAGCCACCAGCGCGGCCATGCCAGCATCGTGACCCACATTGGTGGCAGCAACAGGTAAAGCGCCGCCCGGTCCCAGCGCGCGAATTGCCCGGCGCCCCAGCCGTAGAACAGTGCGGTGAGCGCGAGGCTGCATCCCAAATAGTTGCTGAGTGCGACACGGCCGGCCGCGGCGAGGCGGCCGTTGCGTACCGTCAGCAGCAACAGCGCTGCGTAGCCCGCCACCCCGATGGGTCGCAGCAGCGGGGGGACGACGAAGCTGGCGAGCACGATCGTGTGGGCGTCGAAGTCGCGTGCGATCGTCCGCGCGGCGATCAGCGCGAAGACCGGCAGCGTCGTGAGTAGCGCGACGGCGGCGATCACGGTGTAACGTCGGCGGGGCCATGCACCGGTCAGGAAGCCGCTACGCAATCCGGCCATGCCGAGCAGCATATAGGCGAGCGTTTCGGGACCATTGGCGAGAAAGGCGGTGAACGGCCCGGCCTCCTCGCGCCACCGCCATATAATCGTGCCGCGCCAGCCGCCGCGCATCGCGGCAATTTCGCGCGCCAGATCGGTCGGCGTGGAGCGGCCGAACACGCGCTCCACGACCGTGCCGAGCCCCGCGATCGCCAGTCCGTTGGCCAGCGCGAGCAACAGGCAGGCGGCGGCGGCGAACAGCAGCAGCCGCAGCGGCGCGGCGGTGAACAGCAGCGCGACGCAGCCGACCAGCGCGTACAGGCTGAGGATGTCGCCGCTCCAGACAAAATAGAGGTGCGCGCAGCCGATCGCGAACAGCGTCGCCATGCGGCGCAGGTGGAGCGCCGCGCCGTTGCCGCCGCGCGCGTCGGCGCGCTCGATGACGAGCAGCATCGACGCACCGAACAGCATTGCGAACAGCCCGCGCATCTTGCCCTCGACGAGCACATAGGTGATCGCCCAGGCGGTGACGTCGGCAGGCGTCGTCCCGCCCCAGGCCGCGGGGGAGAAATAGGCGGCGACCGGCAGCGCGAAGCCGGGCAGGTTGGCGATCAGGATGCCAAGCACCGCCGCGCCGCGCAGATGGTCGAGTGCGACGATGCGGGGCGCGGGGGTGTCGGTCACGGTTCTACCCACAGGCCGTCATTCCCGCGAAGGCGGGAATGACGAAGATTGACCTACAGCGCTGCCTCGACGCTCATCAGCTTGGGGAAGAAGCCCTCGTGCGCGGCGCGCAGCGCGTCGAGCGGCACGCAGAAGTCGCCGCCCGCCAGCTCGAAGATGATCCGCGTCCCGATCGTGCGGCCGAGCGGCTCGGCCTCGACGCCGGCATCCAGCGCCGCCTGCAGGAAGTCGAGCAGCGCATGGTCGTGTACCGTCACGACGTACACGCCCTGATCCTCGGCGAACAGCGAGGCGGCGGTGTCATAGGGCAGCGCGCGATCGATCATCGCGCCGATCCCGCCCGCCAGCGCCATTTCGGCGATCGTCACCGCGATCCCGCCGTCCGACACGTCATGGACTGCGCCGAGATGGCCGGCGGCGATCTGCTGGCGGATGAAGTCACCGGTGCGGCGCTCCAGATCGAGGTCGACGCGCGGCGGCGGGCCTTCCTCGCGCCCGTGCAGCTCGCGCAGCCACAACGACTGGCCGAGGTGGCCCGAGCGCGTGCCGACCACGACGATGATGTCGCCGGTCTGCTTGAAGGCGATCGTTGCGTTCTTCTGCCAGTCCTTGAGCAGCCCGACGCCGCCGATCGCCGGGGTCGGCAGGATCGCCGAGCCGCCGCCGGTCGCCTTCGACTCGTTGTACAGGCTGACGTTGCCCGACACGATCGGGAAGTCGAGCGCGCGGCACGCCTGCGCCATGCCGTCCAAGCAGCCGACGATCTGGCCCATGATCTCCGGGCGTTGCGGATTGGCGAAGTTGAGGCAGTTGGTGATCGCCAGCGGGGTCGCGCCGACGGCGGTCAGGTTGCGCCACGCCTCGGCGACCGCCTGCTTTCCGCCCTCGACCGGATCGGCGAAGCAATAGCGCGGGGTGCAGTCGGTGGTCATCGCCAGCGCCTTGCTCGTTCCGTGGACGCGCACCACCGCGCTGTCGCCACCGGGGCGCTGGACGGTGTCGGCGCCGACCATGTGGTCGTATTGCTCCCAGATCCAGCGGCGGCTGGCGATGTCGGGCGACGCCATCAGCGCGAGCAGGTCGGCGGCGGGGTCCTTGCTCTCCGGCACATCGACCAATGCCTTAGGCGCGGGGGTGGGGACGTGAGGGCGATCGTAGAGCGGCGCGTCGTCGGCGAGCGGGCCGAGCGGGATATCGCAGACGGTCTCGCCCTTGAACTTCAGCACCATGCGCCCGGTGTCGGTGACATGACCGATCACCGCGAAATCCAGCTCCCACTTCTCGAAGATCGCGCGCGCGAAATCCTCGCGGCCCGGCTTGAGGACCATGAGCATCCGCTCCTGCGATTCGGAAAGCATCATCTCGTAGGGGGTCATGCCCTCTTCGCGCTGCGGCACGTCGTCCATGACCAGCTCGATCCCGACGCCGCCCTTTGACGCCATCTCGACCGACGAGGAGGTGAGGCCCGCCGCGCCCATGTCCTGGATCGCGACGATCGCGTCGGAGGCCATCAGCTCGAGGCACGCCTCGATCAGCAGCTTCTCGGTGAAGGGGTCGCCAACCTGCACGGTCGGGCGCTTGGCATCGGCATCCTCGCCAAAGTCCGCCGAGGCCATCGTCGCGCCGTGGATCCCGTCGCGCCCGGTCTTCGATCCGACATAGACGATCGGATTGCCGATCCCGGAAGCGGCCGAATAGAAGATCTTGTCGGTATCCGCGACGCCGACCGTCATCGCATTGACGAGGATGTTGCCGTCATAGGCGGGGTGGAAATTGACCTCGCCGCCGACGGTCGGCACGCCGACGCAATTGCCATAGCCGCCGATGCCGTGGACGACGCCCGAGATCAGGTGGCGCATCTTCGGATGATCGGGCCGGCCGAAGCGCAAGGCGTTGAGATTGGCGACCGGCCGCGCGCCCATCGTGAACACGTCGCGCAGGATGCCGCCGACCCCGGTCGCCGCGCCCTGATAGGGTTCGATGTACGAGGGGTGGTTGTGGCTCTCCATCTTGAAGATCGCGGCCTGCCCGTCGCCGATATCGACCACGCCGGCATTCTCGCCGGGGCCGCAGATGACCTGTGGGCCCTCGGTCGGCAGCTTCTTCAGATGGATGCGGCTCGACTTGTAGCTGCAATGCTCGGACCACATCACCGAGAAGATGCCGAGTTCAACCAGATTGGGCTCGCGGCCGAGCGCGTTGAGGACACGGTCATATTCCTCGGGGGACAGGCCGTGGTCGGCGACGATCTGGGGCGTGATGACGGTCATGCCCGCGCGCATAGCGGGACGGGGGCCGCGATGCCAGATGCGGCGTGGCCGCCGGTGGATGTTGGCGATGTTTGCGCCAAACGCGGTGTGTGGGCGGTTCGGGAGAAGCGGCGAGGGTTTCGGCGCGGCTCAAGGGTAGCAAATCTTGGAGGATGTAGGACAGCCGGCATACGCCGTCGCCCCTGCGGAGGCAGGGGGCTATGGCTGTTTCGTGTTGGCGGAATGCCTGACACATTCGCGTCGGGCGTGTGTCAGGCCGGTTTAATGGACGATGCAGACATGGGCCCCTGCCTGCGCAGGGGCGACGGTGAAGGGGCGTGGCCTTCTTCGGTGGCGCGCCCGCCTTCCAACTCCCGCTTCGTCATTTCCGCGACGGCGGCGATCCAGACGCGCAGGTTTTCGTGAGAGCCGCGACGTCGGAGGTTCTGGATTCCCGCCTGCGCGGGAATGACGAAGTCAGCGCCGCCGCCGCAAGCGCCGGAGCAGCCCGCGCTTTTCGAAGCTTTCGAACATCTCGCCCGGCCCCTCGGGATCGAGCACCTCATTGTCCGCCAGCCATTTCTCGACGCCGTTCAGGTCGTCGATCTCATACGGCACCAGCGTCCGCCCCGACCCGCGCAGCGCCTCGATCGTCGCGATCAGCCCGTCGCGCTCGATCCGCGCGGAAACCTCTTCGATGTTGGCACCAAGGTGCTCCGCGAGCAGGTCGGCGCGGATCGCGGCGATCGTCTCGGGCTCTTCGGTGATCGTCACGTCGCATTCGGTGTCGAGCCGCAGCGAGCGGTTGTTGAAGTTCGAGGAGCCGATGCGGATCGCCACCTCGTCGATCACCGTCACCTTGGCATGGCAATAGATCGCCTCGCCACCGCTGGTGACCGGATGATAGATGCGGAAGCGGCCGTGGCGGTCGCGCTTGCGGAGTTCGGCGACCAGCCGGGCGCGCGCGGTGTCCATCGCGATCGGCTCCAGCCAGCCTTGCGCGGTGACGGGATTGATGATGACGATCTCGGGCGGATCGTCCTCGACCAGCCGCTTCGCGATCGCCTCCGCGATCCGGCGCGACGCGAAATACTGGCTTTCGGCGTAGATGCGTTTCTTCGCGCCTGCGATCAGCGCGAGATACAGTCGCTCGATCTCGAGCACTTGCTCCTGGCCCTGATGCTCGGGCTGGCTGCGCGAGATCGCGACCTCGACGTCGGTGAACTGCGCCGGCAGGCTTTCGGGCCAGCAATCAATGCCCGGTGCGGGCGAGGGCGGGGTGATCGGCGCGCCGCCCGCGATTTCCCAGCGGGTGCGGCACAGATCGCCGAGCGCCTTCGCCACCGGCCCCTGCAAGGCGGTGGTGACGTCGTGCCACGGCTTGTAGCGGAAGCCGTTGGGGGAGCGGCGGTGCGGATTGTCATCCTGATGCTCGCGCGTGTCCCAGCGCTCGTCGGTCATGTCGATTCCGCCGCAGAAAGCGAGGCAATCGTCGATGACGACGATCTTCTGGTGTTGCGATGCGGCCATCGGGTGGTGGCCGTCGAGCTTCAGATGGATGCGCGGCTGTCGCCACCGCCAATTGAGCAACGTCCACAGCGTCTTGCCGCGACCCAGCGTCTTCATCGCGCCGGTGTCCCAGCGCAGGATATGGACCTGCAAACCGGGCGTTCGCTTCACCAGCCAGCTGATGAACGCGCCGACGTCGGCGGGCGCCTCGGGATGATCGTCGTCCCAGGCGAGCCGGATGCGCGCGTCGAAGTCCCAGCCGACCAGCAGGATCTGGTGCTTGGCCTTGAGCATCGCCTGCCGCGCGGCACGGAAATAATTGTCGGCGTCGACGACGGCGGCGGCGCGGGTCGCGCGCGCGACGCGCCAGCGGGTATCCTCGGAGAGCTTCACAGCAGGTCGCGCACGCGCTCGGGCGGGCGGGCGATCAGCGCGCCCTTTTCTGTCTCCACGAACGGCCGTTCGATGGTGGCGGGATCGCGCGCCATCAGGTCGAGCGCGGCGTCATCGTCTGCGATGGCGGGGGCATCGGCGCGCAGCGCGGCGCGCGGCGCGATCCCGGCGCGCGCGCACAGCCGCGCGAGTTCGTCGCGCGACGGCGGGGTCTTGAGATACTCTACGACCGTCACGTTGGCACCGGCCCCAGTAAGAAGCGCCAGCGCCGCGCGCGATTTCGAGCAGCGCGGGTTGTGGAGGATCGTCGCGTTCATCCGGCTGCGTTTGGCAGGGTGCGGCGCTGCGGTCCAGCGATCAGCACGCCGTGGAACGCGCGGTCGCTGCCGTCCAGCCCCCGGCCGGCGGGCAGGCCGAGCAGATCGCGCAGCAGCGGCGCGACATCGACATTGTCGAAGGTCGCCAGCCGCTTGCCCGCGCGGAAGGCGGGCCCGTTGGCGACGAACAGCGCGCGCATGTCGGGCGCGTCATTGTCGAAGCCGTGCGCGCCGTCCGAGACCTGCTTCGTCGGCGCGGTGCTGGCGATTTCCCAGGCGCCGCCGGGGCTGTCGTCGGCGAGGCACAGGAAGGCGGGGATACGCGGGTTCCCGCCGTACCGGAAGCGCGCTGGAAGTTGCCCCTTGCGCCAGCATTGCATGTGCGGATGCGGACGCAGCAGCGCAGCCGCGACCGCGGCGTCGCGCCCCGGAAGCGGCTCGAGCGTCGCATAGGGACCGGTGTCGACGATGCGCGCGTCGGTGGCGGAAACGATCGTGTCGAGCGCGATCGTGCGTCGCGAATCGGTCGGCGCCATGCCATGGTCGGAGACGATGACGAGATTGGCAGGCTGTCCCAGCGTCGCCAGCTCGGCGACGAGCCGCCCGATCGCCGCATCGGCCTTCGCGACCGCCTGCAAAGTGCGCGGATCGGCGGGGCCGAACTGGTGCCCGGCGGTATCGACCTCGTCGAAGTAGAGCGTCAGGAAGCCGGGTCGCGTCACGGCGGGGCGTCGCAGCCAGTCGATGATGCCGTCGACACGCTGGCGATCGTCGACCGCCTCGCCATATTGCTGCCAGTCGTGGGGACGCGTGCCGCCGGTCGTTTCGTGTGGCCAGTCCTTCGCTCTCGTCGCACCCCAGGCGACGCTGGAGCCCGGCCAGAACATCGTGCCCGTGCGGATGCCGGCACGCTCGGCAGTGACCCAGATCGGCTCGGCGGTGTTCCACCAGAACGGATCGTCGGTGGCCATCGTGAATTTCTCACCGGGCCGCGCGGCATCCTCCATGTTGTTGGCGGTGACGCCGTGGCGATCGGGGACCAGCCCGGTGACGAGCGTCCAGTGATTGGGAAAGGTCTTCGACGGAAACGACGGTCGCATCGCCGCGCTGACGCCGGTGGCGGCGAGGTGCGACAGCTGCGGCGTGACGCCGCGGTCGAGATAGTCGGGGCGGAAGCCGTCGATCGAGATCAGGATCGTGACCGGGGCACGCTCCGTGGAGGGCACGGCCGTCGTCGTAACGGGCGCAGGCCGGGTGACCGGCGGCAAGGCGGGCGGATCGTGGCGGAAGGCGCAGGCGGACAGCGCGACAAGCGCGGCGAACGGTAGGACGCGGAACATCATGCCACGCCCTTACGCATCGCATCTTGCAGAACAAAGACCGTTCGCGGAACGTGCGCGCCGCCTCGCGCTTTGTGATCGCATGATCCGCGCGCTGCTGCCCTTGCTGTGCCTGTCGATCGCGGCCTGTGACAAGGGCGGCGAGGACAAGTCGCCGCCACCCGCCCCGCTCCCGACCGCCACCGCCCCCGCGCCGCGCACCCCGGTGATGCAGATCACTCCCGCGCCGGGCGCGACCCCTGCATGGCTGGAACCCCGGCCACACAAGGGCGCGGCGGTGCGTGCGCCGTATGGCGGCACGCTCGACCGGTCAGTGGTGGAGGGCGGGACGCAACGTTAGGGCCGGATGGTGTCTGCCGGACCCGTCATTGCGAGCATAGCGAAGCAATCCTGGGCGTCCTGATCCGGCACTGGATTGCTTCGCTACGCTCGCAATGACGAGTTGCCTGCCGCGTCCGCTTGAACGGATCAGACGTTGAAGCGGAACAGCAGCACGTCGCCGTCGTGGACGACATACTCCTTGCCCTCCTGCCGCAGCTTGCCCGCCTCGCGCGCGCCGGCCTCACCGTTGAACGCGACATAATCGTCGAACGCGATCGTCTCGGCGCGGATGAAGCCGCGCTCGAAGTCGGAGTGGATCGCGCCCGCCGCCTGCGGGGCCTTCGATCCGGCCTCAACCGTCCACGCGCGCGCTTCCTTGGGGCCGACCGTGAAGAAGGTCAGCAGGTGGAGCAGCTCGTAGCCGGCGCGGATCACGCGCGTCAGCCCGGTTTCCTCCAGCCCGAGCTCGGACAGGAATTCGCCGCGATCCTCGTGCGGCATCGTCGCGATCTCGGCCTCGATCGCGGCGGAGACGACGACGGCCTGCGCGCCCTCGGCAGCGGCCTTGTCGAACACCTTCTGCGACAGCGCGTTGCCGTTCGCCGCATCCTCCTCGTTGACGTTGCAGACGTAGAGGACCGGCTTGGCGGTGAGCAATTGCGCCTGATCGAGCACGCGCTTCTCGTCGGGGTCGTTGGTGACGGTCAGCCGCGCGGGCTTGCCGTCGCGCAGCAGGTCGAGCGCGCGGCCGAGCACCAAGGCGCCGAGCTTGGCTTCCTTGTCGCCTTGCTGGCCCTTCTTGGCCAGATTGGGGACGCGCTTCTCGAGGCTTTCGAGGTCGGAGAGCATCAGCTCGGTCTCGACCGTTTCGGCATCCGCGATCGGGTCGACGCGGTTGTCGACGTGCTGGATGTCGTCATTCTCGAAACAGCGCAGCACGTGGACGATCGCGTCGACCTCGCGGATGTTGCCGAGGAACTGGTTGCCGAGCCCTTCGCCCTTGCTGGCGCCGCGCACGAGGCCGGCGATGTCGACGAAGCCGAGCTGCGTCTCGATGATCTTGGCCGAGCCGGCGATCGCCGCCAGCTTCGACAGGCGCGGGTCGGGAACGCCGACGTTGCCGACGTTCGGCTCGATCGTGCAGAACGGGTAGTTCGCCGCCTGCGCCGCGGCCGTCTCGGTCAGCGCGTTGAAGAGGGTGGACTTGCCGACGTTGGGCAGGCCCACGATGCCGCAGCGGAAACCCATTGGGGAAAACCTGTGTGATGAGGAAAGCGCGCCAGATAGGCCAGCGCGCGGGCCGTGGCTAGGGGGCGGTTCAGCCCGCCGCCATCCCCCACAGCAGATAGCCGTTGAGCACCACGATCACCGCCGCGATCACCCATGCCAGCGCCGCCAGCCAGCGCGGCGCGGCGAAGCTGCCCATCAGCCGCCGGTTCGCGGTGTAGAGCACCAGCGGGATCACCGCGAACGGCAGTTGCAGGCTCAGCACCACCTGGCTCAGCACCAGCAGGTCGGTCGCGCCGCGGTCGCCCGCCGAGGCGACCACCGCCACCGCCGGCACGATCGCGATCGCGCGCGTGATCAACCGCCGCAGCCACGGCGCGAGGCGAATGTCGAGGAACCCCTCCATCACGATCTGCCCGGCGAGCGTGCCGGTGACGGTCGAGTTCTGCCCGCTGGCGAGCAAAGCGACCGCGAACAAGACGCTCGCCGCGCCGACCCCGAGCATCGGCGCGAGCAGCCGGTGCGCATCCTCGATCTCGGCGACCTCGAACCGCCCGGCGCTGTGGAAGGCCGCCGCCGCCAGCATCAGGATCGCGGCGTTGATGAAGAAGGCGAGGCCGAGCGCGACGGTCGAATCGATCGTCGCGAGCTTCAGCGCCTCGTGCCGGTCGGCCTCGTCGCTGCCATAGGCGCGGGTCTGCACGATCGACGAATGCAGGTAGAGATTATGCGGCATCACGGTCGCACCGAGGATGCCGATCGCGATATAGAGCATCGCCGGGTTGCGGACGATCTCGGGCGAGGGGACCAGCCCCGCCGCCGCCGCGCTCCAGTCCGGGTGCGCCCAGAACAGCTCGAACCCGAAGCAGCCGGCGATCACGATCAGCAGCGCGGCGATGAACGCCTCGAGCCGGCGGAAACCGTAGCGCTGGAGCGCGAGGATCAGGAACACGTCGAGCGCGGTGACCAGCACGCCGTAGATCAGCGGCATCCCGAACAGCAATTTGAGCGCGATCGCGGTGCCGAGCACCTCGGCCAGATCGCAGGCGACGATCGCGATCTCGGCGAGCAGCCACAGGATCCACGCCACCGGGCGCGACGAATGCTGCCGGCACGCCTGCGCCAGATCGAGACCGGCGCCGACCCCGAGCCGTGCCGACAAGGATTGCAGCACGATCGCCATCAGGTTCGACAGCAGCACCACGCTGAGCAACGTATAGCCGAACGCGGAGCCGCCCGCGATGTCGGTCGCCCAGTTGCCGGGGTCCATATAGCCGACCGCGACCAGCCAGCCCGGCCCGACGAACGCCAGCAGCTTGCGCCAGAAGCCCGCGCCCTTGGGGACGGGCACGGAGGCGAAGCTGTCGCCGAGCGAGCGGGTGGTGAGCGTCATGCGCGGGGAGGAATGCGGGAGAAGCGCGAGGGTTTCAACTTAAGACCGATCGACATTCGTCAACCCGCCCCTCTCGTCGCCCCGGACTTGATCCGGGGCCCCGCTTCTCGCCGACGATCGAGGGAGAAGAAGCGGGATCCCGGATCGAGTCCGGGATGACGGAAGTGAGGCGGACGGTTTGCCTTAACCGGGATGGGGTCAACCCCACCCGTCATTGCGAGCGTAGCGACGCAATCCAGGGCGTCCTGGCCCGGCTCTGGATTGCTTCGCTATGCTCGCAATGACGATCGAGTATCCGAACGCGAGTCATGTTGTCGCCGCGGCCGCAAGCCCCAGCACGCGCGCCACGATCGCCGCGTTACGCGCGATCAGCACCGCATCGCGCTGCGCCGGCGCGGTCATGATCGCGCCGTCCAGCGCGGTGTCGATCGGCGACGGCGTGCGCTCTGGCGGCAGATGCCGCAGCAGATGCGCCACCGCCGCGCGCGCGATCCGGCCGTTGGCGGCCATCTGCGCGACGATCTCGGCGACATCGACCGCCGCACGATCGTCGCGCCAGCAGTCGTAATCGGTCACCATCCCGACCAGTGCATAGGGCAGCTCCGCCTCGCGCGCGAGGCGCGCCTCGGGCATGGCGGTCATGCCGATCACGTCGCAGCCCCAGTCGCGGTAGAGGCGGCTTTCGGCGCGGGTCGAGAATTGCGGCCCTTCCATCGCCAGATAGGTCGCGCCCTCGGCGACGCGCCCGCCCGCCGCCGTGATCGCCGCCGCGGCGAACGCCCCCAGCCGCTCGCAGGTCGGATCGGCGAGCGAGACATGCGCGACCAGCCCGCTGCCGAAGAACGAGGCCGCGCGCTGCACGGTGCGGTCGACGAACTGGTCGACGATCGCGAACGTGCCGGGTGGCAGCTCCTCGCGCAGCGACCCGACCGAGGAGGTGGCGAGCAGGTCGGTGCAGCCCGCACGCTTCAGCGCGTCGATATTGGCGCGCACCGGAATGTCGCCGGGCAGGTGGACATGTCCGCGCCCATGACGCGGCAGAAAGCGGATCGCGACATCCCCGATGCGCCCGAACAGGATCTGGTCGCTGGGCGTGCCCCAGGGCGTGTCGACCGGGCGCCATTCGGCGTCCTCCAGCCCGTCGATCGCGTAGAGGCCGGAGCCGCCGATGATCCCGATCGTCCATTGCGCGTTCATCACTGATCTCCGATAGTTCCGCACATGCGTATCATGCTCCCCGCCGCGCTTGCGCTGCTCGCCGCCGTCGTCCCCGCGACCGCCTCCGCCGCCACCCCGATCGCCGGACGCTACGTCACCGAGGACGGCGCCGGCGTCATCACGGTCGGCCCGTGCGGCAGCGTGACCTGCGGCAAGCTGACGACGATCCTCAAGAAGCGCCCCGGCGCCCCCGACACCGACGTCAACAACAGCGACGCGAGCCTGCGTACGCGTCCCGTTCTGGGAATGCCGATCCTGTCGGAGTTCAAGGATGCCGGCAAGGACTGGCGCGGCAAGATCTACGATCCGCGCAACGGCAAGACCTACAAGTCGATCGTGGCGAAGAACGCCGACGGCACGCTGGCGGTGAAGGGCTGCATCGCCTTCTTCTGCCAAACGCAGACGTGGCGCCCGGCGAAGTAGGCGTTTGGCGTCCTCGTTGCGTCCGGCTGGGCGAGAGCGTATCTTCGCTGTGACCCGGTTAACGAGGATGTCGTCATGAGCCAAGCCAAGAAGACGTCTGTCGACGAGCCGCAGTCGCCGGCGGTGGAAGCGCAGCCGCGTCCCGACGCTGATCGCGCGTCGATATTGCATCGGGTAAACGCGCGGTACGAGAACAGCTTGCGCTATCTTGGCCGTTGAGCCGATCTGGCTCACGACGGCGGACATTCTGGCTATCCATGAGGATCAGATTGCCCGCTATGGCGGCTTGGACGGCATCAAGGATTGCGGGCTGGTCGAAAGCGCCGTCATGTCGCCACGGCATGTCGCGTATTACGAAGGCGAACGCGACCTATTGATGCTGGCGCTGGTCCTGTGCCGGGCACTGGCGCGAGACCACCCCTTTATCGACGGCAACAAGCGCACTGCCGCCGTGGCGATGCTCATGTTCCTCGAACTGAACGGCCACGAGTTGATCATGCCTGATGATGATGCGGAAGCACCGATGCTGGGCCAGATGGTCGAACTGCTGACCATCGGCGGCCTGTCGCTTCCGAACGTCTACGCCAGCTTCATCAACTATCTGCACCCGGTGGCCTAAAGCCCGCTCACCCCTCCAGCTGGTTCCCGCCGTGGCTGGCGGCCAGCGCGGCATTGGCGCGGGCAGCGATCAGCGAGCCTTCCTGTCCGCCCGCCGCACCGGTCGCGATGCCGGCGGAGGCAGTGACGGTGCCGATCGGCTCACCCGAGCCGCGCAGCCGCAGCCGCCGCGCCGCGAACGAGGACAGCGCCTGATCGGTCAGCACGCGCGCGGTCGCAACCGGCATCCCGCGCGTGATGAAGACGAATTCGTTACCGCTCCAGCGGATCAGCTCTTCCTCCGCGAATGTCTGCTGCAGCGTCGCGGCGAAGGCGTTGAGGACATTGTCGCCGACCGCGCGGCCGAAACGATCGTTGATGGCCTCCAGCGTGTCGACGCTGAACGCCAGCACGACATGCGCCTCGCCGCCCGCATCCGCGCGCGCCATCACGTCACGCGCGCCGCTGCGGTTGAGCGCCTGCGTCAGATTGTCGCGACCGCTGTCCTCGGGCGGCGGGGAGGGGACGATATTGTCGCGCAGCTGGATCACCTCGCTGCGTAGTGCCGCCAGCTCGCGCTCGGCGTCGGACAGCCGGTCGATGAACGCGGTGGCGTCGGGCGGCGCGATGTCGGCGGTGCCGACCAACGCGCCCATGTCGCGGCCGAGCGCCTCGGTCAGGTCGTGGGCGTCGCTGGTGAGCGTGCCGAGTTCCTGGGCCTGTCGCATCACGGTGCGTTCGCGACGATCGAGCGTCTGTTCGCGCGGCGGGGAAAGGTAATGGTCGACGAGCGTCTGGACGGTCGCGGTGGTCAGCCGCAGCCCGCCATCGGTCTGCGCGGCGACCGCTTCCGACAGGCGCGACCCCGGCGCGCCGATCACCGCCAGCGCAAATTCATAATGCGACGGCGACGGGTCGAGTTGATGCAGTTCGAGGAAGTTGAGCGCGCGGCGCGCGCGATCGAACGCTGTCCTCATCGCCCCTTCTTCCGCAGCTCGGTTCGATCCCTCTATTCGGCAGCATTGTTAAAGTGACGTAAATGCCCGGAAAATCAGACCGGCGCGGCGTCGGCCCCGGCGCCATAATGATGCCAGGTGAAGATCGCCGCCGCGCCGCGATAGGGGCGCCACGGCTCCGCCAGTTCGCGGGTCAACTTCTCGCCGGGGCGTTCGGGGTGGCCGAGGATGCGCCCGGTTTCGATCTGCACCGCCAGATCGCCCGCTGGCCAGATGTCGGGGCGGCCTTCGGCGAACAGCAGATAGACTTCCGCCGACCACCGCCCGATCCCTTTCACGCGGACGAGCTGCACGATCGCTTCCTCGTCATCGGCAGGCAGGTTGCCGAGATCGAGCCGCCCGCTCAGCACCTCTTCGGCAAGGCTGCGCGCATAGCCGCTCTTCTGGCGCGAGAAGCCGCAGGCGCGCAGCATGTCGTCGTCCAGCTTCGCGATCATCGCGGGGTCGGTCGGGTCGCCCAGCGCCTCCAGCTTGCGCCACACCGCATCGGCGGCCTTCACGCTCACCTGCTGGCCAAGGATCGTGCGCAGCAACGTGGCATAGCCGGGCGCGCGGATGCGCGGGGCGGGGTAGCCGACCCGCTCCAGCGCGGCGGCGAAGGCGGGTTCGCGCGCGGAGAGCGCGTCGAGGCCGGCGTTGAGGTCGGCGGCGCTCAGCCCCATTGCGCGGGCTCTGGCTTGCCGTCATGGGCGGGGCGATTATCGGTGGAGTTCATATGGCCAAGCTTATCGTCGAGACCCGCAACGGGGAAGAACGCGAACTCGAAGGGCAGGCGGGTTTTTCGGTCATGGAAGTAATCCGCGACGGCGGGATCGACGAGGTGCTGGCGTTGTGCGGCGGGTGTTGCAGCTGCGCGACCTGCCATGTCCATGTCGATCCGGCGTTCGCCGACAGGCTGCCGCCGATGAGCGAGGACGAGAATGACCTGCTTGACGCCGCGGCGGACCGCGACGCGACCTCGCGGCTGTCGTGCCAGATCGAATTCGGCCCGGCACTGGACGGCCTGCGCGTGCGGATCGCCGCGGAGGATTGAGCCGCGATCCGTCGCCCTCGCCCAGGGCGGGGACGACGGAGAAGGTCAGCGCGCGGTCACCGCGTAGAGCGCGATCGCGGCGGCGTTCGAGACGTTGAGGCTCTCGACCTTGCCCGAGATCGGCAGCTTCGCCAGCTCGTCGCAATGCGTCTCGGTGTTCTGGCGCATTCCTTCGCCTTCCGCACCGACCACGATCGCGATGCGGCGGCCGGGGCCGATGTCGGCGAGCGATTGCTGCAGGGTCTGCGGCGCATGGCCGGTCAGCCCGATCCGCCAGCAGCCCGCCTCGGCCATCTCCTCCAGCGCGCGCGCCAGATTGACGACCCGCACCCACGGCACCGTTTCCAGCGCGCCGCTTGCCGCGCGCGCGAGCGCGCCCGATTCGGGCGGCGCGTGGCGGTCCTGCGTGATGATGCCCAGCGCGTCGAAGGCGGCGGCCGAGCGCAGGATCGCGCCGACATTGTGCGGGTCGGTCACCTGATCGAGCACCACCAGCGGGCGCGGACGCTCGGGATCGTCGGTGCTGCCCTGTTCGAGCAGGTCGCCCAGCCATACGTCCTCGAGCGGGTCGACCTCCGCCACCAGTCCCTGGTGCGGTGCGTCGGACGGCACCAGCCGGCCGAGATCCGCGACGTCGGCATAGACTACCGGCAGCACCGGCGGCAGGCTGAGCGACGACAGCGCCTCGCGCGTGCCCCAGATCTTGCGCACCGTCCGTTCGGGGTTGGCGAGCGCGGCGGTGACCGCGTGGCGCCCCCACAACCGGGGACGATTGCCCTGCGCCTGGCTCGGGCGATGGCCGCGGCGCGCCATCAGCGGTGGCCCCGGAGCGATGTGGCGGTGGCGGTCGGGAAAGGGCGCATGACGGGTCGGGTCCGTAATTGTCGATCAGGAATGAGCGGTGGCGGACGCTATGCGTCACGCGCAGCGCGCGCAACCGTCCCGCAAATTGTTGCGGCATCGCGACACAGGCGTTGACAGGTCGGCGATGCGCGGGCATTGGGCCCCCTCGCTTTGACAGCGCCGCTCGTGGAAGGGTGGCCGAGTGGTTAAAGGCAGCAGACTGTAAATCTGCCCACGCAAGTGTACACTGGTTCGAATCCAGTCCCTTCCACCAACCCTTCGATCCGAACGGTTCCCCAACACTCCTCCGATGCCCCCATTCCCCTCGTGGGAAGGCTTGTCCGTCGTCCCGCATGGTTCCAGATGGAACCCATGCAGCGCGTCGATTCTGGGGGCACTTTGGGGGCACGATCCAGCAGGCTTGGGGGCACCGGGTGCTGACCGATGTCGCCTGTCGGAAAGCGCCGGCCAAGGACAAGCCGTACAAGCTTGGCGATGCGCACGGCCTCTACCTCTACGTCCTGCCCAGCGGGTTCAAGTCGTGGCGGTGGAAGTACCGCTTCGGCGGCAAGGAGAAGCGGCTGGTATTCGGCGGCTATCCGGAGATCACGCTGGCAAAGGCGCGTCAGCTTCGCGAGGAGGCGGCCCGGGTGCTGCGCGATGGCGGAGATCCGGCGGTCAGCAAGCGCCAGCGCGCGGCCGAGCAGACGGCGATGGCGGACAGCACCTTCGAGAAGGTGGCCCGCGGGTGGCATGCCAGCCAGGAGGCGGGCTGGTCGGCGCGCTATGCGGCGATCGTGCTCAACAGCTTCGTCAACGACGTCTTCCCGAAGATCGGCAAGCTCCCGATCACAGCGGTGACGACGCCGCTGGTGCTGGAGGTGCTGAAGCCGATCGAGGCGCGCGGCGCCGTCGAGACCGCGCACCGGGTGCGTCAGCGGATCTCGGAAGTGTTCGCCACCGCGATCGGCGCGGGGATCGCGTCGGCGGATCCTGCGGCGGTCACCAAACGCGCGCTCGGCCGCAAGCCGAAGGGCAAGTTTCCAGCGGCACGAACGATCAAACAGGCGCAGGCGGTGTTGACCGCTTCGGAACGCCAGCCGGGTCATCCGCTTACCAAGCTCGCCTCCCGGCTGCTCGCGCTGACGGCGGTGCGCTCGGCGACGTTGCGCCATGCCGAGGTGCACGAATTCGAGGACCTCGACGGGGACGCGCCGATCTGGCGCATCCCGGCGCGGAAGATGAAGCTGGGCGTCGAGCGCAAGCAGGACGACGCCTTCGAATTCATCGTCCCGCTGTCGCGCCAGGCGGTCGAAACCGTCAACGTGGCGATCGCCTTCTCGGGGCGGAACGCGACGGGGCTGATTTTCCGCAGCGTCCGCAATGCCCGCAAGCCGATCAGCGACAGCACGCTGAGCAAGGCGTACCGCGAGGCAGGTTTCTCGGGCGTGCATGTGCCGCACGGGTGGCGCGCCGCGTTCTCGACGATCATGAACGAGCGGGTGAAGAAGGAGGGCAGGGATGGCGACCGCGCCGTCATCGACCTCATGCTCGCCCACGTCCCGTCCGGGGTGGAGGCCGACTACAATCGCGCCGCGTACATGCCGCGCCGGCGCGAGATCGCGCAGCAATGGGCGGACATGCTGACCAACGGCCTCGCGCCGCCGGCGACGCTGCTCGAGGGCAAGCGACAGCACGCCTGAGCCTCGGGGGCCGCGCGTGACGGCGGCATCGATGGGGCGTCAGGCGCGCCAGCTCACGAAAGGCTTCACCGCCTGCCTGACAGGAAAGCAAGAGCGTGGCACCGATCGGAAGGTCCGCCGTCACAGCATTGACGTCGACGATCGTCGGGCTCGCGTTTCGCGGCCGATCGGCGACGGCACGACCGCCGGCGCGTTGAGCTGGATTGACTGCCTGTTGAAGGCCGTCTCGGAATGGGACGACGAAGAACGGGCGAGGGGCGGGGCGCGCCCCCTGGGTCTGCATGGCCTTCGCGTGCTCGAGGCGATCCTTGGCCGGCGCGGCAAGGTTGCCATCGATTTCAGATCCGGCCGGCTCGACCCGCAGCTGGTGACGATCGCGCGCGCGGCCAAGGTGACGAAGACGACGGTCGTTCGGGCGCTCGCCCGGCTGAAGGCGATGAAGGTCCTCGACTGGATCCGCCGCACCGAGCGGACGGGCAACGACGGGTCGTTCGGCCCGCTGCGCCGTCAGGTGTCCAATTCCTACTTCTTCACCCCGGAGGCGCTCCCCGCGCGCGTGGCGCAGCGCCTGCGCGACCTGCTCGCCCGCCGCCGGCTGCGACGATCAGGCACGATGCCGCCGGGCAGTCGGAAAGCGTTCGCGCAACCGTCGAGCCCCGAGCTGCGCGACCTCCTCGACCGGATGGAGGCCGGGATCGCGCGCGCGTCCGAAGGGGTGAACGCGAGTCCACCATACGGTCAGTACCCCCTCTCAGGGGTTGAAGGATAAGGAATGGGATCGCCGAGGCGATCCCATGCATCGAATTCGCTGATCCCCCCCGTGCCGAAAGGCCCCGCCCCATCGACCCGACCGCCAAGGCCCGGCGGTCGAGCGTGGCGGCTTGCGCCGCCCCGGGCTGCCTGGGGGGATGGAGCACGAAGCGTGCCACCCTCCCCTGCGTCGTCCCGCTCGCGGCGCGGTCAGCCGGTCAGGATCGCCGCCCATTCGTCGAACAGGCGGCGGCGCGGCGCGAGGTGCTGCGCGCGGTTGTACGCTCCCTCCACCTTCGCGACCGTCCCGTCGCCGTGCTTCAGCACATGGCCGAGCGCGCGGTCGATCACCGTGCGATCGGCCGGCCGCCGCTCGTTCATCACCGTCGAGAACGTCGCCCGCCAGCCGTACACGACGTGGCGGCCGGCGAACGGCGTGCGCGCGTAGAGCGCGTTGATCGTGCCCTCGCCGATCGCCGTCCGTCCATTGCGGCCCGGGAAGATCAGCCCGCCGGCCGCGGCGCCGGGGTCGAGCGCCCGCGCCGCGCACAGCACCGCGGCCGCCGCCGGCGCGAGCGGCACCAGATGGTCGTTCGCCGCGTCACGCTTCTTCGCCGCCGCCAGCTTCATCCGCGCCGCCGGCACGCGCCACACCGGCGCGCCGTCCAGCTCCTCGATCTCATCCCAGCGCGCGCCGCGCACTGCGGCGAGCCGGACCGCGGTCAGCGCGACGAAGCGCGAGGCGAGCTTCACCGCCGGCCGCGCGTCGACCCGGTCGGCCGCGGCGAGCAGCGCGCGCGCCTCGTCGATCGACGTCAGCGCCGGGTGGTGCCGCGCCGCCGGCGTGCGGGTCAGCGCGCGGCCGACGATCGCTGCCGGGTCGCTGCTCGCCCATCCCTCGCTGACTGCGAGCGCGTACACGTCCGAGATCCGCTGGCGGACGCGGCGCGCGGTGTGGATCGCGCCGCGCTGCTCGATCGCGCGCACGATCCGCAACACCGCTGGCGCGTCGATAGCGTCCAGCGCGTCGGTGCCGATCGCGCGGAAAACGTCGGCCTCAAGGCTGGCGAGGACGTCAGCCGCGTGGACCGCAGTCCAGCCGGGTTGCTGTCGCTCGTGCCAGGCACGGGCGGCGCGCTCGAACGTCATGACCTGCGGTGCGGTGCGCGGATCAACACCGCGGGCGAGCTGCGCGCGCGCTGCCGTGGCGCGGGCACGCGCGTCGTCGAGCGAGACCTCCGGCCACTGGCCGATCGTCAGCAGCTGCTCCTGCCCCGCGAAGCGGAAGCGCAGTCGGAACGACTTGCGACCGGTCGGTGCGACGAACAGATGCAGGCCGCGCTCGTCGGCGATCTTGTAAGCGCGCGCTTTAGCGCGCGCCTTCTTGACGGCGTCGCTGGTGAGCATGAGGCTGTTATCCAGAGCGATGGGATCAGGGAGGCCGCACGATGTGCAATCGGTTGTGTGATTGCGGTCCCCGCCGCAAGCGGAAAGCCTGCTGACGGTTTACGGCCACTTGCGATTCTGCGCGAGCTCGATCAGTTTCGGACCGTGAAGATACGATCTTTCGGTGCGCGCACGGCTGCCATGATTATGATGGCCGGAGTAGCTGGGTGTGATCCGGGTGTGCACGTCGCCTGGGAAAAAGACTTCCGCGGCACTGTTGATTACGACTGCGTCGAGAAGGCGTTACGTGCCGTCGCGCCGGATGTGAGACGAGGCTCCTACCAATCGGACGGGAATGGTCCCCGTGGGTTTGAGCGCGGGATCATTGTTACACAGTTCAATTACTCTGACCCGTCCTTCCTTGGCGGCTATACACTCGACATTGCAGAACAACCAAGCGGCGCCACCCACTATTGGCACGAATGGGGAAAAATTGGGACGAGGATACCCCCGGAGGAGCAACGTCAAGTAGTTCCACTACTGGTACGAGCAAACCGATCCGTGGAGCAGCGATGCGGTCTATCGTTCACGGGCACTTCACCGATGATCGGTGATGGTTAGGTCTTTATTGTAGGCCACGTTCGGCGCGGAGAAGGCGCCGCCGTTCGCGATCAGCGAATATGGCTGATCGCGTCGATCGTTGTTGGGCGTTCCGAGGTTCGAGCTTGTGTCCGAGGTCGGCGCTGGGCCGCCTCACCATGGGTCGTTCGATGGCTGATCGAGGGCTGCTATCTACCTTGGACGGGCTCTGGTGGCACTCCGGTTACAGCGCAGTCGCCTCGACCTCGTTCTCTCGGGCTGCCCCCGCCTTGCGGCGGAGCTGGTAAAGGTGGAGCGGAGATCAGGCCGTCATGCGATGGCTTCCTCACGCGTCCACCGGAACTCGGTGCCGTCGGCCCAAATGCGGTGCATGACGATCGCCAGCTTACGCGCGACCGCGACGATAGCCCCGCGCAGACCGCGCCGCTTCGCAACGGCCATGCCCCACGCCTTCAGCGTCGACCACCGCTTCGATCGAGTCAGTAGCGCCAGCGACGCCTGGTAGAGCGTCGTGCGCATCAGGGCGTCGCCGGTTTTCGAGATCGATCCGTTCCGATCCGTCTCCCCGCTCGCATACTTGCGCGGCGTCATGCCGAGGTGAGCACCTACATCGCGCGAGTGCTGAAAGCGGCTCGGATCATCGATCACGGCGAGGAAGGTGACGGCCGTCACGGCGCCGACGCCCGGCACGGTCATGAGGCGCCGGCAGGTGTCGTCGCGGGCGACGGCATCTAGCAGCATCTTGTGCAGCACGGCGCACTGCTCGCGTAACGCCGATCGCGCGATGAGCATGGGCCTCACCATGGCTGCGAGCCTCGGTCGATCCTCGACCAGCTCCATGGCACGCGGCTCAAACTGCCCCGAGGCGATCCGGCCCGACAGCTTCAGGCCAAAGGCGCGAAGCGTGCCGCGCATTTCGTTCTCAATGTCGCCGTACTTTACCAGGAGCGTCTTGCGGTTCGCCAGCAGCATCCGCAGCTCCTGGCCGACCGGGCTCTTGATGTGAACCGGACGGTACCAGCCGACGCGGATCACCTGGGCGATGGCGCGCGCGTCGTTGCGGTCCGTCTTCACCGGCATCGTCTTGGTCAGGGCGCGTAGCCGGCGCGGGTCGATGCAGATCATCGGGAGTCCACGCTCCGCCAGCTCGGAATACAGCCAGCGCGCCAAGCCGCCGATCTCCAACCCGACCTTCTCGGGATGAACGTCATGTTCGAGCAGCCAGTCGACAATGGCGTCGGGCTCAGACGGAGCAGTGCCTTCAAACTCAATCGCCCCGTTCTCGTCAATCACACAGATCGCCACCTCGGCCAGCGAGACGTCGAGCCCAACATACTGCAACATGGCATCACTCCGCGTCTGCCGGCCCCATGCCGGCCCAGATCACGGTGCGCTTCGAAGAGTGTGAACCGCAATCACCCCACCTACCGGATGTCGGAAGCGCAGGCAGCGCTGGCGGCGCGCTACGGCGTCACAGCGGAGTATCCGCCAGACCTGACGATCCCGTTGCCCGAGCTGTTTCCCAAGCGGGCGGCGTGGACGGTGCGGTACGCGGTGGGCGAGCGAATCCTCGACGTGATGACGTGGGGCTGGCCACGAACGGTGCCGGGTGCGCGCGGCCCACGCGAGACGCAGGTGACGAACGTCCGCAACCTCGAAAGCCCGATGTGGCGCAACGCCCTGTCGAAGCCGACGCAGCGCTGCCTCGTCCCCGTCACCTCGTTCAGCGAGTACGGCCCGGGCGAGAAAGGCAACCTTCCACTGTACTGGTTTGACGTGCCGTCGCGTCCAATCTTCTCGTTTGCCGGCATCTGGCGACCGGCGGTCGAAGGCGCGGTGTTCGCGTTCCTGACGTGCGATCCGAACAGCGTTGTAGCGCCTATCCATCCGAAGGCGATGCCGCTGATCCTGCACGAAGAGGACGAGGCGCGCTGGCTCAATGGCGAGCTGAATGATTTGGTGGCGCCACTTCCCGCTCAGTTGATGACGGTTGGCGCACCGGAGTAAGCAAAGGGCGAACCGCCGACCCTGCTTCAGGCGTTACGGTAGTTGCCGGTGGTTTCGCTCGTGCTTTCGAGCGGGAAACTTCCGCCAATCAGGTATCGATGCAGGAGGATGCGGGCCAGGCGTCTCGACGGATCGAGGACGCCGGGCAGTTACGTCCGCGCTCGGTCAAAACCCAGCGTGCCGCGCCATTCGACGAACCATTGCCGCACATCGAACCCTATCAAGTAGAATCCCACAGCGAGACGTTAACCACTTCTTGCGCGGGGAATAAGCCACGACAGCGAGGAAAACTCGACTTATCGGCTACTTAACGGCCGGAGCCCCCGGATCTGGACAGGGATTCTTAAACATGAAGATGATGAAGGTGCTGCTCGCAGCTACTGCTTTGCTCGCTGTTTCTCCGGCTTCGGCTGCGCCGATCATCGGTTCTTTCAGCCTGACGTCGTTCGCCGGTAGCTACACTGGCGGCACCGCAGTCAACGCCACCGGCTTGGATTTCGGCAACGCATTT
The DNA here is from genome assembly GCF_902506455.1 of Sphingomonas sp. 8AM. Classification (GTDB taxonomy): domain Bacteria; phylum Pseudomonadota; class Alphaproteobacteria; order Sphingomonadales; family Sphingomonadaceae; genus Sphingomonas. The sequence goes on along the minus strand of NZ_LR733844.1, from coordinate 2,370,141 downwards.
GGTGGAACCGGTAACGGTTACGGTGTCAATGGCAGTGCCCTGATCGGCAATGCGAAGGGCAGCTTCGCCGGCCTGAACGGTTTGCTCGCGAGCATTTCGGATATCTCTCTCTTGGGTGATGTCGCGAATGCGTATACCCAGAACCCGTTCATCCAGTTCGGTAGCGCCAGCAACATCATCTTCAGCTTCGATAATGCTTCGGTGACGCGCTCGCCTCTTGGCACCAGCGTGACGATTACTGGCCAGGGCGTCTTCAGCAACGGCGTCGCCGCTGATACCACGGCTGGTATGTTCTCGCTGGCCACATCGTCGCAGAATGGCATGTCGAGCGACGTCAACTTCACCTTCACCAGCAATGCTTCGGCGATCACGAGTGCCGTGCCTGAGCCCGGTACCTGGGCGATGATGCTTGTCGGTTTCGCCATGGTGGGCGCCGCCGTCCGCAAGCGTCGTAACAACACGACGGCTGCCCTCGCCTGAAGCTTGCTTCGCGCAGGATAGAAGAGAAGCCGCCGGTCGAAAGACTGGCGGCTTCTCTACGTTCCCTGCTTGAATGCCGATCCAAATGAAGAAGACGTGATGCGCCTTCCTTCGCAGCGGTAACCTTGAATCAAAAACCCTAATTGTCCCAGTTTGTTATGACGCATTTGCTAGACAGGGTGAAAAATCTGGGTATAGGTACCTTACCTGCACGTCAGGTGCGGAATGAATGCGGCTTTCGGATCCGCTCATAGCGTGTCCCTTGCACGCTGGTTGAAATTGCTTCACCCTGTTGCGTCAAACCTCCGCCCGTTCTTGGCCTCATCTGGAGTAACAGGGTGATCATCGTTCGGTGAAGCGCGGCCATCAAGGCTGAGGCATCCTCCGACGCGATCACCCGGCGCGACGTCCGAAAACGCCCAATATTGGACGTACGGGGTCGGTCGACAGGAAGCCGCAAGCAGCGTTCAGTGCTCGAGCCAGCCGTCGGGATACTCCACCACGCCTGCAATGCCGTCGAGCGCTCCCGACCTCAGGCAAAGTACCATGCAGTCCTCATCAGGCGCGTCGAATGGCAGCGTGATTGGGTAGCGGCTTAGCGGTTCGAAACCGAATTGCGGGTAATAGGATGGAAGACCGATCAGAAGGATGGTCTCGAAGCCGAGCTCGATCGCCTTCTGACGAGCCGCCTCCACCAGCCGTTTGCCTATACCCGAACATTGGTGTTTGGGGACAACCGACAAAGGCGCAAGAGCGAGCGTCACGACGCTTGGTTGCGTATTGTGGATCGTAGCTCGCGTCAGCAGGATGTGCCCTACGACTTCGCCGTCAACCTCGGCGAGAAGGGACAGGGCCTGGATCCAGGCGTCGGTGCCGCGGAGCCGCTCGATCATCAGATGCTCGCGGTGATCGCTATAGGCCACGTTGGTGTAAGCGCGCCGCACGACCTCCGAAATCGCGGGGCCGTCGGCGGGCCGCTCTGCTCGCACTGTGATCGTTGCCTTCATCCGGCGTTGTTACGCCCGCCGGTGGCTTATTGCTAACCACCACCGGCCTGTCCGCTCTCCAACGGGCAGCGCGGTTGCGAGGCTCCCGAATCGACCGGAACTCCCGAAAGCCGACAAACCGCTATCGGGCGGAGAAGCTATCATTCCGCTGTCGACCAACAGCGGACATCGCCGGTCTTTGTTATCGTGAGGAGAAGATCCGCAAGTCGCTTTTTGATCTGATCTCTTGATTCTTAACTGACGTCGCAGCCTTCGTCGCTCGGCCGTTCCGGCGAAGTCCTGCCCAGAAGCCGCAGGTAATCCTTTAGCCTAGCACGGCGATTTGCGTCGAACTGGTGCTACGGAGCGGGTCGCTATAATCGTTCCTTTACGCAGAAGGCGAAGCGAAATTTACCAGCGAGACTTACTGATGAGCAACGCGAAATTGTCACCGTCGTAAATGTGAATAAATCTATGCAGCAGGATGAGTCGGCGCGGCTCCAGACGTTGAGAGGCTACGGCATCCTCGACACGCCGAATGAACCTGAATTCGATGCGATTATTAATAAAGCCAAGGCTGCACTTAACGTGCCGATTGTCTTGATGTCGTTGATTGACGAAGATCGGCAGTGGTTCAAGGCGCGCGTAGGTTTAAATGTGGCAGAGACTCCGCGGTGCATTTCATTTTGTACCCACGCCATCTACCAGTCCGACATGCTTATCATACCCGACGCGGCCAAAGACGAGCGGTTCGCGCAGAACCCTATGGTGACTGGCGCTCCATACATCCGCTTCTACGCTGGAGCCCCGCTGAGAGCACCTAACGGCGCGCGCGTCGGGACATTGTGCGTGATCGATACCCGCCCCCGAAGTGGGCTGTCTCCTTCTCAGATAACGCAGATGGAAGGTTTTGCCGCTCAAATTGCGGAAGCCATGAACCGGCGGCTGTCTCGGATTGTTGTAAAGGTGGCGTCGCCTGCCGACGCCTTGAGCGTTGCGCCGATCACGCTCATTCCGGAAAGATCGACCGGTCACACGATTACTGCTGTCGAGCAAGATAAGCACTTAAAAATCGAGCTTAGCAGGTTCTGGAGTGACAGATTAATTAAGCTCTATCTTAATGACCTTCGTTCTGAGACCCTGAGAATGGCGGAGCGAGGCTATTACAAGGGGGCACTTGTTGACGCTTCACACTACAAACTTCAAACGCCTGCCGTAGCACGGGGCCACGCAGATGCTATGAAAATCGAGAAGAGAATGTTCAACGCAAAGGCCGCAGTGGTTCTACCGAAAGGCAATTCTAATCTTCAAATGAAGCGGCTGGCAAATGAAACAGAGCATCGCTCGTTTGACTGTAAAGCGGACGCAATGGACTGGTTGATGTCCGGGGCTTGAACACCTTTAGCCCGCTTAAGCGATAGCTGAGCAGGTTTCCAAGCGGATCATCCTAGTAGGGTGCGGACGGGAATGTCTGCTTACCACCAAAGTCGGACATTGAGGCGGAGGCGTCCTCCGCCTCGATCGCGATTTCTCCTCGGGGATGAGGGAGACTGAAGCCGAATATACCCGCCGAATACCCGGGCGCACTCGCCCGCCCACGCTCTCATTGGAACCCTCTGGTTGCCGAGGCTGGTGCCATCCTCGCTCGCATGCCTTTCATTTGTGGTGCTCGGGCAAGCAGATAGCACTCGCGTTAACCAAACCTTCACCAACGCAGACCACCGTTAGCGCTATGAATATAGGGGAGACATCGGCTGTCCAGATACCCGCCGAGTTTCGGCGGTGGCTGCTCGCTGCCATGCTTTACTTCTGCGCCGCCGCCGCAACGATCCACCTGACAAGCAACGGGCGTGACATCGCGGCGATCTGGCCTGCCAATGCCATCTTGCTCGCGTTCCTTCTTCTAGACAAAGAACCGCATTGGCTGACCACTCTCAGCGCAGGTTTCTTCGGCAACGTCGTCGCCAATTATCTGACGCGTGGCACGCTTTCTGCACCGCTTCTGTATTCGGTAGCTAATGTCATCGAAATTGCGATTGCTGCAAAGCTGATCGGCGCATCAAGCGCGATGGGAGGGTTGCTGCAATCCACGAAAAATTCGCTGCGCTTTCTGGCTGCAGCCGGGGTCATAGCTCCCGGAGTGAGCGGGCTCATCGGCGCGGGAACCGCCTTCCTCGTCTTTGGAGAACCGATCGGGCAATCCTTTCTGGTGTGGGTGCTAAGCGATGGCTTGGGCCTCATCGTCTTCACACCTGTCGTTCTTGCCGTTTTCAGGGGCGAATTCATCACCTGCTTTCGTGGGAGGACTTGGCTGCAGCGATTCGAGACAATCGCGCTGCTCTCTTGTACCGCGCTCATCGCTTACGGCGTCTTCTTCATCGCTGCGCGGCCTATGCTTTTCGTGCTTTTCCCGCCGATCCTGTTCGTCACGTTCCGCGTCGGTCGGTTGGGTACGAAGGCAGCGGTGGTCATCGTCGCGCTTATCGGCGGGATCGCGACTATGAGCACACACGGACCGATCGCGATCCTCGCCGATGGCGCAGTGGCTCAAGCGCTTCTGTTTCAGGCCTTTTTGGGCGTTCTGCTCGTCACCTGCTTGCCCATTGCCGCTGAAGTGACGGAACGCGCGCGTCTCACCGCCGCGCTGGCCGAGCATGACAGGGAAATGATGAAGCAGGCGACCACTGATCCCCTGACCGGACTGCTCAATCGCGGCGGCTTTAGATCGATGGTGGCAAGCGCGTTTGACAACCGCGACGAGAAGCAGCCGATCAGCCTGATCGCTGTCGACCTCGATTATTTCAAATCGATCAACGATTGCTGGGGGCATGAGGTGGGCGACCTCGCCCTGCGCCATCTTGCAAGCGTGCTCAAGGCAGAGGTGGGGCCGATGGACGTCATCGGCCGGCCTGGCGGAGACGAATTCTTGATTCTCCTCCCCGCCAGCGACCTTCATGAGGCGAGCGTCGTCGGTCAGCGGATCGCTACCGCCATTCGCCGCGAGCCGCTGTCGATTGATCAGACTTCAGTGACATTGCTCAGTCTGAGCATCGGTGTTGCGGCTGCGTCACCAAACGACCAGTTTGTGGATCTCGCTCGTCGCGCCGATGGAGCGCTCTACGCCGCCAAGAAGGCAGGCCGGAACGCTATACGCCTCGCATCTTAGGCCGACGCGGACATTGAGGCGGAGATGCCCTCCACCTCCGTCATCGCGGCTCCGCGGAAATGCTGAAGGCACGCGCCGAATTGAGGCTGTACCCGCGCGATACCCGTAGCCATGCCGCTACGGGCACGAGGGCCGATCAGGTCGCCTTCGACTTAATCCGCGCCTGCAACTCGAAACCGAGGCCGTGCAGCACCGCAAGGGTCGCCGCGATCGTCGGGTCAGGGCCTTCGGCGACCACTTCTGAAAGCGCCGTCGGATCGATGTCCAACTTGGTCGTCGGCTCTGCGATGCCGCGGGCGCGCACGATGGTGCGGATTGCATGGACGACGACGGGCGCGGATTTGGTGTCCAGCGCCTCGTTGAGCAGCTCGAGCTGCGACTCTGCGTCGGTCAGGTACTTCGCCGCATCGAACGGCGTCGTCGGTATCGCCATGTTCCCGTCCTCGCCACTACCGTGTCCGGCTCACTCTTGGCCGGTCACCGCCGCGCGCAGCGCCGCGTTCATGCGCGACTGCCAGCCCGGCCCGTCGGCCTTGAACCGCTCGATGATGTCGGTGTCGAGCCGGAGCGTGACCTGCGACTTCTTCGATGTCGTCGATCCCTTCGGTCGACCGCGCGGCTTGCTGCCATTCGGAAACGCCTTCGCCAGCGCCGGGAACTCGGCGATCGGCCGTGCGCGCGCGACGTCCTCCTCCGTCCATTCCGGATTGTCGTCGTCGAACACGACGGGGGGTTTTTCAGAAGCCATGACGGCGCATCTCCTTCGCATGGGCACGGCGCAGATTTATGACGCGCACGACCTCGCCGCGCATCGTCACGGCCGCGCAATAGGACAGGCCGTCGATCTCGCCGTACAGGCGGAAGCGCGGTTCGGCGAACCGGTCATCCTGCACAACGACGACACCGGCCAGCTCGGCCGCGCGGGACAGCGAGATGCCATGCTTGGCGATATTCGCTTCATCCTTGGCGGGGTCGAACTCGATATCCATGCTTCTTTGTAGCTACAAAGAAATGCGCGCGCAAGGATTATCTGTAGCTACGGATTAAAGCGGTACATCTGATCGCCGCCATAAGCACGCCACTGAATTACCACCCGCGCGCGGACCGGCTCACGGCCAAGATCGCTCCACAGGCAGGCTACTTCAGGTTGAGGTAGTGAACGATTTCCATCGGCTCAGGTGAAATCCGAACGCTCAAAACCACCGCCAACAACCCATCGCCGACATTGGGCGTATCGGTCAAAAACGCGCTGCAGGACTTCGCTTCCTCGTAAGCTAAGCGTTGTATCCAGCTATCGCGGGCGATGTAGCCAATTCGCTTTCCGCCACTGCTCACGGCAACGATGGCGTCCTTATCATGAGGGTTGCCAATTTTCCGGCAAATGCGGACCGAATTGCCTCTGCGGAGCATACGGATGGAAGGCTGGTAATGCGTCGTGCCGACCAGAGAGACGCTGTAGCTCACCTTACTGCTCCGATCGTCGCTATCTCAAACTCGACGGCAACTTCGACATCAACCAAGCAAGATCCTTCGGCACCGACTGCATGGAATTATGACATCGCTCATGCCGGATCCGATTTTCCAAGATCATCCCGTTCGGTTTGGTCCTGGTTAGATGGAGCGTTCGCCTTCACCAGCTCTCCAAGCAGGCCGCGAGCCAAACGCCGCTGAGAGGCGGTCATGCGGGCGTAAATTTCGAGCCATTCCAGTTCATCGCTCGACAATCGCTGCCCCACGTCCGCGCCTTCATCTGGGTCATCAATCTCACCCGAGAGATAGCCCGGCGTGGTATGAAGCTCCCGCGCGATCCGATGAAGATGCGTCGACCCGCTCGACCGACCACGAATGAGATGAGCAATCGTGCCTTGAGTCACGCCGATCCGACGCGCCAGCTCGGTCTGCGTCAGAGACGCAGCGTCTAGACGTTCAGCCAAGCGGGAACCAACCAAGCTCACGCGAGCCAAAATATTACTTTTGTAATACCGGAGAAGCGTAGAGTCCTATTTACTGCAACGTAGGATAGTCATAGCCAGAGTTATGACGCAGGTCGGCCCATATGAAGCTATGATTCGAGCGCTCGAATTGCTTGGGTCTCAAGCCGCGCTCGCGTCGCTCTTCGGGGTGACACAACCAGCGGTTTGGAAATGGGTTACACCCTGTAGCGCGTCGATGTCGGGGAGAAACCGGTCGAAGAGCGGACACTTGATACTGCGATCGCAGGGGCCGCTCCTGCCAAGGTCCGAAGCTGTAATGGGTCTATCGCGAGAGCGGCGGGGAGCAGCTTTCCGTTGCCGGGGCTGCGCGAAGGTCACGCGTTCGATCCGGCCAGCACCGGCGTGCTCCATCCCGGGCGTGCCGGCCGCCCGGGCTGGTTCAAGGCCGTCTGGATCGTCGCAAGCATTTCGGCGCGAATGGCAGCGCGCAGTCGCCGCCGGCGTCGCGTGCGGGAGCGGTGCTTGCCCGACACCTCGGCCGTCGCCGCAGGATCGCGCAAGGAATCGACAATGAAGAAGCCGCGCGCGGTCGGCTCGCCACCCAGCCCGGCCCACAGTTCGTCGTAATCGAGCGAGCTCGACCGACCGTCCACGACGTAGGTCGCCGACGCCTGCGTCCGCCGGGAGGGGCCGGCGAGCCGGACGATGCCGAGCGCCTCGGCAAGCGCGGCCGCCGCGAGCAGGAGCAGCGTCGGCGCGGCGATCTCGCCGTTCGCGCGGGCCGCGTAGCGCAGCTCCTCGCGTGCGTAATAGGCGCCCTGCAATCCGCCGACGAAGAGCAGCGTCCCTTCGGCCTCGCCGATGATCTCGCCGCCGACGAAGGCGAAGGTCAGCGTGAACAGGCGCTTTCCGTCAAGGCAATATGCCAGCTCGCATTCGCCCTCCATGGGGGCGAGTCCGGCGGCATGAAGCGAGACCGCATGGCGGCGACCGTGTTCGTCATCGTGCTGCCAGAGCACGAACGGTTCGCGCCACAACGTGTTGCCGTGCTGCGCGGCGAGGCGGGCGACCAGATCGTGATGGTGAAGGATCGCGGCGAGCCGGGTTTGCCGCGTCAACGACGCGGCGAGGTACTGCCCGACATATTTGTACGACGCGCGCGGCGCGCTGGCCCCTGCGGCGCGGGCGCGCGACAATGTCCGGTACAACCGCAGGTGATCGCCGGGATGCCGGAGCAAGCTGCCCAGCTGACGCAACCGGCGACGCGAGGGTTTAAATGCCGGCACGCATGTTCACCCGATCAGGCGCCCAGCTCATCGATGCGGTCCGTTTCCTGATGTAGATTAGGTCCAGATCGGTTTAACGCGATCTTCACAGAAAGTTTATGTTGCAGTGCGGAAGTAAATACAAGGCTTTATCGCCGTGGCTTCGCCGGTTCGGGCGAATAGGGCGCTTCCGCCATGATCGTTTCCCTTCGGCAGGCGAGCCGGGCGACGGGCTGACATCCATCGGGCAATCCGGTGCCCGGAAAAGAGCGACGCGCACGGTGCGAGGCCGGCGAGCGCGCCGCCATGCGGCGGGCCGGCATATCGGCGTCGTCGAGGCGGCGCCCGATGCAAGCGACGGCAGCATATTGACCTGAATTCTTGATCTTCCACACCGGTCCTTAATCACATCTGCTGCAAAGCCCGGTCAGCAGGGGGGCTTGGGTAGCGGTGCTGGTAACGATCAAGACGGAGGATGCGCGGCTCGGCATGTTCGTACACGCCGTCAAGGGCGGGTGGATGGCCAGCCCGTTCTGGCGCCGGCACTTCATGCTCGACACCGCGGCCGATCTGAAGAAATTGCGTGAGAGCGGCGTCGTCGGCCTGGTCATCGATCTGTCCAGGGGGATCGGCCCCGCCGCCGCGCCGCCGGCGCCGGGCTCGGTGCTGGCCGGGCCCGATGATGCAGCGCCCGATGCCGGGCTGGCGGCCCTTGACGAACCGCATCTGCCGTCCCGCCGCCGGCGCGGTGCGATCTCGCCCGAGCAGCGGGCGCAGGCCGTCGTCGATGCCTCGAAGGTGATCGTGCAGGCGATGTTCGACGAGGTGCGGCTGGGTCGGGCGGTCGACGTGCAGGCGCTGACCCCGGTCGCCGAACAGATCGTCGAATCGGTGACGCGCGACGCCGCGGCCATGCTGAACGTCACGCGGCTGAAGTCGAAGGACGAATATACCTATGTCCATTCGATCGCGGTCGCCGCGCTGCTGATCCATTTCGCGCAGACGCTGAAACTGCCCGATGCGGACGTGAGCGCGCTGGGTCTCGCCGGCTTGCTCCACGACATCGGCAAGATGGGGGTGCCCAAGGCGTTGCTCGACAAGCCGGGCAAGCTGGAACCGCCCGAGATGGCGGTGCTGCGCCACCATCCGGAAAAGGGGTACGCCCTGCTGAGCGCCGGCCGCGCGCTGCCGCCGGTCGTGCTCGACGTGTGCCTCCACCATCACGAGCGGTATGACGGGCGCGGCTATCCCGAGGGGTTGCGTGGGGACCAGTTGTCGCTCGCCGCGCGGATGAGCTCGATCTGCGACGTCTACGACGCGGTCACGTCGCAACGGCCGTACAAGCGACCCTGGTCGCCGAGCGAGGCGCTGTCACGGATGCGGTCGTGGAGCGGGCATTTCGATGCCGAGCTGCTCGATCGCTTCATCGAAAGTATCGGCATTCACCCGGTCGGCGGACTGGTGCGGCTGCAATCGAGCCGGCTGGCGATCGTCATCGAGGGCAACGACCGTGAGCCGACGCAGCCGATCGTCCGGGTCTTCTACGATATCCCCGCCCAGCGCTTCATCCCGGCGCACGACCTCGCCGCGACGATCGCGGACGATCCGATCCATCGCGCCGAATGCGGGCAGCGGTGGTTCGGGGATCGCTGGACGACGCTTGAGTCCGAAATCCTCGGCGAGCGCCCCGCGCCGTCGGCCGCCGCCATGTCGAAGGGAGTGCTGTCGTGACCTCGTCGTCCTCGATCCCCGTCGCGGCGCGCCGCCGCCGTCGCGTGCTGGGCTGGTTCGGCGCCGAGGACGCCACGGCGGAGACGACCGCCCCGGCGACCGGCACCGTCGCGCAACAGCGCGCGACGGTGTTCCGCCGGCTGTTCGACGACATCGGCACGCTGATCTTTTCACATGCGCTGACGCCGTCGCCGTGCGCCTATGGCGTGCTCCACGCCTATGTCTCGGGCGAGGATCCGGGAACGGGCGCGGCGGTCGCCGAGCAACTGCGCAGCGGTCAGGGGCTGACCGACGCCAGCCTCGCGCGGATCGCGGCGCGCGACGACGAGGCGCAGGCGGGCGCGCTCAGCCGCATCGCCGATGCGCTGGAAGAACGGATCGGCGACTGTCTGGCGGCGGTCGGGGAATCGCGCGGTACGGCGGAGACGTTCGGCAACGCGCTGCACGTCGAGGCGGGGCGGCTGAGCAGCGATCCCAAGGGCACGATTTCGCGGATCATCGGGCTGACCGAGGCCGCGGTGGCGGCGGCACGGCTGGTCGAGGGGCAGCTGCACCATGCCCGCGAGGAGGCCGATGCGCTGCGCAACGAACTGCACCGCGCCCGGCAGGCCGCCGAACACGACCATCTGACCGGGCTGCCCAACCGTCGCAACTTCGAGCAGCGCTTGCGCGAGAGCATCGGCGGAACGGACGAGACCGCCGCGGTGGTGGCGTTGATCGACATCGACGATTTCAAACAGGTCAACGACCGGTTCGGGCACCCGGCCGGCGATCGCGTGCTGCGGTTCTTCGCGGCGTTCGTCCGCGCCGGGCTGCCGCGCGATGTGCTGCTGGCCCGCTATGGCGGCGAGGAGTTCGCGCTGTTGTTCAAAGGGATGTCGCTCGATCAGGCCGTCGCGGCGCTGGACACGGTGCGCGAGCGGCTCGCGCAGCGCTCGCTGGTGCATCAGGACAGCGGCGAGCTGATCGGGCATATTACCTTCTCGGCGGGGATCGCGATGGTTGCGGGCGAGGAGGCGCTGACCGCCGCCGACACGGCGCTCTACGCGGCCAAGAACCGCGGCAAGAACCAGATCGCCCGCGCCGATCGCTGAGACGGCTGATATTGCAGGGCGAGTCCCGACCGTCGCGGCGGGCGCAGCCCGGCGATCGGGTACGAACCGCTCCCCCGACCGTCGCGCCGGACTTGATCCGGAGTTCCGCTTGTTCCCGCGACCTCGGTCAAGAGCGGGATCCCGGATCAAGGCCGGGATGACCGAACGGGAGGCTTACCGTCGGGTGTCCGGTGAAATCTCACGTGGGGGCGCGGAGCTGCCGCGCCGCCCGATCACCCCTTCGCGTCCTCCGTGCTTGCACATGCTCTGGCCGTTGTTCCGCTGGTGCGATCCTGCAGGTCCCGCTCAGCGCGCTGCGTCGGCGACGCGCGCCCAGGCGGCGATCTCCGCGTCATAATGGCGGAGCACGCGGAGGTCGCCGGCGCGTGCCCGTGCGAGATCGACCGCGACCACGCCGTCCCATTCCCATGTCGCATTACCGTGAAGCGTCACCATCGCCGCCCCGGTCGCGCGCGCGCGGACCAGCCCGCCGCGATTGAGCACCGTCACGTCATGGTCGTAGCCGATCCGTCCGGTCAGACATGCGGCGTAGGTCGAGGCGGCCATCGCGCTGCCGCAGCTGTCGGTCAGCCCGACGCCGCGCTCGAAGGTGCGCACGAACAGCGTATCGTCGTCACGCACCTCGACGAACGAGACGTTGGCGCGGTTGGGCAGCCAGATCGGTGCCGCCTCGCACACCTCGCCGATCGCGACCAGTTCCGCCTCGTCGACGGCGTCGACGAACGTCACGAGATGCGGGTTGGGCATCGCCACCGCGGTGAAACGCCGATCGCCGGGCAGCGTCGTGAGCGGCGCATCGACCAGCCGCTCGCCCGCACCGGTCAGCGGCCAGCGTGCGAGGTCGAGGGTCGCCGGGCCGGCGGTCTCCTCGACGGTATAGACTGACTCGGCAAGCGGGGCGGCACAAGCGACCGTGGCGTGGCTGGTCTTGAGCCGCGCGGTGGCACGGTCGATCGCCAGCGCCTCGAACCCGGCGCGCGCGACGCAGCGCAGGCCATTGAGGCAGGTCTCCGCCTCCGACCCGTCGCTGTTGAACATCCGCATCCCGAACGGTGCCTGCGCGTCGCCGTTGGTCAGAACCAGCAGCCCGTCGCCGCCGACCGGTCCGGTGCGGTCCGCAAGCGCGCGTGCGAGCTGCGCCCAATCCGGCTCCGACAACGTCAGCGTTCGTCCGTCGACGAGCGGGAAGTCGTTGCCCGAACCGTGGCATTTGGTGAAGCGTATCTCCATCCGCCCTATCTGCTGACGCGAGCGCCCGGCGGCAAGTGGGTCAGGGCAGGCGATAGTGATCGGCGAGCCGGTCGAGCGCGAGCGTCAGCACCAGCCGGCCGCTGCGCGATGGCCAGCCGAGCGCGCGCTCGCTGTCGGGCAGCGACTCGCCCGCGCAGACGACGCGCCACAGCACGTCCGACAGCCCGGGGCCGACCGCGGTGATCGCAGCGTCGAACCGGCGTTTGGCGGCGAGCTGCGCGGCGGCCGGCTCCGGGCGCTCGCCCGCGCCGCCATCGATGCGCTGCGTCCAGCGCATCGTCACCGCCACGCCCAGTGCTGCGCGTTCGTAATCCTGCTGAAGCCGTTCGCCGGCTTCGTTCTGGCGCCTGCTGACCAGTTGCCGCGCCGCGAGCCACGCCAGCGGCGATTCGCGGCGGTTGACGGTCACCCGCCGCGCCCCGCCGGTTCCGCGCCGCCCGTGCGCGTCGATCGTCTGTTCCACCAGTTCCTGCATCATGTGCTCCGTGCCTGCCGATGCGCGTGGGCTCGCAGATGTTGGAGGATGTAGGACAGCGGGTTTCAGACGCGCCGGGCGCCCGCCGCGCGAACCGCGGCCAGTGTCGGCCAGCCGTTGACCGCCATCAACAGATCGGCCTCGGCGAGCACACATTTGAGCACATGCGCGCACCCGGCCGCGCCGCCGAGCGCCAGTCCGTAGCAATAGGGGCGCCCGACACCGACGAAATCGGCCCCGAGCGCAATCGCCTTGACCATATCGGTGCCCGAACGCACGCCGCTGTCGAACAGCAAAGGGACCCGACCGGCCACCACAGCGGCGATGTCGGGTAACAGATCGATCGCGGCGATGCCGCCATTGGCCTGTCGCCCACCGTGATTGGACACATAGATGCCGTCGGCGCCGCAATCCAGCGCACGGCGCGCGTCGTCAGGGTGGCAGATGCCCTTCAACACGATCGGCATCTTGGTCAGCGAGCGCAGCCACGCCATGTCGTCCCACGTCAGCACGTGTCCGAACGTCGCCGCCCAGGTCGCGACCGCGGCGTGCGGATCGTCCTCGGGCGGGCGGGGGAGCAAGGCGCGGAACGCCGGATCGGTGAAGTAATTGGCGAGCACCTGCCCGCGCAATTGCGGGAAGTTGCCGGTGTTGAGGTCGCGCGGCCGCCAGCCGGTGACCCAGGTGTCGAGCGTCACGACCAGCGCGGCGTACCCTGCTGCCTCGGCGCGCGCGACGATGCTGGCGGCGACATCGGGGTTGCGCGAGGTATAGAGCTGGAACAGGGCGGGGGTCTCGCCACACGCTGCGTGGACATCCTCCAGCGGATCGTTGGCGAGCGTCGAGGCGCAGAACGGCACCCCGGTCTCGGCCGACGCCTGCGCCGCGGCGAGATCGCCATGCCCGTCGTCGGTGCAGATGCCGTTGACCCCGATCGGCGCCATGAACAACGGTGAGGGGAGCGTGCGACCGAACAAGGTTGCTGACAGATCGCGCGTTGTGGTGTCGACCATCATCCGCGGCACCATGCCCCATTGCAAAAACGCCGCGGCGTTGACGTCCTGCGTCCGCTCATCCCCGCAGCCGCCCTGCACGTAATCGCGGATCGACGGCGACCAATGCGCCTCGGCACGCGCGCGCAGCCCGGCATAATCGACCGGCCACTCCGGCATGATTCCCGACAGGCCCGCGAAATAGATCGCGTTCTGATAGTCGCCGTAATGCGGCATGATCCTCTCCGTATGGCGGCGGAGAGTGCCGGCCCGCGGCAGGCTTGTCGACAGCGATGCGGCGGGTGGAGCGTTGGAAAGGCGGGGTAATCTTCCCACGATTTGACACAGGGAAGTTGCGTCTTGGCGCTACGTCGCGCTGAACGAGAGAGACATGGGCCCCGGCCTGAGCAGGGGCGACGGCTGAGTGAGGCACCGTCGCCCCTGCGAAGGCAGGGGCCCATGTCAATCGCCTCCGTCGGTGCCGTCGCCACATCACCCGACGTCGCTGTGTTCAAAACAGACACGAAAAAGCCGGCGCACTCTTGCGAGCACGCCGGCTTTTCTGACGACCTCGGCCGTCGCGTCGGGCTTACGCCCCCGCGACTTCCGCGGTGTCGACCTTGATGCCCGGGCCCATCGTCGAGCTGACGGCGACCTTGCGGACATACTTGCCCTTCGCGCCCGACGGCTTGGCCTTCACCACCGCGTCGACCAGCGCGTCGAAGTTGCGACGCAGGTCTTCCTGCGCGAACGACGCCTTGCCGATGCCGGAGTGGATGATGCCGGCCTTCTCGACGCGATACTCGACCTGACCGCCCTTGGCCGCCTTGACGGCTTCCGCGACGTTCATGGTCACCGTGCCCAGCTTCGGGTTTGGCATCAGGCCCTTGGGACCCAGCACCTTGCCGAGGCGACCGACGACGCCCATCATGTCCGGGGTCGCGATGCAGCGATCGAAATCGATCGTGCCGCCCTGGATGGTCTCCATCAGGTCTTCGGCACCGACGACGTCCGCACCGGCGGCGCGCGCCTCGTCGGCCTTCGCACCACGCGCGAACACGCCGACGCGGACCGTCTTGCCGGTGCCGGCGGGCAACGTGACGACGCCACGGACCATCTGGTCGGCGTGACGCGGGTCGACGCCCAGGTTCAGCGCGACCTCGATCGTCTCGTCGAACTTCGAGGTCGCCCCCGACTTCGCCAAAGCGATCGCCTCGTCGACGCCGTGCAGCTTCTCACGATCGATCGTGATGGCCTTCTGCTTCTTGCTCAATGCCATGATCTCAGCCCTCCACCACTTCGAGGCCCATCGCGCGGGCCGAGCCTTCGATGATCTTGGTCGCTGCCTCGATGTCGTTGGCGTTCAGATCCTTCATCTTCGCCTGCGCGACCTCGACCAGCTGCGACCGCTTGATCTTGCCCGCCGACACCTTGCCCGGCTCCTTCGAGCCCGACTTCAGGTTCGCCGCCTTCTTGATAAGGAAGGTCGCCGGCGGCGTCTTCGTCACGAACGAGAACGAACGGTCGGCATAGACGGTGATGACGGTGGGGAGGGGCGAACCCTTCTCCATCTCCGAGGTCTGTGCGTTGAACGCCTTGCAGAATTCCATGATGTTCACGCCGCGCTGACCCAGCGCCGGACCGATCGGCGGCGAGGGGTTGGCGGAACCGGCCGGGACCTGCAGCTTGATATAGCCTGTGATCTTCTTTGCCATGCGTCTCACTCTGTTACGGGGCGCAACGTCGCCGCTGCGCCCGGTTCAAGTCTAGCGGTTCGTCCGGGCGCCGCCGTGGCGACACCCTCCCGCACGTTCCAGGTCTATGATGACAGGGAAGCGTGCGCCGTTAGCGGATCGCCCCCGAAAACGCAACCGCCGGATCGTGCGACATGTGGCGCACACGACACAATGGCCGGATATTGGTTAACCCTGCTCAGCTTTTCGCTGCCGCAATCGTGCTGGTTGTCGTAGCCACCAACAATGAATGGGGCGATTCCGCGTACTGGTGCATCTCTCGGCGGGGCGCCGCTGTCGCTGAGCCGGACGCCTCCGGCTGCGCTCGCCGATCATATCGCGCGCTTTTTCGTAACGGTTATCGAGCGTCCCGCGGAAGCGCTGCTCGACGACTTCCTGCTCCATGAAAACGCCTATGTCCGCGTGCCGGTGGTCGGCGCGTGGGAAACGCTGATCGACGATTGCTGGACCGCCTATGAAGGGCCGATGCTGTTCGGCGCGCAGGAGCGGCGATTCGCGGTGCGCTGCCGCGGTCCGATCATCGCAGCAGGGTTCATGATCCGGCCGGGCGCATGGTTCTCGTTTTGCGAGGCGCCCGCGGATCGTATGGCGGATCGGCTGGCGCCGATCGGCGGCGACTGGGGCGCGGCGCTACGCTGGGCGACCGAGAACGTCTACGATCACGAGCAGACGTTCGCACGCATGGAGCAGGTGGTGCTCGAACGCGTCGTCGTCCGGGCGACGCCGCCGGATCCGGTCAGCACCGCGTTCGAGCGGATCGCGCGGGCCGATCCGGTGCGCGCGGTCGCCGACATCGCGGCTGAGTTCGGCATGTCGGGGCGGCGGCTCGATCGCACGGTACGCGCGCATTTCGGGCATCTGCCCAAGACCGTGCTGCGCCGCAGCCGCTTTCTGGACATGGCGGCGGTGATGCGCGGGCTGGCGGTGCCGACCGCCGACGAACTGGCCGAGCTGCGTTTTTACGACGCGTCGCACCTCAATCGCGAGTTTCGGCAATTCGTGGAAATGACGCCGGCACAGTTTCGTCGCTCGCAGACCATGCTGTTCACCCCGGGCCTGGAGGTGCGCCAGCAGCGCAAGCGTGTCGACCTCGCCCCGCATCTCGTCGACGCACCGTGGCGCGATGAAGCGGGGGCGGGTGATGGCGGCGGCGAGCGGGCGGGGGTGTAGGCGTACGTCATTGCGAGGGTAGCGAACCAATCCAGAGCGTCCTGATCCGGCGCTGGATTGTTTCGCTACGCTCGCAATGACGAGATTTGGTGAGTCGGCCAGCTCAGGCGGCAAGAAGCCGTGCCCCGGCTTGAGCCCGGGGCGACGAACGCCGAATTACTTGCTGCGCTCAACCTGCTCGAAGTCGAGCTCGACCGGCGTCGCGCGGCCGAAGATGCTGACGGACACCTTGACCTTCGACTTGTCGAAGTCGAGTTCCTCGACGGTACCGTTGAAGCTGGCAAACGGACCTTCCAGAACCTTGACCGCATCGCCGATCTCGTAATCGACCTTGACCTTGGTCTTCGGGGCGGCGGCCGCCTCTTCCTTCGAGTTCAGCATCCGCGCCGCCTCGGCATCCGAGATCGGCTGCGGCTTGCCCGACGAACCAAGGAAACCGGTGACCTTGGGCGTGTTCTTGACGAGGTGATAGACGTCGTCGTTCATCGCCAGCTTGGCGAGGACGTAGCCCGGCATGAACTTGCGCTCGACCGCAATCTTCTTGCCGCGGCGCGCCTCGGTGACCGTCTCGGTCGGCACCTCGATCTGCTCGACCAGTTGCTCGAGGCCCATGCGGGTGGCCTCCGACATGATCGAATCGCGGACCTTGCCCTCGAAGCCCGAGTAGGCGTGGATGATGTACCAGCGCGCCATCTTTTGGAATTCCGTCCTTACTGCGCCAGGCTCAGCAACGCCTTCACAACGGCGTTGAAGATCGAATCGACCGAGAGGAAGAACATCGCGAGCACCGTCGTCATGATGACAACCATCACGCCGGTCATCACCGTCTCGCGCCCGGTCGGCCATACGACCTTGGCGGTCTCGGTCCGCACCTGACGGATGAATTCGATCGGGGTCGTCTTCGCCACGAAACTGCGCCCTCGTTGAGCCCGGCCCGGTTGAGCCTGAAAATGAAGTCCCGGCATAGGATCGCTACCGCTGCCCGGTCCGAGACCGGGAAGCGGATGGCAAGCCGTCCGCGCTGTCGGATGTGGCATCGGACATAGGATCGTGCACCGCAAAAGGCAAGCGGGGCAGACGGGTGCCCGCGCGCCGGGCGACGCACACGAAAAAGGGCCGGGCGCGCGGTGCGCCCGGCCCTTCGTCACCTTCGTCGCACGCCGCCATCATGGCAGCATGCGCGTCCGATCAGTTGCTGTCGGAATCGTCGTTGCTGTCGTTGACGATCGCGATCACGCCGATCGCGGCGATGCCGGCGGCGATGATGACGCCGAACAGGCCGGCACCGGCCAGCTCGCTCTTCTTGGCCGACGGCGAAGCAGCGCGCGACTGCGCAACCGACAGGCTGGCGGCCGGGTTGCTGGTCGCGGCGAGCGCCGGGGTGGCGATGAGGCTGAGCGCGGCGGCGCCGGCGAGGATCGAACGCATATGTAGAACTCCCTTAGGTGGCATTAACCCAGATCGCGCTATGGCGCTGTGCGGCACAACACGCAAGCGGCGTATTGGCTCCAGGTTTACAAAAGGTTTCTGGCAGGAGTGGAGGGACTCGAACCCACGGCCCTCGGTTTTGGAGACCGATGCTCTACCAACTGAGCTACACTCCTGTGCGGGCGCTGCTGTTGAACGTATCCGCGGCGTTCGTCAAGCGATTGCTCGAACGAACGTTACGCGGCGTGCGTCTGCAACTCACGCATCGCCAGCGCGCGCGCCTCGACGACCGGCAATGGTCGGCCGAAGTAATATCCCTGAATGCTGCGGCACCCCAGATCCTGGACCAGCCGTAGCTCGGCCTCCGTCTCGACGCCCTCGGCGGTGGTGGTCATGTCGAGGCTGTCAGCCATCGCCACCACGGCGCGGATGATCGCGATCGCTTCGGCCCGGCCGGCGGCGGCGGTCTGGACAAAGCTGCGGTCGATCTTGATCGACGAGAAGCGCGTCGAACTGAGATAGCCAAGCGACGAATAGCCGGTGCCGAAATCGTCGAGACTGAGCCCGACGCCCAGCGCGAGAATCTCGCTCAGCACGCGCGTCGCGCCGGTGCCCTCGCGCAGGAACACGCTCTCGGTCACCTCCAGCGCGAGCCGCCGCGCGGGCAAGCCGCTATCGGCGAGCGCTTCGGCGACGATCGTGACGAACTGCGGATTGTGAAGCTGTTCGGGCGAGACGTTCACCGCGACATGGACGTTGTCGGGCCAGCCCGCCGCCTCGGCGCAGGCGGTGCGCACCACCCATTCGCCGATCGGCGCGATCAGCCGCGCCTCCTCGGCGATCGGGATGAACTTGGACGGCGGGATCAGTCCGAAACCGGGATGGCGCCAGCGCAGCAGCGCCTCGAACCCGCGCAGCGCCCCGGACGTGGCATCGACCACCGGCTGATAATCAAGCGACAGCTCCTCGTTCGCGAGCGCCTGCCGCAGCGCCATCTCGAGCACGCGGCGTTCTTCTGCCTGAGCGTGGAGCTGGGGCTCATAGGCGTGGAAGACGCCGCCACCCTGATCCTTCGAGCGATACAGCGCGAGATCGGCGGAGCGGATCAGCGTCTCGGCGCTGCGCCCGTCGCGCGGCGACGTCGCCACGCCGACCGACGCACCGATGTAGAGCGTGTGCTGGTCGACCTCATAGGGGCGCGACAGCGTCTCGATGATCGCGCGCGCCAACCGCTCGACCCGCCGCGGGTCCGACGCATCGCGCACCACCACGGCGAATTCGTCGCCGCCCAGCCGCCCGACGATCTCGCGATCGGCCAGCAGGGTTGCCAGCCGCTCCGAAACCTTGCCGAGCAGCCGGTCGCCGACCGGATGCCCAAGCGTGTCATTGACCGCCTTGAAGCGATCGAGATCGATCATCATCAGCGCGCAGCGCGCCCGCTCGCGTTCCGCCGTGGCGACGGCATCCGCCAGGGCCTCGTTGACCGAAAGGCGGTTGGGCAAACCGGTCAACGTGTCAAACCGCGCCAGCCGCGCGATCTTCTCGGCGGAGGCGCGTTCTTCGGTGACGTCCGACGCGACGCCGCGAAATCCGCCGAAATGGCCATCGGCATCGCGACGCGGCGAGGCGGCGATCCGCCACCAACGTTGTTCGCCATGTACCGCAACCGGCAGATTGAGGTCGCGGATCGCCTCGCGGTTGCGCAGTCGGGTCGCCAGCTCGCGCAGCACGGGCGCGACCTGCCCGCTGTCCCACCCCGCACCCGCCAGCACCTCCAGCAGCGGACGCCCGGCGAGCTGGTCGCGCTCGACCCCGCAGGCGGCGGCGAAGCGGGCACTCGGCTCGACGATGCGCCGCGAGGCGTCAGTCTGCCAGAGCCAGTCGGGAGAGGTTTCATCGAAGTCGCGCAGCAGCAGCCCGATCGTTCCGTCGCGCTCGGCCAGCGTCACCCCGGCGGCGTGGAGCATGGCCAGCGCGCGGGCGCGGTCGAAGGTGCTGAGGCACAGCAAGGCAGCGAACAACAGATCGGCGACCGCGACCGCGGCATGGCCGGTGATGAACAGGATGATCGCGGCGGCGAGCGTCGTCGTGCCGATAAACGCGATGGTCGCGAGCGGCACCGAGACCATCGCCATCGCATAGGCGGCCATCAGCACTGCGAGCACGATATGCATCGCCAGCGCGGTCGTGACGTGGAGGTATGGGCCGAACAGCACCGGCACCACGCTCCATACGAGCGCCAGCGCCGCACTCTCCACCACCGGCGCGTGCATTGCGGCAAGATCGGCATAGCCGCCGACCTGCGCCGGGCTCCGCAGTCGCCGCACCGCGCCGCCGACTGCCAATACGCCGACCCCGATCGCCCACACCGCCAGCCACGACACCGCGACGCAGGCGTTGAGCACCATCACCACCAGTGCGGCCCCGGTCAGGTTGGCCGCCAGCAGCAGCAATGCCTGTTGCCGCGCCGCCAGCAACTGCGCCGCGCGGATCCGCCCCCAGAGATCGGGGTCGTCGCCGTTGCTGAGCCCGAAGAGCGCAGCAAGCGGTGGTTGGTGCGCGAGCGGGGAAGCGGAGAAGGTCGTCACGCGCCGGTCTTACGCACGGTCTGGTTGACGAAGCGTTGCCCGGCACAATGTGGATCACAGCGCGCCTGAGCAGCTCGGTTCAGGCAAATTGGTGCAAAATCAAAGACAAGGCGGGCGACGGCGGTTAAGCGATCGCCCGACCTATGTCGGCATCTCAATGTTTTATACTTATATCACCCTCGCCGTGCCGGCCGCGGTGACGTGAAAAATATTTCGCCGCGACGTCGCCGCGACGGTCCCGGGGCATCGCCGGACGGCGGCGATCCCCGCGTGCCTTCAGGCCGCCAGATCGTAGGGCTTGATCTCGCCGGCCAGATACAGGTTGCGCGCCTTGGCGCGGCTGAGCTTGCCCGAGCTGGTGCGCGGCAGCGTGCGCGGTGGGATCAGCTCGACCACGCAATTCATGCCGGTCACCGACCGCACGCGGTCGCGGATCTCGTCACGTAGCCGGACGCGTTCGGCCTCGTCGGAGCTGCGGCATTGCACCAGCACCGCGGGGGTCTCCTCGCCGCCGGGTGCGGTAATCGCGAACGCGGCGATGTCGCCGGCCTTGAACCCGGGCAGCTGCTCGACCGCCCATTCGATATCCTGCGGCCAATGGTTGCGGCCGTTGATGATGATCATGTCCTTGGCGCGGCCGACGATGAAGATGTAGCCGTCCGACATGTAACCCATGTCGCCGGTGTCGAGCCAGCCGTCGACCAGACACGCGTCGGTCGAGGCCTGATCGCGGAAATAGCCGACCATCACGCTCGGCCCGCGGCACCAGACCTTCCCGATCGCGCCGTCGGGCAACGGGGTGCCGTCTTCCTCGCGGATCTGGATCTCCATGTCGCGAACCGCCTTGCCGCAGTTCACGATCGCGCGATAACGCTGCGGGCGATCCTCGCCATGGTGCATCCCTGACAGCTCGGTCTCTTCGACCAGCTCGACCCGGATCCCCTCGCCCGGCGGCATCAGCGATACGGCGAGCGTCGCTTCGGCGAGGCCGTAGCTGGGCAGGAAGGCGGTCGCCTGGAAACCGGCATCCGCGAACGCGTCGACGAACGCCTGCATCACATCCGGGCGGATCATGTCGGCGCCATTGCCGGCCACGCGCCAGCGCGACAGGTCGAAGCGATCCGACGCCTTGGTCTGGCTGGAGATACGCCGCGCGCAGATGTCGTAGCCGAAGGTCGGCGAGTAGCTGAGCGTCGTACCGGTGTTGCGGCTGATCAGGTCGAGCCACGACAGCGGGCGGCGCGCGAAGTCCTCGGTCTTCAGATAATCGACCGATACCTGGTTGGCGAGCGGCGACAGGAAGCAGCCGACCAGACCCATGTCGTGATACCACGGCAGCCACGATACGCAGCGATCGGTCTCGACGATCTCCATCCCGTGGGCATGCGCGGCGAGGTTGCTGAGCAGCGCGCGGTGCGTCACTGCCACGCCATGCGGGAAGCGTGTCGAGCCGCTGGAATATTGCAGGTAGCAGACGTCGTCGGCGTCGGCGGCAGGCAGGTCCGCGCGCGGGGCAGGGCGCGTCGCGAACTCGGCCCAGTCGACCCCGGTCACCCCGGACGCCTCGGCGGCGGCACCGGCCAGCTGCGCCAGCTCGCCCGGATAGATCAGCATCGTCGGGTCGCAGCTCGCGAGCTGGACGCGGAGCTGGTCGATATAGGACTCGCGCCCGCCGAACGAGGTCGGCAGCGGCAGCGGCACCGGCCACGCGCCCGCCAGCACCGCGCCAAAGAACAGCGCGCCGAATTCGGCACTCGTCTCGGCGACCAGCGCGACGCGATCACCCGGCGCGACCCCGGCGGCGATCAGCCGCAGCGCGGCATCGTGCGCGTCGGCGCGCAGCTGCACGAAGGGATAGCCGCGCACCAGCATGCCGCGCGCGTCGTGAAAGTTCAGTCCGCGAACGCCTGATGCGGCGTAATCAAGTGCCTCGCCCAGCGTCGTGAAATCCGAGAAGCGGCGCGGCAGCCGATCCTCGGTCGGGGTGGCCGTCGGCGCAACCGTCGCGGGAGCGGTCATCGTGGCGGGGTCGATCGTCATCCTGTGTTCCTGTCGCACCTGTCACGCGTGCGCAATGGTTGACCGGCAAAAATGGCGGTTTGCCGGATGTGTTAAAATTTTGAGCGTTAGAATCCACGGTCAGTGTGGCACAATCAAGGCGTGGCTCCGACACCCCCCTCCGCGCGCACGCCGCGTCGCATCCCGCCGCCGCTCGACGCGGCGGCGCTGGAGCGGCTGGCGCTCCGCTATGTCGAGCGGTTCGCGACGTCGCGTGGCAAGCTGGCCGACTATCTGGCCCGCAAGATCCGCGAGCGTGGCTGGGACGGCGCGCCCGCCGACCCGCGCGACGTGGCACAGCGGATGGCCGATGCCGGCTATGTCGACGATCGCAGCTTCGCCGAGCAGAAAGGCGCGGCATTGGCGCGGCGCGGCTATGGCGCGCGGCGCGTCGCCGAGACGCTGCGTGCTGCCGGGCTGGACGAGGAGGATCGTGCTCCGGTGATCGATGAGGCGCACGCGACGGCGCTGGAAAGTGCCTTGCGGCTGGCGCGGCGCAAGCGCATCGGGCCGTTCGCCGTGGCGCGCGCCGACCCGCGTGTTCGTGAGCGGCAGCTGGCCGCGTTGCTGCGTGCCGGGCACGCCATGACGATCGCCCGGCGGGTGGTGGACAGCGCGCCCGGCGAGATTCCGGCATTAGACTGACATATCCCTTCTTGCTTTCGCTCATGGTGCAGTGCACCGATGTTAACCGGGGATGAAAAAGGGGCGGGACGCGACGTGCACGACGGGCCTGGCACACCGACCGGGGGCGCGGAACTTCGCGCCGGAGCGACCGATGACGTCACGGCGTCGGTCGCCCTGTCGGGCGTGCTCAAATGGTTCGATGCCACGCGCGGTTTCGGGTTCATCGTCCCCGACGATTCGGCGATGGGTGACGTGCTGCTCCACTTCAGCGTGTTGCAGGCCTATGGTCGCCGAACCTTGCCCGAAGGAACGCGCCTGCAGGGGCTGGCGGCGCAGGGGCCGCGCGGCTGGCAGGCGGTGGAAATTTCCGCGCTCGACCTCGCCGCTGCGACCGAAACGGTACGCGACCGCGATCGCGAGCGACTGTCCCCCGAAATCACCGCCGACGATGCCGCGGCGCAGGCGGAGTGGGAGGACGTCAGCGTCAAATGGTTCAACCGGATCAAGGGCTACGGCTTCCTCGTCGCGCTGGCGCGTCCCGGCGACATCTTCGTCCACATGGAGACGCTGCGCCGCGCCGGGATTGCGGATGTCGAGCCCGAACAACGGCTGCGCGCGCGGGTGGTGCAGGGGCGCAAGGGGCCGCTTGCGGTCGGGGTCGCCGCGCCCGAGTGACTCTCGCGTGCGACGGGGCATTGAACGGGCGAGCGCACGCGGGTAAGCGAGGCGCCACGATGGGCATCAATCTCAACCCCTTCACCTGGTGGAACGGCGCAAGCTGGGGCACCATCCTTTACGGCCTGCGCGGCAAGCGTCAGGTGGGCGAGGATTATCTCGGCAACACCTATTGGCTGGGCGGTCGCGATACCGCGGGCGAGCCGCGCCGCTGGGTGATCTATGCAGGCGCCAACGACGTCAGCCGCGTGCCGCCGGAATGGTTCAGCTGGCTCCACCGTCAGGTGGACGGCGTCCCGACCGAGGTGCTGCCTCCGCCGCGCGAATGGGAGAAGCCGGCCGTGCCGAACATGACCGGCACCGCGTTCGCCTATCGCCCACAGGGTGCGCTGGAGAAGGGCGGTCATCGTGCCGCAGCGACCGGCGATTACGAGGCGTGGAGCCCCGACGCGTGAAGCGTCCGCTCGCGATCGGCGGGCTGGTGGTCGTGGCGGCAGCGGGGGTGACCTGGGCGGGGCTGGGTCTGCGTCCCGGTGCCCGCACGCCGGCGCCGGACATGCCGATCGTGAGCAAGGCGATCCCGGAGACGCTGCCCGACGCCGGCTCGCCCCCTGCGGCCGACGAGGTGCGTGCCGACGCGCAGGATATACCGGTCGACGCCGGCACCACCCCGATGGCGCAGCGCGTCGCGGTGCTGGGGTTGCTCAACAAGCGGAACGGCGTCAGCCGCGCGCTGACGCTGCGCCCCGGTCAGGCGGGGCGGGTCGGCGACGTGATCGTGCGGCTCCGCGCCTGCGAGAAGACGGCGCCGTGGGAGCCCGAGCAGTTGACCGGGGCGTTCGTCCAGCTCGACGTGCGCGGAATCGACGGACACTGGCGGCGGGCGTTCTCGGGGTGGCTCTACAAGGAGCGTCCGGCGCTCAATGTCGTGCTTCACCCGGTTTATGACGTCTGGCCGAGAAGCTGCGCCACCACTTTCCCCGGCACGGCGCCGTCCGCCCCCGCTTCGCCGTCGAGCGCGAAGAAGTCTCCGCCGCCGGCCTCCGCCGGCGCCGTCGACGAAGATGCCGCCGATGAACCGGTCGAGGAAAGCGCCGCGCCCAGCAACGCCATGTAATCGGCGCGGTCGATTTCCTGCGCGCCGAGCGAGGCGAGGTGCGCGGTCATGAACTGGCAGTCGAGCAGCGAATAGCCCCCCGCGTGCAGCCGCGCGACCAGCGACGCGATCGCGACCTTCGAGGCATTGGGCGCGCGACTGACCATGCTTTCTCCGAAGAACGCCCGCCCGACCGCCAACCCGTAGAGCCCTCCGACCAGCCGGTCGCCGTCCCAGCATTCGACTGAATGCGCATGGCCCAGGGCGTGGAGCCGCACGAACGCGTCCTCGATCATCGCATTGATCCACGTTTCGGGACGATCGTCGGCGGACTCGGCGCATAGCGCGATGACGTGCCCGAACGCGCGGTCGACCGTCACGCGGAAGCGGTCGGCGACGATCACGCGGCGCAGCGAGCGCGAGAGATGGAAGCCGTCGAGCGGCAGGATCGCGCGGCGGCGCGGCTCCACCCAATAGATGCTCGCCGCGTCCCGGCTGTCGGCCATCGGGAACACCCCGACCGAATAGGCGCCGAGCAACAGCCCCGGGTCGAGTGTTCCGGGGCCGGTCAAGCCCGCCGCAGCTCGATCGTCCGCCACAGCTGCGCAAAGGCGGTGGCGGCGGCACTGCGTGGTGACGCGACACCGGTCGGCAGCCGTTGCGCCGTCGCATTCTCGACCGCGCTTGCCATCGGAATGACCGGCCAGTCGGGATGCCGCGCGATCGCCTCGGCATGAAGCGCGCGGCGGCGGTCGACCATCATGTGCACCGGCAGCATCGGGACCTGCCCGCCGAACTCGCGATCGAGCGTCGCGAATGCCTGTTGCGAGAAGGCGGAGGGGACGACTGGCACCACCAGCAGATCGGCGGCGCGCACTACCTGATCGGCGGTCTCGGTCAGCCCGGGCGGGCAATCGAGCACCACCGTATCGTGATCGCCCAGCTCGGCGACCAGCTTGCGCAGCCGCCGCTTCTTGTCGAGTTCGCGCAATTGGTGGTTGAGGTCGCGCAACGAGGCGTCGGCGGGAAGCAGGTCGAGCCGATCGAACGCGGTCTTCGCAATCAACTTGGCGGGGGCGACGCCCTTGGCGAACAGCGCCCCGGCCCGATCGTGCGCGCGCCCGTCGCCGAGCGCCCAGGTCGCCGAGCCCTGCGGATCAAGATCCCAGAGCAACGTGCGCCGCGACGACAACGTCGCCGCGCACCAGGCGAGATTGATCGCCAGCGTCGTTTTGCCGACCCCGCCCTTAACGCTGTAGACTGCCACCGTCGTCATGCGCGCGACGCTACGGTCAGGCCGGACGCAGGGCAAGGAAGATGATGTAGATTGTACGCGTCCCGCGCCATCGCGGGTCAGGCGGCGAAGGACCGTCACACGGGACGGCCTGCGACCGCAAACGCCAGGCCGATCCACTGGCGCCCGTCATCCCGGATCAAGTCCGGCACGACAAAAAACGGCAGGCCGATCGCAGCCTGCCGATCAGAACGTTACGAGTGGCAGACCAGCTCGGACTTGCCCGGACGCGTCAGCTTTACCTCGCTGGTGTTGCCAGTCATTTTCCAGCCGCCTTCGGCGGTCAGCGGATCGCCGGCCTTTTCGGCCTTCAGCGTGGTGGCGGCGCCGCCCTTTTCAGTGCGGACCACTGCCTGCTTGTCGCCGTCGAAGAAGGTGACGTACGCCAGGCTCTGGTCCTTGCAGCGCATGGTCTTGTCGGCCTTGATCGCGGGCGGCAGCTCGACCGGCTTAGCATTGGCGAGTGCCGAGGCCATCGGATCGGGATTGCTGTCCAGCACCTGCGGCGAGGACGGTTCGGAGTTGCAGGCCGACAGCGCCAGCAGGGCGGCGGCCACCGAGAGGGGGAAAAGCTTCTGCATAGTATGTGCCGCTTCGCCGATGCGCTTTACTCCGTCAAGTCACGGTTTGTTGCGGTGCATCAGACTTTGGGTCATTCGTGGAATTCATCCCTGTCCGGGATGCGTCCAAACGCAATTTTCGTACCCACGCGATCAAGCCGACCTCCGTGCATCGCGCCGACTGACACCGCATGGCGGCCGAATCGCTCGTTGATACGGTCCATCGCGCGGCTCAGCGCCAGTCCGCGCGTCTCGCGCGCCAGCGGATCGTCGGCGGGCAGATGCGCGAACAGCGAATGCTGCTCGGCGGTGACGGGCTCGATTTCCGCCAGCGTCACGCCGATCATCCGGCAACCGCTGCGATGCACCAATTCCTGCGCGCGCAATCGTGGCAGCAGCGTGTCCAGCGCCGACAATACGGCGAAACTGTCCTGCGTCGCCGGTAGCTTCGCGGAGGTGCGCCACACGCTCTTGTCATCCTCGAACCGCGCATGGAGGACCAGCAGCCGCGCCCGATACGCCTTGCGGCGCAGCCGGCTCGCGGCCTTGAGCGCCAGCCGCCGCGCGGTGAGCCGCACCGCGCCATAGCCGCGCTTGCCGGGCGACAGGACGTGGCTGTGCCCGATCGTGCGGCTCTGTGTCGCCTTCTCGGCCAGATCGACACCGTGGAGCAGATACCAGAGCCGGTCGCCATTGGTGCCGCCCCAGGCATGACCGGCATCGCGCGGCCGCCGCGCGAGCAATTGCTGGATATCGTTGACCCCGTCGCGCGCCAGCCGCCGTTCCATCTTCGCGCCGATCCCGCTGATGTCGCGCAGCGACAGGCGATAGAGCGCGTGCGGCAGATCGGCTGCCTCGAACACCACCAATCCGTCCGGCTTCTGCAGGTCGGAGGCGAGCTTGGCGAGCAGCCGGTTGGGCGCGATCCCGACCGAGGAGGTCAGGCACGCGCCCACCTTCTCGCGAATGCCGCGCTTGATCCGCACCGCCAGCGCCTCGGCGTGCGCGCGATTGTTCTCGTTGTCGAGCAGCCGGCACGCGACCTCGTCGATCGAACAGACCTTCGTGACCGGAATGTGCCGCTCGATCTCGGCGACGATCGCATGGTGGAATTCGACATAGCGCTCGTGCCGCGCCGGGGTGACGACCAGTTCGCGGCAGCGCTGCTTCGCCTCCCACACCGGCGTGCCGGTCGAGATGCCGTAGCGTTTCGCCTCGACCGAGGCGGCGATCGCCACCGTCGTGTCGGTGCCGACCGGCGCGACGATCACCGGCCGCCCGCGCAGACTGGGCTGCAACTGCTGCTCGACGCTCGCGAAATAGCTGTTCAGGTCGAGGAACAGCCAGCGCAGCGGTCGGGGCGGCAGGTCGGGCATGGGCGACTTGGGGCGACTCGGCTGAGAAAACGAAACGAGAACATGACAGCTTAATCGTGGCTTGGCGAGCGCGATGAAGGCGGGAGAGGGCGACAGATAGTTTCAATCGCTTGCGCATCGCCCGGCGCGCCCGCATCTACGCCGCCATGCATACGACCACCGATACCCTCGCCCTGATCGGCAATACGCCGCTCGTCCGGCTGAAGGGGCCGAGCGAGGCCACCGGCTGCGACATTTTCGGCAAGTGCGAGTTCGCCAATCCGGGCGCGAGCGTGAAGGATCGCGCCGCGCTGTTCATCGTCGCCGATGCCGAGGAGCGCGGGGTGCTCGCGCCCGGCGGGACGATCGTCGAGGGGACGGCGGGCAATACCGGCATCGGGCTGGCGTTGGTCGCCAATGCCAAGGGCTATCGCACGATCATCGTGATGCCCGACACCCAGTCCAAGGAGAAGATGGACACGCTGCGCGCGCTCGGTGCCGAGCTGGTGACGGTGCCGGCCGCCCCTTATTCGTCGTCGGCGCATTTCGTCCATACGTCGCGGCGGATCGCGGAGGAGACTCCGGGCGCGATCTGGGCGAACCAGTTCGACAATATCGCCAATCGGCGCGCGCATATCGTCGGCACTGCCGAGGAGATCTGGACGCAGATGGATGGCCGGATTGACGGCTTCACCTGCGCGGTCGGCACCGGCGGCACCTTCGCCGGGGTCGGGCTGGGGTTGAAGGCGCACGACCCGGACGTGTGCATCGCGCTCAGCGACCCGCACGGCGCGGCGCTCTACGAATATTATGCGTGTGGCGAGCTGCGCGCCGAAGGCTCGTCGGTTGCCGAGGGGATCGGGCAGGGGCGGATCACCGCCAATCTGGAGGGCGCGCCGGTCGACGCGCAGTTCCGCATCCCCGATCAGGAAGGGCTCGACTGGACGGACCGGCTGCTGCGCGAGGAGGGGCTGTGCCTCGGCCTGTCGTCGGGGATCAATGTCGCGGGCGCAGTGCGGCTGGCGCGGCAGCTCGGGCCCGGCAAGCGAATCGCGACGATCCTGTGCGATACCGGGTTCCGCTATCTCTCGACGCTCTACGATCCGGCTT
The DNA here is from genome assembly GCF_902506455.1 of Sphingomonas sp. 8AM. Taxonomy (GTDB): domain Bacteria; phylum Pseudomonadota; class Alphaproteobacteria; order Sphingomonadales; family Sphingomonadaceae; genus Sphingomonas. The sequence continues at coordinate 2,341,031 of NZ_LR733844.1, read as the reverse complement.
GGCTGGCCTCGAAGGGGCTGGTGCGCGGCCAGGTGCACGATCGGCCGTTAACGAATTGATCGACACTCCCGCGACGATCGGTTAGAATTGCGTGACCGATGAAGGCTCCTATCAAAGACAAGGCCGCCGTCGAACGGCAACAGGCGGAACAGACCCGGCAGCGCGTGCGCGTCGGAATGATCGGTCTGGCGGCGGTCGTGCTGTTGATCGGTCTGGCAAGTGCGATCTTTTCTTCGGTCAATCAGCAGCAGCCGGTCAGCGTGAGCGGTGCCGCGCAACCGGAACTGGTCGCCAACATGAGCGCGCCGGCATCTGCGCCGACCGCTGCGCCTCCGAACGAGCCGCTCGCCGAAATGGGTGTCACCCCCGGCGCGGCGCCGACGCCCTCGGCCGCCGAATCGCCCGCTCAGCAACAACCCGCGCCGGACTCGTCCTCGACCAACGGCATGTTGTGAGCGCCGCGCCGCGGCCCGCGCCCGCGGTAGATCGACCCGTTACGTGCCGCTCGCCGATTCGCCCGGCAGCCATCGTGGAGGCGGTTCGCTCGCCCGCGCAGGCGGTCCGCTTGTGGCGGCGGTGCCGGGGAATTCCGGGGAATTCGCCCCTCGTTAAGCAAAATTTCGGCCCGTCGCCCGCGTTGATGCGGTTGGCCCGCCGCTGTTGCGGCGGCGCGCCCATGCTCCGCCATGGAATCCGGGGAAATTCCGACAGCAACGTAGCTTGTCCCCGAATTTCCCCTAAAATCCCTTCTCATCCCCACTCAACCCTGTTACCTATCCTCGACGACATTGGGGGCAGAACCACTGTTGTTTGCTGACAGCAACGTCGGCGTGCGGCGATGGCCGCGCGTCGGGCAGGGTGGTTGTGCGCTCCGGGTGCGAGGTGGGCGTGGTCGACAGGGTGGATTATCAGGGAAAGGGTCTCGGTCTTGTCGACGACAAGGGCCGGGTCGCGATTCCCAACACCCTGCGGGCGACGCTGGCCAAGAACGCCCCGCGTGAAGACGGCAAGGATGGCGGCACCGTCATCATCGCGCCGCACCCCGAACATCGCTGCCTCATTGCCTATGATCCCGGCTTCGTGCCGTTCTGGAAGGCCAAGCTTGAGGCGCTGGATGCCGCGCAATTCGCGACCAGCGGCCGCACCGACTACAACATCCTCGACCGCGCCGGCGGGGCCGAGCCTTTGCCGTTCGACGGCTCGGGCCGCTTCATCATGCCGACGTTCGAGCGCCGCTACGCCCGTATCCACGGCGCGGCGGTGTTTCTGGGCGCGTTCAACTGGATCACCATCTGGGCCCCGAACGTCCTCATCGAGACGCCGGGGATCGACCCCTTCCTCAAGGAGTATGTGGAATTCACCTGCGAGGACAAGGGGATCCCCCTGTCATGAGCAGCGCCGCCGCCCCGCACATCCCCGTCCTGCTCGACGAAGTCGTCGCCGCGCTCGCCCCTGCCCCCGGTGAGTGCCACGTCGACGCGACCTTCGGCGCCGGCGGCTATACCCGCGCGATCCTCGCGACCGGCGCGGCGGTGATCGCGTTCGATCGCGATCCGGATGCGATCGCCAGCGGTCGCGCGCTGGAGGAAGAAGCCGCCCTGACGCTCGTGGCGGCGACCTTCTCGGCACTGGAGGCGGAACTGGCGGCGCGCGATGCGGTGCCGGTCGACGGCGTGACGATGGATATCGGCGTGTCGTCGATGCAGCTCGATCAGGCGGCGCGCGGCTTTTCCTTCCAGACGGACGGCCCGCTCGACATGCGGATGAGCCAGGCGGGCATGTCCGCCGCCGACTTCCTCAACGAGGCCGATGAGGAAGCGATCGCCGACGTGCTCTACCGCTTTGGCGAGGAGCCCAAGTCGCGGCGGATCGCGCGCGCGGTGGTCGCGGCGCGCCCGCTCGAAACCACCGCGCAATTCGCGAACGTCGTTCGCAAGGCGCTCGGTCATCGCCCGCATGACAAGAAGGACCCGGCGACCCGGGCCTTTCAGGCGGTGCGCATCCACATCAACGGCGAGCTGGACGAGCTGACGCAGGGGCTTGAGGCCGCCGAACGCGTGCTGAAGCCCGGCGGGCGGCTGGCGATCGTGACCTTCCACTCGCTGGAGGATCGCATCGTCAAACGCTTCCTGCGCGACCGGTCGGGGGCGGCACCCGGCGGGTCGCGGCATATGCCGGTCACCGCGCCCGTGCGCGAACCGACCTTCGAGATCACTGCCCGCGCAATCCGTGCGGGCGATGCGGAGCTGGCCGCAAACCCGCGCGCCCGCTCCGCCACACTTCGCACTGCCCGGCGTACCGGGGCGGCACCTTGGCGTTTGGAGGCGTAACGATGGCGGCGATATATCGGTTGAAGGGACTCGGGTGGCTGAGCGGCTGCGCGATCGTGGCGATCGGCTTCTACCTCGTGTCGTCGCAGGTCGCGGCGGAGCGCAAGCGGCTCGAGCAGGTCGACCGCCGTATCTCCTCGGCCGAGCGCGACATCCGTGCGCTCGAAACCGAGTTCGACGTGCGCGCCAACCTCGCGCAACTCGAACGCTGGAACGGCAACACGCTGGCGCTGACCGTGCCGACCGCGCAGCAATTCGTGGCGAACGAGCGTGCGCTGGCGGCGCTGTCGCCGCTGCCGGGCCTGCCTGCTCCCGGCCGTGACGTGCCGGTGCAGACCGCGCAGCTGATCGTCCCTGCCGCGCCGGTCGCCGCCATTGTCCCCGCCGTCGCCACCGCCAGCACCGCGACCGCCACGCCTGCCATCGTCAAGGTTGCCGCGGTGCAGGTCGCCGCCGCCGCCACCCCGGCCGCCGCCACGCGGGTGGCGACCCGCGCTGCAGCCGCGCCGGTCAAGGTTGCCAAGGTGGCGATGCTCGATCGCGGTCTGCTCAGCGACAATACGCTGGGTGACCTGCTGAGCGGCGCGCGCGTCGAACGGAGCCGCCTGCGGTGACCACCCTGGTCGCCCGACCCCTTCGCGCCGGCCGTTCGGGCGACCAGCGCCAGCAGATGCTGGCGACGCAACATCTGCGCCTGATGATGCTGATGCTGCTGTTCGCGGCGGCGGTGCTGATCGTGATCGGGCGACTGGCCATGCTCGGGCTGACCGAGGGTGGCGAGCGCGGCTTCGCGCCGGTGCTGGCCGCGCCGCGCGGCGATATCGTCGACCGCAACGGCGCGCCGCTCGCGCGGACGATCGACGCGTGGACGATCGGCGTCCATCCGAAAAAGTTGCTCGGCGACCCGTCGCAGATCGCCCAGAAGCTCGCCGACCTGATGCCGGATCGCGGCAATCAGGCGTGGTTCTATGCGCAGATCACGCGTCCGGTCAGCTTCACCTATCTCAATCGCCGCGCGAGCCCCGCGCTGGTCGAGGCCGTCAACGCGATCGGCGAGCCCGGCATCGTCTTCGAACGCGAGACGCAGCGCCTCTACCCGCAATCGACGCTCGGCGCGCATGTGCTCGGCTTCATCACTGGTGGGCATGGGATGAGCGGGATCGAGCGCGCGCTCGACGAGCGGCTCACCAATCCTGCGACGATCAACCAGCCGGTGACGCTGTCGATCGACACGCGGGTGCAGGCGGCAATGGAGAGCGAGCTGGGTCGCGCGATGACGACCTTCTCCGCGCGCGGCGGCGGCGGGGTCGTACTCGACGTCCACACCGGCGAGGTGGTCGCGATGGTGTCGCTGCCGACCTTCAACCCCAATCGCGTCGGCATGTCGGGCAGCGAGCAGCTCCGCAACATCACGACGCAGAGCGTCTTCGAACTGGGCTCGACCTTCAAGCCGATCACGATGGCGGCGGCGATCGACAATGGCGTCGTCACCTCGATGGAGCGACGCTTCGACGCGACGCATCCATTGCAGGTTGGTCGCTACACGATCCATGACGAGCGCGGCGATCCGAAGCGCTGGCTCAATATGGCGGAAACGCTGATCTATTCCTCGAACGTCGCGACCGCGCGGGTCGCCGACGAGGTCGGGCCGGAGCGGATGCAGAAGATGTTCCGCAAGCTTGGTTTCGATACCCGCCCGGACATCGAGATCCGCGAGAAGGGTCGTCCGCTGTGGCCCACCTTCTGGGCGCGCACCACGACGATGACGACCGCCTACGGCCACGGTATTGCGGTGACGCCGCTGCACCTCGCCAACGCCTATGCCGCGCTGGTCAACGGCGGGACGTGGCGCCCGGCGACGTTGCTCAAGGTGCAGCCGGGCCACGAGGTTGCGGGACGGCGCGTCATCGGCGAGGCGACCAGCGCGCGGATGCGCCAGATGCTGCGACTGGTCGTGCTGCGCGGCACCGGGCGCAAGGGCGACGCGCCGGGGTACCGGGTCGGTGGCAAGACCGGCACCGCCGAGGCGGCGGTGGCGGGCGGCTACGACCGGTCGCGGAACGTCGCGACCTTCGCGGCGGCTTTCCCGATGGACGCGCCGCGCTATGTGGTGGTGGCAATGCTCGACTCGCCGCTTGGAACGAAGGAGACCTTCGGGTTGAAGACCGCCGCGTGGAACGTCGCCCCGGTCGTCGGTCGCACGATCGCGCGTGTCGGCGCGATTCTGGGCGTGACCCCCGACGACCACCACGACATCGACGTCTCGGACATCGTCCCGACGCTGTGGCAGGATCCGGATCGCGCGCCGAAGAGCGGCGGGCAGTGAGGATCGTGGCATGAAGCTGTCGCAACTGGTCGAGGGCGGCGGCGAGCAGGCGGTCACGGGGTTCGCGATCGACCATCGCAAGGTCGCACCGGGCACGATCTTCGGCGCGTTCGAGGGCGCGCGCGTCAATGGCGAGGACTTCATCCCGGCCGCGATCGAGGCCGGCGCGGTGGCGGTGGTCGCGCGACCCGGCGCGCGTGTCGAGGGCGCGTTGCACATCCGCGACTACACGCCACGCGAGGCCTTTGCGCGGCTGGCGGCACGGTTCTTCGCGCCCTTCCCGGAGACCGCGGTCGCGGTGACCGGCACGAACGGCAAGACCTCGACCGTTGAGATGACGCGGCAGCTATGGCGGATGGCGGGGCATCACGCTGCCTCGATCGGAACGCTGGGCGTCGCCACGGCCGACGAGCGCGTTGTGACCGGGCTGACCACCCCGGATGTCGTCACCTTCCTGTCGAACGTCGCGGGGCTGGCACGCGAGGGCGTCACGCATCTCGCCTTCGAGGCGTCGAGCCACGGGCTGAGCCAATATCGTACCGAGGGGCTGCCGGTGCGCGCGGCGGCCTTTACCAACCTCAGCCGCGATCATCTCGACTATCATGGCGATATGGCGGCCTATTTTACCGCCAAGCTGCGGCTGTTCGCGCAGGTGCTGGCGGATGACGGCACCGCTGTGGTGTGGGTCGACGACGCCAATTCGGAACGCGTGATCGACATCGCGCGCGAGCGCGGCAATCGCGTCTTTACCGTCGGCGAACATGGCGACGACCTGCGCCTGGTCGCGCGCGATCCGACCTTGCTGGGACAAGGGCTGACGATCCGCGCCAAGGGTGTCGATCACCGGGTCGCGCTGCCGCTGATCGGCGGCTACCAGGCGGCCAATGCGCTGATTGCGGCGGGACTGGTGATCGCGACCGGGGGCGACGTCGCGCCGACGCTCGCGGGGCTTGCCCGGTTGCAGCCGGTTCGCGGGCGGCTGGAGCGCGCCGCGATCACCGCGGACGGCGTGCCGGTCTATGTCGATTACGCGCATACGCCGGATGCGATCGAGGCAGCATGTGCCGCGCTGCGCCCGCATGTCGAGGGGCGACTGATCCTCGTCTTCGGGGCCGGCGGCGACCGCGACGCGGGCAAGCGCGTGCCAATGGGGCAGGTCGCGATGGCGAGTGCCGATCTGGTGATCGTCACCGACGACAACCCACGGACGGAGGACGCGGCGGTCATCCGCCACGCGGTGCTCGACGGTGCCCGCGGCGCGCGCGAGATCGGCGACCGGCGGGCCGCGGTCGCCGCAGCGGTGGCGGAGGCGAGGGCCGGCGACATCGTGCTGATCGCGGGCAAGGGTCATGAACAGGGGCAGATCGTCGGCGACCTCGTGCTGCCGTTCGACGACGTGACGGTCGCGCGCGAGGTGTCGGCATGACGCTGTGGACCGCCGCGGAGATCGCCTCCGCCACCGGCGGTACCGCCTCCACCGACTTTACCGTCGATGGAGTCGCGTTCGATTCGCGCGAGGTCGGCGAGCGTGACCTGTTCGTCGCGCTGACCGGCGAGACGACCGACGGCCATCGCTTTCTCGATCAGGCGTTCGCGCAGGGGGCGGGGGGCGCGATCGCGTCGCAGCCCACCGCGCATCCGGCGGTGCGCGTCGATGACACCTTCGCGGCGCTCGAAAACCTCGCCCGTGCTGCCCGCGCGCGGGTGGCGGGCAAGGTGATCGGCGTGACCGGATCGGTCGGCAAGACCTCGACCAAGGAGGCGCTGTTCGCGGCGCTCGACCGTGCGCCCGGCGTCCGCGCGCATCGCTCGGTCAAGAGCTACAACAACCATACCGGTGTCCCGCTCAGCCTCGCGCGGATGCCCGCCGATACCGATTTCGCGGTGTTAGAGATGGGGATGAACCATCCCGGCGAACTGGCACATCTGACCACGCTGGTCCGACCGCATGTCGCGCTGGTGACCGCGATCGCGCCCGCGCACACCGAATTCTTCCCCGACGAAAGCGCAATCGCGGACGCAAAGGGCGAAATCTTTCGCGGACTGGTGCCCGGCGGTATCGCGATCGTGCCGTACGACAGCCCCCACCGGGACCGTCTGATAGAGGCCGCAAAGCCGTATGCCGGTCGGATCATCACGTTCGGGATCGACCGCGAGGCCGATGTGGGCGCCAGCGACGCAATGGTGGTGCGCAGCGGCGGCACGTTCGTCACCGCGCGCGTCGGCGGGCGTGACCTGAGTTTCACGATCGCGCAGCCCGGGCGGCATTGGGTGTCGAATGCGCTCGCCGTTCTGGCGGTGGCGGACGCGGTCGGGGCCGATCTGGCGCTTGCCGGACTTGCGCTCGGCGAGCTGGGTGGCCTGCCGGGACGCGGCGCGCGGCTGACGGTGCGCGTCGGCGACGGCGAGGCGACCGTGATCGACGAGAGCTACAACGCCAACCCGGCATCGATGCGCGCGACGCTGGCGGTGCTGGCGCAGGCGGCGGGGCGGCACGTGGCGGTGCTCGGCGAGATGCGCGAGCTGGGCGAGGGCTCGGCGGATTTCCATGCCGGGCTGGCCGACGACGTCGTCGCCGCGCACGTCGAAGCGGCCGTACTGGTCGGCGAGGCGATGCGCCCGCTGGCCGCGGCGCTTGAGGGGCGGGTGGATTTCGTCCATGTGCCCGATGCCGGCCAGGCGCTCGAGCGCGTGCGGGCGCTGATCCGGCCGGGCGACACATTGCTCGTCAAGGGATCGAACGGCGTCGGCCTGTCGCGACTGGTCAGCGGTCTTGCCAACGGGATGAGTTGAGTTGCTGTACTGGATCGCCGAACAACTCGGTTTCGCGGGCGGGTTCAACCTGATCCGCTATCAGACGTTTCGCGCCGGTGCGGCGATCGCGACCGCGTTGCTGATCGGCCTGATCATCGGCCCGCGCTTCATCGGCTGGCTGCGCGTGCGGCAGGGCAAGGGGCAACCGATCCGCGCCGACGGCCCGCAGACGCACCTCGCCAAGCGCGGCACCCCGACGATGGGCGGTCTGATGATCCTCACCAGCCTCGTGCTGTCGGTGCTGATCTGGATGGACCTGCGCAATCCGTTCGTCTGGGCGTGCCTGTTCGTCACGCTCGGTTTCGGCGCGATCGGCTTCCTCGACGATTACGACAAGGTGCGTAAAGCCAGCACTGCGGGCGTCTCCGGGCGCGTCAGGCTGTTACTGGAATTCGCCATCGCGGGTGTGGCGGCGTGGATCGTGATGCAGGAGAATGGCTCCGGCCTCTATTTCCCGTTCACCAGCCGCTATTTCATCGACCTCGGCTATTTTTACCCGATCTTCGCCGCCTTCACGATCGTTGCGTTCGGCAATGCCGTGAACCTGACCGACGGGCTCGACGGCCTCGCGACGATGCCGGTCATCATCGCCAGCGTCGCATTCCTGCTGATCGTCTATCTGGCCGGCAACGTGAAGTTCGCCGACTATCTCGGCATCCCGCACGTGCCGCGCGCGGGCGAGCTGGCGATCTTCTGCGGGGCGGTGATCGGCGGGGGGCTGGCCTTCCTGTGGTATAATGCGCCGCCCGCGGCGGTGTTCATGGGCGATACCGGCAGCCTTGCACTCGGCGGCGCACTCGGCACGATCGCGGTGGTCGCGCACCACGAGATCGTGCTGGGTATCATCGGCGGGCTGTTCGTGGTCGAGGCGATGAGCGTCATCATCCAGGTGTTCTGGTACAAGCGGACCGGCAAGCGCATCTTCCGCATGGCGCCGATCCACCATCATTTCGAGCAACTGGGGTGGAGCGAGCCGACCGTGGTGATCCGCTTCTGGATCATCTCGCTGGTGCTGGCGCTGGCCGGGCTCTCGACGTTGAAGCTGCGATGATCGTCGCGCGCGCCTGGGCGGGGAAACATCATGCGGTGCTCGGGCTGGCACGCTCGGGCGCCGCGACCGTTCGTGCGCTCGTCGCGGGCGGGGCGCGGGTGACGGCGTGGGATAGCGATGCGGAGAAGCGGGTCGATCTTGATGGCGCGACCTTCGCCGATCTCGACACATTCGACCTCGCCACTGTCGACGCCCTCGTCGTTTCGCCGGGCGTGCCGCTCAACACCCATCCGCTCGCCGCAAAGGCGCGCGCGGCGGGCGTGCCGATCATCGGCGACATCGAGCTGTTCGCGCAGGCGAGCGCCGACCTGCCCGCGCACAAGGTCGTCGGGATCACCGGCACCAACGGCAAGTCGACTACCACCGCGCTGATCCACCACATCCTCGACACCGCCGGTATCCCCGCGCGGATGGGCGGCAACATCGGGCTGCCGATCCTCGCGCAGGAGCCGTTGCCGGAGGGCGGCGTCTATGTGCTTGAACTGTCGAGCTACCAGATCGACCTGACGCAGACGCTCGATTGCGATGTCGCGGTGCTGCTCAACATCACCCCCGATCATCTCGACCGCTACGACGGCTTCGACGCCTACGCCGCCAGCAAGGCGCGGCTGTTCGCGATGCAGTCGCCCGCGCATGTCGCGGTGGTCGATTACGAGGCGGAGGCCGAGCATGACGTGCTCGCCGACGCGCCCGCGGGGCTCAACGTCCGCTTCATCGACGGCGTGCCGCTGCCCGGTGAGCAGGCGCGCTGGCCGTCGCTGCAAGGCCCGCACAACGAACAGAATGCCAGGGCCGCGGTCGCGGTCGCCGAGGCGCTGGGCGTCGATGCGGAGACGATCGAGCGCGCGCTGGAAACGTTCACCGGCCTGCCGCACCGTATGGAGCGGATCGCGACGCTGAACGGCGTGGCGTGGATCAACGACAGCAAGGCGACCAATCCCGAAAGCGCCGCCCCCGCGCTCGCCGCCTTCCCGCGCATCCACTGGATCGTCGGCGGCAAGGTGAAGGGCGACGATCTCGACGCGTGCGTGCCGCACCTCGGCAACGTCGTGCGCGCCTATACAATCGGTGAGGGCGGCCCGCGCTTCGCGGCGGTGCTGCGCGGACAGGTGCCGGTCGCCGAGGTCGAGACGCTGGAGCGCGCGGTGAAGCTGGCGGCGCAGGAGGCGGAGCGCGGCGATGTCGTGCTGCTGTCGCCCGCCGCCGCCTCGTTCGACCAGTTCCGCGATTTCGAGCAGCGTGGCGCCGCGTTCCGCGCGGCGGTGGAGGAGCTGGCATGAGCGCGACCCGAACCGAGCCGGCGCGTCCCGGCGTATCGCTGCGCAATCGCGGCGGGCGCGGCGATCCGTCGCCGCTGGGGACATGGTTCTGGGACATCGACCGCGTGCTGTTGCTGCTCGCGCTTTTCCTGATCGCGATCGGGCTGATCGCGGTCGCCGCCGGCTCGCCGGTCAGCGCGACGCGCTATTCGGGCGAGCATCTCCATTTCGCGCCGCTGCATTATTTCTGGCGGCAGGTGATGTGGGTGGCGGTGTCGCTGCCGGTGCTGTTCGGCGTGTCGATGCTGCCGCTGACGATGGCACGGCGCATGTCGCTGATCGGTGCGGCGGTGTGCGTCGCGTTGATGGTGCTGGTGCCGTTCGTCGGCGTCAGCGTCAACGGCGCGCGGCGCTGGGTCGGGTTCGGCTTCGCGCAATTCCAGCCGTCCGAATTCCTCAAGCCGTTCTTCGTCGTGACGGTCGCGTGGCTGCTGTCGTTCAAGTCGCGCGATGCCGAGTTGCCGGTGACGGCGATCACCGCGGCGTTGACCGGATTGATCGCGATGCTGCTGATGTTGCAGCCCGATTTCGGACAGACCGTGATGTTCTGCGTCATCTGGCTGGCGCTGGTGACGATCGCCGGGACGCCGACGCGCGTCATTGTCGGCTTCCTGTCGATGGTGCCGATCGCGCTGATCGCCGCCTATCTGTTCTACAGCACCGCGCGGAAGCGGATCGACGCCTTCCTGTTCCCCGGCGTCGAGGGCGAGGGCGCCGCCGATCACTTCCAGACCAATGCCGCGCACAACACGTTGACCTCGGGCGGCTGGTTCGGCACCGGGCCGGGCGCGGGGACGGTCAAATACGGGCTGCCGGAGGCGCATACCGATTACATCTTCTCGGTAATCGGTGAGGAATTCGGGCTGTTGGCGTGCATGATCGTCGGGCTGGCGTTCCTCGCGATCGTGGTGCGCGTATTCGTCAAGCTGCTCGACGAGCAGGACCCGTTCCGCCTGCTCGCCGCCTCGGGGCTGGCGGTGCAGTTCGGCGCGCAGGCTTTGATCTCGATGGCGGTCAACACCGGGCTGGCGCCGTCGAAGGGCATGACGTTGCCGTTCATCAGCTACGGCGGATCGTCGATGGTCGCGCTGTCGATGGGGATGGGGCTGTTGCTCGCGTTCACACGCCGCAACCCGTTCCTGCTGCGCAGCCCGTATATCGCGCAGCAACGCTGGAGCGCCGAATGACGCAGGTCCGCGACTTCCGCCCCCGCCATTACGTGCTCGCCGCCGGCGGCACCGGCGGGCATATGGTGCCCGCCGCCGCGCTCGCCGCCGAGCTGATGAAGCGCGGCCACCGCGTCGCGCTGGTCAGCGACGCACGGGGGGTACGCTTCCCCGGATTGTTCGAGGGCGTGCAGACGCACATCATCCCCGCCGGGCGGTTCGCGGGCGGGCCGCTCGGCTGGGCGAAGGCGGCACGGCTGATGGTGCAGGGGCGGGCGCTGGCGCGTGAATTGTACCGCACCTTCAAGCCCGCGGCGGTGATCGGGTTCGGCGGCTATCCCGCCTTCCCGGCGCTGTCGGCGGCGTTCGCCGAGAAGATCCCGACCGCGATCCACGAGCAGAATGCCGTGCTGGGGCGCGTCAACCGGCTGGTGGCGGGGCGCGTCGATGCGATCGCGACCAGCTATGCCGAGACCGAACGGCTCACCCCGCGCCACCGCGCCAAGGCGCATCTGATCGGCAATCCGGTGCGCGAAAGCGTGCTGGCGTTGCGCGCGAAGCCTTATCCGGTCCCCGACGAGGACGGGATCTTCCGCGTGCTGGTAACCGGCGGCAGCCAGGGTGCGTCGGTGCTGAGCCAGGTGGTGCCCGACGGGCTCGCGCTGCTCCCGGTCGCGTTCCGCCGCCGCCTGCAGGTGACGCATCAGGCGCGGATCGAGGACATCGACGCGGTGCGCGAGCGATATGCGAGCCTCGACATCGCCGCCGATCTCGCCACCTATCTTCCCGACCTGCCGGAGCAACTCGGCTGGTCGCACCTCGTCATCGCGCGCGCTGGCGCGTCGACGATCGCCGAGCTGACCGCCGCCGGTCGCCCTGCGATTCTCGTGCCGCTCCCGTCCGCGACCGACGATCACCAGACCGCCAATGCGCGCGAGATCACCGCCGCGGGCGGCGCGCGCACGATTCAACAAACCGCCTTCACGCCGACGGAACTCGCCAAGCAGATGCAGAAACTCGGACTCGATCCCGAAGCGCTCGGCAACGCCGCCACGCGCGCGCGTTCGTGCGGCGCGCCCAATGCCGTCACCGACCTCGCCGATCTTGTCGAGAGCCTCGACGCGCCTCGTGCGCGGGTGATGGTCGGCAAGGCACAGACGCGGAAGGCGTTCGCATGAAAGGCGTCGCCACCGACATCGGGACGATCCACTTCGTCGGGATCGGCGGGATCGGCATGTCGGGCATCGCCGAGGTGATGCACAATCTCGGCTATAAAGTGCAGGGTTCGGACGTCGCCGAGGGCTATGTGATCGAGGGGCTGCGCGCACGCGGCATCGCCGTGACGATCGGGCATGATGCCGCCAACGTCGAGGGCGTCGCGGTGGTCGTCACCTCAACGGCGGTGAAGCGCGGCAACCCCGAGGTCGAGGCGGCGCTGCGCAACCGCATCCCCGTCGTGCGCCGCGCCGAGATGCTCGCCGAGCTGATGCGGCTGAAGTCGACCGTCGCGGTCGCGGGGACGCACGGCAAGACCACCACGACCTCGATGGTCGCCGCGCTGCTCGATGCCGGCGGTGTCGATCCGACCGTCATCAACGGCGGGATCATCAACAGCTATGGCTCGAACGCGCGGCTCGGCGCGAGCGACTGGATGGTGGTCGAGGCCGACGAGAGCGACGGCAGCTTCCTGCGGCTCGACGGCACGATCGCGGTCGTCACCAACATCGATCCCGAGCATCTCGACCATTACGGCAGCTTCGACCGCGCCAAGGACGCCTATGTCGAGTTCGTCGAGAACGTGCCTTTCTACGGCGCGGCGCTGCTGTGCCTCGACCACCCCGAGGTGCAGGCGCTGATCCCGCGCGTCCGCGACCGGCGGATCGTCACTTATGGCTTCGCGGCGTCGGCGGATGTGCGCGGGGTCAACGTCACGCCCTATCCGGGCGGCAACCGCTTCGAGGCGCTGATCCGGTCGCGTGACGGTGCGGTGCGCTCGATCGAGGGGATCGACCTGCCGATGCCCGGCCGCCACAACGTCCAGAACGCGCTCGCCGCGATCGGCGTCGCGCTGGAGCTGGGCATCGACGACGCGACGATCCAGAAGGGCTTCGAGCGCTTCTCGGGCGTCAAGCGCCGCTTCACCAAGGTCGGTGAGGTAAGTGGCGCGACGATCATCGACGATTACGGCCACCATCCGGTCGAGATCCGCGCGGTGCTCGCCGCCGCGCGCGAGAGTGCGCAGGGGCGCGTGATCGCGGTCGTCCAGCCGCATCGTTATTCGCGGCTCGGCAATTTGATGGAGGACTTCCGCGGCGCGTTCAACGACGCGGATCAGGTGTATGTCACCCCGGTCTATGCCGCGGGCGAGGCACCGGTCCCCGGGGTAGATGCCGAGGCGCTGGTCGCGGGGTTGCAGGAGCGCGGGCATCGTCAGGCGTCGGTGGTGGCGGACGCCGCCGCGCTCGCCGCGGTGCTGGCGGACGAATTGCGCACGGGCGATCAGGTGATCTGCCTCGGCGCGGGCGACATCACCAAATGGGCGGCCGGGCTCGCCACTGCTATCGGTGACCGCGCATGACCAACTGGTTCGACGCCGCGATCGGCTGGCAGAAGCAGCTGCTCGACACGCAGCGCAACGCGCTGGACGCCGGCCGGCAGGTCACCGACGCGGGTGCGGCGCTGATCGCGGCGCAGGAGGCGACGCGGCGTGCGGGCGAGGCGAATTTGGCGGCGTGGCAGGCACGGGCGCAATTGTGGCGGGCCGGGCCGTGGTGAGCGCGCTCCCCGAGGTCCGCGGGCGGCTGACGCCGCACGCACCGCTGGCACCGCTCGTCTGGTTCAAGGCGGGTGGCGCGGCGGAGTGGCTGTTCGAGCCTGCCGATGCCGACGATCTGTGCGCGTTTCTCGCCGCGCTCGATCCGGCGGTGCCGGTGCTGCCGCTCGGGCTCGGCTCGAACCTGATCGTCCGCGACGGCGGCGTGCCGGGCGTGGTGATCCGGCTCGGCAAGCCGTTCGCCACCGCGACCGCGCTCGACGAGGTGACGCTGCGCTGCGGGGGCGGAGCGAGCGGCATTCTGGTGTCCTCGACCGCGCGCGATGCCGGCGTAGCCGGGCTGGAGTTCCTGCGCTCGATCCCCGGCACGGTCGGCGGGTTCGTGCGGATGAACGGTGGCGCGTACGGGCGCGAGACCGCCGATGTGCTGGTCGAGGCCGAGGTGGCGCTGCGCTCGGGCGAGCGGCGGACGCTGGCAGCGACCGACCTCGGTTACACCTATCGTCACTCCAACCTGCCGGAGGGCGCGGTGGTGATCGCCGCCACCTTCCGCGGACAACCCGGCGAATCCGCAGCGATCCAGGCGGAGATGGACCGGATCGCCGCCGCGCGCGAGGCGTCGCAGCCGCTGCGCTCGAAGACCGGCGGGTCGACCTTCAAGAACCCCGACGGGCACAAGGCGTGGGCGCTGGTCGATGAAGCCGGCTGTCGCGGCTTGCGGCGCGGTGACGCGCAGGTCAGCGAGAAGCACACCAATTTCCTGCTCAACCTCGGTAGCGCGACCAGCGCCGATATCGAGGCGCTGGGTGAGGATGTCCGCGCGCGCGTGAAGGCGGCGAGCGGGGTGGAACTGGAATGGGAGATCCAGCGCGTGGGCGTGGCGTCCGATCACGGAGGGGCAGCATGACTGCGCTTCACATCGCGGTCCTCATGGGTGGCTGGTCGGCGGAGCGCGAAGTGTCGCTCTCCTCGGGCAACGGCGTCGCCGACGCACTCGAGTCGCTTGGCCACCGCGTGACCCGCATCGACATGGGGCCGGACGTCGCCGCGAAGCTTGCGGCGGCCGCACCCGATCTGGTCTTCAACGCCCTTCACGGGACGCCCGGCGAGGACGGCAGCGTGCAGGGGCTGATGGACCTGATGGGGCTGCGCTACACCCATTCCGGGCTCGCCACCTCGGTGATCGCGATCGACAAGGTGCTGACCAAGCAGGTGCTCGTCCCCGCTGGCGTGCCGATGCCCGGCGGGCGGATCGTCAAAAGCGCCGACGTCCACGGCGCCGATCCGCTGCCGCGCCCCTATGTGCTCAAGCCGGTCAACGAAGGTTCGTCGGTCGGGGTCGCGATCGTCACCGATGCAGGCAATTACGGCAACCCGATCGCGCGTGACGCGACCGGGCCGTGGCAGGAATTCGACGAGCTGCTCGCCGAGCCCTATGTTCGCGGGCGCGAGCTGACCACCGCTGTGCTGGGTGACCGTGCGCTCGGCGTCACCGAACTGCGCCCGAAGTCGGGCTGGTACGATTACGACGCCAAATATACCGACGGGATGACCGAGCATATCTTCCCGGCCGAGGTCCCCGACGAAATCACGCAGGCGTGCATGGCGCTGGCGTTGCAGGCGCATCGCGTGCTCGGCTGCCGCGGCACCAGCCGATCCGACTTCCGCTGGGATGACGAGCGCGGCGTCGACGGACTGTTCCTGCTCGAAGTGAATACCCAGCCGGGCATGACCCCGCTGAGCCTCGTCCCCGAACAGGCGCGGCATATCGGCCTGAGCTACCCCGAGCTGGTGCAGGCGATCGTCGATGAGGCGCTACGCTCATGAGCCGCACGATCAAGCGCGGCGCTGCGCCGCCGGGCCGCCGCCCGACGCCGAACCGCCGCCGCGTGCCGAAGGCGTCGCTCGGCGACCGGCTGCTCGCCAGGATGCCGATCAGCGAGGATACGCTGCGCAGGGCGGTGACGTGGACGGTGCTGGGCGGCGTCGGCATCGCGACGCTGTTCGTCGCCAATCTGCTCGGCGTGCCGCAGGCGATCGGCGCGGGCGTCGCCGAGGCGGCGGGACGTGCCGGTCTGCGCGTCGAACAGGTCGACATCACCGGGCTCAAGCGCATGGACCGCGAGACGGTCTATGCGGTCGCGCTGGAGGATCAGTCGTCGCGCGCGATGCTGCGGGTCGATCTGGAGCGTGTCCGCGACCGGTTGCTCGCCTATGGCTGGATATCCGATGCCTATGTCGCGCGGCGGCTCCCCGACCGGCTGGTGATCCACATCACCGAGCGCGAGCCGGCGGCGATCTGGCAGGACAAGGGGCAATTGACGCTGATCGACGCGACCGGGCGGCTGCTCGCGCCCGTCGCGCCGTCGCACATGCCCGATCTGCCGCTGGTGATCGGCCCCGGCGCGAACCAGCAGGAGCCGGGATATCAGGCGCTGCTCGCCGCCGCACCCGCGTTGCGCCCGCGCATTCGCGCTGCGACCTGGGTCGGCAACCGCCGCTGGGACCTGACCTTCACAACCGGCGAGACGCTGGCGCTGCCGCAGGACGGCGCGCCGCAGGCGCTCATCAAGTTCGCGCAGATGGATGGCGCGGACACGCTGCTCGGCAAGGGCTGGCTGCGGTTCGACTTGCGCGATCCCGCCAAGATGTATGCGCGCCGCGCCGGGCAGGACAAGCAACAGGTCGCGGATGACGGCCGCAACGATCCGCCCGCCGATGCCGCGGCGGCGACGGGCAACAACGTGATCGGCGACAACGACCGAACGATCGAGGCGCGCGCCGGGGAAGCGTTGCGCTCCGGCGAAGCATGAGGGGGTAGAGCGATGGCGAAGGTGGCACCCGACGGCCTGATTACTGCGCTGGACATCGGATCGTCCAAGGTATCGGCGATGATCGCGCAGAAAGGCGACGGCGGCGAACTCAACGTGCTCGGCACCGGCCAGCGCGAGAGCCGCGGCGTCAAGCGCGGCTATATCGCCGACATGGGCGCGACCGAGGTGGCGGTGCGCGAGGCGGTCGAACAGGCGGAGCGGATCGCCGGCTTCAATATCGAGAACGTCTGGGCGGGCTTCTCTGCGGGCGGGCTGGTCAGCGACGAGGCGTTCATCGAGGCCGAGCTGGGCGGGATGCGCATCGAACAGGCCGATATCGACGCCTTGCTCCACGAAGGGCGGCAGTCGATCGACCCGCAGGGGCGGATGGTGCTCCATGCGCAGCCCGCGCTCTACACGCTCGACGGGCTGACCGGGGTCAAGAAGCCGCTCGGGCTCCATGCCGACCGGCTCGGCGTCCATATCCATGTCATCGCCGCCGATGGGTCGCCGGTGCGCAACCTCGACCTGTGCGTCCGCTCGGCGCATCTGGAGGTGAAGTCGATCATCGCCTCGCCGGTCGCGACCGGGCTGGCCTGTCTCACCTATGAGGAACGCGATCTGGGCGTCGCGCTGGTCGAGATCGGCGCGGGGATCACCAACGTCTCGCTGTTCGCGGGCTCGATGCTGGTCGGGCTGAAGTCGATCCCGTTCGGCGCCGCCGATATCACCGACGACATCGCCTCCGCGTTCGGGACGACGCGGTTGCAGGCCGAGCGGATCAAATGCTTCCACGGCTCGGCCAATGCGTCCCCGCGTGACAATCACGAGATGGTCACGATTCGGGAGCGGACGCAGGAGGAGGATTCGGAGGCGCTCCAGATCACCAAGGCGGCGCTGATTGCGGTGATCCGCCAGCGGCTGGAGCATCTGGTCGGCGAGATCCAGAGCGCGCTGAAGGAACTGAAGTTCGAGGGGCCGGTTGGTCGGCAGGTGGTGCTGACCGGTGGCGGCGCGGAACTGAAGGGCATTGCGGACTATGCGCAGCAGGCGCTGGGCCGCTCGGTGCGGATCGGACGCCCGCGCGGGCTGACCGGCCTGCCGGAGGCGCATTCCGGTCCCGGCTTTGCGACGCTGGCCGGTCTGGCGTTCTTCGCCGCGAGCGATCCCATCGACCTGCGCGGCCTCGCGCCGACGCAGCAGATGGTCCACCGCCAGCGCGGTCTGCGGGGCTTCTGGAAGCTCGTTCAGGCCGCAAAGGCGAATTATTGACGCGACAACAGGGCGTTTCACGGTGTTTCCTCTTTCACCGCGCGCCCGCATGTTGCACATCGGTGTAAACGGCCCGTTATGAAACCAGCGACGCGGGCGGACGGAGTAATGTTGCGATGAGCATCGAATTCATCACGCCCGATCTCGACGACCTGACCCCGCGGATCACCGTGATCGGCGTCGGCGGGGCCGGCGGCAATGCCATCGCGAACATGATGCGCGCGGACGTGCAGGGCGTGAACTTCCTGGTGGCGAACACCGACGCGCAGGCACTGAAGCAGTCGGAGGCGGAGCAGAAGATCCAGCTCGGCGCGAAGATCACCCAGGGTCTGGGCGCGGGCAGCCGCCCCGAGATCGGCCGTGCCGCCGCCGAAGAGACGATCGAGGAGCTGGGCCGCCTGCTCGAGGGCAGCCACATGTGCTTCATCGCCGCGGGCATGGGCGGCGGCACCGGCACCGGCGCGGCCCCGGTCATCGCCAAGGCGGCGCGTGACATGGGGATCCTGACGGTCGGCGTCGTGACCAAGCCGTTCAGCTTCGAGGGCAACCGCCGCTCGAAGTCGGCAGACGCCGGCATCGAGGAGCTGCAGAAGTTCGTCGACACGCTGATCGTGATCCCCAACCAGAATCTGTTCCTGGTTGCCAATGCGAACACCACGTTCAAGCAGGCGTTCGAAATGGCCGACGAGGTCCTGCAACAGGGCGTGCGTGGCATCACCGACCTGATGGTCATGCCGGGCCTCATCAACCTCGACTTCGCCGACGTCCGCTCGGTGATGCAGGAGATGGGCAAGGCGATGATGGGCACCGGCGAGGCGGAAGGCGACGACCGCGCGCTGATCGCGGCGCAGAAGGCGATCGCCAATCCGCTGCTCGACGGCGTGTCGATGCAGGGTGCGAAGGGCGTGATCGTCTCGATCACCGGCGGCGACGACATGCGCCTGCTGGAAGTCGACGAGGCGGCGAACCACATCCGCGAGCTGGTCGACCCGGACGCGAACATCATCTGGGGTTCGGCGTTCAACCCGGAGCTGGAAGGCAAGATCCGCGTCTCGGTCGTCGCG
Source organism: Sphingomonas sp. 8AM (assembly GCF_902506455.1). Lineage (GTDB taxonomy): Bacteria > Pseudomonadota > Alphaproteobacteria > Sphingomonadales > Sphingomonadaceae > Sphingomonas. Next base: position 2,322,103 of record NZ_LR733844.1, on the reverse strand, counting down.
ACCGGTATAGAGAGTGTCGGTCAGGCGACCGCCCCTGCCGCCGCCAGCGCACCGTCCGAGCCGCCGCGCACCTTCAGCTTCTCCGCGCCGCGCCGCAACGAGGCTGCGCCTGCACCGGCGGCCGCCGCCCCCGCGCCGGTCCCGACGCCCGTGCCGCAGCCGGTCGCCTATGAGCCGACTCCGGCGGTCCCGCCGCAGCAGCCGAGCGGCGCCGCCGCGAGCGCGATGGCCGAGGGCGTGCCGCCCGCCAATGCCGGTGCCGGCATCGACCCGTCGCCGGCGCGTCCGGCCGAGGACGAACTGGTGCTGGGCGCCGAGTCGCTGATGCCCGCGGCCGCCGCGACCCCGCCGGCCGGCGACGCGCAGCGCCGCCGCTTCCTGTCGCCGGGCACGCCCGAGGAAGAAACGCCGGCGCCGGCCGCGCCGCGCGTCAAGCTGGGCGGGACGCTGTTCGAGCGGATGCAGAACGCCACCCGCAACGCCGGTGGCCGTGCGGCCGAGGACGACGGGCGCGAGCCGGGCGACCTGCCGCGCTTCCTGCACCGCCAGAACAACCAGTAATCTAGTCATCGGCGGTGCGCGGCTCGACCGTGCGCCGCCGTTCAGGCTCGCTTCGTCGCAGGCGGACGGGCCGTGTCATTGCCGGTTCAGCGCCGAACGGCTCTATGGCGCGATGATCGCTCGTCCGTTCATCCTTGTTGCCGCCGGGCGTGCGGCCTTTCGGGGGATGAAGGCGCTGCGGAGGGTTTCGACATTTCTTTCTTCCGGTCCGTCCGGCCTGCTCGTGGGTCGTGGCGGGGAGCTTTACGCATGACCCATGTCGCTCGATCGCGATCGGGACGCTTCTACCTCGCCAACTGCCTTGCCGTGGTGCTCGCCGCCGGATCGATGACGATGGCGGTGTCGGCGGCGGCGCAAGAGGTGGTCGCCACGCCCAATCCCGATGCCGATCGGCTCGCCGACGTCGTGCGCCGGCTGGGCAGCGCGCCGCGCGATCTGTCCGCGCTGATCGAGGCGGGCGACCTGTCGTTCGCGCTCGGCGACGCTACGGCTGCCGCGGCGCTGTACAAGCGGGCGGAGGCGGTCGACCCCAACGACGGCCGGGTAAAGGCCGGTATCGCGCGCATCCTCGTCAACGGTGAGCGGCCGGGCGAGGCATTGCGCTATTTTGAGCAGGCGCAGCGCCACGGTGCGCCGATGCCGCAATATGCCGACGACCGCGGCCTCGCCTACGATCTGATCGGCGAGCAGGAGCGCGCGCAGCAGGACTATCGCCTCGCGCTGGCGCAGAGCGGGCGCGAGGCGGCGAAGGATGACGAGATCCGCCGCCGCTACGCGTTGTCGCTCGGCATTTCGGGGCGTCAGGAAGAAGCGCTGGCGCAGATCGAGCCGTTGCTGCGCCGTCAGGATCGCGGCGCGTGGCGCGCGCGGGCCTTCATCCTGGCGATGAACGGCGACGTGTCGGGGGCGAACAAGATCGCCTCCAGCATGATGCCACGCGGCATGGCGGGCGGGCTGGCGGCATTCTTCCAGCGGCTGCCGACGCTGTCGCCGGTCGACCGCGCCTTTGCGGTGCATTTCGGCGAGGTCGCGCCGACCGCGGCGCGGTTGGCGGACGCGCGGATGGTCCCGCCGATGACGCCGCTGGTCGGCACACCCGCCCGCACGCAGGTCGCATCGGTCGCGCCGACCGTCCAGCCGCTGTCGGCACCGCAGAGGAAGCTGTCGCGCAGCGAGCAGCGCCGTCGCGATCGCGCGGAGGCGCAGCTGGCGGCGGCGAACCGGCGCGCGCCGGTCCCGACGCAGACCCCCATCCCGACTCAGACGTCTGCGCCAGTCGTTGCCGCGATCACCCCGCGGTCGATCCCGACGCCCGCACCCGCGCCGCAGGTAGCACGGACGCCGATCGCGACGCCGCAGCCGCAGCCGCAGCCGCAGACACCGACGCCCGCGCCGGTCGCCGTGGCGCAGACCCAGCCACTTCCAACGCGGACCCTGGCGCCGGCGCCGCAACTCGCCGCCGCGAACATCACGCCGCCGCAGCCAGCGGTAACGCACCGCGCCCCGCCGCTGCGGGTCAGTCCGCCGCGGATCAGCGAGGATTCAATCCTCGCGCGGATCGTCGCCGGCATCTCGGTCCCGGCGGCCGAGCTGGGGGTCGCGCCGATGCCGGGCGCGCAGCGCGTCCCCGTGGTCGCCCCGCCGGCGCCCGCCGCCGCGACGCTCGACGAGGCCGCGCAGACCGCCGAACGCAACGCCGCGGCGGACGAGCAGAAGCGCCCCAAGCTTGCCGCCGCCAAGCGCCTCTCGCAAAAGGCAATCGCCGCCGCGGAGGAGCCGGAAGAGAAGCCCGCTGCAAAGCCGCCCGGTCGGGCGGCGCGCGCGAAGGAACTCGTCGCGGAGAAGGGGCGCAAGCAGGTCGCTGCGGAAGATAATGCGGAGAAGCCAGCCGCCAAGCCGGTCGATCGCAAGGCGCGCTCTAGGGAACTCGCCGCCGAAAAGGTCAAAAAGGAGGCTGCCGCCAAGGAAGCCGCCGAGAAGAAGGCTGCGCGTGCCGAGCCCGAGCGGATCTGGGTGCAGGTTGCCAGCGGCGCCAACGAAGGCGATCTGCCCAAGGCGTGGAAGAACGCGCAGGGCAAGGCCGACGCGCTCGCCGGCAAGCGCGCCTATTCGGTGTCGAACCGCGCGACGAACCGGCTGGTCACCGGGCCGTACAAGACCGAGGCGGAGGCGCGCGCGATGGTCAACACGCTCAAGAAGCAGGGACTGTCCGCCTTCACCTTCACCAGTGAGGCCGGGCAGAAGCTGACGAAACTTGGCGGCAAGTAACATGGCCGCGCTGGCGCCGTGGGCGGCCGATCCGGCGCGCAGCCGCGGGCGGCTCCACCCCGAGGAAAGTGCCGATCGCGGCCCGCGCGACGCATTCCAGCGCGATCGCGACCGGATCATCCATTCGATCAGCTTCCGCCGCTTGCGGCACAAGACGCAGGTGTTCCTCGCGCCGGATGGCGACCATTTCCGCGTCCGCCTGACCCACAGCCTCGAGGTCGCGCAAATCGGCCGGACGATCGCACGCGTGCTGGGGCTCAACGAGGATCTGACCGAGGCGCTGTGTCTCGCGCACGACATCGGCCACCCGCCGTTCGGCCATGCCGGCGAGGATGCGCTGCGGCAGGCGATGGGCGCAGCGGGCGGGTTCGATCACAACGGCCATACGCTGCGCACGCTGATGCTGATCGAACGGCCCTATCCGCGCTGGCCGGGGCTCAACCTGACGTGGGAGACGCTGGAGGGGCTGGCCAAGCACAATGGCCCGATCGCGGTGCCCGCCTGGGCGCTGGCCGAGGCGGATGCGGAGGCGGCGCTCGACCTCACGAGCCATGCGTCGCTGGAGGCGCAGGTCGCGGCGCTGGCCGACGACATCGCCTATGACAATCACGACATCGACGATGGCTTGCGCGCCGGGCTGCTGACGCTCGACCAGATCGCGGCGGTGCCGCTGGTGGCGGACGGCTGGCGGCGCGTGACCGCCCGCTTCCCCGATCTGCCGCGTGACCGGTTGGCCGGCGAGCTGATCCGCAGCCAGATCGGCGCGATGGTCAACGACCTGATCGCCGAGTCGCAAACCCGGATCGCGGAAACGGGGGTCGCGAGCGTCGAGGACGTGCGCGCGGCGGGACGCGCGCTGATCGGCTTCTCGCCGGCGATGGCGGCCGCCGAGCGCGAGCTGAAGCGCTTCATGTACGCCAATCTCTACCATCACCCGCTGCAGTTGGCGGCGGCGACCGCGGCGCAGCGCGTGGTGTCGGGGTTGTTCGCCGCCTATCGCGACGATCCGCGGCTGTTGCCGGAGGAGTGGCGGGAACGGCTGCCCGAAAGCGAGCCCGGGGTCAGCCGCCATATCGCCGACTTCATCGCGGGGATGACCGATCGGTATGCGGTGTCCCGCTATCGCGAGACGGTCGGCGAGATCGATCTGCCCGAGGGCTTTTAAGCACAGCGTCATTGCGAGCGTAGCGAAGCAATCCAAGGCCGGATCAGGACGCCCTGGATTGCTTCGCTACGCTCGCAATGACGTGAACCTCTCGTCGTCCCGGACTTGATCCGGGACCCCGCTTCTTCTTCTGGCCGCGCCGGTAGAAGCGGGATCCCGGGTCAGGCCCGGGATGACGGGCTATTTCAGCCGTCCGCCTCCCGGGTCACGCCCGGGACGACAAAGACCTCAGATCAGTTCGCGGCGACCGACACCGGCGCCAGCGGGCGGGCGGTGCGGAACGACACGTCGCGTCCGTTGGCCTGGCCCGAAACGCGCGTACCCTTGACGGTCAGGCGGAAGCGGCCGGCGCTGCTGCCGACTTCATGACCCTGGATCAGCGTGGTGCCGTCCTGGTTCGGGGTCAGCGAGTAGACATAGGTGTGCCCGTCGCGGGTGAAGCTGCGCTCGGACGTCGCGGCGGCGGCAACGGCGGGGATCAGCGCGGCGGCGGTCAGGACGATGGCGATCGAGGAGCGCATGGGTCGGTTCCTTGTGTGGAGATGATGCGGTGCAGCATCCATGCTGCGCTGCAACAGCGCAATTGCTGGTCGGACATTCGTGGTTGCGATTGCTGCAATTAGCCGCCGCGCCGCGCATTTTGCGTCCGCGCGCCCCTTGGGCTAAGCGGCGCGCATGACGCTCTTCACCCGTTTCACCGCCCATGTAGATGCCGCGCTCGACGCGCTGACCGCTGCCGGCACGCTGCCGGCCGATCTCGACCGCCGCAACGTCACGGTCGAGCCGCCGCGTGACGCAACACATGGCGATCTGGCGACCAACGCCGCGATGGTGCTTGCCAAGCCGGCCGGTACGAACCCGCGCGCGCTCGCCGAGGCGCTCGCGGGCGAGCTGCGCGTACTGCCCGAGGTCGCCGAGGTGTCGGTCGCCGGGCCGGGGTTCATCAACCTGCGGCTCCACGATGACGTGTGGCGCAAGGAGATCGCGACGATCATTGGCGAGGGTGGCGACTACGGCCGCTCGACGCGCGGGCAGGGCGTGTCGGTGAACATCGAATATGTCTCCGCCAACCCGACCGGGCCGATGCACATGGGGCATTGCCGCGGCGCGGTGGTCGGCGATGCGCTCGCCAGCCTGCTCGAGTTCGCGGGCAACAAGGTCATTCGCGAATATTACGTCAACGATGCCGGCGGGCAGGTCGACGTGCTCGCACGCTCGACGCACCTGCGCTACCGCGAGGCGCTCGGCGAGGCGGTCGGCGCGGTGCCGGAGGGGCTGTATCCGGGCGATTATCTGATCCCGGTCGGGCAGGCGTTGGCGCAGGAATTCGGCGACCGCTACGCCGCCGCGCCCGAGGGCGAGTGGCTGGCGCTGTTCCGCACCCGCGCGGTCGCGGCGATGCTGGTGCTCATCAAGGACGATCTCGCGCTGCTCGGCATCCACCACGACCTCTTCTCGTCGGAGGCCGAGTTGCAGGCGGCGAAGAAGCCCGAGGCGGCCGAGGCGGTGCTGCGCGCGCGCGACCTGATCTACGACGGCGTGCTCGAAGCGCCCAAGGGCGAGACGCCCGAGGATTGGGAGCCGGTCGAGCTGCCGCTGTTCCGCTCGACGCAGTTCGGCGACGATCAGGATCGCCCGATCCGCAAGTCGAACGGCAGCTGGACCTATTTCGGCGCCGACATGGCGTATCACTTCCAGAAGGCCGAAAGCGCCGATCAGCTCATCGACATCTGGGGCGCGGACCACGCCGGCACCGTCAAGCGCATCCAGGCTGCGGTCGCTGCGCTGACCGAGGGCAAGACGCGCTTCGACGTCAAGCTCGTCCAGATGGTGCGGCTGTTGCGCGGCGGCGAGCCGGTCAAGATGTCGAAGCGCGCGGGCAATTTCGTGACGCTGGCCGATGTGGTGCGCGAGGTCGGCAAGGACGTCGTGCGCTTCACGATGCTGACGCGGCGCTCGGATGCGCAGATGGACTTCGACTTCGCCAAGGTGGTCGAGGCATCGAAGGAAAACCCCGTTTTCTACGTTCAATATGCGCACGCCCGCGTCCATTCGCTGCACCGCCGCGCGGCGGAGGCAGGTATTTCGGCCCAGGATGCCGATCTGTCCCGTCTCGACACGGAAGAATTGGCGCTGGTTCGGCTCGCCAGCCAGTTCCCGCGCGTCGTGGAAACCGCCGCGGCGGCGCGCGAACCGCATCGCATCGCCTTTTATCTCTATGATCTGGCGGCCGAATTCCACTCGCTCTGGAATGCCGGCAACGATCGCCCCGATCGCCGCTTTCTCGTACCCGACGATCACGCCGTCACCGCAGCGAGGCTGTCCCTGGCCGCCGCGATCGGCCAGATTATTCGAAACGGCCTCGCCATCATGGGGGTAGAGGCGGTGGCGGAGATGCACTGATGCGTGAGGGGGAGCCGATCGGCCGGATGAGCGACGCGGATCGCCTGCCGTGGCTCGACACCGTCGAGGCCGATGATCCCTATGCGGTGCCGGTGGGGCGGATCGTTGCGCTGGTTGCGATCGGGCTGCTGGTGCTCGGTGCGATCCTGTTCGGACTGTACCGCTGGCAGTTTGCAGGCAGTGGCGGCGACGGGCGGCTGATCGCCGCGCCAGCTGGCGATTATAAGGTCCGCCCCGACGAGCCCGGCGGCATGAAAGTGATCGGCGAGGGCGATTCGGCAATTGCCGCCAGCGCGGGCAGCCATACCGATGCCGCGATCGATCTCGCGCAGGTGCCCGAAGCGCCCGTGGCACGCGCGACGACGCCGGTGCCGGGCGCCAGCACGACCGCTAGCGGCGCGCCGACCGCCAGCGTCGCGGTCCCGCAAGCCGCTGCGCCGCTGCGGGCACAGCGCCCGGTCAGCGCGCCCGCGACGCAGGTGTCGGGCGCGTCATCGGGCGGGGCGATGGTCCAGCTCGGCGCCTTCCCCAGCCAGGCGGTCGCGAACGGCGCATGGAGCCAGATCGCACGCCGCTTCGGCTATGTCGCGACGCTGGAGAAGGTCGTGCAGCCCGCGGTGGTGAAGGGCCGCACCGTCTATCGCCTGCGCGTCAACGCCGGCAACGCTGCCACCGCCGCCGATCTCTGCGCGCGGCTGAAGCTGGCCGGCGAGGGCTGTTTCGTTACCGGATGAGCCGGAACACGCCGCGATCGGGCAGCCGTACCGAGAAGGTGTAGTGCATCCCGATCGCGACCTGCAGCTGCGTGGCCGAATCGACACGGCGGATGATCGGCGAGTCGGCAGCGTCGCCGACCAGCCGTTCATAGGTGGCCTGCGCCTCGATCCCCCAGTGGCGGGAAATCTCCTTCGAGGCGCTGCCGGTCAGCGCGACCGAGCGCAGTCCGGCCTTGGGCGTGTAGCGCTGCAATCCAGTGGCGGCGGCGGCGCGATCGTCGACCCCGAACCAGGCGCGCTGGTAGCGCCCGTCACCGAGCAGCACACGGGGCCCGAGTGACACCAGCCAGTCGTCGCCGTCGCGGCGGACATAATCCATGCCGAGCTGGCTGATCCAGCCGTTGTGGCCGTTGACGCCCTTGCGCACGTCGCCGCGCCAGCGGACCTGATCGCCGGTCCATGTTTCGATCGAGCCGCCCAGTTCCAGCGTCCGGCCGATGCCCGGCAAGCCGGGCACGAGATCGCCGCCGCGCCGCCGCCCTTCGCGGCGCAGCGCGATCGCATATTCGGTTCGCCCGCGGCGGACCAGCGTCAGGTTGGTCCCGTCGTCGGGCGCGCCGAATGCGAACGGCGTGTCGCCGCGGGTGCGCGAGAGGCTGAACCACGGGCTCAGCCGCCGCTGGTCGTCGCCCGGGAACCACGGCTGCCACTGCGGTCCGGCGGCGACCTGCACGCGCATCGGAACGCGCGGCGGGGGGACGTCCTCGGGCGTGGTGGATTGCAGCGCGCCCGGATCGGCCGGCGGCGGCGCATCCTGCGCCAGCGCGGCGTGCGGCAGGGCAGCGACCAAGAGGCAAGCCAGGCAACCCGAAACGTGCATCGTCTTCTCCTGCAATCGGCCCATAGCTAGGCCGGACGCCCGGACTTCCAAAGTCATTTCCTCCGTCGCGCGTTCCGCCCTAGAAGCGCGCGCATGAAGCCTGTGATCTTCGGCCTGTCCGGCCCCGTTCTCACCGCGGCGGAACGCGCCTTTTTCCACGCGGTGCGCCCCGCCGGCTACATCCTGTTCCGCCGCAACGTCGAGACCCGCGCGCAGGTGCGCGCGCTGACCGATTCGCTGCGCGAGCTGGAGGGGCGCGACGACGTCGCGATCCTCGTCGATCAGGAAGGCGGACGCGTCGCGCGGCTCGGGCCGCCGGAATGGCCGGCGTTTCCTGCCGGTCCCGACTTCGACCGGCTCTACGAACTGGCGCCGATGTCGGGGATCGAGGCGGCGCGCGCCAATGGTCATGCGCTGGGGCTGATGCTGTCGGAGGTCGGGATCACGGTCGACTGCCACCCGATCCTCGACGTGGCGCGCCCGGAGACGACCGAGGCGATCACCTGTCGCGCTTTCGGGCACGAACCGCTGCGCGTCGCGGCGATGGGGCGTGCGACGCTGGAGGGGCTGGCGGCCGGCGGCGTGGTTGGCGTGGTCAAGCACATGCCGGGGCATGGCCGCGCGCTGGTCGACACCCATTATCACCTGCCGACCGTCACCGCCTCGGCGGCTGAGCTGGAGGACGATCTCGCGCCGTTCCGCACGCTGGCGCACGCGCCGATGGGGATGACGAGCCATATCGTCTATCAGGCATGGGACGCCGAGCGCCCCGCGACCTTGTCGCCGGTAGTGATCGAGGAGGTGATCCGCGGGCGGATCGGCTTCGACGGGCTGTTGATGACCGACGACATCGACATGAAGGCGCTGTCGGGCTCGGCGGGCGACAAGGCCGCGGGTGCGATCGCGGCGGGATGCGACGTGGTGCTCGATTGCTGGGCGCGGATGGCGGAAATGGAGGAGATCGCGGCGCGGCTCGGGGAGATCACGCCGGCGGCGCGGGAGCGGCTCGACCGGACGATGGCAGGACGCGTGGCGGCGACCGGCGACATGGCGGCGCTGCTCGACAAGCGTGACCGGTTGTTGGGGCTGGTTGAAGGGCAAGGCTGACCTCACCCAAGCCGTTACCCCGGACCTAGCCTTCTTCGTCGCCCCGGACTTGATCCGGGACCCGCTTCTTCAGGCGAAACGCTCGAACTGATCGAGCCAGTCAGGATTGTCCCGCTCGATCAGCGCGAACTTCCACTCGCGTCGCCAGCGTTTCAGGCGCTTTTCGTGTTCAATGCAGGCTTCGATCTGCTCGCTGGACTCCGCCCATACTAGCCGGGTCAATCCATAACGCGCGCAAAACTCGGAGCCCTTGCCAGTCCGATGCTGCGCAACCCGCAAGATCAGATCAGTGGTGACCCCGACGTACATCGTGCCGCGGTACCTACCCGCCATGATGTAGACCCACCCGCCAACCATAGCGGAGGGGAAGAGGAAGCGGGGCCCCGGGTCAAGCCCGGGGCGACGCAGATTGGTGAGTGGCTTACGAACCAACAATGGGCGGGCAAATGCCCGCCCGCACCTCACCCCTGCCTGGCCAGCCACTCCTCAAGCCACTTGATCGTATACGCTCCCTCGCGGAACTCGGGATCGTCGAGCAGCGCCTGATGCAGCGGGATGGTGGTCTTCATCCCCTCGATCACGAACTCCTCCAGCGCGCGGCGCAGGCGGCGCAGCGCGCCCTCGCGGGTGGTGCCATAGACGATCAGCTTGGCGATCATGCTGTCGTAATAGGGCGGCACCTTATAGCCCGCATATAACCCCGAATCGACGCGGACATGCATCCCGCCCGGTGCGTGGTACTGCTTCACCAGCCCGGGCGACGGCGTGAAGGTGCGCGGATCCTCGGCGTTGATGCGGCATTCGATCGCATGGCCGCGGAACACCACGTCTTCCTGACGCAGCGTCAGCGGATGCCCCTCGGCGACGCGGATTTGCTCGCGCACCAGATCCAGCCCGGTGATCGCCTCGGTCACCGGATGCTCGACCTGCAGTCGGGTGTTCATCTCGATGAAGTAGAATTCGCCGTTTTCCCACAGGAACTCGATCGTCCCCGCGCCGCGATACGCCATGTCGGCCATCGCTTTGGCGACGATCCCGCCCATCCGCTCGCGCTCTTCGGCGGTGATGACGGGCGAGGGGGCCTCCTCGACGACCTTCTGGTGGCGGCGCTGGAGCGAACAGTCGCGCTCGCCCAGATGAATGGCATGGCCGTTGCCGTCGCCGAATACCTGGAACTCGATGTGGCGCGGGTTGCCGAGGTACTTTTCCATGTAGACGGTCGCGTCGCCGAACGCCGCCTTCGCCTCGCTGCCGGCCTGCTGCATCAGCGTTTCGAGCTGGTCGGCGGACTGGCACACCTTCATGCCGCGCCCGCCGCCGCCGCTCGCGGCCTTGATGATCACCGGATAGCCGATCTCTTCGGCGAGCGCCTGCGCCTCGGCGACGTCATGAATCGCGCCGTCCGAGCCCGGCACCAGCGGCAGCCCGAGTGCGCCCGCGGTGCGCTTGGCCTCGACCTTGTCGCCCATCACGCGGATATGCTCGGGCTTCGGCCCGACGAAGATCAGATTATGCAGCTCGACGATCTCGGCGAATTTGGCGTTCTCGCTGAGAAAGCCATAGCCGGGATGGATCGCATCCGCGCCGCTGATCTCGGCCGCCGAAATGATGTTCGGGATGTTGAGATAGCTGTCCGCCGCGGCCGGCGGTCCGATGCAGATCGCCTCGTCCGCCAGCCGGACGTGCATCGCATCGGCGTCGGCGGTCGAGTGGACCGCGACGGTCTTGATGCCCATTTCGTGGCACGCGCGGTGGATGCGCAGCGCGATCTCGCCACGATTGGCGATCAGCAGTTTCTTGATCTGCGGCATCCGCTTACTCGACCACCACCAATGGCTGGTCGAACTCGACCGGCTGGCCGTTGTCGACCAGGATCGCCTTGACGACACCGGCCGACGGCGCGGTGATCGGGTTCATCACCTTCATCGCCTCGACGATCAGCAGCGTGTCGCCCGCGGCGACGGTCTGCCCGACGGTGGAGAAGGGCTTCGCGCCCGGCTCGGCGGCGAGATAGACGGTGCCGACCATCGGCGAGCGCACCGCATTGGCGTCCGACGGCGCCGACGGCCCGGCGACATCGACCTGCGGCGCGGCCGGCGCTGCGGGCGCGGCCGGAGCCGGCGCATAATGCATCGCCGGCGCGGCGTTCACCGCCGCCGCCTTGCGCGCGACGCGAATCTTGCGATCGCCGTCCTCGACCTCGATCTCGGTCAGCTGCGTGGTATCCAGCAGCTCGGCGAGCTGGCGGACCAGATCGACGTCGACCTGCATCGACCCGCTATTGTGTGAAATGTCAGCCATTGAACCCCGATTATCCCTGACCTTTGGTCGCGGCTCCTGTCAGAAGCGCGCCGCGGCTTCAAGCGCGAGCTGGTACGACAGTGCGCCGAAACCGGCAATGCTGCCCTTCGCGGCGCGTCCGACGAACGACACGTGCCGAAACGCCTCGCGCGTGTGCGGGTTCGATAGATGCACCTCGATCACCGGCGTTTTTATCGACTTGATCGCATCGTGGAGCGCGACCGACGTATGCGTGAACGCCCCGGCATTGAGCAGCACCGCGCGCGCGTCATGCGCCTGCGCCTCGTGCAGCCAGTCGACCAGATGGCCCTCGTGGTTGGACTGGCGCATGTCGATCGACAGCCCCAGCTCGCGCGCCCGGTCTTCCAGCGCGCCGGCGATGTCGTCGAGCGTGGCATGCCCATAGATGTCGGGCTCGCGCACGCCGAGCAGGTTCAGGTTCGGTCCGTTGAGGACATAGACAATATCGGTCATCGCCGCGCACCATCGCACCCGGCGCGAAGCCGCGCAACGTTGCCCCGCGGCACCCGCGCGCCTAGATGGGCCGGATGGCACATACTGACGGCACCATCACCATTTCCGTGAACGGCGAGCACAAGCGCGTGACCGCCGGGATCACCCTTGCCGCGCTCGCGGAGTCGCTCGGGCTGGTGCCCGAGAAGGTGGCGGTCGAGCGCAACCTCGAGGTCGTGCCGCGCTCGACGCTGACACAGGTGGTGGTCGAGGATGGCGACGAGCTGGAAATCGTCCACTTCGTTGGCGGCGGCGATCACCCGGCCGTCGAGACCGGCAGCAACCAGCGTCAGCCGATCACCGACGATACGTGGACGGTCGCTGGCCGCACCTTCCATTCGCGGCTGATCGTCGGCACCGGCAAGTACAAGGACTTCGCGCAGAATGCCGCGGCGGTCGTGGCGTCGGGCGCGGAAATCGTCACGGTTGCGGTGCGTCGCGTCAACGTCAGCGATCCGGGCGCGCCGATGCTGACCGACTATATCGATCCGAAGAAGGTCACCTACCTCCCCAACACCGCCGGCTGTTTTTCCGCCGAGGATGCGATTCGCACGCTGCGGCTGGCGCGCGAGGCGGGCGGCTGGGATCTGGTCAAGCTTGAGGTGCTCGGCGAGGCGCGGACGCTCTATCCCAACATGCGCGAGACGTTGAAGGCAACCGAGGTGCTCGTCCGTGAGGGCTTCAAGCCGATGGTCTATTGCGTCGACGATCCGATCGCCGCGAAGCAGCTTGAGGAGGCCGGTGCGGTGGCGATCATGCCGCTCGGCGCGCCGATCGGCTCGGGGCTCGGCATCCAGAATCAGGTGACGATCCGGCTGATCGTCGAGGGCGCGGGCGTGCCGGTGCTGGTCGACGCCGGGGTCGGGCAGGCGAGCGACGCGGCGGTGGCGATGGAGCTGGGCTGCGACGGCGTGCTGATGAATACCGCGATCGCCGAGGCGAAGGACCCGGTGCTGATGGCGGCGGCGATGAAGGCCGCGGTCGAGGGCGGGCGGATGAGCTATCGCGCCGGCCGGATGGGCAAACGTCGCTACGCCGACCCGTCGAGCCCGCTGTCGGGGTTGATCTAAAGTAAGGATTGTCCCGCCGTTACGGAACCGCGTCGTTGCAGCACCGTTCTGTCGTCACAGGGTTTCAAACAAGGAGATCGACGATGGGCGAGCTGACCGACAAGATCAAGGGCAATGTCAACGAAGCGATCGGCAAGGTGAAGGAAGCCATTGGCGACCACAACCACGACACCGATCTCGCCGCCGAAGGCAAGGCCCAGCAGGCCGAGGGCAAGGGCGAGCAATTCAAGGGTAAGGTCAAGGGCGCGCTCGGCGACGACATCTGATCGTACCTACGCCTGATATGAGTGGAGGCCGCTTCGTCAAAGACGAGGCGGCCTTTTCTTTGTGTGGGTAAGTGCAGGATGGGCCTGCGATCTCATACGCCGCTTTCACGGCGATCCGCTTGTTCGCTCCAGCCGCGACCCTCGTCGCCCCGAATTAATCCGGCGCCCCGCTTGTTCTCGACCACTCAAGGAAGAAGCCAGGTCCGGGATGACGGACGAAGGCAGATGATTGGCTCTTGGGGCGTTGCGGGATCAGGTTGGATCATGGCGCGGAGGTGATTTTGGCGTGATGCGAGGCGTGAGGAGGGAGCGATGCCGAGGCATCGTGACCGACGAGCAACGCCGCATCACGGCAGAAGCGCCTCGCCTCACAGCGGTCGCACGCAGGGCGATGGCGATGATCCAACCTGGTCCAGTAACGATCTGGGGCGGATCGACCTTCACGGATCACCTGCCTTCTTTCGGCATCCCGGACTTGATCCGGGGTCCCGCTTCTTCCTTCTGTCGGCAAAAGCGGGGCCCCGGATCAAGTCCGGGGCGACGAACGGGGGGGTATCTCGATCGGAAATCAGGGCGGTCAGCCTCGAAACCCTGAATGTCGATTGTCCCTTGGACAGTCGCAATAATCTGGGGAAATCGCATCAACCCGGCCATTGCGAGCACAGCGAAGCAATCCAGAGCCGGGCGAGGACGCCCTTGATTGCTTCGCTGCGCTCGCAATGACGGACGGGCATTGTCCCCTTCACGCCGCAACCCCCGCCGGCCGATCCGGGCCGCCGCCACCGCAACAACCACCAGCTCCGGCCGGGGAAGGCCGCTTAAGCCTGCGGGGCCGGCGCCGCGCCTGCCTTCTGGAACAGCTCGGCCAGCTCGCCGGCCTCGTACATCTCCATCATGATGTCCGATCCACCGACGAACTCACCGCCGACATAGAGCTGCGGGATCGTCGGCCAGTCCGAATAACCCTTGATGCCCTGACGGATCGCCTGATCCTGCAGCACATCTACGCTCTCGAACTGCACGCCCAGCCGCTCGAGGATCGCGATCGCGCGGCTCGAGAAGCCGCACTGCGGGAACAGCGGCGAGCCCTTCATGAACAGCACCACCGGGTTGCTCTTCACCAGCGCGTCGATGCGGGCGTTGGTATCGTCGGTCATATCGTCTTCCTTGCGAATGCGGTCGTGCGCTGCGCGCTTACTTCGGAACGGCGGTCGTCAACTGCAAGGCATGGAGCACGCCGCCCATCCGCCCGCCCAATGCGGCATAGACCGCCTGATGCTGTTTGACGCGCGGCATCCCCGCGAACGATGCCGCCACGACGCGCGCCGACCAGTGATCGCCGTCGCCGGCCAGATCGGTCATCTCGACCTCGGCATCGGGAATGCCGGCCTTGATGAGCGCCGCGATCTCGGTTCCTTCCATCGGCATCGCGCTTACTCCGGCTGCATCAACTGGCGGCGCGCCTCGACGGACTGGTCCGCCAGCGCCTGCCGCACCGCCGCCTCGTCGACGTCGACATTCGCCGCGACCAGATCGCCATAGACCTTGCGGACCACGTCCTCGTCGCCGGCTTCCTCGAAATCGGCCTGCACCACCGCCTTGGCGTAAGCGTCGGTCTCGGCGGGGGTCAGCTGCATCAGCTGCGCCGCCCATTGCCCGACCAGCCGGTTGCGGCGTGCGATGATCCGGAACGCCACTTCCTCGTCGCGGGCGAACTTGGCCTCGAACGCGCGTTCACGATCGTCGAAAAGGGTCATGCTGGCTCCAGTGCTCTATCACCGATGGATAGTGCGCAGGCCGCCGACATTCAACGTCAGGCAATGGGCAACGTCAGGCAATGGGCAACGTCGCTCAATCGGCAACGCGCACCACCAGCTTGCCGATCGCGCTGCGCTGACCCAGTCGGGCGATCGCCGTGCCGCCGTGTTCGAGCGGGAAGACCTCGGTGACGCGCGGCGCGATCCGGCCGGCCTCCCACAGGTCGAGCAGGTGCAGGATATGCGCGCGATTGGCGTCCGGCTCGCGCGCGGCGAACGCGCCCCAGAACACCCCGCACACGTCACAGCTTTTCAGCAGCGTCAGGTTGAGCGGCAGCTTGGGGATGCCGGCCGGGAAGCCGACCACCAGATAGCGTCCCTCCCAGCCGATCGCGCGCAGCGCCGGCTCGGCATAATCGCCCCCGACCGCGTCGTAGATGACCTGAAAGCCCTGCGCGCCGCCCGCCTGTTTGAACCGCTCCGCCAGCGCCTTGGAGGCCGGCCTGTCGAACGGCGCGTGCGGGTAGACGATCACCTCGTCGGCCCCGGCCTCGCGCACCGCCTGCGCCTTGTCCTCGCTCGACACCGCGCCGACCACCTGCGCGCCGAACGCCCTGGCCAGCTCGACCGCCGCGAGGCCAACGCCGCCCGCCGCGCCGAGCACCAGCACGCGGTCACCCGCCGCGACACGCCCGCGATCGACCAGCGCATGGATGCTGGTGGCATAGGTGAGCAGCAGCGCCGCGCCTTCCTCGAACCCGCGCCGCTCGGGCAGCGGGTAGAGCGCATCGGCGGACACGGCGCGTCGCTCGGCGAGCCCGCCCATCAGCACCGTGCCCATCACGCGGTCGCCGACGCGCCATTGCGTCACCCCGGCGCCGACCTCGGCGACGATGCCGGCGATGTCACCGCCGGGCGCGAAGGGGCGGGGCGGCTGGAACTGGTAGCGATCCTCGATCACCAGCACGTCGGGATAGTTGATCGAGCATGCCTTGATCGCGACCACCACCTCGCCCGGCCCAGCGACGGGATCGGGCAGCTCTCCGACCTCCAGAGTTTCAGGTCCGCCCGGCGCCCTCGACAGCAAAGCCCGCATGTGCCGCATCTCTCCTGATCCAGGGCCGCTCATCGTCGAGCTGCTCCTCGAATTTCGAAATCGCGGTATCCTTTGCCAGCGTCAGCCCGACCTCGTCCAGCCCTTCCATCAGACACCGCCTCCGAAACGCGTCGAGTTCGAACGGAAAGCGGTCCTGATAAGGGGTGGTGACGGTCATCGTCTCCAGATCGACCGTGACCGGATCGGTCTTCGCTACCTCGATCAGCCGGTCGACCGCCGCCTGCGGCAGCACCACCGCGACGATGCCGTTCTTGAACGCATTGCCCGAAAAGATGTCGGAGAAGCTCGGCGCAATCACCGCCTTCACGCCCATGTCGCCCAGCGCCCAAGCGGCATGTTCCCGGCTCGATCCGCAGCCGAAATTGTCGCCCGCGACCAGGATCGGCGCGCCGGCATAGCGCGGATCGTCGAAGATATTGCCCGGCTGCGCGCGCACCGTCTCGAACGCGCCCTTGCCCAGCCCCGAGCGT
The DNA here is from genome assembly GCF_902506455.1 of Sphingomonas sp. 8AM. GTDB lineage: Bacteria > Pseudomonadota > Alphaproteobacteria > Sphingomonadales > Sphingomonadaceae > Sphingomonas. The sequence goes on along the minus strand of NZ_LR733844.1, from coordinate 2,305,509 downwards.
TTGATCGTCTTCAGCCAGTGCGCCGGGATGATGACGTCGGTGTCGATATTCTTGGCACCCCAGGGATAAGCGGTGCCCGAAACGCGCGTGACGGGTTCCATCAGCGCGCCGGACGGCTGGCCGGGATCGCGGGGCGCGCGATCGCGGCATAGGCGGCGACCCCGCTCAGCACCGAACCGGCGATCAGGAAAACGAATACCTTCTTCATGTCGCGTCCCCTTATCCTCAGCCCATCAGTTCGCGTACGTCGGCGAGGCGGCCGGTGACCGCCGCCGCCGCCGCCATTGCCGGCGACAACAAATGGGTGCGGGCGCCAGGTCCCTGACGTCCCACGAAATTTCTATTGCTGGTCGAGGCGCAGCGCTCACCCGGCGGCACCTTGTCGGGGTTCATCGCCAGACACATCGAGCAGCCCGGCTCGCGCCACTCGAACCCCGCCGCGGTGAAGATGCGGTCGAGCCCCTCGGCCTCGGCCTGCCGCTTGACCAGCCCCGAGCCCGGCACCACCATCGCGCGCACGCCGTCGGCGACATGCCGCCCGCTCGCGACGCCCGCCGCGGCGCGCAGATCCTCGATCCGGCTGTTGGTGCAGCTGCCGATGAAGACATGCTGGACCGGCACGTCCTGCATCCGCATCCCCGGGGTCAGCCCCATATAGTCGAGCGACTTCCGCGCCGCCTCGCGCTTCGACGGATCGGCGAAGCTGTCGGGCGCGGGCACGAACCCGGTGATCGGCACGACGTCCTCGGGGCTGGTGCCCCAGGTCAGCGACGGCGCGATGTCGGTGGCGTCGAGCACCACGCTCTTGTCGTAGCGCGCGCCCGCATCGCTCGGCAGCGTCCGCCACCACGCGACCGCTTTGTCCCAATCGGCGCCCTGCGGCGCGAGCGGCCGGCCCTTGAGATAGGCGAAGGTCGTCTCGTCGGGCGCGATCATCCCCGCGCGCGCGCCGCCCTCGATCGACATATTGGCGACCGTCAGCCGCCCCTCAACCGACAGGTTGCGGATCACCTCGCCGGTGAATTCAATGACATAGCCCGTCCCGCCCGCCGCACCGATCTTGCCGATGATCGCCAGCACGACGTCCTTGGCGCTGACGCCGAAGCCAAGCGTGCCGTCGACGCGCACTTCCATCGTCTTCGACGGCGACAGGATCAGCGTCTGCGTCGCGAGCACATGCTCGACCTCGCTGGTGCCGATCCCGAACGCCAGCGCGCCCAATGCGCCATGCGCCGAGGTATGGCTGTCGCCGCACACCATCGTCGTGCCCGGCAGCGTGAAGCCCTGTTCCGGCCCGACGACATGGACGATGCCCTGCTTCGCCGACAGCGCGTCGATATAGGGCACGCCGAATTCGGCGACGTTCTGGCGCAGCGCCCCCAGTTGCTCGGCGCTTTCGCGGTCGGCGATCGGCAGCTCGTGCCCGTCCGCATCGACCCGCGCGGTGGTCGGCAGATTATGGTCGGGCACCGCGAGCGTCAGGTCGGGGCGCCGCACCCGCCGTCCGGCGGCGCGCAAGCCCTCGAACGCCTGCGGGCTGGTCACCTCATGGACGAGGTGCCGGTCGATATAGATCAGGCAGGAACCATCGTCGCGACGCTCGACCACGTGAGCGTCCCAGACCTTCTCGTACAATGTGCGGGGAGCGGAGGACATAATCCGCGGCTGTTAACCGAAAAGCATCGCGCATCCAAGGTTGGGCGTAACAAAATGGCGCGGCTGAGGTGGTCACGTTCGAGATATCCGTCATTGCGAGCGCAGCGAAGCAATCCAGAGCCGGACCAGGACGCCCTGGATTGCTTCGCTACGCTCGCAATGACGGCGTGGAGGGCCCGACTTCCAACCTCTTACGACGGCGACGCGCGACGATCCTCGATCACCTCGCCGACCGCCGCAACCTCCGCCTCATGCGAGTCCTCGCGGAACGTCTCCGCCAAAGCAGCATCTTCCCAAGCGCGCATCGCCGGCTCCGCCAGCATCCGCCTGACCCATTCCGCGCCTGCCAAACCAACGTCGATGCCATAGGTCCGCACCCGAAACACCACAGGCGCGAAGAACGCATCGACCGCACCGAAGCGGTCGCCGGCCAGAAACGGCCCGCCGAACCGCGTCAGCCCCTCGTCCCACAGCTCCGCCAGCCGCGCCACGTCACGCGCGAGTCGGGGCGACACGTCGTGCGGCGTCACCCGCTGCCCGACCGTCATCGTCCGCTCATTGCGCAGCGCGCCGAACCCGCCGTGCATCTCGGTCGCGGCGCACATCGCCCAGGCGCGTGCGCCCGCATCGACCGGCCACACGCCGTCATGCCGCTCACCCAGATACAGCGCGATCCCAAGCGAATCCCACACCGTCCGCGCGCCGTCGATCAACACCGGCACCTGCCCGGTCGGCGAGAAGGCGCGGAAGGCGTCGTAATTGTCCATCGACACGAACGGCTCGATGCAATCCTCGAACGGAATGCCGAGCGTGGTCATCAACACCCACGGGCGCAGCGACCAGCTCGAATAATTGCGGTTCGCGGTGATCAGCGTGTAGGCCATCCGCGTCAGACCTCGTAATGCGCCGCCGTCTTCGCCGCGACCTCGTCCGCGGTGACGCCCGGCGCCAGCTCGACCAGCCGGAACGGCGAGTCATGGTCCGGGCGCTGGAACACCGCCAGATCGGTGACGATCATGTCGACGACATTCTTCCCCGTCAGCGGCAGCGAACAGGCAGGCAGGAATTTCGGACTGCCGTCTTTCGAGACATGCTCCATCACGACGATGATCTTCTTGACGCCCGCGACCAGATCCATCGCGCCGCCCATTCCCTTGATCATCTTGCCGGGGATCATCCAGTTGGCGATGTCGCCGCCTTCGGACACTTCCATCGCGCCCAGCACGGTCAGGTCGATATGGCCGCCGCGGATCATCGCGAAGCTCTGTTCGCTGCCGAAATAGGCCGAGGAGGGCAATTCGCTGATCGTCTGCTTGCCGGCGTTGATCAGGTCGGGGTCGACCTCGTCGTCGTAAGGGAACGGCCCGATCCCCAGCATCCCGTTTTCGGACTGGAGCGTCACGGTCATCCCCGCGGGGATGTTGTTCGCGACCAACGTCGGGATGCCGATGCCGAGGTTGACGTAATAACCGTCCTTCAGCTCGCGCGCGGCGCGCGCCGCCATGCCGTTGCGATCCCAGCCCCGGGCTTCCGGGGCATTCGCTTCCTGCGACATCAGTTCAGGCTCCCGTTCTGGATGGTGGTGATCTCGGTGGCCTGCTCGCGCAATTGCTCGCTCAGCCCGGCGACGATCGCCTGCAACGCCTCGTTCTCGGTCATGCCGTAATTCGCGGCATAGGCGCGCGCGGCGTGGCGGATCGTGTCGGCCATAAGATATCCGAAGACCTGCGCGTCACCCAGCACACCCGCGTTGATCCACACCGACGCGCCCGCGCCGTCGGTGACCCAGATGCGCGCAACCTCCGCCGAACGGTCGGTCAGCACGTCGCCATGCTCCAGCGAGATCGCCCCCGTGGGTTCGTCGGTCATGGCACGTCCTTCCAGCGTTTGTCGGCCGGGAACGTCTCGTCCCAGCCGCTGCCGAGCCCGGTGCCGTAGACCGGGTTGGGCAGTACGAACCAGCCATTGCCCCAGCGTGCCTCGATCGGCGCGACCGCGGTCAGCATCCGCCGCCCGATCGCCGGGGCTGGGCCGGGCGGGTTGAACAGATCCGCAAAGTCGCCGAGCTGGTCGCCCGCCAGCGCCACGACGCAATATTTCGCTGCGATCGCCGCGCGCCGCCCGTCCTTGCCCGACTTGCCGTCGGCATCGCCCTTCAGGAACAAAGTCTCGCCGTGGCGAAATTCGCCGAGCCCGGCGTTCGCCAGTGCCTGCGCGGTCGCTTCGGCATTGCCGATCGAGCGGTTGGTGTTGATGACCATCGTCACGCCGATTGCGCGCAGCGCGTGGAACGCCGCTACCGCGCCCGGCACCGCAGTCACGCGCGTCGCACCCGCTTTCTCCCAACGCTCCCAGCGTTTCTGGTCGAAACCGCGCGCGGTTTGTGCATCGTCATATTCATAGCCGAGGTTGAGCACCGCGGTTTCGTCCATGTCGAGCACCACCGCGGGCGGCAGCGTCCCGCACGGCATCATTTCGGCGCTCGCCGCGGTCGCGCCCGGCGCCAGCACCACCGAGGCCGGCCAGCGCGGTAGCGTGCCCGCGGCGCGCTGCGACGGCAGTCGACCGCGCCGGTCACGCGCGGCGGTCAGCACGTCGCGGACATAGCGGACCATGCCGTTATACGCTTGCTCCGACAAAGCCGCCGCCTCGCCCGAACCATAAAGCCACGCCATTGCGGGCGGCACGCCCGGCGGCGCGGGCGGGTCGACCGCGGGCGGCGGCGCGCTCGGCCGCCCCAGCAGCACCTGCCGCTGCGCCGCGCAGCCGCCGAGCGTCGCGGCGAGCGCCAGCAGGACGCCCGCGCGCTTCACGCCGTCTGCACGAGCGGGGCCTGCACGCGCGGGCGGGTGGTGCGGAACTCGATCTTCTTCTCGTACGGCGCGCCGACGATCATCCGCTTCACATAGATGCCGGGCAGATGGATGTGATCGGGGTCGAGGCTGCCGACCGGCACCACTTCCTCGACCTCGGCGACGCAGACCTTGCCGGCGGTCGCCATCGGCTGGTTGAAGTTGCGCGCGGTCTTGCGGAAGATCAGATTGCCGCTCTCGTCGGCCTTCCAGCCCTTGATGATCGACAGGTCGGCGCGGATGCCGCGTTCGAGGATATATTCCTCCCCGTCGAAGACCTTCACTTCCTTGCCCTCGGCCACCTGCGTGCCGACGCCGGTCCTGGTGTAGAAGCCGGGAATGCCCGCGCCGCCCGCGCGGCACCGCTCCGCCAGCGTGCCCTGCGGGCAGAATTCCACTTCCAGCTCGCCGGACAGGAATTGCCGCTCGAACTCCTTGTTCTCGCCGACATAGGAGGAGATCATCTTCTTCACCTGCCGCGTGCGCAGCAGCTTGCCGAGCCCTTCGCCGTCGACCCCGGCATTGTTGCTCGCGATCGTCAGGTCCTTGGTGCCGGCGTCGCGGATCGCGTCGATCAACCGTTCCGGGATGCCGCACAGCCCGAATCCGCCGGCGCAGATCGTCATCCCGTCGAACAGCAGCCCGTCCAGCGCGGCGGCGGCATCGTCGTACACCTTGTTGACCACGGCTTGCCCACTCCCGTCCGGCCCTCAGATCGCGCGCGTCCACGGTGCCCCGTGCGCACACCCCGCTCCTTAGCGCCGCGCTTGGCGAAGGCAACGGCCCCGCCGCCTCTTCCGTCATCCCGGACTTGATCCGGGATCCCGCTTCTTCTGCCCGCTCGACAGGAAGAAGCTGGGCCCCGGATCAAGTCCGGGGCGACGGCGTGGCAGGGCTAGACCACAACCCCCTTGCGAGTCGTTCGCTACACGATAGGCTGCGCGCCCATGACAAGCCTCAGAACCGGCGGCCGTATTCTGGTCGACCAGCTCGTCGCACAGGGCTGCGACCGCGTGTTCACCGTACCGGGGGAGAGCTTCCTCGCGGTGCTCGACGCGCTCCACGACACGCCCGCGATCCAGGTGGTGACGTGCCGGCAGGAGGGCGGGGCGGCGTTCATGGCCTGCGCCGACGGTACGCTGACGCATCGTCCCGGCATCGCCTTCGTGACGCGCGGGCCGGGCGCGACCAATGCCGCGATCGGCGTCCATGTCGCGCATCAGGACTCGCAACCGATGATCCTGTTCATCGGCGACGTCGACCGCGGCACCCGCGACCGCGAGGCGTTTCAGGAGATCGACTTCGCGGCGATGTTCGCGCCCATGTGCAAATGGGCGGCGCGGATCGACGATGCGCGCCGCATCCCCGAATATGTCGCGCGCGCCTATGCCACCGCGGTGAGCGGCCGGCCCGGCCCGGTGGTGCTGGCGCTGCCCGAGGACATGCTGCTCGACGCGGTCGAGGCGACCGATCGCGCGCGCGTCGACCGGGTGTCGCAGGACGTCGATGCCGACACGCTCGACCGGCTGAGCGACCTGCTCGCCACCGCCGAACGCCCGCTGGCGATCGTCGGCGGGGCGGGGTGGGACACCGCCGCCGCCGCCGCCTTCGCCGACTGGGCGACGCGCGCCGGCGTGCCGGTCGCCGCCGCCTTCCGCCGGCAGGACGCGATCGCCAACGACTGCCCGGCCTATGCCGGCAACCTCGGCTATGGCCCGAACCCGGCGCTGGTCGCGCGCGTCCGCGACGCCGATCTGCTGCTGGTCGTCGGCGCGCGGCTCGGCGAGGCGACCACCGACGGCTATGCGCTCGTCACCCCCGATCACCCCGGCCAGCGGCTGGTGCACGTCCATCCCGACCCGCAGGAGCTGCACTGCGTCTACGCCACCGACCTCGCGATCTGCGCGGGGATGGCGGAGTTCGCCGAGGCGCTGGTCCCGCTCGACGGCGGCGCGCACCCGCACGCCGCCGAGGCGCGTCGCGACTATGAGGCGTGGGCAGCGCCGCAGCCGCGCGACGGCGTCGCGCTCGATCTCGGCCCGTGCGTCGCGGCGATGCGCGCGGCGCTGCCCGCCGACACGATCATCTGCAACGGCGCGGGCAATTTCTCGGGCTGGTGGCATCGCTACTGGCGCTACGCCGGGCCGGGCACGCAGCTTGCGCCGACCGCGGGCGCGATGGGCTATGGCCTGCCCGCCGCGGTTGCCGCATCGCTGCGCCGGCCGGGGCGCAGCGTCGTCGCGCTGGCGGGTGACGGCGACTTCCTGATGAACGGACAGGAACTGGCCACCGCCGTCCAGCACAATGCCGACCTGCTGGTGATCGTCGTCGACAACGGCACCTATGGCACGATCCGGATGCATCAGGAGCGCGAATATCCCGATCGCCCCGCCGCGACCCGGCTCCACAACCCCGATTTCGCCGCGCTCGCCCGCGCGTACGGCGCGACCGCCGAGACGGTGGAGCATACCGCCGACTTCGCCCCGGCGCTCGACCGCCTGCGCGCCGTATCAGGCGTGCGGCTGCTCCACTGCCGCACCGATATCGAGCAGATCACCCCCGCGACCACGCTGACCGCGATCAAGCAGCGCAAGTTGTAGGGAAAAAACGCCACAGCCCTCGCGCGCCGCTATTGACTACAACCGTAATCGGTTTGATTACACCTGTAGTCGAAGAGCGTGACGAAGGAGCGAGTCGTGGTCGAACGGATCAGCGATGCCGAACATGCGGTCATGGAGGTGCTGTGGGACGAAAGCCCGCTCACCGCGCAGGATGTGGCCGAACGGGTGGACCCGGAACGCGGCTGGAGCGCCGCCACCGTCAAGACGTTGCTCGGGCGGCTGCTCGGCAAGGAAGCCGTCCGCCACGAGGTCGACGGGAGGCGCTACCTCTACAGCCCGGCGGTGCGCCGCGAGGATTATGTCGCGCGCGAATCCGACCGGCTGATCGACCGGCTGTTCGGCGGCCGGCTGACCCCGCTCGTCGCGCACCTTGCAGAGCGTGACGCGCTCAGCGATCAGGACATCAGCGAGATCGAAGCCCTCCTGAAGGCGCTCAAGCAATGACCGGCTGGGCACTCGAAGCGATGCTGGCGTCGGCGTTGCTGATGCTGACCGTCATGGTCCTGCGCGGGCCGGTCCGCAACGCGTTCGGCGCGCGCGTCGCCTATGCGCTCTGGGCACTGCCCGCGCTGCGGATGGTGATGCCACCGCTGCCCGAGGGCTGGCGCGGCGAGGCGCTGCCGGTGCTGCCCGCGCCCGAACCACTCGTCATCATGCTCGGCAAGCCGGTCGCCACCCTGCCGGTCGAGACGACCCACACCGCGCTGGGCTGGCCGCTGATCGCGCTGGCGCTGTGGCTGGGCGGGGCGGCGCTGCTGCTCGCGTGGCAAGCGGTCGGGTATCTTCGCTTCCGCTACAACGTGTTGCGGCTCGGGATCGCGGTCGACCGCGTCGGCTCGATCACCGTCGTGCAAAGCGCCGCCACCGACGGTCCGCTCGCCTTCGGAGTCTTCGACCGCGTCGTCGCCTTCCCGCGCGACTTCGCGGCGCGCTTCGACGCCGAGGAACGCGCGCTCGCGCTCGAACATGAGCTGGGCCATCATGCGCGCGGCGATCTGGTCGCCAATTGGGTCGCGCTGGCGGTGCTCGCGCTCCACTGGTTCAACCCGCTGGCGTGGGCCGCCTTCCGCACGTTCCGCGCCGATCAGGAAATGGCCAACGACGCCCGCGTGCTGGCGCGCGCCGACGGCGCGGCGCGCCACGCTTATGGCTGCGCGATCGTCAAGGCCGCGCACGGTCGTGCGGTGTCGCCGGCCTGCCACCTCAACACCGTCAAGGATCTGAAAGGGAGACTGAAGATGCTCGGCAAGAAGAAGGCCACCCGCACGCAGACGGCGGCCGGCAGCATGGCGATCGTGGCGCTGGCGATCGGCGGCCTCGCCTTCACGGCCTCCGGCACGCAGGCGGCCGAGCGCGTCCGCGCCGGGATGGAGGATGCGACGGGGATCGAGATGACCATGCCGGAACTGCCGGAACTGCCCGAGATTCCGGAAGTGCCGCCGATGCCGCCGATGCCGGACATGGCTACCGCGCCAGGAACCCGTCACATCGCCGTCCAGCAGCACAAGGGCCGCGAGACGACGGTCACCGTGACGACCGATGGCCGCACCACCACCTACACCGGCGAGGCGGCCGAGCGTTACCTCGCCGCGCACCCCGCGCCGATGCCCCCGGCACCGCCCGCGCCTCCCGCGCCGAACACCGCCCCGGTGCCGCCGATACCGCCGGTTCCGCCGGTGCCGGGCGACGCCGACCTCGCCGAACTAAATGCGCATGCCGCCGAACTGGGGCGCAACGCCGCCCGGCTCGCGTCGATCGACGCCGCGCGCCTTCAGCGCCAGGCTGCGCAGATCCAGCGCAACGCCGCCTTCGACTCGGCTCGTATCGAACGTCAGGCCGCCGCGACGGCGCGTTACGCGGCGCGGATGGAGGCGATGCGGGTGCGCCTCGATGCGGACAATCTGCGCCGCCAGTCGCTGCGCACCGCGCTGGCCGGTCTGGAGCAGGCGCGCGCCGGGCTGGCGAGCAACCGCGACCTCAGCGATACGCAACGTACCGAGGCGATGGCCTCGCTCGACCGCGAACTCGCCAATATGCGCCGCCGCATCGCCGAGCGCGACTGACGCGTCGTTCCGACGGGCGGCTAAAGGACCAGTTTCCGTCATTGCGAGCGCAGCGAAGCAATCCAGTGTTCCGCGCGGTACCCTGGATTGCTTCGCTACGCTCGCAATGACGAAGAGGAAGAGCGGGGGAGTGAGCGGCCCGCAACCCTTGCACCCGCCGCGCCCCGCCGCCATGTGAAGCACAGATGGCAGACGACCTCCCCACCGGCGTGGCGATAACGCTGGAACCTCTGGTGACGCGCGTGCTCGCCCCCAATGCTTCCGCCTACACCTATACCGGCACGCAGACGCATCTCGTCGGCACCAGCGATCTCGCAATCATCGACCCCGGTCCCGCCGTTGACGCGCACCACGCCGCGCTTGTGCGCGCGATCGCCGGTCGCCCGCTCCGCGCGATCCTCATCACCCACCACCATCGCGACCATTCCCCCGCCGCGCGCCGGCTCGCCGCCGAGACCGGCGCACCGATCGTCGGCTGCGCCCCGCTGGTAGTGCGCGACGCCGGCGAGCAAGCGGATGCCGCCTTCGACGCCGCCTACGCCCCCGATTGCGTGCTCGCGGACGGCGAGCAGGTCGCCGGCGACGGCTGGACGCTTCAGGCGATTGCCACCCCCGGTCACACCGCCAACCATCTCGCCTTCGCGCTCGCCGAGACCGACGCGCTCTTCTCGGGCGATCATGTGATGGGCTGGGCGACCAGCGTCGTCTCGCCGCCGGACGGCGACATGGGCGATTACATGGCAAGCCTCGAAAAGCTGCTGCTGCGCGACGACCGCATCTATTACCCCGGTCACGGCGAGGCGGTCGAGCGCCCGCAGCGGCTGGTGCGCGGGATGCTCGGGCATCGCAAGCAGCGCGAGGGGCAGATACTGCGGCTGCTGCGCGAAGGGCCGCAGCCGATCGCGGCGATGGTCGCGCGCATGTACGTCGGGCTCGACGCGCGGCTGCTGGGCGCGGCGTCGCGCTCGGTGCTCGCGCACCTGATCGATCTCGCGCGGCGCGGGCTGGTGGTGGAGGACGGGGACGCATGGCGGAGCATCTGACCGGGCTCGGCAAGCTGCTGGTATCGCTGGCGATCGCGACCGCGATCCTCGTCGCGACCTTCGTCGGCTATCGCTATGTCACCGAGAAATACACCGTGGCCACCGATGCGAGCGGCGTCGCGGTCGCACGCGTCGTCGCCGGGCGCCTGTACGGCAGCAACGAGCTGCGCGTCAGCCATCTGTCGGGCACCGTCCAGTCGACCGCCGCGGCGACGCGGATGTGGGGCTGGCTGAAATACGTCCGCGTCATCAAGGCGCCGTATGATGTCGATTATTTCGTCCCGCTGGGCAGCTTGCGCCCGCGCGACTTCCGCTACGACGGGCGCCGCCGCCGCTTGCTGGTCGAGGTTCCCGACGTGACGGTCGGCGCGCCCAATATCGACGAGAGCCGCGTGACGATCGACACCACCACCGGCGTCCTCCCGCCGCGCGGCGCGATGGCCGAGTTGCAGAAGAAGGTGTCGGCCAAGGCGACCGAAGTGGTCGCGGCCAAGGCGCGCGAGCCCGAGAACATCGACAAGGCGCGCGAGAACGCCCGCAGCGCGCTCGAACGCTTGTTCGAGGGCACGCTGGAGGCCGCCAATCTGCCGGTCAACGTCGAGGTGCGTTTCGCCGGCGAGGCGCGCCCCGACAATCGCGACCAATGGGACCTGACGCGCTCGCTGGAGGAAGTGCTCGGCAACGCGCGGTAGGCAAAACCGCGCTACCGGCCACCTCCTTCAACCCGTCATCCCGGACTTGATCCGGGATCCCGCTTCTTCGTCTATGGGCAGCGCCGAAGAAGCGGGGCCCCGGATCAAGTCCGGGGTGACGGACGTGGGAGTATGTCCTGATCCGCGCGGATAATGGCCAACCGTTCGTGCTGAGCCTGTCGATGCAAGACGCCCCGCACTGATTCGCTTGATTGCGCCCCGCACACGGGCCATCTGCTGCGGCATGGAACAGCCGACGAACCTGACGGGCCTCGACCTGCGCGCCGAGATCGACCGCCTCCGCAAGGAGCGCAACGCCGTGATCCTCGCGCATTATTACCAGAAGCCCGAGATCCAGGACCTCGCGGATTTCGTCGGCGACAGCCTCGACCTCAGCCGCAAGGCGCAGGCCACCGACGCCGACGTCATCGCCTTCTGCGGCGTGCGCTTCATGGCCGAGACCGCCAAGATCCTGTCGCCGCACAAGACGGTGATCCTCCCCGACATGGACGCCGGGTGCAGTCTCGAGGACAGCTGCCCACCCGAGCAATTCGCCGCCTTCCGCGCGCAGCATCCCGATGCGATCGCGCTCACCTACATCAATTGCTCGGCGGCGGTGAAGGCGCTCAGCGACGTCATCGTCACCTCCTCCTCGGCCGAGACGATCCTCGCCAGGATCCCGCCCGAGCAGAAGATCATCTTCGGCCCCGACCGCAACCTCGGCGGCTATCTCGCACGCAAGACCGGGCGCGACCTGATCCTGTGGCCGGGCGTGTGCATCGTTCACGAAGCGTTCAGCGAAACCGAGCTGCTCAAGCTGCGTGCGCAGCATCCGAACGCGCCGATCGTCGCGCATCCGGAATGCCCGGCGGTGATCCTCGACCATGCCGACTATGTCGGCTCGACGCGTGGCATTCTCGAATATGCGATGGCGATGGAGCAGCAGGGATTGGGCGACACGCTGATCGTCGCAACCGAGCCGCACATCATCCACCAGATGGAAAAGGCGCTGCCGGGCAAGACCTTCATCGGCGCGCCGGGCGCGGACGGGAACTGCAACTGCAACATCTGCCCGTACATGGCGCTCAATACGCTGGAAAAGCTCTACGTCGCGCTGCGTGATCTCACCCCGCGGATCGAGATGGACGAAGGGCTGCGCGTGCAGGCCAAGAAGAGCCTCGACGCAATGCTGGAAATGGCGAGCACGACCGTCGGGCAGGGCGACCTGGGTCCAGCGAAAGTGACGGGCGACTGACGGACGGTGCCGTCGTCCCTGCGGAGGCAGGGGCCCATGTCGGTCTCGTCGCGCGCAACGCCGCCACGAAGACCGGAGCGCCTGTGTCAACCCGCCCACCCGGACGAAACAGCCATAGGCCCCTGCCTCCGCAGGGGCGACGGCGCGGGGGCTGACGCCGTCATCCCGGGCTTGACCCGGGATCCTGCTTCTTCCCTGCGCAACCGCGACAAACCGCGCACCACACTGCAAACATCGACAACACTTTCCAAACCACGATAGCCAACATTCACGCATCTTGTCAGTGCGCTTCAAACCGCACGCGCGCATCTCCCCCGCGTCTGGCGCAACCATCGCCAACATCCGCCCCCGCGCTTCCTATCCCCCGCGCTGCCCGCTACGCTGATCCCCGATGAAACGTCTGCTCCCGCTCGCGCTCGCCCCGCTGGTCCTCGCCGCCGCCCCCGCCGCCGACCCCTACCTCTGGCTGGAGGACATCGAAGGCTCCCGCGCGCTCCAGCAGGTCAAGGCGTGGAATGCCGAAACCGAGGCGCAGCTCACCAAAAGCCCGCGTTTCGAGCAGGATCGCGCCCGCGCCAAGGCGATCCTCGATGACGAGGCGCAGATCGCCGACGTCGACACGGTACTCGGCGACCGCGTCACAAACCTCTGGCGCGACGCGAAAAATCCCCGCGGGCTGTGGCGTGTCGCGACGCTCGCCGACTATCGCGCCGGTCGCCCGCAATGGCGCACGCTGATCGACGTCGACGCGCTCGGCAAGGCGGAGGGCAAGAGCTGGGTCTGGCACGGCGCGAGCTGCCTCGAGCCCGATTACGCGCGCTGCCTCGTCCGGCTCAGCCCCGGCGGCACCGATGCGCAGGTCGTCCGCGAGTTCGACCTGACCACCGGCCGTTTCGTCAACGACGGCTTCACGCTACCGGAGGCGAAGAGCGACGTGGCGTGGGTCGATCGTGATACATTGCTGGTCGCGACCGACTGGGGCGCGGGCGCGCTCACCACCTCGGGCTATCCGCGCATCGCGAAATTGTGGAGGCGCGGCACGCCCTTAGCGGCCGCGACGACCGTTCACGAGTCCCCCGCAAGCGCGGTGGAGGTCGGCGCGGCACCCTTTGTCGACGCGCAGCGGCGCTGGCCGATGGTCAGCGTCGGCCACACCTTCTTCGAGCGCGAATTGCTGGTGCAGGCGACGGATGGCAGGTTCATTCCGCTGGGGCTGCCCAAGGGCGCCGACGTCACCGACGTGATCGGCGGACGCGCGATCGCGAAGCTCAACAAGCCTGCGGACGGCTTCCCGGCCGGCGCGCTCGTCGCCTGGTCGCTCCCCGATATTGTCGCCGGGCGCCACCCCAAGGGCGAACTGGTGATGGCACCGGGCGCGACGCAGGCGATCGAGGAAGTTTCGGCCAGCGACAATGTCTTGTGGGTCAAGTTGCTCGACGACGTGTCCGGCAGGCTGCTCGCGTTGCGGCGACAGGCGGATGGTCGCTGGGCGCAAACGTCGGTTGCGCTGCCCGGCAACAGCACGCTCCACCTCGGCGCGACGACGGGCAAGAGCGATGAGGCGTTCGTCACCGTCGAGGGGATGCTCACCCCGCCGACGCTCTATGCGGTGCGCACGGGCGAGAAGCCGCGCGCGGTACAGGCGCTCCCGGCACGGTTCGACGCGACGAAATATCAGGTGGTGCAACGCTTTGCGACATCGCGTGACGGGACGCGCGTGCCGTATTTCCTCGTCACCAGGAAGGGCGTGACCGCTCCCGCGCCGACGCTGATCCACGCCTATGGCGGTTTCCGGGCCGCGCAGACGCCAACTTATCTCACCGAACAGCCATATCGCGCCGGGCCGCTGGCACTGTTCTGGGTCGAGCAGGGCGGGGCCTATGTGCTCGCCAACCTGCGCGGCGGCGGCGAATATGGGCCGCGCTGGCATCAGGCAGGGCTGCGTGAAAAGCGTCAGAACGTGTTCGATGACCTTCATGCGGTCGGCGACGATCTGGTCCGCACCGGCGTGTCGACCAAAGGAAAGATCGGGATTTCAGGACGTTCGAACGGCGGATTGCTGGTCGGGGTGGCGATGCAGCAGCGGCCTGACCTGTATGGCGCGGTGATTGCGGGCTCGCCGTTGGAGGATATGCGGCGGTATTCGCATTTGTCCGCGGGGGCGTCGTGGATCGATGAATATGGCGATCCCGACAAGCCGGCCGACTGGGCGTTCATCCGGCGGTATTCACCGTATCAGAACGTCAAGGCCGGCGTTTGCTATCCGCCTGTGTTCTTTTATCTTTCTACCAAGGATGACCGGGTTCACCCGGGGCATGCGCGCAAGCTGGCGGCGTTGCTCAAGCAGAACGGCAACACCGTTTACTTCCACGAATATCTGGAGGGCGGCCATTCGGTCGGGGCCGATCACGCCGAAGATGCGCGCCGCGCGGCGCTGCTGAATGCGTTCCTGGGACGCGAACTGATGCGAAAATAGCCTAGACGGTGCGCTCATCGGCGAGCGCACAGGCGGTACCGGTTTCGATCTGTACCGTCGTATGGCCGATTCCGAAGCGTTCGTGCAGCATTGCCTGCACGCCTTCCAGAAACGTGTCGCCCGGATGCCCCGCCGGGATGCGCAGATGCGCGGTCAGGCTCGGTTCGGTGGTCGACATCGGCCAGATGTGGAGATCGTGGACCGCCTCGACGCCGGGCAGCGCGGCGAGCGCGTCCTTGACCCGGTCATAGTCGATCCCGCGCGGGACCGCCGACAACGACATCTCGATCGTCTCGCGCAGCAGCCCCCACGTCTGCCAGAAGATCACCACCGCGATGACGAGGCTGACGAGCGGGTCGATCCACGCCGCACCGGTCAGCCAGATGACGACCCCCGCAGCGACGACGCCGGCCGAGACCAGCGCGTCGGCGAGCATGTGGAGATAGGCGCCGCGCACGTTGACGTCGCCCTTGCGCCCCCGCGCGAACAGCCAGGCGGTGATCGCGTTGACGACGATGCCGAGCGCGGCGACCGCCGAGACGGTGAGCCCCGGCACGGCGGGCGCGGACCCAAAGCGGTGCACCGCCTCCAGTGCGATCGCACCGATCGCGACCAGCAGCAGCAGCGCGTTGGCGAGCGCGGCGAGGATCGTCGATCCCTTCAGCCCGTAGGTGAAGCGCTTCGACGGTGCGGTCCGCGCCAGTGCCGCGCCGCCCCATGCCACCGCGAGCCCGAGGACATCGGACAGGTTGTGCCCGGCGTCGGCGAGTAGCGCGACCGAATCGAACAGCCAGCCGGCGACGCCTTCCGCGACGACATAAACGAGATTCAGTGCGATCCCGATCGCGAACACATGGTCCCAGCGCTCGGGCGGGGTGGCGTGTGCATGGGAATGGCCGTGATCATGGCCGTGATCGTGATTGTGGTGGTGGTTGTGCCCGTGACCCATGCGGCGGCCTCTACCATCAGGCTGCGGCGGGTGACAGTCGGTTGGCAGGGGTTGGTCGCGAAGGTTTGATCTACCCGGCACCGCATCTTCTACCGGGGTGAGGCCTGGCTTTAAATCATGATGAGGTGCGGAAGAATATGCCACTCGTCATTGCGAGCGCAGCGGCAATCCAGGGCGTCCTGATTCGGCTCTGGATTGCTTCGCTACGCTCCAATGACGGGTCAGGTTAGCAGCGCCGGCCGGGCCTAACGCCGGGTCCCGAACCAGATGACGTGGGTCGCGCCCTTGCCGTTCTCGCGCGCGCGGACCTTGACCTCGTCGACCGCGAATCCGCTGTCGGCGAAGCGGCGGGCGAAGCGGGGGTCGGGCGCGGCCGACCAGACCGCCAGTACGCCGCCGGGCCGCAGGGCGGCACGCGCCGCGGCCAGTCCGCGCGGGCCGTACAGGCCATCGTTGGCGGGGCGGGTCAGCCCGTCGGGGCCGTTGTCGACGTCGAGCAGGATCGCGTCATAGCGTCCGCTGCCCGCGGCGATCGCCGCGCCGACATCGCCCATCTCGAGCGTTACGCGCGGATCGTCGAGGCAGCCGTCGGTAAGCGCCGCCATCGGCCCGCACGCCCATTCGATGATGCCGGGCACCAGCTCGGCGACCGTGACCTGCGCCGCTGCACCCAGCCGGGCGAGCACCGCACGCAACGTGAAGCCCATACCGTAGCCACCGATCAGCAGCCGCGGCGCGGGATTGTCCGCCAGCCGGTCGCACGTCATCGTGCCGAGCGCCACTTCCGAGCCGCTCATCCGCGTGCTCATCAGTTCATTGCGTTCGAGCACGATCATGAAGTCCGCGCCGCGGCGGAACAGACGTAGCGGCGGCCCGCCCGGCACCTCTGCGACGCCGAGCAGTTCGGGGCGGATCACTTCTTCTGGCGAGCCTTGCGCGCGGCGTAGCGGGCGTCGCGCGCCGCCTTCATCTCGGCCGCGGTCGGCATGACCGGTGGGCGCTTGGCGGCAGCGGCGGCTTCGGCGGCAGCGGCTTCCTCGGCAGCGGCCTGCGCGCGCGCCTCTTCCTTGGCGGCCTTTTCGGCGGCGATCGCCGCCTTGCGCTCTTCGCGCTTTTCCGCCTCGGCGGCTTCCTTGGCCTCACGCGCGGCGAGACGGGCGGCGACCTCTGCAGGATCGGGGGCGGCCTTGTTCTTCAACGCCTCAAGCGCGCGTGCCTTGGCGTCGCGGGCAGAGGCGGCGCGCTGGTTGAAGTCCGGGGCCTTGTAACCTGCCATGCTGCGAAATTCTCCTTGGGGAACGACAACGCCGAAACCGGCGCAAAGCACAACGGCCCCGCATCGCTGCGGAGCCGTCGGGAAAGCCGATGAAGCGAAAGACTACACCAGCCGCATCCCAATATACGAGCCGGACGGCGTTGGCGCAACCGCTTTATCGGGTGCCGTCCACGGCCAGTCGCCCAAGCGCCGGATCGTCGGTGAAGAACGAGTCGACACCGAGCGCGATATAGCGGCGCATCTCGGCGACCGATCCGGCGTCATGACGCGCGTCCGGTCCGGCATTGCTGCGGAAGTCGGCGGCGAGGAAGCGGTTTTCGGGACGGAAGGTCCAGGGGCAGAGCTCGAGGCCGGCAGCGTGCGCGTCGGCGACCAACGTGGTCGGCGCACCAAGCCGCCCGTCGGCGGCGAGCGGGATCAGCATCCGCGTGTTCGGCGCGACGATATCGGCATAACGCGCCATCTCGCGCAGCCCGGCGGGCGACACCATCGTGCGATAGTCGAGCGTGCCGCCGGCCTTCACCACATCGGCCGGCTTCTGCGCGGGGTCGCCGATGAGCTGGACGAGCCGGAGGTTGCCCACCTTCGGCAGCTTGCCGCGGACGTAGCGCAGGTTCGCGACCTCGAACGACTGCAATTGCACCGGGGCGCGGCGGGTGTAGGCGTGCGCGGCGATCACCGCGAGGAAGCGGTCCTCGACCGGCAGCCCGATCCCGGCAAAATAGGTCGAATGTTTCAGCTCGGGGACCAGCCCGATCGTCCGCCCGCGTGCTGCCGCCTCGGCCGCGGTGAAGTCGATGACCTCGTCAAGCGTGACGATCTGGAACTGGCCGTCATAGCTGCGGCTTTCGGGGCGCACCGTGCCGAGCCGTTCCTTCGCCCGCAGCGTCTTCAGCTCGGCGAGCGTGAAATCCTCGGTGAACCAGCCGGTCTGCGGCTCGCCGTCGATCGTCTTCGTCGTGCGGCGCGATGCAAATCCGGGGTGGTCGGCGACATCGGTCGTCTCGACGATGTTGTTCTCGTGCCGCGCGACCAGCACGCCGTCCTTCGTCGGGACCAGATCGGGCTCGATGAAGTCGGCACCGTCCGCGATCGCCTTGGCATAGGCGCCGAGCGTGTGTTCGGGACGCAGCGCCGACGCGCCGCGGTGCGCGAACACCAGCGGCTTCTTCGCGGGCGACGCCGCGCCGGCGGTGGAAGCCACCCCCAGCGCGATCGCGGAGCCGAGCGCGGCGCGGCGGGTCATCACGCTCAGAGGCCTGCGCTGAGCGTGACGAACGCCTGACGCGGCGCGAGCGGGAAGAAATTGTACGTCCCCGATGCCGCGCCGACGCTGATCGTCGAATAGGCCTTCTTGTCGGTGATGTTGGTGACGTTGAGGCTGACGTTCAGCTTCCTGGCCAGACCTTCGCCCGACACCGGCAGCTCGAAGCCGATGCGACCCGAGAGGGTGAAATAGCCCGGCACCATCAGATCGTTCGTGAACGTGGCATAGCGGCGCCCGATATAGTCGCCGATCAGCTGCAGCTCCACCCCGTCGCCATGAAGCGTCGCAATCGTCTTGTTGAGCCAGTCGGGCGAGCCGGGGACCTTCTTGCCGGCGGTCGGGACGACGGTCTGCGCGGCGCCGACGGTGTAGTTATCGGCGTAGCGCGAATTGTTGTACGACAGCGCATTGTAGAGCGAGAAACGGTCGCCGAAGCGCAGCGTCGCCGCCGCGTCGACGCCGTCGGTCTTTACGCTGCCGACGTTGGCAATGATCGGTGCGCCGCTGATGATTGCGGTGATCGTCGTGGTCGGGCTGATCGCGAGCAGCCGGTTCGAGAAGTCGACGTGATAATAGCTGATCTGGCCCTCGAACCCGGTCAGCGGGCCGAGGTCGAGCGCGCGGCGGGTGCGGATGCCGCCTTCATAGGTCCAGCTCGTCTCCGGCTTGGTATTGTCCTTGAAGAACTCGAACAGCGTCTGGCTGCCGAGCGCGAACGGCGACAGGCCGGCGGCGGCGCTGGTCTGGAACTGGCGGATGTTCTTCTGCGCATTGACGAAGATCTGTTCGTGGTCGGTCGCATCCCACAGCACGCCGACCTGCGGCAGGAACCATTCGTCGGTATTGATCCGGCCGACCGGCAATTCGCGCGAGCCGGTGAACGAGCCCGGGATCGGCTGCACCGGCACGCGCTGGCGCGCATGCTGGAAGGTGCTCTTGAACCCGGCCTGGAGCGTCAGCGTGGGGATAATCTTCCACGCGTCCTGGATGTGCGCCTGGATCTCGGTCACGCGGATCTCGCTGCCATATTGCGTGATGAGCGGATCGGCGAGGTCGCGCGGGCGCTCATAGGGCGAGGACGGGTCGTTGACGTCGAGCGCGTACCAGCGGCGGTAGGCGGCCGAGCTTTGATGCTCGTACCAGCCGCCCAGCTCGAACGTGTGGTTGCCGAGTTCGGCGCGCAGCGTGGAAATGCCGCCAACGCGGTCGATGCGATATTCGGTGGTGCGCGTTGCGAGGCCGGAGCCGCCGAAGATCGTCGAGAGGCGTGCGAGGTTCGCGGTCGAGGTCGGGCTGCTGCCCGCGACGCCGGGATAATAGAAGGAGAAGAGCTGCGGCAGCCCGGCGACCGTGATCGGGCCGGCGACGATCCCGACGCCGTCATTGTGGTGGAAATACGCCTGGTTGGAGAAGGTCACGCGGTCGGTGACGTTCCAGTCGTATTTGAGATAGCCGAGATAGTCGGTGCGCAGCGCGGCGCTGTAGTAATTGCTGTAGTTCGCGCCCGACGCCGCATAGCTGGCGGCGTTGTTATACGGCAGCTGGTTGGCGAGATACGCCTGCATGGCCGTGAAATTGGGGTAGAGGAACGGGCGGATGTAGGGCTGGTAGGCCTGCGTCGCGGAGACGACGGTCGCGTCTTCGTTGGGCTCGGCCTTGTCGGAATAGGCGAAATAGGCGGTCAGCTTGCCGTTTGCGTCGTCGTGGACCAGCTTGGCATTGCCCTGCCAGCCCTTCTGATAGCCCTCGAAGTCCCACGCCCGCGCACGCTGGCGGACGCCCGAAATGTAGAAGCGCGTGTTCTGGCCGATGTCGCCGCTGTCGAGGCGGACGTAGCTGCGCGTCGCCTCGTAGCTGCCGACGGTCTGCGCGGCGCTGATGCCGAATTCCGGCTTCGGGTCGCTGGTGAAGGTGTCGATCGTCCCGCCGAGGTTGCTGGTCGAGGCGGTGCCGAGGTCGCCCGCGCCCGAGGCGAGCACGACACGGCCGACATTCTCCGAGATCGCCGCGCGCTGCGGGCTGAGGCCGTTGTAATTGCCGTAATTCTGATCGCCGAGCGGCACGCCGTCGAGCGTATAGCCGAGCTGCTGCGCGTTGAAGCCGTGGACGAACAGCGAGATGTTCTGCTCGTTGTTGCCCCACGGATCCGAGGTCAGATAGGTGACGCCGGGTAGCGTCTGGAGCGCCTTGAGCGGGCTGATGCCGGGCAGCACCCTCTGGATGTCGACATTGGTGATCTGCGCGACCGCGCGGGTCGCGGCGCCGGTGACGATGACGTCGTCACCCGTCGACTCGGCGGCGGCGGGTTCGTCGGTGGGGGCGGGTGTGTTCGCGCTGCTCTGCGCGAGGGCGGGGACCGAGACGATCAGGGCGAGCGGGGCGACGCCCGCGATCAGAAGATGACGCATATGCCAGGACTTTCGAGAGGAAGAGGCGATCAGAGGCCGGTGCGCAGCGAGACGAAGAACTGGCGTGGCGCGCCGGCGAGCAGCGTCTGGTTGTCGCCGCTACCGGTGAAGCCGTTCGAGCCGATCGTCGAGACGTAGCGCTTGTCGAGCAGGTTGGTGGCGCTGCCTTCGACGCGAACGCCGTGCAGCCCGCCGAGATCGCCGATCGTGTAGCCGATCGTCGCATCGACCAGCACGCGGTCGCCCACCGACTGGTCGTTGGTATAGGTGAAGTAGCGCTTGCTCATGTAATCGGCGCCGACCCGCGCAAGGAAGCGGCCGTCGTCATAGACGATCTCGCCCTTGGCCATGTGGCGCGGGCTGTCGACGACGGTTTTGCCGCGGGTCGCGGTGATGAGCGCGCCGTTCGCGCCGATCACGTCGTCCTTATATTGGGAATGGTTGTACGAATAGGAGGCGAAGATCGAAAGCGGGGGCGCGAGCTTGTAGAGCGCGGTCGCCTCCGCGCCGTAATTCTCGACGCCGCCGACGTTCTGGAGCGTCACCGGATTGCCGACGATCCCGGCACCGTTGGTGTAGGCGAGCAGGCGGTTCGCGAAATCGACGTAATAGCCCGCGATCGACCCCTGAAACCCGCCGGCGCGGAAGCGCAGGCCGGCCTCGGCGGTCTTCGACTTCTCCGGGCGCAGGCGACCGCGGATCGCGTCGAATCCCTGCTGCGTGGTCGCGAACGGCGAGGCGCCGACCGCGGCCGAGACGAAGGCGCGCATGTTCTCGGTATAGGTCACGAACGCCTCGGCCGGGCCGAAACCGTAGACCGCGCCGACCTGCGGCAGGAACCAGTCGCGTGCCTCGATCTGGCCGCTGGCGAGGCTGCCAACGAGCGGGATCGCCTTGTTGGTGACCTCATAGCCCTTCCATCCACCGGTCAGCGTCAGCTGGCCGAGCGTCAGGCGGTCGCTGACGTAGTAGAGCTTGGTGTCGGTCTGGAAATCGACGTCGAACTGCGTGGCGAAGGGGTCCTTCTGGAACGACAGCACGTTGCCGGAGAAGGTCGATCCGGCCGCGACGCCGTAAAAGCGTCGCGCGTTGCGGAAGCTGTTCGATTCGTACCAGCCGCCCACTTCGAGCAGGTTGGCGCCGGTTTCCACCTTCAGTCGCGCGATCGAGCCGCCGCGATTGATGTCATATTCGGTGGTACGGATCGACAGCGGCGCCCCTCCGGGGATGCCGAGATACGGCGTCACCCACACGCCCTGACCGTGGTTGTCGTGATAATAGCCCGTCACCGACAGCGTCACCGCCTCGGTCAGCGGCGCGTCGAGCGTGATCCCCGTCAGATAGTCGCGGCGCAGCCCGGCGGCATCGTAATAAGCGTCGTCGACCGACGTGTAGGGCGACGGGAAGGTCAGCCCGGCATTCGGATAGGGCAGCGCCGCAGTGGCCGACCCCGCGCGGGTGACCTGATTGTTGTAGATCTGCGCGAACTGCAGTGCGCGCGCATAGTCGGGGGCGAGATTGTCGGCATCATAGCCCAGCCGCCGGATCATATCGAGGCTGAGGTCCTGATAGTCGTTTTCGCGGCGATCCGAGAAGTTGAAGAAGGCGGTGATCGAGCCGCGCGCGCCGAAATCCTGCACCAGCCTGGCATTCGCCTGATGCTGACGCTGGACGCCGTCGCCCTTCCACTTGCCGGCCTCGAGATAGCCGTAGCTGAGATAGCCGCGCAGGCCGTTGCCGGTCAGGTCGCCGCTGTCGACGCGGACGAAGCCGCGGTAGGTGTCGTTCGAGCCGTAGGTGCCCGACGCGGCGATCCCGAACGTGTCGGACGGGCGACGCGAGGTGAATTGCAGCGTGCCGCCGAGGTTGGAGGTCGACGCCTCGCCCAGCGCGCCCGCGCCCTGCGCGACGGTGGTGGTGCCGACGTTCTCCGAGATGATCGCACGGCTGATGTGGAGGCCGTTGGCGTTGCCGTAGCTCATATCGCCGAGCGGGATGCCGTCGAGCGTGAAGCCGAGCTGGTTCTGGTTGAAGCCACGCAGCGAGATGCGGCTGGACCATTCATAGGCGCCGAAGGCGTCGGCCGACTGGAAATTGACGCCCGGCAGCTTGGCGAGCGCCTTGAGCGGGGTGGTGCCGGGGGTCTGGCGTTCGATGTCGGCGGCGGTGATCGTCTGCACCTGCCGCGCCTGACCGAAGCCGAGGACGACGACTTCGCTGCCTTGCGTGTCGGCCGGGGTTTCGGCGGGTGTGTCGGCGGCGGGCGTAGCGGGCGGCGTATCGGCGGCGAGGGCCGGGGCGGCGGTGACGGCGAACAGCGCACTGCCAGCAAGCAGCATCGAACGGAACATGGTCTTTCCCCTTGGTCGCCTGCCCCTTTTCGGCGCGGCGTTGAGGGTCCCCTGCGCGCAAGTCTTTGCGAGCGCGTGACTATATGGTTTCTAATTCATTACTGTTGGTGGCCTCACGACAATGCGGCCTGCCGGACGTAGGGGGCGCAATGCCAGCTTCACCCCGTCATCCCGGACTTGATCCGGGATCCCGCTTCTTACTTCTGTCGGAAAGAAGCGGGGCCCCGGATCAAGTCCGGGGCGACGAGGGAAGGTCGGCGCGGCGTCAGGCCATGACGTTCCGGCCATGCGCCACCGTCGCGCTGTGGCCGATCGTGGCGCCCGGGGTACGCTGCCGGATCGTGTCGACCATGATCCAGTCGTTGCGGACGCGCTCCGCCTCGATCGTCAGCGCCATATAGCCGCGCCGCGACGTGTCGCACCATTTCAGTTCCGGGTTGGTGCGGACGAGATCGGCGGCGATGCGGCGCGGGTCGTAGGCGGTGCCGCTCTCGAACCCCGGCGAGGTGACGCTGTGCCCGGCGAACTCGACCGCGGCGGCATGGCCGTCCTGCGCGAGATCATAGGCCCACGCATTATGGCTGTCGCCGGAGATCAGCACCGTGCTGCCGCCGAGTTGCTGGACCTGCCGCAGGAAGCGCGCACGCGCCGCGGGGTAACCGCCCCAATTGTCGAAGTTGAACGGCAGCCCTTCCTTGGCCGCGGCGATGCCTTCGGTGACGTAGCGGCTGGGGCTGGCAGCAACCCAGGTCTCGGCATCGGCGGGCATCATCGTCTGCCCCATGATCGTCCCGAAGCCGACCACCTGCCAGCGCCGCCCGCTGCGCACCGACGCGGCGAGCGCGTGGTCGAGCCAGCTTTCCTGCTGCCACCCCATCATCGTCGCGCCCGGGTCCTGCCACGCGCCGTCGCGGAAGGCGCGCAGCGCGGCGGCGGGGTCGGCGGCCTTGAACAACGGATCGAGATCGGGTTGCTGCGTGCGGCCGAGCAGGCGGGTCTCGGTGCGGAACAGCGTGGCCAGCGCGCCGATATCGTAGCTTTTCCACGGATCATCGGAGACCGGCATCCATTCGCGATACGCCTGGATCGAGGCGGCGCGACGCTGGTTCCAGTCGCCTTCGGTGGCGGGATCGTGGTTCTGCGCGCCGCCCTCCCAGCTGTCGTTGGCGCTTTCATGATCGTCCCATTGCGCGATCATCGGCAGCCGCGCGTGAAGCGCCTGAAGATCGGGGTCAGCGCGGTAGCTCGCGAAACGTTGCCGGTAATCGTTGAGATGGATGGTTTCGGCGAGCGGCGTGGGCTGGCGCGCCGCGACCAGCTGGTTGGGCTCCGGGTAATGGGCGGGGCTGTATTCGTAGAAATAATCGCCGAGGTGGATCGCGCAGTCGAGATCCTCGCGGGCGGCGGCATGCGCATAAGCGTTGAAGAAGCCGAAGCCGATGTTCGAGCACGAGAAGATCGCCGCGCGCCACGGACGGACGCCATCGGCGGGCAGCGTGCGCGTCCGGCCGACGGGCGAGCGCGTGCCGTCGGGCGCGATGAAGCGGAACCAGTACCAGCGATCGGGCGCGAGGTCGTCGGCGGTGAGCTTGACGGTCCAGTCGCGCCACGCGCCGGTGATCTGCGCGCCGACCGCGCGCGCGCCGCGCATGTCCGGCTGTTCGGCGATCTCGGCGGTCACCTCGCCCGGCGTCGCCAGCACGCAGCGCGTCCAGAGCAGCACCGAGTCCGCGCCCGGCTCGCCGCTGGCGACCGAATGGGTGAAGCCGCGGGCGGGGTCGACGCCGGCGGCGAACAGCGGCGCGGCAGTCAGCGCACCGGCGCCGGCGAGCAGGGAGCGGCGGGAGACGAGCACGGGCGAACCTCTTTTCTGTGCGATCGGATCGCGGCGCGGATGGGCGCGGTTTGTGGAGGCTTGATGACAAAGGGTGGGGCGCC
This sequence comes from Sphingomonas sp. 8AM, assembly GCF_902506455.1. GTDB lineage: Bacteria > Pseudomonadota > Alphaproteobacteria > Sphingomonadales > Sphingomonadaceae > Sphingomonas. The sequence continues at coordinate 2,280,662 of NZ_LR733844.1, read as the reverse complement.
AACGTTTTCGCGACCGGGCAGGGGCCTGGCGGCGGTGCGGTGCGTTGCGCGACTCCCCGACATGACCACAGGTGAACCGGCGTGCCCCGATTTCTGATCGCGCAGAGCGAAACCCCCGAGGAGCGCGAGGCGCGGCGGGCGCACACCGGACAAAGCTCGGGCGAGAGCTATGCCGATACGCTGGGGCAGATGGAGCCCGATGCCGAGATCGAGATATGCCAACCGGCCGACGACGACGCACCGACGTTCACGCCCGCGCACCTGGCGTCGTATGACGCGGTGTTCCTGACCGGGTCGCCGTTGCACGTCTATGACGATACCCCAGCGGTGCGGCGGCAACTGGCGTTCATGCGCGCGGTATTCGCGTCGGGCACGCCGTCGTTCGGATCGTGCGCCGGGTTGCAGGTCGCGGTGGCGGCGGCGGGCGGCACGGTGCGCAAGATGCCCGAGCGGATGGAGGCGGGTTTCTCGCGCCGGATCGTCGCCACGGCGGAGGGACGCGACCATCCGCTGCTCGCCGGGCGCGCGCCGACCTGGGACGCGCCGGCGGTGCATGGCGACGAAGTCGAGACGCTGCCACCGGGCGCGACGCGGCTGGCGGGCAATGCGGTGACGCACGTGCAGGCCGCCGAGATCCGCCATGACAAGGGCGTGTTCTGGGGCGTGCAATATCACCCCGAACTGTCGCTGCGCGAGATCGCGATCGCGCTGCGCCGGCAGGCTGACGGGCTGGTCGAGGCAGGGCTGGCGGAGACGCCCGCCGAGGTCGGGGAGCGCGCCGACGTGATCGCGGCACTCCACGACGCGCCCGAGCGGCGTTCGCTGCGCTGGCGGCTGGGCGTCGATGGCGAATTGGCGGACATCGATGCGCGGCGACGCGAGATCGCGAACTTCCTCGCCGCGCTGCCGACGATCGACCGGCGTGGCGCGCGGTGAAGGTGGCGATGGTGGCGCAGATCGCGACCACCGGGCGATCAAACGGGGGGGCTAAGGCGCCGCGCGCTCGCCGGTACCGCGGCAGCGGTCGGAGCAATATCTGACCTGCTCCCAGTCGCGCGCCCATTTCTTGCGCCATGCGAACGGCCGGTGACAGCTTGCGCAGATCTTCTCGGGCAGATGCGGTTTCTTGTGCGCCATCGCCGCTGAACCCGTTTGGCGCAGACTGCGATCCGTGCCAGCGTGTCGGCAGAGTGAATTTGCGAGGGAATGCAGGATGATCGCCATGGAAACGCTCCGGCCGGGACGTCGAGCGGTGCTGGCCGGGCTGGCCGGCGCGGCGCTGACCGGCTTCGCCGACGCCGCAGCGCCGGTGACGCTCCGGCGGCTGACACCCGCCTTCGACCGGATCATCGTGCCCGGTACCCCGGTCGAGGTGATCGCGACCGGCATCCAATGGGCCGAGGGGCCGGTGTGGGTGCCGCGCGATGGCGGCTATCTGCTGTTCTCCGATCCGCCCGCCAACATCGTGCGGCGCTGGTCGCGGGGCGGCGGGGTGGCGACCTTCCTGTCGCCGTCGGGCGCGCCCGATCCCGATCGCACGATCCTGCGCGAGCCGGGCGCCAATGGCATGATGCTTGACCGCAGCGGCGGGCTGCTGATCGCCAACAGCGGCGGACGATCGATCGATCGCGTCGATCTCCGCACGCGCGCACGCACGGTGCTGGTCGACCGCTACAAGGGCAAAAGGTTCAACAGTCCCAATGATGTGCACGTCGCAAAGGACGGCGCGATCTGGTTCACCGATCCGCCTTACGGACTGGCCGGCGACGATCGCTCGCCGGCGAAAGAACAATCGGTCAACGGCGTCTATCGCTGGCGCGCGGGCGGGGAAGCGGTGCTGGTCGACGGCACACTGACCCGTCCCAACGGCGTCGCGCTGTCACCCGACGAGCGGCGGCTGTACGTCACCGTGTCGGACGACGCCGATCCACGCGTCATGGCCTACGATCTCGGACGGGACGGGATGCCGCGCGCATCGCGGGTGCTGGTGTCGGCGAAGGCGTGGCACCAGCAGGGCAAGCCCGGTCTGCCCGACGGGATGAAGGTGGCGCATGACGGGACGCTGGTGTGCTCGATGCCGGGCGGGATCATGTTCCTGACCCCGGAGGGCGAGCCGATCGGGTTGATCGAGACCCTTACCCCGGCGGCCAATGCCGCCTTCGGCGACGGCGGCGCGGCGCTGTACGTGACCAACAACGATCGGGTGTTGCGGGTCGCGTTGCGGCGCGGATGGCAGCAGTAACGGATCAGGGTTGATCTCCTACTGAATCGGTGTAGTTTGGCGCGGACGGCGGCGCTCTGCTGCCGAGCATGAAGGGGATGTGCGTTGATGAAGAAGATCGTTGCGGGCATGTCCGCGGTGGCGCTGGCGCTCTCGCTGGCGGCGTGCGGATCGAAGACCGACACCGCCAATGATACGGCGCTCAATGCCGAGATCGGCAACGACGTCGCGCTGAACGAGACGCTGCCGGCCGACGAGAATCTGTCGGACGCGGGCGCGCTGCCGCTGAACGCCGCCGACGGCAACGTCGCCGACGCCGCGACCACCAACGCGCTCTGACGAATTCGCGGGCAGCGCCCTTCGCGTCGCCCGCCACCTGTTACCGTCTGGAGTTGCTCCCTAGACGAAACTGGTCCGGTGCCTCCCAGCGGCGCCGGACCTTTTGTCTTGGAGCGGCTTCGGATCGGGATATTCGCGCCGTTCGCGACGGACCGAGCGCTCCCCCCGCTTCGTCATCCCGGACCTGATCCGGGGTCCCGCTTCGTGCCGGAGGCGAAGAAAGAGCAGGCCCGGATCAAGTCCGCGGCGACGGATCATGCTGCTGGTGAGCGGTCAGGCTGACGCGGAGGCCGCGAGCGACGCGTCCTCACCCATCGCCTCCACCGACTCGGTCGCGGCGATCCAGCCGCCGCCCAGCACCCGGTCGCCGGCGTACAGCACTGCCGCCTGGCCGGGCGCGACGCCATATTCGGGGGTGTCGAACACCAGGCGGTCGCCCGTCATGCGCGCCGGCACCGGCTTGGCCATCGAGCGGACCTTCGCGGTCAGCGGACCGTCGAGCGGACCGAGCATGTTAAGCCGCTCGAGCCGTGCCGCCGCAACCGCCAGCGCCGCACGCGGACCGACCACCACGCGGCGCGCGTCGGCCTCCAGCCGGACGACGTAGAGCGGTTCGGGGGTGCCACCGATCTCCAGCCCGCGCCGTTGACCGACCGTGTAATGAACAAGCCCGCGATGCTCGCCGAGCTTGCGACCCGTCAGGTCGACGATGTCGCCGCCGGTCGCCGCCTCCGGGCGCAGCTTCTTGACCAGCGAGGCGTAATCGCCATCGGGGACGAAACAGATGTCCTGGCTGTCGGGTTTATCGGCGACAACCAAGGCAAGTTCGGCGGCGAGTTCGCGGACGCGCGGCTTGGGCAGCGCGCCGAGCGGGAAGCGGATGAAATCGAGCTGTTCCTGCGTAGTGGCGAACAGGAAATAGCTTTGGTCGCGCGCCGGATCGGCGGCACGGTGCAGCTCCGCACCCGCCGGTCCCTCGACACGGCGGACATAATGGCCGGTAGCGAGACAGTCGGCACCGAGATCGCGCGCGAGCGCCAGCAGGTCGGTGAACTTCGGCCCCATGTTGCACTGGACGCACGGGATCGGGGTGCGTCCGGCGAGATATTCGTCGGCGAACGCATCGACGACATTCGCGCGGAAGCTGCTTTCGTGATCGAAGACGTAATGCGCGATGCCGAGCCTGTCGCAGACCGCACGCGCATCGCGGATGTCGCGGCCGGCGCAGCACGACCCGGCGCGCCTGGTCGCCTCGCCGTGATCGTAGAGCTGGAGCGTCACGCCGATCACCTCGGCGCCGGGCTGGCGCGCGGCGAGTGCGGCGACGACGGAGCTGTCGACTCCGCCCGACATCGCCACGACGATGCGTCGCGCACCGGGCGCGAGCTGGAATTCACCGCTGTCCATGATGGTGCGTATCATACAGCCGCAACCGCGGCGGCGTAAACCGAAATGAACGAAGCGTTGCCGGCGACTTTACCCGGCTTTCAGACCGTGCGGTCTACATTAGGAATATGACAGCCGAAACTCCTCCTCCCGACGTGCCGCTGCTGTGCAGTCTCCGGGCGCGCCAGCTCGCCTCGCGGACCGCGCAGGTCGCACGCGCGATGGGCGAGCCGGCGCGTGCGCCCGGCGGTGCCTTCAACGCCGATGCCGCGGCCGCGCTTCAGCATTGGAAGCAGCCGTGAACAGGTCGTTTACCGGACCGCTTTAGGAGGCGTTCAATCCATCGCCGTTACGCAGCAGTCACGACATGGAATGGGGGGTCGCGCCCCGAACCGAGGTTTGGAATGATCGAACAACAAGAAAATTGTCGCCCTGCCAAGGTCATCGGTCCGCTGGGGGAACCGTTGACGCTCGACTCCCTGCCGCCGTCGAACACCACCCGCTGGGTCGTTCGACGAAAGGCCGAGGTGGTCGCCGCGGTTAACGGCGGGCTGCTGAGCGTCGACGACGTCTGCGCACGCTATGGCCTGACCGTCGAGGAATTCGCCGGCTGGCAGCGTGCGATCGACCGGTCGGGGATGCCCGGGCTGCGCGTCACCCGTATCCAGCACTACAAGACACTGTACGAGCGCCAGCAGAAGTTCTGACCCTCGCGAACCTGCGTCCCGCGTCGATACAGGTGCGCGGGACCGGGCGTGAAAACCCTGCCACAATATGGATTACGCGACCGGAACAATGTGCCGGGCTCGTGAGTAATTCCCACCAGAGCAGCCACTCCGGGCGCATCTGAGGGGAGTATTATCATGGGTATCATTCTGTGGCTTATCATCGGCGGTGTCATCGGCTGGCTGGCCAGCATGATCATGCGCACCGACGCGCAGCAGGGTATCTTCCTCAACATCGTCGTTGGCATTGTCGGCGCGTTCCTCGGCGGTCTGATCTTCTCGGGCGGTTCGATCAACAATGCGCCGCTGACGATCTATTCGTTCCTCGTCTCGCTGCTGGGTGCGGTCGTGCTGCTGGCGATCGTCAATCTGGCCCGTCGCGGTCGCGTGCGTTGATCGCACCGACGACCACGGTCTGACGACAAGGCGGCCGCCCGGTGATCCGGGCGGCCGCTTTCGTTTATGGGCTTCGTCGCCCCGACCGTGATTCAGAGCTCCGCTTCTTTTCGTATTGCCGCGAAGCAGAAGCGGGATCCCGGATCAGGTCCGGGATGAAATAGTGGCGATTACTTGAGCAGGAAGCGGACGTTGACGCTGGCGGTGACGTCGGTTTCGCCCGGCAGGACGACGGTCTCGGCGTCCGACTGGACCGCGGCGCGCGCCATCATCGGCATCGGTCGCGGACGGTCGCCACCATTCTCGCCCGCCTCGTTGATCGCGACGATCCGGGCCACCGACAGACCCGCCGCCTTTGCATAGAGCTCGGCGCGCGCCCGCGCCTTGGTCACCGCCTGTGCGCGGGCTTCGTCGAGCGCTGCCTCGGGATCGGAAAGCGACAGGTTCGGCCCGTCGATCTGGTTGGCGCCCGCCTGCACCAGTGTGTCGAGCACCGCGCCGGCCCTGGCGATGTCGCGGAAGCGGATCGCAACCGAGTTACTTGCCTGATAGCCGGTGATGACCGGCGGCTTGCCGTCCTGATAGCGATATTGCGGCGACAGCGCGACGTTGCTGGTCGAGAGATCGCGCGCGGCGAGTCCGGCGGTCTTCAGTGCCTTGACCACCGCATCCATCCGCTGTGCATTTTCCGCCAGTGCCGTGGCGGCGGCCGGTGCCTGCGTCACGACGCCCGCGGTAATCGTCGCGAGATCCGGTGTCCGTGACACGCGCCCGGTGGCGCTGACGTCGAGCACGGCGCCGTCCGGTACCACCGTCGCCATCGGGAGCGCGACCTGTGCGCCAGCCGGTATCGCCACGACACCGGCGGCGGCCATCGCCAGCAAGGGCAACATTCGATTCATGCAGAAAAACTCCCTTGATCCAAGTGAAACCGGCTCTGCCTTGATGCGTCGGAATGCAAGATGAACGGGACAGGTCGTTGTAATCACGATAAGAGCCGGCCGCCGCGCGCCGCTTGTCACGGTGACGTAGGCGTGTAATACACGCCGGGGCGCGAAAGGGGAATCATGACGTACCAGGGCGGGGAGATGCAGGGCGAACAGCTGGTGCTGGAGGATCGCTCGCCACGCACGCGGCGTCGCTGGCTGCTGATCGGCGGGCTGGTGGCGCTGATCGTTGCCGCCGTCGCCTGGTACGTGCTCCGGCCAACGGCCGAAGAGGCTCCCCCCGCCACCGCCGCAAGCCAGGCGCCCGCAGTGACCATTATCGTCCCCGGCGCACAGTCGGTCGCGCGGATCATCAGCGCGACCGGTACGCTGGCGGCAACGCGCGAGATGCCGGTCGGTGTCGCGGGCGAGGGCGGGATGGTCAGCCGCGTGCTGGTCGAGCCGGGTCAGTGGGTCGGCGCCGGGCAGGTGCTGGCGACGATCGACCGTTCGGTGCAGGCGCAGACCGCGCAGTCGCTGGCGGCGCAGATCAACGTCGCGAAATCCGACCTGACGCTCGCGCAGGCCGAGCTGGAGCGTGCGCAGAGTCTCGTCGATCGCGGCTTCATCTCCAAGGCCGACGTCCAGCGCCGGATCGCAACCCGCGACGCCGCGCGTGCGCGCTTGCAGGTGGCGCAGGCGACCCTGTCCGAGCAGCGCGCGCGCAATGCGCGGCTCGACATCCGCGCGCCGGCCGCCGGGCTGATCCTGACGCGCGGCGTTGAGCCGGGGCAGATCGTCAGCTCGGGCTCGGGGATGCTGTTCCGCATGGCCAAGGGCGGCGAGATGGAGATGCGCGCGCAGCTCGCCGAGGGCGACCTGCAGGTGGTGCGCGTCGGTTCGCCCGCCAAGGTGGTGCCGGTCGGCGACACGCGAGCCTTCCCCGGCAGCGTCTGGCAGGTCGCGCCGGTGATCGACCCGCAGACACGGCAGGGCATCGCGCGCATCAAGCTGTCCTATGACCCGGCGCTGCGCCCCGGCGGCTTCGCCAGCGCGACGATCACTGCGGGCGGTGCGCGCCAGCCGGAGCTGCCGCAATCCGCCTTGCTGAGCGACGAGAAGGGCAATTACGTCTATATCGTCGACGCGCAGAACAAGGTGGTGCGCCGCTCGGTGACACTGGGCACCGTCGCCGACGATCGCGTCGCGATCGCCAGTGGCCTGAACGGTGACGAGCGCGTCGTGCAATCGGCCGGCGCGTTCCTGAACCCCGGGCAGATGGTAAAGCCGCAGCGCGCCAAGCCGACCGCCGCGCGATAAGAGGACGGGACGTCATGGGCTTTCGCAACATCTCCGCCTGGTCGATCCGCAACCCGGTGCCGTCGATCGTCCTGTTCCTGATGCTGACGGTCGCCGGCATCGTCAGCTTCGTGCGGATGGACATCAACGAACAGCCCGACATCGACTTCCCGATCGTCTCGATCGACATCACCCAGCCGGGCGCGGCGCCCAGCGAGCTGGAGACGCAGGTCACGCAGCGTGTCGAGGCGGCGGTGCGTTCGCTGGAAGGTATCGACGAGATCCAGTCGTTCGTGTCCGAAGGTACGTCAACGACGATCGTCCAGCTCGACATCGGTACGCCGATCGACCGCGCGGTGAACGAGGCGCGCGACGCGATCACGCAGATCCGCGGCAACCTGCCCGAGGGGATCCTCGAGCCGCAGGTCGCGCGGGTGAAGATCAACGACAACGACCTCGGCAGCTACACCGCCGTCGGCACCGACATGACGCTGGAGCAGCTCAGCTGGTACATCGACAATACGGTGACCAAGGAGCTGATGTCGGTCCCCGGCATGGGCGGGGTGACGCGCAACGGCGGGGTCAGCCGCGAGATCCGCGTGATCCTCGACCCCGCGCGGCTCGCCGCGCAGGGGCTGACCGCCAGCCAGATCAACGCGCAATTGCGGCAGGTGAACCTCAACGCGCCGGGTGGGCGCGCCGAGATCGCAGGTGCGGAGCAATCGGTGCGCGTGCTGGGCAATGCGCATTCCGCCTACGAGCTGGGGCAGTTGCAGATCAACGTCGGCAACGGGCGCACCGTCCGGTTGTCCGATGTCGCGACGGTGCGCGACCTGTACGCCGAGCAGCGTTCCGCGGCGTCGGTCGACGGGCGGCAGGCGCTGTCGTTCGACTTCACGCGTGCCAAGGGCTATTCGGACGTCACCGTTTTCCGCGAGGCGAAGGCCAAGCTGGAGGCGCTGGAGAAGCGCAATCCGCAGGTCCGCTTCAAGATGCGGCTCGACGGGTCGAAATATCCGCTGGAGCAGTTCAAGACCGCGATCCATGCGATGATCGAGGGCGCGATCCTTGCGGTGATCGTCGTGTTCCTGTTCCTGCGCGACTGGCGCGCGACGATCATCTCGGCGCTGGCGATTCCGCTCTCGGCGATCCCGGCGTTCTGGTTCATGGATCTGATGGGCTTTACGCTCAACAACATGACGATGCTGGCGCTCAGCCTGGTGGCCGGCGTGCTGGTCGATGATGCGATCGTCGAGATCGAGAACATCGTCCGCCATATGCGGATGGGGAAGACCGCCTATCAGGCGTCGATCGACGCCGCCGACGAGATCGGGCTCGCCGTGCTGGCGACGACGATGGCGATTGTCGCGGTGTTCCTGCCGGTCGGGCTGATGCCGGGAATCGCCGGACAGTTCTTCAAGAACTTCGGGCTGACCGTCGTCGCGGCGGTGCTGATGAGCCTTGCGGTGGCGCGGCTCATCACGCCGATGGTCGCGGCGTATTTCCTGAAGGCCGGCGGGCACGTCGAACATGGCGGCGGCTGGCTGCTCAATACCTATCAACGGCTGCTGATCTGGACGCTCGACAGCACCCGCGCGGTGCGGGCGCGGGCCAAGGGCGGGGTGCACCGCGTCGTCGGTTACTGGCGCGACCATCGCGTGTGGATGATCGGCGCGGGCGTGCTGGCGTTCGTAGCGACGATCGCGATGTTCGCGACCTCGCCGCTGACCTTCCAGCCGGCGCGCGACATGCCGCGCTCGACGGTGACGATCACGATGCCGCCGGGCAGCACGCTGCAGACGACGCAGGGTGTGGTCGATCAGGTCTATGCGATCCTCAGCAAGCAGCCGGAGGTGGAGAGCATCTATACCCGGACGCTGGTCGGATCGGGTCGCGTGACCGCGCAATTGCGTGAAAAACGCAGCAAGACCTCGACCGAGTTCGAGCGCGCGCTGGCACCCGAATTGTCGAAGATCGCGGATGCGCGCGTCAATTTCCAGTCGCAGTTCGGCTGGGGCGACAACAACCGCGACGTGTCGATCACCCTCGGCGGGGACGATCCGGTCGTGCTGCGACAGGCCGCGGACCGGCTGGTCAAGGAGATGGGCACGGTGCCGGGGCTGCTCGCGCCGCGCATCGCGGGCGATCTCAACCGGCCGGAGATCATCATCAAGCCGCGGCTCGATCTCGCCGCCAGCCTGGGCGTGACGACCTCGGCGCTGTCGAACGCGATCCGCATCGCGACGATCGGCGACATCGACCAGAACAGCGCGCGCTTCTCGCTGAACGACCGGCAGATCCCGATCCGCGTCGCGCTGGAGCAGAGTTCGCGCTCGCGGCTGGCGACGATCCAGAACCTGCCGGTGCAGACGCTGACCGGCGGATCGGTGCCGCTGAGCGTCGTCGCCGAGATCGGCTTCGGCTCGGGCCCGACGCGCATCCAGCGCATCAACCAGCAACGTCAGCTGACGATCGGCGCCGACCTGAGCCCCGGCCAGCCGATCAGCGTGATGCTGCCCAAGGTGAAGCAGCTGCCGGCGATGAAGAACCTGCCGCTGGGCGTCGGCGAGCTGAGCGTCGGGCAGGCCAAGTGGCAGATGGAGATGCTCCAGAACTTCATCGTCGCGGTGGTGGCGGGGGTGTTCCTGGTCTTCTCCGTGCTGGTGCTACTGTATCGCCGCTTGCTGCCGCCGCTGGTCAACATGGCGTCGCTGACGCTGGCGCCGCTCGGCGGGTTGATCGCGCTGCGGCTGACCGGCAATCCGCTGTCGATGCCGGTGTTCATCGGCTTGTTGATGCTGCTGGGGATCGTCGCAAAGAATTCGATCCTGCTGATCGACTTCGCGCTGGAGGAAATGCAGGCGGGGGTGCCGTCGTATGACGCAATCGTCGACGCCGGGCACAAGCGCGCGCAGCCGATCGTCATGACCACCGTTGCGATGGTCGCGGGCATGGTGCCGACCGCGCTGTCGCTGTCGGGCGACGGGGCGTCGCGCGCGCCGATGGGGATCGTGGTGATCGGCGGGCTGATCGTCTCGACCGTGCTGACGTTGCTGATCGTGCCGGCGGCGTTCTCGCTGGCGATCGGTGTCGAGCGGCGGGTCGGGCCGTGGCTGGGGCGGCGTTTGCTGACCTATCGTCCCGGCGATGAGGGTCCGGTGATTGAGCACTCGCCCCAGGACGCGATCGGCGCGCCGCATGGCCGCATACCGTTCCGGGGCGAGGGGGAGCATCCGGCGGAGTGAGAGTGTGCGCTTCGGCGGACACATGAAGGTCGTGGGTGTCGGGCGGTCATTGGCGCATTCGACAGACATGGGCCCGTCATCGCGGGCGTAACGACGCAATGACGAGGGTCGCTTGAACTTCGCGCGCGATCGGGGATTGTTACGGGGATGATCGTTCGCGCCGCCCCTCCGCCTGCCGCCCTCGTCCGGATGCGGCGGCTTGCGGCGCTGTTGCTGGTGGTAATGGCGGCGGCGTTCTTCGCCTCGCGCGCGTTGGAGCCGCGGCATCCGGCGTGGGGCTTCGTCCGCGCCTTTGCCGAGGCGGCGATGGTCGGCGGGCTGGCAGACTGGTTCGCTGTCACCGCGCTGTTTCGCCATCCGCTCGGGCTGCCGATCCCGCATACCGCGATCATCCCGCGCAACAAGGACCGGATCGGCGACCAGCTCGCGCAGTTCCTGCGCGAATATTTCCTGATCCCGGCAGTGGTCGCGCGGCGGATGCAACGGATCGACGTCGCTGCGGCGGCCGGGCGCTGGCTCGCCAACCCGCGCGGGGGAGTCGGTAGCCGGCTGACGCGCGGGATCTCGCGGCTGGCGACCGAGGTGTTGCAGGCGCTCGACCAGGAGCGGCTGGGCGGGATGGTGCGCGCGATGCTGGTGGCGCGCGTGCGTGCGACCGAGCTGTCGCCGATGCTGGGCCGCGCGCTGGCGGCGGCGATGGCGGAGGAGCGGCATCGCCCGGTGATCGATGCGCTGGTGCGCTGGATGCGCGGTGCGCTGGCGTCTAACGAGCATCTGATCCGCGCGATGGTTCATGATCGCGCGGGCACGGTGCTGCGCTGGACCGGGCTGGACGAGACGCTGGCGAACAAGATCATCGATGGCCTCGACAAACTGGTCGCGGAGATGGCCGACAACCCCGAGCATCCACTGCGCCTGAAGGTCGAGGAAGCGATGGCGGGCATCGCCGAGCGGCTCCAGCACGATCCCGAGATGCGCGCGCGCGTGGAGACGGTGAAGATCGAGCTGCTCGAAAACCCGGCGATGCAGGACTGGATCAACGGACTGTGGGAGCAGGCGCGCGCCGCGATGTTGCGCGCGGCGCGCGACCCCGATGCGCTGATGGCGGGCAAGCTCGGCGAGGCGCTGCACCAACTGGGTGCGACCTTGCAGGACGACCCGCGGCTGGGGCGGATCATCAATCGTTTCGTGCGGCGCGCAGCAGTGGGGGCGGCGGCCGATCACGGCGATGCGATCGTGCGGCTGGTATCCGAGACGGTGCGCGGCTGGGATGCGCAGACCGTGACGCAGCGGCTCGAAAATGCGGTGGGCAAGGATCTGCAATTCATTCGCATCAACGGGACGCTGGTCGGCGGGCTGGTCGGCGTGGTGATCCACACCGTCGACGTGCTTTTGTGAGCGAGCGATCACAAAAGTGGTACGCGCGCGGAACGATTGCGGTGCTGGGCGCTTGTGACGTGATGAGCTTTGCCGCATGGATCGACCGATGAGTGCGGCTGCCGACTTCAGCATGGATCGTGACGGCGCTGCGGGCGGCGCACAGGTGTTGCGCGTGACCGGCGACCTGTCGCTGGCGCGGCTCGGCGACTTGCCGAACCGGCTGGAGAAGCAGGACGGGCAGGTGGGGGTCGTCGACCTTTCCGCGGTTGAGCGGATCGATACGATCGGCGCCTGGGTGATCCACCGCTTTGCCCGCCAACACGGCGCGCGGATCGAGGGGCTGAGCGGCGACGGGCAGAACCTGCTGGAACAGGTGCAAGCCGCGGACCAGCCGGTGCAGATGCGCCCGCAATCGCGTTCTGCGTTCGGGCGCGTGCTGGCCGAGATCGGCGAATCGACGGCCAATTCGGCGCGGACCGCGCTGGGGCTGCTCGGGTTCATGGGCGAGACGGTGATCGCGTTCGGCGGGGTCATCCGCCACCCCAGCCGCTTCCGCTTCAATGCGACGGTGCAGCGGTTCGAGGTGGTCGGCGTTTCGGCGCTGGGCATTATCGGGCTGATGAGCTTCCTGATCGGCGTGGTGATCGCACAGCAGGGGGCGGTGCAGCTCCGCCAGTTCGGTGCCGAGGCGTTCACGATCAATCTGGTCGGCCGCATCTCGATGCGCGAACTGGGCGTGCTGATGACCGCGATCATGGTCGCGGGGCGCTCGGGCTCCGCGTTCGCGGCGCAATTGGGCACGATGAAGCTGACCGAAGAGATCGATGCGATGCGCACGATCGGCGTCTCGCCGATGGAGGCGCTGGTGCTGCCGCGCACGATCGCCGCGATCGTGCTGATGCCGCTGCTCGGTTTCTACGCCGCGGTCCTGTCTGTCTTCGGCGGCTGCCTGTTGTGCTGGTTCGCGCTCGACATCCCGCCGATCGCGTTCGTTGCGCGCATTCGCGAGGTGGTGCCGATCACCGACGTGTTCGTCGGGCTCATCAAGGCGCCGGTGTTCGGCGCGATCATCGCGGTCGCCGGGTGCTTTCAGGGAATGCAGGTGAAGGGCGATGCCGAACAGGTCGGGCTCAAGACCACCTCGGCGGTGGTGCAGGCAATCTTCATGGTGATCGTCGTCGACGCGTTCTTCGCGGTGTTCTTCGAACAGATCGGCTGGATCTGATGCCGCAGCACAATGCCAGCCGACCCGACACCGCGCCGATCATCAAGGTGACCGGGCTGCGCAACGAATTCGGCGATCAGGTTATCCACGACAACCTCGACCTAGAGGTGCGGCGTGGCGAGATCCTCGGCGTGGTCGGCGGCTCGGGCACCGGCAAGTCGGTGCTGATGCGCTCGATCATCGGGCTGCAATCGCCGACGCAGGGCGAGGTGGAGGTGTTCGGCGAGCCGACGCTCGACCGGAGCGAGCATGACACGGTCGAGGTTCGCAAGCGCTGGGGCGTGCTGTTCCAGGGTGGCGCGTTGTTCTCGACGTTGACCGTCGCCGAGAATGTGCAGGTGCCGCTGCGCGAATTCTATCCCGACCTCGACCTTGCGCTGCTCGACGAGATCGCGTCGTACAAGGTGGTGATGACCGGGTTGCCGGCCGACGCTGGGCCGAAATTTCCCGCCGAGCTGTCAGGCGGCATGAAGAAGCGGGCCGGGCTGGCGCGCGCGCTGGCGCTCGATCCCGAACTGCTGTTCCTCGACGAGCCGACCGCCGGGCTCGATCCGATCGGTGCGGCTGCGTTCGACGATTTGACCAAGGCACTCCAGAAGACGCTGGGGCTGACGGTGTTCCTCATCACCCACGATCTCGACACGCTCTACGCGATCTGTGACCGCGTCGCGGTGCTCGCCGACAAGCGCGTGATCGCGGTGGGGACCATCGACGAGTTGCTGGCGCTGGATCACCCGTGGATCCAGGAATATTTTAACGGGCCGCGTGGCCGGGCGGCGGTCGCCTCGCGGGAGCGGAGTGCGGCGAGCGACGCTGCCGCGCACCCGACCGAGGTGGCGCAGCTGCAAAGCGGGCAGCGCTCGCAGGGTGGCATGGCGGACGATTATGCGCGCGGCGCGGATACGGCGGATTACGGCAGGTCGGCCGGCGCCTCCGGGCCGGGCGAGAGGGGCTGAGAGATGGAAACGCGTTCGAACCATGTCCTCGTCGGCGCGGTGGTGCTGATCCTGCTGGCGCTGGTGGCGGTCTTCACGGTGTGGATCGCCCGGATCGGCGGCGCGGAAGAGCGCGACTATGACATTTTCTTCCGGCAGGCGGTCGACGGTCTGGCGAAGGGATCGTCGGTGACCTTCTCGGGTGTGCCGTCGGGGCAGGTGAAGAGCATCTCGCTGTGGAAGCCCGATCCGCAATATGTGCGCGTGCGGATCAGCGTAAACAACGACACGCCGATCCTGCGCGGCACCACCGCGACGATCCAGGGCAGCTTCACCGGCACCAGCACCGTCAGCCTGGACGGCGCGACCAAGGGCGCGCAGCCGATCACGTGCCCCGACGGCGACGCCGCCAAGAGCGTCTGCCCGCTGGGCGTGCCAGTGATCCCGACCAAGACTGGCGGGATCGGCGCGATCCTCAATTCCGCGCCGCAATTGCTAGAGCGACTGTCGACGCTGACCGAGCGGTTGACGGGCATGTTGAGCGACCGCAACCAGGCGTCGATCGCCGGCATCCTCGACAATACCAATCGCCTGACCGACGCGCTCGCCGATCGTGGGCCGGAGATTGCCGCGACGCTGGCACAGACGCGGATCGCGATCCAGCAGGCGGGCAATGCCGCCGAGCAGATCGGCGCGCTGGCGCAAACCACCAACGGCGTGCTGGCGAACGACGTCCAGCCGGCGATGGCCAATCTCAACAAGGCGATCACCTCGGCGCAGCAGAGCGCGGATACGCTCAATTCCGCGATCGGCGATGCGCGACCGGGGCTGACGACGTTCAGCAAGCAGACGATCCCGCAGGTCAACCAGCTGGTGCGTGATCTGCGCGTGACCGCCTCGTCGCTGAAGTCGATTAGCGAGCGGGTCGAGCAGGGTGGCGCCAGCTCGCTGGTGGGGCAGCCGGCGCTGCCGGACTATAAGGGGAAGTGACCGTGCGTGCTTTGGCGAACAAGCTCCTGATCGTCGCGGCGCTGGTGCCGCTGGCCGGCTGCATCCGGTTCGGCGCGTCGCCGCCACCGTCGCTGTTGACGATCGCGCCGCAGGTACAGCCGGCGGCGGGGACGGTGCAGAACTCCGCGACCGGCCGCGCGATCGTGATCGAGGTGCCGGCGGTGCCGCAGTCGATCGCCGGGACGCGCGTGCCGGTGCAGGCGACCGACACGTCGCTCGCCTATGTCAAGGACGCACAATGGGCCGAGCCGCCGGCGCGGCTGTTCGCGCGGCTGCTGTCCGATACGCTGACCGCGCGCGCGCAGATGGTGGTGCTGTCGCCGGCGCAATCGTTCGACTCGCCGAGTGCGACGCTCGGCGGTGAGCTGCGGACCTTCGGGGTCGATGCGGTGCAGCGGCAGGCGGTGGTGACCTATGATGCGTCGTTCACGCCGGCGGGCAAGCCTGCGGTCGAGAAGCGCCGCTTCGAGGCGCGGGTGCCGGTCTCTGCGATAGATGCGGCGCAATCCGGCACCGCGCTGAGCCAGGCAGCCAATCAAGTGGCGCAGCAGGTGTCCGACTGGATCGGCGCGCAGCGGTAGGATCGCCCGTCCGAACGTTCGCCGGGGAGCCACGTTTCCCGGCAACGAAGTCGTGCGGACCTGCTCGCCCCGCTCACGTCCCCCCGTCAGCGCGGACGGGATCCGGCATCCCGGTTCTTCCGACGTGGTTGCGGCATCAAGCGAGGGCCCGGCGTGGCACCGGGGCGTCGAGAGGACGATCAAGCCCTCGTAATTTCACGGCACCCGCCGCACTTCCAGCGGCACCTCGCACACCTCGATCCCGCCACCGCCGACCGTCGGCGCGGGCGGATTCTCGCGCCGCCGGATCATCGCCGCGAAGCGCGGATTGTCGGCGGAGCGGTACTGATAGCGCGGGCGCTCCGCCGCCGGGATGTCGCTGGCGAGCCGTATCTCGACGATCGGTGTGCGCTCGGCTGGGTTGGCGTAGAAGCCCATCGGCGCGTCGCTGCGCGGCAGGGACGACAGATAGTGCATCCCCGCGATGATCCGCCCGACCAGCGCGTAATTGCGGTCGAGCCGCCGCGCCGACTGCCCGATCGGCGTCGACATTTCTGCCCCCGATCCGGAAGTCGGGTCCGCATCGCGCGCGACATTGACCATGCCATAGCAATGCGTCAGCCACGCGTGGCCGCGCCTGTCGCTGGCGACCGGCCAGCCGTCCGCGGTGATCCCCGACACCACGGAATGCGGATCGGCGCGCGTCAGCGTCTGCGCGGGCGCGAAGCGCGCGATCTCGAACTCGGGCGGCAGATGCGTCGGTACGCCGGGGGCGAGCGGCTTCTTCTCGCTGGCGTCGCCCCATTGCGCCACCCAGTTCTCCTGCACGCGGTAGACGCTCAGTCGGTCCCACCAATGTGCGTGCGCGAGCGCTCGTATGCTGGCGACGTGTAGCGGCGCATAGGTCGCGGCGAGCCGGATCACGACGGTACGATCACCCGCCAGCCGCATCACGAGCAGCTCGTCATCCGGGATGGTGCGCCAGTCGCTTTCGACCGGATCATGGGGCGCGGGCACCGCAGCGGCGGGCGCCTGGGCAAGCAGTAGCAAGGCAGCGAGCGTCGACATGCCCGCAGCGTGCCGCATCGTCGCGCACGAGGCAATCGACGCGCTTGCGCACGGTGGCGACTCCGACTAGTGCCGCCCTTCCAAGCATGCGGAGCGGTGGCCGAGTGGTCGAAGGCGCTCGCCTGGAAAGTGAGTATACGTCAAAAGCGTATCGAGGGTTCGAATCCCTCCCGCTCCGCCAAAAACCGCCTTTTTACAGGCCGTTAGCAGTTCGGCTGTTTATTTTGCCCACTTAGATGCCCACTTTCAGTCTGGTCGCTGGCGACCAATGGTGGACGTACGCGAACTAGTTGGCTTTCTAAGAGCAAGCCAGCCATACTGCGGTAGGCCTGTGTAATCGGAGTGTTCCTTCACGAGGCAGTTTCGCAGATCGACGCGTCAGTTCCACGACCGCGAACGTACGTGTGCTGAGTTCGCCGCAAGGGGAGGATGGACCGTCGGGGAAGGAAGGGCGACCGCCCCATAATTAGTTAGTCGTTTCGGCGCCCGGCTCGGCGTTGGGCAGCCGACGATCGCGAGCGATCTTCGCCAGTAAGGTGCGGCTGCATCCGGTTGCATCCATGATCTCTCGCCATGTGCGGCCGTTGCTCAGCAGAGAGGAGATTGCAGCGTTGCGGGCCTTGTTCGCTGGACGGCCTTTATAGAGCCCGGCCGCCTTCGCCTTGGCAGTACCCTTGGTTTGACGGCGACGCCGATCCTCATAGTCCTTGCGCGCGACCGCTGCGAGGACGTCGAGCATCATGGCGTTGACCGCCGCGAACATGCGGTCGGTGAACTCGTCAACCGACGCAGTCAGGCTCCACGATGTCGGAAGATCGAGAGCAACGATGCGGACCTCCTTGGCGTCGATCAAGCCGCGCAGTTGCTGCCAGTCGCTGGATGTCAGGCGAGACAGCCGATCAAGCTACTCCACCAGCAGAACGTCACCAGACTCACAGTCCGCGAGCAAGCGGAACAACTCAGGCCGATCCAGCTTAGCCCCACTCTCATTTTCAACGTAGCGCGCTGCGATCCGTAAGCCTCGCTCCGCCGCGAATACATCGAGAGCTTCGCGTCCGCGTGACGCGTCCTGCTCGGAGGTAGACGCGCGGAGGTAGGCTCGGATGAACATGCTCCAGTCTTCGATACGTGGTGCTTGTTTGCCCAGTCCTTTTTAGATGGTTTAGAGGCCTATAAAGAACTAGCTATGTGCCGATCTTAGTAAGGTATACCTAAAACGTACCTACCGAGATAGGTGTTTAGCACGGCTGTGACGGTATGCCACACGACGGTACAAGAGACATAAGAATGAGATTGGAGCATCAAGACCCACTCGTTGCCTAAGACGGCCAGCTCAGCTATGCGATACCAGTGTAACCACAGGGGCGGGTGTGTCATTATGACCTTGCAAATCAACATCACGCCCAACGGGCGCATGAGCCTGCCGGCGGACGTCCGGAAGCGTCTTGGTCTGAGTGGCGGCGGTGCGGTCTACCTGGACGAAACCGAGGATGGCGTAGTGTTGCGGACGGCAGGCCAGGCGGTGGCACGCGCCCAAGCGCTAGCCAAGCAGTACACCGGCGGTAACCCCGACGCATCCGTTGACGCGTTTCTTGCCCGACGTCGCGAGGAGAGCGGCGAATGAGCGTAGTTCTGGACGCGTCGGCGATCATTGCCATGCTCAAGGGCGAGCGTGGAGCGGCAAAGGTCGCGGCTGAGATCGGTGGGGCGCGGGTAAGTAGCGTCAACTATGCCGAGGTCGTCAGCCACTTCGTCCATACCGGCATGCCCGAGCGCGAAGTCGATGCGATGCTCGATCCAATACCGCTGACGGTCGTGCCGGCCGACAAGGCACTCGCGCAGATTGCCGGGCGGTTACGGGCGGCAACAGCCGAGGCGGGGCTTAGCCTCGGTGACCGCTTCTGCCTGGCCCTCGCGCGGCGCGACGGCCTGCCCGCGTGGACGAGTGACCAGAACTGGAAGAAGATCGCCGATGCCGTTGAGGTCAAGGTTATCGCGATCCGCTGACTTTACATGGTGGCGGGGTAGGGGGGGGCAGGACGTCCCGCTCGACAGCCATAACCCGCACCGCCAGAAGGTTTCCATGTTACGCCTGATCCACACAGCCGACTGGCAACTCGGCAAGCCGTATGGTCGCTTCGACAGCGACGTGCGCGCCGCCCTTAGCGAGGCGCGGTTCGATGCGATCGACGCGATCGGCAAAGCTGCAACCGAGCATGACGTCGCGCACGTGCTGGTGGCGGGCGACGTATTTGACACAGAGGGACCGGAAGACCGGGTGATCGTGCAGGCGGTGTCGCGAATGCAGCGCTATGCCTGTACCTGGTGGCTGCTGCCCGGCAACCACGACTTCGCCCGCAATAGCGGCTTGTGGGACCGTGTCCGCGCCAAGGGCGTCGCCAATGTCCGCATCCTTGCCGAGCCGGTGCCATACGAGTTGGAGCCCGGGCAGTGGCTGCTGCCGGCACCGCTAACCCACCGGCACAATCTCGACGATCCAACCGCGCTGTTCGACACGATGGAGGCGCCAGGCGCGAGCTTACGCATCGGTCTCGCTCACGGCTCGATCCGCGACTTCTCATCGCGCGGCGAGGCGCAGAACCAGATTGCGCCCGATCGCGCGCAGCGCTCCAACCTCGACTATTTTGCGCTCGGCGACTGGCACGGAAGCCTCAGGATCGATGCGCGTACCTGGTACTCCGGAACGCCGGAAACCGACCGCTTCCAGCGGGATGAGCCGGGCTACGCTCTGCTCGTGACGCTTGAGGCCGGGGCGGAGCCGTCGGTGTCGCCAATCCGTACTGGCAGGTTCCAGTGGCTGATGCGTTCGTGGACGGTAGCCGACGCGGAGGGCTTTGCCGCCGAGTGCGACCGGCTGCTCGCGCAGGTCGAAGCATCGGCAACCCTCTTGCAGCTCTCGCTCTCGGGTATCGTCAGTCTGTCCGATCGTATCGCGATCCTTGCGCGCCTCGACAATGACCTGCGCCACCGCCTCCGCCATCTGGCGGTCGTCGCCGACGATCTCGTCGGTCGGCCGAGCGAACAGGATCTGGCAGACCTGCGAGTCGAGGGGATGATCGGCACGGCCGCGGCCAAGCTGATGAGCCTGATAGAGGCCGGTGGCAGCGACGGCGCCATGGCTAGGCGGGCGCTCGAGCGCCTGTTCGTAGAACATCAGCGTGGGCAAGACGCGGCATGAGCCTTCGGATCCGGCGCATCGCGCTTTCAAACTTCCGCAAATACCGCGACCCCTACGTGCTCGACGGGCTGACCGATGGGCTGAACGTCATCATCGAGCCCAACGAGACCGGCAAGTCGACGCTGTTGGAAGCGATACGCGCCGCCTTCTTCATCCGGCACAACACCGCCAACCGGCTTGCGCGTAGCTATGCGCCTTACGGTGAGGCCGTCGCCCCGCAGATCGAGATCGGCTTTGAGGCGAAAGGTGAGGCGTGGGAAGTCAGCAAGCGCTTCCTGAAGAGTGCCTCGGTTGAGGTTCGCGGACCAAACGGGCGTGCCCAGGGCGAGGATGCCGAGGCGCAGCTGCAAGCACTGCTCGGTGCGCGTCGCGACACCAGCCAGGGCGGCGACGCAACCGCGCACGGCGCACTCGGCCTGCTGTGGGTTGGGCAGGCGCAGGCGCTTGAAGTGACGGCGCCGGGTGAGGTTGTGCGAGACAGCGTTCGCGCTACCCTGGAAGCTGAGGTCGGCACCATTATGGGTGGTGCCGCCTACCAGCGTGTCCGCCCCCGCATCGACAGTCAGTACGCGGAATTCTGGACCAACAGCGGTCGGCCGACCGGCCGCCAGACTGCGGCACGCGACGAGCATGAGGCAGCACAACGCGCCGCGAGCGAGGCGGCAACTCGGCTTGCCGCACTCGAGCAGGGCTTCTCAGACCTTGAGGCTGCGCGGGCGCGGCTGAAGGTGCTCGATCGCGATCTTGCTGATACCGGCGATGCTGAGCGGCGTCGGGCGCTGGTAGGCCACCTCGACGTGGCGCGTTCTGCCGCTCAGCTGCTCGACACACGCCGCGCCGAGCAGGGCCGCCTTGTCGACCGTGTCAGGGCATTCGAGGATCTCGCATCGCGCCTAGCAACTGCACGCAAAACTGTCGTCGACACGGCTAAGGCGCTCAGCAAGGTACGGGATAGCCGATCCGGCCTGGTTGGGGAGCTGGCGGCCGCGCAGGAACGAGCGACGACAGCCCGTGAGCTGCTAACCCGTGCTCGTGACACTCGGCGGACTGTCCACGCGGCACTTGACGCTGCTCGGATACGGGCTGCGGAGCGCGAGCGCCGGGGTGCCACCGGCGAGGCACGACGGCGATATACTGAGCTGGTTGCGCTGGAGGCCGAATACGAAACGACGCGGCAGCTCGCGACTGCGGTGATCCCCACCCCCGTCATCAAGGCCCTCGAGGGACGTGAACGTGCCGTGGACAAGGCACGGGCGGCTATGGATGCCGGTGCGACGCGGATCGAGTTCGCGGGCGATGTCAGCGGCCTGATGATAGACGGAGCTGCGGCGGAGCGTGGAGATCGGATGCTGTCTCGCGAGACGCACATCCGACTTGGCGATGCCGAACTGATCATCCGACCGCCGGTCGGACTGCAAGGTGCCGAAACGATACTTGCCAACGCGACAGATGATCTGAACGCAGGCTTGGCTGAGCACGGAGTGGAGAGTGTGGCTGCGGCGCGCGCGCACAACGAGGCCGCGCGAGACGCGGTCGCTAACCTTCGCACGCTTGAAGCGCGGATCGTCGGGATCACACCTGCCGTGACGATGCTCGACATCGAGGCTGGTGCCTCGGCCCTGAAGCTCTTCATCGCCGGACTGCGGGAAGGCGCGGAAGGGGAGGGGAGTGGCGAAGAACCAGACGTTGAGGCGCTGACCATCAGATTAGGTGAGGCTGATACGGCGCTAGCTAAGGCTGAAGGTGTCGATGCTGTGGCATCCGAGCAGTTGCGCGAAGTGGAGGCGCGCAATGCTCCATTGATGGTGCAGGAAGCTGGCGCCGAGCGGGATGCGCTGAACGCCACGGCACAGCTTGCCACCCTGGAAGCCAAGCCCGAGGTTGCCTCGCTTGACGACGCTTTGCGCGATGCGCGCCAGCAGGAGGCGGCAGCGCTCGTCAACCTGCAGGATGCCGAACGCGCGGCGACTGCGCATGACGTTGTGACGATCGAGCGGCAGATCGGACTGCTGGACAAGCGGGTCGATGTTGCCCGGGGCCAGCACACTGATTTGCAAAAGGTGATTGCCGGGCTCGAGGCGCGGATCGAGGCGGAAGGCGGCAAAGGGCTGGCCGACCGCGCCGCGATCGCACGGGAGGAGGCGGATGCCGCAGTTGCTAACCTAGCACGTGTGACGCAGGAAGCGGAGACGCTGAAGCTGCTTCGCGACACGTTGGAGAGTGCACGCGCCGAGACGTCACGGACGTTCGTCGGGCCGGTGGCACGACGTGCGCGCCGGCACATCGAACGGCTACTGCCGGGGGCTGATCCCGGCTTTGGTGAAGACCTTGGCCTGGCGTCGATTGCGCGGGGCGGTTTGGGCGAGAATTGCGGCGATCTCTCCAGGGGCACGCAGGAGCAGCTGGCGGTTCTCACTCGGCTCGCCTTCGCCGACATGCTCCTTGAGCAGGGAATGCCAGTATCGCTGATCCTGGACGACCCGCTGGTCTATTCGGACGATACCCGCCTCGACCTCATGACCGAGATTCTGACGGAGGCGGCAACGCGGATGCAGGTCATCCTGCTCACCTGTCGTGACCGTGCCTTCCGCCACCTTGGCAATCGGCTTAGCCTGACGGGAAGTCGGTAGCGAAACTATACATTCTGGTGGAAGCGGCTGGTCCGCTTTGGAGCGCCAAATTGGCATAAATGCCCGTTCGTTCAGCTCTGATGATCCGCAGCTATGCGTTCTTATCTCGATCATTAAGCAAATGCCCGCGAGCAGAGAGCGCGACGTAACGAATTTCGCACGCAAGCGTGAATCTCCCTGCGTTGGGTAGATGCGGGCTCGCTTAGGGTCAGGACTCGTTGATCACAGCCAGAAGATGACGGTGGCAGCGAGGGCGACGGCGGAAAAGAAGGCCGTGGGGCAGCGATCGTAGCGTGTGGCAACGCGCCGCCAGTCCTTGAGGCGGCCGAACATGATCTCGATTCGGCTTCGACGCTGGTAACGGCGCTTGTCGTATCTGACCGGCTCGTTGCGCGATCGTCGGCCCGGGATGCATGGCTGGATGCCTTTGGCTTGGAGAGCGTCCCTGAACCAATCGGCGTCGTAGCCGCGGTCGCCGAGCAGCCACTGCGCTTTTGGCAGGTCGTCCAGCAGGGCTGCCGCACCGGTGTAGTCGCTAACCTGCCCGGCGGTCATGAAGAAGCTCAAGGGGCGGCCGTTCGCATCGGCGACGGCATGAAGCTTGGTGTTCATGCCGCCTTTCGTGCGTCCGATCAGGCGGCCGAGATCCCCCTTTTAACCCGCAGGCTCGATGCCGTGCGGTGCGCCTTCAGGTATGTCGCGTCTATCATAACGGTCTTCGGCTCTGCATCGCCTGCAGCCAGCCCCTCCAACATGCGCGTGAACACGCCTCGCTCGCCCCAGCGCTTCCATCGATTGTACAGCGTCTTGTGAGGACCATAGGCGCTGGGCGCATCTCGCCAGCGCAGCCCATTGCGGTTGACGAAGACGATGCCGCTCAACACCCGCCGGTCATCCACCCGAGGCCTACCGTGGCTCTTGGGAAAAAACGGCCGCAGCCGCTCAATCTGCTCGTCCGTCAGCCAAAAAAGGTCGCTCATCCCGGTCTCCTCACGGAGCCTGAATCAGATCGCGACGCTCACATCAATGGGTCCTGACCCTAGTATCCATCGGACCGGCGGCAGCTCATGACCTGTACGCTGAGCTAGCTTGGGCACAGGGTCCCGCACCTATGTTGGCATTCGTGCAGAACATGGCGGGTAAAGCTGAATGGATGTACGCTCATGGCGAGTGCTGCGGGAGCCCTGAGCGGCTACAACTGGGTCGATGTTACCGCTACGTCGGCGCAATACTCCTGGAGAAGATGTAAGGGGAAGAACGCACTCAGTCATATTTTAGTGGATAAAAGTGTTCCCGCAGCGCCAACTCGTCGGACTTGCTCAGAAATTGAACTACGAAAACGGGCCCTTTGAATTCGACAGAACCAAACCTCAGCAATTCGCCATAGGCATATCCGGCGGTTGGCGTGTATCCGTTTAACCAGTCTTTCACCCTCTCAGCGTCCTTGCAATTGAAGAACACACTGAAAACCTCGAGCTCATCCATAAGTCTTTTCCTTGTCGCCACGCCGACTCTCAAACTGGCTGACAGTTACAGCGTCCCTACTCTCGGATGGATAGGTGGCCAATCTCGGGCGCGGCACAACCCGCTTTCGACGTCTGAAGCCGGGTCGACCCCGACGGTGCCCATGATATTATTCTGGCCTTGCAGCGGTGGGAGAAGAGGAATGCCGATTGCCGTCATCGTCGACTGGTATGGGCCATATACAAGCAAGGCCGCCCTGCGGGACGAGATGCGGTGCTGGGCGTCGGGTACCCGGTCGCTCTACATGGGCGTCAAGCGCGGCAATATCGTCAGCTATATTGGGCTGACCAACCGGCCCGAGAGCCGCATGAACAATCACGAGAAGCTTGCGCACCCTGATAACGTCAAATTCTTCTGCGGTGAAATCGTCACGCGCGGTATCGGCGGGCGACGCGCGACCAAATGTAAAACAGACCTAAAGCTGGCTGAGCATGCGCTGATCGCCTATTTACAGCCGGCGCAGAATGCCACTCTCTATCGGCGTGACCTCGACGATTGCGTCGTCCTCTATTCGCGATTCTTCGATGCGGTGGATGGGGAAACGCCACGCAATCCGCTACCGAAATTCCCGCGCGTTATTGCCTATAACAGCTGGAGCGATGAATGGGACGGGTGAGCCACCGCGCTTGACGCGCTGGCGTCACCAACGGGACTGCTACCGGCTAGTTTCCGGTCGTTGAGTTATCTTGAACCAGTGACCGCTTTTGGGAAACCCGTTAGTGCCCGTGTATGGCCGGGATTGGGTTGTGGCGCAGGAGTGTCGGGCGGCCGCTCCCGACCATCTCACGTCATTTAGTCTCGTTGATGTGAGCGCTGGCTTTCGCTGAAAGGCGTGTCCGCGCGCAGTGCCAGCGCGAAGACGTCGAACATGGGCTGCGGAAGCGGGATCATGGCACAGCCGGACTTTGCTCCGGCAATCGGTTCACTTTGGCCTGGAGGATCGAGATGCTCTCCATCACGTCCTCAAAGCTTGGCGACGTGCCGAAGATCATGCCTGACATTGCCGCATAGTCCTGCTTCAGCGCGTCATACATTGGGCCTTCTGCCATGAGCGCGAAGGTCGGCGGGACGGCGCTCGCGAGATCGAATGCCGGCCTGTTGAAGAACATCCGTGCGTGCGCGACACAGTCCGCGCCAAGCTCGGGATCCGCGATCGCCAGCGCGCCGAGCTCCGCCTGCATCAGTTCGTGAATGTCATAATAATGGCGTGAGATACGGTTGCCGCCGCCGCGCAGCACACCTTTGGAATCATACCAGTGCCGCAGCCCATGCAGGATGACGATCTTGTCCCAGAAGGTGCGCTCGGCATCGACGATGGTGACGTTCTTCACCTCGAGTTCGAGGCCGGGTGCATCCTGTTCGAGATAGGGCCTGATCGAGCGCACCGAGTTCGGGTCGAGCGCCGACTTGGCGCCGGATTCGACCTTCACCGCCTTGGGGATATACGGGTCGGGATCGGTTGCGGTCGGATATTGGACCAGCAGCGTCTGCTTGTCCTTGGCGTCCGGCGTGACCTTCAACTGGCCCGCGGCAATGCCGTTTCGCGCAGACGCTTCTGCCGCGATCCGCGTCAGGTTCTCAAGCATCGTTCCGTTGATGAACGCCTCGCATGCCTCGCGGATCGCATCGAGCGCCTTCTCACACTTCTTGCCGCTCAGGGCATGGAGATCCTCGACCGAATAGGCTTCGCCAAGATCGTCGCGGAACACGGTGACGTCGATATCCTCCGAGAAGCGGTGGATCAGCCCAAATCCCTTCGACAGCGAGGTGCCGCCCTTGAACAACAGGCGCGGCCCTTTGGGCAGGCCGTTGAACAACGCGTCGAGCGTCCAGCATACCCAGAAGTCCTTCTCGACATTCTGTGGCGTCGTTCGATCCGCTGCGCGGTGGCCGTGAAAAGGCCGGCGCGCGTCTCATCATCGGCGGACAGGATTGTGTCATAGGCGGGGTTCATGCGGCGCGCCTCGCGGTCAGCAGGGGTTTTAGGAAATCGTGCATCCAGGTTGGTAGGGTCGACAGCCCGTCGCGAAGGTCGTTGCGGACCTTGGTCGCGTTCGGGCCGCTGTGCAGGATATTGTCGAGTTGCCCCTTGAGGTCGTTTACGCCGTCGGGATCGGCCAGCGTGTCGCGCAGCCAATGCAGCGCCTGCACGATCCGCATGCCAGGCCGGCCCGCCCAGTAGAGCTTGCTCGCCGCTGTCGGCTTGAACGTGATGATCATGTTGCCGAGCTGGATCGAGCGCAGCCGCGCATCGGTATGCACCACGATCTTTGAGGGCACCGCGTTGGTTAGGCCCAGATCGTTGGCGGCGGTCATGCCGTCGACCAGCACCCGAATCTGATCACGCCGCGCGATCGCGTCGATCACCTGCCGCGGATCGGGCGCGCTGGGCTGACGAGTCAGGCTGTTGATGGCGGGTTTGTCGTACAGGCCGCGGTCGATGCGGCGCAGGTTGCCGGCATTGACTAGGCGCTGCAGCACCTTGTCGACCGCATCCCGCGTGCCGAGATCGAGAAAGTCGACAGGCGTCCAGACGGCACGGGGTGTCGCCTTTAACATGCGTTGCACGACTTGCGTCTTCAGGTCTGGAGTATCCATGTCCGAAATTAGCTCACATATTTCGGACACGATCAATACCGGATTGTCCGAAGAACAACAACAAACTTCGGACAGAAGCTGGTTGGCTCTGACGCGTGGGCATGCGGCCGCGACCCGGCCGCCATTGTCCCATTTTGGTTTGCAGATCGCAGCACCGTGGCTGAGCTGCCAGCACGACACGTCGCCCGCCCGGCCGTCGCCAGCCAAGGGCGCGTCCTGTGTCGCGGCGCTGTCGCGCCGCGGTCGATCAGGCAGACAGCATCGCCCTGAGCTTGAACAGCCGCTCCTCCACATCCAGCCAGGAGCGCCCCGGGACGCGCGGGCCGCTCAGAAACTCTTCGAGCAACGCGATCTCGCGATCATGATCATGATGTGCACGGCAGAGCTTGGCGGCGACCATCCAGTCCCACGGCGCACGGTCGCGGCGCGCCTTCACCAAGATCGGCGCGAGTTCCTCCTCGGGCACCGTACCGGTCTTGCGGGTGCGCGGCTTGGGCACGGAATGTCGCGGGGCCTTGCGCTCGCCGGCGAGGATTGCGCCCGCCTCGGCGCGGCGCTTCACGACGGTGTGATTGGGGGACACCCAGGAGGGATAGCGCTTGAAATAGGCGTCGACTGCCTGGGCGATCTCGGCGTAGCGCCCGAGCTTTCGGAGCACCAGCGTCAGTCGGTCGAGCGCGGCGATGTCGCCATGCGCCGGATGGTCGATCTCGTTACGCAGTTCCGCGACCAGCCCGGCCTCATAAGTGATCGCGCAATATTCATGCATCTGCTCGATCGCGTGCCGGTAGCGCGCGACCGCGGCTTCGGGGTCGCTCGCCTCTAGCGGGCGCGTGGCGGAAATGAAGCTGGTGTTCGCGTCGCGCAGCTTATGGAAGCGGTCGAGTGCCGCATAGTCGAACTGGCGACCGGGATTGATCCAATTGGTAAGGGTCTTGCCGTACCTGGCGATCAGGTCGCCTTCCAAGTCGAGCGCGTCCTCCTCACCCAGATCCTCGGCCAGGATCACGATCTCATACGCGCTGTCGCAGCGTGTGCGCACGAACTGATGCCATTGCGCATCGCGATCGGTCGACCAGGCACGCGTGCCCGTCCCCTTGCCGATATAGAAGGGCACCCGGTCTGGCCCGAGATGCGCATAAACATAGCAGCGCTTCGGAGAGCGGCGCTCGCTGGTCACGCGGTATCCCAGTCCCTCGTGCGCCATATCTCCCCTCGAAACTCCCGTCCCTATAACGGCATCATGACGATAGTGACCGAAAAGGCGAGATCGGTCAGGTCTGTCATATCGAAGCGGCCGAGGACGATGGCGAGCGCTTCAACGTGGCCATAACCAACGAAGCACGCCGCCAGGCCGAGAACCTGATGCTTAGGTTCCACTTTTCGCCGTTCCGCGCCCTCGACCCCCGCTTACGGCGACGGATCCGACTATTTGAATAAACGACCGAAGGTGGGAAGCGCGTAGGGCAGCCTGAACGTCCACTTGTGGGTCATGGCGAAGACGATCCCGCCACGGACGGCAGCGCGTGTGCGTCCATGCACAATCTCGCGTGTGTACAGACGGCCTCGTACAAGCTCCTGCTTTCAAGCGCAAAACTGCGGCCAGCAGATGCGGACACCAACCTGAAAAGCGACGGCACAGGTCGTGCCTCGGGGTTGGTGCGCTGCCAGCCTGAACGCCTCCCACAGGTTGGGAGCGTGAAAACTAGCCGTGGAAGACTGCCAATCGGTCATTTGGCCGTGGCCGTCTATAGGTATGACCGACGGGACCGGCAAACGCCGGTCCCTATTGGCATCAGATTTCCAATCGAAGCGAAGCGCGAACTGTCCTGGGCGCACCGGGATAGATCCACAAAGCGCTGTACGAGCTGGCGGCATAGCGTTGATCGAGCAGATTGTCGGCCTCGAGACGGAAGCGAACCCCCTCTACGAGCGGCGCTTCGATCGCCGCCTTCATCTTCACATATTCGGGCAGCAGCACCGGATTAGCTGTGAGCGATCCCGCCCGATCGCCGACATAAGCGACGCCTCCGCTCAACTGCCAGTCGCCACGGGTCGTTGGGATGCGATGAACGACCAGCAATGTGCCCGAATGCTCCGGCACGTTCAGCACATCCGATGTCGGGAACGCGGTGTCATCCGCCTTCGCATCGAGCCAGGCGTAATTGGCGACGATCTGCCAGCGATTGCCGAGCCGCGCCGAAGCGTCGAGCTCGATCCCACGGCTGACGATGCTCCCAACGGGTGCGAGGAAGTTTGCATCGACCGGATCGGTCGTCAGGATGTCCTGCTTGCGGATGTCGAACCACGTGGCCGCCAGGTCAACACCGGGCAGCTTGGCTGCAACACCTACCTCGTAGCCGCGACCCTTTTCCGGGCCAAAGCCCGCCCCATTGCGATCGGTACCGGTGTTCAGCGAGAAGTTTTCACCCCAGTTGGCATGCACCGCGATCACGTCCGTGACGCGATAGCGGGCACCGACGCGGAAGTTGATAGGTTCGTCGATGTTGCGGCCAACACCGCCGGTGTTGTTGTTGACGATCTTCTGCCGGTACGGATCGATCCGTGCACCTCCCACCAGCGTCAGCCGATCGGTAATGTCCCACATGTCCTGTACGTAGAAGGTGCCTGCCCAGCGGCTCTCGTCGTTGTTCGTGAAGGGACGCAAAGGAGCGGCTATCGAAGATTCATAGACCGGATTGTACAGGTCGATTGCGTAGGGAACGGCAGCCGAGGGGTTGATGCGCAACCAACGCTCGCCGTAGAAAAAGCGATAGCCCTTCACGCCTGCGCTGACCCGGTGTCGCCCGATCTGTCCGGCGAGCTCCAGGCGTGCCGACAGGTCATCGACACTGAAATCACGCGACCGGCGTTGGCGCCACAAGGCATTGCCAACGATGCGCGACTGGTCGGCAGACAGGCCCTTGAGCGTTCCTGTCCGCCAGACCACACCGCCGTTCAGCGTCCAGCTCCCACCGAGTTCTGCCAGGCCTGTCACCTGGTGCTGGTTCTGCCGTGATTTGGTGATGCCGTTCGATGGCTCGCCGTAATAGTTCGAACGCGGCAAGGCATTTGCATCGCCGTCGATCGCCGGAATGCCGCGATCGAACGGCGTGTCGTACTGGCTGAACTCGCCGCTGTAGGTGAGGCGCAGAGCATCGCTCGGCTGCCAGGTCAATGATGGCGAAACAACGCGTCGGCGCAGGGTGACGGTGTCTCGCCACCCATCACTGTCCTCCCCCGCGATCACGATTCGGGCGGCCAGTGTCCGGCTCAATGGGCCAGTCGCGTCGAGTTCGATACGCCGCGTGTCGAATGAGCCGTAGCTGACCATCGCGTTCGCATGCGGCATGAAGCGTGGCACCTTGGTCACGATGTTGACCCGGCCGCCGGGATCGACATCTCCGAACAGGGCGCCTGCCGGCCCTTTCAGCACTTCGATCCGTTCGGTCGTTGCGGGATCACGCGGCGGGGCCATGCCGCGGTTGGCAAGAAAGCCGTTCAGATAATATTCCGCACCTCCGTCCGGGGTGCCGAGAAATCCGCGGACAGCGAAATTGTCGATGACGCCGCCACGATTGTTCTGTTGGCTAAAGCCGCTGACAAGTTCGAGGGCGTCGCTTACCCGGTATGTTCCCGCTGCGTCCAGAATGTCGCGTTCGATCGATCGGCTCGACTGGGACATGCGCTCGGTGACCCGATCCGACGATAGCGCACGATCAACGGTGTTGCGGGTGCCCAGCACCACGATTTGATCTTCGTCGTCTCGTTCCGGTGATTCCTGTGCATCGGCAGGCGAGGGCGCGATACTAAGCGCGAGCGTACAGGCAAAGGCAGACGTATGCGGTCGTGAGCGAAGGAACCTGAAGGACATTGCTGCTCCGGAATGCGGCACGAAGATGCGCCGCGTGGGTTGCGGTATGTTGCAACGTATCATAGGGCAGCTCTGCTGCAATGCAATGACAGCTGAGTATCTGCCTCTCGAATTCAGAGGTACGGCATCGCCGGGCACACCGGATAGGCCGCACACTGGATTCTAAGGTTATCGAATTGGAAGCCCTTTGCGCCCGAACGTAGCTCGTCTTCTCAGCCTCTTCCTGTTGGCTACCACCAGCCCGCTTATCGCGCAGGGACCTACGCCGTTGCCGCCGGCGCTGCCGTGGTCCGGCAAGAGTGAGGCTCTGATCGTCAAAGCTGGTAATCCCTGGATCACGCCGGCCGAGGCGGCAGGGTTCCAGACGACGCCGCGCTATGCAGAGGTCCGAGCATGGCTGAATCATCTCGACGCCGCATCGCCGCTCATCACCGTGAACACCTTTGGCCGCACGACTGAGGGTCGCGAGATGATCTATGTCCGCGCCAGCAAGGGAGGCCGCGGCAAGCCTGTCGTCCTCGTGCAGGGCGGCATCCATGCAGGAGAGATCGACGGCAAGGACGCCGGGCTGATGCTGCTCCGTGACATTGCATTGCGCGGGAAGGACAGCCTACTCGATAAGGTCGATCTGGTATTCGTGCCGATTTATAATATCGACGGGCATGAGCAGCTGAGCGCATATAATTTCCCGCACATTCGTGGGCCGGCAGAGAAGGGGCGTGACGCCAACGCGCGCAACATCGACCTCAACCGTGATTACGCCAAGCTAGATGCGCCAGAGTCCCGGGCGATGATCGGCCTGATCCGATCGCTTGACCCCATCCTCTATATCGACTGCCATGTCAGTGAAGGCTTTGACATGCAGTATGACGTGACCTTCACCTATGCTGGATGGGGAAAATATGCGCGCCATCGGGCCACGGCCGACTGGCTGGAGAATCGCTTCGGTCCCACGGTCTCCACCGCACTGACCAGAGCGGGGCACACGCCGATCATCTATCCCAGCCCGATCGACACGCGGCATCCTGAGAAGGGCATACGGTACAGCCCGGAAGGTCCACGCTACTCGACTGGATACGGCGACTTCATCGGCATGCCGACCGTGCTGGTCGAGAATCATATGCTGAAGCCGTATCGGCAACGCGTGCTCGGGACCTACGTGCTGATGGAAGCGGCAATGAAGATCGCCGCAGAAGATGCGGCACGAATCGCGGCCGCCAAGGCGACCGATCGTGCGAGCCGCCCGAGTGAATTGCTGACACGCTGGAAGCCCGTAGCCACCCCGATCGGGTGGATAGAAAATTTCAAGGGTGTGGCGTTCGATACCTATGTATCGCCTGCTTCTGGTCGAGAGGAACAGCGCTGGCTCGCTAAGGCCATCACCTTCCGCATGCCGATCATCGGTCAGACACCAGCCGAAAGCGTCCGCCTGCCCAAGGCTTGGTGGGTGCCGCGCGAGCAGATTGAGGTTATCGAGCGGCTACGCCTGCACGGCATCCAATTTGAATCCATTCAAACGCCAAAGGCGCTGAAGCTCAATCGCGTTCGGCTGATCGATCCCAAACTATCGCAGCCGATCGAGGGACGTTACCCCATTACCGCTGAGTTCGAACATTACGAGACAGACGAGACAATACCGGCGGGCAGCGTACGCGTGCCTGCCGACCAGCCGCTCGGGCTATTGGCCGCCTCTCTGCTGGAACCCGAAAGCCAAGACTCGTTTTTGGCATGGGGCTTTTTCCCGGAAATGCTGGCCCCCGCACCGAATACCGATGCCTTCGTGCTGGCAGCACTTGGCGATCGACTGCTCGCGACCAATCCTGTGGTAAGGCGTCATTTTGACGCGAAGTTACGTGACGAACCAGGCTTTGCTGCCAATCCTGACGCTCGACTTGCATGGCTCTACGCGCAGGCGGGTCCGGGGCACCCCTATCCGTTGCACTATCCAATTGCGCGCGAGAAAGAGGGTGCTCAACGCCTAGGACTGTGACTGGTGAAGCTATCTTAGACGATCGGATGGCGGCCAGGCCATGATTAACAAGTGTCCGCTTCCGGGAAGCGGCCGAGGACGTCTGAATGTCTGCTTCTGGGTCCCCTCGGCCGGGAGCGGCTGACCGCCGCGTGGCGCATCTCGGCCGTTCCGGTGCAGAGCGCTTTCCCGAAACGTGCTACTTTGGGAAGCTCGCCGCTTTCCTATTTCTCCGTCTCCACCCAGTTATTTTGGGGAAGTGCATTCGGGAACAGGTTCTGGGAAAGCGGATGCCCCGGACGGCTGTGTGTGCGATCGGCGCGGTCGCTTTCCCAATTCATGTTCCCAATCGGGAAGCGGCGAATGAGCTATCTGACGGCCGCGCTCCGCTGTTCGGCAGCCGTCGCGGCGCGGTGCCCGTAGCTGAGGACGCTGGTGATCCGCCAGGCACCATCCTGCTTCGCCCAGACCATCACGAACTTGGCGATCCCCTCGCATCGTCCCGTCGCCAGGTCACAGAAGCGGTGTTCGCCTTCCTCGATCGCGCCATAGTCCTTGATCGGATAGACGCGGAACGTCGCCGGGATCAGCTCGCGCTTCACCTTGCCGCAAATGTATTTGCGAACGCCGTCGACCATCGCGTCACGCTCGAACGTCGCCCCGCCGGTGTCGTGGTAGAAGGCGACCTTCGGATCGAAATAGCCGGAGAAGGTCGGCAGGTCGCAGCGGTTGTAGGCGTCGAACATCTTCGCATCGAGCGCGCCGATCTCCGTCGTCAATGGATCGGCGGGGGGTGGCACGGGTGTCGCGAGCAGGGCTGCGGCAACGGCAATGGCGATCATAATGCCCCTGGTCCTGTCAGTTCATCTGGCCGCGGAGGAAGGCGATCAGCTTCGGATCGCTCCCCGTGCGTTCGAGGATGGGCAGGATGACCCGCCACCCGTTGTCGCTGTTGGTCAGGATGACGATGCCGTCGCCGCTCGCGCGATCGATCGCGGCGAAGGTGAAAGCCCCGGCATCCTTGCCGGTGTGGAGCATCGTCGTGCTATCGGGAAAGCCTAAGAGCTGCCAACCGAGGCCAAAGCCGGTCCAGGGCGGACAGCTGGCCGCTTTCGACCCGGCACATATTTCGGGTGTCAGGTCGGCCTGCAATCTGCTGCGCTCCGCCGCGACAGACGCGACCAGGCCCGTGTCGTTGCGCGCATTGATAAGGAGGCGCGCATAATCACGCGCGGTCGCGTGCGCCAGATCGGCAGCGTTGTATCGCGTCACCCGCTCGACCGGCAGCGCCTTCCCTGCGTCGTCGTAGGGCACGGCGATCGGCACCGTTTCGCCTTGCGCCGACACATAGCCCGAGGTGCGCATTTGGGCGGGGGCGAACAGCCAGCGGCCAGCAAGTGTCTCGAACGATTGCCCAGTGCGGTGCTCGGCGTAGCGCGCCGCATATTGATACCCCTCGCCCGAATAGCCGGTGGTCGTGCCGGGATCATGATCGAACGCCAGCCCCTTCGCATCGCGCCAGTTCGGCAACCCGGTGCGATGGCTCAGCGCCATGCGGACTGTCAGCTTCATCCGCCGCGTATCGCGCGACAG
Organism: Sphingomonas sp. 8AM; assembly: GCF_902506455.1. Lineage (GTDB taxonomy): Bacteria > Pseudomonadota > Alphaproteobacteria > Sphingomonadales > Sphingomonadaceae > Sphingomonas. The sequence continues at coordinate 2,246,559 of NZ_LR733844.1, read as the reverse complement.
GTCGGGGTCGCTCCAGTAGCGATCCATCGGCTCGTCGAGCGACAGCTTGCCGGCCGACACTAGTCGCAGGATGACCTCCGCCGTCAGCGGCTTCGTCAGCGAGGCGAGATTGTAGGGCGTGGAGGCGGTCGCTGCACGGTTCGGCCCCGCTATGCCCCACGCGCCAGTCGAGACAATCTGTCCGTCGCGGATCACGGCGACCGACGCGCTCTCCACCCGCTGTTCGCGGAGAGTTGTGGTCATATCCGGCAGCGCGGGGTTCGTCCTGGCGTCCGCTATCGAGGCGCAAGCCATCAACGCAACCACGCCGACGCGGGCTACCCGTTTTACTATGCCGACTGTATTGCTCATATATAACAGCTAACTGCATCGAAGTTTCGCCGCAACCGTCATCGCATTCTCACCGACGTGACGGACGTGAGAACCGCTGTGAGATACCCAAAATACCATCCCCGATTGGCGCCGGGCGTTGGCTGTCCGCCCGGATCAGGGCATTCTCACCGAATGCCACAGCACCTGAATATGACCGCGCTCCTCGTCAACGAGTATGACGCCGCACTCTCCTTCTTTGTCGGGAAGCTCGGCTTCGAGGTGCGTGAGGATACTGCGCTGGCTGATGGCAAGCGATGGGTCGTGGTCGCGCCGCATGGCGCGGCGAGCGCATTGTTATTGGCGCGGGCCGTTAACGACCGGCAACGTGATGCGATCGGCGATCAGAGTGGCGGTCGCGTGTTCCTATTTCTCGAAACGGATGACTTCGCCCGTGACCACCTTGCCTACACGCAGCGGGGTGTCCGCTTCGTCGAGGAACCTCGGTCAGAACCTTATGGCATCGTGGCCGTCTTCGAAGACCTCTACGGCAACCGCTGGGACCTGATCGAGCCTGTTGCCGACAAACGATGATTCCCGTTTCTCGATCGTCTGTAGGACAATGGCCAGCGGTGGACCGCAATGCGCCGAGGCTGACTCTCAGGCGCACGGAAGGCAGAGACAAAAAGCAGAGCTTCAATCGTCATCGGAGCCTTAACGATGCCGTTTGATAGGGTGCCGTTTGGTCTTCTATGGTTGTGACTTCAGGCGGACCAAAGGGCCAATCTGAGCCAAATTCGTGACGTTCAATTTGGGCGGAAATCGGACCGGCCAGAGTGAGACGGTGGAGGGTATACCCAAAGGGCACCGGTGCGGCATGAGGCAAACCCATACCTCAACGCTGAAGGAACAAGTCCGCCTTACAGACATTAACGCAGCATGTTGTCATAATGACGTGGTGCTGCAATGGGTGATAACGGAGAACTGACCGTCCGTGACCTCGCACTGGCGGTGTTCGAGACGAACGGCCGCCTTGTGGACGCGGGGAATGAACTTGTCCGCCCCGCCGGGCTGACGACTGCTTGGTGGCAGGTGCTGGGTGCTCTTGGCTATTCGCCCCACCCGCTGCCCGTATCGCACATCGCACGAAACATGGGCCTGACCCGCCAAGCGGTGCAGCGCGTCGTCGATCTGCTGGTCGGGCACGGCCTTGTGGTGATGGAGGCCAACCCCCACCACCAGCGTGCCAAGCTGATCGTGCTCACCCCCGCCGGACGAGACGCACTGATCAGAGCTGAACAGGCAGTTGTACCGATCGACACGGCTATCCTGGATCACGTCGGCGCTGATCGCGTCGCTATCGCCGTCGCGGTGCTGCGCGAAATGAACGACGCCATGACTAACTATTTCGCATCACAATCCCCGGCGGCCAAGCCCATCGAACAGGAGGAGCTCGCATGACCGACGCAACCGCACCACGCGCCTTCGATACCGATGTTATTATCGTCGGAGGTGGTCCGATCGGCCTGACGACGGCGTGCGCACTCGCCCACCACGGGGTCGATTGCCTGCTGATCGAACAGCGGCACGATGTGAAGGAGTGGTCGCGAGCCAACAATCTCTGGGCACGGCCGCAAGAACTGCTCGCAAGCATCGGCGTACGCGACGCCATTGCCGAGAACGCCTATGCGATCACGCGGGTCAATACCTTGCTCAACGGCCGCCCGGTCAATCCCATCGAAATCGCTGACGTGCCGAGCCCCTTTGGTCCAGTCCTTTACAGCGGGCAGGACGTCATCGAGCGAACGCTGGCCGAACAGGCTGAAGCTAAGGGCGGCCGCATCCGGCGCGGGCTGAAGCTCATCAGCTTCGTACAAGACGACGACGGCGTGACCCTGACCGTTGCGCCCGTCGGCGAGGGTGACGAAGATAACGTGACAGGCCCCGAAGAGACACTGCGCTGCCGCTACATGATCGGCGCTGACGGATCGAAGGGCTTTATCCGCGGTGAATTGGGCCTCGGGTTCGAGCCTGAAAAGCTGCCCAATTGCATGAACCGTCAGATCGACGCCAAGCTCAGCTGGCGTCGGTCAACGGACTGCGACCACCTCTGGTTCTTCTACTATCCACGCGGCTTTTGCGGAGTGCTGCCGGTGTGGGGTGGCTACCACCGCCTGTTCTTCCTCGCGGATGACACCGGCATCCCCGATCGCGATCCGACGCTGGAAGAGATGCAGGCGATCGCGCGCGAAGTGACCGAGGACGAGACGCTGACGCTGACCGACCCGATCTGGCTGACGCACAGCCGCTTCCAGCACGGGGCGGCAAAGCACTATGCAAAGGACCGTATTCTACTCGTCGGCGATGCAGGACACCTGTCGCTGCCTGCGGGCGGACAGGGCATGAACTCGGGCTTCCATGATGCAATCGGCGTGGCTTGGCGGCTTGCGATGCTGTTGGCAGGCGAGGGAGGGCCAGCCCTGCTCACCTCGTACGACGAAGAGCGTGGCGGCGAGCATCGCCGGCTTGATGCGCAGCAGGTCCGCGGCTTCCAGAACAGCGTCTATCGCGGCAAGGTCAAGGACGCAGTGATGGACGTGGCAGCACGCTTCATCCCTGATCTTGGCACTTTGATACAGGGCAGCGCCGATCTTCAACAGTTGACCGTCGCCTACCCCAACAGCCCACTGAGCGAGGATCATCTGAAAGGCATTGGTGATCTGATCAGTCGCCACGCGCCCAAGGCGGGGGAGCGAGCGCCAGATGCCCCCGTGATCGCGGCCGATGGATCAGCGACGACGCTGTTCGACCATCTTTACAATCCGGATGGCCGCACCTGGGGCTGGGCGCTGTTTGGCTTCGACGGCCGGGATGCGAAGGCGTTGCCAGACCTGCGTGCCACCTTTGCCGCCGCTGCGAACTGGGACTGGATACGGCCGAGGTTGGTGCTGGGATCGGCTGTTCCGGACAGGGAGGACGCGCCGGCGCTTTCTGATCTCGATAACGAAGCGCATGCCGCGTACGGTATCAGCGACGGCGCGGTGGTTCTGGTCCGCCCTGACGGCCATATTGCCTATCGCGGCCGTGCTGATCGACCAGACCTGCTTCAGGCTTATTGTTCGCGCATTTTTGCCGATCCATCGTCCTGAGCTCGTGTGATCCACTTTCGAGGCATCATAGATGATGAGGTCACACCTGAGCGGTTGCAACAGTCACTAGCGTCGGTACATCCGTCTAACCGGCAGCGACCCTCTTCCGGATTGATGCTGTTGCTATGTCTTCTGGAAGCCCTCAGCCGCCTCAAAACTCGATCCCAAGTGGGACGGCCGCGGCCGTCCCGCTGGTAGTTTGTTTTCGGGAAAGGCGGAATGCGACGTACCGCTTGCAGTTCTACCGACTCCGGGTCATGCTGAGGGTGCCGAAAATAGAGTAGCAGGTCGGTAGCTCCTGCGCCCGTCTAACGGGTTCTTCCCAGCCACGGCGTTGACCCAATACGTTGGGAAGACGCTGGCTATGGGGTTCGCGTCTTCCCGGCTGCTGCCGAGGAATGCTCATGAATGTCATCGCCATCATCGCCCTGACCTGTGCTGCTCTGTTCACAGGCGCGGCCGGATACATCACGCTGGTCGAGCATCCGGCGCGGCTCCAACTGGCGGATGGCCCCCTGCTCGCGCAATGGAAGCCCAGCTATGACAGGGCGCTGCCGATCCAGTCCGGCCTAGCCATTGCCGGAGGCCTCAGCGGGATGGGCGCCTGGTATCTGTCGGGCGCTGTGCTCTGGGTAATGGGGAGCCTTATCCTGCTCGCCAATTGGCCGTTCACCTTGCTTGCAATTATGCCGACCAACAAGCGGCTCAAGATGATCGAGCCCGAGGACGCCGGGCCGACGACCCGTGCGCTGTTGGTTTTGTGGGGAAAGCTGCACGCGATCAGGAGCGTGCTGGGCGTCGTGTCGATGGTCTTGTTTGCAGCGGCGCTTGCCGTGACGAGATAACGCGGCTGTCCCGATCAACCATCGTTTGTAGGACAGTCGCCGGCAGTGAGCTGCAACGCGCCGACACCGCCTCGCGCGCGTGCATAAGGCATAGGTCCAACCCTTAATGGAGCTTCTGCGGTGCCGTTTGGTAGAGTGCCGTTTGGTCTTCCTTGGTTAGGACTTGACGTGCTCCCCTGAAACTCCGCCAGTTTGAGCTAGAGTCCGCCTTCGTGAGGAGACGGATGTGAAGAAGAGCAGGTTCAGCGAGGAGCAGATCATCGCGGTGCTGCGCGAGCAGGACAGCGGGATGAAGACCGCCGACGTGTGCCGGAAACACGGGATCAGCAGCGCCACGCTGTACGCCTGGAAGGCGAAATACGGCGGCATGGACGTGTCGCAGGCGCGCAAGNGCCTATCTTTATCTCGGCGATCGCTGGGGCCCGGCGACCAGCCAGCAGCCCAATGATTCCACCTATGTCTGGTTGCCGATCACCTTCCCCACCAGCACCTCGCTGGGGATGCCGACATCGTCGCAGATCACGCTGGACGCAGCCGCCGGCACGATCGCCAATGGCTATAGCGGGACGACGCTCGCCACCGTCAAGGCCGGGTCGAGCGGGCTGTGCCTGAACGTCGCCAATCAGGCGCGCAGCTACGAAAGCGGCATCATCCAGTGGGATTGCGGCGCCTTCACCAACGAACAGGTCGAACGTCGCACCGTGGGCGACTATACGCAGTTCGTGTTCCAGCAAAGCGGGCTGTGTCTGGCCGAGGGCACCGATGGCAGCAGCGTGGTCCAGACGACCTGCGGGATCGGCAACCGCTCGCAATGGACGGTGTCGGGGTCGCAGATCGTCAACCGCGCGAGCGGCCTGTGCCTGAACGTCTCGGGCGACGCGCGGACCCGTGGCGGCAAGATCATCGATTACACGTGCAGCGCCACCGCGCCGAACGACAAATGGTCGTTCGTGTCGTGACGCGCGGGCTCATCGTGGGGCCGGCCCGCGCCACCGTGGTGCTGACCCTGCTCGCCCTCGGCGGCGCAGCCCTCCTGCTGCGCCCCGATCGCGCGACGACCGACCGCCGCGATGTGACCGTGATCGCGGGGAGCGACGCGGTCGCGACGACACGGGTGGCAGGAAGCGTAGCCGCACCGGCACCCGCCATCGCCCCGGTCGCGGCGCAGCGCCCGCGCCCGACGGTCGCGACCGCGGCGCTGGTCCATGCCACGGCCGACACACGGGTGATGGATCAGGCGGCGGCGGTACAACCGCGCGACCCGCGCGGTGCGGCGATCGAGCGGCGGGTCGAAACCACGTTCCGCGCGCAGGCTGCGATCGCGGATGCGCGCGATGTCGTCGTCACCTGCACCGTCACCCTCTGCGAAGTCGCGGGGAGGACGGGCGCCGATCCGGCGACGGCACGATCGGCGCTGCGCAGTGGCCGGCTCCTCGAGGCGATGGCGGCGCTCGGCTATTCGTCCGGACCCGACGAAGCGGCGGCGAGCAACGACGGCACCGCGTTCGTCATGTACCTCAATCGCGAAATCTGACGCGGCCGTCCGGGAGGTCGGTGGATAGTCGCCCCCCTGCCGCAATGCACCGGGCGACGACCGCTCACGGATCGACATACGTCTTCCCGAACCGCGCGGCGAGCGCCTGCGCTTCCTCGGGCATCAGCGCGGCGGTGCTGCGGATCGCCACCGCGTCGCGCGCGCGGTCGAACAGCGCCACACACCGCCGGTCGTTGAACCGCGAGGTGTAGAGGATGCCGTCCGCACTGCTCCCCGCGTGGATCTCCGCACCGATCGCCTGCGTGCGGCGATAGTCGCTGCCGTGCAGGTCGGTGAACGACAGCCCGTGCGCCGACACCCCCGCGTCGACCAGCGGATATAACCGCAACGCCCGCCGCGCGACCAGCTCGCTGCGCGCGCGCACGGCGACGTCGCTCGACAGCACGTCGGTGACGGTCGGCACGCGCACCAGGGTCTCGCCGAACGCGGTCTCGAGATCGAGCGCGAGATACAGCAGCTTATACCCGCCGGCCGGATCGTCGTAGCGTTGCAGCGGGGTCGCGCCGCTCGGGCCGAAGAACAACGGCGACAGCGTCTTGCGATGGATGCGGTGGAACACCGCGCCCTCGCGCAGCCGGCGTAGCCGCAGCATCGCTCGAAATCAGGCCGCCCAGCCCGCCGCCAGCGCCGCCAGCCGCGCGCGCATGTCGGCATCGGTCCCGCCCGCCAGCAAGGCGAACACCGACGCGGGCGCGTCGCCGAACCCGTCGAGCGGCGCGGCGAGCAATTGCAACTGCCCCCACGGGTGCATGTCGCCGAGTGCGTCGAGGATCGGCTTGAGCCCGGCAAGCGTCGCGCCGTCGCGGAACTGCGCGGCCGGATAACGGATCTCATTGCCATAAGGCACGCCCAGAATCTGCCGCCGTTGCCGCTGCTTGTCGATCGCGGCGGGGGTGACGCCGAGCAGCTCGGCGACCTCGCCGCGATCGTACATGCCCCCGACCCGCGCGGCCAGCTCGGCGCGGAACCCGGCGGTGCGCGCGCGCGCGGCGCGTTCGGCGGCGAGCCGTTCGGGCGGCGGCGGAGCGAGGTCGCGCGGCGCGATCGCCAGCGCCTCGCGCGGGTCCTGCGCGCCGACGATCGCGGCCAGCGTCTCCTCGCTGGCGCTGTCGAGCGCACGCGCGACCGCGTCGGTCAGCGCCTGCATCGCGCGGCGGCGCAGCGTGTCGGGGGCGGCGAGCGCTGTCATCAGCCTGTCCTTTCTGTCCGCAATATAGCGCAGCAGGACGCGCTGGACAAGATCGGGCGACATGCCCGGTGCGCGCTGCCGCAGTATCACCCGGTGCGGCAGAATAGCCGTGACCGCGCCACCCGGTGCCCCGACCCAACGACGCGGTCGGCACGAAGACGCGTCCGGATCGCGCGTGTGCCATTTTCGCCCGGAAGCGCAAACGACCGGCTATCGAGTCCCCCCGGACGCCTTGTCGAACGTCGTGATCGGATCGACCCCTTGCGCGTTTTCGGAGAGTTTCAGGTTCACCTCCTGGAGCCTCGCCTGCAATGCGTCGACATTCGCCTGCACGCTGCTGGCATCCAGCTGCTGCTTCTCGAGCCTGTTCTTCAGCACCAGTTGATCGGCAATCTGATCCTTCAACGCCACGGCCTTCGCACGCAGATTGATGCCGCGTACGATCGCATCCGCCCCCTCCTTGTTCAAGGCCGCGTTGAGCAGCAATTGGACGCCGCGCTCGAACGAGCAGGATTGATGATATTCATTGGCGAGCAGGATCATCTCGTCGGCCGTATATTCCGCAATGTTCTGCCGCGACTTTGCGCGCAGGTCGATCAACGCTTCCTTCCGCGCCGCGTCCATCACCAAAGTAATCGCCGGGATGATCTGGTTCTGGTAGATGTTGGCATTGATGTTCGACCGGGTCGCGGTCGAGAGCCCTGCCACACCGGACAGGATCGACTTGGCCAGATCGCCACCCACGATCGTGCTGGCGGCGCTGAATCCCGCGGACATGAAGTCGAAAGCCGCGTCGAGTGTCGCGCGATTCGCGTAAAGGCGCCCCTTTTCGAGCTGGCAGGCGAAATTCGCTTGATTGAGAAGGACGCTTTGCAGGCGGTTCCGCGCGTCCTGCCGCTGTTGCTCCAAGAACCTGTCCGACGTCGCCATATCGTAAGCCGTATCCGGATCGGACGTGGCAAAACGGTAGCAATCGAGATCGATCGACTGCTGCTTGTCACCGCCATACTGACTCGTCAAAGCACAGCCACTGGCCCCTGCTGGTGCAGCTTCTTGTGTCGTGCGCTGCGTCGTCTTCGATACCGGCAGGGGTTTTTGCAGCGAGGAGCGGGTCGTCACGCTGGCGGGATCAATCCGCGCCATGCGTCCGGTTCGAACACATCCGGATAGCAAAACGCCACCCGCAACGGCGAAAAGCAAAGCTTTTCTCATGCCCAACTCCCCCCATTTGCTAACCGTCGATCAATCCATAACTAAAACCGTGTTGATCCTTACTTACAATTATCGACCGGTGTTCGGCAGTCAATGTCGTTTTTTTATAATCAACTGGTCGTAATCCATTTGGATTAGGCACTTACGGCGCGCTTCCACCACGGTGTACACTTTACGCGCTGTGCCCCGGCCGCCACAGCCACACCGCTGTCATCTATAAGTAACCGAAACTCCGTCGTTCCGTCACGTAACGCCGCCATGCGCACCCCCATCACTGCTCGGCGGCCAACGCCGGCACCACAGCGCCCAGGGGGAGCCACATGCTCGTCACTCACTCCGGCGTCCGCGCGTTCGCGGGCGTCTCGCTCATCGCCCTTGCCGTCGCCGCGCAACCCGCGGCCGCAGCCGACAACATTGCGCCAGACGCCGCGCCCGCCGGCACCGTCGCCGCGGTCGCGGGGCCGAGCGTGTCGGGGCACGTCTATGACGCGACCGGCGCGGCGCTGCCCGGCGCGCGGATCGTCGTCGAGGGCACCGGCGCGCAGGCGACCACCGACCTGCAGGGCGGGTTCACGATCGCCACCCCCGATGCGGCGAGCGCAGTGACGCTGCTGATCGACTATCTCGGCCGCCCGCAGGCGACGCAGGGCGTCACCGCCGCAGAGCGCGCACGCGACGTCGAGATCGTGCTCCCCGCCGCAGGCCAGAACAGCGGCGACATCGTCGTGCGCGGCGCGTCGCTGTTCGACAATACCGCGCGCGCGCTCAACCAGCAGCGCACCGCCAACAACACGATCACCGTCATCTCGGCGGACGCGATCGGGCGCTTCCCCGATCCGAACATCGCCGAGGCGCTGCAACGCGCGCCGGGCGTCGGGATCGAGCGCGATCAGGGCGAGGGCCGCTACATCAACGTGCGTGGCGCGCCCAGCGAATGGTCGGCGATCTCGGTCGACGGCATCCAGATCCCGTCGGTCGATCCGACGACGCGCGCGGTCGATCTCGATACGCTGCCGTCGGACATCGTCGCCAACATCGAAGTCACCAAGTCGCTGCTGCCCCATCAGGATGCGGATTCGATCGCGGGCGCGGTCAACATCACCACGCGCTCGGCGTTCGATCGCAAGGGCTTCGCGCTGACCGGGATGGCGGGCGCGAGCTACAACCAGTTCGGCAAGGGCAATGATTACCGCGCCTCGGGATCGGTCGGCGACCGCTTCGGCGCCGATCGCCAGTTCGGCGTGTTACTGTCGGGCAGCTATTCGCGCACCGACCGCCAGCCCGACAATGTCGAGAACAGCTGGACCCCGACCAGCGCCGGGCTGCGCGTCACCGAGACCTTGTTCAAGGATTACGTCACAAAGCGCGAGCGGATCGCGGGCACCGCGGCGCTGGAATGGCGCCCGACCGATGCGACGCGCACGTGGGTGCGCGGCACTTATGCGCGGTTCGAGGACAACGAATATCGCGACCGCATCGGCATCACCTGGAACGCCGATCAGGCCGCGCCGGTCGCCGGATCGACCGACACCGCCGCGACGTGGACGAGGACGCGGATCGAAAAGGCGTTGCGCCACCGCACGCAGGTGAACGAGATCAAGACCGTCACCGGCGGCATCGAACAGCAACTGGGTGACGGGCAGGTGCGCGCCGATGTCGCGTATAGCGAGACGTCGCAGACCTATCCGCGCCGCGACGAGCTGGTGTTCCGCTCGACGCTGCGCCCGACGCTGTCGTATGATGTCGGGCGCGACACCGATCTGCCCAGCTATTCGCTGTTCACCTCGAACGAGCATCTGCAGCTCGATCGCTACGGGTTCCGCGAGAACAGCTATCGCAGCAACACGACGAAGAACGACGAGTTCACCGCGCAGATCCGCATGGACATTCCGCAGCCGCTGGGCAGCGGCACCGCGACGCTGTCGACCGGTGGCAAGTTCCGCGCGCGCAATATCCGCGCCGACGAGGAACGGCTGCGCGATCAGCGCACGTCCGCCGCGCCGACGCAGACGCTCGCCGGATTGTTGTCCGACGAGGATTCGCGCAACTTCGACTATGCGCTCGGCGACCGTTTCAACACCGGGCTGGTCGACAGCTATTTCGACGCCACCAAAAGCGCGGCACAGCGCCGCCTGCCGCAGTCGGTAAGCGCCGATTACCGCGCGACCGAAAAGCTGCTTGGCCTGTTCGGGATGGGGACGTTCGAATTCGGCGACACGACGCTGATCGCCGGCTTGCGCGTCGAGGCGACGTCGTTCCGCAGCGAGGCGCCGACCGTATCGAGCAAGGGCGTGATCGGCAGTGCGCGCGGCGACACCAGCTACACCGATTTCTTCCCCAGTCTGACGCTGCGTCAGGCGTTCACGCCGAACCTGATCGGGCGTGTCGCGCTGACGCGCGCGATCAACCGCCCGAACTTCCCGCAGATCGCGCCGCGCGTGCTGGAGACGAGCGAGGGCAACACGGTGCGCGTCGAATTCGGCAACCCGGATTTGCGCCCGACGCTGGCGAACAATGTCGATGCCGGTATCGAATATTACATCCGGCCGCTCGGGGTGATCGCGGTCAACGCCTTCTACAAGGACCTGAGCGACTATCGCTACAACGTCACCGGCTTCGGCACCTATAACGGTGTCGCGGGCGCGGTGCTCAGCCGTCCGGTCAACGCGCGTCAGGGCAAGCTCTACGGCGTCGAGGTCAATTGGCAGCAGCAATTGTCGTTCCTGCCCGGCGCGCTGGGCGGGTTCGGGGTGTTCGCCAATTACACCTATACCGCCGGCGACGCGCGCTTCGACACCGCGTTCGGCGGGCGCACGCGCTTCCGCCTGCCCGGCCAGTCGACGCATATGTGGAACGCCAGCCTGTTCTACGAACGCGGCCCGGTGAACCTGCGCGTCGCGTACACCAAGCGCAGCGATTACCTCGACGAGATCAACGCCGACCTCCCCGCGCTCGACCTCTATTGGGAGGGCCGCGGGCAGCTCGACGCGACCGGCAGCGTCCAGCTTTCCAGGGAGATCAACCTGTTCGTCGAGGGCAAGAACCTCACCAATTCGGCCGGCGTGCGCTATTACGGCGAGCGCCAGCGCGTCTACGAATATGAGAAGTTCGGTTACACGATCTTCGGCGGCGTGCGGGTGAAGCTGTGAGGCGCGCGCTTCCCGTCGCGCTGCTGCTGTCGGCGTGCGCGACGGCGACGCCGGTGCCGGATGTCGTGCCGACCGTCGCCGCGCACGCGGAGACCGATCCGGTCGACACCGCCGCGGATGCCGCGGACGATCCCGCGATCTGGCGCGACCCGCGCGATCCCGCCAAGAGCCTCGTGATCGGCACCGACAAGCAGGCGGGCATCCACGTCTACGACCTGAAGGGCAAACGCCGGTCGTTCACCGCGGCGGCGCGGCTCAACAACGTCGACCTGCGCGATCTCGGCACGCGCGTGATCGTCGCCGCGAGCGATCGTGCCGACAAGGCGCACGGGCATGTCGCGCTGTTCACGCTCGACACCGCGCGCGCCACCTTGCTGCCACTCGGCCGCTATCCGTCCGGCGCGGGCGAGGCGTACGGCATGTGCCTGTGGCAGCGCGCGACGGACGGCGCGCTGTTCGGGTTCGTGGTGATGAAGGACGGGCGCATCGATCAGGTCGCGATCGACCTCGCCGCCGCGACCCCGCGCGTCACGACCGTCAGGTCGATGAAGCTCGGAACACAGGCCGAGGGCTGCGTCGCCGACGACCGCACCGGGCAATTGTACGTCGCGGAGGAAGACGTCGGCATCTGGCGCTTCGCCGCCGATCCGGCCGCGCCGGTCACCGCCACGCCGGTCGCCAAGGTCGATGGCAAGACGCTGGTCGCGGACGCCGAAGGGCTCGCGCTCGCGCCGCGTGGACGGAACGGCGGATTTCTCGTCGTTTCCAGTCAGGGCGACAACAAATACACGCTCTACCGACTACCGGACGTCACATTCGCGGGGTATTTTCGCATCGGTGGTGGCACCATCGACGGCACAAGCGATACCGACGGCATCGAACTGGCGCTCGGCGACTTCGGCCCCGACTATCCCGCCGGGCTGTTCGTCGCGCAGGACGGCGACAACACGCCGGACACGCAGAACTTCAAATACATCAGCTGGGCGGAGGTGCTGAAGGCGCTGAAACGGCGGTAAACCGCGCTTGACACGCGACGGACGGCGGGTGAGCCTCCCGTCATGACCGGTCCGCTGCTGCTTCTGCTGGCGCAAGTCGCCGCTTCCTCCCCCGGCGACGTGATCGTCGTCGGCCACCGCGCGGAAAAGGAGCTGGCGGCCTGCCTCGCGCGGAATTGCCCGCCCGCGCAGGAGGTTGAGGCATCGTTGCAGGCATCGGTCGAGCAATTCGCCGACGGCCGCTACCCCGACGCGCGCCGCACGCTGCAACGCGCGATCGATCGCAACAAGCGCTATGCCAGCACGCTGCCGGGACCGGTGTCGAGCCTGTACGCGACGCTGGCGACCGTCGCCGAACATGAGGGCGACGCGCAGCTGTGGAGGACGGCGTCACGCAACAACCTGCTGACATTGCGCGAACAACTCGGCGCGAACAACGTCGCGACGATGCGCGAGGAACTGCAATTCGCCGATGACATGGTCAGTCAGGGGACGTGGCGGCTCGGCGACGACACCTATGCCAAGGTCCAGCGCCGCGCCGCCGCGGGCGGCCGCAACGACATCGCCGCGGCCGCAGCGTTCCGGCGCGCGTGGCTGGCGCTGGCGCTCACCCGCACGCACGACGCCGAGCGGTTCGCCGACGAGGCCGTGACGCTGGCGGGCCCCGGCGACGCGACGATGGCGCAATTGCGCGACATCGTGCGGACGCGGATCGCGATCCGCAAGGGCGACGACGGCGCGGTCGACGCGCTTGCCGCCCGGATCCGCCAGACGGGTGAAGGCCGGCCGACGTTGCTCTACGCGCCGCCGGTAGAAGACATCAATCCGCCTCCGCAGCTCGTCGACAACGGGACGCAGCGCGACCGCGGGATCCGGTTCGCCGACGTCGGTTACTGGATCCGCCCCGACGGCACGGTCGTTGATGCGGAGCTGCTGCGCACCAACGGCCTCGGGCAATGGTCGCCGGTGATCCTCAAGCACGTCCGCGCGCGCCGCTACGTCCCGCCGCGACTCGGCGATGGGCAGCCCGGTCTGTACCGGATCGACCGCTTCACGGTGCGCGGCACCCGCGACACGCCGACCGGCACGCGCATTGCGCAGCGGATGGGGCAATTGTCGGTGCACATCATCGACCTGACCGAGACCGAGGCGATGAGCGAGGCGCAGCGCGGGCGGATCGCGCTTGGAGTTCCGACCGCGCCACCGACCGGGGTGAACTGAGCGATTGCCCGGGGGCGCCCTCCCTTTGCCTGTCAGGCCTGCGAACGTACCGGCGGTCGCGTGGCGTCAGACGACCGCCTGCGCGACCGCGTGGCTGTCCTCGAACATGCGGAACCGGACGATCGCGCCGTCCTCGACGATGAAGTCGAACGCGAATTCGGTTTCGATCAGCTTGCCGGTTTCGCGGACGCGCGAGGCGAGTTCGCCCAATACGACGACGCGGTTCCCGTTCGTCAGAAGGTCCGACACCGCGAACCGCTCGGAGACGATGAGCGTTCCGATCTGGCGGTAGAAGTCGGCGGCACCGGCGCGACCGGTCTTGCGGCCGATCCACGGAACGCGATCGACTGCACCGGCGACGTACCAGTCGACGTCATCGCTCACCAGCTCGGCAATGCGCTCGGGCGGATCGCCCGATCCCATCCGGCGAAACAATTCCTCGATCGTCGCTTGCGGCGAAAGCGGCATGGTCATCCTGTCGCTAGGGTGTGTGACGCCGAATGCTAGGTCGCGCGCCGCCCACCGATCAACGAAGTTCTTCGGTGGCCCGCGTGATGAAAAACTTGGTTTGCCCGTCGTCATCCCGGACGTGATCCGGGGCCCCGCTTCATACCCCGGTCGCGACGCAGCGGGCCGGACGGACATCGAGAAGCTACGCCCTCAGGCGAAGTCGCCGAGCTCCTCGGCTTCCTCGTCGGGCAGATCGGCGGGCGCGTCGTCGTCGGCGGGAAGATCATCGGGGTCGGTCATCGTCATGCTCCGGTTGCTCGCGCGATCAACGCCCCTGCCCGCTGCGCGTTCAGTCGCCGATCGGGCTTTCGCCGTGCTTGCGCAGCACGTCGTTGAACGCCTCGGCCATCAGCGCCTGCAGGCTGCGCCCTTGCCGGCGCGCGAGCATGTGCATCGCCAGCGACATGTCGGGCGAGAAGAAGCCCGCGATCTGCTTGCGGCCCTCGCGGCTGACCGGGCGCGTCGAAACACTGGGCTCGGGCGGCGGTGCGACAACGGGTGCCGGGGCGGGCGTGGCCACGGCCCTGACCCGCGGTGTCGGGGCGGCGGCCGGCGCGGGCGTCGCGGTGCCGCGCAGATTGGCGAAACTGGGCTTGCGGCTCATGCGGCGACCTTCTTCCGGAAACGGGGGGCGGGCATGTCGAGCTGTCGACACACCCATTTGTACAGATCGCGCACGTCCTGCGCGGCACGGCCGTTCGGCTCGGCTTCCATGACGGTGCGCCCCTCCGCGCTGGCGTGGCGGAAGGCGGCGCGATCGGGGAGCAGCACCGGGCACGCCGGGGTGCCATAGCTTTCGACCAGCTCGCCCGCCTCGGCATAGACGCGCGGCGCGTTCGGGCTGCCGGCGCTGAACACGACGAACGCGGGCTTGCGGAGCAATTGCACCAGCTTGGCGCTGGTCTGGATCGCAGCAAGGTCGAAGGCGCTGGGGCGGCACGGGATCAGCACCAGATCGGCGACCTCGACCGCGGCGCGTGCCGCGCTGTCCGCATGCGGCGGCGTGTCGATGACGATCACCTGCGCGCCCTGCTCGCCGGCCTGCGCGACCTTGGCGGCGAGCCGCGGCGGCGGACTATCGATCACCTCGGGCGGTGCATCCTGCCGCCATGCGGCCCATTGGCTGGCGGTGGCCTGTGGGTCGGTATCGATGATGAGCGACACCGCGCCCGCATCCTGCGCCGCGGCGGCGAGGTGCAGCGCGAGCGTCGTCTTCCCCGCCCCGCCCTTCTGGCTGATGATCGCAATCGTCGGCATGGCACTATCCCTACATGTCGCGGTGTCGACATGGCAACATGAATGCGCGTCGACAATGACGATTTCGCGGCACGGCTGACGACCGATTAACCATTCGCCAAGTCCGGGACGCTACAGCGAGCGTGAGGCGGCTCGCGGTCGGGCGGCGACGATATGGCAGGCGCATGACCCAGGCGGCGACGATCAATGCGACGATGACCCGCTGGACGCTCTATGACTGGCTCGGGATCGGACTGGGCGTCGTGATGCCGGTGCTCGCCGCCCTGCTCTATCCGACCTACATCCATTGCGTCGATCCGGGCTGGGCGGAATGGACGCGGCTGCTCGAGATGCCGTTCGTCGTCGCCGAGCTGGTCGCGATCCAGATCGCGGTGCGCCGCGGCTATCGCGACGCGCCCGTGTGGCGGGGGCTGCCGGGCGACGCGAAGCTGGCATTCGGGTTGCTCGCGGTCGGCCTGACGGTCAGCAGCGTGTTCCGCTCGCAGCACCCGTTCGACTCCGTGCTGCTGTCGCTGATCACGCTCGTCCATTTGCGCTTCTGCGCGGCGATCCACTTTCTCGCGCGCGCCGCACCGGTGGCCGACATCGGCGCGCTGTTCCGCTGGCTGACGCTCGGACTGGGCGCGTTGACGGTGCTGACGGTGTGGCGGTTCCAGCTTCCACCGCCCGTGGCCGATGTGCCGGGCGGGGTGATCGAATGGGGCTCGGCGCTGCCCGGCTTCATCAACGTCCGGCATTTCGGGTCGTGGACCGGCGCGATCGCAGCCGGGCTGATGCTCGCGCTGCTTTACGGCGAAGAGGAGAAGGATCAGCACGCGACCGCGCTCGCCTATCTATTCGCCGTCGGGCTGACCTGCTGGTCGGGCACGCGCGCGGCGCTGCTGGCGATGGCGGTGGTCGCCGTGGTTGCCCTCGTGAGCCTGCGCCGCTTGCCGACCCGCACGCGACTGGTGCAGGTCGCCGCGCTGAGCGCGCTGGCGCTGGGGCTCGCGCTAACGTTACTGCCCGCCGATCCCGCCTTCCATCTCTATGTCACCAGTGATGCCCAAAGTGCCGATGCGGCGACTGGCGGGCGGCTCGCCTTGTGGCACGCCACCTTCGCGCGCTGGCTCGACGCGCCGCTGTTCGGCTGGGGATCGGGCTCGACCTTCTGGGAGGTCTATGTCGGCTGGACGCACACCCAGCCGCACAACGTCGTGCTGCAATGCCTGATCTCGTGGGGCATTGTCGGCGCCGCGGGCGGGTTGTGGCTGCTGGCGCGCGCGATCGTCGCGACGCACCGCACGGGTATGGACGACCCGCGGCTGCAGCCGCTGACCGGGATGCTATATTCGCTGCTGTTCATGAGCCTGCTGGAAGGCATGCTCCATTACCCGCGCTTCATCATGATGATCGCGCTCGGCTTTGCGGTGCTGTTCGCGGCGCGGGAGCGGCATGGTCCGTCACTGCATCGCCTCGCCTAAGCCGCGAAACCCCCACAGGCTCTTGCCCAGATCGAGCTGGTCGACGCGCGCCTTGGCCAGCATGCCCGCGAAATAGGCGCCGGTGGTGACGCGGATGTCGCCGCGTGCCTGCCGTTCGGCGGTGATGAACATCGCGATCGCCGCACCGTCACGCCCGAGCTGTTCGACCGCATCGACCCAGGTGCCGGTGCGGACGCCGAGATCGTGGCGAAGCCGCGCCGCGGCGGCGTGGAGATCCGGCCAACCAGGCCGCGCTGTCGCGACGTACATCGCCGCGCTCGGGAACATCACGAGCAGATCGGCGGGCCGCGCCTTGAAGACGCTTCCCGACGGCGACGCCGGAAGCGACGGGGCGGTCCGATCGAGCGGAGTCAGCATAGAACTACCGTCCTGATCGCCTTCTACAGAAGTTGCAAAGGGGGGGTTGGTTTGTATTTGTATAACGGGTGCCGATTTTGACCCCGACCCGTCATTTCCTGTAGAAAACATATGCGCGTCGATCGTCTCCCCGACCTGTTGCTCAACCGCTGGCAAGCGATCGAGCGCAACCTGATAGGCCGCGCTGTCGCGCGCGTGGCGAGCCGCCGCGGCCTGTTCGGCGATCGCGTCGATCGCGTCCTGCAACGCCAGCCAGTGCGCGCCGGTCAGGCGCAGATCGGCGGCCTGCGCGAGCACCTGCCCGACCAGCCGCCGCACCCGCGCGATTGCCAGCCGGCCTTCCTTGAACAGCCGTGACTGCGCGGTCTGCGCCTCGGCAAGCGCGGCGAGCTCGGCGAAGCGGATCCGGAGCGGCGACAGGTCGAGGCCATAGGCCGATGTGATCGTCCCCGCGGCGTCGCGGCGCCCGGTGCGGCGGCCGTGTGCGCTGTCGTGCGCGGCGACCAGCCCGAGCGCGCGCAACTGGCGCAGCCGCGCCTTGATCGCGCTTTCGGTAACCCCGGCGCGCTCGGCGAGCGTGTAATTGCTCGGCCAGGCGAGCGGGGTGCGCCCGTCCTGCCAGTCGTCGGGGCGGGTGAAGCCGATCAGATGCTTGAGCGTCTCGAGCGCCGGCGTCCCCAGCCCCAGTGCGACCTTGGCGCCGTCGAGCACCGGATAGAGCCGGTTGCGCTCGACCGCGCCGGCGGCGGGCGCGCGCGCTTCCAGATCGCGCACCAGCCGGCGCGACCACGCGGTGATCGGCCGCGCTCCCGTGGCCCCGGTAAAGGCCGTCTGGGTACAGGTCATCGTTCGTCCCCCACAAAAGGGGCCGTCAGCAGGCAAAAACAAACCGTGGCGCGAAGCGCGCTCCCTTGAACCGGAGTTCGTAAACCGCTAGATGGAAGGTCGTTCGTTAGGACCTGTCAGCGTTTGGCGACGCTGCCATATAGCAATCTCGGGTGCCCGGCCTTCGTGCCGGGCATTCGTTTATGTGCTCACAGCCATTTTCCCCATCGGCGGTGCGACCGCGCATCCGCCTCCTCCTCGTCTTTGTGGCGGGCGGTCCTGATGTAGGAAAGCGCGAATATTCGTGCTTTCGGGCGGGAAACCCGACGAATGCTCGTGCTTTCGGGCGGGAAACCACTGGCGCCGCGGACCGGATCGCGCCCCCCGGACCGGCGATCGTTCGTGCTTTCGGGCGGAAAACGCCCCCGCAACGCCTGGATCATGCCGGCGAAGGTCGCGAATCACCTGGCGCGCGGCGCGATCGGGGTGCCGAAGCCGCGAAATCGGGTGGCAGAGGCGGGGAAAACGCTGTCGGGCGCGCACTCGTGCTTTGGCGCGGGAAACCGCCGGACGGTTCGTGCTTTCGGGCGGGAAACCCCTCCCCTGCCCTGACCGGCCGGGTCAGTCGGCGTCGGGGGCGCCCAGCGCGCCGCGCGCCGGCGCCGGCGGGCCGACGAATTGCAGCTTCTCGTCATGCGTGATCGTGACCATCGTCGTCAGCCGCGGGCGCCCGCCGTTCGGGCCCGGTTCCTTGTGGTCGGTCAGCGCAAGCAGATATTCGGGGATCGACTGGTTGCGGACCACCTCGCGCAGCGTGCGGCGGAAATTCTCCAGCGAGCGCGGCTCGAGCGAGCACCCCACCCTGCCCGCCAGCTCGACCGCGTCGATCTCGAAACGCGCACCGTCGACGCAATTGAACTTCGCCAGCTCGTACAAGCGCCGCTCGATCGGGCCGAGCTTGAAGAAATCGTCGTGATAGGCCGCAATGCGGCGATCGGTGAGGATCGCGCGGTGCAGCCAGTCGCACAGCATCACCTCGATATGCTTCACGCGGCGTTCGCCGTTGGGAAGCTTGATATATTTGATGTCGGCCTTGAGCAGCCACGAGAAAGCGCTGTCCGATCCCTCCCCGCCCGTCTCGATATTGGTGATGATCTGCGTGCCCTGCAGCCGCGACAGCGACGCCTTGAGCGCACTGTACGAGCGCGCCGAGGCGTTGGTGCCGGTCATCCGGAACAGGTCGTTGGCGGTGAAGCTGAGCGTGCGGTCGACCGTCTCCCCGGCCTCGAGCCGCCCGACCATGATGCTGGCGATATAGAGCAGGATTTCCTTGTCGTAGATCGTCGCGACCCCGGTCTTGCTGGGGTTGATCTCGATCCGCGCCGCCGCGCTCTCGAAGGTCATCGGCTCCATCTGCGCGCGCTTGGTGAGCGCGAAAAACGGAAACTCGGCGACGGTGCGCTCGCCCTGGATGTCGCCGAGCAACGGGCTGTCGAGCCGGAACAGATCGCCCTGCGGCGGGATGACCTTCGTCACGCGCGCGGCCCCCGGCGCGAGCGTTCGTGCTTTCGGGCGGAAAACCCCTGCCCGGCCGTGCCGGACGTCGCGGGCCATGGCGTGCGCATAACGCGGATTTACCGGCCGGCGGGCGGACGTGTCAAACGCGGACGCGCCCGACGTGGACGCGAACCGATGTTGGCGAAGGTAGCGCAAAGAGCAGGTGCGCATCTTGCATGTCGACACGTCGGAATGTCGGCGGATCGACGTGTCCAGCGGGCCTTTTTGTCGGCTGCCGGGTTGAGGTGAAAATACGCTGCCGTCTATGGCTGTCTACACGCAGACGCGTCGACAGCGCGTCTCCGTCGGCGCGAGCCCCGAAACCACGCACGACATCCCCACATGTCGACACAACGCCATGTCGACACGTCGATCAGAACGGCAGGCCGAAGCGCGGCCCCAGCCAGGTCATCGCGGCGTAGAGCGCGATCGTCAGCGCACACCCCGCCGCCAGCGCCGGCCAGAAGCCGCTGCCGTGGCGGAGCAGCGCCGGGATCAGCAGGAACATCGGCAGCGACGGCAGCACGTACCAGAAGGTCGCGCCGGCATGCGCGGCCATGTTCGCTGCGTCGGGCTTTTCATGCCACAGCCACATCATCCCGAGCACCGACACCAGCGGCAGCGACGCAACCAGCGCACCGATGCCGGGATAGCGCTTCGCCAGCGTCGAGGCGGCGGCGATGAGCAACCCGGACACGACGGCCTTGAGCAGGAACGGGACCATGCTCGTTTTGTAGATCGGCGTGGGCCACGGAGGGAAGGGGGCGTGCCGGCATGTCGGCATGTCGACAGGTAGAGGGGCGATCCTTCGGGCCGAAGCCGCCATCGTGAGGGCGCCGTGCGGCGGGAGGGTCGCCGAAGCGCGGCGATATACGTTCGTTGCGCTGGCTATGGTGGTCTTCAGCCCTGTCTACATGCCGACATGCCGACAGGGACGATGATGGCTACGTGCAGCGAGGCACTCTACGACCGCGGCAAGCGCCCTCGCTTGCTTCGCGACCCGGGGAGATGACGCGTATGTCGGCATGTCGAGCCGTCGACATCATCCATCCCCGACGTCGCAGAAAGCAACGGTTACTATCTTTGTCGAGATGTCGACACGCACCATCGTCGACAGGTCGCCGCGTCGATGCCACCACGCGTCATGGCAACCCGGCGCAGGTCGGGAACGCAGTGACGGCGGGCGGCAAGGGAGGGCGCCGATCGACATTCAGGGTCATCGCGAACGATCGGCCTGATACTTTGAGCGACAGCCTTCCAAACTGCCGTCCCGAACGTGAACAGGAGTCTCGCCTCTTGGGCAACCGCGGCAAAAGCGGGATCCCGGATCAAGTCCGGGATGACGCAAGCGGGTGGGTGCCCGGTCAATATCGTTCGGGTCCAGATACGTCGACTGTTCGAGGTGTAGGGGTGTCGACATCCGCCGGACAGCGGACGGGCAGGAGCCTTCGAGGAAGGGAGAGCGACCTGCCGGACGCTGATCGATCGGTCGGCGCCTGTGGAAGCCTGACGCAGATGGTTCGCGCGGAGGCGCAGAGGACGCGGAAGTGTTGCGCGTGCGGCTCCCGCACCGGTCCCCTCATGCCGGTGCTAGGACGGGTGTGCCCGGCGACGTTCGAACACACCTCCGCGCCTCGGCGTGAACCATTCTTCTGCCCGGATGCCGACGGTCGTTCGGCGCTGCGGACGCATACCGACGCGCGCGTAGGGGCAGGGCAGGGCAGGGAAGGGCAGGGAAGGGGGGAGGGAGAGCTGCCGTCGTACCGGCATGTCGAGGCGTCGGCGTGCCGGGGTGTCGGGGTGTCGAGGTGTAGACGGGAACCATCGGCCGGCTCTCCTCCACATCGTTCCAGCACCACGTCGTTGCGAGCGTAGCGAAGCAATCCAGCGCCGGACCACGACGCCCTGGATTGCTTCGCTACGCTCGCAGTGACGATTGGCAGAAGGCAGGAAGTCGAGGTGTCGGATTGTCGACATGAACCACTGGTTAGAGGAAGGGCAGGAGACACATGGAACGTGCGGGCGACCTGCTGGAAGATGATCGACCGGTCAGCGCTGAGGGACCAACTTGAGCGGGATTATTCGCGCGGAGCCACAGGGAGCGCGGAGATGTTACGCTCGCCGCTTCCGGCCCTTCCCCTCACGCAATCGCGAGGCCAGACGCGCGATGCCTCCGGCGGACACCCCTTTGCGCCTCCGCGCCGCCGCGTGAACCCCTTCTTCTGCCAGACGCGCGATGTGTGTCGACAGATCGACGCGTCGACCCAGAACCGAGCCACGCACGCCTCTCCCACATGTCGTCATGTCGACAATCCAGCACGCAGCGTCAGTTTCGTCTGGTGTAAAGCGTAAATCCGTCCGGCCCGAATGCGGCGGTGATAATCTCCAGCCCCGCCGCCGCGAGCGGGGTGCGCAGCTGGTCGCCCTGAAGCTGCTGCATTGCGACGTTGACGTTGTCGGAAGTGGCGCCGTGCGCGAACGGCCCGTGGATCTCGCACAACGTCGTCGCGCACCGCACCCGCAGTTGTTCGCGGTCGAGATAGGGGATCTTGCCCAGCCCGCCGTCGATCGCCCGTTGCATCCGCGCGGCCGCCGCGGGATCGACCGGCTCGGCGCGCAGGCGACGATACAGCGCTTTCGGCTCGAACGCCGGGTCGAGGAACGCGCCCCGCACCGCATCGTCCTCCGGAACGTGCGCGGGCGCGCTGTCCGGCGTCGCCGCGGGCGTCGGCAGGGCAGGGGCCGTGGTCGCCCGTGCGCCCGCGGGCGGCGCCGGTGTGACACCCGTCGGCGCCGCGACCACCTTCACGCCATCAGCCGGCAGGGGCGGGGTTTCCACACCGAGCCGCCCGAGCAGCCAGCCGGCCACCAGCAATGCCGCCCCGCCGATCAACCCCGATACGATGTTCCGCCGCATCCCCGCTCCCCCGTCCAACGCCCCCCGACGAGCCTAGAACGGCATGACCATACTGCAAGCCACCGCACCGGACCGGGTCAGCAACACCGCGGTGGTGCGCCCTTGCCCGTGCCGTAGCGGCGCTCGATCCGGTCGCGGTGGAAAGCGGCGCGGCTCAGCACCGGCTCGTCGGGGTGGTGCGCGGCGCGGTGTGCGCAATAGGCGTCGTAATCGGGGACGCCGACCATCAGCCGCGCGGTCTGCACCGCCCTAGACCAGTATGACATGCTCACCCTCCGTCTCCTGCGCGGTCGGCTGGTCGCTGGCGAGCGCACGCCGCGCGACCGCGACGCCGTAGCCGACGATCGCCAGCACCAGCACGACGAAGAACGCGCACACCGCGGCGTCGACGCGGTCGTTGAAGACGATCCGCGCCATGTCGGCGGGGGCCTTGGCGGGGGCGAGCAGCCGGCCCTCCGCCAGCGCCTGCGCGAACTTGTCGGCGTGCGACAGGAAGCCGATGCGCGGATCGGGGTGGAACAGCTTCTGCCAGCCGGCGGTCAGCGTGCAGATCAGCAGCCAGATCGTCGGCGCGATCGTCACCCATGCATAACGCTGCCGCTTCATGCGGAACAGGATCACCGTCGCGAGCACCAGCGCGATCGCGGCGAGCATCTGGTTGGAGATGCCGAACAGCGGCCACAGCGTGTTGATCCCGCCGAGCGGATCGGTGACGCCCTGATACAGGAACCAGCCCCATGCGCCGACCGCCAGCGCGGTCGCGATCAGGTTCGGCGCCAGTTTCTCGGTCGCGCGCAT
Organism: Sphingomonas sp. 8AM; assembly: GCF_902506455.1. Taxonomy (GTDB): domain Bacteria; phylum Pseudomonadota; class Alphaproteobacteria; order Sphingomonadales; family Sphingomonadaceae; genus Sphingomonas. The sequence continues at coordinate 2,223,230 of NZ_LR733844.1, read as the reverse complement.
CGCCGGGATTACGCTGCCGAGCAGATCCTGGATCATGAAGCGCGCCACGCGCGTGCCGGCATCGACGGTGGTGAGGATGAACAGCGCCTCGAACAGGATCGCGAAATGGTACCAGAAGGCCATCAGCGCCGGCCCGCCGATCACGCGGCTGAGGATATGCGCCATCCCCACCGCCAGCGTCGGCGCGCCGCCCGCGCGGCTGAGGATCGTGCCCTCGCCGACGTCGCGCGCGATCTGCGCCAGCGCCTCGGGCTGGATCCGGAAGCCCCATTGGCCGATCGCCTGCGCGGCGCTGGCGACATCGGTGCCGATCAGCGCGGCGGGGGCGTTCATCGCGAAATAGACCGCCGGGTCGAGCACGCACGCCGCGATCAGCGCCATCACCGCGACGAAGCTCTCGGTCAGCATCGCGCCATAGCCGATGAAGCGCAGGTCGCTTTCGGTGGCGATCATCTTCGGCGTGGTGCCGCTGGCGATCAGCGCGTGGAAGCCCGACACCGCGCCGCACGCGATCGTGATGAACAGGAACGGGAACAGCGCCCCCGCGAATGCCGGGCCGGTGCCGTCGATGAAGTGCGTCACCGCCGGCATCTGCAGCGTGGGCCGGACGATCAGGATGCCGAGCGCGAGCCCGGCGATCACCCCGATCTTGAGGAAGGTCGACAGGTAATCGCGCGGCGCGAGCAGCAGCCACACCGGCACCACCGAGGCGATGAAGCCATAGGCCATCAGCGCGAGCGCGAGTGTCGGCCCGGTCAGCGTGAACAGCGGCGCGAGGGCAGGGGAGGCGGCGACATGCTGCCCGCCCATGATCGCCGCCATCAGCAGCACGAAGCCGATCCCCGACATCTCCGCGATCCGGCCGGGGCGCAGGAAGCGACCGTACAGCCCCATGAACAGCGCGATCGGGATCGTCGCGGCGACGGTGAACGTCCCCCACGGACTGTCGGCGAGCGCCTTGACGACGACCAGCGCCAGCACCGCGAGCAGGATGACCATGATCGCGAGCACCCCGACCAGCGCGATCGTGCCGGGGACGCGCCCCATCTCGGTGCGGATCATGTCGCCCAGCGAGCGGGCGTCGCGGCGCGTCGAGCAGAACAGGATCAGGAAATCCTGCACCGCGCCGGCGAACACCACCCCGACCAGCAGCCAGAGCGTTCCGGGCAGATAGCCCATCTGCGCCGCGAGCACCGGCCCGACCAGCGGCCCCGCGCCGGCGATCGCGGCGAAATGATGCCCGAACAGCACGTTGCGATCGGTCGGGACGAAGTCGAGCCCGTCGGCGCGGCGCACCGCGGGCGTCGCGCGCGCCGGATCGACGCGTGCGACGCGGGTGGCGATGAACAGGGCGTAGAAGCGGTACGCAACGAGATAGGTGCAGAGCGCGGCGGTCACGATCCACAGCGCGTTGACCGGCTCGCCGCGGTGGAGCGCGACGACGCCCAGCGCGCCCGCACCGAGCAGCGTCACCGCGCCCCACAACAGCCATTCGCGCGCGGTCTGCGGGGTGAGCCGTTGCTGCGTCGCCGCCATCCCCGCTGCCATGTCGATCCTCTCGCCTGTGTTGTCGGCGAGCATCGCATCCCGGCACGCGGCGCGCCAGTGCGCTTTCGTGCCGGGGCCGATCGCCATGCGGGTTCGGCACGCCGGGCGTCGGAAGAAGGTTTGATTCACGCGGAGGCGCGGAGGACGCGGAGGTGTAGCGCGTGGGGCACGCGTCATCCTGTCACGCCGGATCGTGAGCGGACAGGCAGCGGAGAGGCGAGCACAACATCGTTGCGTCTTCCGCGCCTCCGCGTGGATACCCCTTTTCCTTCCGCTTTCGCATGAGCCTGAATCCGGCGACTGCCGTGAAAGCGGGAGCCCGGATCAGGTCCGGGAAGACGAACGAGGGCGGGTGCCCGGCGAATGTCGCTTGGCCCCAGGTCGACGTGTCGACATCGCGACACGTCGACCCGTCGACCCGTCAACTTATTTGTCGAGTGTCGCCATGTCGATGACGAAGCGGTACTTCACATCGCTCCGCTGCATCCGGTCATAGCCCTGCTCGATGTCCTTCATCGCCAGCAGCTCGATATCGGCGGTCAGCCCGTGGTCGTGGCAGAAGTCGAGCATCTCCTGCGTCTCGGCGATCCCGCCGATCAGCGAGCCGGCGATCGCGCGACGCTTGAAGACCAGCGCGCCGACCGAGGGCGAGGGGTGCGGCTCCTCGGGAACGCCGACCAATGTCATCGTGCCGTCGCGCTTGAGCAGCATCAGCAACGGGTCGAGGCTGTGGCTCGCCGCGACGGTGTTGAGGATGAAGTCGAAGGTGCCGGTGTGCGCGGCCATTGCCTCCTCGTCCTTCGAGACGATCAGGTCGGTCGCGCCGAGCCGCTTGGCATCGTCGCGCTTGTTCGGCGAGGTCGAGAAGACGTACACCTCCGCACCCATCGCCGCGGCGATCTTGACGCCCATATGCCCGAGCCCGCCGAGCCCGACGATCCCGACCTTCTGGCCCGGTCCGACCTTCCAGTGCCGGAGCGGCGAATAGGTGGTGATGCCCGCGCACAGCAGCGGCGCAACCGCGGCGAGATCCTGCTCGTCATGGCCGATCCGCAGCACGAAGCCCTGCCTGACGACGATCCGGTCCGAATAGCCGCCGAACGTATGCCCGCCCAGCACCGGGTCCGGGCCGTTATAGGTGCCGACGAAGCCGGTGGTCTCGCAATATTGCTCCTCGCCCTCGTGGCACGACGCGCACTGCCCGCAGCTGTCGACCATGCAGCCGACCCCGACCACGTCGCCGACCGCGAACCTGGTGACGTCGGCGCCGACCGCGCTGACGCGCCCGACGATCTCGTGCCCGGGGACGCACGGATAGAGCGTGCCGCCCCATTCGCCGCGCGCGGTGTGAAGGTCGGAGTGGCAGACGCCGCAGAAGAGAATGTCGATCGCGACATCGTCGGGCTGGCAGTCGCGGCGCTCGAAAGTGAAGGGGGCGAGCGGCGCGTCGGCGGACGGCGCGGCATAGCCGTGGGCGGTGGTGGTCATGCAAACCCTCGTGGAGATGTAAGTAACACGGCTTCAGCGCCGTAACGGCGCGACCGTCGAGGCTCAACGATCGAGCGGCGGTGGAGTGCCGTGGCGCGAGATGCCCCGCCGGTCGTGGCCGACGGTCGGGCGAGCAGGGTGCTTGTCTCCCGCCGGACAAGGGAACCCAACCTCAAGCGGGCACATCAAGTATTTGAAATTAAAACGAAAGGTCTGACAAACGCAGCGACGAAGGTTCTACCGTTACAATCAGAAAAATCGTGCATTTCCTTTGATATTCAAACGCTTGCTATAAAAACCTAGCCGAGGATAAAATCTTATAAAATATATTTGTCTGGCAATTGGAATTGTGCGAAGCAGCCTAGGTTAGCCGCAACAATGCGGTAGCATGCTGAGGAGGGGATATATGCGGAAGCTGGAAGCGCGCTGGCTGATCGGTGCATCGATGGTGGCGATCGCCACTGGCGGGTCGAGTGGCGTGGCGGGTGCACAGACGAACGCCGCCCCGACCGGGCAAAGCGGCAGCATCCGCGTCGAACAGGGTAGCAATCCCGATCGTCCCACCGGTGCGCTGAACGCCGCGCAGGTCGCGCAACAGGATCAGAACGAGCAGGATATCGTCGTCACCGGCGTCCGTGAGTCGCTGCGGTCGGCACAGGCGCTGAAGCGCAACGCCAGCCAGATCCTCGACTCGGTGCAGGCGCAGGACATCGGCAAGCTGCCCGACGCCAACACCACCGAAGCACTGCAACGCATCACCGGTGTCCAGATCCAGCGTCGCTACGGCGAGGGCGCGACCGACTTCGATCACCGCACGTCGCCGGCGATCACCGTTCGCGGGCTCACCCAGGTCCAGAACTTCCTCGATGGCCGCGCGGTCTATTCGGCGTCGGGCGGTCGCGCCTTCGATCTGGAAGGCATCCCGCCCGAGCTGCTTGCCGGGATCGACGTCTACAAGAACGCGCCCGCCAATATCATCGAGGGCGGTGTCGGGGCCGCGGTGAACCTGCGCACGCGCCTGCCGTTCGACCAGCCCGGCCAGACGATCAGCGGCACCGTCCGCGGCAATTACTACGACCGGGTCGACAAGTTCGGCTATTCGGCGTCGGGGCTGTACAGCAACCGCTTTGACACCGGGATCGGCGAGATCGGCATCCTCGCCAATGCGGTCTATTCGACCAGCGCCTATCGCCAGGATGGCATCCTCGCCAACCCGCAGAACCCGATCCCGGCCGGGTCGATCGCCGGCGCGCCCGCCAATGCCAGGGCGCCGATGGGGATGCAGGTCTACGACGATCTCGGCGATCGCCGCCGGCTGGGCATCGCCGCCGCGATCCAGTGGCAAGCGGCGGACAATCTGCTGGTCACCGGCCAGTATCAGCTCGCCAAATACTGGTTCAACCGCCGCGGCGCCTATTATTACACCGTCAACGGCGGCGCGGAGTCCAACCCGCTGCCCGGGTCGGCCTTCACGTTCAACAAGGACGGCTATGCGACGTCGGGATCGCTGCAGCAGCAGAATTTCGAGACCGGGCGCTTCGACCAGCAATTGTGGAGCCAGAGCCAGAATTTCACGCTCGGCGCCGACTGGCAGGCGACCGACCGCGCGAAGGTCCATTTCGACGTCCAGTATCTGAAGAGCTATTACAACGCCGATCGCAACGGGCACGTGCTGACGCTGTTCACCGCCACGGGCCAGAACACGCCGACCGGATCGCCGCACCCGTCGATCATCGACTTCGACCTGCGCGGCAGCCGTCCGCGGTGGGACGTGCGCGACAAGGCGCTGCTGACCAATCCCGCCAATTACGCGACGCCGTTCATCGCCGACGCGCTGCAACGCAACAACGCCGATACGCTCGCGCTCGCCTATGACATCGATTATGATCTCGAGGGCGGCTTCCTCCAGAAGCTGCGTGGCGGGGCGCGCTATTCGGACAATTCGATCGACCTGCGCGGCACGTGGAACGGCGTCGGGCTGAGCGCTGCCGGGCCGGGCGTCGATGCCCCGGACGGCACGGCGCTGATCCCGCTGACCCGCAACCCGCAGCTGGCGATGCCGGCGCCATCGCCGCACTTCTTCGACGGCAAGAGCGTGACCGGCGGCCTGCTCTATCCGGCGCTGCCCGGCGGCGGGGGCGTGACCGGCGACGTCTGGGCGCAGACCAAGGCGCTGTATGCGCTGTTCGGCGCCAAGACCAAGGACGCCTTCACCCCCGGCGACCTCAACGCGCAGACCGAAAAGACCTACACCGTCTGGGGCTCGACGGATTATGCGTTCGCGGCAGGCGGCATCCGCTTCGACGGCAACGCGGGCGTGCGGTTGGTCAAGACCGACCTCACCTCGTTCGGGACGCAGTTCAATTCCAACGGCACCACCTCGCCGCTGGCGATCGACAAGAGCTACACCCGCGCATTGCCCAGCGTGAACCTGCGCGCGCGGCTGACCGAGGAGTTCCAGATGCGCTTCGCCTATTCAAAGGGGCTGGCGCGACCGAACTTCGACCAATTGTCGACCAATCTTACGCTCAACAATGCGAACCAGGTCAATCCGATCACCGGCCGCCCCAGCGCCAGCTCCGGCAATCCACGCCTCAACCCGATCGAGTCCAACAACTTCGATCTGACCGCCGAATGGTATTTCGCGCCGGCCGGATCGCTGACCGGCGGGCTGTTCTACAAGAAGGTCGACGGATTCCTGGCGAGCGGTACGCTGGTCCAGACGTTCCAGGGCCGCGCCTATGACGTCAGCACCGTGCTCAATTCGGGCAAGGGCACCGTCAAGGGCGCCGAGATCGGCTATCAGCAGTTCCTCGACTTCCTGCCCGGTCTGTTCAGCGGGTTCGGGGTGCAGGCCAATTACACCTATGTCGACTCGAACGTCACCGATCCGTTCGCGGTCGCCGGGTCGGGCATGTCGGCGCAGCTGCCGCTCGAAAAATTGTCGAAGCATAATTACAACCTGATCGGGCTGTACGAGAAGGGGCCGCTGACCGCGCGGCTCGCGTATAACTGGCGGTCGAGCTATCTCGACCAGACGTTCGGGGCGGGCACCAACCAGCCGCAATATGCCAAGCCCTACGCGTCGCTCGACGCCTCAGTCAGCGTCAACCTCAACACCCATGTCGCGATCTCGGCGGATGCGGTGAACCTGACCAATCGCATGAACGTCACCTACATCGGCACGATCGGTCAGCCGCTGCAATATCAGCTCAACGATCGTCGCTTCGGCCTGTCGTTGCGCGCGACCTATTGATGACCCCTGCTGGCCTCTGCTGATAGGGAGAGGCCAGCATTGTTCCAGGGGAGGGGTCGGTGACGATTGGGCATGATCTGGCGTTCGCCCCGGGTGCGACGCTCACCGTCCTTCACGTCGGCGCCGAGCGCGAGCCGGTGCTGGTCATCGACTGCGCGACCGGGCAGGTCGACGCGCTGCGTGCCTTCGCCGCCGGTCAGGCCGCCTTCGCGCCGGCGGCGAGCGTCGGGAGCGGCTATCCCGGCCTGCTGGGCACTGCGCCGGTCGCCTATATTGACGCGATGGTGCGCGGGATCCTGCCGCTGATCGCGACGCATTTCACCGGCCACCCGGTCCGTCCGGCGCGCGCGCGGGGCAATTTTTCGCTGGTCACCACCGCACCGGACGCGCTGACCGCCGAGCAGCGCGTGCCGCATGTCGACACCGCCGACCGGCTGCAATTCGCGACCGTCCACTTCCTGTCGCCGGGCAATCGCGACGGCACCGCCTTCTTCCGGCATCGCGCGACCGGGTTCGAGACGCTCGATGCCGCACGGCTGCCCACCTATCAGGCGGCACGGGCAGACGATCCGGCCCCGCCGTCCCGCTATTGCACCGGTGCGGACGACGGGTTCGAGGCGATCGAGATCGTCCCCGCCTTGCCCGACCGCCTGATCCTCTACCGTGCCGCGCTGCTCCATTCGGGGTGGATCACGACACTCCCCGCGCAGGCGGCGGACCCGCGCCACGGCCGGCTGACCGGCAATCTGTTCCTGCAATGCCGGGGTGCGCCATGACCGACAACACACCGCTGCGGCATATCGCGATCGTGGGTGGCGGCACCGCCGGCTGGATGGCGGCCGCCGCGCTCGCGCGGGTGCTGGGCCCGCACGGCCCGGCGATCACGCTGGTCGAGTCCGAGGAGATCGGCACGGTCGGCGTCGGCGAGGCGACGATCCCGCCGATCCAGACGTTCAACGCGCTGCTCGGCATCGACGAAGCCGAGTTCGTCCGCGCGACGCAGGGCACGTTCAAGCTTGGCATCGAATTCGTCGACTGGCTGCGGCCCGGGCATCGCTATTTCCATCCGTTCGGCGTCTATGGCATCGACAAGGGCGCGGTGCCGTTCGAGGCGATGTGGCAACGGCTGCGGCAGGCGGGGGAGGCGCTGCCGCTGGAGGCCTATTCGATTTGCGCGGCAGCGGCGCACGCCGGACGGTTCATGCCGCCACAGCCGGGCAACACACCGCTCGCGCATATCGGCTATGCCTTCCATTTCGACGCCGCGCTCTATGCGCACTTCCTGCGCCGCCATGCAGAGGCGGCGGGGGTCGTCCGGCGCGAGGGGCGGGTCGTCGAGGTGATCCGCGACGACCGTCCCGACCGGATCGCCGCCATCCTGCTGAAGGACGGCACGCGGATTGAGGCGGATCTGTTCGTGGACTGCTCCGGGTTCCGCGGGCTGCTGATCGCCGACACGCTGGGCGCGAGCTTCGAGGATTGGAGCCAGTGGCTCCCGAACGATCGCGCCGTCGCGGTCCCGACCGCCAACACGGCGCCGCCCGCGCCCTACACGCGCTCGACCGCGCGCGCGGCCGGCTGGCAATGGCGCATCCCGTTGCAGCATCGTGTCGGCAACGGCCATGTCTATGCCAGCCGGCATCTCTCCGACGACGAGGCGACCGCGACCCTGCTCGCGAACCTCGACGGCGAAATGCTCGCCGCGCCGCGCCAGCTGCGCTTCCGCACCGGGCGGCTCGACCGTTTCTGGGTCGGCAATTGCGTTGCCCTCGGGTTGGCAAGCGGGTTCATGGAGCCGCTGGAATCGACCAGCATCCACCTGATCCAGGCCGGGATCGCGCGGCTGCTCGAGATGCTGCCGACCCGCGCCTTCGAGCCGGCGGATACGCGCCGCTACAACCGTTTGATGGCGGCGGAGTTCGAGAGCATTCGCGACTTCCTGATCCTGCATTTCCACGCGACCGAACGGCGCGACACCGCCTATTGGCGCGAGTTGGCGACGATGCCGATCCCGGACTCCTTGTCCGAACGGCTGGCGATCCATGCGCGGACCGGGCGCGTCTACCGCGAGGCGGACGAGCTGTTCACGAAGACGAGCTGGCTCGCGGTGATGGACGGGCAAGGGCTGGTGGCGGACGGCTATGATCCGCTGGCGGCGGGGATGCCGATCGACGAGGTCCGCGCGCGGCTGCAACGGATCGCCACCGTCACCCAGGCTGCGATCGGGCATATGCCGGCACATGTCGACTTCATCGCACGGCATTGCGCGGCGGCACCGCCGGCGCGGCCGCTCCGATAGCAGGAGCGACCGTGCGATCGCGAAGGCGTCGCCTGTGGCTCAGCTGGCGGCCTTCCCGACCTGCACCTCCGCCCGTGCCGCCTCGTGGAGGATGGTCGCGGTATCGGCGGAGAGGCGGCGGACCGCGCTGGCGATCTCGTCGAGCGTGGCGCTCGCCGCCGCCTGATAGTCGGGCCAGCGCGCCGCATTGTCGCCGTTGCTCCAGTGGAGCACGTACTTGCGCAGCGGCGTTCACGTCGTCGACCGCGACGAGCACCGCCATGATCCGCGGGTCATGATGTCCGCCGCCGATGTTCGCGCCCAGCGCCGATTTGATGAACCAGCGGTAATTGTAGAACGCTTTCGTCAGCCGCCATCGGAAGCCGGCGAGCGTCGGGACATTGGTCGCGGCGGCGGGAGATCGCAGCAACGCCTGCTTGTCCGCAATGATCCCGAGGATCACGGCCGTGCTGGCCGTCAAACGCTCCGTCTTCGTCTGCTTCATCGCCCCCTCCAATGGGGGACAAGTACCGTGCTTTACTTAGCGACTTGCAAACACCGGCCGTGATATATTGTTGACCTGGATCATATATCGTCAACGTTGGTGGAGCGTCGAGGCTTGCCGCGATCCGGCTCTTCGTGGCGGACGGCCGCCGGGATCAGCCGTGATCCGACCCCGGCGCCGTCGCGCTGCGCTCCACTTCGACGATCTCGAACCGGTGGTCGCGCCAGCCACGCTGCCGGGCGGCGTCGGCGAGCGGGGCACGCTTGCGATTCGCCTCGGCGAGCGACGCGGTGTGGCCCCAGAACACCTCGGTCCTGCCGTTGGCGAGCGTGGCGACGATCCGCCAGTAATGCGTGAACGGCTGGGCGGTCGGCCCGATCGTCTTGACATAGCCGTCGGGCAGCCGCGCGGTCAGATAGTGGCGTCGTTTCGCCAAGTTGCGGGCCGAACCGGCAGGGCGCTCAATGCCCGTAGGTCTTGATGCCGCGGCGGCGCAGTTTTTCCCGGCGACGCCTGCGCGCGATCACGATGCCGGTCGGCACCGCGACGATCACCAGCACGCCGATGATCGCATAGGCAACCAGTTCGCGGGAAAGCTCGATCATGCGCTTTCCTGTGGCACGGAAGAGCGCCGCTGTCACGCCGTTCGGGTTTGTCGGCGATCAAGCCGGCGCGACGGGCGGGGCCCAGGCATCGAGCGCACGCGCGCGGATCCAGCGCGTCGCCAGCCATTTTGCGCCGCTGCGCACCGGCAGCCCGGCGTGGCGGGTGGCCGGATCGGGACGACCGTCGGCGAGCGTGTTGAAGAACAGCAGCGCATCGCCGCCGCGCGGCGTGACCGTGATCGCGGGGGCAGGGAAGTGCGTCTCGCCGCCCGCGAACCCGCCGTTGAGATAGACGAGCATCGTCGCGACGCGCTGGTTGCCGGCGCCGTGGATCGTGTCGAGATGCGGGCGATATTCCTGCCCGGGGCGATAGCGCAGCACGGTCAGCGCCTCGCCCTGGTCGATCGCGGTGCCGCTCGCCGCCGCGATCCGGGCGTTGATCGCGCGCACCACGAGGTCTTCGTGGACCGGACCGATCGCGGCGGCGTCGGAAGTGCGGATCGGGTGCGCGACCAGCCGTCCGGTCGCCGGGTCGATGATCTGCGCCGGCGCCAGCATCGCGCCCGCGACCCCCGCGACATGCGCGCATTCCGCCGCGGTGAGGAAGCCGGGGAAATGCACGATCCGCGGCGTGGTTGCGAGCGGCGTCCCGCGCGGTGCGGACGCCGGCCGGCCCTCGGCATCGACCGCCATCGCCGCGACCAGCGCCAGCTGCGCCGCCGCGACCGCATCGCCGCGCGCCGCGGTCCGGAGCAGCGTGAGCGCCGACGGCCAGTCGGGCGCACCGCCGCTGCCGTTCGCGGTGAGCGCGACCTCCATCAGCGCGGCATCGACATGCCCGATTTCGACCGCGCGGCGCAGCAGATCACGCGCGCGCGGCAGGTCGCGCGGAACGGGCGTGCCGCGCAGGTGCCAGACCGCCAGCAGCATCGCCGCCTCCGCATCGCCGGCCGCCGCGCCGTCCGCCAGCAACGTCACCGCCGTGTCGACCTGTCCCGTCGCCGCCAGTTGCTCGGCCCGGGCGGTCCGCGTGTCGGGCATTGCGGTGATCTCCTCGAACGAAAAAGGGGCCGGACAGCGCCGACCCCTTTCCCTTTATCATCAACCAGCCGGATCAGAAGCGGGCGGTGATGCCTGCGTAGAAGAAGCGACCACGGTTGTCGTAGATCCCCGAGCCGAGACCGATGCCGGTCAGGCCATAGGGCGGGTTGACGTCGCCGACGTTGTTGACACCGCCATAGAAGTCGACCTTGTCGTTGACCTCGATGTTGAAGTTGATGTCGTTGTAGGTGACCGCCGGATACTTCCTGATCGGCGCATAATCGGTGTTCTGCGCCGGCTGGCCGTTGACGGCGTTATAGTCTTCCCAGGTGTTCAGGTACATGCTGTCGATCCAGCGCAGCGTGTGCCCGATGCGGACCGGCCCGAACGTCAGGTTCGACAGGATGTTGAAGCGATCCGACGGCAGGCCCAGCTCGTCGGTTTCGACGTTGCGGAAGTTCGGCCGCGCCGGATCGGTGAAGCGGTCGAGCTGGATCATGTGGTTCCACACGCCGCGCAGGTTGGCGCGCACGAACCCGAAATCGCGGTTGTAGACGATCTCGGTATCGATGCCGCGCGTGCGCAGCTGTGCGTAGTTCTGCGGAACGTCGCGATACGATGCCTCGAGGATCTGGAACGGTGCTTCGCCAGCCGGGCCGCCGTTGGCGCCCGCCCGCTGGAACAGCGCGCAGAACTGGTTGTCGAGCGTCGGCGAGTCATAGCAGGCGTCGAGCGCCTGCTGGACGGTCGGCCCGGTGATGACGTCCTTCACCTTGATGTCGTAATAATCGACCGACACCGACAGGCCCGGCAGGAAGGTCGGCTGGAACACGCCGCCTAGCGTCAGCGAGTTCGACGTCTCGGCCTTCAGGTCCGGGTTACCGCCGCTGCGGATTTCCAGCGACTGCGTGTAGACGAAGTCATAACCCGCCGGTGCGCCGGCCGCGGCGCAATTGGCTGCCCGCGTCGCCGAACCGGTGCCGATGTTGCGCGCCGAGCACGGATCGTTCGGGGCAGGGGTGTAATTCTGCCCGAGCGGCGCGCCGGTCTCGCCAAGGTACGGCGCCCGCACCGCGCGCGAATAACCGCCGCGCAGCAGCAGGTCCTGCACCGGACGCCATTCGAGGCGACCGTCCCAGGCGTAAACGGTGCCCGCGCCGCCCTTGTAGTCGGCGACACGGCCGGCGCCGCTGAGACGCAGTTCCTTGAACAGGAACACGTCCTTGAGCAGCGGGATCGACAGCTCGCCATAGGCTTCCTTCACCTCGAACGCCGGGGCGCGGAAGCTGGGGATCGCATTGTAGAAATTGTAGCCGGCCTGCGTCAGCGGATCGAGATCGTAGCTCAGCGTCTCGCGGCGATATTCGCCGCCGACCGAGAAGCCGACCGGGCCGCCGGGCAGCTCGAACAGCTGGCTCAGGTCACCCGCGACGAAGCCGTTGACGACGAACTGCGTCGCCTTGCCGGTCGCGGTGGTCGGCGACACCAGATAGTTGCGCGCGGCCTCGCTGGCCGACCCCTGACCGAACGGGTTGAGCGGGACGCAGGCCGCGATGTCAGAGGCCAGCTGCGCCGGGTTTCCGCCGATGTCGCTGCCGGCATAGGCCGGATCGACCTGCGAACGGCAGACGATCTGCCCGGCGGCGTTCACGGTCGAATCCTGCGCGAGCAGGAACCGCTGCGTGTTCACGTTGCCGGTGATAACGCTGTTTTCCTTGTGCTGGCCGTAATTGGCCGACACTTCGTAGTTCCAGTCGTCGTTGAACGTGCCGCGCACGCCGACGACGGCGCGGAACGTGTCGCGCTGCAGCCGCTCGTCACGCGTGCCGAGATCGACCCAGTTGCGTCGCGACGAGAAGCGGTAGGTGCCCGCCGCGACCTGCGCCAGCGCCGCAGCCTGGTTGGCGGCGGCCTGTTCGGCGGTGTTGTTGTCGTTCTTGAACGCCGCGCCGGTGTTCGGGTTCACGCCCGAGTTGATCGCGGCGACCAGCTGCTGCGAGATCGTGCCGCGCGCGGCGGCCGACAGGAACGGATTGTCGAGCCGGACGCCCTCGCGGTTGATCGAGGTCGGGTTAAGCTGCCCGTCCTCGTCATACGAGCCGTTGTTGTACGAGCGGTCGTAGGTGCCCGCGAAGCCGCTGCCCGCGATCCCGTCACCCAGCGTGCTGCCCTGCGAGAAGAACGGCCCGCTCTGCGACCCGAACGCCTCGGTGCGGACGTACTTGGCCTCGATGAACGGCTCGAACGCCGGCGTGACCTCGAAATGGCCGAGGACGTTGACGACGTAGCGGGTCGTATCGGGCGACAGGACGAGCAGCTTGCCGTCACGCCCGGTCGCGCCGTTGCCGCCGACGAAGCTGCCATTCGGGCCGAGCCCGACACGCTGGCCGGTCTGCGCGGCGAGGCTGCCGTCGGGCTGGAACAGATAGGCGCAGGTGAACGCCGAGCCGACCGCGTCCGAGCCGCAGCCGGGCGCGCCGTTGCCGTAGCGGAAGCCGAGCTGGCCGCCGAGCCCGATCGTGGTGCTGCGGATGTCGCGGTAGAATTTGCGGTCGAACACACCGTCCGACGGCGCGCTGGCCGGGTCGGTGTCGACGACGACGAAGCCGTCGTTCTGGCGCAGGTTGCGGCGGCCTGCGGCGTAATAGTCCTGCTGGTGCGCATATTCGGCGTTGATCGCGATATTGCCGCGGCCCTCGGCGAAATTCTTGCCCGCGAGCAGCGAGACGATCTGGTTGCCCGCGTCGCCCTTGTCGCTGATCCCGCCCTGTGCGCGGATCTGCGCGCCTTCATAGTCGCGCTTGAGCACGAAGTTGACGACGCCCGCGATCGCGTCCGACCCGTACACCGACGACACGCCGCCGGTCAGGATGTCGACGCGCTCGATCAGGTCGGTCGGCATCGTGTTGATGTCGACGGCATTGCCGTTGTTGATGATGTCGGCGGTGACGTGGCGGCGGCCGTTGACCAGCACCAGCGTGCGCGCGCGATCGAGGTTGCGCAGCTCGAGGAAGTTGAGCCCGCGCGTGCCGAGACCCGAGGTCGAATTCTGCGAGCCCAGCGACGGCCGCAGCTGCGGCAGCTGGTTGAGCGCGTCACCGATCGAGATGCGCCCGGTCTGCAGGATCTCCTGCGGGGTGATCGTCGTGATCGGGATCGCCGAATCCTCGTTCGGACGGCGGATGCGCGAACCGGTGACGACGACTTCGCCGACGTCTTCACCAGCGGCTTCGGGCCGGGCGGAGAGCGCACCGGTCTCGGTCTGGGCGCTGACGACGGTCGGAATGGCGGTGAAAGCGCCGATGATCGCCGTGGCGCAAAGGTAACGCGACAACTTCATGGATTTAACCCCTTTTTCATATGGGGTTCATGAAGACCGCTGTGTGGGGCAGTGACAAGCCGCGAGCGCGCTTCTGCCGAATTGTAATAATTCTTTCTTAACGAACAGTCACATAAAAGTCACGCTTCCGATTGGGCCGATTCAATGCCCATCATCCTCATTTCGCAGATAGTTACAAAAGGTACCTCGCTTGGCTTATGGGATTACCCTCCCAAACGCCGCTGCGCAGCAAAGTTGCTAAAATGGCACTTTGCAACATTGCGAAAGTTTGACGTAATATCCTGATGCGTCGACGACATATTTCGCCACTCGTTGCGCTGCCGTTATCTCATCGCAACTTTGCGATCGACAGCCCGTCTTCCTTGGCGCGGTCTTTCACCGATTCCTCGCTACGCGTCAGCGCCTTGGCGATCGCCTTCAGCGCCATGCCCTTCTTGGCGAGCTGGTGGAGCTTCTGGATCTCGTCGGGGCGCCACGGCTGGCGGTGGCGTTCGAAGCGTTCGGCCATGACTTACCTCAATTGGCGGGGATCGAGCACGACGTGGCGGATACGCGTGCGGTTCCACGTATAGGTAATGTGGATGCGCCCGTCATGCGACTGGATCACCGCCGGATAGGCGTAACCGTCCTTGATCCGGCGGCTTTCCAGCGTCAGCACCGCGCGCCAGTGCACCCCGTCGTCGGACAGCGCGACGTTCAGCGGCCAGCGTGGACCGTCGCCGGGGGTCGCGGGATCGTGCGCGGCGTGATTGTAGACGATCAGCTGCCGCCCGTCGGCGAGCGTCACCGCATCGGTGCCGGCATTGGGGTTGGGGAGCGCGAGCGCGGCGAGCGGCGACCAGCTCCGCCCGCCGTCGCGCGAGCGGCTGGTCGCGACCACCCCCTGCCGCGTCCGCGCGACCAGCGCGAGCGTGCCGCCCTTCAGCGTCAGCACGCTCGGCTGGATCGCCTCCAGCCCGACCGACGACGCGATTTCGGCGCCGGCGCTCCATGTCCGGCCGCGGTCGGTGGAGCGTTCCATGCGCAGGAACCAGCGGTTGTGCTCGGGCGTGCCGATCTCGCGGCTGAACGGCGACAGCCACGTCCCGTCGGCGAGCACGACCGGCTTGTTCTTGATCGGGCCGAGCACGCCGTCGGGCAACCGCACCGGCGTGCTCCAGTGGCGGCCACCGTCCTCGGAGGTGATGACCATCCCCCACCAGTCGCGCGGGTTGGGGCCCACCTTGTAGAACAGCTGGAGCGGTTGCCCGGGCGGCTGGAACAGCACCGGGTTCCACGTCGGGTACCCGGCATCGCGCGCGACCGCGACCGGGGTCTCCCAGCCCTTCGCCCCACGCCGCGCGAACCAGATCGCGACATCGGCGCGCCCTTCGCCCGACCCGCCGAACCACGCCGCGGCGATCGTGGCGTCGGGCAGTTCGACGATCGTCGAGGCATGCGCCTGCGGATAGGGCGGGGCGGGGTCGATGACCTCGGACGTCAGGATCGCTGATGGCGCGGCACCGACGAGCCCGGGCAGCATCGGCGCCGCGAGCAGCAGCCGGCGGGTGAGGGAGGGCAGGGGCATCGCGCGCCCGCTTAGCGCAGCCGGGCGGAGGGGGCTAATCTGTATCGCGCAAGACATTCCCGATCTTCGTCGCCCCGGACTTGATCCGGGGCCCCGCTGCTTTTTCTCGCGGGCCGGGCAAGGAAGCGGGATCCCGGATCAGGTCCGGGATGACGGCAGACTTACGCCGCCAGCCAGCGCTGCGCGTCGGCGGGGTCGAGGAACGTGCGGCAATTGGCGCCGACCAGATAGCGTTCGGTCTGCAGCTTCGCGAGATTGTTCGCGACCACCGCCGCGATCGGCAGCGAGGTGACCTTGAGCGCGCGCGGCATCATCGCCGCGAGCGCGTCGACGACCTGCGGCGGCTGGATCGCGCCGGCGCGCAGGTCGGCGAGCACCACGAACGGCCCGTGCCGCAGCCGGAGCGCGGTGCCGCGCGCGAGCAATTCGGCGATAAAGGCGGCGGTGACACCGGGAGTCCAGAACCCCTCGGTCACGATATGCAGCGTGCGCGCCGCGGCGTCATATTGGATCGTGTACATCGGGCGGCGGCCTTGTCGTCAGTCCGCGCCACGTACCATGCGATTGTCGATGAACGATTAATCATGCTCCAGCGCCGGGGACGGCACGCGCAAGGCAGCGCGCGGGACGCTGGCGGACCCGCATGCCTTTAGCGGGCTAAAGCTTCCGTTCGTCGCGCACCCAAAATCGATACGCTACCGAAACGATCTGATATCGGAGGTGCGTATGATCCTTGTTCGTTGGCTGGCCCTGCCGGGCCTCGTTCTCGCCCAGCCCGTCGTCGCGCAGGCCGCACCCGACAGCGCGAGCGGCGCGGGCGAGCGGCCGCCCACCGACATCGTCGTCAACGGCCATGCCGACCACGAGCGGGCGGCGGGCGGGGCGCTCGGCGCGCGCGCGATCATCGACACGCCGTTCTCGATCACCGCCGTCACCGCGGACGAGATCGCCGACCGGCAGGTGAAATCGCTCGCGCGCGTGTTCAGCCAGGATGCGTCGGTCGTCGCCAACGGCGATACCTATACCTTCAACAGCTATTCGCAGACGGTGCGCGGCATCCCGCTCGACGATTACAATTCCTACCGGATCAACGGCGACCCGTTCTACATGACGACGGTAGAACTGCCGCTGGAATCGTTCGAGACGGTGCAGCTGCTCAAGGGCGCGTCGGGCTTTCTGTACGGGTTCAACGCCCCGGGCGGGCTGATCGACTATCGCACCAAGCGTTCGACGCCCGAGGCGTTCGCCAACGCGGACGTCGGCTATTCGTCGGACACGATCGTGTCGCAGCATGTCGACCTCGGCGGGCCGCTCGGCGCGGGGGTCGGCTATCGCCTCAACGCGACGCACGAACAGGGCGAGACGTACAGCGGGTCGCACGTGCTGCGCTATTCGGCGTCGCTGGGACTCGACGCGCATCTGACCGACACGCTGTTGTGGACCGGCGACGTGATCTATCAGGACCGGCGCATCCGCGGCGGCACGCAGGATTTCTATATCTCCAACCCCGACGCCTACGGCGCGGACCGCCTGCCGCGGCCGGTCAGCGGGCGGACCAACCTGGCTGCCTATCCCGACCTGTTCTTCAACAGCCACGTTTTCTACGGCGCGACCGGGCTGCGCTGGTCGCCGTCGCCGAACTGGACGGTGCGCGCCGATTACAGCAACAGCCTCGACTGGCGGAGCTACAAATCGGAGTGGATGTCGCTGACCAGTCCGGCCGGCGATTACCAGCCGTTGCTGTCGACCAACCCGCGTTCGTGGTCGCGCTACAATCAGGTCCAGCTCGACGTCGAGGGGCGGTTCGCGACCGGCGCGGTGCAGCATCAGCTGACGTTCGGCGGCACCTGGCAGGGGCTCGACAAATATCTGCCGCTCAACCGCGTCAGCACGCTGGTCGGCCACGAGAACCTCTACGCCCCGGTCGTGCCGATCGCCTATCCGACCACGTTCACGGGCGGCGTCTACCACAATTACCAGTCGACGCAGCGTGGCGCGTTCGCCAGCGACACGCTGACGCTGGGCAAGGTGGCGCTGATCGCGGGCGCGCGGGTCACGCGCTTCAGCGAGGATCAGCTGGGCAAGACCGGCACGCGCACGAATTACACGAAAACACCTGTCACCCCGGTCGCGGCGCTGCTCTATCATCCGTGGGCGGCCGCGACGCTGTACGTCAGCTATGTGCAGGCGCTGGAGAGCGGGACCACGGTGCCCGACACCTATGCCAATGCGCGCGAGACGCTGCCGCCGGTGCGGTCGGAGCAGCTCGAGGCCGGCATCAAGCTCGAACGCGCGCGCTGGTCGCTCTCGGCGGCCGCCTACCGGATCGCGCGTGGCGCGCAATATGCCAATGCCGCCAACGTCTATGTCTCGGACGGCGAGCAGCGGTACGAGGGGATCGAGGCGGATGCCCGCGTCGCGCTGCCGCTCGGGCTGAGCATCACCGACAGCATCGCGATCGAGCGCGCCGCCTATCGCAAGACCGACCCGCTGGTGCAGGGCAAGGCGGTCGAGGGCGTGCCGGGCCTGAAGGATACCGTCCAGCTGACCGAGCAGCCGGTCGCGCTGCCCGCGCTCAGGGCGACGCTCGAGGCGCAGCATGGCACCAGCCTGTGGGGCAATGACGTCAACACGTTCCGTGTGCCGGCGGTGACGCTGGTCAATGCGCGCGTGAGCTATGTGGTCGATGCCGGTGGCACGCCGGTGACGCTGCGCGCCGAGGTCGACAATCTCGCCGACCGCGCGAGCTGGGGTTTTCTGAGCTCCGGCTATGTCTTCATCCAGCCGCCGCGCACCGTGCTGCTCAACGCGAGCGTGCGGATCTAGGTCGGATCGACATTCAGCGTAGCCAGATCATGGCGGCGGCGAGATGTACGAAGCCGGTGAAGTGGACGGTGCGGCGATCATAACGTGTGGCGAAGCGGCGGAAGTGTTTGAGGCGGCCGAATCCCGCTGTCCTGCTCGCGCAGCACCGCGATGATCTGCTCCTCGCTGAACCTGCTCTTCTTCACATCCGTCTCCTCACGAAGGCGGACTCTAGCTCAAACTGGCGGAGTTTCAGGGGAGCACGTCAGGAGCGGCGTGGCGTCTTCAACTGCCCGCCCCGATCAGGACGGGTGCGCAATCGTGATTGCTGCAAATCCATTAATCGGACATAAATAAGTATGAACGCTAGCTCCCTCACTTCCTCAGAAAATTTGTCCGGTCGGCAGGCCCAGCTTATCATTGAGAATGCGATCGACTATGCGATCGTCGGCCTCGATCTCGACGGTGCGATCACCTCTTGGAACGTTGGTGCCGAACGCATCATGGGCTGGAGCGCAAGTGACGCGATCGGCCGGTCCGTTGACCTGTTCTTTACGCTGGAAGACATCGAAAACCGTATATCCGAAGCTGAGATGAGTGCTGCCGTGCGCCACGGACGTGGCGTGGATGAGCGCTGGCACCTTCGACAGGACGGCTCGCGCTTCTGGGCCAACGGCGAAATGATGCCTCTACGTAGCGGCAGCGGCGATCTCGAAGGGTATGTGAAGATCCTCCGCGACCGCACTGAACAGCATTATACCGCGGTAGCACTGTCGGAGAGCGAGGATCGCTATCGGGCGTTGTCCGACTCTATTGACGAAGGCTTCTGCTTGATCGAAGTCCGATGCGACGACGCCGCCAAGCCGATCGACTATCGCTTCCTAGAAGTGAACCCAGCCTTCGAGCGGCAAACTGGTCTTATCGACGCGCCCGGCAACTGGATGCGCGATCTTGCGCCAAACCATGAGCAGCACTGGTTCGATATGTATGCCCGCATCGCGCTGACGGGCCAGTCCAAGCGGTTCACACTGCCAGCTGAGGCGCTTAACGGTCGCTGGTACGAGGTGTTTGCCTACCGTGTCGGTGATCCGGCAGATCGGCTCGTTGCGATTTTGTTCAGCGACATCACCGAGCGACGGGTAACCGAATCACGTCTCAAAGCAAGTGAAGAGCATCAGCGTGGCCTCAATGCCTCTTTGCGCAGTAGCGAGGCCAATCTTCGCTTGCTGCTCAATTCCATCAGCGAAGGCTTTTACGCGGTCGACAATGACGGACTAACAACTACCTGCAATGCTGCGTTTCTGCAGATGATGGGCTTCGACAACGCCCAGGACGTCATTGGGCGCCGCCTGCATGACGTGATTCATCATTCGCATGTCGACGGCTCGCCTTACCCCGAAGGCGAATGCCCAATCTATGTAGCTGCGCGGGACGGCAGACCTGCACATGTGCTGGAAGAGCTGTTCTTTCCGATCAATCGCGAGCCACTGTGGGTCGAGTATCGGGCTACCCCAATCATTCAGGATGGAAAGCTTCGCGGCGCAATCTGCACTTTCGAGAATATAACGGAGCGCCGGCAGCGTGCCTTTCAGCAGGCAGCGGTAGAGGCGAGGCGAGCAGCTCTTCTCCTGTTGGGCGACACCCTCCGGAACATGGATGATCCAGCAGCTATGGCAGCAGCTGCGGCTGAGGTCGTCGGACAGACGTTGGGTGTTAGTGCCGCAGGCTTCGGCCGGATCGACGCATCCGACCAAACGTTAGTGATCGAGCGGGATTGGAAGATAACGCCCAAGTACGTAATCGCGGGTGAGCATCCTATGCGGAACTACGGTTCCTACATCGATGATCTTCTGGAAAACCGCACCGTTGCGATAAGTGACGTGCGCACAGATGCGCGAACATCACCTTTCGCCATGGCATTCGAAAACGCGGGCGTGAGCGCTTTACTCAATGCGCCTGTGGTGGAAAGGAATCGGCTTACTGCAATTTTCTGCGTCGTGTCGCATTTCGCCCGTGACTGGACCACTGACGAGATCGACTTCGTCCAGCAAGCTGCCGAGCGGACTAGGGTGGCCATCGAGCGTCGCCGCGTTGAGTTGGAACTACAGACGCTCGCAGGGTCGCTGCAGGAACAGGTGGAAGAGCGCACGCAAGAGCGCGATCGAGTTTGGCAGGTCAGCCGCGATTTGCTCGGTGTCGCCGACGCTCAGGGCATCTGGATCAGCGTCAATCCGGCCTGGTCGTATACACTTGGTTGGCCGCCGGAGGCCTTTGTCGGCAAAACGTCCGAGTGGCTGGAACATCCGGATGACCGAGCCAGAACACGGGAAGAGGTTGGTCGTCTTGCTGAGGGACATACCACATTGTTCTTCGAAAACAGATTTCGAACCAAGGATGGAGGATTCCGGAATCTCGCGTGGTCGGCAGTGCCGACTGGAGGCCTGCTTTACTGCGTGGCGCGCGATATTACCGAACAGAAGGAGCGCGATGCAGCCTTAGTTGCGGCTGAAGAACAACTGCGACAAAGCCAGAAGGTTGAGGCGGTGGGGCAACTTACCGGTGGCGTCGCACACGATTTCAACAATCTCCTCACCGTGATCCGCGGTTCAGTGGACCTCCTGCGCCGTCCGAATCTGTCGGACGAGAGGCGCGAACGATACATTGCGGCTATCTCAGACACTGCCGATCGCGCGACCAAGCTCACCAGCCAACTGCTTGCCTTTGCAAGACGGCAGGCGCTCAAGGCCGAAGTGTTCGATGTATCAGCAAGTGTTGCCGGTATAAGCGACATGCTAGTGACCCTGACTGGCTCGCGTGTTGTCATCGAGATGGACGTCCCACCGGGTCAATTCCTCATCAAGGCGGATCGCAGCCAGTTTGACACCGCACTGGTCAACATGGCGGTGAATGCCCGTGATGCAATGAAGGGGGAAGGGACGCTGGCTATTGGTGTCCACGAGGTGAACGGCATTCCCGCGGCGCGTTCACACCCAGCAGTGCCGGGCCGTTTTGTTGCGCTCTCTCTTCGGGACACTGGCAGCGGCATCGCCCCAGAACAGCTCGATCGCATCTTTGAGCCTTTCTACACGACTAAAGGCGTCGGTCACGGAACCGGGCTTGGTCTCAGCCAAGTGTTCGGGTTTGCCAAGCAATCGAGCGGCGAAGTTATCGTGAGCAGTGTTGTAGGTGAAGGCGCCACCTTTACCCTCTATCTTCCAAAGGCGGCATCAGAGGAAAGGGAGCTCATCCGGCCGGCTGGTGAGGGCGGAACTCCGCTCGCGGCCGGCGCATGTATCCTGGTCGTGGAGGACAACAGTGAAGTGGGATCGTTCGCAACCCAGGCCTTGAGCGAGCTGGGCTATACAACCAAGCTAGCCATCGACGCCGCAAGTGCTCTTGTCGAACTGAGCAAAGGCGAGTTCGACCTCGTCTTCTCTGATGTCGTGATGCCCGGTATGTCCGGGATCGAGTTGCGGGATGAGATCCTTAGGCGCTTTCCGGATATACCGGTCGTTCTGACTAGCGGGTACAGCAGTGTCCTTGCCGAACAGGATGAGACTGGCTTCGAGTTATTGCAAAAGCCATATTCGCTCGATGAGTTAGCCAAGGCTTTGGCCAAAGCGGCTGCTACACACAGCCATAACTAGACGCGGTTGCGTGGCGTTCAAGTATGATTATAGAGCATTCGCAAATTGTCATCCCAATCGGCACGGCGGGCGGGGGTAGCCAACGTCAGCTATGCGCCCTGCCTCACCCGAAAGCGTCCGATCCGCTAACCACCAACCCTTGCCGTTCCGAGCTCACCGAGCCGACCGGAACACCCGAAAGCCGACGGACCGCTATAGGGCGGAGAAGCTGCCGGACGGCTCTCGCCCACTAGCGGCCGTTCGCCAAAGCATGACAGGCCACTCGACCAGCCTGTCTGATGCGGTTAAAGATCGAATTGCAATAGCGGCTAACGATTCCCTGATGGCGAATTTTGGCCGACTGCCGTCGCCTTAGGCGTCACGGCAGCCCAAGTCAGACCTGTTAGCCCGGCGAGAACCAGTGTCTCGACGAAGAACTGCCCTTCCGCAGCAAAGGCTAGCGCCCAACTATCCTTAATCCAGAAACTGAACAGTCCGGTCGCGATGATCCGCCCCCTCATCAGCAGCATAAGGAGAACGAATAGTGCGATGCGCCGAGGTTTCGAGCCATCGAAAGCCGGCCACAGCAGATAGATCAAAGCAAACGAGGAGATCGTTGGCTCGATAAACATGCCGTAAATATATTTGTAGACGTAAATGCCGTACGGCATTGTGTGCACTTCGGGGGTCTCGGTCAGCTGCAGCGCAGCGGTTACCAGGTTCGCGATCGCCTTCAACGCCGGCAACAGTGCAAAGTAGCCGATAGCGCTTGCAGCCGCGATCGCGATAAGTAGCGGTACATGCCGATCTGACTCAATCTTGCGAGCAATGACAACTGCGATGGCTCCACAGTAGAACGAGAGCAGCGCATTTGGCAGCCGGGTCATCAGCAGGTAAACCCAGCGCAGGTCGATCCAGCCGTCAGAAACAACGTTATCTACGACAATGACGCGCAGCGTTTCTTGCAGGAGAACGATCAGTAGTCCGAAGATCGCTGCTGCACGGACGGTGTTGCGCTTGCCCAGATACCAGCTTGCTAGACGGCAGACGTACACCATCGCACCAAGCCGCACGACCTGCCCAATATACCTTGCCCAAGGAGGAACATCGCCGTCGTTCGGATAGGGTATGCCGAGGTGGGCGATGGCGAGGTCATGTGATCCTAATGCGAGAAATGCCGTGATGACCAACCCGACCGCGAGGATGGCTAGGTTTTTTGCGGTAAGCTCCACTTGCTGAGCTGTCTGCGAGTTTGTCACAAAATCCCTCGTTGAGGCGGTGTGTTGCCTATATAATACAGATGTGGATCGGGCAAGACGGTATCGGTTTGGCCTGCTGGAGCACATGGTCGCACTGGCCATTATCTCCACTGAGCTGTCGGTCGGCTAACCACCAGGTCGTGCCGTTCCGAGTCTCCCGCACCGACCGGATCACCCGAAAGCCGACCGGCCGATTTCGGGCGGGAAAGCGGACCGGCGGGAAGCGCCCAAACCCGGACACTCCCAGGCCCGATCTCGTTCTGGATCGCCCAAACCGTCCCGCTCACCCTTCCATGGGAAATTGAGCCCGTCACAGATCGACACTGAGCTTTATACTTGACTGAAGGCTAGGCTGGTTATAGTGAAGCCGTTACCGCAGTAAGGAGCTCGACATGACCGATCCTGCAGCCGTGCATGGCAATTTCACTATCAAGCGGCGCTACCCGGCAACGCCCGCTAAGGTGTTCGCCGCGTGCGCCGATCCCGCGATCAAGAAGACCTGGTATGCGGAGAGTGACACGCATGAAATCAAGGCATTTGAGAGCGATTTTCGCGTTGGTGGTGCCGAGCGGCTCACCTACCTGTTCGGGCCGGACACACCCTTTCCCGGTGTCGAACTGACCAACGAAGGTGTTTTCCATGACATCGTTGATGGACGGCGCATCATCATCTCATCCCGGATGGGGATAGCGGGCAGACCGATCTCGGTCGCGCTGGAAACAATGGAAGTCGCCGAAGCAGACGGCGGCACGGACCTCACCTGCACGTTCCAGGGCGTGTTCTTTGAGGGTTCCGATGGTCGCGCTATGCGTGAGCAGGGGTGGAGTGACCTGCTGGACCGGCTTGGCCGCTTGCTGGTGGGCTGACGTGGCGCGGCCACGCCGAAAGTTGGACGTCGAGCCCATTGATCTGCTGCTCCATGCGCTGGGTGATCCGACGCGGCGTCGCATGATTGAACGGCTGGGGGAGCGCCCACATGCCGTGTCGGCGTTGGCCGACATATGCGGGATTACGCTGACAGCTGTCGGGCAGCACATCCGTGTTCTCGAAGAGGCAGGGCTGGTGACCAGCAGCAAGCTGGGTCGGGTGCGGTCCTGCCAGCTCGACCATGATGGCTTGAACGTCGTCGCGCATTGGCTGGGCGCGCGGCGATCAGCCTGGGACAGACGGCTTGATGCGCTCGGAGCCGTCCTGTCTGGCGAGCAGGAAGGTGATCAGTAGGCGGGCTCCTGCCCGCTTCGGCCTGCAAGACGGGTTTTGAAGATGTGCAATCCTTCCCGGGCAGACAATGCCTTTTAGAAAGCCAACAACCCCCGAGAACGTCCGCGATCGACAACCGTGTACCCGAAAGCGGTCAGACCGGTTTCCACCACAATGGGACATTCTCGGTCGGCAAAGCGGACGCCGGAGGCCTCCTCGTGGGGAGGGTGCGTTTGCGGCCTTCTTTTGTCGAGTCTCCGTACTGGAAGGCAGACGCTTCCGCACTTCGTCGCGGCTCTGCGATGGGTATGGCGCAGGTCGCCTGCAAGGGTTTTCCCAAGTCAAAGCGCGTTCGTCTGGTAAGCGAATCTTGGCCTCGTTTGACCACTCTGGGAACTGCGTGGGTTGACATCAACCCGTCGGTCGCGGTCGCCGACAAGTACATGTCTTTGCTGGCCTTTTCTCGGTGCTTCCTTAGCCTTCGTAATGCGGGGGTCACAGGTTCGAGTCCTGTAAGCGGCACCACTTCAGATAATCATCACCCCGGCATTTCGACCTTCCACGACTGTGGGCCTGATCGGATCGCTCCGGTGTCATTCCGGTGCAGGGGGCCGGGCACCGGGCGAACCAGCGCGGCGATGATGCTGTTGAGCGCGGTCGCCACCGTCGGAGACTCGCCGATCGCGCTGGTCCCGGTCTGACCGGCGGGTGCTGCGCGTTACAGCCGCTGCCCGGTCGCCTACTGCTCCGCGGTCGCCCGCGCTGCTGCCGTCATCGTCTGGCTGTGATCAACCAGTCCAGTCCCCTGGCCCACAGGCGACCACTTTAGATTAGGCGAGAGATCTGTCACCATCCCGCAAGTGAACCGGCATCGGGGTCGCAAGGGGGGCAATGGGCGGATGAACTTTCTGGACCAGCTGGAGACTTTCATGCCGCACGGCATGTGCCTGTTGTGGCGTCCGGAGCTGATGATCCTCCACATCGGCTCTGATGCGTTGATCGCACTGGCCTACTTCGCCATTCCCTTCGGCATCGCACAATTTGTCAACGGCAGGGCTGATCTGGATCAAGGTCACCGCCGTCTTGCTCTGCTGTTCGCGATGTTCATCGGCCTTTGCGGCGTAACTCACGTCGCCAGCATCCTCGTACTCTGGTACCCGTATTACGTGACCGAAGGCTGGCTGAAAGCGGTGACCGCTCTTGCGTCGGTCGCAACTGCGATCTTCGCCTTGCCGCTTGTCCCCAAGCTGCTTCTCCTGCCCTCCGCCAAAGCCCTGCAGAAGGAGATCGACGACCATCAGGTCACGTTGCGGGAATTACAGGCTGCGCGG
Organism: Sphingomonas sp. 8AM; assembly: GCF_902506455.1. GTDB lineage: Bacteria > Pseudomonadota > Alphaproteobacteria > Sphingomonadales > Sphingomonadaceae > Sphingomonas. The sequence continues at coordinate 2,197,381 of NZ_LR733844.1, read as the reverse complement.
GCCGCGCTCGCGCAGCGCGTGGATCTGACCGAGAGCGAGTTGCGGCGCGTCGAAGCGAATTACCAGACGTCGGACAAGCTTCTCAGGTCAGTGGTGGAGACCGTTCCCGGTGCGATTTACGCGAAGGATGAAGCGGGGCGCATGATCCTTGCCAACAAGAGCACGCTGGATTTCATTGGGCTGCCCTGGGCGGCCGTCGTCGGGAAAAGGGATGATGAATTTCTCGACGATCCGGCGCAGGCCGAGAAGATACTTGCCAACGACCGCCTGGTGCTGAGCGGTGGCGGCATTCGGGAAATGGAAGAGAGCATCACGCTTCCCGACGGTGGAACGCGGACCTTCTGGTCGACCAAATATCCGATGCGTGATGCGACCGGGCGCGCCATCGGCATCGTCGGGGTCTCCGTCGACATCACGGACCGGAAGAAGGAAGAGAGCGACGCCCGTGCGTCGATCGAACGCGCGCTGGCGGAAAAAATCCAGGCACTGGAGCAGCGCGACATTCTCATTAGAGAAGTCTATCACCGCGTCAAAAACAACCTGCAAATCATCGACAGCTTTCTGGTGCTGCAAAGCAGGTCGTTGTCGGACCAGCGTGCGAAGGACGGACTGAAAAGCTTGCGCGACCGGGTGTATGCGCTGGGTCTCGTGCACCACCAGTTGATGGCGACGGCTGATTTCGCGACGTTCGATCTGTCGTCGTTCCTGAGTGAACTCCTCGAAAATCTTGCGGAAGGGTCCGGTTCCAGCGAGATCGCGCTTTCGGTCAAAGCCGATCCACTCACGGTGGGTCTGGACTTCGCCATTCCGTTCGGTTTGCTAGTGACTGAACTCGTCACCAACGCCATCAAGCACGCATTCCCCGCGGGCTCCGGCACAATTCACGTTCAGGTGAGTAACATAGGAGAGGATGAGGTCATGCTTCTCGTGAAGGATGATGGGTGTGGTACCTATGCACCGGCGGCGGGTGCTGGTCCGACGGGCGGGGGGCTCGGCAAGAACATCGTCACCAGCATGGCGCGTCAGCTTCAGGGTGATGTGAGCTACAGCTATGAGGATGGAACGCGTGTGGAGGTGCGGGTCAAGGGGCCGCGTGCGAAATGAGCGATCTTGCCGACCACATCCTGATCGTGGACGATGAGGAGATGATCGCGATGGCGTTCAAATGCCAGATCGAGGATCTCGGTTATGCCGTGTGCGGAACGGCTGCCTCCGCCGACGATGCTGTCGCTCTGGCGTGCCTGCACCGGCCCAAGGTCGTGCTGATGGACATGCGCCTGCGCGGCGAGAAAGATGGGGTGGATGCGTCGCTGGTCATCCATCAGCTGGTCGGGTCGCGCGTGATCTTCGTGACGGGCTCCAAGGAGCCCGCGACGGTGACGCGCATACAGCTCGATCATCCGCGTGCTATCCTGTTCAAGCCTGTTTCGTATCGAAAGCTCGAGAGCGCGGTTCAGGAGGCGATGCGGGACTGAGGAGCGCGGCCGAGGCGACGTACGGTACGTGCCGCAGGGCGGTTATCAGAACGTCGTCAGGACGAGACCTGATGATTGACAACCCGCCGCGAGCATGGCTGATAACGCATATGGGGATGGCGATTACCCCACGAGGCGTCAGCTAGAGAATCGCGTCCAGCACGAACACGCAAGGGACGCATGATGCCTGCACCAAACACCATTACGTCCGACAAACTCGTCCGCCTCGTCGCCGTGGCGAGCGCGCCCCAGATCGTCGACCTGCGGGACGCGCCGACCGAAGCCATTCCCGGTTCGCGGTTTCCGGCCGACCCCGACCCTGTTCGATGGAATTATCCTGTCGGAATGCCGATCGTCGTCGTGGATGCCGATGGCGCCGGTGCCGCAGTGGCCGTGGCAGCCATTCTGCGCAGCGAGGGTGTGCCGGCCGAAGTGCTGGAAGGCGGGTTCGCCGCATGGACGGCAGGCGGCCTGCCGACCGTGTCACTAAGTCATCTGCCTCCGCGGCATGCGGACGGCCGGACGTGGTGGGTCACACGATCACGACCGAAGGTGGATCGCATCGCCTGCCCATGGCTGATCCGCCGCTTCGTCGATCCCGACGCGCGTTTCCTGTTCGTGCCGCCCGGCGACGTGCTGACCGTCGCGAGGCAGCAGCAGGCCGAACCGTTCGACGTTGCGGAGGAAGGCGTATTCTGGAGCCATCGCGGTGAGCGCTGCACCTTCGACGTGATGGTCGAGGCGTTCGGACTGGAGGCGCACGTGTCGTTGCTCCGGCTGGCGGCGATCGTGCGCGGTGCCGATACCGATCGGCTCGATCTCGCCCCGGAAGCGGCGGGATTGCTCGCCATCTCGCTCGGCCTGTCGCGCCTGCATAGCGACGATCACGCCCAGCTCGAGGCGGGCATGGCAATCTACGACGCGCTTTATCGATGGTGCCGTGACGCACAGGCGGAGAAGCACAACTGGTCCTCGCATCGGCCGGCGCGCGGCAAGGTGTCGGCATGATCGCGGAGCCGGCGAGCGCCGCAACCCCGGTGCGCCCCGGTCCGGTCGCGCTGCGGCAAGCCTTCTGGGTCTGGCTGCGGATTGCCTTGCTCTCGTTCGGCGGTCCGGCGGGACAGATCGCGGTGATGCACCGCATCCTCGTCGACGAGAAACGCTGGATCGGCGAGCAGCGCTTCCTGCACGCGCTCAACTATTGCATGTTGCTGCCCGGTCCCGAGGCACAGCAACTCGCCACCTACATCGGCTGGCTGATGCACCGCACGAAGGGCGGCATCGTCGCTGGCGTGCTGTTCGTCATCCCCGGCGCCGTCGCGATCATGGCGCTGAGCTGGCTCTACGTCCTCTACGGCCGCGTCGGCATCGTCTCGGCGCTCTTTTTCGGCCTGAAGTGCGCGGTGCTGGCCGTGGTGCTTCAGGCGGTGATGCGGATCGGCGGCCGGGCGCTCAAGACGACGCCGGCACGGATGCTCGCAGCGGCGGCCTTCGTACTGATCTTCTTCGTCGGCGCGCCATTTCCGCTGATCGTGCTCGGCGCCGGCCTGATCGGCTGGTGGTCGGCCCGGCAAGGCAGCGCGGCATTCCGGGGCGGTGGCCATGGCGCATCGCACGGCAACACCGTGGCTGACGCTGACACGCTGCTCGGTGAAGAGCTGCCCGCCCATGCGCGACCGACGTGGCGGGAAACCGTGCGCACCGCGCTGCTGTGGCTCGCTCTCTGGCTCGTCCCGGTCGCGGCGCTGCTGATCGCGCTTGGTCCCGATAACGTGTTCAGCCGCATCGCGACCTTCTTCTCGACGATGGCGATGGTGACCTTTGGCGGCGCCTACGCCGTGCTCGCCTATGTCGCGCAGCAGGCTGTGGAAAACTACGGATGGCTGCGGCCGAAGGAGATGCTGGACGGCCTTGGCATGGCGGAGACGACGCCGGGCCCGCTGATCATGGTCCTGCAGTTCGTCGGCTTTCTGGGCGCCTGCCGCGATCCGGGCGGACTGTCGCCGATTCTCGCGGGAACGCTCGGCGGTCTGCTCGCGACCTGGGTGACGTTCGTGCCATGCTTTCTGTGGATCTTCCTCGGCGCGCCGTTCATCGAACGACTGCGCGGCAACGCCGCGGTCGCCAGTGCCCTCTCGGCCATCACGGCGGCGGTCGTCGGAGTCGTGCTGAACCTGGCGGTGTGGTTCGCGCTGCACACGCTCTTCCGCACGACGACGCTGGTGGCAGCGGGGCCGATCCGCTTCGACGCACCCGTGCTGACGAGCATCGACCCGGCTGCGCTCATTCTATCGCTGGGTGCCGGCTATGCGATCTTCATGACCAGGTCAGGCGTCATAACGACCTTGCTGGCGACGTCGGCCGCCGGCCTTGCGCTCTACGCCCTTGGAGCGATCCGGTGAGGCGGCGAGTGCGGCTGACAACCCCGGCACTCCCGCGCGTCCCTCATCCCGCGATCGTTCGCAAGACGATCAGGGTCGGGATCTGACGGGTACAATCGGCGCCGAGAGGCAGCTGCGGCGTGGCGAGGAGCCGCGGGCGATGGAGGGTTGCTCCGCGCCGATGGGGGCGCGGCTGCTCAGCGCGCCACGATCCAGACCTTTCGCACTTCCGGTTCGGTCATGATGCCGGGCACGAACAGATGCGCCTCAGCCTCAATGCCGATGTCCTTTCCCCGGCGCAGGACGGAAAGGGTGCAGCCGTCATGCCCCGAATTAGATGGGGAAAGGCTTGCACCGGCTTCGGCATGGATGCTCTCTTCACCCGGGCGAACCGGCGCTCCCGCGGCGAAATCAATCCGCACGCCTGAACCCTCCCGTGCAACGCTCGCGATCCAACACGGGTAGCTCGGCCGATCCGCCACCGGTACGACCTCGGCCATGCGGATCAACACGGCCAATGCTCCGGCGATGGCCATTTCTTACTGCTCCTGAACAGCCGTCATGCCGAGCCTGTGACATGATGGCGTGGATTTTGGGAGGCCTGATCCTGGCGGTCGAATAACCAGCCGCGCGGTTTGCGATTCGGCCCGTAATGGCCGCAGCTGCTGTGATCGCGGTCGGTGTTGGTTGGTGAGCGAAAGCGGACGCGTGCGCACGGAAATCATCCGGACAGTATCGGCTTCGATCCGCGCCGGGACACATCGCAGAGGCGACCAAGTAGAATAGGGCATTCCCGCCACGACGGCCGCGGTCGAGGAGCGCCATCGGCAGCACGGCTCGATGTTGATGCTGTGATCAGCGCCTGCCTTCGACAACCTCGGCAAGGTCCCGCATGATCGTAGCGACGCGCTGCTCAACCCTGAGGCGACAGCGATCGCGATCACTCGATGCGCCAAGCATCTCCACCTTCAAGCGAGGCGGCGATGCGGTCGAGGTCGGAGGCGAATGTAAGAAGGGGTTCGTCATCGGAATACGCCGTGCCTGCTCCTGCCTCGCCATCCGCCTTCATCGCTTCGGCGCGGGACCGCGCCAGCCATGCCACCATGCGCAGTGTGACCGGATCGGGCTCTCCCCGAGGATCCGAACTCATGAGCCCACCACATCGTTTCTATATTGTAACACGCCTTTAGCCGATGGGGCCGCATCGGTCTTTAAACTGGCTCAAGGATCAGGGGGTGCAGAAAGTTTTTGCCGGAGCGCTGCCAGCAGATCAAAATCTCAATGCCTGATCGAGGACGAAGCGGCCCGATCTGCTCAGCGATCCGGCCAGAACGGATTACACGGCTTCGACCGCATCGGCGCCCTGACCCTCGTCGACATCCGCGTCCTCGTCCGCCGCCGCCGCTTCGTCGAGCAGCGCCTCGTCATCGGCGAGCGCGGCATGGTCGGCGGCGGTGATGCCGAAGCGCGCGGCGACGTCGGGAGCGTAGCGCAGCAGGTCGGGGCGGAGCCGCAACAGGCTCAGGTCTTTCGACTTGCCCTCCAGCATTACGTCGAACACCAACCCCTCGGCCATGCGCATGAAGGTCGCGAACTCGAAGGGGTTGGTGAAATCGGCATGACCGGTCCAGACCGGCGGCCGCAGCACGGTCTTGACGCGCGCGGTCGCCTTGACCGGCGCCTTGAGCAACTCGCCCTTCCTTGGCTTCGCGGTACCAGCCCTGGCAGCGGCGCGGGCCGTCGGCGTGATCTTCTGCTTGATTTCCCGCAACTCGGTGCGGGGCGAGGAAAAGTGGATCTTCGGTCTGACACCCGCCGGCCAGGTCGCCAGGAAACGCTCCAGCGTGTTGCGCATGTCGAGCCGCTCGGGATTGAGGCACCAGAAATGCTGATAGTCGAAGATCAGCCGTACGCCGGTGCGCTCGTGGATCCACAGCGCATCGGCGGCGGAGAAGCGGATGTCATCGTTCTCGAGCACCAACCGTCGCCGGACATGCGCCGGGCATTGTTCCCAGCCCGCGATCCAGCGCGCGCGGCTCGCCGCGTGATCGCCGTAGACGCCGCCGACATGCGTCACCATCACCGCTTCGTCGTCGAGCCCCATCCGGTCGAGCATCTCGGCCTGACTGGCCAGATCCCAGATGCTCTTGTGCGTCAGCGCCGGATCGGGGGCGTTGAGCAGCACATATTGCGACGGGTGGAAGGACAGGCGGATGCCATAATCGCGCGCCTTGGCCCCGAATGCGCGAAGCTCGGCATCGCTGTCGGCGACCATCGCGTGGAATTGCGGCATGTCGGGATGGGTGGCGTAGGGTGCGATGTCCGAGGACAGCCGGTACATGTCGAGCCGCTCGGACCTGAGATAATCGAGTACCGGGTCGAGCAGCTCGAGCGAGCATTTGAGATGCGGGTTCTTCTGCCAGCGCCGCGTGTCCTGCGTTTTCAGCTCGGGCCGGCCCATCACCTTGACGGGAAAGCCGAGGCGGAGCGGATGGTCGGGATCGGTCATCCCTGCCCAACGAGGCAGGCGCGCAGCGGCTCCCTCGGCCGTCAGCCGCCGCTCTGGCGGCGCACGCGGACGATCGCGGCATCGAGCGCGGACAGGAAGCGCGAGCGGTCCTCCTTGCTGAACGGCGGCGGGCCGCCGATGCGGTCGCCACCGGCGCGCAGGTCGCTCATGATCGCCCGCACCGCGACCGCGCTGCCGATCGAGCTGGTCGTGAACGGGCGGCCGTTGGGGCCGAGCACCGCCGCCGCGCCGCCTTTCAGGCAGCGATCGGCGAGCAGGATGTCGGCGGTGACGACCAGTGCCGCGGCATCGACCTGCGCCACGATCCAGTCGTCCGCGGCGTCGAAGCCGTCGTCGACGACCACGCGCGAGATCAGCGGGTGGACGGGGATGCGCAGATGCGCGTTGCTGACGACCACCACGGGCACCGCCATCCGGTAGGCGACCCGGTAGATCTCTTCCTTCACCGGACAGGCGTCGGCGTCGACGAGGATGCGGGGCACGAGCGTCATGATTGCGCCATGCCATGGCGAAGCTGCGCCGGCCAGCTGCGGTTGAGCACCGACATGTCACACGATGCAGGTTATCCTGAACTGACAGCAAGTCGCTGTCAGGAAAGAGGAAGTCGCGATGACCGTTCATCAAACCACGCTTGCCGCCGTCCCGTCCGACGTGCGTGCGCTGTTCGTCTACGACCAGCTGGAGGCGACCTTCGACCCGGCGCAGGGGACCTTGTGGACCTATATGCGTCCGGACGTGCGCCCCAGCTTCAACCCCGCACTGCTCCACGATTTCATTCAGTGGCAGGAGGATATCGAAATCGCGCATGGCAGCGGCGCGATGCCGATCCGCTATCTGGTGCTGGGGTCGCATTTCCCGGGCGTGTTTTCGCTGGGGGGCGATCTCGACCTGTTTGCGCAGCTGATCCGCGCGCGCAACCGCGACGCGCTGGTCGGCTATGGCAAGGCGTGCGTGCGCATCCTGCACCGGAACATGCTCGGGCTGGATCGGTCGATCATCACGATCGGGCTGGTCGAGGGCGACGCGCTGGGCGGCGGGTTCGAGGCGCTGATGTCGTTCAACGTCGTCGTCGCGGAGCGCGGCGCGGGGTTCGGGCTGCCCGAGACGCTGTTCGGGCTGTTCCCCGGCATGGGCGCGCACTGCTTCCTGTCGCGTCGGCTGGGCGCGGCGCGCGCCGAGCAGATGATCCTCAGCGGACGGACGTACCGCGCCGAGGAATTGTACGAGATGGGGCTGGTCCATGCGCTCGCCGACCCAGGCGAGGGGCGGCGCGTGGTGGAGGATTATATCCGTGCCAACCGCCGCCGCCACAGCGCGCATGCCGCGATCTACGAGGCGTCGCGGGCGGTGAATCCGCTGACGCTCGGCGAGCTGGAAGCGGTGGTCGAGCTGTGGGCCGATGCGGCGCTGCGGCTCGGGGAGGGCGATCTCAAGCTGATGCGCCGGTTGGTCAGCGCGCAGGAGCGATTGCTGGACAAGCCCCGCTGAGCCAGCGCCGGTCGTAGCGGCCCGGCGAGGGCGGGTGCGGCCGGTGTCGACCGGAGGACGTCAGCCGGTCGCTTCGCTGCCCTTGCCGGCCAACATGGCGGAGACCATGGCCGCCGGCATCGGGCGGGCGAGCAGATAACCCTGCACCGCATCGCAGCGCGTGCGGCGCAGCTGGTCGAGCTGTGCCTGTGTTTCCACGCCTTCCGCGATCGTCCGCATGCCAAGCTGCGCGCCGAGATCGACGACGGTCTGGACGATCGCGATCGACGCCGGGCTGCGTTCGAGATCGGTGACGAACGAGCGATCGATCTTGAGCGTCTGGAACGGAAAACGTGTCAGATAGCTGAGCGAGGAATAACCGGTGCCGAAGTCGTCGAGCGTGGTGCGGACCCGCAGCCGGTTGAGCGCCTCCAGCGCGGCGAGCGACGTCTCGACATCCTCGAGCAACACCGTCTCGGTGACTTCGAGATTGAGCCGCTCGGGCGGCATCCCGCTGGCGTTCAGCGCGTCGAGCACCACGGCGGGCAGGTGCGTCGCGCGCAGCTGGATGGGGGAGAGATTGACCGCGATCGAAATGTCGGCGGGCCAGTCCCGCGCCACCTCGCACGCCTGATAGAGGACCCAATGGCCGATCGCGTCGATCGTGCCATTGTCCTCGGCAATCGGAATGAACTCGACCGGCGAAACCACGCCGTGATGGCGGTTCGTCCAGCGCAGCAGCACCTCGCACGACAGCACGCGGGAGGCGGCGAGATCGAAGATTGGTTGAAACAGCAGATGGAATTCGCCGCGTTCCAGCGCGCCGTGCAGCTCGTAATCGAGCTGGCGGCGGCGTTCGATCTTCTCGTCCATGACCGGTTCGTAGAAATAGAGCTGGCCGCGCCCGCTCTCCTTGGCGCGATACAGCGCAAGGTCGGCGTTCTTGAGCAACGTGTCGGCCTCGCGCCCGTTCTCGGGCGCGAGCGCCACGCCGATCGACGCGCTGGTGCGCAAACTATGCCCGTCATGTGCGACCGGGCGGCGAACCAGCGCGAGGATCGCCGCGCCGATCGTCGCCGCCTCCTGCCGGTCGCCGACCGGAGAGAGGATCGCGAATTCGTCGCCGCCCAGCCGCGCCACCACGCTTTCGTGGTCGAAATGCGTGCGCAGCCGCCCGGCGACCGCGGCGAGCAGCGCATTGCCCGCCAGATGCCCGAACGTGTCGTTGATCTCCTTGAACCGGTCGAGATCGAGCCAGTAGAGCGCCAGCTTGCTGCCGCTGCCGGGCAGCATCCGCAGCCGCTCCTCGAACTGTTCGCGGAACGCGGTGCGGTTGGCGACGCCGGTCAGGTCGTCGCGGCGCGCATGCGCGGCATGGTGCGCCGCCAGCGCGGCATTCTCATGGCTGACTAGCGTCGCCTTCAGCAGGGCGCCATAGGTCTGCAGCGTGATGTCGATCATCGCGACGACGAACAACACGATGACCGCCGCCAGTACCAGCTTCAGCGGCTCGAACCCGATCAGCAGCCCGGCGGACAGCGGCAGCGAGGCGAGACACAATTGCGCCAGCGCGATCCGCGGCCGGCCGGCGTTGCGTCCGGCGATTCCCGCGGCATAGCCGATCGCGGTGGTGACCGCGAGCAACTGCACCACGCCGTCGCCGCTGCGCGTCAGCGTCAGGAAACCGAACAGCCCGAGCAGTCCCGAATAGGCGAGCGCGCCGACGCGATAGCCGACTTCGTGGCGTGCCGCCGCTTCGGCATCGACGTCCACGCGATGCGCGCGCAGCGCATCGGCGATGCGCAACGCGCCGACCACGCCGATCGCCACGGCCGCCGCCGCCAGCCACGCGTCAACCGTCGCCCACGCGACCACCGCAGCGATCGTCGTGCTGGTCAGCGCCCCGATCACCAGCGATTGCGTGGAGGCGTACAGCGACTCGACGAGCACCGCCCGCACCTGGGCGGTGATGCGATGATCGGAATGCCGAAGCTCCCGCAGCCGGGCGATCAGTCGCGCCATGACATGTCCATGGAACGACAATTACGTGATTTCGGTTAAGGTGTCACAAGGACAGGTGAGGAAGAATGTGCTTTTTTCCTTACGTTTTCCGACATGTTTCGTTCAACGCGCCGTGGGCACGATGCCGCGCGGCGCGCTGCTGAGCGCGCGGATCAGGTCGGTTTCCGCGCGGCGGTACGGCGTCCCGTCGCCGCGAAAAACCTCGTGGAACCAGATCACCGGCTCCTCCAGAACATAGGGCTTCTTCCAGCTGTCCCACGGCAACCGCGTCTGCGTCTTGCCGTCGACGAACCCCCAGTTGATCATCGCCACGTCGTAGCGCTTGCCGATCGGCAGCGACCCGTCGAACGTCGAGCCGTTGCCGCGCGCCATATATTCGGTGCACAGGATCGGGCGACCATAGGGCAGCAGCTGCTTCACCCGCGCCTCGAACGTCTCGGGCCAGCTATAGTCGTGGAACGAGATCACGTCCGACTGGCGGAGCTGGAGCGTCTCCATCGCGGTCAGCTTGCCGCCGGTCGGGGTCCAGTCGTCATGCTGCCAAACCCCGGAGGTGAGCGGTTGCGATGGCTCGGCATCGCGCGCCCAGACGAACACCTGTGCGAGCAACGCGCGGACCAGCGGCTCCTTGCCGTCCTGCCCCTTATATTGATCGGCACCGTTGTCCGGCTCGTTCCAGACGTCCCAGCCGAGGACGCGCGGGTCGTTGCGGAACGCACCGACCACGCCCTGCACATAGGCCTTGTACGCGGGGTAGCGCCGCTTGTCGCGCAGCCCGGGCAGCCCCGGACCCTGCACCCAGCCGGAATTGTGAACGCCGGGGATCGGTGGATGCTGCGGCCCAAGCTTCGGATCGGGGTCCCAGCAGCTGTCGAACAATACGAACAACGGCTTGATCTTATGGCGCGCGGCGATCGTCAGGAATTGGTCGACGCGCCGCTGGAATCCGGCCGGGTCCTGTTGCCAGAGCTGGTCGTGGAGGAAGACGCGCATCGTGTTCATCCCGATGCCCTGCGCCCAGCCGAGCTCGCGCTCGATCGCCTGCGGGTCCCATGTTTCGGCCTGCCACATCTCCAGCTGGTTAATCGCGGAGGCCGGCGTGTAGTTCGCGCCGACCAGCCATGGCTGCGCACGGTACCATGCCCTGGCCTGCGCCTCGCTCCAGCGCGCGCGCGCGTCGGCCGGCAGCGCGATCGTCACCGTGGCGACGGTGAGCAGCGCCGTCAGAAGCCGCCTGTTCATCGCTTCCTCTCCTTCCTCTATCGGGGTTCCCGGAACCGGGCATACAACTCAACTATCGGCAAAGGCGAGAAATTATCCTACCAATCGGGCTCAATCTCCCGATCGGACAGGTGTTTATGATCCGTTTGCCCCTCCTTTCTGCCGCACTGCTGCTGGGTGCCGTCGCTGCGCCGGTGCAGGCCGACAATCCGCAGTTTCAGGGCGCGGACCCGCACGCGACGATGATCGACGGCGAGCTGTGGGTGTTCCCGACCGGCGGACCGGGCGGCAGCTGGGCAGCGGATCGCTTCGGGGCGTTTTCGTCGCGCGACCTGAAGACATGGCAGCCACGCGGCGAGCTGCTTCGCCGCGACCAGATCGCGTGGATCGGCGCCGACGGCGCGCCGGAGCATTTCCTGTGGGCGCCCGGCGTCGCGACACGCAACGGCAAATGGTATCTCTATTATTCGGTGGGCCCACAGAATCCGACGCCCAGCCGGATCGGCGTCGCGGTCGCGGATCGCCCGGCGGGGCCGTACCGCGACAGCGGGCAGCCGCTGGTGACCGGCGGACCGGGTTTCGAGGCGATCGACCCGATGGTGTTCGTCGATCCGAAGGACGGCAAGGCGTACCTCTATGCCGGAGGCAGCGCGGGCGCGAAACTGCGCATATGGGAGCTGACCCCGGACATGACCGGTCTGGCGCGCGAAGTGCCGGTCGAGACACCGCCGCAGTTTACGGAAGGTGCGTTCGTGCACGAGCGCAACGGCACCTATTATCTTTCCTACAGCCACGGCCACTTCAATGCGGCGGACTATTCGGTCCATTATGCCACCGCCCGGTCGCCGATCGGCCCGTGGCGATATCGCGGCGCGATCCTGACCAGCGACCGCAGGCACAAGGGGCCAGGGCATCACAGCTTCGTCCGGACGCGGACCGGCCAATCGCTGATCGTGTATCATCGTTGGGAGAACCCGCAGGGTCCGGCACCGTTTTCGGGCGAGCGACAGGTGGCGATCGACCGGCTCCGCTATGCCGCCGACGGACGCATTCTGCCGGTGCGGATGACCGACGGGGCGGCGGCGCCGCGTCTGGTCCAAAGTGGTCGCTAACCACGATCCCACCGCAATCCTCATTTCGGGTCATTGTGCCGGATTGAGGCGAGTGGGTCAGCAGCCCCCGGCTTGACCCGACCGCCCTCCCGCTATCCGATACGGTATACGGATAAGGGGAGAGGATGGATGAGGCGGTCCAAATCAGCAGTCGGCGCTGCGGTTCTGGGGCTTTTGGCGGGATGTGGGCAGGACGGCGGATCGTCCGCCGGCAAATCCGCCACGCTCGACGCGCCGGGGCACACGCTGGCCAGCTACACGCTGGCCCCCGAGGAGGCAGCGGCCACCGGCTGCCAAAGCCGCTCGACCCGCTGGCCATGGGGGCAGGGCGACCTGCGCACCTGGACGCCGCGGCTGGCGACGACACCCCGCAACCCGTTCACCGTCGCCGGTTCGGCTTATGGTCAGCCATTCGCCGCCCGACTGGTCCAGGCCTATAGCTACGACTTCGGCGATACGCATCGTCGGGTCGTGCTGGAAACGGAGGACGGCTGTCGCCGCGCCTATTGGTCGAGTTCGTTCTCGGATGACGACAATTCGGTCATCGACGCGGCGGTGGCGCAGCATCCGGTTGTCGAGGATCCCAACACCTATCGCATCAAATATAGCGACCCCGATCCGAACGGACACCCGCTGACGTCCCCCGAGCTGGTCGCCAGTGGTGAGCTGAACCTGTACCAGACGCAGCATTTCGCCTTCTGGTACGGCAACGGCACCACCGACGATTACAAATTCCCGTGGTTCAATCGCTGGGTCTACAACCGCACGATGGAGCAGGCGGTGAAGGACACCGCCGACTGGTACGAGCGCGTCTGGACGATGTACCGCGACGTGCTGGGCGCCCCGATGCCGTTCGCCAACAGCGACGACAAGCAGAAGCTCAACATCTATCTGTGCGGAACGGGCCGTCCAAACGCCGGCGGCGACAAGGACGATTGCGGCGCGAGTGCCGGGGCCGAGCAGGGTGTCTCCGCCTGGGCGGTTCCGAAGGGCTCGAAGGTGGCGGCGCATGAATTCGGCCACATGGTCCAATATTACTCGGGCGGCTTCCGGGACAATTGGCAGGCAGGATCGATCTGGGAGACTGGCGCGGAATGGGGCGGTTATACGCTTGCCGGGCGAAGCGAGTTCCTGGAATTCTATCTGAATAATCTCGAGAGCGGGCCGCTCTTCTCCGTGTCGCGCTACGGCGCCTTCCCGTTCATGAGCTATCTGTTCGAGAACGATCGAACGCGTAGCCTCGTCTATGACGTCTGGAAGCCGATCGTGTCCAAGACGCAAGGTGGCTGGGAGGCGGGCGACAAGGATGCCGCCCTCCGCAAGGATTTCGTTCAGGCGATCGTCCAGCGCGGGGGCCAGACCGGCGCCTATCCGCAGGGCTTCAATTCCTTCGCGGACGACATGGGCTGGTATGGCGCGCGTCTCGCGGCCATGGACTTCGTCGATCAATCCAGCCTGATCGACCAGACTCGCGCCAACCAGAACACCAGCTTCCTCGGCCATTTCTACACGCCGATGGTGGCCTCGGGCACGGACGCGAACACCTACGCGCCGCCGGTCGAGCGTGCGCTGCTGCAATATGGGACGCATCTGATCCCGCTGACGGCGGCGGAGGGACAGAAGGTGACGGTCACGCTGACCGGCGGCACAAAGGCGAATGCCGCCGCCTGGCGCTTCGCAATCGTCGCCGTCACAAACGACTATAAGCCCACCTATTCGATGCTCGGCAAGGCCACCGGCCTCGGCAGCGGCACCACCACGCTGACCATTCCGGCCGGCACCCGCGCCTATCTGGCGGTCACGGCGACCCCGACGCGCTACGAAAGCCTCGGCTGGCAGGATGTGGGCAGCCCGATCAAGGGCACGCGCTACCCGTACACGATCAAGGTCGAAGGCGCGACGCCGCGCACCGGCCCGGTGACGGCCTGCGATGTGGAGATGAACCGCATCTTCTGGACCTACAACTACACGCTGAACGGCAACACCGATCAGTCGAAGCCTTGCTGAACCGCGCGACGCGCGCTTGCCCTCCACATTCCTGAAGGACCACCGCATCATGGCCTCGTTCACGAAGATCGCTCTGTCCGTGCTCGCACTGGCGCTGGCACCCGCCGCCGCACAGGCTGCGACCACCGTCATCTCGCTCGACCGCGCGCCCGCGACGGGCGTGGCGGGCACCAACGGCAACACCGTCATCCTGAAGGATATCGGCGCCTGGGCGCATGTCACCTCGATCGGCTATTCGCTGACCATCGAGGCGCTCGACCCGTCGTACGTCAACGACCAGCACGTCTGGTTCGGCACGAGCGACACCCTCCAGGCCAAGTTCACGCCCGACCGTAACTTCGAGAATTCGGGCACCGCGCGTGTCGAGGGCATCGCCGATCTCGTGGCGATGGATCTGGACTTCTTCCTCAACGAGGACGGGTTGCTGAGGGTCGAACTGCTCGACAGCTTTAACACGGAGACGACGCCCCGCGGCTTCTGGAGCGGGTCGTTCTCGATCGTCACCGACGATATCGCCACGGACGGCGCGGTGCCCGAGCCGGCGACCTGGGCGATGATGATCGCCGGCTTCGGCGTGGTCGGCGCACGCTTGCGGCGGCGGAGCGCCGCTCCATCGGCCATTGCACGCGCCTGAGGTCGCGCGCGAGCATTCCGCATCGCCCTTGCGCCCGGCCCGCATTGCTGCATGGTAGCGGCAACAGCGGGAGGGGCGGGATGGACGACGCGGAAGCGGCGCGCGTGGCAGCGGATCCACGATTTCAGGAACTGGTGCACCGTCGCGGGCGCTTTACCTGGGCGCTGACCGCGGTGATGGTGGCCGCGTACCTCAGCTTCATCCTGCTGATCGCGTTCGACAAGGCGTTGCTCGCAAAGCCGATCGGCGCCGGTGTCACCTCGATCGGGATCGTCGCCGGCTTCGCGGTAATCGTGCTCGCGATCGTGTTGACCGGCATCTACGTGCGCCGTGCTGCGCGCGGTTTCGATCCGCTGGTCGAGGCGGTGCGGGCGGAGCATGACGCATGAGGCGGCGCGTGATCCCGGTCGCGCTCGGCGCGACGCTGATGCCGGCCCCGGCGTTCGCCGATGCGCTGGCCGGGCAGAGCGTGCAGCAGCCGACGAACTGGACCGCGATCGCGATGTTCGCCGCTTTCGCCTTGCTGACGCTCGGCATCACGCGCTGGGCGGCGCGGCGGACGCGGACGGTGGGCGATTTCTACACCGCCGGCGGCGGCATTACCGGCTTCCAGAACGGGTTGGCGATCGCGGGCGACTTCATGTCGGCGGCGTCGTTCCTTGGCATCTCGGCGCAGATCTTCGCGGACGGCTATGACGGACTGATCTATTCAATCGGTTTCCTCGTCGGCTGGCCGATCATCCTGTTCCTGATGGCCGAACGGTTGCGCAATCTGGGCCGTTATACGTTCGCCGATGTCGCCAGTTTCCGCTTCGCGCAGACGCCGGTGCGCAGTTTTGCGGCGATCAGCACGCTGACGGTCGTCCTTTTCTACCTGATCGCGCAGATGGTGGGCGCGGGGCAGCTCATCAAATTGCTGTTCGGACTCCGCTACGAATATGCGGTGGTGATCGTCGGCGTGCTGATGACGCTCTACGTGCTGTTCGGGGGCATGACCGCGACGACCTGGGTGCAGATCGTCAAGGCGGTGCTGTTGCTGGGGAGCGCCACGTTCATGGCGCTGGCGGTGCTGTGGCAGTTCGGTTTCTCGTTCGAGGCGCTGTTCGCGCGCGCGGTCGCGGTGAAGACCGGGCTCGCCGCCGCAGCGGGTGCCGATCCGGCGGCGGCGGCGAGCAAGGGCCGGTCGATCATGGGGCCGGGCAATTTCATCAAGGACCCGGTCTCGGCGGTGTCGTTCGGACTCGCGCTGATGTTCGGGACCGCCGGGCTGCCGCATATCCTGATGCGCTTCTTCACGGTGCCCGATGCGCAAGCGGCGCGGAAGTCGGTGCTGTGGGCGACGGGGTGGATCGGCTATTTCTACCTTTTGACCTTCATCATCGGCTTCGGCGCGATCGTGCTGGTCGCGACCGCGCCGCGCTATCTCGACCCGGCTGGCGCGCTGCTCGGCGGCGGCAACATGGCGGCGATCCATCTCGCGCACGCCGTCGGCGGCAACCTGTTCCTCGGCTTCATCTCGGCGGTGGCGTTCGCGACGATCCTGGCGGTGGTCGCCGGGCTGACGCTGTCGGGCGCGTCGGCGGTGAGCCACGATCTCTACGCGACCGTGCTGCGCAAGGGGGCCGCCGATCCTGCCGCCGAGCTGCGCGTGTCGCGGCGCACGGTGCTGGTGCTGGCGGTGGTCGCGATCCTGCTCGGCATCATCTTCGAAAAGCAGAACGTCGCGTTCATGGTCAGCCTCGCGTTTGCGGTGGCGGCGTCGGGCAATTTCCCGGTGCTGTTGCTGTCGCTGTTCTGGAAAGGCTGCACGACGCGCGGCGTCGTCGCGGGCGGGACGCTCGGGCTGGTGCTGGCAGTGGTGCTGACGGTGCTGTCGCCCGCGGTGTGGGAGAAGATCCTCGGCTATCCCGCGGCGATCTTCCCCTATTCGTCACCGGCGATCTTCTCGATGCCCGCCGCGTTCGTGACGATCTGGCTGGTCTCGCTGCTCGATCGCAGCGGGCGGGCTGCGGTCGATCGCGGCGGCTATCTGGCGCAGCACGTCCGTGCCGAGACCGGGATCGGCGCGGCGGCGGCGTCGTCGCACTGAGACAAATCGACGGCCAACGCGCACCTTTTCTCGATCGTCATCCCGGACTTGATCCGGGATCCCGCTTTTACTGGGGTCGCAAGAAGCGGGGCCCCGGATCAGATCCGGGGCGACGAATGAGGAACGGGCGCGGCCCAAAAACGATCATCTGCTTGGAGATACTAAACGGCGATCCGGCCTACTTCGGGTCTCCGTCGCCATCGCCGTCGATATAGGTGCCGCTGTCGCCCTGCGCGCGGTGGATCGCGGCGCGGCCGCGTCCGGCGACGATCTCCGCCTTGCGCGCGGCGGCGGAGGCGGTGTGGAGGACGCGGGTGCGGCCGTGGAAGACCAGATTGTAGCTGACGAACCAGATCGCGCCGGACAGGACCAGCGCCACGGCGGCCCAGCCGCGCTTGTGCCGCCGGGTGCGATGATTGTGGAGCACCAGCCGCGCACCGCACGCCGCGCAGCGATAGACGGTGGTGCCGGCGCGCGCGGTCGGCCGGCCGGCCCAGCGGTGAAGTCCGAGAACGCACAGGATACCCATGTGCGTGGGAATTAACGCGGATCAGATCAGCGCGCCAGCCGTCCGTCCTCCAGCGCCGCGCGCTCGAACGTGAACAGCACCTCCGGATCGGCCACGGGCACCTCCTGCGCGACCCGCGCCGGGGCGATCTGGTGGACGAGATGCCGCAACACCGCAATCCGCGCCGCCTTCTTGTGGTCGGCCCGCACGCAATGCCATGGCGCGAGCGGGGTGTGCGTGCGCACCAGCATCGTGTCGCGCGCGGTGGAATATTCGTCCCACTTCGCCTGTGCGACCTTGTCCATGTCCGAGACCTTCAATTGCTTGAGCGGGTCGGTGCGGCGCGCCTTCAACCGTTCCTCCTGCTCGTCCTTGTCGATGTCGAGCCACAGCTTGACCAGCCGGATGCCGCTTTCGACCAGCATCCGCTCGAAATCGGGGGCGTCGCGCAGGAACTCGGCCTGTTCGGCCGCGGTCGAGAAGCCCATCACCACCTCGACCCCGGCACGGTTGTACCAGGAGCGGTTGAAGATCACGATCTCGCCCGCGGCGGGGAGATGCGCGACGTAGCGCTGGAAATACCATTGCGTCCGTTCGCGGTCGGACGGCTTGGGCAGCGCAACGACGCGCGTGTAGCGCACGGACAGATGCTCGATGATCCGCTTGATCGTCCCGTCCTTGCCCGCGCTGTCGCGGCCTTCCAGCACGATCACCACGCGCTCGCCCGCCTGCACCGCGGCGAGCTGCGCCTCCACCAGCGCGAGTTGCGCCTTCTCCAGCTCGTGTGCGTAGCGGTCCTTGTCCATCGCCGGCTCCCTGTGCGTGTGTGCGTGGAACCAAGCCCGAACATTCCGGTTCCTGCCATGCCCGGCGCATGGCGCGCCGACCGCCCCGAAGGATGGACATGACCCGCACGACCCTGAGCCTGTTCGGCGCTGCCAAGCCGGCTTCAACTTCCAAGCGTCGCATCAACGACGATCCGCTCGCCGGCCTCACCCCGGTCGAACGCGCGATGGCGCAGCGTCTGGCCCCGGCGCGCGGGTGATCGCTTTTCCGTCATTCCCGACGTGATCCGGGATCCCGCTGTTCTACACCGTTGAACAAGCGGAAGCGGGCCCCGGACCAGGTCCGGGGCGACGATGCAGGTCGAGGGATCGAGCCCGCCTTACCCGAACCGTTCCGACCGCCGGTCAGACCTGCGAATAGGGCGTCGGGCTTAGAATTCGGTTGTCGATCCCGGTCGTGATCTCCGGATCGGTCAGCCCGGGCGTGCCGATCAGTCGCTTCCACGCCGGGTCCGATCCGAACGTCCGCCAGTTGCGCTCGCGCGTCGCCAGATCGGGGAAGGTGAGCATATAGGTCAGGCTTGGCAGCCGTTCCCCGGTCAGATCCTGTGCGAAGAACACCGGGGTAAGGCCGGTCCGGCGGAAGATCTCGATCTCGCCGCCGGTATCGAACATCTCGATCTTGGTCGTGCCCGTCTTGTCGCTCGGGCTGAAATAGGTGCGCAACTCGAAAAGGCGCGCGGCTCCGGTGGCCGGCACTTCGATACGCGGCAGGTGCGGGAACGCGCGCATCAGCTTGACGTCCAGCGACGCGAAGCCCGGTGCGGTGGGCGTGGCGTCGAGGAACGGTGCACCGGCCTGCTGATGCTGCCTGTCGGCCGCCAGCCGCGCGGGAAGCGCGGCGAAGTCGGCGAGCGTCGGGTGCGGGATCAGCACCAGCACGCCGGGGCTGGCCGGGCCGATGCTGACCGCGAAAACACCGATCGGTCCGCAGCCCGCACGCCGCGCCGCCGGGATGAAGGCGTCGCGCAGATAGGCATCGAGCCCCGCGCGCATCGGGCCGTTGACGAGATGATAGGTGCGCAGCTCGTAGATTTCCGGCGCGGCCGTGGCGCCGCGCGACTGCGCCTCACTGCCCGGCGCGGCGAGGGCAATGCCACCTACGGTGGCGCCCGCCAGCACGGCACGTCGATCGATTGGGTAAGACATTGAAACCTCGCAAAGTCGTGTCGGCGCACGATGCCGATGGCGGCGGCGCGGTCAAGCCGTGCGCGGCGTCGATCGTCATGACCCCGATCAAGCCGGATCGCGCACGTTGAGCGATCCGCCGCGACGGCGCGTTGGGCGGGCGAGTGGAGGCGACGATGTCCGATCGAGACGAGCAACAGGCAGGCGAGGCGGCCGAGGCCGAGGAGCGTAGCGCCCCGGCGGCGCGCGTCGTCCATGCCGCAGTCGCCGAACAGGGCGAGGACGAGCTGGCGCGCCCGGTCGCATCGCTGTTCTGGTCCGGCTTTGCGGCCGGGATCGCGATCATGGCGTCGCTATGGGTCAGCGGCGCGCTGCGGCATTATCTGCCCGAAGCCGACTGGGCGGAGCCGGTGATCGCGCTCGGCTATCCGGCCGGGTTCCTGATCGTGATCCTAGGCCGGTTGCAGCTGTTCACCGAGCATACCGCGGTGGCGGTGCTGCCGGTGGTGCGCGCGCCGAGCGCGCGCAACCTCGTGTCGCTCGCGCGGCTGTGGAGCGTGATCTTTGTCGCCAACATGCTCGGCGCGCTGATCGCGACCGCGCTGGCGGTTCATGCGCATCTTCAGCCGCCGGACACGCTGGCGGGAATGATCGCGGTGTCGGAGAAGCTGCTGGAGCGCGCGCCGCTCGACACGCTGATGCAGGCGATCCCGGCCGGATTCCTGATCGCGTCGATCGCGTGGATCCGCTCGGCCGTGAACAGCGGCGACTTCTGGATCGTCTTCGCGGTCACCTATGCGATCTCGCTCGGCGGATTCGCGCACGTGGTCGCGGGCGCGTCGGAGGCGTTCCTGCTGATGTGGGCGGGGCAGGCGAGCGTCGGCTGGGCGCTGGGCGGGTTCGTGCTGCCGGCGCTGCTGGGCAATATCCTGGGCGGGACCGGCCTGTTCGCGCTGCTCGCGCATGCGCAGGTCAAGAACGAGATCAAGGACTAGCCGGGCCGGCATCGCGGTCGATCGCCCGCCGCGGGTCGATCGGCCTGGCGTTCCGTGACACGATGCGCCGACGCAATCTGCGCGACAGTGCGCGAGGAGAGGATATGGCACGCGACCCCCTGCGCCCCCGCAGCGACTATCACTGGTGGCAGCCGATCGTCACGCGGTGGAGCGACAATGACGCTTATGGCCACGTCAACAATGCGATCTATTACCATTGGTTCGACACCGCGGTGAACAACTGGCTGATCGCGGCCGGGCTGCTCGATATCGCGGCGGGCGATCCGATCGCGCTGGTGGTGGAGACCGGCTGCCGCTACGCGCGTCCACTCTCCTATCCGGAGCCGGTCGAGATCGGCCTCGCGGTCGAGCGGCTCGTCACTTCAAGCGTCACCTACCGGCTCGGCGCGTTCGCCTCGGGGGCCGCGGACGCGGCGGCGGAGGCGTTGTTCACCCATGTCTGTGTCGCGCGGGCGACGCATCGCCCGACCCCGCTTCCGGCGGCGTGGCGGCATGCGATGCAGGCGTTGCAGGAATGATGCGAAGGGCCCGGTAACTTTCGTCCGCTGCGGCGTTGTGGCTCCGCAACAGGAGCATGGCGGCGTGGTGAGCAAAGTCCTGATTACCGGCGCCAGCGTCGCCGGCAACAGCTGCGCCTGGTGGCTGGGGCGCGCGGGGTTCGACGTCACGGTCGTCGAGCGCGCACCGACGTTCCGCGATGGCGGGCAGAATGTCGACGTACGCGGCGTCGGGCGGACGGTGCTGCGCGCGATGGGGCTGGAGGATGCGGCGCTTGCTGCGGGCACCGGCGAGGAAGGCACCGCCTGGATCGCGGAGGACGGCCGCATCGCGGCGCAGTTCCTGACCGCCGACACCGGCGCGAACGGTCCGACCGCCGAGATGGAGATCCTGCGCGGCGATCTCGCGCGGCTGCTGTACGACGCCGCGCGCGATCATGTCCGCTACCGGTTCGGCGACCATGTCACCGCGATCGAGGACCGGGCGGACGGCGCGGCGGTGACGTTCACGGGCGGCGCGACCGAGCGATTCGATGCGGTGATCGTTGCCGAGGGCGTCGGGTCTGCGACACGCGAGCTGATCTTCCCCGGCGAGAACCGGCCACGCTTCATGAACCTGTCGATGGCCTATTTCACGATCCCCCGGCGCGCCGATGACGATCGGCTGTGGCGCTGGTACCATGCCACCGGCGGTCGCAGCGTGTCGCTGCGCCCCGATCGACACGGCACGACGCGCGCGATGCTGGCGGTGCAGAAGCCGCCGTCGGGCGAGCAGGACTGGGCGGTCGCGCGTCAGAAGGCGTGGCTGCGCGAGACGTTCGCCGATGCCGGCTGGCAGGCGCCGCGCGTGCTCGCCGCGATGGAGACGACCGAAGATTTCTATTTCGACGTGCTGCGGCAGGTGCGGATGCCGCGCTGGTCGACCGGGCGGGTGGTGCTGTGCGGCGATGCCGCGTGGTGCGTGACGCCGATGGGCGGGGTGGGCACGACACTGGCGGTGACCGGCGCGCGGGTGCTGGCAGGCGAGCTGATCCGCGCCGCCGACCTGTCCGCGGCGTTCGATGGGTACGAACGGCAGCTACGCCCGATGGTCGAGAATGCGCAGGCGATACCGGGCTTCGCGGCGCGGATGGCGAATCCGCGCAGCCGCCTCGGCATCCATGCGCTGCACGCGGCCCTGGCAGTGGCCAGTCGGCCGGCGGTGATGGCAGTCACCGGCGCGCTGTCGGGCGGCGGTGACGATCACGCTCCCGACCTGTCGCGCTATGACGGCGCGGTGCCCGTGGCGAAGGCCCCGCGGCACGGCCTGTCCCCACTCGCCGCACTGGGTGTGGTCGCGCTGACGCTGGGGGCGAGCGCGGTCCTCGGTCGCCGCAACGCGCCCGATCGGTCGCATCCGGGTATCCGCCGCTGGTATCGCCGGCTCGACAAGCCCGGCTTCACGCCCCCCGACGCCGCGTTCGGCGCGGTATGGCCGGCGCTGGAGACCGGGCTGGCGATCGGCGGATACCGGCTGTTGCGGAAACCACCGGGTGCGGCGCGCAACGCCGCGGTCGGATTGTGGCTGGCCAATAGCGCCATGATCGGCGGGTGGACCGAATTGTTCTTCCGGCGCAAGCGGCTGAACGCGAGCACCGTCGCGTCCGGGGCGATGGTGGCGTCCGGCGCGGCGCTGGCGGCCACCGCCGCGAAGGTCGATCGGCCCGCGGCGGCGCTGTCGGTGCCGTTCGTCGCATGGGTGGCGTTCGCGACGGTTCTCGCCGACCGCATCCGCCGCGACAATCCGGACCGGGCGGGATGAGCCGCGTCACGGTCTGGCACGACGGCAGGTGTCCGCTGTGCCGGCGCGAGATCGCGATGATGCGACGGCTCGACACGCGGGGGCGGATCACGTTCGTCGATGTGACGCACGCGGCATGCCCGATCGACCGCGCGGCGATGCTGGCGCGCTTCCATGCGCGCGAGGACGGCGGGCCGATGCTCTCCGGCGCCGCGGCCTTTGCGGCGATGTGGCGCGCGATCCCGCTGCTTCGCCCGCTGGGGATCGTGGCGCGGCACCGTGTGGTGCTGGCGCTTCTCGATCGTGGCTATGCCGGCTTCCTGCGGATTCGCCCGTGGATGCAGCGCGTCGTCAGCGCCGCGTCAGCCGCACGCGATGCCAGGCGAAAGACGTGACGCCGTTCGCGGCGCGCGGGGCGGCGCTGTCGAAGTTGAACAGCATTGCCTTCCAGTTCGGCGAGATATCGAAGCTGGTGCGCGACATCTGGGCGTAGCGACCCGCCCAGTCGTTGACGTCCGCCTGTCCCCACGCGCAGATCGACACCAGCGGCGTCCGCCCCGGCGCGGCCCGGCGCACCGCGGCGACGAAGCTGGCATATTGGCGCGCCAGCCCGGTCGCATCCGACCGGGCGGGATGCTCGCGCACGATCAGCGGCGCGAAGGGGCGCAACGTGCCGTCCTTCACCTCGGGCACGTCGGGGGTAAAGTCGGCGACACCGCAGGCATCGACCTTGATGAAGTCGAAGCCCCATTTCGCGAACAGCAAGACGGCGTCCGGCGCGTGATGGCCGAAGGTGCCGACCTCGCGTTGCCGCACGGTGCCTTCGGGTAGATTCGGGGTCTGCGGACGCCAGCGCTGCGAACAGGTGTTCAGCCCGATATCGGTGTAGATGCCTGCCTTCAGCCCCATCGCGTGAAGGCGATCGACGAACGGGCGCAGGCTGGTGGTGCCGTCGGGCAGCGCGGCGGACGGGTAGATGGTGGTGCGCACGCGGATCGTGTCGCCCTCGCGGCGCAGCCACCAGCCATCATCGACGTTGACGTGATCGTAGCCGACCTGCGCCAGCCCCGACGACACGAGGAGATCGGCCTGCGCCATCACCTCCGCTTCACCGTAGTTCAGGTCGAAGACGTTATAGGGGTTCCACCCCATCGGCGGCGTGGGCGCGGCGATCTGCGCCGGTGCCGCTGTGGAGCCGGCGCTCAGCGCCATCGCTGCCGCGCCGAATGCCGCCCGCACGATTTGCCTGCCGATGGTCACGCGTGGATCTCTCTCGTCTGCCGCAGACCGGGCGGCTTCACCCGATCGATCCATCCTTCCGTATACGATCCAGCGAAATTGTGGATAGCGGGATCGACGCGCCACTACTGGACACGCAATTGTCAGATTAATATCGTGGCGCGATGGTTAGCGCCTTTTGCCAGGGTGGATGGCGGCCATGGGGAGGAAGTTGATGGCGAGGCGACGTTCCGTTCTGATGGGGGCCGGCGCCGGCCTCGCCCTGCTTCCCGCGCGGGTCGGCGCGTTCGCGGGGGCGCCGGGCTGGAGCGTCGACGGGTTGCTGGTCGGCGGGTTGCGCGATCCGATGGGGCTGCATGAGGCGCGCCCGCGGCTGTCGTGGCAGCTTCGCTCGGACCGCCGGGGCGCGCGGCAAGCGGCGTGGCGCGTGGGGGTCGCTTCGTCGGCGGCCGCGGCGGCGGCTGGCCGGTACGATCTCTGGGACAGTGGCCGGGTCGCGGGCGAGCAATGCTTTGACGTCGCTTACGCCGGCGCGCCGCTCGCCGCGCGCCAGCGGGCGTGGTGGCGGGTAACGGCATGGGACGAGGCCGGCGCCGTCGCCACCTCGCCGGTCGCGTTCTGGGAGATGGGGTTGCTCGCGCCGTCCGACTGGTCGGCGGCGTGGCTGTCGGCCGAGACACCGGCGCAGCGCGACGATCGCGACCTCGGGCTGCCGTGGCGTAGCGCGGCACCCGCGGTGCGCGGCGAGCGCGTGACGTTCCGGCTGCGCTTCGACGCCGCGCAGGACGGCGAGTTGACTGCGCTGATCGGCTGCAGCGGCAATGGCCGGGTGCGGCTCGACGACGCCGAGATCATCGCGCCGAAGCGTGGCGGCTGGGGCGCACCCGGCCCGCGCAGCGCGCAGGTTCCGGTGGCGGCCGGTGCGCATGTCCTGACGATCGAAACGCGCGCGTCGGGAGCCGCGCCCGCGCAGGCGGCGACGTTGCTGCGGATCGCCACCCGCGGCAGGCGCACGCTCCGCGTCGGCGGCGAAACGCTCGAATACCGGATCGGCGAGCGCGCCGCCGACGACGGTTGGTTGCCGACCGGTGCGACCGGCGGGCAGGCGACGATGCCCGCGCGCGCGGCGACGCTGCTGCGGCGCCCGTTCCGCGTCGACGGGCGCGTGGCCGACGCGCGACTCTACCTGACCGCGCTGGGCATGTACGAGGCCGAGCTGAACGGCCGGCGGCTCGACGACGCGCTGCTGCGCCCGGAGTTCACTGACTATCGAAAGCACTGCCTGTATTGCGTCGAGGACGTCACCGACACGCTGGTGCCCGGCGACAATGTGCTGGGCGTGCATGTCGCCGATGGCTGGTACGGCAGCTATATCTCGCCCGACGGTCGCTATTCCTTCGGCGAGCCGCCGCTGCGCATCTTCGGGCAGCTCGAGATTCGCTATGTCGATGGACGTGTGCAGACGGTCGCGACCGGACCCGGCTGGACGGTCGCGGAATCGCCGGTCACCAGCGCGACGATCTATGACGGCGAACGCTATGACGCGCGGCGCGCGCGGGCAGGGTGGAGCCGCGCCGATGTCACGCCCGGGGCCGACTGGTCACCGGCGGTGCCGGCCACATCCGCGACCGCGGCGCTGATCGCAGCGACGGTCCCACCGATCCGCCGCAAGGAGCGGATGCCGGCACTGGCGGTCACCACGCTCGCCGATGGCGCGTCGGTCGTGGACTTCGGCCAGAATTTCACCGGCTGGGTGCGCGTCGCGCTGACCGGACGGCGCGGGCAGACGGTGCGGCTTCGCTACGCCGAGCTGCTCAACCCCGATGGCAGCGTCGACCAGAGCAACCTGCGCGCCGCCGACGCCACCGATCACTATACGTTCGCTGGCGATGGCATCGAACGCTACGAACCACGCTTCACCTACCACGGCTTCCGCTATGTGCAGGTCGAAGGGCTGGGACGACCGATCACCGCGGCGGAGATCACCGGCATCTCGATCCGCAGCGACCTGACCGAGACCAGCGACCTGCGCCTCGGCAGCTACGTCCCGCAACGGCTGTGGCAGAACAGCCGGTGGAGCCAGCGCTCGAACTTCACCGGCCTCCCGACCGACTGCCCGCAGCGCGACGAGCGGCTGGGCTGGACCGGTGACGCGCACGTCTTCTGGGACGCGGCCAGCTTCAACATGGACACCGCTGCGTTCACGCAGCGCTTCATGCGCGACATGCGCGATGCACAGCGCGACAGCGGCGCCTATTCGGACATCGCGCCGGTCGCGCGCCACGATCATTTCGCCGAACCCGGTTCCTCGCCCGGCTGGGGCGATGCCGGGGTCGCGCTGCCGTGGACGGTGTGGCAGCGTTACGGCGATACCGGCATCATCGACCAGCACTGGACGTCGATGGCGCGCTTCCTTGCGTCGATCGAGGCCAGCAATCCCGGCTTCGTCTGGTCGAAGGCGCGCGGCGTGGACTATGGTGACTGGCTGGCGCTGGACGCGGTCAATCCCGGCGATCCGACCACGCCCAAGGATCTGATCGGCACCGCTTTCTGGAAAGGCGCGGCCGACCAGATGGCCGACATGGCGCGCGCCAGCGGACGCGCCGCGGAGGCGACGCATTATGCGGCACTGGCCGGCAGGCTGGGCGAGGCGTTCCGTCGCACCTTCGTCAAGGTGGACGGCACGATCGGCAACGGATCGCAGACCGGCTACATCCTTGCACTGCATTTCGATCTGCTCGCGCCGGGCGCGCGTGCAGGGGCGGCGCAGCGGCTGGTGGCGGACATCCGGCGGCGCGGCACGTTGCTGTCGACCGGCTTCCTCGGCACGCCGTACAGCCTCGACGTGCTGGCGGATGCGGGAGAGATCGCGCTGGTCTACGACCTGTTGCTGCGCACCGGCTATCCGTCATGGGGCTATATGATCGCCAAGGGCGCGACGACGACCTGGGAACGCTGGAACAGCGACGCGGGTGACCGGTCGATGAACTCGTTCAACCATTACGCGCTCGGCGCGGTGGTCGGCTTCATGTTCCGGCGCATTGCCGGGATCGCGCCGGCCGCACCGGGCTTCACGCGCTTTACGGTGCGCCCGCTACGCGATGCGCGGATGACGACAGCGGGCGCGACCTATGACTCGCGGCTGGGGCGGATCAGCACGCGGTGGACGCAGGAGAAGGATCGCTTCGCGCTCGACCTGACCGTGCCGGTTGGCAGCGTGGCACGGGTCCACCTGCCCGCGGCACCGGGCGCGCGTATTCTCGAAGCCGGCAAGCCGGTCGCCACCGCGGAACGCACCGATCGCGAAGCGATCCTCCGCGTCCCGGCGGGCGGCTACCGCTTCGAGGTCGGCTGACGCGCCGCGGTCACGCCGCGCGGGCAAGCGGTGCGGGGCTTTCCGCGACGTCGAAGCGTGCGATCTGGCTGCCGAGCGCACCGGCCTGCGCCTCCAGCTTGCGCGTCACCGCGGTGACTTCCTCGACCATCGCGGCGTTCTGCTGCGTCGTGCCGTCGATCTGCGCCAGCGCGATGTCGATCTGTCGCAGGCCCTCGGCCTGCGCGGCGGCGTTGGTGGCGATGTCGGACACCTGCATCGTGATCGCGCCGATCTGGTCGGTGATCCGCGCCAGCGCACTGCCGGTGTCGTTGACCAGCCGCACGCCGGTCTCGACCTGCTGGCTGCTCAGCACGATCCGCTGCCGCACGTCGGTGGCCGCGTCAGAGCAGCGCCCGGCGAGTGCGCGCACCTCGCTGGCGACCACCGCAAAGCCCTTGCCCGCGTCACCGGCGCGCGCCGCCTCGACACCGGCGTTGAGCGCCAGCAGGTTGGTCTGAAAGGCGATGCCGTCGATCACCGCGATGATCTCCGAGATCTCGTTTGAGGCCTGCTCCAGCCGGCCCATCGCCGCCACCGCCTCGCGCACCACCTGCCCTCCATCGCGCGCCTCGCCATGGACGCGGTGCATCGCCTCCTGCGCGCCCGCAGCGCCGGTGGCGGCATTGTTCACCGTATCGGCGATCGCGCTCATCGCCGCGGCGGTTTCCTCAAGGCTCGCCGCCTGTTGCTCGGTGCGGCACGACAGATCGTCCGACGCCTGCGTCAGTTCGGCGGTGAAGCGATAGACAGTCTCGCTGCCGGTGCTGATCCCTCGCAGGGCGCCATGGATCGACGACAGCGCGCGGTCGAAATCGCGTGCGAGCGTCGCATAGCTGGCGGGTAGCGTCTGCCCGAGCCGCTGGGTCAGGCGACCGTTGGCGAGCGCGGCAAGCTGTTCCGCGAGCGTGTCGACCACCTGCCGTTGCTCGGCATCGGCGCGCGCCTTGGCCTCGCCGGCATCGCGGAACACGACCAGCGCCTTGGCCATCGCGCCGATCTCGTCGCGGCGGTCGGTGCCTGGTACGGCGACGTCGAGGCGGCCGCCGGCCAGTGCCGTCATGGCGTGACGCATCTCGCCGAGCGGGCGGAACATCTTGCGCGTCACCGCCAGACAGGCGAACGCCGCACAGAGCGTCACCAGCACCGCGACGATCGCGATGCTGCGCTGGACCTCATGAACGCTGGCGAGGAAATCAGCGGCGGGGATGCCGACGTAGAGGATGCCGACGACAGCCCCGTGCGCATCCCTGATCGGATCATAGGCGGTGAAATAATTGGTGCCGAGGATGTCGGCGCGCCCGCGATAGTTGCGGCCGTCGCGCAGCACGGTCTCGCGCACCGCATCGCTGGTCAGCCTGGTGCCGGTCGCGCGGCTGCCGTCCTTGTTCTTGACGTTCGTGGCGATGCGCGTGTCGCCGCGGAAAATCGTCGCGGTGCCGCCGACCAGTTCCTTGACGCGGTCGACCGCGCCGTGATCGCCGTTGAGGACGTGCCCGTCGATCGACAGTTGGTCTCCGTGGACCGCGACGGAGCGTCCGTGGCGCTGGAGGACGCTCCACGCGACGCGCATGTTGGCTTCCTGACGTTCGGTCGCGCTTCGCTCGGCATTGACGGCCAGGACGGTGGCGGTGACGCCCGCCGTGACCAGCGAGAGCAGGCAAAGCGACAGCGCGATGAGCCACGTCACCTTCGCCGAAAGGCTGAGATCACGAATCCTTGCTGCCAGACCCGGCATAAGACGCTTCCAATTTCCTGTTGTTTTGCTGGACGCCTGAGGGGCGGTCGCGCAACCACATGAAGCATAAGCGTTAATTTACAGAAACCGGCTGAGGATCGCCGATCGTGGCCCGCCCCTTGGCGGGGCGGGCCGGACCGGGTCAGGCCGCCGCCGGCTCGGGCTTGAGCGCGCGGCTGGTGCGGCCATCGACGCCGCGCGGCACGTCACCGGCGACGGTGGCGCGGCGCAGGTGGCGGCGCTGCAATCCGAAGTCCGCGACGGCGCGATGCTGCGTCGAGCGATTGTCCCAGATCGCCACGTCGCCGGCCTGCCAGCGCCAGCGCACGACATTTTCCGGCTTGGTGATGTGATCCTGCAGGATCGCGAACAGCCGCTGCGAATCCGCAGTGTTCAGCCCGGCGAAGCGCTTGACGAAATGGCCGAGCAGCAGCGAGCGTGCGCCGCTTACCGGATGGACGCGCACCACCGGGTGTTCGGTCTCGTAGATCGTCGAGGTGAAGACCTTGCGATGTTCCTCCTGCGCCTTCGACGCGCCGGCGAGGACCTCGGCATAGTCATAGTCGTTGCTATGGATCGCGGTGAGCCCGTCGACGAGCGTGCGCAGTGAGTCGGGCAGCTCCTCGTAGGCGGTCTCGCCGTTTGCCCACAGCGTGTCGCCGCCTGCGTCCGGGATCACCAAAGCGCGCAGGATCGATGCCTTGGGATAGGCGGGGACGAAGGTGACATCGGTATGCCAGCTCGACGCGGCGTAGCCTTCCTTCGATTCGAGTTCGAGCAGGTAGCGTGATCCTTCGGCGACCGGCACCGTCGGGTGCGCGATCGGCGCGCCGAGCAACGCCGCGAACGCCTCGTGTGCAGCATCGCTGAGATGCTGTTCGCGGAAGAAGATCACCTTGTGGCGGACGAGCGCAGCCTCGATCGCGGCGACGGTCAGCGGGTCGAGATCGCCGCCCAGCTTCACGCCGCGGATCTCGGCGCCGATCCGTCCGGCGACGGGGTGGATGTCGAGCGGGCTTTCCGCTTCGGCGGCGTTCACGAACCGGTGGACGAGAGACGTCATGGCACTTCTCCTTCTTCGTGGTTGATGGCGGGAATGGTTCAGTCGGCGAGCGCGCGGCGGATGCGCGCGTGCTCGGCCTGGTCGAGCGGAAAACGGTAGAGGCTCGCGGCCGAGATCAGGTGCGCGAGCGCGGGGCCGAGCGCGAAGACCAGCAGCAACCCATGCAGCGCGGCGGCGCTGTTCGGCGCGCCCGGCGTGAAGCCGAGCCACGCCACCAGCGGCAGCGCGATGCCGATCGCGGCAGCCATCCCGGCCTTGCTGGTCAGGCTGAACACCGAGAAGAACAGCGTGGTGCGATCCGCGCCCGTCTCCAGCCGGTGCTTGTCGGCGACGTCGGCGACCATCGACCGCAGCATCAGATTGCCCGAGCCCTGCGCGAGCCCCTGCGCCAGCGTAAGCGCGAGCAGCAGCGGGAAGCGCGCCGGGGTGACGAGCAACAGCCCGAGGTTGATCGCGACCTGCACCAGCTCGCCGACCATCGCGGTACGGTGCTTGCCGAGCCGCGTGGAAATCCGCAGCCAGATCGGCCCCGCGGCAATGCCGAAGACGAACTGGAACAGGAACAGCCCGCTCGCCCATTCAGGGCGCCCCATATAGGCGCTGACGAAGAAGACGATCAGCGCCGAGCGGATCAGCTGTCCGGTCGTGACCGCGAAGTCGGACAGGATCACGCGCAGCAGCAACGTTTCGCCGAGGATCAGCCGCACCGCGCGCGCGAACGGCATCCGCGCGGTTGCCACCGGCGGGCGACCGTTATCCTCGACCGCGGCCAGCGTCAGCGGCAGCGTCACGACGAGCCCGCCGATCACCACCAGCCCGAACGAGGCGAGCTTCAGCGCGGCATCGTCGGGACGCAGCTGGTCGATAATCGTCGGCAGGATCAGCACCAGCAACAGCGCGATCGACCCCGCTACCGTGCCATAGGTGGCGATACGGGTGCGCTCGTCATAGTCGCGCGAGATTTCGCCCGACCATGCCAGATACGGGATCTGGATCATCGACCAGCCGAGATAGAAGAGGAACAGGGCCACCGCGAGCAGCGGCGCGCCGAACCCGGCCGGCGGGAAGAACAGGGTCGAGGCGGCGGCGGCATAGACGATCGCGCCGGCGAGGATCCACGTTCGCCGCCGGCCGAGCCGGCTGCTGCCGTAATCGCCGAGCACGCCGATCAACGGGTCCGCAACCGCGCCCCAAACCCGTTCGAGCAGGAAGATCAGCCCGATCGTCGCCAGCGACAGCCCGTAATGCTCGGCATAGATCGCAGGCAGATAGACCGCCAGCGGCCCCTGCGCGGCATAGATCGGCAGCGTCAGCGACGAGAAAGCCGCCAGCCGCAGCGGGGTGAGCCGCGCGCCGCTGCGCGATACCGGGGCGAGGACGGATGCGTGGAGTGTGGCCATAACGCTGGATCCTCACAGCTTCGTGCGGAGGGTGACGCCCCACGTGCGCGGGTCGCCGACGATGCCGGTCACCAGCCCGAAGTTGGTCGGCGACAGCGTCTGGAAGTAATCGGTATCGCCGGCGTTCCTGACCCAGGCGGACAGGTCCCAGCGGGCGTCTTCGGTGCGCAGGCCAACGCGCAGGTTCAGCACGCCGTACGCGTCGATGATGCCGTAGCGCGAGTTGCCGGCGGTGGTGTTGAAGGACGAGCGATGCGCATAATCGGCATGGCCGTACAGTTCGAGCGCGCCGCCGAGCGGCTGCGCGGCGTCGGCGCCGAGCGTGTAGGTGAACTTCGGCACGCCCGCGAGTTGTTGCCCGGTCAGGTTCTGGATGCCGCCGAGATTGAGCCGCTCGGGCGCCTGTGGCGCGTTGCGGTAATCGCGGTAGGTGGCGTCGGTGTAGCTGAAGGAGGCGTTGAGCGAGGCGTGCCGGGTCGGGGACCAGACGAGATCGCCCTCGACCCCGCGCGAGCGCACCGAGGGTATGTTCGCGATATACTGGCGATAGGTGACGGTGTTGGCGAGTTGCTCGGTGATGCCGGTCTGATAATCCGCGACGTCGGTCCAGAAGCCGGCGAGGTTGAGCGTTACCGCACGATCGAACCATTGCGATTTCAGCCCGACTTCGTAGGCGTTGACGCCTTCCGGCCGGACGTTCGGGTCGATTCCGGCGGGCAGCGCGGTGAGGTTGAGCCCGCCCGATTTGCTGCCGCGCGAATAGGAGGCATAAAGCAACGCGTCCGGCGCGACACGGTACGAGAGCGTCGCCAGTCCCGAGAGGCTGTCGTCGTTGAGCCGGGTGGTGAAATCCATGACCGGGTTGAACTGGCTGCGGATCGCAAGTGCGGCGGCGCGCGCCTGCGCGGACAGCGACGACAAATCCGCGCCGGTGAAATGGAACTGCTGGAAGCGGCCGTTCTTGCGCTCGGTGGTGTAGCGTAGCCCGACCGTGAGGTGCAGCGCGTCGGTCGCGTTCCACGTCGCCTGCCCGAAGGCGGCGAGGCTTTTGGTTTCCGGCGTCGAGGTCGAGCGTGCCTCGAACCCCGACAGCGCGGCGTTGCCGATTGTCGCAGACACCGCCGGCAGGTTCCAGTTCGCGGCAGCGGGGCCGTAGGCGGTCGCGCCGTATCCGCGGACGATCTGCCAGAAGTAATAGGCGCCGACGACGTAATCGACCGTATTGGTG
Source organism: Sphingomonas sp. 8AM (assembly GCF_902506455.1). GTDB lineage: Bacteria > Pseudomonadota > Alphaproteobacteria > Sphingomonadales > Sphingomonadaceae > Sphingomonas. The sequence continues at coordinate 2,164,628 of NZ_LR733844.1, read as the reverse complement.
CCGGTCGAGGCCAGCCGGATCTCCTGGCTGAACTGGCGCTGGCGGTTCGCCTGCTGGGCTCTGGTGGTGACCGCCAGTCCCGTATTGTCGCCATCGTTCGCCGGGTCCCAGTCCCACCAGCGATACGCGGTGATGGAGGTGAGGGCCGCCTGCCCCAGATCCCAGTCGAGCTGCGCCGAGGCGCCATAGCTTTTCATGTCCGACTGATAATGGCTGTCGGCTTCGCCGCGCCGCGCGAACGGGTCGACTGGCAGCGGCGTGTAGCCGGCGCGGGCGGTGCGATCGCGGAAGTTGTTCGGGATCGCGGCCCCGTTGTCGTAGGTGCCGAAATAATCGGCGAAGATGCCGAGTACGAAATGCTGCTTCTGCTGCGCGTAATCGCCGATCAGCTTGATCGCGAGCGTCGGCGTCGGCGTGATGAGCAACTGTCCCCGCGCGGAAAAATTATCATAGTCCTGCGCACGCTGCCGGGTAGTGACGTTGGTGAGGAAGCCGTCGCGATGCGTGTCGGCGATGCTCAGCCGATAGGCGATGGTGTCGGCGACGATCGGCCCCGACAGCGAGCCGCGCACCTGATGATAGCCATAATCGCCGAGCGTCGCCTCGCCCGCGAACTCGGTCGTGAAGCTCGGCGCGCGGGTGGAGATGTTGATCGCGCCGGCGGTGGTGTTCTTGCCGAACAACGTTCCCTGCGGCCCGCGCAGCACCTCGATGCGGTCGAGATCGACCAGGTCGAACTGCGACTGGCCGACGCGGCCGTAGAAGACGTTGTCGATATAGATGCCGACGCCATTCTCCAGCCCGTCGTTGGTCAGGGCGACGTTCGAGCCGAGCCCGCGAATGTTGATGTTGGTGTTGCGCGGGTTGAAGCTGAAGACCTGCAGGCTCGGCACCAGTTGCTGCACCTGCCCGAGCGTGAAATTGCCGGTGCGTTCCAGCGCTTCCGATCCGACGACGCTGAGCGCGATCGGCACGTCCTGCGCGCGCTCTTGCCGGCGGCGTGCGGTGACCAGCACTTCAGCGCCGGCCTCGTCGGGTGTGGCGGGATCGGCGGTCGGCGTGCCGGCGGGATCAACCGGGGCAACAGTGGTGAGGTCGGTGTCCGCGCGCGGTTCGGCGGCGAGCGCGCCGGTCGCGGTGGCGCCCAGCAGGCCGGTCAGCAGGATACGCCAGGCACGGCGCGATACGCCGCCCGCCAAGGTGGTCGATGGCAACAAGATGTGGAACTCCCGTCGCGATCCGGCGCCCGTCCCCCGAAGGCGGCACAAACCGGTCGCTGCATTGTCGTTGGGTCCAAGGCGCGCCGGACGGTACGCCGGCGCGTGATCGTCTAGTCGATGAAGCGCATCACATTCCCCTTCGCATCAGGGGGAAGACACGAGACCTGGCGCGGTCGCCTCGGCATCGTGCGCTTTAGCCGTTGGTGACGCGGAGCAAGCTGCATCCCGATCAAAAGCCGCGGGCCCTTTTCCCGGTGAACCGGAAGCGGCGGGCCAGTCCGCTGTATGAATACCTATCGTTCTAATAGGAGATCAGGTCACGAAAGCTTTGGTATCAACGCCAAAAGTTCAATCGGCAAAGCGGCGGCGGCGGGTGACGTCGAGCTGGACGACCCGCGCGCCGTGCACGGTGAGGATGATCGAGCCATAGTCGAGGCCAGCGATCGCCTCTTCGACCGCGCGCAGCACGGCGGCGCGCGGGGCGGAGTCCTTACGGTCGACAACGGCGGATTGTTGATCGGTCATCGTATCGAGGCCTTCGCTGACGGGGTGAACGGGAGTGTGGCGGGGGTCAATGCGCCCCGCTTTCCGGCGCCGCCGCACGACCCCGCGCGCGCACGTCGTCCCAGGTGACGAGCGGATAGAGGTTGTGCGTGCGCGCTTCGGTGTCGAACAGCGCTTGCAACTCGGCGAGCTTGGACGGGTTTTTCGCGGCCAGATCGTTGCGCTCGGTCGGGTCGGTGTCGAGGTTGAACAGCCGCCACGACGGCGCGCCGCGTGGCACGCCTACATCAGCGTCGTTGATGAGCGGATTGTGCGCGGCGAGCGACGCTTTCCAGCCGTCGCGGTAGATCGCGCGGGCGCCGAAGATGTAGTAATATTGCGTCCGGTGGCGCGACGGCGCCGCGGCGTCGGTGATCGAATAAGCGAGCGAAATGCCCTCGATTGGCTGCTGCGCGACGCCGCGGATCGTGGTCGGCGCAGCGACGTTCGCCAGCTCGAGCGTCGTCGGCAGGATGTCGATGACATGGCCGTATTGCGATCGAACGCCACGGGCCGCGATCCCTTTCGGATAGGTCACGATCAGCGGGTTGCGCGTCCCGCCCTCGCAATTGGCGTCCTGTTTCCAGCAGCGGAACGGCGTGTTGGCGGCCTGCGCCCAGCCGAGCGGATAATTGGCCTCGATCCCCTCGCGCTTTCCGATCTGGTCGATGTGCGCGAGGTTATAGGCGATATTCTCCTTTGCGCCGAGCGGCGGCGCAGTCATCGCACGATCGACGTCGCCGTTGAGCGTGCCTTCCTTGCTGGCGCCATTGTCGCCGACCATAACCACGAACAACGTGTTGTCATACTGGCCGATCTGCTTGAGGTGATCGACAAGCCGGCCGATCTGCGCATCGGTGTAGGTCAGATAGCCGGCATAGACCTCCATGAAGCGCGCGTAGAGGCGTCGCTCGTCGGGACCGAGTTTCGCCCAGGCGGTAACCCCGGCGTCGCGATCGGGCAGGACGGCGTTGCGCGGGATCGTGCCAAGCTTTTGCTGCTGCGCGAACACCTGCTGGCGATAGACGTCCCAGCCGGCGTCGAACTTGCCGCGATAGCGGTCGCTCCATTCGGCGGGTACCTGATGCGGGGCGTGGGTCGCACCGGGCGCATAATAGAGGAAGAATGGTTTGGGAGGCGGTGCGGCGGCGTCGGCGCGCGCCGGCGCGGCGTGGCGCTGACGGTCGATGAAGGCGATCGCCTTGTCGGTGATCTGCTCGCCCAGGTGACGACCGTCAGGGGTGACATGCGCCTGATCCTCCACCAGATCCGGTTTGTACTGGTCGGTCTGCGAGCCGAGGAAGCCGAAGAAATGGTCGAAGCCCTTGCCGGTCGGCCACCGGTCGAACGGTCCGGCATCCGTCGCGTCCTCGTCAGGGGTCACACCATATTTGCCGACCGCGAAGGTGCCATAGCCATTGTCGTGCAGGATCTCGGCGACCGTGCCCGCGCTAGACGGCAGATAGCCGTCCCACCCCGGAAAGCCGGCGGCGAGGCGATGATGCGAGAAGCCCGCCACGTGCACCGACGAACTGTTGCGCCCGGTCAGCAGCGCGGCGCGGGTCGGGGCGCAGATCGCGGTAGTGTGGAAGTTGGTGTAGCGCAGCCCCTGTTGCGCCAGCTCCTCGAGCCGCGGCGTGCTGATCCCGCCCCCGAACGCACTGGCGGCGCCATAACCGACGTCGTCGAGCAGGATCCACACGATGTTGGGCGCACCGGCCGGCGCGCGGACCGGGGTGGGCCATGCCTCGACCGAGTCCGCGAGCGTGCGGCCGATCTTGCCCGAAAACGGCTGTTGCGTCTGCGCCTGCGCCTGTCCGGTCAGCATCAGGATCGCGGCGAGCGCGGTCATGGGTCGTCTCATCGTCTCTTCCCCTTTTGGATGAATGCGGTAGCGGGCGGCGCGGGGCGCCAGACGCAGCGAAAGCCGATGTGCGTCGTGCCGGTGTCGGTCGCCTGCGCGTGGCGCGCCGCCGGGCGGTAGCGGCGGCAGTAATTGTCCGCGCACAAATGCGAGCCGCCCTTGAGCACCTTGCGCCCGCCGCTGTCGACGCGGGTGCCGCCGCGCGGGTTGGCGGGCGCGCAACAGCTGCGCGTCGCGGTGCTGGCGACCGCATACCAGTCGTCGGTCCATTCCCAGACGTTACCGATCATGTCGGACAGGCCGAAGCCGTTGGCGGGATAGCTGCCGACCGGCGATGTGCGGAGCCAGCCATCGGGCGTCTCGTTCGCGAGCGGGAACGCGCCATGCCAGTAATTGGCGAGGATCTGCCCGCCCGGCGCGAGCTCGTCACCCCAGGCGTAATCGGCAGCGTCGAGCCCGCCGCGTGCGGCATATTCCCATTCAGCCTCGGTCGGGAGCGACTTGCCTGCCCATTCCGCATAGGCAGCGGCGTCCGGATGCGCGACATGGACGACGGGATGGTCGTCCAGCCCGTCAATCGTGCTGCCAGGTCCGGTCGGGTGTCGCCAGTCGGCGCCGAAGACGAACCGCCACCATGCGTGATGGTCGCGCGGGTCGGTCAGCTGCGCAGGCGGCATGAACACCGCCGATCCCGCCTGCGCCATGCCGGGGGCCATGCCCGGATAGTCGCGCGGATCGGGCGCGACCTCCGCCACGGTGCGATAGCCGGTCGCGGCAACGAACTTGGCGAACTGCCGGTTGGTGACCGGGTGTGGGTCGATCCAGAACGCGTCGACCCGCACGTGGCGCACCGGCGCTTCCTCCGGATAGAAGCGCGTTGATCCCATCGCGAAGGTGGCACCCGGCAGCGCGACCATCGTCGCGCGATCCACTGCCGCATGGGCGCGCCGCGCCCGGTGCCGGGAAAAGCGTGATCCGGTCGATGTCGTGCGAGTCATTGCCGATCCGTTCGTCGCCCCGGCCCCCCGCCGGATGAGTCGTTACGTAATCCACACTAATCAGATGGGATTAGCGAACGGGCCAATTCTTTGCGGCGGAGAAGGTCAGCTTGGCGCGCGCCGCGGCGGCTGCGCAGAACGGGCGAAACAAATCGTAATCGTTGCAACCTCTTGTCGGAGTATTTAGGTCGTGCAGTGACCAGCCCGGCGGCCGGCGAGGGAGAGGATATGAAGGCGTTTTTTGCAGCTACGGCTATGGCGCTCGTGCTTGGCACGGCGGCGTCGTCCGCGCAGTCGACGGCGCCGGACGCTCCACTGGCCACGCGGCAGTTGGCCGTGGTGCCCGCGCTTGCCGGCCATCCCGCGCCCGACGTCACTGCTTCCGCGCGATCGGCGTATCTGCTTGCTTACTTCAAGGACGAGACGCACTCCCTGCACTTCGCGACCTCGGCCGACGGCTATACCTTCACGGACGTCAACCATGGCGCGCCGGTGCTGTCAGGACGCGTGGTCGCCGACCAGAAGGGTATCCGCGATCCGCACATCATGCGCGGGCCGGACGGCGACTTCTATATGTCGATGACCGACCTGCACATTTTCGCCAAGCGCGAGGGGCTGCGCACGACCGACTGGGAGCGGCCCGAGAAGGATTACGGCTGGGGCAACAACCGCAACCTGATCCTGATGAAGAGCCACGACCTGCTGCACTGGACGCTGGCGAAGGTGAACGTCAGCGTCTTGTTCCCGGCCTTTGCTAAGGCAGGCAACGCCTGGGCGCCGGAGACCATCTGGAATCCGACGCGCAAGCGGATGATGGTCTATTTCACGACGCGGATCGGCAACGGGCCGAACTTCATGGTGCAGTCGCTCGCCGACCCAGCCTTTACGACGCTGACGACCGAGCCCAAGCAGATCCTGCACTATCCGCGCCCGGCCGTGAACACGATCGACGCCGACATCACCAAGGTCGGCGACCGCTATCGCATGTTCTATGTCGCGCATGAGCAGCCCGGCAGCATTCGGCAGGCGGTGTCGCGGCGGGTCGACGGCGGATACGTCTACGACGCGCAGAAGATCGACCCCGAGACGGTCGCGGCCGAGGCGCCGAATCTGTGGAAGCGGTACGGCACCAGCACCTATGTGCTGATGTACGACGTGTTCGGGGCCAAGCCGAACAATATGGGTTTCGCCGAGACGACCGATTTCAAGACGTTCCGCAATATCGGGCGGTTCAACGATCCGGGGTCGACAATGAAGACGACGAACTTCACCGCGCCCAAGCATGGCACGGTGATGGCGATCACGCCTGAAGAGGCCGAGCGGCTGCGGGCGTATTTCTCAAGGAAGTAGGGCGACGGAGAGGATGACAGGGCGACGCTTCCTCGTCATCCTGCTTGAAAGACAAAGCGGGAGAGCGGGATGAAGTGCGTACGACGTCGCTTGTGGAGGGGTTTCACTGTGGCGATCGCGGCGATGCTCGCCGTGCCAGCCGCCGACGCGCAATCGGCCGAGACCTACACCCCGGCCCCCGCCAATCTCGCCGCGCGCGAATGGTTTCAGGACGCCAAGTTCGGCATCTTCCTCCACTGGGGCCTGTACAGCGAGCTGGGCGGGACGGGGTCGTCGGGCGGTGCCGAATGGATCATGCAGGACAACAAGATCCCGGCCACCAAATATGAGCGGCTCGCGAAGTTCTTCTATCCGGAGAAATTCGACGCCGGTGCCTGGGTGCGCTCGTTCAAGGATGCCGGCGCGCGCTATATCGTCATCACCAGCAAGCATCACGACGGCTTCGCGATGTTCGACAGCAAGGTGTCGCCGTACAATGTCGTGAAGGCAACGCCGTTCAAGCGCGATCCGATCGCGGAGCTGGCCGCGGCGTGCCGGCGGCAGGGCGTAAAGCTGTTCTTCTATTATTCGCAGCTCGACTGGCACCATCCGGATTATTTCCCGCGCGGCCGCACCGGTCATTCGGCCGGGCGGCCCGAGACGGGCAACTGGGACAAGTATCTCGACTATCAGGACGCGCAGCTGCGCGAGTTGCTGACGCAATATGGGCCGATCGGCGGCATCTGGTTCGACGGCTGGTGGGATCAGGAGAAGACGCCGCTGCGCGACCGCTGGCGGCTGGAGCGCACCTACAGACTGATCCACCAGCTTCAGCCCGGCGCGCTGATCGTCAACAACCACCATCACGCGCCCTTCGCGGGCGAGGATTATCAGACGTTTGAGCGCGATTTGCCCGGCGAGAACAAGACCGGGTTCAGCGGCACCGCGACGATCGGCGCGCTGCCGCTGGAAACCGCCGAGACGATGAACGGCAGCTGGGGCTTCAACCTGACCGACGATCAATACAAGTTGCCCAAGACGCTGGTGCAGACGTTGGTCGGGGCGGCGGGGCGCAACGCCAACTTCCTGCTCAACACCGGGCCCATGCCCAATGGCGAGATCCAGCCGGACAATCTGGCGACATTTCATACGATTGGCGAGTGGCTGAAGGTGAACGGCGCCAGCATCTACGGGACGCGCGGGGGACCGGTGTCGGCGGGTGAGTGGGGCGTCACCACGCAGAAGGGGAAGACGGTGTACGTCCATCTGCTGCGCGCGCATGACGGGCGGGTGGCGCTGCCGCTGAAGGCGCAGGTCGCAACGGCCCGGTTGCTCGATGGCGGAGCAGGCGTCGCGGTGACGCGGCGCGGGGACCGCGTTGAAATCAGCGGGTTACCGCCGCTCGGCGAGCGCTGGGATCAAGTGGTCGAACTGACGCTGCGCTGAGGCTTGGTCGGATGCGGCGGGCGCGGCATACGTAAGTCTATGGCTGCTTTCGATGATTCCACCGATCCGGCGCTCGGCGCTGCGTGCAACCGTCTTGCGGCGTGGGTCGAACCCTTGCCGGCCGGGGTCGTGATCGACCCGGCGTCGGGGCTGAGCGAGGCGGATCTGGCGTTGATATTGCGGCATCTTTACGCGACGCGGCAGGAGGCGGCGGGAGAAGACGCGCGTGCAGCCGGGCGATCCTCGGTGCCGCTGACGGCGCGGGATTGAGGGCGATGACAGAGCGTAGCGAGAAGCAGAAGATGCTGGCCGGGGAGGCCTATCATGCTGCCGATGCTGAGTTAATCGCGGACCATCAGGCGGCGCTGGCGTGGATGGAGCGCTACAATGCCGCGGCGGCGTTGCCGGCGGCGGAGCGGCGCGCGATCCTGCGCGAGCGCCTGGCGGCGGTGGGGGAGGGGGCGGTGATCCGGCCGCCGTTCCATTGCGACTATGGCTATAATATCCGCCTCGGGGACGATGTGTTCCTCAATTATAGCTGCATCATTCTCGATGTGGTGGCGGTCACGATCGGAAAAGGGACGCAGATCGGGCCCGCGGTGCAAATTTTGACCGCGGATCATCCGCGCGACCCGGCGGCGCGCGCGACCGGCGCGGAATGGGGGCGACCGATCGTGATCGGACGCAACGTGTGGATCGGTGGCGGCGCGCTGATCCTGCCCGGCGTCACGATCGGCGACGATGCGATCATCGGCGCGGGCAGCGTCGTGACGCGCGACGTGCGGGCGGGCGCGACCGTCGCGGGCAATCCGGCGCGCGAGCGAAGCGGGGAGGTCGTGGCGGCGGGTTGACCCGCTCTCGCGCCCGGTTATGTCCGACATAATTGGGAGAGACGACGGATGACCATCCTTGCTGCCGGCCGCACCGGCGCCACCGCCGCGCTGCGCGCTGTTCTCCTGATGGCGCTCGCCTGCGTCGCTTTGCCGGTGGCGACCGCTGCCGCCCCGGGCACGCCGGATGCGCCGTTGCTGTTGCCCGACATGCCGCTCCACGACCCATGGATCGTCGCCGACCGCGCCACCCGCACCTATTGGCTGTTCACCCGCAACGAGCAGCAGCTGACCGGCGACAATCGGCTGGGGATCATGGCCTATCGCAGCCGCGACCTGAAGCATTGGCAGCGGCCGGTGATGGTGTTCGCGTTACCCGAGGATAGCTGGGCGAACGACGGCGCGTGGGCGCCGGAGGTGCATCGCTGGAAGGGGCGATGGTATCTGTTCTCGACCTTCTACAATGACGGGCTGAAGCTGCCCGAGGAGAACGGGCGTCAGCCGGTGCGGCGCTCGACCCTGCTCGCCTCGTCGGCGACCCTGGGCGGGCCATACCGGCTGGAGCGCGGCGGGGCACCGATCGTCGCCGCCGGGCGGATGACGCTCGACGGGTCGCTGCACGTCGATCGCGCGGGGAAGCCGTGGATGGTCTATGCGCACGAATGGGTGCAGGTCGGCGACGGGACGATCGAGGCGGTGCCGCTCGACGCCACGCTCGCCGCCGCGGGGCCGCCACAATTGCTGTTTCGCGCCTCCGACGCGCCGTGGGTGAAGCGGGCCGATCCCGCCGACGTGAAGGGCGGCAACGTCACCGACGGGCCGGAGCTGTTTCGTACCCGTACCGGCAGGTTGCTGATGCTGTGGTCGAGCTATGACCGGCGCGGTTATGTCCAGTCGCTCGCACGGTCGAAGAGCGGCGAGGTTAGGGGACCGTGGGAGCAATTGCCGCCGCTGGTGCGCGGCGACAGCGGGCACGGCATGCTGTTCCGCACGTTCGCGGGCAAGCTGACGATGGTGCTGCACCGCCCGTTCGAGAAGGCGCGCGGCAAGTTGTATGCGATGCGTGACCTGGGCGATACGATCGCGGTCGAGCGCGAGCTGACCGAGCTGGACGGTGAGACGCAGCCGGTGGTGACGGCGGCGGGGGATTAGGGTGGGTAGACCACGACTTGATCCGTCATTGCGAGCGTAGCGCGGCAATCCAGGGCTTCCTGATCCGGCTCTGGATTGCTTCGCTACGCTCGCAATGACGGGTGAACGATTTCAGCCCGCATGATCCCGCTCTGATTTACGATCTCACCCCTTGCTTCACGCCGTCCGGGACGACGGGGCTTTCAATAATTGACCGGGTAGTCCTTGCGGAAATCCTGCCCGGCGAAGGCGCGGCGCATCGTCCATGGTTGGGGCGGCGCGGTCCAGTACGCGTGGTAGGCGGGCAGGCCGAGCGCGATCAGGCTTTCCGATGCGATATACATGCTGCCGGCGTTGGAATAGACATCGCCGAGCGTCGGCTGGTGGCGCGCGAAGCCGATCGTCAGGAAGCCATCGGCGTTGAAGTTGCCCGGATCGGCGAACACGCGCCGTTGCGCCGCCATCGTTGCGGCGCGCACTTGTCCCGGCGGCAGCGTGTCGGGCAATTGCCCGCGCCACGCCAGATGCCCGAGCGGCTGGTGCACGGCGGTGCGATAGGTGAGCGAGCGGCCGATCGCGGCATAGCTGCCATCGGGCGCGATCATGCGTTCGAGATGTTCGGCGTAGCGTTGTTCGCGCTTCACCGCGCGTGCCAGTTCCTCGGCGGGGCGGAGATTGTTGAAGCTGGGCTTGCCCGCCGCGAGCGTGGCGAGGATCTGCACCAGCATCGGGTGAATGACGTAGCTGTTGTAATAGTCGTAGTGGAAGCGCTCGCCGTCGCCGTACCAGCCGTCGCCGACATACCATTCGAGCATTTTCTTGATCGTCAGGTCGACGCGCATCGGATCCCAGTCCTCGCCGATCGCGAACAGGAACGCCTCGTTCATCGCCGCGAACAGCAGCCAGTTCTGGTACGGCGGGGAGATGCGGCGCAGGCCCTTGATCTCCTCGACGATCCGCGCCTTCGTCTTCGTGTCAAGTGGCTTCCACAAGGCATCGGGCGCACGCAGCAACGCGCTGGTGAAGTAAGCAGAATCGACCAGCGCCTGTCCGTGGCCGCGCCACAGGAGATAATCCGGGCTCTTCGGGTCGACCGCATGGGTGTAACTCTTCAGCGCCTGAGAGCGCAGCCGCGCGCGGAGCCGTCCCTCGGCGCTGGCGTCGTCGGGGAGCGCGAGCCACGGCGCGATGCCGTCGATCAGCCGCCCGAACGCCTCGAGATAGGCGACGCCGGGGTTGCGGCCGTCCCATGTCGGGCTCAGCTCAGGTGTCCATTCGGCGCGGAGCCGGCCGCGCGCCATGCGTCCGAGCACCGGCTCGGCCATCCGGCGCAGCAGCGCAAGCGCGTCGGCGCGGTCGGTCGCGCCATCGGGGAGCGGCGTGTCGGCGGGGCGTGCCTGCGCATCGGCGGAGGTCGTCGCAAGAGCGGTCGCGGTCAGCCCGCCGGCCAGCACCGCGCGTCGATCCAGTCGCATCACTATTGCCCTGCCTTCGGTACCGTGAAGTCGAGCGCCGCACGTTCGGCATAATCGTCCCATTGCGCGCGGGTGCGGAAGTCGCCTTCGCCATGATTCCATGCCGAGCCCGAATAATAGACGAACGGCGTACCCGGCGTGACGCGCAGCAGCACCAGCTGGTTGTCGGCATCGGCGCGCACATCGGCGATCATCCGCGGGTCGACGCGGATCGCGATCGCGATCCGGCCGTGGCCGGGATCGTCCGGCCCCCACCACGAGAGCAGTCCGCGCGCGCGGTCGACGGTCAGCTCGCCCGCGCCTTGACCCGTGGTGCGCTTGCCGATGCCGATGCCGACCAGCAACGGCTCGGGACGGTCGGAATTGAGGGTCGACACCATGCGCGTGAAATGCGTGCCGAGCGGCAACGTGAAGCGGCGCGTCTCCCACACCTTGCGCACCGTATCGACCGGCCACGGTGCGTAATCGACGGTGAAGTCGGCGCGGTCGCCCCCGCTCGCGAGAATGCGGTGGCGAACGAAATTGCGCGACGTCCACAATTTGTTGTCGTGCCAGATGCCCAGCCCGCCAGCGCCGCGCGTGGTGCTGACATTGTAGAAGTCGATTCCCTCGCCATGATAGGCGTGCTGGTCGCCGGTGCGGAGCTGGCGGTCGGCGAACGGCCAGCGGACGTTCTTGCCCCAGCTGTCGATCCCGGAGCCCGACGGCGGTTCTGCCGCCTCCAGCGCGTGACCGTAGATGCGGTGCGCGGTCCGGTCATTCTCCCACAGCAGATCGTCGTAGCGATAGTCGGCGAGCAGCGCGACGGCGCGCGGCGTGCGGTCGGGCGGGGGCGGAAGCGGTGACACGACCGGCAGCGGCGGCGCTTGTTGCGCGACCGCGGGGGCGCCGGCCAGCAGCGACACGGCCGCTGATGCGTATATTCGCGCGGTGATCCTCATGCCGAGCCACTCCCTGAATGTTGTACGACAACCTAGGGTATCATATCTATTTTGCCAAGCTGGCGCTTTTGCCTGTGGGGCTGGACGCGCGACCTTGATATAGAGCGCGAATGACGAAAAGCATGTCGTTGGCCGATGCCTTGTACGTGAAGCTGGAGGCGCGGATCCGCTCGGGCGAGATGCCGCCGGGCGCGCGGCTGCCGACGCAGAAGGAAATCGCCGAGGACGAGAAGGTCAGCCGCACGGTCGTGCGCGAGGCGGTCGCGCGGCTGGAGGCGCACGGGATCGCGATCGCGCGACAGGGGTCGGGCGTGTTCGTGTCCGACGACGCGCGGTATCAGGCGTTCCAGATCACGCGGCAGGATATGAGCGAGCTGGCCGATGTGATCCGGCTGCTCGAGGTGCGGCTGTCGGTCGAGTCGGAGATGGCGGCCTTTGCGGCGGCGCGGCGCACGTTGACCGACATTTCCGCGATGCGCGCGGCGTTGCGCGACATGGCCGAGGTCGCCGACGATCCGGTCGCCTCGGCAGCGGCGGACACGCGCTTCCACACCGCGATCGCGCGCGCGACGCAGAACGAGACCTTCGTCAAGCTGATCGACTTCCTGGGCGTGCGGCTGGTGCCGCCGCGCAACCTGTATTTGCGCGACCAGCCGCCCGAAGCGCAGCGCGCCTATGTCGAGAAAGTCCGTATCGAGCATGAGGCGATCGTCGACGCGATCGTGCGCATGAACCCCGCCGGCGCGCGCGATGCCGCGCGGCACCACATGCAGGAAAGCCTCAGTCGCCATACCGAGCTGAGCGAGGCGGCGGGGTTGTCTCGCGACGGATGATTCAAGCGGATTGACGCGATCCGAAAGTTGTATGATAACCCGATCCATAAGCCGCGATCAGCGGCGTAGCAGGAGGGGTTATCGTGGGCAGGTCGTTGTTCATCGGCATGGCTTCGGCGCATGCCATCGCATTGGCGCTGGTGGCGATTCCCGCCGCAGCGCAGACCGAAGCGGCGGCGCCTGCCACGGCGCCGGCCAGCGACCCCCAGACACCCGCCGATCAGGCACCCGCCGAGGCGGCGAGCGAGGATATCGTCGTCACCGGTTTCCGCCGCAGCCTTGCCGAAGGGCTGGAGCTGAAGCGCGAGGCGGTCGGCATTCGCGATTCGATCGTCGCGGAGGACATCGGCAAGTTTCCCGAGGCGAACGTCGCCGATTCGATGCAGCGCATCCCGGGCATCTTCCTGTCGCGCGACGGTGCATCGAACGAGGGGCAGCAGATCAGTATCCGCGGACTTGGTCCGTCTTTTTCGGTGACGACGATCAACGGCGCCCCGGTGCGCACCACCTCGACCGGTGGGGTCGGCAATTCGTCGCGGACGTTCAACTTCGACGTTTTCCCGTCGGAGTTGTTCGGGCGCGTCGACATCTACAAGAGCCCGCTCGCCAACCTCGAGGAGGGCGGGATCTCGGGCAACGTCGATCTTCAGACCCCGCGGCCGTTCGACAGCAAGGGGCGGGTAGTCCGCTACAATCTCGCGCAGAACTACAACACAGGCTCCGGGCAGATCCGCCCGCGCGCCTCGCTGCTGGTCAGCGATACGGTCGGCAATTTCGGCGCGCTGTTCGGCGTCGCTTACGCGCAGAACGTCAACGAGCGGTCCGGCTTTCAATCGACTGGCGGGTACAATTCGACGACGCTCGCCAATCGACCGGCACCCACGGCCGGGCAGCCGGATAACCGCGGGCCCTTCACGCCGTTCGCGCTCGACCTCGACAATCCGGCCGCCAATCTCGGCAATCTGACCCGCGAGCAGGTGGCGGGCGCGTATCTGCCGCGCTTCTACCGCGTGTTCACTTCCAGCAACCAGCGCGAGCGGCTCGGGTTCGTCGGCTCGCTGCAATATAAGAGCGACCGGTTCGAGGCGAGCGTCGATGGCATCTACTCGCGGGTCACCGACGTGAACGACGAATTCACGTTCGGCGTGCCGGTGCGCAACACCCGCACGGTGCAGGGGACGACCAGCCTGCCAGGACGTGGTACCAATTCGGGCCTGATCCCCGTCGACGTGAAGATCGACCAGTACAATAATCTGTACGGCACCTTCGACAACAGCTCGCTGCTGACCGAGAGCTTCTATCGCAACGCCGAGACGCAATTCCGCTACGGGATCGTGCGCGCGGTCTGGAGCCCGACCGACACGCTGAAACTCTCGGCGCAGGGCAATATCAACAAGAGCGAAGCCTTTTCGTCGGGCAACCGGATCGTGTCGAACATCTATTCGATCCGCACCACCTTCGACCCGACCGTCAACGTCAGCTATCCGACGATCAGCTCGCCGGTGTCCTTCACCGACCCGCGCAATTTCACCGATCCCAGCCTCGGCTTCGGTTCGGCGCGGGAGCTGGACGAGCAGAAGAGCGGCCGGCTGGTCGCGACCTGGGAGGCGGGCGAGTTCGCGGGCGCGGAATGGTCAGCGTTGGTCGGCGCGAGTTACATTTCCAGCATCAAGGAGATCGAGCGGCGGGATGGTACGGCGATTGGGCGTACCCGGACGCTGCCGGGCGGCGGCACGTTCGCGACGATCGACGTCTTCTCGCACATGGTGCCGTTCCTGCCCTATGGCGCGACGCGCGACGGCGGCAACGCGGGCTTTCCGTCGCAATTCGCGACCTTCCCCCGCGCTTTCGTGATGGATTACCTGGACGCCAATGGCGCCAATGCTGCGGCACCGGTACAGCTCAATTCCAAATTCCGCGCCGAAGAGCAGGTGAAGGCAGCCTTCGTCGAGACGAACATGAAGCTGCCGCTGGGGCAGGGCAGTCTGCGTGGCAATTTCGGGATGCGCTACGCCAAGACGGAGACGATCATCGACAATTACGCGCCGACTGGCGGCGGCGCGTTCGGGCCGCGTCAGCGCCGGGGCGGGTATGACAACTGGCTGCCGTCGCTCAGCCTGGCATGGGACATCACGCCCAAGGTGCTGGTGCGCGGCTCGGCGGGCAAGACGATCACCCGCTCGGCGCTGGTCGATATCGCGAGCGGGATCGCGATCCCCAATCGCTTCAACCCCGACGTGACGGTCGGCAACCCGAACCTGCGCCCGCAGGTCGCGACGCAGTATGACTTCAGCGCGGAATGGTATTTCCAGCCGGCGTCGGTGCTGAGCATCGGGGTGTTCAAGAAGTCGCTGCGCGATACGCCCTCGTCGGTCACCATCTATGGCGTGCCGTTCAGCACGCTCCAGTTATCGCAGGATCTGTTCGACCGGCGTTCGATCACGGGCAGCGACACCGGCACGATTGCGCCCGATCAGCCATTCACCGTCACCACGGTGCAGAACCTCGGCACGTTGGGGCTGAAGGGGCTGGAGATCGCCTACCAGCAGAACCTGACCTTCCTGCCCGCGCCGTTCGACGGGCTGGGCGTGCTGGGCAGCTTCACCAAGGTCTGGCGCGACGGCAACGACTTCGTCACCAGCAAGGGGACGCGCGTCAGCATGGCCGGGGTACCCGACTATTCGTACAGCGCGACGGCTTTCTACGAGAAGGGTCCGTTTGCGCTGCGCGGATCATGGAATTATCGTGCGCGTGCCGGTGGCAGCTCGGTCAATAGCGGCAACGACCAGATCGCCTATACCGCGCCGCAAGGTTTCCTCGACGCCACCGTCAGCTATCGCCTGAACGACAATTTCGAGCTGCGCGTCGATGCGCTGAACATCACCAACACCAACCTCTACACCTATTACGAGAACCCGGATCAGGCGAAGGGCAACGGGTCGTCGCGCCGTGACAATTCCTTCTTCAATGGCACGACGATCGCCTTCGGCATCCGCGGCAAGTTCTGACCCGTCCCCCACCTGGGCGCGCGGCGGTGTCGCGCGTCCTTTCTTCCCGGAGCGCCACCGCCATGCCGGACATCGCCGCCGCGCCGCCGACCGGGCGCTATCGCTGGACGATCTGCGCGTTGCTGTTCGCGGCGACGGCGATCAATTACATCGACCGGCAGATGATCGGCGTGCTCAAGCCGGTGCTCCAGAAGGATCTGGGGTGGAGCGAGGCGCAATATGCCGACATCGTCTTCTGGTTTCAGGCCGCCTATGCCGCCGGGTTCCTGATGATGGGTCGGTTGATCGACCGGTTCGGCGCGCGGCTCGGCTATGCGCTGGCTTTCTCGTTCTGGACGCTGGCGCATGTCGCGCACGGGCTGGTGAGCAGCGTCGCGCAATTCGGCGCGGCGCGGTTCGCGCTGGGATTGGGCGAGGCCGGCAATTTCCCTTCCGGCTTGAAGGCGGTGACGGAATGGTTTCCGCAGCGCGAGCGTGCGTTCGCGGTCGGGCTGTTCAACGCCGGGGCCAATGTCGGGGCGATCGCGACGCCGCTGCTCGTCCCTGCGATCACGCTCGCCTACGGCTGGCGGATGGCGTTCATCGCGACCGGCGCGTTCAGCGTGCTGTGGTTGATCGCATGGGTCGCGATCTATCGCCGCCCCGAGGAGCATCCGCGCGTCACGCCGGGCGAGCTGGCGCTGATCCGCAGCGATCCCGCGCCGGCGGTGCAGCGCGTGCCGTGGCTGCGGCTGTTCGCGTATCGCGAGACCTGGGCCTATGCGGTGCCGAAGTTCCTGACCGATCCGATCTGGTGGATGTTCCTGTTCTGGCTGCCCGATTTTCTCGGCAAGCGGTACGGACTGGATCTCAAGTCGTTCGGGCCGCCACTGGTCGTCATCTATCTGCTGTCGGACGCGGGAAGCGTGCTGGGCGGCTGGACCTCGTCGCGGCTGCTGCGGCGCGGCTGGTCCGCGAACGCCGCGCGCAAGGCGACGATGCTGGGCTGCGCGATCGCGGTGCTGCCGATCGTCACCGTCCAGTATGTCGACCACCTGTGGATCGCGGTCGCGCTGATCGGGCTGGCGACCGCGGCGCATCAGGCGTTTTCCGCCAATCTGCTGACCCTGCCGTCCGACCTGTTCCCGCGCGCCGCGGTCGGCTCGGTGGTGGGAATCGGCGGGACCGCGGGGGCGATCGGCGGGATGCTGATCGCCAAGTTCGTCGGGCACGTCCTTGGTATATCGGGCAGCTATGCGCCGATCTTCGCGGTGGCGGGGGGTGCCTATCTGCTGGCATTGCTGTCGCTGCACGTCATCAGCCCCCAGCTGACACCGGCCCGTTTCGCGTCCATGGAGAGCGCCGCATGATCCTTCGACACCTTGCCCTCGCCACCAGCCTGGTGGCGGTCGCTGCGTCGGCGGCGGCGCAGCAACAGGGGCCGATTGCGCAGGCGGTGAAGCTGGCTGACTGGCAGCTTGCGCATATGGACGTGAACCCGCGCAGCGGCGACATGCGCGCGTGGGAGCCGGCGGTGTTCTGGGTCGGGATGACCGCGCTCGCCGATGCCGGCGCACCGCCGCGCATCAAGGATGCGATCATGGCGATGGGGCGCGCGAACGGCTGGCGCGCGGGCGAGAAGCCCTATTTCGCGGACGATCATACGATCGTGCAGAGCTATCTGTGGGCGGCCGCGCATGGCGGGCCGCCGCAGGCGCTGGCCAGCGCAAAGGCGACGTTCGACCGGGTGGTGGACAAGCCGGCGGTGACGACGCTCGCCTTTGCGGTGCCGCCGGAAGGCTATGGCGCGACCGAGTGCCTGACGCGCTGGTGCTGGTGCGACGCGTTGTTCATGGCACCGCCCGCGTTGATCGAACTTAGCCGCCAGACGCGCGATCCGAAATATCGCGACTTCGCGCTGAAGGAGTTCTGGGCGACGACCGACTTCCTGCTCGATCCCGTCGAACAGCTTTATTACCGTGACAGCCGCTTCTTCGAGCGCCGCGACGCGCAACGCCGCAAGCAATTCTGGGCGCGCGGCAACGGCTGGGTTTTTGCGGGGATGGCGCGGATCATCCCGCTGCTGCCGAAGAACAGCCCCGACCGCGTGCAGATGGAAGGGCTGTTCCGCAAGATGGCGGCGAAGCTGAAGGCGTTGCAGAAGCCCGATGGCTATTGGGCGCCGTCGTTGCTGGCCCCGGAGGAATCGCCGCCGGAGTCGAGCGGGACCGGCTTCTTCACTTATGGCATGGCGTGGGGCGTCAATGCCGGGGTGCTGCCGCGCGCCGACTATGCGCCGGTCGCGAAGCGTGGCTGGGCGGCGCTGGAGCGTTCGATCCAGCCCGATGGGCGGCTCGGCTGGGTGCAGCAGGTCAGCGACCGGCCCGACAAGGTCGCCGCACAAGAGACGCAATATTACGGCGTGGGCGCGTTCCTGCTGGCAGCGACGCAGGTCGCGCAGCTCGACCGCGCCCGTTGAACAGGAGCACCGACGTGTACGCCAAGACCTATTACGCTACCCACCCCGACATGATGGACGGCGCCTCCAATCAGGCGCTGCGCGACCGCTATCTGGTCGGCGGGCTGTTCCGTGACGGCGAGATCGTGCTGACCTATTCGCATGGCGAGCGCTTCATCATCGGCGGCGCGGTGCCGGGCGCGACGCCGCTGGCGCTGCCGACGCACAGCGAGCCGGAGAGCGCGGCGGGGCATCCCTTGCTCGAACGCCGCGAGCTGGGGGTGGTCAATATCGGGCGCGGTACCGGCAGTGTGACCGTCGACGGGCAGGTGTTCGAGCTGACGCGATATGAGGCGCTGTACGTGCCGATGGGATCGGCGGACGTGACGTTCGCGGGCGATGGGGCGCGCTTCTATCTGCTCAGCGTCCCCGCGCATGCGCCGTTCCCGCTGCGCAAGGTGACGCTGGATGATGCCAATCCGATGCAGCGCGGCAGTCTGGAGACGTCGAACGACCGCACCATCTATCAATTGGTGCTGCCGCATCTGTGCGCCAGCGCGTCCTTGTGCCTCGGGCTGACGCAGCTCAAGCCGGGATCGGTGTGGAACACGATGCCGCCGCACGTCCATGAGCGGCGCAGCGAAATCTATCTCTATTTCGATCTGGAGGATGACAATCGCGTCTTCCATTACATGGGGCGCCCCGACGATCTGCGGAATATCGTCGTCGACAACGAGGAGGTGGTGATCAGTCCGCCGTGGTCGGTGCACATGGGCGCGGGGACCAGCAACTATACCTTTATCTGGGCGATGGCGGGCGAGAACCAGGATTATAACGACATGCAGGTGTGCGACATATGCCAGCTGCGCTGAACCATCCGTTCGACCTGACCGGCCGGGTCGCGATCGTCACCGGGGCGAACACCGGGATCGGGCAGGCGATCGGGGTTGCGCTGGCGCAGGCGGGGGCTGACGTCGCCTGCGTCGGGCGTACCGCGGCGGAAGAGACCGCGGCGCAGATTCGAGCGCTGGGCCGGCGGGCGGCGGTGATCCATGCCGATCTCGCCACGATCGAGCCGGTGAGGCGGGTGGTTGCGGAGACGCTGGAGGCGTTCGGCCGGGTCGACATCCTCGTCAACAACGCCGGGATCATCCGACGCGCGGATGCGGTCGACTTCAGCGAGGAAGACTGGGACGCGGTGATCGACACCAATCTGAAGTCGGTGTTCTTTCTGTCGCAGGCCGCCGGGCGACACATGATCGCGGCGGGCGGCGGCCGGATCATCAACATCGCGTCGATGCTGACCTTTCAGGGTGGCATTCGCGTGCCGAGCTATACCGCCGCGAAAAGCGGGGTTGGCGGGCTGACCAAGCTGCTCGCCAATGAATGGGCGAAGCATAACGTCACCGTCAACGCGATCGCGCCGGGCTATATCGCGACCAGCAACACCGCGGCGTTGCAGGCCGATCCGGAGCGCAATCGTGCGATCGTCGAGCGTATCCCGGCGGGGCGCTGGGGCGCGCCGACCGATCTGGGCGGCGCGGCGGTGTTCCTCGCCTCCGACGCGGCGGCCTATGTGCAAGGGCATGTGCTGGCGGTCGATGGGGGGTGGCTGGCGCGGTAGCGGTAAGCTGCGGAGGATAGCTGATCCGGCCTTCATTCGTCATTGCGAGCGTAGCGAAGCAATCCAGGGCGTCCTGATCCGGCCCTGGATTGCTTCGCTACGCTCGCAATGACGAGGTGATCACCCGATCGTGCGGCGGAAGAAGGCGAGTGTCTGCATCATCGCCTGCAGGAACAGCGCGGGGTCGTAGCGGGGGCCTTCGTCCCGCAGGAAGGCGTGCTGCGCGTTCCATTCGTGCCATTCGTAGCTGGCGCCGACCGCCTCCAGCCGGGCGCGGATCGCGGCGCGGCCGTCGAGCGGGACGTGCGGGTCCTGCCGTCCCCACACCAGCATCAGTTCGGCCTCCAGCTCCGCCAGCCGCGCCAGCGTGTCGTCGCTCCGCCCTTCTCCGAGCGCGCCCGAGTGGATGTCGGTCGGATAGAAGCACGCCGCCGCCGCCACGCGCGGGTCGAGCGCGGCGCGGCACGCGAGATGCCCGCCGAGGCAGACGCCGAACGTCGCCAGCTTCCCCGTGCAGGCGGGATGCGCCGCCAGCGCGCCGATCGCGGCGGTGGCGTCGGCATCGAAGGACGCGACCGGCTTGGTGAACTTCAGCGCGTTGCCGCGCTCGGTCCCGGCCGCGTCATAGGCGAGCACGGTTCCGGCGGGTTCATACTCGTGATAGACCTCGGGGACCGCGACGGCATAGCCGTTGCCCGCCAGCATCGCCGCCAGCCGCCGGATCGGCGGGGTGACCTGATAGATTTCCGAATAGAGCAGCACGCCCGGATAACGTCCCTCCGCGACCGGACGGAACAGGTGCATCTGCATCGCACCGCTGCCCGGCACCTCGACGGTGAGCATTTCATCGCTGCGCAGGATCATGGCGGCCTTTCTGACGTGTCGGGGAAACGATTATGCAAGCATTGGTGTGCGATCAAAGGGGATGACACCGCCCACCTTCCATATCGAAGCCGACGCGCCGGGAGAATTCCTGAAACTGACGCTGGCGGGCGACTGGGATTCGGCCGTGTCGGCGCGCTTCGGTGCGGAGGTCGCAGTGACGTTGCGGCAGATGCTGGCGGCTGGCACCCGGCATGGCTATCTGCGGACGCTGATCGATATGAAGCGCAAGAACGTGCTGCCGCAAACCGTCGTCGCCGATTTTGCGAAGATGGTGCGGCCCGATTCGCCCTCGAAGCGGATCGCGCTGGTGTTCTCGGGCCCGCTGCACCGGATGCAGGTGAAGCGCATCGCGGACGAGCGCTGCGCCTTGTTCGACAACGTCGAGGACGCGCGCGCCTGGTTGTACGCCGGCTGACGTCGCAGCGTCCGTCACCCCGGTCACTGTCCGGGGCGACACGGTCAACGACTGGCTATTGCACGCCCGGCCAGCCGTCCGCGCTCCACGTCAGCGGCTGGATCTGGAGTGTCGGAAAGCCGTTCTTCTGCCGGTCATAGGCGTGGTAGACGATATAGTCGCCGTCCGCCTGTTGCAGCACCGCGACGTGCCCGCGCCCGACAAAGCGGCTGCCGTCGCTTTGCCCGTTGCCGAGCACCGGCGTGCCTCCGCCCTGTAGCATCGGCGTGCCGTCACGATCGACATACGGGCCATCGGGTGCCGATGCGCGGCCGACGACGGTGTTGTAGGTGCTGTTCGCACCCGCGCAGCAGGTGTCGAACGACACGAACAGATAATAGAAATTACCGTGGCGGATGATGTACGGTGCCTCGATCGCGCCGGGGAAGGGGCGCTGCGCCAGCGCGCGCGGCGCGGAATCGCCGGACAGCCGCAAGCCCGTCGCCGGATCGAGCCGGATCAGCTTTATCCCGGTCCAGAAACTGCCGAACGCCAGCCATGCGCGGCCGTCGGTGTCGGTGAACGCCATCGGGTCGATCGCATTGTAATCGTCGCTGGTCTGCGACTGCACCACCGGGCCGCGGTCGACCCAGTTGGCGGCCGGCCTGGCAGGGTCGATGACCGTCGCGGTGGCGAGACCGATCGCCGACTGGTTCTTCCCGAAGGTCGAGATCGAATAATAGAGCCGGTACTCGTTACCGACCTTCGAAATGTCGGGCGCCCACATGCCGGTCGCGCCCGGCACCGCGGTGGCGGTCCACGCCGGCAGCGCGGTGTAGCTGCCGCCGCGCAGCGTCCAGTCACGCAGGTCGGTGGAGGTGCGCAGCGCGAGCAGCCCCTCGGCATCGCCGGCATTGCCGGTGGTAAACAGGTAATAGGTGTTGCCGTCCTTCAGGATCGCCGGATCGTGCGCGGGCGCGAAATTGCCGGTGAGCGCGAGCGTGGCGCTGGCGGTTGGCGTGGGCGTGGGTGCAGGGCTGGGCGAGGGCGTCGGTGACGGCACCGGGGTCGGCGTGGCGGACGGGGCGGTGCTGGCGGACGGCGCGCCGTCGCTGCCGCCGCAACCGGAGGCGAGCAGGAGCAACGCGAGCGTGGGGAAGCGCTTCACGGCAAATTCCTTTGCGACAGAAGAAAGGGGCGGACCGGCTGGTCCGCCCCTTGATGAGGTCAGTTGAAGCTGTAGCGGACGCCGACCGCGAAGGTGCGCGGGATCAGCACCGTGCCGAGGTTGTAGCGATCCTTGTCGCCGACATTGTCGAAGCGGTAATATTCCTGCTGCTTCGTGCGTGTCAGGTTGACCGCGTCGAAGGTGAGGCCAAGCCGGTCGGTCAGCCGCGCGGTCAGCTGAAGATCGAGGCTCGCCTCCGCGCGACGCCACACGCCGAGCGGATTGGCGAACAGCCGTGCCTCGTAGCGGGCCTGCCACGCGTTGCGGTAGACATAGGACAGCCGCGCGCCGACCGGGCCATTATCATAGGCCAAAGTGGCGTTGTACGAGAGGTCCGACACGCCGAAGAAGCCCGAACGCTGCTCGCCGACCTGCTGCCCCGAATTGTTGTAGATCGGCACGTTCTGGTCTGAGTCGAGCAATGTCAGGCTGCCCTGGAAGCCAAGCCCGTTCAGCACGGATGGCAGGTAGGTCGGGAAATAGGTGAGCCCGACCTCGACGCCCTTGAGCACGCCGTTCGAGGCATTCGCCGGACGGCTGATGACGAAATTGTTCGTCGCGCCGGCGACGATGCCGTTGTTGGGGATAGATTCGAGCTGGCTGACCGGAACGACCAGTCCGTCGATCTCGCGGCGGAAGCCGGTGACGGTGATCGCGCTGCTGCGATCGAAATACCATTCCAGTGCCACGTCATAATTCTTCGACGTGGTCGGCTTCAGCCCGGCGGTGCCCGCCGACCCGCTGCCGTACCCGACGTTGGTCAGATCGCCGACGAGATTGAAGTTCGGATTGATGTCGCCAAAGTTCGGACGACGCAATGTCTCGCCATAGTTGAAGCGCGCGCGGATCGCCGACGTAATGTCGTAGCGCGCGGTGAAGCTCGGCAGGAAGCGCGCCGATCCCGGCGAGGCGCGTGAGATCGCGCCGTTGTTGAAGCGATCGCGGAACGTCGCGTCGGTATCGACGGTGACGTAGCGGAAGCCACCCTGCAGGTTCAGCGGACGCCCGAAGATCGTGACCTGCGCGTCAGCCTGCATATAGGCGGCGAGCGTCGTCTCATCGACGTCGAACACCTTGGTCAGCGTCAGCTGATCCGACGTCTTCAGCCCGTACAGCCCGCGGATCTGATCGGCATTGGCGTAATTGTAATAGCCGTTCGCCGAGACCCAGCTGGTCGGGACGTCGCCGCGACCTTCGAAGAAGTCCGAATTGGTGAACGTCGCACCCGCCGGCAGGCTGGAGAGCGGGCGGTTGAGCGCGGCGGCATCGGCGGTGCGGATCTCGCTCGACGCACGCCGATTGTCGAAGCGGAAGCCGGCCTTGATCTGGCGCAGGAAGCCGGTGTCCCAACGGTAGAAGCCATCAAGCGTCCCGGTAATCGCGCTGCCCTTGTCACGGCCGGAATTGTCATACAATTGCGCGACGTTCCACACGCTCGGATCGGCGAGCAGCGCGTCATTGTCGAAATGGTAGGACGGGATGCCGCCACCGGCATTGAAGTCGGTGGTGATCTGGTTCGCGACCCGATCGGTCCGCATCGCGAAGAACGCGGTCTTGTTGGTGCTGGTCTGATAGGCGACGTCGGCGACGATCCCGCCATGCTCGCCGACGTCCCACTTGCCGTTCAGCGCATAGACGAAGCTGTCGGTCTGGCTGCGCGAATAATCGGCGCTGTTGAAGCCGTAGACGCTGTTGGCGACGCGCGACTTCACGATATTGGTGCCGTCGTACACTTCCGGCGCGACCGGGTTCGCCCAGAAGTCGACGAAGCTGAACTGGAGGCTGTTGAACGTCTCGTTGCGGAAGCCGGCGTAATAGGCCTCGGCGGTGTACACCGAGCTGCTGTTCGGCGCCCATTGCAGCGCGACGTTGACCGACGGACGCTCGCGCTTGCCGTACAGGTCGGAGCTGAACACCGCGTCACGCGACAGGTAATAGGGCGTATCGACGCCATTGACGTTGATCGTCGAACCCGGCGCAGTCGGGAGGCCCGTCTCGGTGCCGACCTGCCAATTGCCGAGCGCAGGCGCGTTGATGAACTGCCCGGTGAGCGGGTCGGTTGCCGCCGGGAAAATCCGCTGGAAGCCGGCCAGCCCGCTGCCCGCCGGCGGATTGAGCGTCGCGAACGGCACGAACGCGCCCGCAGTGGTCGACATCGTGCGGAACTTCGAGCGCGTGTAGCTGCCGTTGACCAGCACGCCGATGTCGCCGATCCCGGTTTCCCAGCGATCGCTGATGAGCAAGGCACCGTTCGGATTGAACTTGTCGGCTTCCTGATCATAGATCCCGCGCGCCAGCGCCGAGATCGCGAAGCCGTCGAAATCGAACGGGCGGCGCGTCACCACGTCGACCTGCCCGGCCAGGCCGGTCTCGATCTGGTCGGCGGCACGCGTCTTGAAGATGTCGACGCGCTTGATGAGGTTGGCCGAGATGTCCTGCAACGAGAAGGACTGACCGGCTGCGGTGAAGATGTTGCGGCCGTTGAGTGTGGTCAGGGCGTCGGGGAGGCCGCGGATCTGGATGCCGGCGGCTTCGCCCTGACCGCGATCGGTGACCTGCACGCCGGTGACGCGCTGCAGCGCCTCGACGACGTTGTTGTCGGGCAGCTTGCCGACATCCTCGGCAACGACCGAGTCGACGATCTGCGTCGATTCGCGACGGCGGTTGATCGCGCCGACGATCGAGGCGCGGACGCCGGTGACGACGATGTCATCGGGCGATTGCTCCTGCGCGGCGGGCGGCTGGCTGCCGTCGATCGCCTGCGCGGTGCCGGGTGAGGCGACGGCGGCACCCGCCTCGCTTTGTGCGACCGCCGGCGAAGCGGCGAGCAGCGATGCGGCCGAGACCGATGCCAGGAAAAGCAGCTTGGGTGCCATGGTGATCCTCCCCATTTTTGTCGTGACGTCTCAAGATGGCCGATCTGTCGTCGGCCATTACTCCTACATTCGCCTAGCAGGCGCGCAGGAATTGGCAAGCGTCTTCGTCAAAGCTGGCGAGACAAACCACTGAGATGAAACAGCGATGAAGGCGGTCGCTGGGCATGACCGTACGGCTTGCACGAGCATATACGGGAGCGAGGCTGCCTTATTTGCTCCTACGAGAAATGATGTGCCGGAGCCAGGGCGGGACGCCTCGACGGCGAGGAACGTTAGCCGACTCGTCCGACCGGTTCGACAGGGCCATACGGAAGCGAAATGGCCAGATGGCTGCCTATATGTTTGCGCGGCAGAGGCAAGGGCGAGACTGCTGCCGCGTGCCAGGCCGATCTCACTGAAGGCTGGCAGCGCCGTTGTCCGGTTTCTACGCGTCGCGGTGACGCCCGACCGAAAAACAACGGCCTCGCGATTGCTCGCAAGGCCGTTGAGGAAACTGGTGGACGCACTTGGGCTCGAACCAAGGACCCGCTGATTAAGAGTCAGCTGCTCTACCAACTGAGCTATGCGTCCAGCGATCGTGGGAGAAGCGTTTCCGAAGAACCGCCCCGCGATCGGGAAGCGCGCCTCTAACAGCGCTTCCCGGATTCGCAAACCCCTTTTTTGACTTTTTTCACCAGCGCGTCGGTTGACGCGTCGAGATCGAACGGTCGATCCCCATCAGGATGCCGAGCGAGATCAGCACGGTCATTTGCGCCGAGCCGCCAAAACTGACCAGCGGCAAAGGGATACCGACCACCGGCGCCAGCCCCATCACCATCATCAGGTTGATCGCCATGTAAAAGAAGATCGTCGTCGCCAGACCGGCCGCGGCGAGCTTGGCAAAGCGATCCTCGGCGCGCACGCCGACGTTCACGCCCCAGCGAATAACGAGCAGGAAGGCGATGATGAGGAAGGCGCCGCCTGCCAGCCCCCACTCCTCCGCCATCGTCGCGAAGACGAAGTCGGTGTGGCCTTCAGGCAGATAATCGAGGTGGCTTTGCGTGCCCTGCAGGAAGCCCTTGCCGAACAGCCCGCCCGAACCGATCGCGATCTTCGACTGGCTGATGTGATAGCCGGTGCCGAGCGGGTCGCTTTCCGGGTCCATGAAGATCAGGATGCGGTGACGCTGATATTCGTGGAGGACATAGTTGAAGGCGAGCGGGATCGCGGTCGCCACGGCCAGGGCGCCGCCGACGAACAGCCGTAGCGGGACGCCGGCGAGGAACATCAGCGTCGCGCCACCGGCGCAGATCATCAGCCCGGTGCCCAGATCGGGCTGTGCCATGACGATCAGCGCCGGCATCCCGATCAGCACCGCCGCCGGCCAGATCGCCTGGAAACGGCGCGTCTCGGCGGCAGGAAGCAGGTCGTAGAAGCGCGCGAGCGCCAACACGATCGCCAGCTTCATCATCTCGGACGGCTGGATGCGGATCGGACCGAAACCGAGCCAGCGCTGACTGCCGCCGCGCACCGCACCCAGCAGCTCGACGAGGATCAGCAGGATCAGGAAGGTGCCGTAGATGTAGAAGGCCGATTTCTTCCACCAGTCGAGCGGCACGCGCGACAGCGCCACGGCCCCGATCATGAACATCGCGAAGCGCAGCCCCTGCGGGATCACCCACGGGCGCAGGCTTCCCCCGGCGGCGGAATAGAGGACGACGAGCCCGAAGCCGCCGATCGCGGTGACCAGCAGCAGAATCCGCCACGGCAGCACCGCCAGCGGAGCGGGGACGAAGCCGCTCACCGTTGCGGGTCCGCGGCGCGGTCGAGCGGAGTGGCGCGGCGCTCGCCCTCGTTGTCGGGTTCGGGCGAGCCGGTGCGCGCCGGGCCGTCGCCGGCCGCCACGTCGCGCGCGGTCGCCTCGGCGCTCGCGTTGGACGCGTCGGTCGCGGCCTCGACGGCGGGCGAGTTCGAGGCGGGCACGTCGTCGTCGTCGATCACCGGGGGCGCCGGCGGGTGGGCGGCGCGATAGGCGGCACGCTGCGCGGCCATGCGCGTCGCGATGTCGCCACCCCAGGTCGGCTCGACCTCGGCAAGGCTCTTCATCGCGCGGTCGCGGTCGAACAGATAGGTCATGATGTCGCGGCCGATCATCGGCGTGTCGAGGTTGCGGACCGTATGGCCGTTATGTTCGAGCACGACCGCCGCGGCATAGCGCGGATTGTCATAGGGGGCGAAGCAGACGAATAGCGCGTGATCGCGCAGCTTGAACGGCAATTGCCCGTTCTTGAGCACGCCGGAGCGCCGTTCCGCCATCGTGATGCGGCGGACCTGCGCGGTGCCGGTCTTGGCCGCGATCGCGACACCGGGCACCAGCATCCGCGCCGCCCCCCCGGTGCCGCCATGATTGACGACGCCGTCCATCGCCTCGCGGACAATGCGGAAATGCTCGGGGTCGATCGGCAGCAGCTCGGCCTGCGGCTTGAACGGATCGCGGATCAGCGTGGGCACCAGTCTGCGCCCGGAGGCCAGCCGGCTGGCCATCACCGCCAGCTGGAGCGGGTTGGAGAGCACATAGCCCTGACCGATCGAGGCGTTGAGCGAATCGGCTACCTTCCAGTCGGTCTTGTACTTGCGCCGCTTCCACGCGCTGTCGGGTACGGTGCCGTAACGTTGGGTGGAGAAGGGCAGGTCGAACTTCTGCCCCAGCCCCAGCTCGCGCGCGATCGGCGCGATTTTGTCGTAACCGACGCGGCGCACCATCTCATAGAAATAGATGTCGCAGCTTTGCATGATCGCGTTCTTGAGATCGAGCGGGCCGTGACCGTGGCGCTTGTGGCAATGGAAGACGCCGTTGCCGACTCGCATCGCGCCCGAGCAGAACACGCGCTCGTTCGCTCCGACGCCGGCGGCGAGCAGCGCCAGCCCGTTCATCGGCTTCACGGTCGAACCCGGCGGATAGAGGCCTTGGGTCACCTTGTTCATGAGCGGGACGTGATCGTCCTCGCTGAGCATCTTCCATTCGAGCTGGCTGATGCCTTCGGAGAAGGTGTTGGGATCGTAGGCGGGCATCGAGACCATCGCCAGCATCTCGCCGTTGGTACAGTCGAACACCACCGCCGAACCGGAATTGGTGCCGATCCGCCGTGCCGCATATTCCTGAAGCCCCGCATCGATCGTCAGCCGCAGCGTGCGGCCCGGCACGTCGGGGCGGGTGGCAAGTTCCTTGACCAGCTTGCCCCGCGCGGTGACCTCGACGCGCTTGGCACCGGCGGTGCCGCGCAGCAGCGGCTCCATGGTCTTCTCCAGCCCGTCCTTGCCGAGCTTGAAGCCGGGCGTGACGTAGAGCGGGTCGCGGGTCTTCTTATATTGTTCGGCGGAGGCAGCGCCGACATAGCCGATCAGGTGCGCGACCGCCGGGCCAGCGGGATAGTGGCGCGCGAAGCCGCGGGTCGGCGCGACGCCGGGCAATTCAGGCTGGCGGACCTGCACCGCGGCGAAGCGTTCCCAGTCAATGTTCTCGGCAATCTCGATCGGGCGGAAGCCGGGGGCGTGCTCCAGCTCGGCGTTGATCTGCGCGAGATCCTCGTCGGAGAGCCCGAGCAGCCCGCGCAGGTGCGCGAGCACGCGATCCTTGTCCTCAAGCCGATCGGGAATGACGTCGACGCGGAAGTCGGTGCGATTGCTGGCGATCGGCTGATTGTAGCGATCGACGATCCACCCGCGGCGCGGCGGGATCATCGTCATGCTGACGCGATTGCTCTCGGCGAGCAGATTGTAATGCTCGTTCTGCGCGATGGCGAGATAGCCCATCCGCCCGATCAGCAGCGCGCCCAGCCCGGCCTGACCCGCACCGAGCAGCCAGGCGCGGCGCGAGAAGCTGTAGCTCTGCGCGGCCTCGGTCATGATCTTCGGCGCGCGCGGCCTCATAGCGCCCGCCGCAGGTCGATCCACGCGACCAGCCGCGCGGCGGCGGGGAAGAGGAGGACGGAGGTCACGATCTGGATCAATAGCACGCTATCGACATGGGCATCGAGCGGCGTTGCCGCCAGTCGCCCGCCGAGCAGCACCAGCGCGATCGCCAGCGCGGCGATCGACCAGCTTTGCTGGAAATCGTGCACGCCCGACCGCGCATCGATCGCATCGACGAGGAAATAAGCGAGCGTCCAGAGCAGCATGGCGCTGCCCAGCGGCTGGCCGGACAGCAGGTCGTCGAACAGTCCGAGCAGCGCCGGCGCCCATACACGCAGCGACAGCGGTGCGAGCAGTCGCCACGAGAGCAGGATCAGCAGCCCGACCGGCGGCAGCAACGGCAGCGTGGCACTCCATGGCAGGATCGTGACCAGCGATCCGACCATCACCGTCGCCCACGGCAACAGCCGCGCGCGCCCACGGCCGAGCGGTTCCTCGAAGGGCGGGCGCGGAGGTAGCGTCACGATTCGGGGGTAAGCGTCGGGGTCGGCGAAGGGGCGGGCATGGGGGTCGGTGGCGCGGGCGGCATGAACGCGCGGTGGACGATCGCGACATCCAGCGTGTCCGGGCGCGCGAACGGCCGCGCCGGGGCCGCGTCGGTGCCGTCGCGCAACACGCGCGCGACCGGTACGCCGGGAACGAACATTCCGCCGGTGCCGGAGGTCACGAAGATGTCGCCGGGGCGGAACTTGCCGTCGGCCGTGTCGATCGTGCGGATGTCGATCAACCCGTCGCCGCGCCCGGCCGCGAGCGCCGGACGGCCGTCGCGCGTACGGCGGACCGGCACCACGCTCTCGGCGTCGGTGACCAGCAGCACGCGCGCGGTGTTCGGCCCGGTATACAGGACGCGCCCGATCAGTCCTTCCGGCCCGCGCACCGGCTGTCCTTCGGCGACCCCCTGCCAGCTGCCGGCGTTGAGCAGCCCGTAGCGGCGGGTGCTCGACCCGCTGGTGCTGACGATGCGGGCGGCGATGACGACCTCGGGCGCGCGATCACGCAGCGCGAGCAAGGCGCGCAGCCGGACGTTCTCCAGCCGCGCCTGTCGCCCGACCAGCAGCGCTCCGCGCGCGCGCGCCAGTCGCGCGCGCAGCTCCTTGTTCTCGTCGTGGACGCGCCACCAGGTTCCGATCTCCTGCGGCACGGTCGCGACCGTGCGGACGATCGCGCTGGTGCTCGCCGAAACGGGCGCGGTCAGTTCCGCGACCGCGGCGCGGGCCATCGAGAAAGCGGCCGGCTGAAAGGTCGAGAGCGCGAGCAGCACCGCCCCCACCACCGCCCCGGCGATGCCGAGGATGTAGGTGACGAACAGCCCGTATTGCGCGCGCCGCGAAAAGCCGGGGCGCCGATCCCGCGACGGCGCCATTGCCGTCACCTCCCGCCTTGGTAACTAGAGTGTGATGATGCCAGCCTGATCAGTCATTGCGGGCGCTGCGAAACAGTCCGGTGTTCCGCGCGCTGCCACGGTTCGCTTCGCTGCGCACGGGATGACGGCAAGGACGACCCGCGGTCATCCCCGACTTACCCGTTCTGTAACACCGCGCGGAACATCGGGTCCTCCAGTGCGCGGCCGGTGCCGATTGCCACGCAGATCAGCGGATCGTCCGCCACTGTCACCGGCAGCCCGGTTTCGTCGCGCAGCACCTCGTCCAGCCCTTGCAGCAGCGCGCCACCGCCGGTCAGCACGATGCCCTGGTCGACGATATCCGCCGCCAGTTCCGGCGCGGTATTCTCGAGCGCGATACGGACGCCGTCGACGATCGTCGCGACCGGCTCGCTCACCGCCTCGGCGATCTGCGCCTGGTTGATCTGGATTTCCTTCGGGACGCCGTTGACCAGATCGCGCCCCTTGATGTGGACGGTCTTGCCAATGCCGTCGACCGGCGGCTTGGCGCAGCCCAGCTCCTGCTTGATCCGTTCGGCGGTTGCCTCGCCGATCAGCAGATTGTGGTTGCGGCGCACGTAGCTGACGATCGCCTCGTCCATCTTGTCCCCGCCGACCCGCACCGAGGTGGTGTAGGCGAGACCGCGCAGCGACAGCACCGCGACCTCGGTGGTGCCGCCGCCGATGTCGACCACCATCGAGCCGACCGGCTCGGTCACCGGCATATCGGCGCCGATCGCCGCGGCCATCGGTTCCTCGATCAGATACACCGCGCTGGCGCCGGCATTCTGCGCCGCGTCGCGGATCGCGCGGCGCTCGACCTTCGTCGAGCCCGAGGGGACGCAGATCACGATCTCGGGCCAGCGCATGAACCGCCTGCGTCCGTGCACCTTCTCGATGAAATATTTGATCATCTGCTCGGCCACGTCGATGTCGGCGATCACGCCGTCGCGTAAGGGACGGATCGCCTCGATCGAGCCGGGCGTCTTGCCCATCATCAGCTTGGCGTCTTCACCGACCGCCTTCACGCGCTTGACGCCGTTGATCGTCTCGACCGCCACCACGGACGGCTCGTTGAGCACGATGCCGCGGCCGCGCACGTAGACGACCGTGTTCGCGGTTCCGAGATCGATCGCCATGTCGTGCGAGGTCATCTTGAACAGGCGCGAGAATATCATTGACGTTGTCGTCCGTGTCTTTGTCGCCGGATAAGGGGCGCCGGCAGTGATCGTCCAAGTCCGCGCATCCCGCAGGAATCATGCTGGCGATGGTATCTGCGGGGTCGCGGGATGCCGCGGCTTGGTCTAGGTGTTGCCCCGTGTCAATACGCCGTCTCCCCTCGCATCTGGTCAACCGTATCGCCGCCGGTGAAGTGGTGGAAAGACCAGCCAGCGCGTTAAAGGAGTTAGTCGAAAACGCGATCGATTCCGGGGCGACCCGAATTGCGGTTGTGCTCGCCGCGGGCGGCATCGAACGGATCGAAGTCGCCGACGACGGCTGCGGCATGGCCCCGCCTGAAATCGCGCTGGCGCTGGAACGCCATGCCACCTCCAAGCTGCCGGAAAGCCTCCTGGGCGAGAACGGAGATATCGACCGGGTCGCGACGCTCGGCTTCCGCGGCGAGGCGCTGCCCTCGATCGCCTCGGTCGCGCGGCTGACGATCGAGAGCCGCCCGTCGGGGGCGGAGGGCTGGGCGCGGACGATCGACAATGGCGTGCTCGATCGCGACGGCCCCGCCGCGTTGCCGCCGGGCACGCGCGTCGTCGCCGAGGCGCTGTTT
This sequence comes from Sphingomonas sp. 8AM, assembly GCF_902506455.1. Classification (GTDB taxonomy): domain Bacteria; phylum Pseudomonadota; class Alphaproteobacteria; order Sphingomonadales; family Sphingomonadaceae; genus Sphingomonas. The sequence continues at coordinate 2,132,454 of NZ_LR733844.1, read as the reverse complement.
GCGCAGGTGCCCGCACGGCGCAAGTTCCTGCGATCGGCACGGTCGGAATATGCCGCCTGTCTCGATGTCGTCCGGCGGCTAGCGATGGCGCGGCCCGACATCGCCTTCTCGCTCGAGCATGATGGCCGTCGCGCGCTGTCGGTCGCCGCCGCCGACAGCCGCCCGGCGCGAGTCGCGGCGCTCACGGACCGCGCGCTCGCCGACAATTCGGTCGCGATCGATCTGGAGCGCGACGGGCATGTACTGGGCGGGGTGGCGGGGCTGCCGACCTTCCACCGCGGGGTGGCGGATCACCAATATCTGTTCGTCAACGGCCGCCCGGTGCGCGACCGGTTGCTGATCGGCGCGATCCGCGGCGCCTATGCCGAGATGATGCCCCGCGACCGCCATGCGGTGGTGGCGCTGTTTCTCGACGTGCCGCCGAGCGAGGTCGATGTGAACGTTCATCCAGCGAAGACCGAGGTGCGCTTCCGCGATCCGGCGCTGGTGCGCGCGATGATCGTCTCGGGGTTGCGCCGCGCGCTCGACGCGGCGGGGCACCGCGTCGCGCATTCGGCACCGACCGACATCATGGCGCTGTGGCGACCGGAGCCGGGCGTCCCGGCTTTGACGCCGACGGATGGGGCAGGGGCGTCGATCGACGTGCCAACGTCAGTGGCTTCGGCGACTTACCCGCCGGCGGACCACGGGTTCAGGCTCAACGACCAGCGCCCGACCTTCTTCGCCGCGCCACCGGCCGCGCGCGGCGTGCCCGACTGGACGCCGCCGCCCGCGACCAGCCAGTTCCCGCTCGGCGTGGCGCGGGGTCAGGTGGCGAAAACCTACATCGTCGCCGAGGCGGAGGACGGGCTCGTGCTGGTCGACCAGCATGCCGCGCACGAGCGGCTGGTGCTGGAACGGATGCGGGCCGCACTCGCCGGCGGGCGCGTCGCCTCGCAGGCGTTGCTGATCCCCGAGGTGGTCGAGCTGGACGAGCCGGCCTGCGACCGGCTGGAGGCGCGCGCCACCGAGCTGACCGAGTTCGGGCTCGAGCTTGAGCGGTTCGGCGCCCGCGCGATGCTGGTGCGCGCCACCCCCGCGTTGCTCGGCAGCGGCGATCCGCGCGGGCTGGTCACTGATCTCGCCGACGAACTGGCCGCCTATGACGAGGCGCTGAGCTTGCGCGAGCGGCTTGACGCGATCGCGGGAACGATGGCGTGCCACGGATCAGTACGGGCAGGGCGGGTGCTGTCGCCAGCCGAAATGAACGCGCTGCTCCGCGAGATGGAAGTCACGCCGCATTCCGGACAATGCAACCACGGGCGGCCGACGTGGGTGAAGCTCGACCTGAAGAGCGTCGCGAAGCTGTTCGGGCGCGCCTAGGAACGGGCGTACCTCTGTCCGGTCTAGCCCTGATCCTTGTAGGCGAGCTGAAGGATGCCCCAGTGCGCGCCGCCGACATTGATCGAGGCGATCACCTGCTTGAGCAGGATGACGCTCCCGTCCGCGGCCAGCCGGCGATAGGCCTTCAGGCAGAAGGGCTTGGTGATCTTCACCTGCTCTTCGGTCTCGGGAAAGTGGAAGAACACCCCGGCGCGGGAATATTCGGTGTTCCAGCTCCGCTGCCCGGGACGCTGCGGCAGCGAGCGTTCGGGCATCGCCACGGCCCCGAAGCTGCGGCGGTCGGTGAAACTCATCCCGAAGAAGCCGGGCAGCGCGCGCGCCGCCTCCTGCTGCGGACGCGCGAGCGCGGTGAGGATCGCCACCGCGGGGTGCGTGAACAGCGGGGGATCGGTGCCCTCGACGGGCTTGTAGGCATCGCCCAGGATCGTCGCCTGGTCGAGCGGGCCGGCCGCTACCGCCTGCGACAGCCCTTCGGATACCTGTCGCGCGGCAGCGATGGCGAAGTGGATATATGGGCGGTCGGGGGTGTCGGCATCGCTTTCCGCGAGCAGCTGGAGCAGGTCGTTGGTGTCGTTGCTGACGGTGGTCAGCCGCTGCGACAGGCGGTGCAGCCCGGTGGCATTGTCGCTCGACGTTTCGGATAGTTCGCCGAGACCGGTCTTCACCTCAACGACCGCGGACAGCATCGAGCCGATCCGCCGCACCACGCTGTCGCTGTTGCGTTCCAGCCCGTCCATCAGTCCGCGCAGCTGCGCGACCAACGCCTTGACCTCGTGTGTGCCCTGATGCGCGGAGCGCGCCTTGGTCACGCCCAGATCGACGCGCCCCAGCATCGCATCCGCCTGGGTGGTCAGCGCGAGGATCGAGGTGTTGATCCGCGAGGTGGCGGCAGCGGTTTCGGACGCGAGCTTCTTGACCTCGCCCGCCACCACCGAAAAGCCGCGTCCGGCATTGCCGGCACGTGCGGCCTCGATCGTCGCGTTCAAGGCCAGCAGATTGGTTTGCTTGGCGATCGCATCGATGGTCGCGGTGACGCGGCCGACGTCCTCCAGCGCGGAGGTGAAGGCGCCGAGGCTGTCGTGGATGCGGCTGACCTGCGCGATGAGGTCGACGACATCGCCCATCGCCGCATCGATCTGCACATGCGAGCTGGCGAGCAGACCATGTGCGCCGGTGGTCGCACCCGACGCCTCGCGCGCGGCGTCGGCGACGTTTTCCACGTCGTCTGTCAGACGGTTCGTCTGGGCGCCGACGCTTTCGATCGTGCGTGCCTGTGCGGTGACGCGCGTTGCCAGTTCCGAGATGTCCGCCTGCAGGTCGAGCGTGCGGATCCCCAGCTCGCCCGCGACTCGCGAAGCCCCGGTAATCGTTTGATCAAGCGTCAAAACACCACCTCCGCCCTCCGCGGTAGCGCCCGATGGTTAACGATTGATCGAGACCGGAAAAGTTCGGGTCAGAGATGCAGTTCCGCACCCAGGCCGAAGGTCTGCGGATCGCCCAGGATCGCGCGGTCGCCGCTCTGGAACGTATATTGCTCGTATTGGGCGTCGAACAGATTGCGCGCGAACACGAACAGCGTCCAGTCGCGCACGTCGCGGCCGATCCGGGCGTTGACGATCGTGCGTCCGGGCAACCGCCGGCTCCCCTGCATCACGCCCGTTTCGGTGAACACCGCGCTGCGATAGCTGGCGTTGACGTTGCCGACGATCGATCCGGCGCGCGCATCGACGCCACCGGCCAGCGTCCAGCGCGCAGCATAAGGGAATTCGGAACCGGTAAGATCGAGCGACGTGGTGCTGCCGCTCGGGACCGTGAAGCGGTCGAACCGCGTGCGGACATGGCCGAGCGAGGCATAGGCCTCGACACCGGACGCAACCCGTCCACTCGCCTCCACCTCGAACCCGGTAAGGTGGGAGCTGCCGGCGTTGACGGTGTTATAGTCATAGGCACTGGAGCCGAAGAAGACGTTGGTCTGCTGCGCCGACCAGTCGACGTAGAAGGCGTTGGCGTTGAGCGTGAGCCGCCCGCCGAACCAGCGCGAGCGCAATGACGCTTCGTAATTCCAGCTATATTCGGGATCATAAGGCACCAGCAGCCCGCGCGCCGGATTGGCGCTCGACCCGCCCGAGCGATAGGCGCGCTGAACGCTGATCGCGGTGGTGAGACCGGACGTCCAGTCGATGCTGATGCCGGCCTTTGGCAGCAGGGCGTCGAAGCGGCGCGTCTTGCCTGCACCCTGCGACGCGGCGTTGGCGACCAGCGCCAGCACGCCACGGTTGATCGCCGTCACCGCCAGGAACGGCGCGGTGCCGGGCGCGCCGAACGTCGCGGGGTCGGGCAAGGTACCGGTGAAGCGGGCCAGCGCCTGTGCCGCATAGCGGTTTTCCTCGTGATCAAGCCGCACGCCGGCGATCAGCGACAGGCGATCGGTGACGCGATAGCGCGCATCGGCGAAGAATGCGGCGGTGCGCACCAGCTGCGGCTGCGCCCCGGTATAGGCGACCGGAATCCGCGGCAGTGCGGCGGCATAGCGATCGGCCAGCCCGGTCGCGGCGGTGGCGGGAAATCCGCTGCCGCGCAGCTGCGCGACGATCGACGTCACCGGGGTCGCGATGTTGAGCCGGTTGTTGGCGTCGAGCCCGCCGGCACGGCGATACGCCCATCCGCCAACGACGCCGCTGAGCCGCGGGCCATCGTAATTGAGCCGCACCTCCTGCGTCCAGGTGCGGAAGCGGTAGAGATTGTCGATGCGCTGTGAATCGACCGGGCCGCCGTCGCCATCCGCGAGCGCGTGCGAGCTGACCCGATTGAAGGAGGTGACGCTCGACAGCCGCAGCCGGGGTAGGATGTCATAGCCCGTGTTCAGCACCGCGATATCCGCCTCCACGCGTCCGCGTCCGCGCACGTTGCCGGTCGAGATGCGGCGGTCGTAGAAATCGGCGACGTCGGTGCGGGCGTTATCGTAGAGATAGCCGCCGTCGCGGCGCGCGCGCTGGTAGCTTGCCTGAACCTCGAGCCCGGGCAGCGCGAGCGGGGTCCATTTCAGCTTGCCGCGCAGGCTGAGCGTGCGCAGCGCATCGTCATAGCCGCCGAGCGTGACGTTGCGGATCAGCCCGCGATCGTTGCGGCGCTCGGCGGAGAGCCGGATGCCGAGCTGGTCGGCGACGATCGGCCCGCCGAGCGCGGCGGAGAAGGTACGGTCGCGCTGATCGCTCCACAGCACCCGCGCGTCGGCACTGGTTTCGGTGGTCGAGGCGTCGCGCGTCGTGAGCACCACCGCCCCCGCCAGCGCGTTCAAGCCCTGGATGGTCGACTGCGGCCCGCGCAGGATCTCGATCTGGCCGATGTCCCACAGATCGGTCGGGCCGCCGAACAGCGCGCTGCCGGGGATCGGTGCGCCATCGACATAGACGGTCGCGGTATCGGCCTGTCCGCCCCCGCCGACCCCGGCGTTGTTGATGCCCCGGATCGTGAATCCTGCCGCGCCATAGGTCTCGCCGACGTTGGCGGTGCGATTGTAGACGTCCTGGATCGTCTGGATGTTCTCCTGCCGGATGCGTGCGGGGGTGACCACCGCCACGCTGGTCGTCGTCTCCTGCACGGTGCGCCGCGATTTCTCGCCGGTGACGACGATGTCATCAGTCCCGGTGTCGTCCGGCCCGGCAGTCTGCGCATCGGTCGACCCGACAGCCAGCAACGACAACAAGGCCGCGCTAAAAATGGTTCGCATTAGCATTTCCCCTTTTTGGAAGCCCTGGCGAGTGTCGGATTGCGAGTCAATCGCAACTTGTGCGATCCGGTCAGATTGGACGGGCGCTATCCGGCGTCCGATGGGGCGCCCCGGAGTTGGACTTACTGGACGGGTCGACAGTCATTGCGCTCCGCAGTTTCCGTCATCCCGGGCCTGATCCGGGATCCCGCTACTTCCTGCACGCCATTCGGCGAGAAGAAGCGAGGCGTCGTATCATGCCCGGGCTGACGACCGAGGGGAAGCGTGGGAGGGTTCCGCCGCTGGCCGCCTATTGCACCGCGACCGGGAAGGAGAAATTCAGCGTCGCGCCGGCCGGCACCCGGCCGCGCGGGCGAAAACGGATCGCATTGGCCTGTGCCGTGCCGGCGCCGGGCACGAGCGTCCAGGTCACTCCCTGATCGGCGGAGAAGTCCACGTCGTCGCTGGTGCTCGCCGGGCCATCATAGCTGAGCGCGACCGCGCTGCCCGAGGGGCTGACCGCGAAGGTCATTACCCCGGTGCTGGTGCCGTCGCCGTCGAGGGCCAGCGTCTGGCGCGGCGCGATCGGCGTGACGACCGTGACGTTGCCGTCGGTGGCGACGATATCGGGATTGTTGAGCTGTACCGTGACCCGGCGCTTGCCGCCCGGTACCGCCTTGGGGAAGCTGGTGCCGTTGACCGGGTCCCACGTCGTGCGTCCGGTGGCGGTGAGAACCAGCTTGCGTGCCGCGACCGTCAGCGTGATGTCGACGACGGTTGTCGCCGTGTCCTTCTCCAGCCCGAGAACGCACGCGCCAAGGGTGCCAAGACCCTGACAGATGTACCAGTCCCATTTGATCGTCAGGCGGTCGGTATAGACGCCCTCCGGCAGACCGGCGGTCGCGATCGGGCGAACGAAAAACGGGAGGTCGGCCGAGGTTCCGCCGAGCAGCCCGAGCGCGTTGAGCAGATCGTTCTGCATATAGTCGACGGTGCCGTTCTGCGCGATCGGCACCGTGCCGTTCGGATCGGCGGACAGCGTATAGGCCAGCGCGACGCCGCTGGCCGGGGCGAGTTTCAGCGCGTTGCGGCTCTGGAAGGTCGCCTTGATGTAATTGCCGCTCAGCACCTTGAGCAGTCCGGGCGAGCAGGTCAGCCCGGCGCGGCTGCGCAACGCCGGCACTGCAGCAGCGGCAACCGCGGCGGGCGAGTAGCTGCCGAGGTCGGTGGCGGTCAGTGCCGTGGCGGTGCAGGCGGCAGCGGTCGCCTGCGTTGCGCCGAACGTACCGACGACGATCGCCAGCGCCAGCGACAGCGTGCGACACAGTATCGACGATCGGGACGGGGTGGCGCGGGACATGGTGCTCTCAAACCGCTCGGCAGGCTCCGTCCCTAAAACACGGGTAACTAAGATATCGTGAAAGCAGCGCGACGCTCGGCGCGATCGAGCGTCGCGAGCGCATGCGCGGTCGCGCGGCGCGTCGCGGGGGAGGGACGATCGCCGGCTTCGGCGACGCGCAGCCAGTGTCGGCCGAGCGCAGCAAAACCGAGCGTCCCGGCGAGCCCGGCGATGCGGTGCGCCTCCGCCGCGAGCCGGGCCGGATCGTCGGTGACCAGTACGTTCTCCACCGCGCCGCGCAGCCCGCGCAACAGTCCGGCGACCGGCACTGCGCCGAACGTCTCGGAGAGCCGGTCGATCGTCGCGAGCCGCGCGGCATGGCTCCACTCGGCGACGAGGCCCGGCAGCGCCGCCGCAAGCTGGTTGCGATCAACCGCTGCGACATAGCCTTCACCGGACCAGTCGGTGGTCGCGATCCAGCTTGCGGACGCAACCGCGATCGTCGGCGCGACGGCTGACCGCAGTCGGTGTATCTCCGCGGTCGTCGCGATGTCGACGGTGTGGAGCAGGATCGCGTCGTCGTCCGCGACGACCGCGTCGTCGACAGTACACGAACGATACGTCCAGCCGTGGCGACCGGCGCGGGCAATCGCATCCGCAACAGCGTCGATGACGGGTTCTACCAGCAGGATCATTATGCGTTATGTAACTCTATTTTCGTTATTTTTGTTAATTTTTGAACTGGACAGAACGCTGTTCGATCGCGATCTTCGAGAGCGATAACAACTGCAACCACCGAGGCATGGCAGAAGACGGACGCAGGTTGGGAGGGCGCGCTTTGGTCGCCGACGATCATCCGCTGACCCGCGAGGGGCTGGCGATGGCGGCCCGCGCAGCGCTCCCCGGCGTGGCGGTGGTAGCGGCGGGGTCGATCGGCGAGGCGCGCCAGCTTGCGGAACGCGCCCCGCTGCGGATGATCCTGCTTGATTTTCATCTGCCCGACGCGCGCGGTTTTTCGGGATTGCTGACCCTGCAGATGCACGCGCCGACGACGCCGATCGTCGTGGTGACCGCCAGCGAGGAGCCACGGCTGGTGGAGGCGGCGCGGGCGGTGGGCGCGGCGGGCTATCTGTTCAAAAGCCTGCCGCTCGACGAACTGGCCGAGCGGCTGCGGCGAGTCGATGACGGACAGCGCGTCTTTCCGCCAGCTTCGGCGGTCGGCGCGCCGGGGCTCGACGACCTGACGGCGCGGCTGATGCTGCTGTCCCATGCGCAAAAATCCGTGTTGCTCGCGCTGGCGGACGGCCATTCCAATAAGCGGATCGCGCTGGATCTCGGCGTCGCCGAGTCGACGATCAAGGCGCATCTGACCGCGATCTTCCGCAAGCTGGGGGTCAGCAATCGCGCGCAGGCGCTGCTCGCTGCGCGCCCGCTGATCGGTCGCGCAGACCAGTGAGCGCGGCGGCGCCGTCCGTCCGGCCGCCGCGATGGCGCTTCATTCTGGTCGGGACGCTGACGCCGCTGGTCCTCGCGGGGCTGATCGGCTGGACCGGGATCGAACATGCGCGCTCGCTGGCGGCGCAGGACGAGGCGGCGAGCTCGTTCCAGCGTGAGCGGTCGTTGCTGATGCTGCTGTCGGCGGTGAAGGATGCCGAGACCGCGCAGCGCGGGCTGCTGCTGACCGGCGACCGGGCGTTTCTGGCACCCTATGCCCCGGCGCGTGCGCAGGTCGAGCGGCTGCTGGCGGAGGCGGGCGCCGGCGGGCGGTCGCTACGGCCGGCGATCGACGCCAAGTTCGCCGAGCTGGACGAGACGATCGCGCTATTCGACCGCGGGGAGGCCGATGCCGTCCGGCGCGAGGTCGCGTCGGGACGCGGCAAGCGGATCATGGACGGGCTGCGCGACGCGGTCGCGCGCGCGGCGGTGGCGGAGCGCGCGCGCAGCGCAGAACGTTCGACGTCGTTCCGGCTCCACCGCGACGACAGCCATCGGCTGCTCGAGGTGATCGGGGCGCTGGTCAGCCTGATCCTGCTGGCGGTCATGCTCGCGTTGTGGCGCTCGCAGGCGGCGCGCGACGCCGCGGCGGCGCGCCACGCCGCGATCCTGGCGAGCACCACCGACACGCTGGTGATCGTCACCACGGGCGGGACGATCGAGACGATCAACGCGGCCGGACACACGCTGCTCGGCTATGATGCGGCGGAGCTGAAGGACCGCGACCTGACCACGATCCTGCCGCCGCGCGCGGGCGGCGCGGACTTGCGCGCGCAGATCGGCGCCGGCGCGGCGCGCGGGGTCTTTCCCGAGCAGCGCGCGCGGCGGCGCGACGGAAGCGAGGTGAGTGTCGACGTTGCGATCGGCGTGATGCACGGCGCCGACGGCGATCGGCTCGTGCTCTCGCTGCGCGATGCGTCGGAGCGGCTGCGCGCCGCGCGCGCCAAGGACGAGCTGATCTCGACCGTCAGCCACGAATTGCGGACGCCGCTCACCTCGGTGGTCGGATCGTTGGCGTTGCTGCGCGCCGGCACCGCCGGCGAATGGTCACCGCAGGCAGGCCGGCTGGTCGATATCGCCGACAATAACGCCCGCCGGCTGATCCGCCTGGTCAACGACATCCTCGACATCGACCGGATCGGGAGCGGGCAGCTGACGATCGCGCGCGCACCGCTCGACCTGCGCACGATCACCGCGCAGGCGGCGCTCGACGGGGAAGGCGAGGCGCGCCGCCGCGGCGTGACGCTGGTCGACGTCGCCGCGACCGCGCCGGTGCCGGTCGCGGGCGATGCCGGACGCTTGCTGCAGGTGGTCACGAATCTGGTTTCGAACGCGATCCACGCTTCGCCGGGCGGCGCAACCGTCACGCTGCGCACCGAGCAGGCGGCGGGACGTGCCCGCGTCAGCGTCGACGATGATGGATCGGGCGTGCCGGTGAACCTGCGCGCGCGGCTGTTCGATCGCTTCCAGTCGCAGCGCGCCGCCGGCGGGACGGGGCTGGGGCTGGCGATCGCGCGCGAGATCGTGCGGCGGCTGGACGGCACGATCTGGTTCGAGGATCGCATCGGCGGGGGCACGCGGTTCGCGTTCGACCTGCCGCTGCTGGCCGTCGCCGCCGACGCGGCCGAGGGGGCGCCGCTGATCCTGCACGTCGACGACGATCACGAGCTGTGCGAAGCGATGATCGTGGCGCTGGAGGACGTCGCCGCTACCGTCTGCGCCGTCGACCCGGACGAGGCCCGTGCCGTGCTGCGCGCGCGGGAACCGGCGTTGGTGTTGCTCAACCTGCACGTGGCCGATGGTCGGGGCGCCGCATTGCTTCCCGATCTGGTTGATCGAAACGGGCAGCCGGTTCCGCTCGTGCTGCTTTCCGACGTCGACGCGCCGCCGGAGGCCACGCGGCGCGCGACGGCGGTTCTGGTGAAGGGGCGTCACGATCTGGCGGCAGTGGTCGCGACGATACGGCGGTTGCTGCGCGACCGTGAGGAGCGGCGGTGACCGGGGCGATGCGGCTGCTGTTCGTCGATGACGACGCGGATATCCGCACGATCGTGACGCTGGCGCTGGGTCTCGATCCGATGATCGCACTGGTCGCGGTGGGCACGCCGGACGAGGCGATAGCGCTGGTTGCCTCGGCGCCATCGTTCGACGCGGCGCTGCTGGATGTGTCGATGCCCGCGATGGACGGACCGGCGTTGCGCGCGGCGCTGCGCGCGATCATGCCCGACCTCCCGGTGATCTTCATGACCGCGCACAGCCGCGCGCACGAGCTGGCGGCGTTGCGCGCAGTCGGGGCGGTCGGGGTGATCGTCAAGCCGTTCGATCCATTGACGCTCGGGGCGCAGATCCGCGACCTGCTGCACTGAGCGGCCTTACCGCGGCGCGGCGTTGCGGTCGAGCTTGAGGCGCAGCGTCACGAACGGACCGCGGCGGGTGTAGCGGTCCTGCGCAAGATCGCGGTCGCGGTACCCGCTGACGTTGTAGCCCGCGCTGATCCAGAAGTCGCGCGCTGGCGAAATGCCGATGTTCGGGCCGGCGCTGAACGCCAGCGTGCGGCTGGTGACGCCGTGCTGGACCGAGCCTTGCAACCCGAGGTCGACATGCGCGCCAAGGTCGCGGCGCACCTCTGCGCCGAGGATCTGCGTCAGCCCGGTGTAATCGTCACGGCCGAAGCTGCCGCGCACCCATTTGATACCGTGATAGAAGGTCAATTCGAGGCCGTGACCGTCGCCTTCCGCGCCGCTGCGGTAATTGACGGCGATGTTGTTGATCGCGCGGCGCGTCGCCTGGAACAGGTCGCCGCCCGCTGCGATGCCAAGCACATTGCCGGCAGTCGTGCCCGCACCGGCCCGATCGTTACGCCATTGCAATCGCTCGAGGATCGACCAGCGGCTGTCGATCGGCCGCCACGCCAGTGCGGCATCGGCGGCCAGCGACGCGGCGTCGCCGATGCCGTACCAGCGGACGCCGAGCGCCAGCGACCGGCCTTCGCCCAATGGTCGCAACAGGTTGGTGGTCAGGCCGAAGCGATTGCCCTGCGCGCTGGCGCGATATTCGCCGCGGCCGTTCCATGACCAGCGCAGCGCCCGATAGCTGGCGCCCATTGTAATCGCGGTATAATCGCCGCCGCCATTGTCCTGCACGGTGATGCCGGGGGCGAGCGCGCCAAACGCGGCGAGCGACGTGGCCGGATCGGCGTGGCCGCGGAGCGTGGTGCTGGCGTCGAGCGAGGCGTCGACGATCCAGCGCGCGCCGATCGGCAGCGACTGGCTGAGCCCATATTGCGCGAACAGCCGCGGCGCATCCTCGCTGCCTGACGCCTGTTGATTGAGCGTCGTCAACAGCTTGCCGCCAGTCCACGGCGCGACGTCGAACCCGAGACGCGCGGTCTGGGTGTCGTGACCGGCACCCTGCGCGACCTCGTAGCCGCCGATCAGCCGTACGCCGGGTGTCAGCCGATAGCCGGCGAGCAGCTGGTGGCGGGCGGGGAAGTCGAGGCTGTCGGTGGCGCCGCCGGGTGCGAATTGCGTCTGGCCGGTGAGCGTCAGCTTGCCGTCGAGGACCGACTGCGTCCCGCCCAGCGTCAGCAATTGCGAGGTCCGGTCGCGTCCGGTGACGCCGCGGTCGCGGGCGAGCTGGGTCCCCGCAAACAGCGTGCCACGGTCACGCCGATATTCGAGCCGTGTATCGAGCGCGGTGCGCGTTTCGGGGCCGTCGAGCTGTTGCTGGTGCCAACCGGTCGCGATCAGTGACACGCGCGGCGCGAGTTGCACGCGGCTGTCGACCCCGACCCGGCGCGCGCCGGACTCGACGACATTCTGCTGCGACACGCCGAAGTCGCGATCCTGCTGCCGGGCGTAGACCAGCACGTCGGCGCGCGGGCCGTGATGCTCGGCCTCGGCGAGCCAGGCGCGGCCGGCGTCGAGCCCGCCGCGTCCGCCGCTCGCCGCCTCGGCGCGCAGCTCGGTGGTGGCGGTCAGCCGCGCGCGCAGGTCGACCGCGAGCAGGTCGGCGGTGGCGGTGGTCTCGTCGTGCAGCACGGTCGCGCCGACCTCGACCTTGCCACCGGCCACCCTCACTGCGCCGCGCCCGCCCGCAACCTTCTTGCGGCCACGCCCGTAGGTTTCGTAGTCGACGACGATCACCACCGGGTTGAGGCTCGGGTCGCGGGTCAGCACCGGCTCACGGAAGCGGATCGTCCCCGCGCCGGTGTCGATGTCATAGTCGATGTGACGCGTCATCGGCGTGGTGGCGACGACCCGCTCGGGGCGGAAGCGGTCTCGGACCTCGATGCGCAATTTGTCACTGTTGGGGACGATGTCGCGCGCGGCGAGCCGGTACGGTCCCGACAGGCCGTTGCCGGGGATTTCATCGCGCGCATACCGCTCGTCGGTGTGCGCGGCGAAGGCGCTGAACAGCAGGCGGCGGCCGTCATATTCCGCCTTCACGCCGTTCAGCGTCCGGCTGTAGCGCCCGAGGCGGGTCGCGGTCAGCCCGGTCTCGTAGTCGCCGAACAAGGCGTAAACGTCGCGGCGCTCCAGCCGCAGGTACAATTTGCGGTCGGTCGGCGCGTCATAACCCTGGCGCGTACCGTCGCCATAGACGGTGTAGTAGCGGTCGGGGTCGATCGTGCCGAGCAGCCCGCGCGTGCGATCACGCTGGCGGTCGCTGTCATAGGCGAGCGTCGCCAGCCATGATCCCCGGATCCGCCCCTTGGCGTACAGTGCGAGCTGCCCGTCGCGGACCAATTGTCCCCGCGCGCGCGGCTCGCCGTGGCGAAGCAGCGTGTCGAAGCCGAGCGTGCCCGCGCCGAAGCCGACGACGGTCAGCCCGCGCGCCGGGGCGGCGAGCCAGCCGGTGATGTCGATCGTGCGGCGCGTGTCGCGGTCGACGAGGTCGATCTGCGCACGGACCTGACCGCTCTGCATCGTCGGTTCGAGCGCGACGAACGCATAGCCGTCGTCGCCGACCACCTGCGCGCTGTGCGTCGCGCCGTCAGCGATCTGGCGGCGCTCCTGCGCGATCGCGATCTCCTCCGCCACCGAGTACGGCGCAGCGACGCGGACGGTGAGCAAGGTGCCGGCGCGCACCGGCTTCCCTTGCGCATCGGTGGCGCGCAGCGCGAGCAACGGGCGGGTGAGGCCGTCGGCGACGAGCCGGCTCTTGTCGGCGACCGCGATCACCTGCACCGGCGCACCGGCATAATGGACGACCTGCGACAGCGTCGTGGCGACATTGCCATCGGCATCGAGCACGCGCGCGACCAGCCGATTGTCGCCGGCCACGACCGGCACGCCCGACCAGCGCGCGATCGCGATCGTGCCGGTCGGGTCGGCGTCGGTGCCGTCGAAGGCGAGCGGGTCAGTGGCGACGCCGTTGATGGTCAGCGCGACGCGCTGGCCGGGGCGATGCTTGATGACGACGCGGATCGCGGGCGCGCGCGGATTGTGGTCGGCGGTCGGGAAGAGAAAGGCGGTGCCGGGCGTCTCGCCGACGAACCAGTCGCGCCCCGCCCCTGACGCCGCGCCGTCGCTGCGCACCGGGACCGGCAGCGCGGCGTCGGCGGCGGCGGTGCGGCCGGTCGGGCGCAGCTGGAAGTCGACGCGCTTGAGCAGGCCGCCGTCGCTCTCGACGAAGCGCGAGGTGGCGCTGCCGGCCTGACGCGTGTCGGCGTCGCACGCGACCGGTTCGTGGCTGGCGGGCACCGAGGCGCGATCGAGCGCGACGACGTGCTGTCCGGCGCGCACGCCCTCGAAATGGTAGAGCCCGTCCTTGTCGGTGACGACGAACGTGCCGTCCTCGAGCAGCAAGCGGATGCCGCGCACGCCGCGCCGGCCCTGCGCCGGATCGCCGCACGCGCCCTCCGTCACGCGGCCGATGACGGTGAAGCCGTCGCTGAACAGCAAGGGGCGGACGCGGATCGCCGCCGCCGCCTCGTTGCCGGTCACGCCAGCGCCGCCGCTCGCCAGCACGCGGTTGACGGTCTCGCCCGACTTCGCGCCCATCGCGATCGTCACCGTATAGCGCAGTTCGGCGGTGGCGCGCGGCGCGATCTCGGGGATGACGAAGTCGAGCTTGTGCGCGTCGCTGCCGCGCACCGGTTCGGCCGCGCCGCGCGTCGAGCCGGGTTGGTAGCGCAGCGCGGCGGGCAGCAGATCGGTGACCGCGACATCGCGCGCGGGCATGTCGCCGCGGTTGGTGAGGGTGACGCGATACTGGACGATATCGCCGGGCGACGCTTCGCCTGTCGAGGCGGTCTTGGTCAGCAGCAGCAATGTCTCGCCGCTGCGATCGAGCGGGATGTCGGAATAGAAGGGCTCGGGCGAGTCGATCGTGAACGGCGCGCCGAACGAGGCATCATTGATGAGGTACGGCTTGCCGCCGGGGTCCCGCAACGTCGCGAGGTCGCCACGATCGCGGGTCGAGGGCGCCGAATATTTGCCCGGCGGCACGACGCGCAGGTGATAGGTGCCGGGCGCGACCAGCGGGAACCGGTAATTGCCGGTGGTGAAGGGATAGAGCCGCCCGCTGGCATCGCGCGCCGCGCTGCCGCTGATGACGGTGGCGGGGTAGGCGCTCATGCCGTCGTCGCCGTAGACGGTGGCGAGATTGCCGTTGGCGTCAAGCAGCGACACTTCCGCGCCGTCGATCAGCGCGCCGGTGGCGGAGTCGAAGAGGTAACCGGCTGGATCGACGAGCAGCATCGCTTCGCTGGCATCGCTGAATTCATTGCCCGCGAACGACATGCGCAGTTTTGGCGTGCGCGAACGTGTCGGGTCGCAGGCCGCCAGCTCGGGATTGTCGCCAGTTCGCGGCACCCCGCCGGCGAACACACCGGTGTTGGGGCCGGTTTCGAACAGCGGCAGCTTGTAGGTGCCGCGGTCGGTCGCGACATCGATATAGTCGGTTTCGCGTAGCGCCGGGTCGTGGTTTTCGGCCGGCGCGTCGAGGACGATGAACATCGGCTGGCGCGTGTCGATCGTGCGCAGCGGTGCGGCGCGGGCGAGGTCGGCGGCGTCGACCGGCGCGGGCGAAAAGCGCAGCTCCGGCACGGTGTCGCAGTGCATGCCGCTGAACCGATAGCCGATCGGCGGCAGGCGGAAGCTGAGCGATGTCGGGCGGCGGGTACGGTCGACGTCGAGCGTCACGGTGTTCGACGCGATCGTGGTGCGGATGTCGGCCGCGCCGAACGAGAGCTGCGCGGTGTTGGCGATGCGCGTCGTCTGTCCTGTGACCGGCAACGCGGCGAGCAGGCACAGCGCCGCGATCACCAGCGCATGGGCATAAGCCAGCAGTGATCGGACGCGGACGACGGGCATGAAGGGTCCCTGCCCGGCGCGCGGGGGTCGCCGGGGTGGTGTGTGGGCAAGGCATGTTGCTGGTGGTCGTCGCCCCGGACTTGACCCGGGGTCCCGCTTCGACCGCACCGATCGGAAAAAAGCGGGGACCCGGGTCAGGCCCGGGACGACGAGGCAAGCGCGCTAGTCGATCGTGACCTTGAACGACGCCGCGACGGAACCGCCGCCGCCGACACTGGCAAGGTTGACCGTCACCTTCTTGGCGATGCCGTCGAAGGCGGCGGTGTAGCCATCGGTCTCGGTGGCGTCGTTGTCGTCATCGTCCTCGACCGAGCCGTTGACGTTGCACGTCGCTCCCAGCCCGCCGGGGGTGCCGACCGAGATCGAGCCGGGCACATAGGTGGTGTGGCCAGGGATGACGTCGCCCAGCGAGACGCCGGTCGCGCTGGTGGTCAGCGTCGCGTTGCGCACCAGCAGGCAATATTCGACCGTCGCGCCGGGGATTGCCTTGGGATTGGCAGAGCCGAGGCCATCCGCCAGCACGCGCGCCGACTTGGTGACGCTGAGCGCGACGTTGTTCACCGCGACATGCCAGCCCGAATAGGCGCGTCCCTGACCGTTGCGCGCGGCATCGCCGAGCAGCGCGCCGTCGCTGTCGTCGTCCGCGAAGACGATGTCGACGACATTGTCCGCGCCGGCGAGGTTGAGGTCGGTGCCGACCAGCACCGCGCCCTGCGTGTTCGCCTGACCGCCGGCCGCGGCGACGACGTGCAGCGAGTTGTATGCATATTGCGCTCCCGCCTGGTTGGGGACGTTGCCGACGATGAACACCGTGGCGGAGGCGTCGGGCGCGAGTTCGTCGATATAGGTCTGCGTATCGACGCCCGCGTCGTAGCGGCCGTTGCCGTTCGAATCGACGAAGGCGCGCAGCGAGGTCACGTCGAAATTGTCGCTGCCGGGGAACAGCCCCAGTGACAGGTTCTGCTGATCGGGATCGAGCAGGAAGTCCTGCACGTCGTTGGTCAGGTTGGTGACGCGGAAGGTGGTCACGACATTCTGGTCGCCGAGGTTCACCACGGTCGGTCCGGTCTGCGCGGTGACGACGGTGAAGTTCACCTTCTTGTCGACGACGAACGACGCGGTGGTCGACTGGATCGACTGGTTGGTGCCGTTGACCGAATAGGTCACCGACGCGGTGTTATCGATCCGCGTGCCGGCGGTGGTGAGCTGCGCCGCGGGAGTCTGCGCCTGCGCCGCACCGCCGCCGAGCGCGGCGGCCGCGACCCCGGCGAGCAGGAGGGCGATGGTCCTCTTCACGAACATGGGAGCGTCTTTCTTTCAGCGAGAAACGGGAGGGGGATCATTTCAGCACCGCCTGGAAGGCGAACGTGCCCGACGCGCCGGGCGCGAGCGGGCGCGCGAGCCGCCAGCGGACGTGCGTGACGGCATCGGGCTCGACCGCGCCGAGCTGCGCGAGCGTGCCGTAGCGACGTCCATCGACCGACAATTCGGGTGCGGGGCTGTTCGGGGCGGGCGCGCGATAGGCCACGCCGCTTGGGACCGGATTGTCGAAAACGAGATCCGCGAGCGGCTGCGCGCCCGTGTTGCGATAGGCGAGCGTGAAGACGACGCGGTCGCCGGGCACGACGCGGTGTGCCGGCACCAGCGCGATCCTGGTCGTGCCGTCGGCGGCGCGCTGCCGGGCCTCGACCATTACCTTCGACGCGACCTGCAGCGGCCCGGCGGCCAGCGCGGGCGAGGCGGCGGCGAGGGCGGCGAGCAGCAGCAGCGGGCGGATCGTCATAAGCATGTTCCTCACAGGATGATGGCGTTGAAGCGGATCTGGCGGATCGCCCCGGCGGACATGTCGCCGAGCGCGATGCGGACGGTGGTGCCGTCCAGCCGGCCGGTGTCGGCGAGCGGCTGGTCGTCGAGCGTGATGCTGCCCGGCACGAAGCGCATCCCGTCGGGGACGGCATCGCTGACCTCGGCGGCGGCGCAGTCGCGCGCGAAGCGGGCGGTGAGCGTGTAGGTGACCACCGCGCCGGCGATCGCGCGCGTGCCGCCGCCAGGCGCGGCGACCGATTGCGCCTTGTCGAGGCGGGCGGCGGGGCTGGGAAGAGCGACGAGGCGCGTCGTCGCGCTTGCCTGCCCGCCGGTTGCGCCGACGGTGGCGGCGGCAGGCGTGTCGGCGGTGGCGGTGACGGTGATCGCCGCACCGGGTACGAGGACACCGGCGGCGAGCACGAAGATGCGCTGCTGTGCGCCCGCCGCGAGCGTGACGGTGGTCGTGACGCGGTCGATCGCGGGATCGTAGCGGCCGTCGTCATCGCTGTCGGCGGCGATCGTCGCCACCGTGATGCCGTCGCGGTCGGCGGCGGCGCGCAGACGGTAGCTGGTGGTCGCGTTACCGGGGTTGGTGACGGTGAAGGCGAGCGGCTGCGGCGCGGTCGCGACCGGCGCGGTCGGACGCTCGGCGGTGATCGCGGCCTCGACCAGTGCGTCGACCGCGATCGTGACGGTGTTGCTGTCGAGCGTGACCGGTGGCGCAGTACCGGCGGTAAACGTCAGGCGGGCAGTGTTCGTGATCGTGGTGCCAGCCGGCGTGGCGGCGGCGGCGTGCGCGACGGTCAACGCCGCCACGACCGTCATCCACCACCCTGTTCCACGTCGCGTCATCGAAGTCCTCGCCTGCCCCTTGTGGGCGCGAGGGCTGTTCAGCGGCAGAAGTGGTTAAGCAGATGATAGCCAAGCATCTGAACCATAAGCGGGTTCGACCTAAGTCTTACGCCGCGGCGGCAATCGGGGGGTGCCGCGACCGTCCGGCGACGGCCGCGGCGCCACGCGTCAGAAGTCGAAGCGGACCGTTGCCGACACGGTGCGGCCGTTGAGCGGACGCGCGCGCAGGATCCCCGAGGCCGGAATTGCGGCCTCGTCGAACGTGGTGATCGCCAGCGTGTCGAACAGGTTGTTCGCGTTGACGCCCACCATCAGCCGTTCCGCGACCCGCAGCTGCGCAAAGGCGTTGGTAGTGACGAAGCCCGGCGTCTTCAGGATGTTGGTGTCCTGAGAATAGCTGCCGGACGTGCCGATGAACACCGCGCCGATGCTGAAGCGATCGGTGCTGAGCTGCGGCGTCGCCTGGAAGATCAGCTTTGCCTGATGGCGCGGCGTGTTGCCAACCACCGCCGGGTTGACCGCGTCGCGGGTGATCTCGGCATCGGTATAGGTCGCCCCCGCCGTGAGCGCGAATGGCCCGCGACGCACGCCGCCCTCGAACTCCAGACCGGTGGCGCGATACTCACGCTGGATGATCTGGCTGGTGACGACGTCGACGTTGGTGTCCTGCGCCTTCGCCCAGAAACCGGTCAGGTTGAGCGTCAGTCCGGCCCGACGGTATTTCACGCCGACCTCGGCCTGTTTGACCGGATCGAACGCTGCGCTTTTCGTGGTCAGGCTGCCGTCGGCCGTGTTGACGATCGGGCTGAACAGGATGCGATCGGCATTGGCGCGGGCGCCGCGGCTGTAGCGCGCGAACACCGCCAGCGGCTCGGCAATGCGGAAGTTGATGCCGCTCGAGTAGGACAGGTAATGGTAGCTGTAGTCGAGCGGGGCGGGGGTGGTCAGCGGGGTGACGCCGACGCGTGTTTCCGGCGAGGAGATCACGCCATTGCCATCGATGTCGCGCGTGACGGTGCCGACGCGCCCGCCGCCGAGATCCGAGCCGAACAGCTGCCCGCGGGCGGTGCCGAAGTCGTAGCGGACGCTGGCGCCGATCGCGACGCGGCCGATGTGGTAATTGGCCGAAGCGAAGGGCGCGTTGACCGCATAGTCGAGATCGACGCTGCGGCGGCGCGTGCCGCCCGCCAGCGCGAGATTATAGGCATAGACGCCGTTCTGGGTCAGCGTGCGGCCGCCCGCCGTGGTCACGTCGACCAGCGCGGCGCGACCGTCGCCGCGCACGTCGGAGATCATCGTCGACCAGAGCGCGTCGCGCGCGATCGACTGGCGCGCGGCGTAGAAACCGGCGGTGGTGGTCAGGTCCCCGTCGCCTACCGACCAGACGCGGCTGGCGCGAAGGTCGTTGGTGACATTGTCCATCGACTTGATGCGCAGGTCGAGGATGTTGAGCGCGGCGAGCAGGCCGTTGCCGTTGAGGCTGGCGGGATCGGCGATCGCCTGACCGGCGAGCGGCCCGTTGGCATAGGTCAGCCGCGCACCCGCGCCGCCGAGCAGCGCCGCACCCTGCGTGGCGGGCAGATAGGCCGAGGTGAACGGCGTGACGAACGAACCCGACACGTCCGAGAAGCGGAACCGCTCGGTGACGGCCCAGCCCGCCACGTCGATCTGGCTTTCGAGCCCGACCGACTTCACCCTGGTGGTGACGCCCTCGGCGAGATCGTGGACGACCGGATTGTTGTCGCCGTCGAGCACGAGGTTGCTGCGGATGTAGCGCGACAGCAGCATGTCGCGGTTGGCGTCGAAACTGGCGATCTCGCGGACCTTCGGCGACGCATTGTCGCCGGTCGCCTGCACAGGAACGGTGTCGTAGAAGGGCGAGCGATCGTCGAGATACTTGCCGTACAGGCGAATATAGCCGCCCATGAAGGTTTTGGTGACGTTGAGCTTCACCTGCCCGCCGCGCTGCGCATCATAGCCGGTGCGGCGCGGGCCTCCGCCCTGCCGGAAGAAGCCGCCGACGTGGAAGCGCGCGGTGTCGCCCAGCTTGCCGCCGATGTCGAAATCGGCGCGATACTGGTCATAGTCGAGCCCGCCTGTCAGCGCGATCGCGCCGCCCTCGGTCTCGCCGGTTTTCGAGATGAAGTTGATGAGCCCGCCGGGTGAATTGGACGCGAAGGTAGAGGCCGAGCCGCCGCGAATCACCTCGACCTGCGACAGGTTGAGGTCGGCGCGGATCAGGCTGTCGGGGCCGAGGCCCTGGATGTCGCCGAATTCGAGCACCGGCAGGCCGTCTTCCTGCAACTGGACGAACTTGATTCCCGATGAGGCGAGCGGCAGCCCGCGGATCGAGACGCTGGCGAGCCCCTCGCCGGTCGCGGCCTCGGAACGGATGCCGGGAATGTCACGCAGCAGGTCGCCGATCGAGCGCGGCGCGAGCTTTGCGAGATCGGCTTCCCTGAGGTTGCTGGTCGACGTGGCGCTGTCCAGCCGGTCGCGGCCCCTGGCGACGCCGGTGGTCACGGTGTCGTCGTTCGCCTTGGCGACGGCGGTGTCGACGGGCGCGTCGGTAACAGTGGCGGTCGACAGCGATGTCGACGCCATGGCAGCAGCAATAAAGAACGATGTCACTAAAAAACCCCGAGCAATTCAAACGATTAGGTTCGGGCTCGCTAGTTGATAGCGGTTAAGGAAAAGGTGAGCATGGCTGGAAAACCGGTCGGCGGGCGCGCGTGACCTCACGAAGAGTGCGAAAGGGGCGCCCCGGCCGGGACGCCCCTCCAGTGCAGGCCGCGCTTGGGAGCAGCCTGCGCTGTCCGCGAAGGCTAGATGCCGTTCTTCAGGTTGGTGTCGGCGTCGTGCGTGCGCATGTCGTCGGCCTTCTTATCGCCGAGATCACGCACCGCGTCCGCCTTGTTCTCGAGCCGGTCTTCGGCGGCGTCGTTGCTGACGTTGTCCGCAGCGTCTTCAAGATTGTCCGCGACTGCCTCGGCATTCGCCTCGATGTTGTCGGCGGCCTGCTCGCGCGGGCTCGAATTGCAGGCGCCGAGCGAGGCCACACCAGCCAGCAACGCGATCGCAAAAACCTTCTTCATGAAAATCCCCTTCGTTGGAGGTGACACCTCAACCGCGTACAAGCGTGATGGGGGCTGTATTGTTCCAGATGGCGAACGCTGCACCGCCGGCATGATGCCGGCGACCGCTGATCGCCACCGGTCAGCCGGCGCGATCCGCGGTGAGCCGCAGCAACCGCCCGCCGTCGCCGTCCTCAAGCAGCCACAGCGCGCCGTCCGGTCCGGTCCTCACCGCGCGGATGCGGGCGCCCATGTCCCAGCGCTCGGCCTCGCGCGGTACGTTGCCGTCGAAAGCGATACGGAGCAGCGCGGTCGAGGCGAGCCCGCCGATGAAGGCTGAACCCCGCCACTGCGGGAACATGCTGCCATCATAGAAGGTCAACCCGGCGGGCGCGATGATCGGGTCCCAATAGAGAGCGGGCTGCTCGAACGTGGTATTGCCCTTGTGCGACGGGATCGGCGTGTCGTCGTAATTCTTGCCGTACGACACCAGCGGCCAGCCGTAGTTGCGGCCGGGCTCGATCAGGTTCAGCTCGTCGCCGCCCTGCGGTCCCATCTCGGTTTCCCACAGCTGTCCCTTCGCATCGAAGGCGAGGCCGTAGGGATTGCGGTGCCCGCTGCTCCACGTTTCGGCGGGGGTCAGGTTCGGGCCGGGCATCGTCGCCTTGCGGACCGGTGCCTTGGCGGCCGCACCGGTGTTCTCGGGCGGGTCGATGATGCCGATCGTCGTCGATCCGGTCTTGCCTGCACCCGGATTGCCCGGGGCCGGCTTGCCGTCGAGCGTGAGCCGCAGGATCTTGCCGAGCGCCTGATCGGGGTCCTGTGCGGGGGTGAAGCGCTGCCGCTCGCCCGAGGTCAGGAACAGGTAGCGCCCGTCCGGCGAGAAGGCGATATAGCCGCCAAACTGCCCGCCCTTGCCGCGCGGCAGCTGACGCCAGATGACCTCGATGTTCTTGAGGGCGGGCTGCGCGCCGCTGGCATCGAGCGTAGCGCGCGCAAGCGCGAGGCCGTCGCCGCCCTCGCCAGGCTCGGCATAGGTGAGATAGACCTGAGCGTTCTGCGCATAGGTCGGCGAGACCGCGACGAACAGCAATCCGCCCTGACCCTCGAAATGGACGGTCGGGACGCCGCTGACCTGCTGCTTCTGCCCGGTGGCAGTGACCAGCCACAAATGGCCGGGCTTCTCGGTGACCAGCATCCGCCGGTCGGGAAGGAAGGCAAGCGCCCAGGGCGAGTCGAACGTGGCGACCGGGGTGGCCTTGAACGGCTTGACCTTGGCGACGGTGGCGCTGCCGTAATTGACCGGCGCGGCGGTCAATTACGGCAGCGCCACCGTCGCCAAGGTCAAGCCGNACATGAACGCTGCGGCCGTCATCCCGTCCAAGCGCAACCGCAAGGTCGCCATCCCGCATGATGCAGGCATCTACAGGCATCGCAACCAGATCGAACGATGCTTCGGCCGCCTCAAACACTTCCGCCGCTTCGCCACACGTTATGATCGCCGCACCGTCCACTTCACCGGCTTCGTACATCTCGCCGCCGCCATGATCTGGCTACGCTGAATGTCGATCCGACCTAGAGGCTGCGGATCGTCGTGGCGTGCTGCGCCGACCTTGCCTATAGCGTCGCCCATGTCGTTTCTTTCCTGCGTCCCGTCCCGCCTGCTCCTCGTCGCGCTGCTGCCGGTGCTTGCCGTTCCGCTGCCCGCTACTGCCGCACCCATCCGTCGGCAAAAGGCGCCGTCATCCGCACCCGCGCCCGTGAAGGCGGACAACAGCATCATCCCCTTGCCGCTGAACCCGGTGCTGCCTGCCGGGCAGCGCCAGTGCGCGACGGTTGCGCCTTCGGGTCTGGGATCGACGGTGTTGCGCGCCGGCACCGGTGCAAGGCCGGCGACGGGCGACGTCGCGCTGGTCAACTACATCGGCTATCTCGCGGCGACCGGCGCGGTGTTCGATCAGGGCATGCGATCTCCCCTGCCCGTCGATGGCGTCATCCCGGGCTTTTCGCAGGGCTTGCAGACGATGTCGCGGACCGGCATCGCGCGTTTCTGCATCCCCGCGGCCCTGGGCTATGGTGCACGCGCGTCGGGACCGATCCCCGCCAATGCCGATCTGGTATTCCAGGTCGAGTTGCTCGACTTCAAGACGGCGGCCGAAGTGGAGAGCATGAACCGCGCGCAGGGTGCCGATCCCGCCGCGCAGGATGCGCCCGCCAAGCCCTGACTGCGCGCGCACGTACATACAAAGCATCGCCGATGCTCATCGAGATTGACGATCCCGACGATCCCCGGATCGAACACTATCGCGACGTCCGCGAACGCGATCTGGTCGGGCGCGCCGGTCTGTTCGTCGCCGAGGGCAAGGTCGTGGTCGAAAAGCTCATCGGCAGTCCGCTGCATCGCCCACTGTCGCTGCTGATCGCCTCGAAGCGCGTCGACGGGCTTCACGCGCTGCTCGCGTGCGTGCCCGCGGACGTGCCGGTGTTCGTCGCCGCACAGAACGTGCTCGATGCTATCGCCGGCTTCGCGATGCATCGCGGCATCCTGGCGATCGGTCGCCGGGTCGAGGCACCAGACGCCGACGCGCTGCTTTCCGGCTTGCACGACGCTGCGGATGTGCTGGTGCTCTCCGGGATCGCAAACCACGACAATATGGGCGGCATCTTCCGCAATGCCGCCGCCTTCGGGGTCGCGGCGGTGTTACTCGATAGCGACTGCTGCGATCCGCTTTATCGCAAGGCGATCCGCGTTTCGGTGGGTGCCACGCTACTCGTCCCGACGGTTCGGTTGGGCCGCGAGGACGATCTGCTGGCCCTTCTTGATCGTCATGCCTTTGCCGCGGTCTCGCTCAGTCCCGCGGGTACGACGTTGCTAGCGCACTGGCTTCCGGCGCGCCGCAACGCCATGCTGCTCGGCGCCGAAGGGCCCGGCCTCTCGCGCGCGCTCATCGAACGGACGCAGAGCCTGCGCATCGCCATGGCCGGCGACTTCGACTCACTGAATGTCGCGACCACGTCGGGCATCGTGTTGCACCATATCGCAATGCAGAAGTCGGGGCCCCAAGGTATGCCGACACCGTCATCATCGCACTGAAAGCCCAGCTTTCTTCACGCATTGAGATCGGCGGCGCATCAGTGCGCGCCTCGGATACGCTAGGGCAAAGAAGCGGAACACCGCGCGCCAAACACTCGCGCGCGCCGATCTCGGAACAGTGCCGCAACAATCAAAGCCACGGCCGATCGACGAGCATCAGTTCGCGGCGTCCATAGACCTCGACCCACCGCTCCTCTCCAGAGCCAATCGCCGGCTCGCTTGTTTGCGAAGTTGGCGCAAATCGCCATCGCGCAAAACGCGGGCGCAGCTTTCACAAACGATTGCAGAAACTTCTTTGCAATCGTTTGTGAAAAAGCTACATACCCGTCATCGCCCATAGAGGCTGCCGCTCAGGAGAGGTTTTCCATGTCGCCGCGCTTTCGCCTGCTCGTTTCCGTCCCCGCGTTGCTGATCGCCGGTGCTGCCCATGCTCAATCGACATCGCTCCAGGCGGTCGATCCGGCGGCGCCGTCCGCCGTCGCCCCCGAAGCCGCCGCTCCCGAGGACATCGTCGTCACCGGCGTCGCACAGGGGCGCAACCGGCTTGATACGTCGGTGTCGGTCAGCTCGCTCGATGCCGATCTGACCACCAAGATCCCGCCGCGCAACACCGCCGAGATTTTGCGCAACCTGCCCGGCGTCCGCGTCGAGGCATCGGGCGGCGAGGGCAATGCCAACATCTCGGTGCGCGGCCTCCCCGTTGCGTCGGGCGGGTCGAAGTTCCTGCAATTGCAGGAAGACGGGCTGCCGGTCCTCGAGTTCGGCGACATCATCTTCGGCAATGCCGACATCTTCATCCGCAACGATCTGTCGCTGGCGCGGATTGAGTCGGTGCGCGGCGGATCGGCGTCGACGTTCGCCAGCAATTCGCCGGGCGGCATCATCAACTTCATTTCGAAGACCGGCGAGCAGGACGGGGGCTCGTTCCAGCTCTCCTCGGGCATCGACTATCGCGAATATAGGGCCGACTTTGCGTATGGCGGACACATCGATGCCAAGACCCGCTACGAATTGAGCGGTTTTTACCGGCTCGGTGACGGTCCGCGCGACGTCGGCTATGACGCGATGCGCGGCGGGCAGATCAAGGCCAATATCACGCGCGAATTCGACCGCGGCTACGTCCGGGTCTACGGCAAATATCTCGACGATCGCAGCATCGCCTACCTGCCCAACCCGGTGCGCGTGACCGGCAGCGACGGCGACCCGACGTACCAGAACATCCCGGGCTTCTCGATCAACGAGGACACGCTGCACAGCCGCTACATCGGCTCGGTGCAAACGCTGGACGGCAACAACAATCCGGTCCGCCGCAACATCGGCGACGGGATGCACCCGGTCGTCAAGTCGGTCGGGTTCGAGGGCCAGTATGAGATCGCCGACGGCTGGAACGTCACCGAGCGGTTCCGCTATTCGGACATCAGCGGCGACTTCGTCTCGCCCTTCCCCGCCGCGGTTGGGGATGCGCAGACCACCGCCAACGGCTTCGCCGGCGCGGGCGCGAAGCTCTATTACGCCAGCGGCCCGCTGTCGGGGCAGCGGATCGCGAACCCGGGCACGGTCAGCGGCAACGGCCTGCTCGCCAGCGTCGTGCTGTTCGACGTCGACCTGAAGAGCCTGAACAACATCACCAACGACCTGCGGCTGAACGGCAAGGTCGAGCTTGGCGGCGGCGCGCTGTCGATCGCGGCGGGCATCTACAATTCGCGGCAGGACGTGAAGACCGACTGGCTGTGGACGTCGTTCTTCCAGACCGTGCAGGGGGACGGTCGCTCGGTGCTGG
This sequence comes from Sphingomonas sp. 8AM, assembly GCF_902506455.1. GTDB lineage: Bacteria > Pseudomonadota > Alphaproteobacteria > Sphingomonadales > Sphingomonadaceae > Sphingomonas. Next base: position 2,106,604 of record NZ_LR733844.1, on the reverse strand, counting down.
TCGACATCCGCAACGCCGCGGGCGTGTCGCAGACCGCCGGGGGCACGCTCTATTCGGCGTCGTTCTTCGGCAATTGCTGCCGCCGCAGCTACGACATGCGCTATACCACCAATGCGCCGTTCGCGCAGCTCGGCTTCGAGGTCGGGCGGCTGAACATCGACGGCAGCCTGCGCTACGATTTCGGCTCGGCCAAGGGCAGCATCGCGGGCGACCTGCCCGGTGCGGTGACGACACGCGCGCAGGACATCAACGGCGACGGCGTCATCTCGGTCGCGGAGCAGACGGTCGGATTCATCCCGAACAACCGCACCGGCATCGACTATGACTATAGCTATCTGTCCTATTCGGCGGGCGTGAACTACCGGCTGAGCGATACGCTGGCCGCCTTCGCGCGCTACAGCCGCGGCGGGCGCGTCAATGCCGACCGTTTGCTGTTCGGGCCGACGATCGACACCACGACCGGCGGGCTGGTCGACGGCTCCAAGCCGTACGACTTCGTCAAGCAGGCCGAGGGCGGGCTGAAATTCTCCAGCGGCGCGGTCGCCTTCTACGCGACGGTGTTCAACGCCAAGACGCAGGAAACCAACTATCTGCTGTCGCAGCAGCAGTTCACCAGCCGCCGTTACGATGCGACCGGCGTCGAGCTGGAAGGCCGCTTCCGCCGCGGGCCGTTCTCGCTGACCGCCGCGAGCACCTATACCGATGCGAAGATCACCAGCGACGCGACCGATGCGACGCTGAACGGCAACCGGCCGCAGCGGCAGGCGGCGTTCGTCTATCAGGCGACCCCGCAGCTCGATTTCGGGCGCGTCAGCTTCGGCGCGAACGTGATCGGCACGACCTCCAGCTATACGCAGCCGGTGAACCAGCTGAAGATGCCCGCCTATACGCAGGTCAACGGCTTCGTGCTGGTGCGCGCGGCGGACAACATCAGCTTCAACCTGAACGCCAACAACATCTTCAACGTGAAGGGCATCACCGAGGCTGAGGATGCCGCGATCCCGTCGAACCAGCTGGTGCGCGCGCGCTCGATCAACGGGCGGACGATCGCCGCCTCGGTGCGGTTCGACTTCTGACCGGCGCGGGGGTCCGCCGCCGGCGCCCCGGACCTGATCCGAGCGCCCGCTTCTTCTTGCCCACCAGCAGGAAGAAGCGCGGCTTCGGATCAGTGTTTGATAGCTGAGCCTCAGCTGGTGCCGAAACTGCGGACCAGTGAGCCCGCCACCATCGCCCAGCCGTCGACCAGCACGAAGAAGATGATCTTCAACGGCAGTGAAATCGTCGTCGGCGGCAACATCATCATGCCCATCGCCATCAGCACCGCCGCGACCGCGAGGTCGATGACGAGAAAAGGCAGCAGCAGCAGAAAGCCGATCTCGAACGAACGGCGCAACTCCGAGATCATGAACGCCGGCATGATCGTCGTGATCGGCAGCTCGGCACGCGATGTCGGCGGCTTGTGCGACAGGGTGACGAACAGGTGCAGGTCGTCGCGGCGGACATGGTTGAGCATGAAGGTCTTGAAGGGCTGCGCGGTGCGCTCCATCGCGTGCGCCTCGGTGATCGTGCCGTTGTTATAGGGCGTGACGCCATCCCGCCACGCGGCCTCGAACGTCGGCGCCATGACGAAGAACGACAGGAACAGTGCAAGGCTGATGAGGACCGGGTTCGGTGGCACGCCCGGCGCGCCAAGCCCCGACCGCAGCATCGACAAAGCGACGACGATCCGCGTGAACGACGTCACCGTCATCAGGATACCCGGCGCCAGACTGAGCACCGTCAACGTCAGCAGGATCTGCAACGCGCGTCCGGAGATCGAGCCCTGGGCGAGCCCGGTCGCAGCCCCTTGCGCCTGATCGGCGGCCTGCCCGAGCGTCTGCGCGAGCGCCGGCACCGGCAGCGCCACGAGCAAGGCGGCGCCGAGCGCCCACAGCATGCGCTTACGCATCGTTCGCCTCCATCGGCAGATCATCGACGCGGCGGGTCCGGTGCAGCGTCACGACACCTTCCGGCGCGACCAGCACCGCATGTTCGCGATCGTCGCAGCGGATCAGCATCACCGCCCGGCGACCGTCCAGTGCGAGCCGCTCGACCAGCACCAGCCGCCGCTCGCCGCTGCGCGCGGCGAATAATTGCGTCGGTAGATGAATGTCGTACCGGCGGACGATCCACAGCGCCCCGCCGAGCAGGCCGAGCACCAGACTGAGCGCACCGATCGCGCGCAACACCGAGAATATGTCCACCCGTCAGGCGCTCTTCGGGAGGATTTCGATGATCTCCAGCGACATCCGCTCGTCCTCCACCAGCACGCGACCGCGGGCGACAAGCTCGTCGTCGACATAGACGAGGGTCGGATCATCCTGATTGCAGTCCAGCGGGATCACGGCACCACGGCTGAGCTTCAGCACCTGATGCACGGGCAATTGCGTGGAGCCGAGAACGACGGACAGTTCGACGGGTATGCCTTCTAGCACGGACATGCAGCACTCCTTCGGTAACTTTATAGGAAAGCAAATCGGCTCTCCCCGACCCGCCGTGTGAAATTCACGCCTATAAATGGGCAGGAGGCGGCCACGCTTGGTCGGTCGCCGGTCACACGAGGACGACATGGATCTTCACGCGTCGGTCGACGTCTCGGCCTCCGGGCTTCACGCGCAGGCGCTGCGGATGCGCGTCATTGCCGAAAATCTCGCCAACGCCGACAGTGTCGCGCGCACTGCCGGCGGCGACCCCTATCGCCGCAAGGTGGCAACGTTCCGCTCGCACCTCGATCGCACGATCGGCGCGACCAAGGTGCAGGTCGCGTCGATCACCACCGACAAGTCCGAGTTCGGCAAGGTCTACCAGCCCGGCAATCCCGCCGCAGACGGCGCGGGCTACGTCCAGACCCCCAACGTCAACGGGCTGATCGAAATGGCCGACATGCGCGCAGCGCAGCGATCCTATCAGGCCAATCTCAACGCCATCGAGGCGGCGCGCGCGATGACGTCGCGCACGCTCGATCTCATCAAGTAAGCAGGAGAACTCTCATCATGTCGATTGGTGCACTTGACGCGATCAACGCCTATGGCCGCACACTCACCTCGCTGCCCGGCGTCGATCACTTGGGTCCGGCCGAGGAAACGGTCGCCCCCGTCGCGACATCGGCAACCGCGCCGGGCACGTTCGTCGCAGGAAGCTTCGGCAACATCGTCCAGACGATGGTCGGCGACACCGCCGCCACGCTGCGGACCGCCGAAGCCGAGAGCGCCAAGCAGGTGACGGGCAAAGGCGACCTGATCGACGTCGTCACCGCGGTCGGCGCCGCCGGGTCCGCGCTGAACACGATCGTCGCGGTGCGCGACCGGATGGTGAATGCCTATTCCGAGATCATGCGAATGCAGATCTGAGCGGCATGGACGCGTTCCACGCCGCCGAAATGGGCCGGGCCGCGATGCTGCTGGTGCTGACCCTGGCGGGACCGATGCTGCTCGCCGCGCTGATCGTCGGCGTCGCGGTCAGCCTGTTTCAGGCGCTGACGCAATTGCAGGAGACGACGATCACCTTCGTTCCCAAATTGCTGGTCATCGGCGGGGTTCTGCTCGCCAGTCTGCCGATGATCGGCAAGGCGATGGCGGCGTTCATGGCCCGTGTCGCCGACATGATCATCACCGGCGGCTGAGCGAGGCATGGCCGACCTGCCGCTTCATGTCACGGTGCTGCTGATCCTGTTCGCGCGGGTCGGCGCGATCGTCATGGCGCTGCCGATCTTCTCGGAGGAGGGCATCCCGGTCCAGATCCGGTTGATGATGGCGCTGGGGCTGACGCTCGGGCTGTCGGGACTGCTCGGCGCACGGGTCGTGGCGCCCGCCGCCGACGGCGCACTGATCGCCACCACGCTGTCCGAATTCGTTACCGGCGCGGCGATCGGGCTGATCGTGCGGATGGTGTTCAGCGCCGCCGCCACGGCGGGATCGCTGATCAGCATGCAGGTCGGTCTCTCGTCGGTGCTGGTACCGGACGCTTTGCTCGGCGGACAGACGCCGCTGCTCGGGCGCTTCCTGACCGTCGCCAGCCTCGTGGTGTGCATGGCGATGGGCGTTCATCATCTGTGGATCGGCGCGATCATCCATTCCTACGACCAGTTTCCGGTCGGCGGCACCGTCCCGACGGCTGACCTCGCGCGGGTCGCGGTGCTCGCCGCCGCGCGCGCGCTCGAACTGGCGCTCACCATGGCCGCGCCGTTGATCGTGTATGCGCTGGTATTCAACAGCGCGCTCGGGCTCGCCGCGCGGCTGACGCCGAGCCTCCAGATCTTCTTCGTCGCGCAACCGCTCAACATAGGCATGGTGGTTACCCTGCTTTGCGTCTTCGGCGGGTTTCTGATCGCCGGTGGCAATCTGTCGGTTATCGGGGAAGCGCTTCCGCATGAAATCCTGACGATCGTGGGCGCGGCGATCGGTGCCTTTATCCTGGGCAATTCGGTCCCGGTGGTGAAGCGCGCGCTGGCGGGCGTCGCCCATATCTTCCGCGGGCCGCGCTGGAACGAAGGGGATTATCGCGACCTGCTCGCGCTGCTCTTCGCGCTGCTGACCACCTTTCGCAACGGCGGCGGCATGGCGATCGAAAAGCATATCGACGCGCCCGAACAGAGCCCCTTGTTCGCGCCCTATCCGCGGCTGTGCGCCGATACGGCGCTGATCCACTTCATCTGCGACTATCTGCGGATGATGACGGTCAATCTCGAGGATCCGTATCAGATCGCCGAGGCGATGGAGAACGATATCGAGCGCCACCACGCCGAGGTGATGGTGCCCCAGCATGCGATCCAGCTGATGGCCGACGGCCTGCCCGCGCTCGGCATCGTTGCGGCGGTGCTCGGGGTGATCAACACGATGGGCTCGATCGACCAGCCGACGCAGATCCTCGGCGCGATGATCGGCAGCGCCCTGGTCGGCACCTTCCTCGGTGTGCTGCTCGCTTATGGCTTCGTCGGGCCGATCGCTTCCAAGCTCCAGCAGACGCTCGATGCCGAGCAAAAGCCCTATACGCTCGTGAAGACCGCGATCGTCGCCTATGCGCAGCGGATGCCGGTGCAGGTCGCGGTCGAACTGGCCCGGCGCATGACGCCGTCCGGCTACGCACCCAGCTTCGGCGAGCTCGAACAGGCGCTCGACGTCGCGCGCGACGAGCTGGTCGCGACACAGGCCAAGGCCGCCTGACGACCTCATCCTTTTACTCTTTCGGAGACATGTTCATGCCCGCGGCTTCAGCGATCAGGGTGATGGTGGTTGACGACCAGGCCAGTATGCGCGCCATGGTTCGCCACGCCCTGCAGGATCTCGGTTTTCGCGACATCCGCGACAAGGCCGAGGCGGCCGAGGCGCTGGAGGCGATCCGCGCCGACCGCGTTCATCTGATCCTTTCCGACTATAACATGCCCGGGATGACCGGGCTCGAGTTCCTCAAGGCCGTGCGCGCCGATCCGGTGTTGGGCAAAACCGCTTTCATCATGCTGACCGGCTCCGCCGATCGCGGCGTGGTGCAGGAAGCCGCGGCGGCGGGCGTCAACAATTATGTCGTCAAACCCTTTGCGCCCGCGGCGCTCAAGGAAAAGATCGAGCGGGTGTTCGGCGAACTGAGCTGAGCGCGCCGCCAGGCGCCGAGCGGCGCCGTGATGATCGTCCGAATTTGAGAGCGAACCCTGATGCCCAACACTCTTGATGCCGTCGACGCCATCGTTCGACCGCGTCGTGCCCGTAACAAGCGGCACCAACCGGTGCATCACGGCGGCGCGTGGAAGGTCGCCTATGCGGACTTCGTCACGGCAATGATGGCGTTCTTCATGCTGTTATGGCTGCTGTCGAATGCCAACAAGAGCCAGCTGAAAGGCCTCGCCGAGTATTTCGCGCCGACGATCAACACGATTGCGCCATCATCGGCGCAGGGCGCGGTCGGCTTGCAGGAGGGGCAGTCCGGGCGCGGGCAACAGAACCAGACCGACGCGCGCGAACCGGTCGGCCCGCCGTCGGCGTCCGACGGCCTCGAAGGGCCGGCGCGCGGCGGCACCGCCGACATCCCGGACGCCGCGCTGCGCGTCTTCGCGGACGAGATGCTGGTCGCGCTGCAAGCCACCCCCCAACTCGCCCGCAACATCCGGATGCGCCCCGAGCGGACTGGCCTGCGCATCAATCTGGTCGACACCGCCAACCACCCGATGTTCCGCGGACCGACCGCCGAGTTGAACGATTATGCGCGCACGCTGCTGACGCGCGTGGCAAGGCAACTGGCGCGCTCGAACGCGCAGATCGCGATCGAAGGGCATACCGACGCGCTGGGCGGCGACAGCGATGCCAATTGGCGGCTGTCGGGCGAGCGCGCGCTTGCGGCGCGCGGCGCGATGGTCGCGGCGGGGATGCCGGCGTCGCGCTTCAGCGAAGTGGTGGCGAAGGCCGGGACCGAGCCGATCTACCCCGCGCAGCCGGCCCGGCCGGAAAACCGCCGCATCACGATCGTCGCGCTGGCCGAGCCGTCGGTGCTGCCGCGCGACACGAGCTTCAAATTCTGACCCGCACCCGGAGTGACCCGATGACCGACACCTACCGGATGCTTGCGCTGCTCCCGGCCGAGCTGGCGCTTGGCGCTGCGGGTGCCTTCAGCGCGCAGGCGTGGTCGGCGCAGCGCGACGCCGCGGCGCAACAGGAAACGACGTTCGTTTCTGCGAGCACGATCCCGATTCCGCTCGTCTTCGCCGACGGGCGGCTGGCCGGCTATGTCGACGTCAGCAGCCAGGTCGAGGTGACCAGAGCCGCCGAGACCGACGTACGCAAGCGGATGCCGTTGTTGCTCGACGCGGTGAACATGCGCGCGTTCCAGACTCCGCTCGCTCGTACCCCCGACGGCCAGATCCCGCGCCTCGATGCGGTGCGCCGGATGATGCAGCAGGCCGCCATCGGCGTCTTCGGTCGCGCGGCGATCAAAAGGGTCGTGATCATCCGGGTGTCTCCGGCGTGATCCCGGTACCGGATCGCAGCACCATCGCGCAGGTGCTCGCGTTTCCGCGCGTTTCTCCCGGCCGCACGATCTGGCTGGAACGGCACCGGACCGTGTTGCTGATCGGTCATCTCACGGGGCCGCACGCCGACGGGCCGTGCCGGATCCGCAAGGTATCCCGTTACGGCATGATGCTGGAATGCGCGATGGCGCTGTCCTCCAGCGACTGGTTGCGCGTCGACCTGCGCAACGGTCAGTCGGTGTCGGGGCGCATCCGCTGGCGTGTGCGCCAACGCGTCGGGCTGGCGCTGAACTACCCGCTCGACGACGTCGAGCAATGGCTCGCCACGGTGACGCACGACGGCCGCGACGGTGACGGCTTCCGCCCCCGCGCGCCGCGGTTCGGCTGCTCGTGCCCCGCCGACCTGTTCGTCGGCGATCAACGGATCGACGCCGCGCTCCACAATGTCTCGCAAGGCGGTGCGGGACTCAGCACCACGATCGACCTGCCGCCCGGCACCGCGGTGCGACTGTCGCTGCCGGGACTTTCCGCCCCGCTCGCGGCGCACATCTGCTGGTGTCGTGATCACGACCTGGGCGTGGCCTTCAACACGCCGCTCGGCTTCGACACGCTCGCCGCGTGGCTCGACGACCCCGCGCTGCGCTACGCACGGGCCTGAGCGCCTGCGGCGCCGCTAAAACGCGATGAGCGCCGCGGCAGCATTCGTCCGCCTGCCCAGGCACCCTCCTTGCCCGGTCACCGATGCTTGCGCTCCCCTTGACGATGATCGGCGATAATCAATTCGCTGCGAAGTGATCACGGTCGTAATAAAAGTGGCCCATTCCTATTTTTCGATGCAACCACCTGAATTACCGAAATTTAATCTGCAGTATCTGGTGATGTAAAATACCGTTAATCACCTGCAAGCGATGCTTGTTTATGACGAAACACACGGATTTTGCTACATTTTACTTCCGCCAGAAAAGGGTTGTTCCTTTTGTACAATCCAGCTTAGTAGAATCACGATTAAACTTTCCGCAAGAGATGTAGGAGACATCCAATCCGCATATTCAAGATGGCGGGATGGGAAACAAACCATGGCACTGGCTAAGCGGACGGCTGTCGGCAAAGCACAAAGCGAACAAGCCGCGGAAATCATTACGACTTCACGGGCAGTACGGGTCACGGCGGAGGCCGAGAAGCGCAAGGCGCGAACCTTTGCCCGGCAGCAGAAGGCCGCCGAGCGCATTGCGTCCGCGACCACGCAATTGTCCAGCGGGATCGCCGAGGCGTCGTCAGCCGCGGAAGAACTTCGCAAGGCATCCGACCAGATCAGCGTCGGCGCCGAACAGGCGTCCAGCGCCGCGCAACAAACGATGAAGTCGATCACTCAGACCGACGGACTCCTGCGCGATGCCCGGGACCGCGCCGACAGCTCGCTGAAGCTGACGCAGGCATTGTCCGATCTGCTCGGCAACACCGCCACCGACGTCTCGAACTCGATCAACGCGATCTCGCGGGCATCGGAGCGTCAGGAAAGCTCGGTCAGGATGGTCGAGGAACTCGACCGGCAGGCCGCCGGGATCGGCGAGGTCGTCAAGGCGGTCGCCCGCATCGCGGACCAGACCAACCTCCTCGCGCTCAACGCCGCGATCGAGGCGGCGCGCGCCGGCCAGCACGGCAAGGGCTTCGCGGTCGTCGCCGACGAGGTCCGTACGCTGGCGGAAACCAGCGAGAAGTCGGCACGCGACATCCAGGAACTGATCGTCCAGGTGCAGCAGGACGTGAAGCAAGTCGCGCAGGGCATCGACCAGTCGGCGACCACGGCGCGCACCGAGGTGGAGAAGGGCGCGGTCGTGACCACCCAGCTCGAACAGGTCCGCCTCGAAATGCTCGAGATCATGAAGGGCTGCGAGGAGATCGCACTCGGCGCCGACACCGCCACCGTCGCCGCCAACGAGGCGCTGAAGGGTGCGGAGGTGATCGCCACCGCCGCCGAGGAACAGGGCGCCGCCTGTCAGGAATCGAACACCACGATCGAGCAGCAATCCTCCGCGCTCCAGCAGTGCGAACAGGCCGCGCAGGAGCTGGCCGAGATCGCCGAAGAGCTGAAGAACAGCACCAACATCAACAAGAGCGCGGAAGAAGTCGCGTCGGCCGCCGAGGAATTGTCGAGCGCGGTCGAGGAGATCAATCGCGCCTCGACGCAGATCTCGACCGCGCTGGAGCAGATCAACCGTGGCGCGCAGCAGGCCTCGGCCGCGACGCAGCAGTCCGCCGCGGCGGTCGGTCAGATCGAGGGTAATGCGCGCGCCGCGGCGCGGCTCGCGTCGATCGCGGTCGAAAAGGGTAACGCGATTGCGGTGATGCTGGTCGAGAACAAGAATCTGGTCGAGGCGCTGATGAGCGGCGTCGCGCAGTCGGTCGACGCCGGCCGCGCCAGCCGCGACCAGATCGCCGCGCTCGAACAGGTCAGCCGGCGTATCGACAAGATCGTCGACGCGATCACCACCGTGTCGATCCAGACCAACATGCTGGCGGTCAGCGGCTCGGTCGAGGCCGCGCGCGCCGGCGAGTTCGGCAAGGGCTTCGCGGTCGTGTCGACCGACATCCGCAACCTCGCGCGCGATTCCGCGGAGAATGCCGATCGCATCAAGGACACGGTCAAGGAGATCCAGGACACGATCGCCCGGGTACGCGGCGATCTTCAGGAGATCGCCGACGCCGCCGCTGCGGAGGTCGAGAAGAACCGCGTCATCGCCGCCGGGCTGGACCAGATCGCGAAGGATGTCGGCGAGGTAGTCGGCGGCAACGGCGCGATCGCCAGCGCGGCCCAGGACATCGCGCGCCTGCTCCAGGAAACACAGGTCGCGATCGAGCAAATCTCTTCGGCCGCGCAACAGGCCACCCATTCGTCGAACGAGGCGAGCGGCGCCGCGCGCGAGCAGGCGCAGGGTGCCGAGCAACTGGCGGCGGCGATCGAGGAAATCGCCTCGCTGGCCGACGAGTTGCAGGCCGCCTGATCCTTTTCCTCCAGCGCCAGGAGTGAGCGCATGGCCAAGACCAAGCTTTCCGTCGAGGCGGCCGATCCACCGGCCGTCTCCCGGACCCCGGAGGAACACGAACACGATACCAGTCGCCAGTTCGTGATCTTCCACAGCGCCGGCGAAATGTTCGCAGTACCGCTTGCGGAGGTGAAGGAGATCATCCGCGTGCCCGATGTCGTGCGGATGCCGCTCAGCCCCCCGGCGTTGCTGGGGCTGGCGAACCTGCGCGGGACGGTGCTGCCGGTCCTCGACCTGCGCCGCCTGTTCAACCTGCCCGCGGTCGAGGTCGACGATGCCAGCCGCGTCGTCGTGCTCGATCAAGGGCAGCCGGTCGGGTTGATGGTCGACCGGATGGCCAATGTCGTGACCGTCGATGCCGACCGCGTCGAGCCGGTCGACCGCGTCAAGGCGACGATCGACACCGATCTGCTGACCGGCATGATCAAGGATGCCGATGGCAAGACGATCGTGATGATCATCGACGTGGCGCGCACGATCGGCCGCGATTTCGCCGCCGCCGCCGCGCGGGTCGCGGGCGGCCAGGGCGAGGTGGTACCGCTGGCGACGGAGCGCGACGTTGCCGGGCAGCCGGAGGTTGCCGACGAGGAACAGCTCGTCAGCTTCATGGTCGACGGGCAGGAATATGCCTTTCCGATCGGCGAGGTGCAGGAGATCGTCCAGCTGCCCGCGGCGATCACGCCGGTGCCCGGCGCGCCGGGGCACGTGCTGGGCGTCACGACGCTGCGCAGCCGCATCCTGCCGCTCGTGTCGTTACGCGCGCTGTTCGGGTTCGACGATCAGGCGCTGTCCGAGGCCAACAAGGTGGTGGTCGTGTCGGTCGCCGATGGCGCGCACGACCGCATCTCGGTCGGCGTGGTGATGGACATGGTCAAGGCGGTGCTGCGCGTGAACCGCGCGCTGGTCGAGCCGGTTCCCGCCACGCTCGGCCAGTCCGGCGGGCACGGTGACATCCGCGCCATCTGCCGTCTGGACGAGGGACGCCGGCTCGTCTCGGTGCTGGGGGCGAACGGTATGTTCGATCTCGACGTGCTGCGCGGTCTCCACGGCGACGAGGCCGCGGCCGCTACAACGACACAGGAGGATGGTTTCATGGCGATCGAGATCGTCGACGACGCGCAGTTCGTGGTCTTCCGGCTGATGGACGAGGAATATGGCGTGCCGGTCGAGGCGGTGCGGGAGATCGTCCGCGTGCCGGACCAGCTCACCCGCGTCCCGCGCGCACCGGATTTCGTCGAGGGCGTCATCAACCTGCGCGGCACCGTGCTGCCGGTGATCGACCAGCGGCGGCGATTTGGGCTCGACGAGGTCGAGCGCTCGGATCGTCAGCGGATCATGGTGTTCACGATCGACGGGCGCGACACCGGCTTCATCGTCGACAGCGTGTCCGAAGTGCGGCGCATCGCCACCGCCGCCATCTCCCCCGCCCCCGAACTGTCAGGCGAGCGCGGTCGCGTGGTGCAGGGCGTGGCGAACCTCCACGAACAGCGTCGCATGATCCTGCTGCTCGACATGAACTGTCTGGTCGAACCGGACGAAGACGAGGCCCTTTCTCACCTCGAAGAGCGATGGGCGGCCTGAAGGAACGACGGGAATGTCTGCGGTACGTGTCTTGGTGGTCGATGATTCCGCGCTGATGCGTCGGCATCTCGTCCAGCTTCTCGAGAACGAGAAGGGGTTGGAGGTCCAGTCCGCCCGCAACGGCGAAGAGGCGCTGACGCTGGTCGACCGCTTCGACCCGCATGTCGTCACCCTCGACGTCAACATGCCGCAGATGGACGGGATCACCTGTCTGGCGCGGATCATGGTCGGCAGCCCCCGCCCGGTCATCATGGTGTCGTCGATCACCGAGGCGGGCGCGGAGGCGACGTTGCAGGCGCTCAGCCTCGGCGCGCTCGATTATGTGCAGAAGCCCGGCGGCACGATCTCGCTGTCGCTCGAACAGGTTGCGGAAGAGCTGATTCGAAAAATCCGTGTCGCCGCAAAGTCGGGCCGGCGTGGGGCGCGCCGGCCCCTGCCCACGCCCGCGCCGGCGGCCCGTCTGCGCGCGGTCCGCCTGGCACCGCCCGCGCCGCCGGCTCCCGCGCCGGCAGGCGCGAGCGAAGGGTCGGGCGATCCACCCGGGCTGGTGCTCGTCGGCGTGTCGACCGGTGGCCCGTTGACCCTGGAGCAGATCCTCCCGGCGCTGCCCGCCGACCTGCCGTGGCCGGTGCTCGTCGCGCAGCACATGCCGCGCAGCTTCACCGGCGTCTTCGCGCGGCGGCTCGACAAATTGTGTGCGCTCGCGGTGTCGGAGGTCGCGACGCAAACCCCGATCGCGCCGGGCAACATCTATATCGCGCGGGGCGACGCCGACATGCTGGTCGTGCGCCGCGCGGGACGGCTGTGTCTGGCCGCCGTGCCCGCCAGCGAGGCGCATTCCTGGCACCCCAGCGTGACGCGGCTGGTCGAAAGCGCCGCCGAGCAGGTCGCGGCCGAGCGACTGGTGTGCGTCCAGCTGACCGGCATGGGCGACGACGGCGCGGCGGCGATGGCAGCGCTCAAGCGGCAGGGCGCGCGCACGATCGCGCAGCACGAGGACAGCTGCGCGGTGTTCGGAATGCCGCACGAACTCATCCGCTGCGGCGGCGCGACCGCGGTGCTGCCGACCGGCGCCATCCCCGGCCAGATCGCACGCTGGCTCAACCCGGCCTCGCTCCGGCGCACCGGCTGACACGAAAGGAACGCTCATGCCGCTCATCAGGAGCAACTTTCATGCTGAAGACGCCGGCCCGGCCACGCGCGACGCGGTCGCACCCGCGGACGGCGACGTGCTGCTCGCCGCGCCGACCGCCGGCGAACGACGCGCCGCAGTCCACGCGCTGGAAGACAGCGTCGCGGGCCAGGCTGCGCTCTGCCGGCGGCTGGCAGTCGAGACCTCGGCCAGCGTGCGCGAGGCGATCCTCGCCGCGCTGATCCGCCATCGCTCGCCCGCGATCGCCGCGGCCCTGCTGCCACTGCTGCGCACCGACGAGGCGCCGCTACGCAATGCCGCGATCGAGGCGCTGGCCGAAATGCCCGACGAGGTCGCACCGCATGTCGAGGCGCTGCTCGCCGATCCGGACAGCGATGTGCGGATCTTCGCGGGCAACATGCTCGGCGTGCTCCCGCATCCGCGCGCCGCCGAATGGCTGCTCACCGCGCTGGCCGACGACCATGTCAACGTCTGCGCTGCCGCGATCGACGGGCTGGCGGAGATCGGCGCCCCGTCGACTGCCGACGCGCTGGAAGCGGTGCCGGCGCGCTTTCCCGGCAACAGCTTCGTCGCCTTTGCGGTGCGGATCGCGGTACGCAGGATCCGCGGATGTTGAGCGCCACCTCCACCAGCGCACCCACCTCCGCGCCGACGATCCCGCCGGAGGATTACGCGCGTTTCTGCGATTTCTTCTATCGCAAGACCGGTATCCTGTTCGGCGCGAACAAGAGCTATTTCGTCGAGCGCCGGTTGCAGGAGCGAATGGCCTCGACCCGGAGCGAGAGCTTCCGCGACTATTTCACGATGGTCCGCTTCCAGGCGTCTGGCGAGGAGATGCAGAGCCTCGTCAACGCCATGACGGTCAACGAGACCTATTTTTACCGCGAGGATTATCAGTTCGACGCGCTGGTGCAGCACCTGCTGCCGGAGATCGCGCGCACCCGCCGTCCTTCCGATCCGATCCGGCTGTGGTCAATGCCGTGCTCGACCGGCGAGGAGCCTTATTCGATCGCGATGCAGATCCTCGAAAACTGGTCGCAGGCGGACGAATATTCGGTCGAAATCCTCGCGTCCGACATCGACAGCCGCGTCATCGCCGAGGCGCGGCAGGGTCTCTATTCCGCGCGGGCGCTCCACCGTCTGAGCCCGGCGCTCCGAAACCGGTACTTCACCGCGATCGGTGAGAATTTTCGCATCTGTGCGGAATTACGCGGCTCGATCGATTTCTCGGTGGTCAACGTCACCGAGCCGCTGGCGATGCGCCGCTTCCGCCATCTCGACGTGATCTTCTGCCGCAACATGCTGATCTATTTCGACGACACGTCACGGCGACAGGCGGTGGAGGCACTTTACGAAAGCCTGCGCCCCGGCGGCTACATCTGCCTTGGCCACTCCGAGAGCATGAGCCGCATCTCCTCGATGTTCCGGCCCCGCAAGTTCGGCGCCACCATCCTCTATCAAAGGCCCGTGGACAATGACTAAGCCCCCTGCGAACGGCAAGCGCGTCCTGGTGGTCGACGACGGCATGACCACGCGCCTCTATTATCGCGACGTGCTCGAAACCGCCGGCTTCGCGGTCGAGGAGGCGGTGAACGGCGTCGAGGGGCTCGAACGCGCGTTGATGGGCGCGTTCGACCTGCTGATCGTCGACGTCAACATGCCCAAGATGGACGGTTACGAGATGATCGCGCAGGTGCGCGTCGATCCGGCGCTGCACGAAATCCCGATCATCACGATCAGCACCGAGGCCGGCGAACGCGACGCCGATCGCGCTTATTCGGCGGGTGCCAACCTCTACATGGTCAAGCCCGCCGAACCGCTGCAGCTGACCGAGACCGCGCAGATGCTGACCGGTGTGGAAACGGTGCGATGAAAGCCGTGCTGCTCGAACGGTTCGTGCAGGAAGCGCGCGAGTTGTTGCAGACCGCCGCCACCGGATTGCTGGCGCTGGAGCGCGACCCTGCCGACGCGACCGCAATCAACGAGGTATTCCGCGCCGTCCACACGCTCAAGGGCTCGTCGGGGCTGTTCGACACGCCCGCGTTGACGCGGCTGGTCCATGCCGGTGAGGATGTGCTCCAGCAGGTCCGCACCGGTGCGATGACGCTCGACTCCGGCATGGTCGACCTGTTGCTCGACAGTCTCGATCAGGTCGGGGCCTTCATCGATCAGCTCGACCGCGACGGGGAGCTGGCCGGTGACGCCGACCGGCTCGCGACCCAGCACGCCAGCGCCTTGCGCGCGCGGCTGGGCGGCGCGCCGGTCGGCACCGCGATCCCCGCCGACGCGGCACTGGCGCCCGTGCCGGCCGAGTGGCTCAGCGGCTTCGCCGCATCGGAGCGCGAGGCGCTGCTCGCCCGCGCCCGCGGCGGCGAGCCGCTGCTGGCGGTGCGCTACACCCCCGAGGAGGGCTGTTTCTACTCCGGCACCGATCCGCTCGCCGCGATCCGCGACGTCCCCGATCTGCTCGCCGTCGCAGTCGCGCCGCGTGAGCCGTGGGGCGACCCGGCCACCGATTTCGATCCTTATCGCTGCAATCTCGTCTTCACCGCGCTGACCGCCGCCTCGCGCGAGGCGGTCGAGCAGACGATGACCTACGAACTGGACGCGGTCGAGCTGCGCACGCTGGCCGAGCCGGCGGTCGACGTCACGCCGCCACCCGCCGCCAGCGAACCCCCGGCTTTGCTCGGCGAGGCCGGTCGCCACATCGTCCGCACGCAGTTGCGCGTGATCGCAAGCGGTTACGACGCGGTCCGTTTGCGTTCGACCGGTGCGCTGATCGGCAACCTGCTGCGCAGCCTGCGACAGGACGACCTGCGTGACCGCTGGGAAGCGGCGCTGGCCGCGGCGACCGCCGGCGAGGATTGCGCGCCGGTCGCGGCCTTTCTCGCTGCGCTGGAGGACGGTCCCGCGGTCGCCACGGCCACCGCCGAGCTGCCCGCTGCGCCGGTGGTGCCGTTGCTGCCCGTGGCGCCGATTGTTCCGCCGTCCGCCGTGACGCCGCCGGCCCCGGCTGGCGAACCGCGCGCGCCCAGCAAGACGCTCAAGGTCGATCAAGGCAAGATCGACTTGTTGATGAACCTGATCGGCGAGCTGGTCGTCCAGAAGAACGCGCTGCCATTCCTCGCGCGTCGAGCCGAGGAGATCCATGGCTCGCGCGAGATGGGGCGTGAGATCAAGGAACAGTTCGCGACGCTCGATCGGCTGACGCAGGAGATGCAGGGCGCGATCATGCAGATCCGCATGCTGCCGGTCGCCGAGGTCTTCGATCGCTTCCCGCGCCTCGTCCGCGACATAGCGCGCCGGCTCGACAAGCAGGTCGAACTGGTCATGGAGGGTACCGACACCGCCGCCGACAAGACGATCGTCGAGGCGCTGGGCGATCCGCTGCTCCACATCGTCCGCAACTCGCTCGACCATGGCATCGAGGAGCCGGCGACGCGCATCGCCGCCGGCAAGCCGCCGCTGGCGACGCTGCGGCTGCGCGCGTGGCAGGACAATGATTGCGTGGTGATCGAGATCGCCGACGATGGTCGGGGCATCGACCCGGCGCGCATCCGCAGCGTCGCGGTCGACAAAGGCGTGGTCACCCGCGAACAGGCCGACGGCCTGTCCGATCAGGAGGCGATCAACCTCATCTACCGCCCCGGTTTCTCCACCGCAGCGGAAATCTCCGATCTGTCCGGACGCGGCGTCGGGATGGATGTGGTGCTCAGCACCGTGCAGAAGCTCGGCGGCCGCGTGTCGGTCAGCTCGCAGTTCGGCAACGGCACGGTCACCCGCCTGTCGCTCCCGCTCAGCATGGCGGTGACCCGGATCATGGTCGTCGAGATCGGCGGCAGCCTGTACGGTATCCCGATCGACCATGTCGTCCAGACGACGCGGCTCGACCCCGCCGTGATCCAGCGCATCAAGCATCGCGAGGTCTTCGTGTTGCGCGACGAGGTCGTTCCGCTGATCCGCATGACCGCGTTGCTCGGCGGGCGCGCCGCGGCGGTCGATCCCGGACGCGGCGAGGCGGTGCTGGTGTGCCGCGTCGAAGGTCGCACCATCGGGCTGGTCATCGACGACTTCCGCGAGGGGATGGACGTGATCCTGAAACCGATGACCGGGCTGCTGGCGGAAGTCGGCGGCTATTGCGGCACCACCTTGCTCGGCGACGGCCGCGTGCTGCTCGTGCTCGATCTGAAGGAGCTGTTCTGATGGCGATCCGCTATGCGCGCAGCCACGCGCATTTCGAGGGCCGTTGCGCGGTCGAGGAAGCGCTGGCGCTGGCCGAGTTCCTGCGCCGCCACCCGCGCGGCAAGGTCGCGCTCGCCAAATGCAGCAGCATGCATGGCGCGCTGCTGCAGGTGATACTGGCGATGCGCCCCTGCGTCACCAGCCTGCCCTCCGACCCATTGCTGGCCGCCCTGATCGGCGCCGCCGTGGCCCCCGATCTCATTCCCGCTTGATATTCCGAAGGACCGACCGTGACAGACACGATCCTGATCGTCGACGACTCCCCCTCCATGCTGATGAGCGTCTCGATCGCACTGCGCCCGACCGGGCTCGACATCAAGGAAGCCGCCAGCGCCGAGGCAGCA
This sequence comes from Sphingomonas sp. 8AM, assembly GCF_902506455.1. Lineage (GTDB taxonomy): Bacteria > Pseudomonadota > Alphaproteobacteria > Sphingomonadales > Sphingomonadaceae > Sphingomonas. Next base: position 2,089,246 of record NZ_LR733844.1, on the reverse strand, counting down.
CTGGCGCTGCTGAACGACGGCGTCATGCCCCGCATGATCCTTACCGATCTCAATATGGACGGGATGAGCGGCATCGAGCTGGTCAGGGAAGTCCGCAAGCTGCCCGGCATGGCCTTCACCCCGATCGTGCTGCTCACCACGGAATCGCAGGACGGCCTGCGACAGACGGCGAAATCGGCAGGCGCGACCGGCTGGCTCGTCAAGCCGTTCGACGCGGCGAAGTTGCTGGCGTTGGTGAAGAAGCTGGTTCCCTGATCGACCCCGCACCGCTTGCATGCGATTGACCGAGCTGCACGGATTTCGCCTGCGATTACCGCGGGGAGGCCAGCGCATCAGGCTTGTCCCCGACGTTCGGTCGTGTTTCCCGCTTCGCGCCGAACTGCCAGGCGTCGACCGTGCTGGGTCGCAAATCCCTTCACGTGGTTACGCATGACAATTAGGGAGGCGGGACAGGGATGCAGGGAGAGCGCGAAACGTGACCACGACAGGGATCAACCGGCGTCAGGCGCTGGTCGGCGCAACGGCTGCGGGCGTGTCGGCGATGACCGCACCGAAGGCGGCATCGGCGCAGCGCAAGACGACATCGGTCGCCGCGGGGGCAGCGGTGCTCGCACCCCGCCCGCCGATGGGCTGGAACAGCTGGAACAGCTTCGCCACCACGATCACCGAGGCACAGGCGCGCGAAACGGCGGCGATCATGCGGGCCAAGCTGCTGCCGTTCGGATATGACGTCTTCACCGTCGACATCCAGTGGTACGAGCCCGCGGCGTCGAGCTACACCTACAATGCCAGGCCGACCCCGGCACTGGACGGCTATGGCCGATTAATCCCCGCCCCCAACCGCTTTCCGTCGAGCGCCGACGGTTCGGGCTTCACCAGGCTCGCGCGCGACGTGCATGCCATGGGAATGAAGTTCGGCATCCATCTGATGCGCGGCATTCCGCGGCTCGCGGTCGAGAAGAACCTGCCGATCCTCGGGACGACGTATCGCGCGGCGGATGTCGCGGACCGGAGCAGCATCTGCGCGTGGAACCCCGACATGTACGGCGTCGACATGACCAAACCGGGCGCGCAAGCCTATTACGACAGCGTCTTTGCGCTTTACGCCGGTTGGGGCGTCGACTTCGTCAAGATGGACGACATGAGCCGCCCCTATGACGCGCACGCGCCGGAAATCGAGGGCGCGCACAAGGCGATCCTTGCCACTGGCCGGCCGATGATGCTCAGCCTGTCACCCGGCGAGACGCCGGTCGTGCGCGGCGCTCACGTCCGTGAGTACGCGCAGATGTGGCGCATCTCCGACGATTTCTGGGACGATTGGGGGATGCTGGAGGCGCAGTTCACGCGGCTCGAGAACTGGAATCCGTGGCGCCGGCCCGGTGCGTGGCCGGATGCCGACATGCTGCCGCTCGGCCGGCTCGCGCTCGGCCAGCGCGACACCAAATTCACCCGCGACGAACAGCGCACATTGATGACCTTGTGGTCGATCGCCCGCTCGCCGCTCATCATGGGTGGCGACCTGCGCCACCTCGACGCGCCGACGCTGGCGTTGCTGACCAACCGCGCCGTGCTGGCGGTCAACCAGGCGTCGACCGACAACCAGCCGCATTTTGTCGCGGACGGCACGCGCATCTGGTCGGCCCGGCCCGAGGACGCGCCCGGCGACCGCTACGTCGCGCTGTTCAACACCGGCGACCAGCCGAAGGAGGTCGGCATCGCGCTGAATCAGCTCCAATGGCCCGGCACTGCGCGCGTCACCGACCTGTGGAGCGGCGCGGCGCTGGGGCGCGTCAGCGGACGCCTCGTGCAGCAGCTGCCCGCGCACGGGGCAGGCCTCTATCGCCTGACCGCATGACGTCGCGGATCACCCCGCCCGCCCTCGCTCCGGCGCAGGAGCCGCGCGGCTCGGGAAGGCGTATCCGCGGCGCAGTTCTTCAGGCGCTGGGCCGCGCAGTGCTCGCCGGCGACTATCAGCCCGGCGAGGTGTTGCCCGGCGAGGTCGTCCACGCCAGCGAGCTGGGCGTATCGCGCGGCGCGTATCGCGAGGCAGTACAGGCGCTGATCGCCAAGGGGCTGGTCGAAAGCAAGCCCAAGACCGGCACACGCATCCTGCCGCGCGGGCGCTGGAACATGCTCGACCCCGACGTGCTCGCCTGGGCGTTCTCGGGCACGCCCGATCTGCGGCTGCTGCGCAGCCTTTTCGAACTGCGCGCGGTGATCGAGCCGTTTGCGGCGCGGCTGGCGGCGGAGCGGCGCAGCGACGAGGATCTGACGATCATGGACGCGGCGCTGCTCGACATGGACCGGCTCACGCTGGCCGACGAGCAAGGGCTCGCCGCCGACCGGCGGTTCCACGAGACGATCCTCAACGCCTCGGACAATGACGCGCTGATCGCGCTCAGCTCCGGCATTGCCGCCGGGGTCGAATGGTCGACGCGCTTCAAGCAACGCAAGCGCGCGCTGCCGCGCGACCCGGTGCCCGAACATCGGCTCGTCTACGAGGCGATCGTCGAAGGCGACGGCGAAACCGCCAGCCAGCGGATGAAGACGCTGGTGCAGAACGCGCTCGACGATACGTGGTTCGGCATGGGCGGCGGCGCGATCGTTTAACGCCTCGATATCGCGGATGATGTGCCTCATCCCGTCATCCCGGACTTGATCCGGGGCGACGACCGGGGATCGGACCGGGTGCCTTTCACCACCCGCGCCAGATTGACTTGCCGCGGAAAATCCCCATATTTCCAGTATGAACGCAGCTGTTTTCCATCAGCGCTTTCGCGACCACGCAGGGCAGCTCGCCGCACGCGGTTAGCCCGGGTCCGGTGGCGCGCCGCACGGGCTCGGGACCATCTCGCCAAGACCTGCGCGGCCGCCTTTCGGTCGTCCGTGCTTCGAGCCAGCGGAACCCCTGCCATGACCAGCAAGCTGATGCCGCGCGATATCGCGCCGCTGCCCGCCGACAATCCCGTCACTGCCACCGACCGCGACGGTCGCATGCGCACGCCACTTTCCGATCTGCCAGCATCCCCGACCGCCGGTGGTGGACTCGCGGCAGGGCTATTGCTCACCATCCTGTTCTTCGGCCTGCCCCTGCTCATCTACTGCGTGCTCACCAGCGGGTGAGCGACGCGTGGACAGCGGACGCGGCGCTTGGCAGAAGGCGCGGGCCTTGTTCCCGGAGTCCCCGCCATGCGTCTGCGTTTCGCCGCCTTGCCTCTTCTCGCGCTTGCCGCCACCGCCCCGGCGCAGACGATCGTCGCGCCGGTCGCGCCGATCTCCGAGCAGACGCTCAAGGACGTGACGAAGGAGCTGTCGTCGGACGCCTATGAGGGCCGCGCGCCGGGCACCGCGGGTGAGGAAAAGACCGTTGCCTATCTCGCCAGGCGCTTCGCCGCCGCCGGGCTGAAGCCGGGCAACAAGGGCAGCTGGTATCAGGACGTGCCGCTGGTCGAGCTGACCGCGAAGAATGTCTCGCCGCTGGTGTTCACCGGCGCGGGTGCGCCGCTCAGCCTGAACTACGGACCGGACATGGTGGTCGGCACGTGGCGGATCACACCGCGGGTCGAGGTGAAGGATGCGCCCGTCGTGTTCGTCGGCTACGGCATCAACGCGCCGGAAAAGGGCTGGAACGATTATGCCGGCGTCGACGTGCGCGGCAAGACGGTGCTGATCCTCGTCAACGATCCCGACTGGCGCACCCCCGATCTGGTCGGTCCGTTCGGTGGGCGCGCGATGACCTATTACGGCCGCTGGACCTACAAATACGAGGAAGCCGCGCGACAGGGCGCGGCGGCGGCGATCATCGTCCATCAGACCGAGCCGGCCGCTTACGGGTGGAACGTCGTGCAATCGAGCTGGACCGGCTCGCAGCAGGTCGCCGATGCCGCCGACAACCACGCCGGCGACAGCGCCGCGATCGGCTGGATGCAGGAGGCGCAGGCGCGCAAATTGTTCGAGCGCGAGGGGCTGGACTTCGACGCGCTCACCGCCGCCGCGGCGCGCAAGGGTTTCCGCGCGCGTCCGCTGAACGGCGTTCGCGCGTCGGTGTCGTTCGACGAGAACGTCCGCCGCCACCAGTCACGCAACGTGATCGGCATCCTGCCCGGCACGACGCGGCCGAACGATTACGTCCTCTATTCCGCGCACTGGGATCACCTCGGCCATTGCGAGGCGGCGCCGGACGGTGACGACATCTGCAACGGCGCGATCGACAACGCCACCGGCACCGCCGCGCTGGTCGCGCTGGCCGAGGCAAACGTAAAGGCCGGCCCGACCCCGCGCAGCCAGCTGTTCGTGGCGGTCACGGGCGAGGAAAGCGGGCTGCTCGGCTCCGAATATTATGCGGCCAATCCCGTCTATCCGCTCAGCCAGACGGTCGGCGGCGTCAACATGGACGCGCTCTCGCTGGCCGGCCCGGCGAAGAACGTCGTGGTGGTCGGCAAGGGCAAGTCGGAACTGGACGCCTATCTGAATGCCGCGCTCAAGACGCAGAACCGCGTCGCCAGCAATGAGCCGACGCCGGAGAAGGGCTTCTACTATCGCTCCGATCATTTCAGCCTCGCCAAGCGCGGCGTGCCGATGATCTATTTCGACGCCGGTGACGATCTCGTCGCGGGCGGCAAGGCAGCGGGCGCGGCGGCGGCGAAGGATTATGAGGAACATCGCTACCACGGCCCCAAGGACGAATATGATCCCAACTGGAACTGGACGGGTACGGTGAAGGACGTGCAGCTCTATTATGGAATCGGCCGTGCGCTGGCGGAGAGCAGCGCCTGGCCCAATTGGGTGGCCGGCGACGAATTCCGCGCGATCCGCGACAAGAGCCGCGCCGCGGCGACCGCCAAGTAAGAGGGACGACGATGACCAAGACCCCGCCGCCCGAATGGGCTCCGCACGCCGCCGTCTGGATCGGTTACCCGAGCCATCCCGAATTGTGGCAGGACGATCTTGACGAGGCCCGCGCCGAAGTGACCGCGTTTGCGCGCGCGGTGCATGCGGATGGCCGCGGCGAGCAGGTGCTGCTGGTCGCCGCCGACGAGGAAGCCGCCGGCGACGCGCGCGAGCGGGCGCCGTTCGCGGAAGTGGTGATCGAGCCGTTCGGTGACATCTGGCTGCGCGACACCGCGCCGATCCTCGGCGGCGACGGCAAGGCGCGCGACTTCGGTTTCAACGGCTGGGGCGGCAAATACGAGCTTGAGGGCGACGACGACATCGGCACGCGGCTCGGGCGGGCACGCGGGCTGACGGTGCTGCCGTGCGACTGGATCCTCGAAGGTGGCGCCATCGATGGCGACGGCACCGGGCTGGTGGTGACGACCGAGCAATGCCTGCTCAATCCGAACCGCAATCCGCGGCTGGGCAAGACACAGATCGAGCAACGTCTCGCCGACGACCTCGGGCTGACGCGGGTGCTGTGGCTCGGCAACGGCCTGCTCAACGATCACACCGACGGGCATGTCGACAATCTCGCACGGTTCGTGGCGCCGAACCGGCTGGCGCTGCCGCGCGCGGAGGAAAACGATCCGAACTGGCAGGTCTTCCAGGACGCCGCGATCCGCGCGCGCGGGATGGGCGTCGAGGTGGTCGAGGTGCCGTCGCCGGGCCGCGTGCTGCGCGACGAGCAGGTCGTGCCGGCCAGCTACATGAACTTCTACATCGGCAATGTCGCGGTGGTCGTGCCAATCTATGGCAGCGAATATGACGACGCCGGGGTCGACGCGATCCGTGCGCTGTTCCCCGACCGTGAGGTGGTGGGCCTGCGTGCCGACGCGATCCTGACCGGCGGCGGCAGCTTTCACTGCATCAGCCAGCAAATCCCGGCCTAGCCGCGCAAGCGGCGATGCGCGGACAAAGAGCCCGCGCAAGGCCGGGATCGGCCTGCGACGTAAAGACGGCGGCTTCGCCATCGCCCCGGGCTTCATGCGGAAATGCGCGAAACGGCGCGTCATTGCGAGCGCAGCGAAGCAATCCAGGGCGTTCTGGTCCGGCTCTGGATTGCTTTGCTGCGCTCGCAATGACGGCGAACGTAAGCGTCACCGTGGCGAGAAAGCGGGCCGGATCAAGTCAGGGGCACGATCGGGGTATGAGCCGCTCGAACCACCCCGACCGTTCGCCCTGAGACTGTCGAATGGCGTGCGACAAGGCACGTGCTTCGACAAGCTCAGCACGAACGGTGGATGCTACCCCGAACCTACCTCACCGATACATCGCCGCGGCATCGGCCTTGAACGACGCCCCGCTGTCGCTGCGGCTGTAGAACATGTGCCCGCCGGGATAGACGCGCAACTGCACGCGCTCGGCCACCCCGAACGCCGGCATCTGGTCGACGATCAGCCGCGAGGCAAAGAACGGGCATGACAGGTCGTCCCAGCCATGCACGATCATCACCCGCATCTTCGGATCGTTGGCGATCGCCTTGCGCAAGTCGCTGACCGGCGTGTCGGCCGGCTGCCCACGATCCCACGCCGCATTCACCGCATAGGATAAGGCATTGTAGCGCGCGTCGGTCTTCCAGCCGACCTCGCGGGTTACGAAATCGACCATCGCGCTGGTGGTCGGCGCGATCAGCGAGTCGAGGATCGGGTCGTTCGACTCCTGCCGCGGCGACCACGGGAAGGGATCGAAGGCGGTGACGTTCGAATCATAGATGCTGCCGATCGTCGCATCGTTGCGGTGCACTTCACGCAGGAAGGTGCGGCTGTCGACGCGCCCGCCCATCCGCTGCACCAGCGCGGGATCGAGCCCGGTCAGCCGCGTGACGTTGCTGACAACGCGCTGCACCGCTTCCGTATTCGCGCGCCCGAGCAGCAGGTCGCGCGCGAAGTCGCCGCGCGTATAGGCCTCCACCTCGGCCATCGCCGCCGGGGTGAGCTGCCCCTTGCGCTCGAGGTTGGCGGCGGCCATCGACGGCAGGTCGATCATCCACGGCAGCGGCGACAAGGCGGTCGCGCCATCGCCCGAGGCCGGATCGAGATACGGCGAGACCATGATGAGCCCGTTGATCCCGACGCCGATCTGCGACTGCAGCTCATAGGCGATGCGCGGCGCGCGATAGCCGCCATAGCTTTCGCCCATCACGTACTTGGGCGAGCGCAGCCGGCCTTCCTTGACCAGCCAGTCGTACACGACCTTGGACAGATATTTGATGTCGGGGTCGTTGGCGTAGAATGCCTTCTTGGTCGCGTCGGCATCGACCAGGCTGCGGCTGAAGCCGGTGCCGATCGGATCGATGAAGACCAGATCGGTCATGTCGAGCCAGCTGTTGGGATTGTCGCGCGCGATCGGCGCGTCGGACGGGGAGTCGCCCTGCGCGCCGAACTGCACGCGCTTCGGCCCGACCGCGCCCATGTTGAGGTAGACCGACGCCGCGCCCGGCCCCCCGTTGAACGCGAAGGTGACCGGGCGCGCGGCGTCGCCGCCGGGAACGGTATAGGCGGTATAGACCACCTGTCCGATCTCCTTGCCCTTTTCGTCGCGCACCGCGACCGTGCCGACCGTCGCCTTGTAGGTGATCGCGCGACCGCCGATCCGCACGGTCTGCGTGATCGTCTTGTCGGCGGGCAGCGGCGGTTGCTGCTGCTTGTCGTCCTCCTGCTTCTTCTCGACGGTGGTGGTGGTCTTATCGGTCTGCGCCAGCGCGGGCGCCGTGGTGGAAAGTAGCAGAGCGGCGAACGACAACGTGCGAGCGATCATCGGCGAGATAACTTCCGAAAGGAGGCGCACCGGCGGTCCGCCGATGCCTGATCTTGCCATGCTACACCCTCGCAGGGCGTGTGCAATCCGCCGCTTACCCGGATTGCCGTCGGTCAACCCTTTACCGTCGCCGCGGGCGTGATCCGGAGCCCGGCTTCTTCGTCGCGCGCGGGATCGGAAGCGGGATCCCGGATGACGTCCGGAATGACGAGGAAGGGATGATGAGGCCGTTCTAGCGGTCTCGCACCGTGGCGCGATAGGTCATGACTTCATAGGTTGCGCGGCGGCATTCGGCGACGACGCGCTCCTCGGCGAGGCGAAAACGCGCCCCGTCCCAGACGAACTCGCGCCGGACCCCGCAATCGCGCCCCGGCGTCGCGGGCAGCAGCACCGCATAGCGATGTCGCGCCGGATCCCAGGCACCGGGCACCGGCAGATCGGCGGCAGGCTGCGCCTCACCTGCCTCGGGCAGCACATACGGCGCGGCCCCGGTGCCGCGGCACGGCGCGACAATCTCCCGCAGGCTATGCGCCGCATCCAGCCGATAGCCGCGCGCGAACACCGCCGGGCAACCCTTCGCCGGCTTGCCGACCAGCTTATCCAGCTGCTTGCGGGACAGCATGCGCGGCGCGCGCGGGTCGACCGGCGGGACGGTGATCTCTTCCGTCGCGGGTGCTACCTTGTTGTCGTCGGAAAGTGCGGCGAGGGCGGCGGTCAATCCAGCCAGCGAGGTCCGCGCGCGCACCGCCCCGTCCGGCCCGGCCAGCGTCAGCACGCGCCCACGCCGCAGCGCACTGGCGAGCTTGCCGGTGAACGGCAGCGACAGCCCGGCGGCGCCGCCCGGCGCGATCAACTCCGCGACCGTCCGTCCGTCGACCGCCACCGTCATCCGCACTCCCGCCGCGACCGTCGCCGGAATCGCCACGTCGACCGCCGCCACCGCGCCATCGCGACGCAGCACGACCAGCGGATAGGCGTCGACATCGCCGCCTTCGGGCACCTGCGACAAGGCGACGCACCGCTGGCGGTAGTCGCAGAACACCCGCCAGTCGCCCGCGTCGACCGGCGCGATCGCGACCGCGGCCTGCATCGCGAGCAACAGCGCGACGCTCACCCGCGCACCACCTGCGCCTGCCACACCGGCAGATAATCGGGGTTGCCGCGGCATTCGCCCATCGCGCGCTGCCCGGTCAGCCGCAGTTGCGCGCCGTCCCACACGAACGACTGCATCACCCCGCAATCGCCGAGCCCGCGCCCCTTGGCATAGCTGCGCAACACGCCGCCATCCACGTCGCCGTTGATGACGCTGTGCACGGGTGTCCGGGAGTCGGCACCGGTTTCCTCGAACCCGGCCGGAGCGTCGACCTTCGCCGGTGTCGCCTTGCCATCGCGCACGACGAACAAGGCATCGATCTCGTTATAGGCGCCCGCCGAACACGGCAGCAGCACCAGCGTCGCGCCATCCGCAAGGCCATGCGCGCGCGGCTCCGGGCTGCTGAAGGACGGATCGCATTCCGCGGTCCGGCGCATCCCCGCCAACAACGCAGGGGTCAGCGCCGCCGCAGTCCCGCCGAACGCCACCGCGCGCACACGCGGGGCGGGTCGTGCCGCAGCCACCGCCGCCGCCGGCTTGTCACCGTGCGCCACCAGCGCGGTGACCGTGCCAACGCGCCCCTGTTGCGCGTCGATATAGCGCAACGCCGCAGAGGCTCCGGCCGCGGAAATAGTGCCGAGCCGCTTGCCGTGCTTGTCGAGCGCCTCGATCGTCGTGGCATTGGCCAGCGCCCGCGCGATCCGCTCCGCCGAAGCACCGCTCAGCCCGTTGCCGCCGACCGCGAAGGCACGGCTATCGATCCGCAGCGTCGCGGGCGGGTCACCGTCACCCTGTGGCATCGCCAGCGCAACCTCGACCGCGCCGTCCGGCCCCGCGGCACGCGCCACCTGCATCGTCACCGCCGGAAAATCGACATCGGTGCCCAGCGACGCCATCGCGCACCGCGCGACATTGTCGCACGCCACCGTCCAGTCGCGGAACGTCTTCTGCTCGCCGGGCTTCGGCACCGCATGATCGTCGCCGACCGCCGTCGCGGTCGGTTTGGCTGTGGCAACGACGCCTGGAGTCGACGTCGGTGACGGCGGCGCTTCGGCGGGCTGCTGCGAACAGGCGGCCAGCCCCAGCCCCAGCACGGCCACAAACGCCACTCTTTTCATCGCCCTGCCCCCTGTCGCTGGCGCATCATCGCCGCGGCAGGTTAAAGGCGCGCCAACATGAATAGGAGATGGCAGATGCAAGTGGTCGGCGTAATCGGCGCGGGGCAGATGGGCGCGGGGATCGCGCAGGTGTCCGCCGCGGCGGGCTATCGCGTGTTGCTCAGCGACGTGGATGCGGCGCGCGCCGAGGCGGGCAAGGCCGGCATCGCCAGGCGGCTGGCGCGCGCGGTCGACAAGGGCCAGATCGATGCCGATGCGCGCGACGCGACTCTGGCGCGGATCGAGCCGGTCGCCGGCGCCGCCGAGTTCGCGCCGTGCGATCTGGTGATCGAGGCGGCGACCGAGCGCGAGGAGATCAAGCGCCGCATCTTCGCCGATGTCGGTGCGGTGCTCCGCGCCGATGCGGTGCTCGCCTCGAACACCTCGTCGATCCCGATCACGCGGCTGGCGCAGGCCGCGCCCGACCCGGCGCGCTTCATTGGTGTCCACTTCTTCAATCCGGTGCCGGTGATGGGGCTGATCGAGGTGATCCGCGGCCTCGCCACCGCCGATGCGACCGTCACCGCGATCGAGCAATATGCCCAGCGGCTCGGCAAGGCGGTGGTGCGCGCCAACGATGCGCCCGGCTTCATCGTCAACCGCGTGCTGATGCCGATGCTCAACGAGGCGATCTTCGCGCTCGGCGAGGGCGTCGCCACCATCCGCGACATCGATCTCGCCTGCCAGCTCGGGCTCAATCACCCGATGGGGCCGCTGACGCTCGCCGACTTTATCGGGCTCGACACCTGCCTCGACATCATCTGCGTGTTGTTCGAGGGCACCGGCGATCCGAAGTTCCGCCCCGCCCCGTTGCTGGTGAAATATGTCGAGGCCGGCTGGTACGGCAAGAAGAGCGGTCGCGGCTTCTACGACTATTCCGGTGCGGAGCCGGTACCGACGCGCTGACCCAGATTATTTTCCGGTTCCCGCCCGCCCGGCGCGACCTTTGTTGCGCCGGCGGGTTGAGGTGCCTAACGACCGGGGAATGAACGACAACGTGCAGCCGTCCGATCCGCACCAGCACGACGATGTCGACCCCACCGGGCTTGCCGCGGGTCGCCCGGCCGAAGGCACGATGGACGTCGGCGCCAGCGAGCCGCTCGAACGCCCGGGGCTGCATCATTGGCGCGAGAGCACGATCACCGATCCGAACCTTCAGGATCGCGGCGGCGTCTTCTTTGCCGCGATCGAGATGACGCGGATGCCGATGCTGCTCTCCGACCCCAATCAGGACGACAATCCGGTCGTCTTCGCCAACAAGGCGTTCCTCGACCTTACGGGGTATGAGGAAGACGAGGTGCTGGGGCGCAACTGCCGCTTCCTGCAAGGCGCGCAGACCGATCGCCATGCGGTCGAGGAGATGCGCGACGCGGTCCGCACCCGATCGTCGGTCGCGCTGGAGCTGCTCAACTATCGCCGCGACGGGACGCCGTTCTGGAACGCGGTGTTCATCGGCCCGGTCTATGACACGCAGGGCAAGCTGCAATATTTCTTCGCCAGCCAGCTCGACGTCACGCGCCGCCGCAATTCGGAGCAATCCTACCGTCAGGCGCAGAAGATGGAGTCGATCGGCCAGCTCACCGCCGGGCTCGCGCACGACTTCAACAATCTGCTGCAGGTCGTGAACGGCAATCTCGAACTGGTCACCCACACCAGGGACCCCGAGCGGGTGAAGCGCTATGTCGCCGCGGCGCAATCCGCTGCCGAGCGCGGCGCGAAGCTGACGCGGCAATTGCTCGCCTTCGCGCGCAAGACCCGGCTGGAGCCGCGCCCGCTCAACCTCACCCATCTCGTCTCCGAATTCAGCGAGCTGATCGATAGCTCGGTCGGCAAGCAGGTCGACATCCACCTCAGCCTGCGTCGCGGGTTGCAGCATGTCGTGATCGATCCCGACCAGCTCGAGATGGCGCTGCTCAACATCGTCAACAACGCGCGCGACGCGATGCCGAACGGCGGACTGGTGACGATCTCCACCCTGCCCCGCCATCTCAACGGCGATGCTGCCGCGCACGATCTGCCCTCGGGCGATTATGTCGTCGTACAGGTCGAGGACGACGGCGACGGGATGACCCCCGAAGTGCTGGAGCGCGCAACCGAGCCGTTCTTCACCACCAGGAGTACCGGCAAGGGCACCGGGCTGGGGCTGGCGATGGCCAGCGGATTCGTTCGCCAGTCGGGCGGGCGGCTGGAGATCGAAAGCACGCCGGGCAAGGGCACCGTGGTGCGGATGCTGTTCCCGGTCATGCAGCCGGGCCGCCACGCCGACAACGACCAGGCCGAGACCGAAGCCGCCACCAGCGCGCCGCGCGATGGAGCCGAGCATATCCTCGTCGTCGAGGACAATGACGAGGTGCTGGCGATCGCACGCGAGATTCTCGAGAGCGCCGGTTACCGTGTCTCGACCGCGATCAACGCTGAGGCAGGGCTGAAGGTATTCGAGACGGTCCATCCAAAGGATCGCTTCGACCTGCTGTTCACCGATCTGGTGATGCCGGGCGGGATGAACGGGCTGATGCTCGCCGACGCGATCGTCGAGCGCGATGCCGCAGTGTCGGTGCTGATGACCACCGGCTATAACGAGGAACTGGTGGTCGGCGGCCCGCGCGCGCGCGCCACCGACGTGCTGAGCAAGCCCTACCGCCGCTCCGAGCTGCTCGACCGCGTGCGGCACGCGCTCAACCGCGGCGGCGAAGGCGGCAAACGCCGGACGCGTTCCGACTTCGGCGCGGTTCAGGAGTAAGCGTCGCCCGAAGTCGACCGACGCTCCCCTACTTCCGTCATTGCCTCGCCACGTTCGCAATGACGAGGCGGCGTTTCGCGGGCGGCACGGCAAATGCCCGCCCTTCACCCACGATCCGACGCCCCGGACTTGATCCAGGCCCCGCTTCTTCTTACCGGATCGTGGCAGATTAGCGGGGCCCCGGGTCAAGCCCGGGGCGACGAACGGGACGTCAACCCAACCGCGCCAACGCCGCCGCAAACCGCTCCGCATCGGCGCTCTTTTCGGCATGATCGGCGCGCGCCTTCTCGACCGCCTCCGGCTTGGCGCGCTCGACGAAGCTCGCATTGCCCAGCCGCCCGGCCAGCGCATCGCGCTCCTTCTCCGCCGCCGCCAGCGACTTCTGCAATCGCTGCCGCTCGGCATCGAGGTCGATCACGCCGTCCAGCGCCAGCGCGAACGTCTCCGCCCCCCACAGGATCGGCGCACGCGCCCCCTGCGCCTCGCCCGCCGTCAGCGTCACCCGCGCCAGCCGCTCGACATATGGCGCGATCTCCGCCGGGACGCTGCCCGCGCCGGTGTGCAGCGCGATCTTCGCGCCCGGCGGGACGTTGAGTTCGGCCCGCGCGCCGCGCACCGCCTCGACCAGCTCGATCGCGCGCCCGATCTGCGTCGTCGCCGCCGGATCGAGCGCACGCGCATTGGCCATCGGCCAGTGCGCGACGATCAGCTCATGCGCGCGGGGAGCCAGCGCGTGCCACAATTCCTCGGTGATGAACGGCATGAACGGGTGGAGCAGGATCAGGATCTGGTCGAGCACCCAGCCCGCGACCGCCTTCGTCTCGTCGTCGATCGCGCCCCTCTCGACTGCGCTCGAGACAGGCTTGATGAGTTCGAGATACCAGTCGCAGAACCGGCTCCACACGAACTGATAGATCGCATTCGCCGCCGCGTCGAAGCGATAGTCGGCGAGCGCGAGGTCGACCGCCTGCACCGCCGCGACCGTCTCGGCGATGATCCACTTGTTGACCGCCAAAGTCGCGACCGGCGGCTCGATCGTCGTCGATCCGCCGATGCCGTTAGCCTGTGCGAAACGGCTGGCGTTCCACAGCTTGGTCGCGAAGTTGCGATAGCCCTCGACGCGCTTCTCATCCATCTTGATGTCGCGGCCCTGGCTTTCCATCGCCGCCATGAAGAAGCGCAGCGCGTCGGCGCCATAAGCATCGATCAGCCCGAGCGGATCGACGGTATTGCCCTTCGACTTCGACATCTTCGCGCCGTCCGCCGCACGGACGAGGCCGTGCAGGTAGAGTGTCCTGAACGGCACATCGCCCATGAACTCGATGCCCTGCATCATCATCCGCGCGTCCCAGAAGAACAGGATGTCGAAGCCCGAGATCAGCACGTCATTGGGATAGCGGCCGCCGAGCGTCGGGTCGGCGTTCTCGGGCCAGCCCATCGTCGCGAACGGCCACAGCGCGCTGGAGAACCACGTGTCGAGGACGTCCTCGTCCTGCCGCAGCGCGACCCCGTCACCCGCCTGCGCCTGTGCTTCCGCGGCATTCTCCGCAACGAAGATCCGACCATCGTCGGCAAACCACGCCGGTATCCGATGGCCCCACCACAATTGCCGCGAGACACACCACGGCTGGATATTCTCCATCCAGTTGAAGAACGTCTTCTCCCACGTCTTCGGCACGATCCTGATCTTGCCCGATCGCACCGCCTCGATCGCCGGCTTCGCCAGCGTCGCGGCATCGACATACCATTGGTCGGTCAGCCACGGCTCGATCACCACCCCCGAACGGTCGCCATAGGGCGTCTGGATCGTGCGCGCCTCGGCGTCATGTTCGACGCCCTCCTTGTCGACATGCGGGATCAGCACGCCCTTGCCCTTCAATCGCGCGACGACCGCCTTGCGCGCCTCGGCGGTGGTCAGCCCCAGGAACTCGGCCGGGATCAGCCCGTCAGCGGTCTGCACCACGCGCGCCTGCCCATCGAGCATGTTGAGCATGTCGCGCGCCTCGATCCCGGCGCGGCGGCCGACCTCGAAGTCGTTGAAGTCATGCCCCGGCGTGATCTTCACCGCGCCCGAGCCGAGCGCCGGATCGGCGTGTTCGTCGGCGACGATCGGGATCAGCCGCCCGGTGATCGGCAGCCGCACCTGCTGACCGACCAGCGCGCGATAGCGCTCGTCCTCGGGATGCACCGCGATCGCCATATCGGCAAGCATCGTCTCCGGCCGCGTCGTCGCGACGTCGATATGCCCCGATCCGTCCGCGAGCGGATAGCGCAAATGCCAGAAGCTGCCGCGGACCTCGCGCGTCTCGACCTCGAGGTCGCTGATCGCGGTGCCGAGACCCGGGTCCCAATTGACCAGCCGTTTGTCGCGATAGAGCAACCCGCGCGCGTGCAGCTCGACGAACACCTTCAGCACCGCCTTGCTGAAGCCCTCGTCCATCGTGAACCGCTCGTTCGCCCAGTCCATCGAGCAGCCGAGCCGGCGCAGCTGCCGCGTGATCTGCCCGCCGCTTTCCGCCTTCCATTCCCAAACCTTGCCGACAAATTCTTCCCGCAAGAAATCGGTGCGCTTCTGCTGGGTCAGCGCCATCTGCCGCTCGACCACCATCTGCGTCGCGATCCCGGCGTGGTCGGTGCCGACCACCCACAGCGCATCCTTGCCCTTCAGCCGCGCGTGCCGCGTCAGGATGTCCTGCAACGTGTTGTCGAGCGCATGGCCGATGTGCAGCGAACCCGTCACGTTGGGCGGCGGGTTGACGATCGTCCACGGTTCGGCATTCGGCCGGTCGGGGCGGAACAGGCCCTTGTCCTCCCAATGGGCATACCATTTGGATTCGATGGCGGCGGGATCGAAGGTCTTGGGAAGCTCGGTCATGTGCGTGTCTGTAGCCACAGCTTTCCCTGCTGAGAAGCCGCTGGCCAACACTTGCTTAACCCGCGCGCTTTACCAGTCCTTCGGGGCAAGGGCTGGGGAATGATGGGGCGATTTCAGAAAGATCATGATGAAATCCGCGCGGCGATGCAGCGGTTTTCCGCGCTGCTGACGCGCGGTCACGACGCGGTCGCGGCAGAAATGCTGCGCGAGCGCGTGCTCTTCTCGCACCTGCTGCACCGCCACCGCGTCGACGAGGACAACGAGGCCGGGCGGACGCTGCCCGGCGCACCGCTCGCCGCGGCGCTGGCAGCCGACATGCAGGCGCTGCTCGCCGAATATAGCGCGCACGTCCGGACCTGGCCGCCGTCGCGGATTCCCGGCGAATGGGACGATTATACGAAGGCGGTGCTCAAGCTGCAGCAGCGGATGCGGATGCGGCTGGCGTGGGAGGAGCGCGAACTGTTCCCGCGGCTGTCGGCGGCTTAGGGCCGGTCGACATTCCGGTCGTTATGGCGGATCGGCCTGCCTGTCGGCCGCCGCCCCCTTTCGTCGCCCCGGACTTGGATGACGGGAGAAGGCGGGCGCTCGGTTACGTCAATCGATCCTATCGCGCACCCTTCGTCCAGCGATCCATCCAGCCCAGCACCTCGCGATACCATTGCCGCGAATTGGACGGCTTCAGCACCCAATGGTTCTCGTTGGGGAACACCAGCAACCGCGACGGAATGTCGCGCCGTTGCAGCGCGGTGAACGCCGCCAGCCCCTGCGTATAGGGAATGCGGAAGTCCTTCTCGCCTGTAATCACCAGTTGCGGGGTCTTCCACCTGTCGACGTAATTGACCGGGTTCCACTTCTCGAATGCCTGCGGGTCCTGGAAATAGGCCTTCCCGCCGTGCTCCCATTCGTCGAACCACAGCTCTTCGGTCTCGTACGCCATCGCCCGCGCGTCGAAGACGCCGTCATGCTGGACGATGCACTTGAAGCGATCGGGCCAGCGCCCCTCGATCCAGTTCATCATATAGCCGCCATAGCTCGCGCCGAGCGCGCAGGCGTTGTCGCCGTCGAGCCAAGTGAACTTCGTCGTCGCGGCCGCGAGCCCCTTTTGCAGATCCTCCAGCGGCCAGCCGCCCCAATTATTGCGGATCGCGTCGGTGAACGCCTGCCCATACCCCGTCGAGCCGTGGAAATCGACGGCGACCAGCCCATAACCTGCTCCGGCGAACGCCGCGGGGTTCCAGCGGTACGACCAACTGTTGTTGCTTGATCCCTGCGGCCCGCCATGCACCATGAAAGCGACCGGAACCTTGCCCCCTGCGCCGAAAGGACGCACCGCATAGCCCCAGACGGTGTCACCATTCGCGCCCTTGAAGCTGAAACGCTCGACCTCCGGCATGTCGATGTTCGCGAGCTTGGCGGCGTTGACCTGCGTCAGCCGCGATGTGCTAAGCATCGGGCCGACGCGGAAAAAATCGTCCGGCGCGGTCAGGCTGCTCATCGATACCACGACCCCCTGCCGGCCGACCGCCACGCCGGAAACATGCCCGTCGCCGGTCAGCCGGGTGACCTGCCCGTGCACGACATCCACCTGAAAAAGCGGCGTTTCCTGGGTGTCGTCGGCGGTGACATAGAGCGACCGCGAGTCGGGCGCCCATTGCAGCGACCCCGGCGAGCGATCCCAACGCTCGGTCAGCGACACCGTCTGCCCCGAGGCAAGATCGCGCACCATCACCACGAAACGATCCGCCTCATAGCCCGCGCGCCGCATCGCCAGCCACGCCAGCTTGCGCCCGTCCGGTGACACGGTCGGCTGCGTATCGGTGGCCTGATTGGTCGCGGTCAGGTTAGCCGGCGCGGCGCTGGCGTCGGCGGGCACTGAAAAGATGTCGAGATTCGTCGACAGCGGCTCGATCCGTCCCGGCTCGCGCAGCGCGAAATAGACGGTGCGACCGTCCGGGCTCCAGTTCACCTCCTCCGCGCCGCCGAACGGCTTGGACGGCGTATCGCCGAGCAACGCCGGGGCCAGCGCGCGCCCGTTGCCCCGCGCTCCCGCGGCGGTCAGCGGCAGCACGAACAATTGCGAGCGATTGCCGTCCGCCCACGTATCCCAATGCCGCACGAACAACTGGTCGTAGGTACGCCCGCTGCCCGGATTGGCGAGCTTCTTGTCGGTCGCCGGCTCCAGCGACGGCGCGCCGGGGCGACGATCCGCCCAGATCAGCACGCGGTCGCCGGTCGGCGCGACCTTGAAGCCGTTGAACCCACCCTTGAAGTCGGTCAGCCGCCGCGGCGTGCCACCCGTCACCGGCACCGACCAGAGCGCATCGTCGGCGGTGAAATAGACGATGTTGCCGACCAGTTGCGGGTCGTTCTCGTCGAGCTGCGGGTCAGCGGCGAGCTTCACCGGCGGCGCGCCCTTGCGGGTCAGGTCGAGCTTCCAGAGATCGTAACGCCCGCGATCGGCTGCGGTATCCGTCTCGCGTTGCGCCCACACCAGCCAGCGCCCGTCCTTCGACCTCGCCGGCGTGCCGACGCGGCTGAGCGCTGCGACATCATCGATGGTGAGCTGCCGCGCGGCGGCGGGAACGGCGACAGTGGCGGCAAGCGTGAGCAGGGTCGCGGAAGTCAGCATCTTCATAAGCGCGATGATAAAGCAGAAGGTTGCACGCGAGACAATCGCGCCGCGTGCTGCCTGCAAAGATGGCAGCGATCCCCTCCCATAGAGGGCGATGACGTGAGATCGAATATACCATACGGCATTGCGAGCGTAGCGAAGCAATGACGGATCAAGTAGGCGTTATCATGATCTAGCCATCGCCACGCCCGCCTTCGACGACGGAAGCGCAGAAGCGGGATCCCGGATCAAGTCCGGAATGACGAGGAAATTTGTACCTTGGGAACCGGCGATCACCCCTGCTTGGTGATCTTGGCGATCTCGCGCGCCACCATCTGCTCGACGAGATGCGGCAGATTCTGGTCGAGCCAGTCGCTCAGCATCGGGCGCAGCATCTCGCGCACCAGACCTTCCAGCGTCCCGTCGCTCTCGGGCTCGGGCTTCACGATCAGCTTCGACAGTGCGCCCAGCGCACCGCGCGTGGCCTGCACCGTCGCCGCCGAGACGACCGACGGCTCGTCAAGCGTCCGGGTGGGTGCAGCAACCGGCGCAGGTGCGGGTGTCGGCGGGGGTGCGCTCGCCACCGCCGCAGGTTCGGGAGCCGGAGCCGGCGTGACGCTCGGCGCCGGCGCAGAAGCGACCGGCGGCGCCACCCGCTCCTCAAATGCCTCGACGCCCGGCGGCGCGAACGAGGCCGGTGGCGGCGGCACCGGCGTCGGGGCCGGCGGCGTCAGCGGCTCGTTCAGCTCGAGGATCTGGTCGCGGGTCGGCTCATCCTCGTCGCGCGCCGCAGGCATCGGGGCACGCCGCGGCGCGGGCGCCTCGCCCTCCTTGATGACCCGCTTGATCGAGGCGAGAATGTCTTCCATCGACGGCTCGCCGCTCAAATCCCCCATCGGGTCAACCTCACAACGCTGCCCGATCCATTACGGGCGGGGTGTGTCGACACCTGTCGTCAATGCGGGCGTCCTGTCAACATTGCTTTCGAGCAGCGGATCGAGCGGACGCGTGACGGTGGCGGTCTGCGCCGGCGTGTCGGAGGTGCTGCGCGAGACCGGAACCGCGCGTTGCCCGTCATCGAAATCGTTCAGCTTGCCGCGCACCTTGGCGTAATGGATCGTCGGGTCGTACAGCGGTCCGCCGTCCAGCCCCAGATCCTCCGCTTCGGCATGGCCCATTGCCGCCAGCAGCGCGAAACCCGCGACATAGGCGTCGCGCCGCGCCGACACGAGCGTCACCTGGCTGTTGAGCAATTCCTGTTCGGCGTTGAGGATGTCGAGCACGGTACGGGTGCCGACGCTGTTCTCGGCGCGCACGCCCTCAAGGCTCAACTTGTTGGCGTTGACCGCCGCCTCGCTCGACGCGATCACCTCAAGCGACGATCGCCATACCGCATAGGCCGAGCGCGCCGAGGCGATCACCTGCCGCTCCGCCGCCGTCGCCTGCTCGATCGCCTGTCCGCGCAACTCCTGCGCCTGGCGCACCAGCGCGCCGGGACGTCCGCCCTGATAGAGTGGCAAGCTGAGCGTCACCCCAGCACTCGTCGCGTTGCCGGTCTGTACATTGCCCAGCCCGGCGGCGCTGCCCTGCCCCAGCGAGCCGAGGAAGTTGAAGTAATTCTGCCCCAACGTCGCGCTGACCTGCGGCCGACGGTTGGCGCGCGCGACGCGAATATCGTAATCCGCAGCGTCGCGCACGCGCCGGGCGGCGATCAGGTTCGGATTATCCTGCATCGCGATGTCGACCGCGCCATCCGCAGACGGCGGAAAGGCCGGCAGCACGGGTGGCGACTCAAGCACGCCCGGTGGCGATCCGACCAGCCGCACGTAATTCTCACGGCTGGAGATCAAGGTCGCCTGCGCCGATTGCAGCTGCGCGCGTGCGAGACTGAGTCGCGCCTCGGACTGCGCGACGTCGGTGCGCGTCAGGTCGCCCACCTCGAACCGGTCGCGGCTGGCGCGCAGATTGGTGTCCAGCACACGAACGTTCTGCGTGTTGAGCCCGACGATCGCCTCGTCGCGAATGACGTTGTTGTACGCGCTGACCACGTCGGTGAAGGTCGTCGCCTCGGTCCCGCGCAGGTTCGCTTGCCCGGCCTCGACGCGCGTCTCGGCCGCCAGCACGCCGTTGCGCACCCGTCCGCCCTGATACAGCGGCACCGTGACGCCCAATTGCGCGTCCAGCCGGCGTTCCGGCGTGGTGAAGCTGTTGCCCCCTCGGAGGAAATTGTCCGTCAGCCCGGTCTGCGCCGAGGCGCTCGGCCGGCCCTGCGACCGCGCGATCGGTACGTTCTCGTCGTTGGCGCGCTGCGCCGCGCGCTGCGCGTTGAGTGTCGGATTGTCGCGATAGGCGCGCACCAGCGCCTCGCGCAGCGTCTCCGCCGCGGCCGCCGCCGGGATCGCCCCGGCCAGCACCAGCGTGATGGCAACCGATGACAGCAGCGACGGCGAGCGAAGGCGCAAAGGGGTGTTCCTCAGAAGGTGAAGCTGCGCGGACGCGCGAAACCGGGAAGCCGGACCGAATCGATATCTGCGAACGGCGCCAATGCAGTAGCTACACCGCGATGCGTCCCGGCCGCGAGCCGGAACACGCTGCGATCGATGATTCCGCTGACGATCCGCCCGCCGTCGACGACCTGCGACGTCAGCGTCGATGGCAGTTCCTCGATCGCGCCATCGACGATCAGCACGTCATAGGGCGCGCCGGCCGGATGCCCATGCTCCAGCGGCCCCTCGACCAGCGTGACGTTGGGGGTCTGCGCCAGCGCGTCACGCGCATGGGCGGCGAGGTCGGGCAGCGATTCCACCGCCACGACCTCGGCGACCAGCGACGCCAGCACCGCCGCGGTATAGCCTGCCGCCGCGCCGATCAGCAGCACGCGGTCGCTCGGCTGCAACCGCGCCTGCACCAGAAGCCTGGCGGTGGCGAGCGGCGTGTTGAGCGCGCGGCCCTGCCCCAGATCGACCGCGCGATCGACATAGGCGAGCGCGGCAGCGTGCGCGGGCACGAAGCGTTCGCGGGGCACCTGTGCCATTGCCGCGACGATGCGCGGATCGTTGACCTGCGTGGTGCGCAACTGGCTGGCGACCATCGCCTGGCGCATCGCGGTGAAATCGTCATTCCGGAGAGCGGGGGCGGAGAGGGTCATGAGCCGTCCTGTGGCATAGCTGTTTTATCGATGCAACACACGTTGCGCCAACGGGCTTGTATCGCGCGCGGAACACACATTGCAATCGGCGGCTTGACATCATGCCGCCCTGCCCGCATCTGCGCGCCCTCACCGGCCTCGAGGCGCGATGGCGGAGTGGTGACGCAGAGGACTGCAAATCCTTGCACCCGGGTTCGATTCCCGGTCGCGCCTCCAGCGGCCCGCGTCAACCGGGCCGCCCCACCGGAACGATGTAGCGCTGCCCCGTCGCAGTAACGCCGGCCTCCACCGTCAGCCCATAGGTCTCGCCGACCAGCGCGGCGGTCAGCACGTCCTCCGCCGCTCCCGCCGCGACCACCCGCCCGTCGCGCAACAGCACGACATCGTCGGCCAGCCGCGCCGCCAGATTGAGGTCGTGCACCACCAGCACCACCCCGCTGCCGCCCCGCGCCACCGCGCGCAGCTGCGCGCCGACCTCCAGCTGATGCGCGGGGTCGAGGCTGGCGAGCGGCTCATCGGCGAGCAGCCATTCGGGTTGCCCGGCCAGCACCCGCGCCAGCAACGCGCGTGCGCGCTCGCCGCCCGACAGATGCTCGACCCCGCGCCGCGCGAACCCGGTCATGCCGGTCGCCGCCAGCGCGGCCTCGACCGCGGCGCGGTCCGCTGCCGTCTCGCCCCAGCGTCCGCGCCACGGCAGCCGCCCCAGCCCCACCAGTGTTGCGACGTCGATGTTCCAGTGCACGTCGGCCGCCTGCGGCAGGAAGCCGATCCGCCGCGCGCGCGCCTGCGCCGACAAGGCGCGCACGTCGACCGAGTCCAGCGACGCCCGCCCGGCCACCGGCGCGTGCAGCCCGGCGAGACACGCCAGCAGGCTGCTCTTCCCCGCACCGTTCGGGCCGAGCAGCGCGGTGACGCGCCCGCCCGCAAACGCCGCGTCGACCGAATGAAGGACCGTCTTCCCGCCCAGCGCCAGCGAGACGCCCTCGGCCGCCAGCACGCTCATGCCAGCCGCCTCCGCATCGAAATCAACAGGTAAAGAAAGAACGGCCCCCCGAGCATCGACATCGCGATCCCGAGTCGCAGTTCGCTGACCGTCGGCGCCAGCCGCACGAGGCTGTCGGCGACCGTCAGCAGCAACGCCCCGCCCAACGCCGCGGGCAACAGCGTCGCCGACGGCCGGTGGCCGGCGAACGGCCGGACGAGGTGCGGCACGATCAGCCCGACGAACCCGATCACCCCCGCCGCGGCCACCGAGGCACCGACCGTCAGCGCGACCCCGACGGTCACCGCCAGCTGCAACCGTCGCGGATCGACGCCCATCGAGCGCGCCGCCTGCTCGCCGAGCGTCAGCGCATCCAGCGAGCGCGCGGTCCGCGCCAGCACCATCATCCCCAGCACGATCAGCGGCACCGACACCGCCACCTCGTTCCAGCTCCGGTCGGTCAGCGCGCCCATCAGCCATGTCATGATCTCCGACGCTGCGAACGGCGTCGGCGCGAGGCTGAGCGCCAGCGCGGTCAGCGAGCCGGTGATGCTGGTCAGGATCATCCCGGCGAGCGTGAAGAGGATCAGGCTGCCCGAGCGCCCGGCAATCAGCGCCAGCGCCGCCATCGTCGCGGCCGCGCCGGCCAGCGCGAAACCGGGCAGCAGCCACGTCTGCGCCGCATACCCGAAATACAGCGAGCACACCGCGCCAAACGCCGCCCCCGATGACACGCCGAACAGCCCCGGATCGGCGAGCGGGTTGCGCAAATAGCCCTGCATCGCGGCCCCGGACATGCCAAGCGCCGCGCCCACCGCAAGCGCAAGGATCGTCCGCGGCAGCCGCAACTCGACGATGATGATCGAACGCGGGTCGGCGGCGGTCCAGGCGTCTAGCGGCACCCACACCTTGCCCGCCGCCACCGACAGCATGGCGGCGAGCAGCACGCCCGCTGCCAGCAGCATCGTCGCGCGCGGCATCATGCCGCGACCTGCGCGCGCACGGCGCGCAGCCGCGCCATCGCATCGACGATTGTCGGCCCGCCGCAATTCATCAGCCGTCCCGCGAACGGGGCGATCGTCACCCGCGTCCCGAGCCGCCGCAACGCGCGGTGCCGCTCCATCCGCTCTGCCGCCCCTTGCGCGGCGGCAACCGACAGCACGACGCGGGGCGGATCGGCGAGCAGGTATTCCAGCGGCAGGACGTCCCACCGCTTCAGCCCATAGCCGGCGCTGGCGTTTCGGAAGCCGGCGCGGCGCAGCATCTCGTCGGGCAGCGTCCCCGCGCCCGGGACGAGGCCGCCCGGCCCGAAGATCAGCGCGGACAGCGGCGGCACCGTTGCCGCTTGCGCCGCAGCGGTGATCCGCCTTGCGAGCGCCGCACCGCGTGCGGGATGCCCGACGGCCGCGGCCAGGTCGCGCACCTGCTGCGCGCTCTCCGCGATCGACGCGGGCAAGTCGAATTGCTGCAACCGGATGTGCATCCGCGTCAGCGCCGCGACGGTCGCCGGCGCGACATGCCCGCTCGCCACCACCAGATCCGGGCGCAGCGCCACCACCTCCTCGGCAGTGCCCGAGGTCGCCGGGAAGCGCCGCGCCCAGGCCAGCGGAACCGAGGTGGCGCGCGGATCGTGCGAATAATGGCTGACCGCGGCGATCTGCGCCGGGTCCGCGACCGTCATCAGGATCGCGTCGAGGCAGGGGTTGATCGACACCACGCGCGGTTCGCGCGCGGGCGCGGCCCCGATCAGCACCGGCATGGCCAGCGCGATCGCTGCCCCGCGCGCGATGCGGGAATAAATGTCGCTCACTCCATTGTCCTCACGCCGACCCGACCTGTTCGTCGTCGCGCGGGAAAGTTCCCGATCGCCCGGCACACCCCGTCCGCGCGAAGGACAACCGCGATCCGGCAGGTTTCCTGGCTCCCGGGTCGTCACCATCGCCCGGCCTTCCCGGATCGCGAACGGTCCAGTGGCACGCAGGGGGCGAGCGGCTCGCCGGTCACAGTTGCGGGGGCAGCTCCGGATCGTTGCCTACCGGATTCCCTTTCCTGATCGCCTGAGCGGCCTAGCCGTCCGACAGGGCGCGGGCAAGCGTCGCCAGCAGCGGCACGTCGACCGGCGGCATCGGCAACCGCGCGAGCGCTGCCGGCCGCTCCCAGCACAGCGCCTCCGCCGCCAGCGCCCGTGGCGTTCCGTGCCAGGCGGTGCAGCGATAGAGCAGCATCGTCACCGGCATGTCGGTGGCAAACCCCAGCGGATCGAGCGCGTCGGCAGCGACATGAATCGCGAGTTCCTCATCCAGTTCGCGGACCAGCGCGGCGGCGGGATGTTCGCCGGGCTCGACCTTGCCGCCGGGAAACTCCCACAGCCCGCCATGGCGTCGGTCGCGCGGTCGCTGCTGCATCAGGCAGCGCCCCTCCCGGTCGATCAAGGCCGCGGCGACCACCAGCATCGGATTTCGATCCTTCCTTAACCCCTCTTGGCTATCCTGCGGACCATGCCACGTCCAGCCGCCTCTCGTCCGCTCGCTGTTCTGCTTCGTGCGATCGCCGGGCAGACGCGCGGCGCGACCGCGGTCGAATATGGGCTGATCGTCGCCCTGATCGCGCTCAGCGCCGTCGGCGGGATGTCAGCGATCGGGCATCCGGTCTCCGACATCTTCGCCTCGATCAATACTTCGCTGACAGCGGTGCGCTAACCTCGACCGCAGGGGGCGACGTCGCTCCGTCCTTGCAGGTTGATCGCGCAACCCCGCCCTCGCCACCTTTGCTTCCGTGTGCGTGGACGCGGGAGCAAGGCACCCGGCGCCAGCATCGCGGCCGGCAACCGCGCCGAAAACGCGTGGTGCAGCTTTGCCCCAAGTTACTGAACAAAAACATATGTTCTCACTTAAGCGTTTATCAACCCTGCCCTCCTAGAACCGCCCTTGATGGACCTGAACGGGACGTCGGCGGGTACAGAAATTTAGCTTGTTACTGGAGATCGACATGCAGAAGATTCGCACGTTCCTGAAGAACAGCAAGGGCGCGACCGCGATCGAATA
This sequence comes from Sphingomonas sp. 8AM, assembly GCF_902506455.1. Lineage (GTDB taxonomy): Bacteria > Pseudomonadota > Alphaproteobacteria > Sphingomonadales > Sphingomonadaceae > Sphingomonas. The sequence continues at coordinate 2,063,904 of NZ_LR733844.1, read as the reverse complement.
CGGCCTGATCGCCGCTCTGATCGCGGTTGCCGCGATCGCCGCGATCCGTGGCATCGGCACGCAGCTGAACACCACCTTCACCAACGTCCAGACGAAGATGGCCAACTAATCTTCGCTGCTGACGGATGGAAGACGGGCGGCGGGACGATGGTCCCGCCGCCCGTTGCTTTGTCGCACCCAGACCGCCGGCTAGCCGACCCGGCCCATCTTCAGGAACTTCCCGCGCCGATCCTGCCGCAGCGCGTCGGGGGTCAGTGGCGCGAGATCGCGCAGCATCCGCTCGATGCAATCGCCCAGCGCACGGATTGCGCCGTCGCGGTCGCGGTGCGCGCCGCCCAGCGGCTCGGGCACGATCGCGTCGATCACGCCCAGCGCCTTCAGGTCCTGCGCGGTCACCTTCATCGCCTCGGCCGCATCGGGCGCCTTGTCGCCGGTCCGCCACAGGATCGAGGCGCAGCCCTCGGGGGAGATCACCGAATAGACCGCATGTTCGAACATCAGCACGCGATTGCCGCTCGCCAGCGCGATCGCACCGCCCGAGCCGCCCTCGCCGACCACTGCCGCCACCATCGGCACGCCGAGCGCGAGGCACGCTTCGGTCGAACGCGCGATGGCCTCCGCCTGCCCGCGTTCCTCGGCCTGGATGCCCGGAAACGCGCCGGACGTATCGACCAGCGTCACCACCGGCAGCCCGAAACGATCCGCCAGCTCCAGCAACCGGATCGCCTTGCGATAGCCCTCCGGCTTGCCCATCCCGAAATTGTGGCGCAGCCGGCTGGCGGTATCGTCGCCCTTTTCGTGGCCCAGCACCATCACACGCTGCCCGCGGAACGTGGCGAAGCCGCCGAGGATCGCCTGATCGTCGCCGAACGCGCGGTCACCGGCCAGCGGCACGAACTCGTCGAACAACCCGGCGACATAATGCTTGAAGTGCGGCCGCTCGGGATGACGCGCGACCTGCGTCTTCTGCCATGGCGACAGCTTGCCGAACGTGTCCTTCAGCAGCTTGTCCGACTTCGCCTGCAGCTTGGCGATCTCGGCGGAAATGTCGACGGTGCCCTCGGCGCCGGTCTCGCGCAGTTCGTCGATGCGCGCCTGCAGCTCGGCAATGGGCTTCTCGAAGTCGAGGAAAATTCGCATCGGGCGCAGCTAGGCGCGCTTTCGCAACGCGTCAACGAGCGGGTGACGCTCGTTGACCAGCTCGACCAGCCGGCTGCTGTCGACATGCGTGTAGATTTCGGTGGTCGCGATATCGGCATGGCCCAGCATCGTCTGCAGCGCGCGCAGGTCCGCGCCGCCTTCCAGCAGGTGCGTCGCGAAGGCGTGACGCAGGACGTGCGGGCTGATCCGCTCCGGCGCGATCCCCGCCTCGGCGGCGAGCGCGCGCACGAGCTGGAACAGCCGCACGCGTGAGATATGCGTCGCGCCCGACGGAAACAGGAACGGGCGATCGGTGGCGACATGCGCGCGCCACGCCGCCACCGCCGCGCGCGCGCGGTCCGAGATCGGCACCAGCCGCTCGCGCCCGCCCTTGCCCTTCAGGATCAGGAACGGCCGGTCGGGATGGATCGCGCCGCGCGGCAGCGAGACCAGTTCGGTCGCGCGCAGCCCCGATCCGTACAGCAACTCGAAGAGCGCCGAGAGCCGCAGGTCGGTCGGGATCACCGGATCGCGCGCCAGCCGCGCGTCGATCGCCGCGAACAGCCGGTCGACATCGCCGTGATCCAGCGTCCGCGGCAGCCGGCGCTGCGTTCCCGGTCGCGGCAAGGCCGGTGAGGGATCGTCGGCGCGGTCGCCCTCGTCGATCAGGAACCCGAAAAAGCGCCGCAGCGCCGCCGCCTTGCGCGCTACCGTCGCCTTCGACAGCGCCGTCCAGCCATCCGCCAGCCGCTCCAGCGCCGCGCCGTCGGCCACCGCCAGCCCGCCGTCGAGCGCGGCCGACGCCAGCATCAGGTCGCGACGGTAGGCGGCCAGCGTGTTCTGCGCCGCCCCGGCCTGCGCGGCCATCATTTCCAGGAAGCGGTCGATCGCAGCGGCGTCGCTCACAGCCGCGCGATCGCCTCCGCCGCGATCATCCGCGCCTCGCCGTGCAGCCCGACCGCGCGCAACGCCCGGACGATATGGAACAGCGCCGCCGGCGGCACATGCGCCCAGCCATCGGCCTGCATCCCGACCGCCGCCAGCAGCAGCACCGTGCCCGCCTGTCCCTCGCCCGCCGCACGCTCCAGCGCGCTGGTCCAAACGTTGCGCCGGGCGATCGGTACCGCCAGTTTCTCGGCGAGATCGTCGACCGCCGCCGCGGGCAGCCGCCCCAGCCCGGCCATGCCGGCGAAGAACAATTGCCGCTTTCGCTCGGCCAGCCCGCCCTGCGGCGCGTAATCGGTGATCGTCGATGCGGACAGTTGCGTGATCGCGTCCGGATCGGCGAGCAGCAGCATCGCCCAGCCATCGCTGCCCACCGGCACCGCGCCCTGCCAGCGCTGCGCGGTGCGATCCAGCCCCGCCGACAGCATGGATGCGATCAGCCGATCGGCCTGCGCCTCGTTGGCCCTTGCCGGCAGCCGCGCCGCGGCGCGTGCGGTCAGCACCAGCCGGGCATAGCGGGTCGCGGGCGTCTCCGCCGCTTCCCACAGTTTGACCATCGCGGCGATCCGCGTCGCGCGGTCATTGCCGACGTAAGCGTCGCGCAACGTCGCGGCCGTATTCGACAAAGCCGCGGGCGCGTCATTGCCCTCGGCGACCGCGGCATAGAGGTCGACCATTGCCGCGCTCGACAACACGCCCAGCGCTGCGGCACGATCCGCCACGGCGGCGCGGTCGGTGAGCGGGACGGCGGGTGCCAGCGCCTGCCAGCCGCGCACCTGCGGACCGGCCGTGGCGTAAAGCTCATCGGGCACCGCGACCCCGGTCGCGGTCGCCAGCCCGAACCGCCATGCGGTCAGCTGCACCACCGGCGCCCATTCGATCGTCACCGCCTGCCGGCTGTTGAGCCCCGCGCCCATCACCTTCTGGGCCAGCGCCAGATCGATCCCGCTCGCCACGCGACGGCGGCGGATGTCGGCAATCAGCGGTTGCGTCCGCCCTGCCCCGGTCAGCCCGGCGCAGATCGCGCGCGCCACGATCCATGCCCGCTCGCTGTCCCCCGCGGTCGCCGCCAGCGGGCACAGCCCGGCCGGGTCGCCGGTCGCGAGCGCGGCCTGCATCCATACCTCGCGCAGCTTCGGCGTCACGCGGTCGCTGTCGACCGCCTGCGCCACGGCCCGCGCCGACACCGATTCGCCCATCCGCAGCAACAACCACGCCCGTTCGGCGGCAAAATCGGCACCATTGACGTGCGCCGGCGTGTCGATCTGCGCCACCAGCAGTCGCCGCAGGCCGATCGACAGCCACCGCGACGGCAAGGGGGCCGACAGATAGCGCATCAGCCGCTCGACATAGCGCCCGTCGGCGCTCCCGAACGCCTCGCCCACAAACCCCTGATCCGCCCCGACCGCCGCCAGCGAGCGCCGCGCGAACGACGGCAGCACGTAGCGCGGCGTCGCCACCGGCGTCGGGCTGGCGGTCGGTGACGGGAACGGCAGTGATGTAAGCGGCGGCAACGGCCCGGCAGGGGTCGTCGCCTGCACGCGCGGCGCAGTCGCAGGCGCGGTCGCCGCCGGGCCCGGCGGTGCAGCCGGCGCCTGCGCCGGGGCCGCATCGCCGAAGCCGGGCGGCAACAGCGATTCGGGGCGGTCCTGCGCGATCGCCGCCGCCGCGAGGCCGAGCGCCGCGACGCCGGCCAGCGCGGCGCGTTTAGCCGGCGAGATTGCCAAGCTCGACCGCCTTCTCGACACGCGTGACCGGCTGCTCGGTCGCGCGGCCCGCAAAGAAGAACAATGCGCCCACCACGATCACCAGCAGCACGACGACGGAGACAATCAACCGGGTCATGTAATTCCCAACCTGCACACGCGACCTGTCACTTGCGCCCCGGCGGGCTGCGTGCCTGCTGTTGCCGGGGACGGAACGCGCTGTATAGCCGCAGGGACGATGTTGCAAAGCC
>NZ_LR733844.1:1977259-2059853 GCF_902506455.1 Sphingomonas sp. 8AM | reverse complement strand
ACATGCGGCCGCCGGCGTACCTCATCACCGAAGGCGTCCACGCGTTGCCGTGCATCGGCGACGGGCGGCAATCGGGGACGAGCGGCTCGCCGTCGATCCTCAATGCGAGCCCCGAGGCGGCGGCGATGGGCGGGCTGGCGCTGCTGAAGACCGGCGACCGGGTGCGGGTCGATCTGTCGAAGGGCACGGCCAACGTGCTGATCCCGGAGGCGGAACTGTCCGAGCGGCGTGCGGCGCTGGAGGCGGCGGGGGGATTTGCGTATCCGGCCTCGCAGACGCCGTGGCAGGAGATCCAGCGCGCGACCGTCGGGCAGATGAGCACCGGGGCGATCCTCGAAGGGGCCGAGAAGTACCAGCGCATCGCGCAGACGATGGGGCTGCCGCGCGACAACCACTGACGAGGTGGTTCATGCGGAGGCGCGGAGGGTCTTCTCTCCGCGCCTTTTTGTTCGCGCAGAGCACGCAGAGGGCGCAGAGCGGTTGCGCCGCGGGCACGGTTCCCGTCCACCACCGGGTGACGGTGGTCGCTGCCGCGGACCGTGGCCCCGTCGACCGCTTCGCCGCGTCCTCTGGGCGCTCTGCGCGAACTCAGGATTTCTCACGCGGAGGCGCGGAGGCGCGGAGGCGCGGAGGGTTGCTCGTGGCGTCCCTCCCGGCTGCGCCAGCAGCCTTTCGCATCGCTGTGATGACCGGAACGATGCGTCGCTCCCGACCTCTCTGCGCCTCTGCGCGCATGAAACTGCCGCACATGAACCGGTGGAGAAGAGGGGCAAGTGGCACGGTGTCGCGCCGCCAACAGCTTCGTGTTCGCGGCATCGCGTCGATTGAGTTCGCGCAGAGACGCGGAGGCGCAGAGAGGGGGCGTTTGCCGCCCGGGGCCAGAAACCATGTTCGTCATTGCGAGCGAAGCGAAGCAATCCAGGGCGTCCTGATCCGGCTCTGGATTGCTTCGCTACGCTCGCAATGACGGATGCGGCTTCGTTTTGAACATGCCTGCGGCGCCGGGCGAAACAGCTCCGCGTCTCCGCGTCTCCGCGCGAACAAAAAAAGGGCGGCCCCGCGAGGCCGCCCTTTCCGCATCCAAACGAACCGTAACACTTACCGCGGCGAGGCTTCGCGCTTGCCGTCGAGGCGGCGGGCGATGCCCCACGGGTTGGTGTCCGATACTGCGTCCGGCAGCAGGCTGGCGGGCAGGTTCTGGAGGCTGACCGGGCGCAGGAAGCGGTAAATCGCGCCGGTGCCCACCGAGGTGGTGCGGCCGTCGCTGGTCGCCGGGAACGGACCACCATGAACCATCGCCGGGGCGACCTCGACACCGGTCGGCCAGCCGTTGACGAGGATGCGGCCGACGCGGTCGGCGAGCACCGGGATCAGCCCCTTGGCGTCCGCCTCGTCCTCGGCGTCGATCTGGAGCGTCGCGGTCAGCTGGCCTTCGAGGCTGGCGATGACCTGCTTCAGTTCGTCGAAATCGCGGCACGCGACGACGATCGACGACGAGCCGAACACCTCGTGCCCGAGCGCGCGATCGGCGAGGAAGGCCGCTGCGTCGGTGCGGAACAGCGCGCCGACTGCCTGGTTGACGCCTTCGCCGACCTTGCCGCGCGCGACGGTGGTGACCGCCGCGTGCGAGGCGAGCGCCTCGACACCCTTTTCGAAGCTGGCGTGGATGCCGGGGGTGAGCATCGTCGTCGGCGCGCTTTCGGTCAGCGCCTGACCGGCGGCCTCGACGAACGCGTCGAGCGCCGGACCGGCGATCGCGAGCACCAGGCCGGGGTTGGTGCAGAACTGGCCGGCGCCCATCGTCAACGACTGGACATAGGCCGGGGCGAGCGCCGCGCCGCGCGCTTCGAGCGCGTGCGGCAGGATGACGACCGGGTTGATCGCCGACATCTCGGCATAGACCGGGATCGGCTCGTCACGCTCGGCGGCGATCTTCATCAGCGCCATGCCGCCGCCGCGCGAGCCGGTGAAGCCGACCGCCTTGATGCGCGGATCGCGGACGATCGCGCCGCCCAGCTCGTTGGTCTCGCCGGGCAGGTACGAGAAGACGCCCGCCGGCAACCCGGCCTTTTCGACCGCCCTGGCGATCGCGCGCGCGACCAGCTCGCCGGTGCCCGGATGCGCCGGGTGACCCTTGACGACGACCGGGCAGCCCGCTGCCAGCGCCGAAGCGGTGTCACCGCCCGCGACCGAGAAGGCGAGCGGGAAATTCGACGCGCCGAACACCGCGACCGGGCCGAGCGCGACGTTCATGCGGCGCAGGTCGGGGCGCGGCAGCGGTTGGCGATCGGGCATCGCGGGATCAATCGTCGCGTCGAGCCAGTCGCCCTGACGGACGACCTGCGCGAACAGCTTGAGCTGGCCGACGGTGCGGCCACGCTCGCCCTCGAGGCGGGCGCGCGGCAGACCGCTTTCCTGCATCGCGCGGACGATCAGCTCGTCGCCGAGCGCGAGAATCTCGTCAGTGATGCCCTCAAGGAAGGCGGCGCGGGTCTCGGGATCGGTCGCGGCATAGGTCGGGAACGCCGCGGCGGCGAGCGCGGCGGCGGCGTCGACCGCGTCGGGGCCGGCGGACGAGAAGTCCGGCGTCAGCGTCGCGCCGGTCGACGGATCGACCGAGGTGAATCGCTTGTCAGCCTGACGCGCCTCGGCGCCGATGAGCATCGCTCCGTCGATCATGATCGTCCTCGTGATGGGGAATTAGTCGGACATTAGTTAGGCGCCCGACCGTGATTTCGCAAGCCTTGCGGACCCGCGGCGAAGGGGTACGGACCCCTATTCCTCGGTTCGCAGCAGGACGGCCTCGCCGATCAGCAGGAACAGCAGGAACGGCGCCCAGGCGGCGAGAAACGGTGGATAGGCGCCGAGATTGCCCATCGCGAGCGCGAAACTGTCGGCGACGAAATAGGCGAAGCCGAGCGCCATGCCGATGACCGCGCGGATGAACAAAGCGCCCGACCGCGCGATCCCGAACGCCGCGACCGCGCCAAGCAGCGGCATCAGCACCGAGGACAGCGGACCGGACAATTTGTGCCACAGCACGCCCTCCAGCGCCTTGGTCGGACGACCGGCTTCCTCGAGGTCGCCGATCGCCTCGCGCAGGCCTGCGAACGACAAGGCGTCGCCGTCGACGTTGGCGAGCGTGAACTGGTCCGGGGTCACGCCGTGGCCGACGACCGTCGCACCCAGTCGCGTGACCGCGCCCGACGCCACGTCGAAGCGCCGCGCAGGCCAGATCCGCCAGCCATCGCCGTCGCGCTTGCCGCGCGGCGCGTTTATGAGCCCGCGCAGTCCGCCGTCGGGGTTGCGCTCATAGACGGTCACGCCACCCAGCTGTGCGCCCGCACCGCGTCCGCCGATTGCATCGGCCTGGATCAGGTCGTCCCCGGCGCGCACCCAGACGTTGCTGCGGTTGCCGCGGTCGATCGGCATCGTGCCGTAATTGACCTTCTGCCACGCGCCGAGCTCGGCGGTCGCGCGGCTGACGATGCGGTCGTTGAAGGCAAAGGTGACGATCGCGATTCCGACGCTGGCGATCACCAGCGGCGCGAGGACCTGATGCGCGGACAGTCCGGCGGCCTTGAGCGCCACGACCTCGCTGTTGGCGTTCATGGTGATGAGCGTCAGGATCGTGCCGAGCAGCACCGAGAAGGGCAGGAAGGTCGAGATCAGCTGCGGCGCGCGCAGCGAGACGTAGCGCCAAACCTCCGCATCGCCATTGCCGGCGGTGGCGAGGATGCGACCGCTCTCGCTGAGCAGGTCGAGCGTCTGCAGCACCAGCACCAGCCCGAACAGGATGCCGAAGGTGCGCGTCAGGAACAGCCGCGCCATGTAGATCGCGACGGTGCGCGACGGGAACAGCGCGCTCATGCGCGGGCCTCCTTGCGGCGGCGACCGGGCAGGTAGCGTGTCACCATCGCCCACGCCTTGCCGAAGAATCGCTCCAGCGTGCCGATCGGCTGCCCGCCGGGGACATTGGCGATCGTATGGTACATCCACAGGATCAGCACGGCGAAGATCACAAACGGAACCCACAGGGCGATCGCCGGATCGACCGAGCCGCGCTCGCCCAGCGAGGCGGCATATTGATTGATCTTGTGATACGTCACGACCATCACGATCGACAGGAACACGCCGAGCGCGGAGGTCGAGCGTTTGGGCGGGACGCCCAGCGCCACGGCCAGCAAGGGCAGCAGGAACATCGATGCGACCTCGACCAGCCGGAAGTGGAATTCGGCACGGCTGCCGTCGCGCTGTTCGGCGCTGCGGGCGGGGGCGTGCCCGAGCTTCGCCAGTTCGGGCAGCGTATATTCGAGGTTCTTGCCGCCGCGGGTGCGGAAGCTCTCGAAGCGCGGCAGGTTGATCGGCAGATCGTGCGCGGTGAAGGTCAGCGTGCGCGGAGTCGTGAAATCCGGGCGGTTGTGGATCAGCGTGCCGTTGGTCAGGCGGAAGATGATGACGTTCGGGTCGTCGGTCGCCAGAAATTGCCCGGTCGCAGCGGTGACGCCGACCCAGTCCCCCTTCGGCGATTCGGCGTGAACGAAGATCCCCGACAATTTGCGACCGCGATCCTGGCTTCGCTCGATCCGGAGCGTCATGCGATCGCCGAGGTGCGTGAACTCGCCGACCTTGATCGACGCGCCGAGCGCGCCGGTGCGCAGCTCGAAGCGGAGCTGCTCATAGGCGTAGCGTGCCTGCGGCTGGATGTAGCCGACGATCGCAATGTTGAGCGCGGCGAGCACGATCGCGTAATAATACGGCACGCGCAGCAGCCGGCCGTAGCTCATGCCGACCGCGCGCATCACGTCCAGCTCGCTCGACGTCGCGATGCGGCGGAAGGCGAGCAGCACGCCCAGCATCAGCCCGATCGGTATCCCCAGGCCGAGATACTCCGGGAGCAGGTTGGCGAGCATCTTCCAGACGACGCTGACCGGCCCGCCCTGCGTCGCGACGAAGTCGAACAGGCGCCGGATCCGGTCGAGGATCAGCAGCATCGCCGAGATCAGCAACGTCGAGAACAATGGCAGCGCGATCAGCCGGGCCATGTAACGGTCGATCGAGGTCATGGGCGGGGCAGCGCTGCCTTTGCGTGGAAGACGGGACGACCGGCTATAGGATGGGTCGGCGGGCGCGTCAGCAGCCGATTTGGGTCATTCGGCGGCAAGCGGTGCCGGATCGTCGCCGCGCGCCGCAGCGGCCGTGACCGCGCGATCGAGCGCGGCGAGCGTGAACGGCTTGCGGAGCACCGGATGGTCGCCCAGCGCAATGCCGCCATTGGCCTCTCCGGCAAAGCCGGTAACGAACAACACCGGCACCTGCGCGAAGGCGAGCGGCAGCGTCGCGATCATCTCCGGTCCGGTCAGCGCCGGCATCAGGACGTCGGACAGGATCAGATCGACGTGCTCCATCGTCTCCAGCACGGCGCCGACCCGGGTCGCATCGTCGCACGCCACGGGATGGTGGCCGAGGTCGGCGAGCGCCTCCATCGTCGCTGACAAAACGCGCGGATCGTCCTCGACGACGAGGATCGCGCGACCGTCGGTGGCCGGTGCCGCAGCCGCCGGAAGTGCCGGCGACGCGGGGACGGGGGCAGGTTGCGCCTTTTCCCCACGCCGGTCGCGCGGCAGCAGCAGCGTGACGGTCGTGCCCTCGTGAAGACGCGAGGCAATCGTCACCTCGCCGCCGATCTGACGCGCAAAGGAGAAGGTCTGGCTGAGCCCGAGCCCGGTGCCCTTGCCGAGCGGCTTGGTCGTGAAGAACGGCTCGAACACGCGGTCGAGTACGTCCGGCGCGATGCCGCAGCCGGTGTCGGCGACCGCAAGCGTCATGAAGTCGCCGCCTGGCCCCGACGTGCCGTCGCCAGGCAGCGAGGTATGGCCGGCGCGGATCGTCAGCGTGCCGCGACCATCCATCGCATCACGTGCGTTGACGGCAAGGTTGACGAGGGTGTTTTCGAGCTGGACGCGATCGACGCGTACGCACCACCCATCGCTTTCGTCTTCCAGTACCAGCGTCATTCCATCGCCGAGCGAGCGGGTGAGCATGTCGCCGAGCCCCTCGAACAACGCCGCTGCCGCGATTGGCTCCGGGTTGATCGCGGTCTCGCGCGCGAAGGCGAGCAATCGTGCGGTCAGGGCCGCGGCGCGCTCCGCTCCCTCGCGCGCGCCCTCCAGATGCCGCGCGGCCTCGTCGGCACCACGCGGCAAGTGGCGGCCGGCGAGTTCGACACCGCTGAGCACCACCGCCAGCATGTTGTTGAAGTCGTGTGCGATACCGCCGGTCAATTGCCCGACTGCCTCCATTTTCTGCACCTGTCGCAGCCGCGCCTCCTGCGCGCGCAATTCCTCCGTCGCGCGCGCCACGGCCTCGGCCAGTTCGTCGGCGCGCAGCCGCTCGCTCTCCGCCTCGTCGCGTGCGACCGCACGGTCCGCGAGCGCCTCGACCATGATCCAGCCCATCGTGATCCCGCCGCCGACCAGCAGCAGGCCGAACACCGCCAGCACCTTGGCGATGGTGGTCGAACGGCGGACGGAGGCGCGCGCCTGCGCGGTGCGCATCTCGAGCAGCAATCGCTCGTCGGTGATAATCCCGTCGAGCGAATCGTTGATGCGGGTGAGCGCGTCGCTTTGCCGCGCCTGATAGAAGCGCGAGAGCGCCTGGCTGTTCTTGCCGTAATTGGTGCTGAGCGCGGTCAGCGCCAGTTCGTCGCCGCGGGTCCGGAACGCCTCCTGCAAGACGGCGACATGCGTCAGTTGCACGTCGTTGTCGTGCGTCAGCTTGGCGAGCCGCTGGATCGCCTGTTTGGCGCGTCGCCAGTCGTCGTAGTAGATTTGCCCGAGTTGCTGGTCGCCGGAGATCACGTACCGGCCGAGCGACGCCTCGGCGTGCGCGACCGTGCCCTGCACGGTGCGCGCGAGAATCATCACGTCGTAGCTATGGCGCTGCGACGCGAGCGCGCGGTCGCGCTGCCCGTTCACCTCCGCCAGCGTGACGACGAGCAGCGCCAGCACCACCGCACCGGCGACTGCCAGCACGCCAAGCGCGACGGTGCGCCATGCCCAGGTCAGTGGTCCGGTGATGTCGTCGCGATCAGTCACGGCCGCGACGCTAGGTTAACAGGCGTTAAGAGAAGGCAAATGCGCCGTCATTTGGTCGCACCCGCGAGGCGTCCTGCCGCCGCGAACATCGTGATGACCCGGTCGATCTGCTCGGACGTATGTTCGGCACAGATCGAGCAGCGCAGCAGGAAGGTGCCCGAGGGGGTGGCCGGCGGGCGGGCGACATTGACGTACAGCCCGGCCTCGAGCAGCGCCTGCCACATCACCACCGCCTGCGCCTGATCCTGCAGGATCACCGCGACGATCGCCGAATCGCACGACTCGGTGCCGAGCGCGAAGCCCAGCCCCTTCAGCCCCGCGTGCAGCTGACGTGCGTTGTTCCACAGCCGGGCGCGCTTGTCGTGCGCGGTCATGAGCTTGCGCACCGAGGTGGCGGCGGTCGCGACCACCGACGGGGGGAGCGAGGCGGTGAAGATGTACGGGCGGCACGAGAAGCGCAGCCCCTCGAACTTCGGATGATTCGAGATGCAGAAGCCGCCGACCGTGCCGACCGACTTGGAGAAGGTGCCGATCACCAGATCGACGTCCTCGCCGAGCACCAAGCCTTGCGCCTCGTAGACGCCGCGGCCATGGTCGCCGAAGAAGCCCATCGAATGCGCCTCGTCGACCAGTACCATGCAGCCGTGCTTCTTTGCGACCTGCACCATCTCGCGCAGCGGTGCGATGTCGCCGAGCATCGAATAGACGCCCTCCAGCACCACCAGCTTGCCCGGTTCTTTCGGCAGCCGACCCAGCCGCTTGTCGAGGTCCTCGACCGAATTGTGGCGGAAGCGGACGATTTCGGCGTCGCCCATCTTGCAGCCGTCGTAGATCGACGCGTGGCTGTCGGCGTCGAGGATGACATATTCGCCGCGGCCCGCCATCGTCGAGATCGTGCCGAGATTGGCCTGATAGCCGGTCGAGAAGACGATCGCGCCGCTCGCGCCGTAGAATTCCTTGAGCGCGTCTTCCGCCTCGACGTGGTCGCGGAACGTGCCGTTGAGCATCCGGCTGCCGTTGGTGCCGCTGCCGAACTGTTCGAGCGCGCGGGTGCCGGCGGCGATCACGTCCGGGTCGAACGTCATGCCCATGTAATTGTAGGTCCCGAGCAGGATCGTCTCCTGTCCGCGGATCACCGCGGTGGTCGGCGAGGTGACCTGCTCCATGACGATCCCGAACGGATCGCGCACGCCCGAACTCATCAGGGCGTCGCGTTCGGCGAGCAGCGGATCGAACTTCGCGAACAGGTCGCGCGCGGGCGGCACGGCGACGGGCTCGGCGGGCCGCTTCTCGCTCTGGAGTCCGGTTTCGGTCATGCGCCTCAGCCCTTCAGCTTCTCGACCGCGTCGGCGAGCTGGCCGACGTTCTCGATCTCGGCCTGCATGTTCATCGTGATGATGATCTCGAATTCGTCCTCGATCGCGGCGACGAAGTCCATCACGGTCAGCGAATCCCACTCCAGGTCGCCCTGGAAGCTGGTCGCTTCGGTGATCGCGACGCCCTTCTTGTTGAAGGGTTCGATCTGCGTGCGCAGCGTGTCGAGGATGGCGGTGCGGTCGGTCATGCGAATGCTCTGGCCCTGAAATGCGGCGGTTGTCTGACGGCGCTATAGCAAGCCGTGGGCGCGATACCATCGTGCCGTGGCGGATAGCCCGTCAGCAATCGCAATTTGGGGACGCCACAGCGCGGGCGGCGGAGCCTTGGCGGGGTCGGCGGTCCAGTCGGGATGGACCATGTAGGCGACGCGGTCGGCGGTCAGCTTGGCCTTCATGCCGCGCAACATGCGGTCGGCGCGGGCGGCGGTGCGGAGCAGTCCGGCGGGCAGGGCGAGCGGGACGACGCGCCGTCCGACCGCCGCACCGATCGCGCGCGCGAAACCGGCATAGCTCAGCGGGGTGCCGTCGCTCGGCTCGTAGGTGGCGTGATCGCCGGGCGCTTCGGCGAGCGCGAGCAGCAGGCGGGCGAGATCGGCGACGTGGATGATCGACAGCCGCCCGCGCGGTGGGATCGGCACCACGCCGGTGCGGCGCGCGGCACGGAACAGATCGCGCTGCTCCATGTCGCCGGGACCGTAGACGCCGGGCGGGCGGACGATCGTCCAGTCGAGTGCGCTGGTGGTCACCACCGCTTCCGCCCCGGACTTGGACCAGCCGTAGTTCGACAGCGCCGGCTCGCGCGCTGCGAGCGAGGAGACATGGACGAAGCGGTGCACGTCCCACGTCAGCGCGGCGTCGACCACGTTGCGGGTGCCGTCGATGTTGGCGGTGGCGAAGGCGGCGCGATCCGGCGCGTTGACCGCCCCCGCGACGTGGATGACGGCGTCGGCGGTGGAGACGAGCGTCGAGATCGCCTGCGGATCGTCGAGCGCGCCGGCGATCCACGTCACGCCCTTGCGCGGCGGCTGCGGGCGGCGGGCGAGGGCGCGTACCTGATGCGCGGCGGCCAGCGCCCGTTCGATCAACGCGCCGCCGACGAAGCCGGTGCCGCCGGTCAGCGCGAGGATCACAGCAAGGCCATATGATTGCGGTGGACGAGCGCGGCGCGCGGCGCATAGCCGAGCAGTGCGGCATGTTCGTCGCTGCGTCGCCCGAGCAACCGTGCGGCCTCGGCGGCATCATATTCGGACAGGCCGCGCGCGATCGGGCCAGCAGGGCCGGCGATCGCGACCAGATCGCCACGTGCGAACGTGCCTTCGACGCGCGTGGCCCCGGCGGCGAGCAGGCTGCCGCCCTCGGTCAGCGCGCGTGCCGCGCCGGCATCGACATGGATCGTCCCCGCCGCCGTCAGCCCACCCGCGAGCCACGCCTTGCGCGCCGGGGCGGTCCGCTCGGCGACGAACAAGGTGTGGCGCGCGGCAGTCGACAGCGGATGCAGGGCGTGGCCCGAAGCGATCGCGAGCGCGGCGCCGGCGGCATTGGCGATCCGCGCGGCGGCAATCTTCGAGACCATGCCCCCCGATCCCATGCCCGAGGCGGAGCCGCGATCGGCCATCGCCTCGATGCTGGCGTCGATCCGCTCGACACGCGGGATGTGCTGCGCGCCGGGTTGCGCGGGGTTGCGGTCGTAAAGTCCGTCGATGTCCGAGAGCAGCACCACCCCCTGTGCGCCGGCCGCCTGCGCGATCCGTGCCGCGAGCCGGTCGTTGTCGCCGAAGCGGATCTCCTCGGTGGCGACCGAGTCGTTCTCGTTGATGACCGGGACCGTGCCGAGCTGGAGCAGCCGCCCGAGCGTCGCAGCGGCGTTGAGGTAGCGGCGGCGCTCCTCGAGATCGCCGAGCGTGACCAGTATCTGCGCGGCGGTCAGCCCCTGCGCGGCGAGCACGTCGGCCCATACGCCGGCGAGCGCGATCTGCCCGGTGGCAGCGGCGGCCTGCGCATCCTCAAGGCTGGCCCGTCCACCCCTGGCGAGCCCGAGCCGCCGGGCACCGAGCGCGATCGCGCCCGACGAAACGACCGCGACCTGCTGCCCGGCGGCGGTGCGTTCGGCGATGTCGCGCGCGATCCCCTCCAGCCACGTACGCCGCACGCCGCCGTCGGTATCGACGAGCAGCGCCGACCCGATCTTGACGATCAGGCGCGGGCAGGCGGCGGGAGGGAAGAGCGACATGACGCGGCGTTAGCGCGGGACGCCGCGGCGCTCAATCTCGCGCGAACATCTCGTCATGGGGCAGGGTGAGCGAAAGCGCCGGCAGCGGCACGTCGAACGGTTCGTCATGCGCGACATCGCTCCAGCCGTGCGGGCCGGTGCGCTGGATCACGCGCAGCCGCTCGCTGGCGATGTCGACAAAGACGATCGTATCGACGCTGTCGAGCGCCTTGTACTCTTCCAGCTTGGTGCGCAGGTCGGTGCGGGCGGTGGTGGCGGACAGCACCTCGAACAGGACGCGCGGATCGTCGAACGACTTGGCGGCATCGTGCAGCGGGTCGTTCTTGCCGCAGAACACCGACACGTCGGGGTAGCGGACCGACAGGTCGTGCGTGCGGGTCGCCATGTCCGACATGTAGGGCTTGCACCCGCTGCCCCGCAGCGCCGTCCGCAGGAGCGCCTGGATGTTACCGGCCACCTCGGCGTGCCGTGCCGATCCACCCGCCATCACGCGGATGATTCCGTTATCCAGTTCCGCCTTCAGGTCGCCGAAATCGAATTCGAGAAACTCGGCGGCGGTCAGCGTCGGATAGTCCGGGGCGATCTGCGTGACCATGGCGCCAACATAGTCGTCCGCGATGATGTTGGCTCCGGTTTCACACCGGCGACCATTCAACTTCCTGCTCCTCGCCGTCGTCGTCGACGGGGCGGTCGGGGGTCGGGATCGCCTCGAGCAACCGATCGAGCGCCCAGTCGACGCCGACGCCGCTCGCGCCCGAGATCGGGATCACTTCCGCGCCGCTCGCTTCCTCCAGCTCGGCCGAGAGCGCCGCGATCAGTTCGTCGTCGAGCGTGTCGATCTTGTTGAGCGCGACCACCACCGGCTTTCCGTCGAGCCCGCCGCCGTAGGCGCTCAGCTCGTCGCGAACGATGCGGTAGCTTTCAGCCACGTCCTTGTCGTTGGCGTCGATCAGGTGGAGCAGCACGCGGCACCGCTCGATATGGCCGAGGAAGCGGTCGCCGACGCCCGCGCCGTCCGCCGCGCCCTTGATGAGGCCGGGGATGTCCGCGACGACGAACTCGCGCTGCTTGTGGCGCACGACGCCGAGCTGCGGGCGGGTGGTGGTGAACGCATAGGCGCCGACCTTGGCCTGCGCGTTGGTGACCTGGTTGATGAAGGTCGACTTGCCGGCATTGGGGAGGCCGACGAGCCCGGCGTCGGCGAGCAGCTTGAGCCGCAGCCACACCCACGCCTCCTCATGCGGCCAGCCGGTGCCGTGCTGACGCGGCGCGCGGTTGGTGGACGTCTTGTAGCTGGCGTTGCCGCGCCCGCCGTCGCCCCCGCGCAGGAAGGTGACTCGCTCGCCCACCCGCGTCATGTCGGCAAGCAACGTGCGCTCCTCGTCGTCGGCGAGGATCTGCGTGCCGACCGGCACCCTGACGACAAGATCGTCGCCGCCCGCGCCGGTGCGATTGCTGCCCGAGCCGCCCATCCCACGCGGAGCGCGGAAATGCTGGGTATAGCGGAAGTCGATGAGGGTGTTCAGCCCCGCGACCGCCTCGAAGACGATGTCGCCGCCCTTGCCGCCATTGCCGCCGTCAGGGCCGCCATATTCGATGTATTTTTCGCGCCGGAAGCTGACGGCGCCGGGACCGCCCGAGCCGGAGCGGACGAAGATTTTCGCTTGATCGAGAAAGTGCATGGCGAGCCCCGTACCGCTTTAGCGCGGTTAAAGCGATATCGGAGCGCGCCCGGCCGGCGCGGGCTCATCCCGCGACCGCCGAGGCGGCTTTGCGGCGGCAGGTTTTCTGTCGAACTATCGTCATTCCCGCGCAGGGGGAATCCAGAACCTCCGACGTTGCTGCCCCTGTGATGACCTGCGCGTCTGGATTTCCCCTGCGCGGGGATGATGAAGCCACGAAGACCGCTACGCCTCCACTACGCCCCGGTCGCGCAGCAGCATCTGCCGCGCGATCGCGCGCGCCCGGTCCCTCGGCAGTCCCAGCGCGCGCGCCATCGGACCGCCGAGCAACGCGTCGCCCAAGGCCGCGAGCACCAGTTGCAACGTCTCGTCCTTGATCGGCGCGTCGGGGCGTTGCTCCTCGTGTGACAGGTCTTCGACCAGATCGTGGACCGCGGTGAGGATCGGGTCGAGCGCATCCTGATTGCCGTTGAGAATCATCCACGTCGCCAGTGCGCCTGCACCATTCGCACCGAAAGCGTCGAAGACGACGTCGACCAGCTCGGCCGGGTCCTTGCGTTCGCGCGAGCGGCGGGCGGCATCGCGGATCGGGGCCACCACCAACCCGGTCATGCGCTGGATCAGCGCCGATTGCAGCCCGTCGGCCGAGCCGAAATGATGGAGCAGATTAGCGTGCGTCCGCCCGATCCGCCCCGCCACTGCCTTCAGCGTCACCGCCTGCGGTCCCTGCTCGACCAGTAGCACGCGTGCCGCCTCCAGCGCCGCGTCACGCGACGCCTCGGGGCTCAGCCGCCGGCGTGGGGTTGCAATCGGAGCAAGGGACAACTAACTGACACCAGTGTAAGTAAGGCGGAGCATTTCCGTTCTTTAGTGGAGATTTCCGTGGCGAAAGCAACCACCCCCGCCGACCTGACCATCACCCCGCGCGACCGCCGATTCGGGCGTGGCGCGACGATTCGCCGCTGGTGGCTGAACGATGACCCCTGTGCGACCGCCTTCTACAACGCGCTGTCGGTCACGTTTCCGAAGGGCGAGGGGTTCTTCGTCGACAGCGTGCGCAAGTTTCGCGACGGCACGCCACCACGGCTGGAGCGCGAGATCAACGCCTTCATCAAGCAGGAGGTGCTGCATACCCGCGAGCATGTCGCGTTCAATCGTCACGTCGCCGATCAGGGCTATGACACGACCTTGCTCGATCGCGACGTCGATGCCGCGCTGGCGCTGACCAAGGGGCGGCCACCGATCGGCAGCCTTGCGGCAACCACCGCGCTCGAACATTTCACCGCGATGCTGGCGCACGAATTGATCGCCAACCCGCGGCATCTGGCGGGCGGGGACGAACAGGCGCGCGCCTTGTGGCTGTGGCATGCCGCCGAGGAGATCGAGCACAAGGGCGTCGCGTACGACACCTGGCTGCACGCGACGCGCGACTGGCCGCGCTTCACGCGCTGGCGGATCAAGGCGTTGGTGATGCTGATCACGACGTGGCGGTTCGTTCACGGCCGCGCGCGCGGGATGGCCGAGCTGCTTCGGCAGGACGGGTTGACCGGGCCAAAGGTGTGGGCGCGGATGGCGTGGTATGCGTTCGGCTATCCGGGGATGGCGCGGAAGGTCGCGGGGGTGTGGCTGGCGTATTTCCTGCCCGGCTTCCATCCGTGGAAGCATGACGACCGCAAGCTGATCGCGCTGGCGGAGAGCGACTATGAGGCGGCGGTGCTGCCGAAGGTCGCCGCCTGAGCCAGCCGGGTGGAAGTTGACGATGTTTGCGCTCATCGTCGGAGAATGTGTCAAAGACAGCGGCGGCGGGGACGCGGCGGGTTCGGGCGAGGCCATGCTGACCGTATAAGGCTGCGGCCGTCGTGTAGGATAGCGGTGCCCGGTAAGTGATTGTAATCTCGGCTGTCAGCTTCTTGCGGAGCGGCGTCGCGCGCCGTGGGTCAGCAGGCGGCGCCTGGACTGTTGCCGATACGCGCCATCAGCGAAGGTGGAGCAGGCGGCGGGAAGGGCGTCCATTACGCGCCGACAAGCCTCGTCGATGTTGGCGTATGGATGCTCGCCGTGACGTTTGAAGCTCTGCCGATACCGCTCGTATGTTGCCGGCGACGCGCCCAGAAGGTGATGACGTAACGTTGATCCGTCATTGCGAGCGTAGCGAACCAATCCAGAGCCGGATCAGGGCGCCCTGGATTGCTTTGCTACGCTCGCAATGACGACCGGTTTATTCGACCCTGCGTCGTCATGAGCTATCCGACCCAGTCGAAACCGATCGGCGCGTCGATGCCGAGGGCGCTGTGCACCGGGCAGGCGTGAGCCGCGGCCTCGAGCTTGCGCCGTTGGCGCTCGTCGAATTTGCCGGGAACGCGGATGACCACCGACAGGTGCGTGATCCGGCGCGGGGTACCGCCCATCTCCTTGCATACCGCGGCGGTGGGCCGTTCGATGTCGATGTCCATCGACCGTGCGGCGACCGCCATGGTGCCGAGGATGCAGCCGCCCAGCGATAGCGACAGCAAGTCGCTCGGCGAGAAGCTCTCACCCGAACCGCCAAGCTCCTTGGGGCCATCCATGACGAGGACCGTACCGGAATCGGCATGCGTCGCCCGGAAACGCAGGCCGGGTTCGCAGGCAATGACCGTTTCGCTCATCGATCGACTTCCTTCGTTTCGTCCCGACACGACGTCGAACCGCTTTGAAATGCGCGTGGTGATCCCGGCCGCGACCGACGACAGCGTGCGGCCCGAGCTTCGCGCGGCATGACCGAGCAAGGTTTACGCCGCGATCGGCATCGCGGCATCGGTACGGGCCGCTTCCGCATCGAGGTCGAGCGCGAAATCGACCGACTCGACCATCCCGCCACGCGCCAGCGACCAGCGCTGCGAGCGGCAGGTCTCGACGAAGCCGAGCTTGCGCAGCACCGCTCCCGAGGCCGCGTTATCGGCGTGGTGGTAAGCGGTGAGGCGGGTCAGCGGGAGCGCGTGGCGCGCGATGTCGATCACCGCGCGTCCGGCCTCGGTCGCATAGCCGCGGCCCCAGGCGTCGGGCGTCAGCCAATAGCCGAGTTCGTGGTCGCCATTGTCGGCGCGGTGCAGGCCGATGCCGCCGATCAGCCGGTGATCGCCGCTACGCTCGACGATGACGAAGCGCGGCTCGGTCGCGCCGCGCGGCAGCGACAGGAACGTCTCCGCATCCTCCGGCGTGTAGGGCCAAGGGGCGCGGGCGAGGCGGTTCACGACCGTTTCGTGGCCGATCGCCTGCGCAAGCGCGGGCGCGTCCTCGAACCAGCCGGGCCGTAACGTCAAACGGGGCGTCAACGCGAACATGTGCTCCATCTCCTGCGACGGGCCCGTGGCACGCGACGATGACGCGCGCGCGACACGGGAACGGTAAGCGGAGGGAGCAGCAAGAAAAAAGGGAGCCGGGGCGGACCCGTCTCCCTTGTCTGGCTGGGTTCCGTCGTGGAACCCCGGGTCGCCCTGGTGGGCAACCCGTATGGTCACCCGGTGTTATTCGGCCGCGGCCGCAATCATATCGACCGAACAGAATTTGCGGCCGAGCTTGCCGTCGTGGAACACCACGCGACCGTCGACGAGCGCGAACAGGGTATGGTCCTTGCCGATGCCGACGTTGCGGCCCGGATAGAACTTGGTCCCGCGCTGACGCACGAGGATGTTGCCCGCGATCGCTTCCTGACCGCCGAACTTCTTCACGCCGAGACGACGGCCGGCCGAATCACGGCCGTTACGCGACGAACCGCCTGCTTTCTTATGTGCCATTGTGTCTGTTCCTTTCGCGCTTTGGGGCTCAGCCGACCGAGACGATCTTCAGGATCGTGTGGTTCTGGCGATGGCCATTGCGGCGACGATAGTTGTGACGGCGACGCTTCTTGAAAACGATCACCTTCTCACCCTTCGCCTGGGCGATGATTTCGGCGGCGACCGTCAGGCCCGCGACGTCCTTCAGTTCCGCGCCCTCGCCAGCGAGCAGCACGTCACCCAGCGTCACCGACGCGCCGGCCTCGCCTTCGATCTTCTCGACGACGATCTTGTCTCCGGCGGCGACGCGGTACTGCTTGCCGCCCGTGCGCACGACTGCGAACATGGCTACGATGTTTCCTTCAACGGGAATTGCTTCCCAAATGTCATGGACCGCAACGGACACAGCCGCACGGTTGAAGCGTGGCGGTTAGGTTAGCCCTTTCGGGATGTCAACCGATTCCCCGCCCCGGGCGGCAGGGTTAATGCCGGTGCAACCGCTTCAATCCATAGCGCCCGTCGTCGAACCGGTCGAACAGCCCGGCGATCGCGGGATGATCGACGGGTTCGTCGCTGTCGTCATGCTCCAGGTTCTGCTGGCTGACATAGGCGACGTAGCTCGATTCGAGATTCTCGGCGAGCAGATGGTAGAAGGGCTGGTCCTTGGCGGGGCGCAGCGTTTCGGGGATCGACTGATACCATTCCTCGCTATTGGCGAAGACGGGATCGACGTCAAAGATCACGCCGCGGAAATCGAGCATCCGGTGGCGCACCACGTCGCCGATCGAGAAACGGGCGTGGGCGATCGGCGGGGCGATCGGATCGGCAGGGAGGCGGGTATCAGCCAGCGCATCGCGGGTCATGAAGGCGTATCTAGTGCAGAATTCGTGCAGCACAACACGAGATGCGCTTGCGTCGCGTATCGCAAGCCGCTAGGGGCCGCGCCTCGACCCACCGCCGGGTGCTTTTTACAAGCCGCCGGTGACCCTCGCGGAGAGGTGGCAGAGTGGTCGAATGCACCGCACTCGAAATGCGGCGTGCCCTCACGGGTACCGTGGGTTCGAATCCCACCCTCTCCGCCACTTACCTATCTGTGCGGGTGTCCGCGCGACTGCGGCGGGATTTTGCTTGCGCTGTCGACGCCGCTGCGGACGTCTGCGCCCCGCGTCTTGCCGGTGCGGCAAGCGGCGAGCGACGCGGACGATCGGGACCGTCGACGCTAGAAGGCCGGCAGCACCGCACCCTTGTAAGTCCGGTCGATGAACGCACGGGTCGTCGGGCTGCGCAGTGCCGCGACCAGCTTGCGGACGCGCGGGTCCTCCGCGGCACCGGGGCGGCCCACGACGAAATTGACGTAGGGCGAGTTCTTGTCCTCGATCGCGAGCGCGTCGCGGGTCGGATCCAGCTTCGCGTCCAGCGCATAATTGGTGTTGATGAGCGCGAGATCGACCTCGCCGAGCACGCGCGGCAGCGTCGCCGCCTCCAGCTCGCGGAAACGCAGGTTGCGCGGGTTCGCCGCGATGTCGCCGATCGTCGCGAGCGGATTGGCGGGATCCTTGAGGCGGATCAGCCCGGCCTTCTGCAACACCAGCAGCGCGCGGCCGCCGTTGCTCGGTTCGTTGGGGATCGCGACGCTGGCGCCGGCCGGGATGTCCCTGATCGCCTTCCAGCGGCGCGAATAGGCACCCAGCGGTTCGACGTGGACGCCCGCGACCGGCACCAGCTTCGTGCCGCGCTCCCTGTTGAACTGATCGAGATACGGCTTGGTCTGGAAGTAGTTGACGTCGATCTGGCCCTGATCGACCTGCAGGTTCGGCTGGACGTAGTCGTTGAAGACGCGCACCTCGAGATCGACGCCTTCCCTGGCCAGCAGCGGCTTGACCTGCGCGAGGATCTCGGCGTGCGGCACCGCGGTGGCGGCGACGGTCAGCCGGTTCGGATCGCCTTTGCTGCCGCAGGCAGCGAGCAACAGAGCGGCGGCGAGCAACGTGCGGCGGGAAAGCATCGGTATCCTCAACGATGATCCAGCCGGCGCGCGAGCCAGTCGCCGCCGAGCTGGAGGAGTTGGACGAGCACGACCAGCAGCACGACCGTGACCAGCATGACGTCGGTCTGGAAGCGTTGATAGCCGTAGCGGATGGCCAGATCGCCCAGCCCGCCCGCGCCGACGACGCCGGCCATGGCGGTGAACGAAACGAGCGCCACCGCGGTGACGGTGGCGCCCGACACGAGGCCCGGCAACGCCTCCGGCAGCAGCGCGCGGGTGACGATCTGGCGGCGGCTCGCCCCCATCGCCTGCGCCGCCTCGATGGTCGCGCGCGGCACGTCGCGCAGCGCCTGTTCGACGAGCCGCGCGTAGAAGGCGGCGGCGCCGACGACGAGCGGCAGGATCGCGCCCGCTACCCCCAAAGATGTGCCGACCACCGCCAGCGTCACCGGGATCAGCACGATCAGCAGGATGACGAACGGGACGGAGCGCAGCACGTTGACGACGATGCCCAGCAGACGGTTGAGCCAGCGCGCCTCGGCGATCTGTCCGCGCGCGCTGACGAACAGCAACACGCCAAGCGGGACGCCGGCGAGAATCGTCAGCGCGAGCGATGCGGCGAGCATCACCAGCGTGTCGCGGGTCGCGACGGCGATGTCGCTCCAGATGACGTTGGCGAACCAGCCGGTCATGCCGCTTCCCCGAGCAGCGCACGGGTCGCGGCATGATCGCCGTCCAGCACGACGTCCAGCGGCCCGCTGTCGATCACGCGACCGCGATCGAGCACCGCGACATGGCTGCACACCGCGCGGACCACCGACATCTCATGGGTGATGAGCACGATCGTCAGCCCGAGTTCGCGGTTCAGCTCGCCGAGCAACGTCAGCACCGAGCGCGTCGTTTCGGGATCGAGCGCGCTCGTCGGCTCGTCGCAGAGCAGGACGTCGGGGCGGGTCGCCAGGGCGCGGGCGATCCCGACGCGTTGCCGCTGACCGCCCGACAGTTGCGCGGGATAGCTCGCCGCCTTGTCCGCGAGCCCGACCCGGTCGAGCAGCGCCGACACCCGCGCGTCGCGCTCGCCGCGCGCCACGCCGGCCAGTTCGAGCGGCAGCGCCACGTTGGCGGCAACGCTGCGGTTGGCGAGCAGGCCGAACGACTGGAAGATCATGCCGGTGCGGCGGCGCAGCGCGCGCAGGCCGGGCCGATCGAGCGCGCCGAGGTCGACGCCGTCGACCTGCACCGTCCCCGCGCTGGGCTGCTCAAGTCCGTTGAGCAGCCGAAGCAGCGTCGACTTGCCCGCCCCCGATCGGCCGATCACGCCGAAGATCGCCCCGCGCGGCACATCGAGCGACACGTCATCCAGCGCGCGTGTGCCGTCCGGGAAATGTTTGCAGACGCCGCGCAGCGTGATCATGCCGTCCCCATCACTTGCGTCGCAAACCGCTCCATCTCCTCGGCCTGCGGGCTCATCTGGAGCAACAGCAGGTCGAGCCCGGCGGCCTCATATTCCGCGATCCGCTCCTTCAGCTGTTCGGGCGTGCCGACCAGATTGGGGCGCAATCCACGGTTGGAGACCGAATATTCCTGTAGCTTCAGCTCGCGTTCGAGCTGGGTTCCCGACAGCCACTGGTCGAAATTGGCGTAGCCGGCGGGAAGTTCGGTGACGGTGGTGATCCGCTCCAGCTCACGCTGCGCCTCGGCCGCACTGTCGCGGACGATCGCGTAGGCGGCCATGCCGAAGCGCATCGGCCCGCCGCCCGCCGCCGCCCGCCGCGCGCGCATGTCGGCGAGCTTCGGCGCGATCGCCGACACCGGGTCGCCGTGCATCACATAGGCGTCGCATTGCGTGGCGATCATCGTCTTCGCCGCCTCGCTTTCGCCGCCCGCATAGACGATCGGCCTCGCGACCGGCTTGGGGGCGCAGATCGCCTGTTCGGTGCGGTAGAAGCGTCCGTCGAAGCTGAACCTGTCCTCGGTCCACAGGCCATCGACCACCGTCAGCCACTCGGCGGTGCGCGCGTAGCGATCGTCGTGCCGATCGAATTGCAGGCCGTATTGCCGCGCCTCGTCCGCCCACCAGCTGGAGACGACGTTGAGCGACAGCCGGCCGCCCGCGATCCGGTCGATGTTCGCCGCTGCCTTGGCGAACAGGGCGGGGTGGTGGAAGTTGGGACGGACCGCGACCATCAGCTCGATTCGCTCGGTCACCGCGGCCAGCGCGGCGGCAGTCGACCATGCGTCGAGCGCCGGCTGCTCCACGCCCTTGATGTCGTTGAGGTTCAGCTCGGCGATCAGCGTCAGGTCATAGCCCCATCGCTCCGCCGCCTGGGTCAGTCGCCTGGCATAATCCCATGTTGCCGCCATGCCCTCGTCGGGGACGTTGCGCAGCCAGCCGCCGAAGACCGGCATCCAGAACCCGTATCTCACGTCACCGTCTCCGCGATCGTTGCGGCCAGCCAATCGACCAGCCGGGCGTGCGGATCCCAGCCAAGGACGTCGAGCGGGCTGGCGACGAAGTTCGACAGGGCATTGATGTCGTAGAAGCGCGCCACGCCGTCGCGGTCGTCGATCAGCACCTCTACGCCGCCGACATCGATCCCCGCTGCGCCGACGATCGCCTCGGCCGCCGCGATCAGCGCCGGGTCGGGATCGACGCGCGTCATCGTGATCGTCGGCCGGCCGGGCAGCGCGCAGGCATCCGCCGGGCACAGATCGAAACTTCCGCCGCCGTCCACCGCAATGGCATAGAGGAACCGCCCGCCGAGCGTCTCGATCCGGGTGATCGTGCCGCCGCGCGCCGGGATATATTCCTGCACCAGCAGCACGCGGTCGATGCTGTCCGGCGTGCTGCCGTCCGCCACCGCCGCGGCCAGCGCGTCGGCGCTGTCGTAGCGCACGATCCCCGCGCCCGAGCCGCCGATATTCGCCTTGACCACCACCGGGAAGCGTAGTCCGGCCGCCGCAGCGGGCAGGTCGACCGCGCGGTGCACGACCCGCGTCGCCGGGATCGCGAGCCCCAGACCGGCGATCAGCGATAATTGCCGCGCCTTGGACGCGTCGATCGCCAGCGCCGCCGCACCGTTCAGCACGCGCGCGCCGCGGGCTTCCCAATGGGCCAGTGCCGCCGCAGCGTGGAAGATCGGATGTTCCGGGCTGCGGAGGAAGCTCGACATCGCGATCCGGTTGAAGACGACCGGTGCGGGAGGGGTCGGCGCGGCCGGATCGAGGGCGAAGCCATCGGCATGGATCGCACGATAGCCGATCCCCGCCTCGTCCAGTGCGGCGAAGAGCGGCCGGAACCACATCGGATGTTCGTAGAGGAGGACGAGATCGGTCATGCGGTTCCTGAAGCTGTCCGCGCTAGCTAGCCGGTGACCGGGTACAAGGGTCAGCAATTCGGCTTTGGCCGCGCCTAGCGCAGCTTGAGTATCGTCGGTCGCGCGGCTCTTCGCGCGCAGGCGGCAGGACGCTATGCACCGGTCGCAGGCGCAACCGGGATGTCGCGGGTAAGCGTTGGCCGGCCCACGCTGAGCCGGCCGGCAGCCGGATCGAAGGGCGTCGTCATGCGTCCGGCGCAACGAACGGCGTCTGCGCATATGTGAGCGGATCGACGTAGCTGCATCGTGTCCGCAGGACCGTTGAGAACGAGGATGGAATGACCATGAAGACTGCGATCGTCACCGGCGCGACATCGGGGATCGGGCGTGCGACCACGAAAGCGCTGGTCGAGGCGGGCTGGCAGGTGATTGCGACGGGGCGCCGCGCGGACCGGCTGGCGGCGCTTGCCGACCAGCATGGCGAGCGTGTTCATACCGCGGCGTTCGACATCCGCGACGATGCCGGCCGCGATGCCGCCCTCGACACCCTGCCGGAGCGGTTCCGCGGCATCGACCTTCTCGTCAACAACGCCGGCCTCGCGCTCGGCACGGCGCCCGCGCAGCAGGCCGACCTCGCGCAATGGCGGACGATGATCGACACCAACGTCACGGCGCTGGTCGCGATCACGCACCAGCTGTTGCCCGGATTGATCGCGCGCAAGGGCGCGATCGTGAACATCGCGTCGGTGGCGGGGAGTTATCCGTACACGGGCGGCAACGTCTACGGCGGGACCAAGGCGTTCGTGCAGCAATTCGCGCTGAACCTGCGATCGGATCTGCACGGGACGGGCGTGCGCGTCAGCACCATCGATCCCGGGATGGTCGAGACGGAGTTCACGTTGGTGCGGACCGGGGGCAATCAGCAGGCGTCTGACACGCTCTATGATAGCGCGGCACCGATGACCGCCGACGACATCGCCGCCACCGTGCTGTGGATCGCGACGCTGCCCGCGCACCTGAACATCAATCGCGTCGAACTGATGCCGGTCACGCAGTCGTTCGCGGGGTTTCAGGTGGCGCGCGGGAGCTGAGCCTGGCGCGCAAAATCCGGCTTGGTGATGCAGAAGGTGACGCCGGTTGCCGTTCTACTTGACCCAGATTGTTCCCCGGGCACTTGCCCAACCTTCAGTTCGGTATACGGTATCTACGTTTTCAGGGCGCTTGGTCGCTGGCTCTCCGCCCGGACGATCGTGGACGGAGGCAGCCGGAGTGACGGGTGACCGTTGGAGAGTGGAGAGTAGTCGGTGGGGCACGATCAGGTAAACGACGGCGGTGCGCCGGGACCCGCTACCAAGGTCGGGCGGCGTAAGGTATTGGCGGGGCTGGCGACCGGGCTCGGTTTGCCGCTGGCGTCGGGCGGGATCGCCGAAGCGGCGCCGGTGTCGGAACGGATCAATCTGGCCAAGGTGGCGCGGGCGACCGCCAAGTTCGTGTCCGGGGATACGAGCGTTGCGGCGCTGAACAACGGTGCCGAGCCGCAGGCCTCCGCCGATGCGGCGCGCGGCGCGTACGGGACATGGCCGCAGACCGGGCCGCAATGGGTGATCTATGAATGGGATCAGCCGGTTTCGACCGACAGCATCGACGTCTATTGGTGGCAGGACGGACAGGGCATTGCGCTGCCGACCTCGGCGCAGCTCTCCTGGTGGGACGGGAAGGCGTTCGTCCCCGTGCGCAACGCGCGGGGCGGCGGGGTGGCGGGAGATCGCTTCAATCGCACCACCTTCGATCGAGTCACCACGCCTAAACTGAAGCTGTCGTTCGTCGGTGACGGGCAGAAGTCGGTCGGCGTGCTGCAATGGAAGGTCTATAACGCCGGACCAGTGCCCGCCTTTGCGCCGGTGGTCGGTGCGGGGGTCGACCGCGCCATGGTGGTCGGCGGTCAGACCTGGCTGGCGGGCAAGGCCGAATGGCTGCAACGCAGTTCGGGCGATACCGTCCGCTGGTCGCAGGTGAGCGGGCCGGGCAAGGTGGTGTTCGCCGATGCCGGCGCGACGGCGACGCGCGCGATGGTGACGCAGCCGGGTGACTATGTGTTGCGGCTTGCGGCGAGCGCGCAGCGCAAGACCTCGGAGTCGACGCTCGCCTTGCGTGCCGAGACGCCGCCGCCCGCCAAGCGGCTGGATGTCGTCTACACCACGCCCTATGCGATCCACAGCCCGCTGTGGAATGCGCGCGCCAAGGCGTTGATCGTCAACTGGATCCCGCATTGCATCGCCTATTGCGAGCGCACCGACCTGACCGACGGGCAGGGCGGGATCGACAATTTCATCGAAGCGGGCAAGGCGCTGCGCGGCGAACCGCATGCGCGGCACAAGGGCTACGTCTTCTCCAACGCCTGGGTGCACCAGACGGTGGAATCGATGTGCATCGCGCTTATGGTCGATCCGCAGGGCGATGCCGAGATCGCGCAGGCGCAGGCGAAGATGCACGCGACGCTGGAGCGCTGGATCCCGATCATCCTCGCCGCGCAGGAGCGCGACGGCTATCTGCACACCGCCTATACGCTCGCCGATCGCCGCAACTGGCCGGAGCGCTGGTCGCCCGAGCATCGCGCCGACCACGAGGGCTATGTCGCGGGCTATTTCATCGAATCGGCGATCAACCATCACACGCTGACCGGCGGGCGCGACCTGCGGCTGTACAACGCCGCCAAGAAGCTCGCGGATTGCTGGGTCGCGCATCTCGGGCCGGGCAAGAAGCCGTGGTTCGACGGCCATCAGGAGATGGAACAGGCGCTGGTGCGCTTCGGGCGGTTCGTCAACGATGTCGAAGGCCACGGGCGTGGCGATGCGTACATCAAGCTGGCGCGCTTCCTGCTCGATTCCCGCGAGGGTGGGTCGGAGTACGACCAAAGCCATTTGCCGCCCGAGCAGCAATATGAAGCGGTCGGCCATGCGGTGCGCGCGGTCTATTTCTATTCGGGGATGGCGGACATCGCCGCCGAGACCGGCGATCGCGATTACCAGAGCGCGGTGATGTCGCTCTGGGACAATATGGTCAATCGTAAGTATTACGTCACCGGCGGGGTCGGCAGCGGGGATACGTCGGAAGGGTTTGGCGGCAATTATGCGCTGCGCAACAATGCCTATTGCGAATCCTGTTCGAGCTGCGGGCTGATTTTCTTCCAGTACAAGCTGAACCTGGCGTATCACGACGCCAAATACGCCGATCTTTACGAGGAGACGATGTACAACGCGCTGCTCGGCGCGACCGATCTGGCCGGTACCAGCTTCTGCTACACCAATCCGCTGGTCGATACCGAGCGCGCGCGCTGGCACACCTGTCCGTGCTGCGTCGGCAACATTCCGCGCACGCTGTTGATGATGCCGACCTGGACCTATGTGAAGGGCGACGACGGGCTGTATGTCAATCTGTTCGTCGGCAGCCGCATCCAGGTGGGCGAGGTGGCGGGGACGCCGGTCGAGATGGTGCAGGAAACCGACTATCCGTGGAAGGGGGCGGTGGCGATCACCGTCAACCCGCAGGAGACGCGCCGCTTCGCGCTGCGCATTCGCGTGCCGCAGCGCAAGACGAGCGTGCTCTACCATGCCGAGCCGGCGGTCGGCGGGCTGGTGCGGCTGGCGGTGAACGGCGAGGCGGTGACGCCGCATATCGAGAAAGGTTATGCGGTCATCACGCGCGAGTGGCGCAAGGGCGACAAGGTCGAGCTGGAACTGCCGATGGCGGTGCAGCGCGTCACCGCCGACCAGCGGATCGAGGCGACGCGCGGCAAGGTGGCGCTGCGGTATGGGCCGCTGGTTTACAACGTCGAGAAGGCCGACCAGCGGCGGATCGACCTGCCGATCGGCAACGACGCGCTGGTGCCGGAATGGCGCGGTGACCTGCTGGGCGGCGTGGTCGCGATCCGCGGGCGCTGGGCGGATGGCTCACCGCTGACCGCGATCCCGAATTATGCGCGGATGAACCGCGTCGGCGGGCCGATCCATGAGTTTCCCGGTCGGTCGGGCGTCGAATATGCGCCCGGCAGCGTGAGCGCGGGCGGAGGGCAGCAAGCGGTGGCGGACGAGCGGCGCGCGGCGACGGGGCCGCAATCGCTGGTGTGGATCGAACAGGCGAAGAGGGTGCAGGCCTGAGATGAAGGCGATGAAGATGGTACGCGCCGCGCTGCTGCTGGCGGCGGGAAGCATGGCCGGCGCGGCGGCAGCGCAGGCGCCGACCGGTGATTATGCCGCAAGCGTGATCGGAGCGCCGCCTGCGCAGCTGAAGCTGGACCCGTTCTACAAGCGTCATATCGATGCCGTCGGGCTGCCGATCACCTCGTCAGCGGCAGTGCCCGATCTTGCGCTGCTCCGTGCGCGCGATATCGTCACCGAAATGCTGATCGAGCGCCCCGATCTGCGCCGCGCGATGATCGCGCGTGGATTCCGGGTCGTCATCATGGCCGAAACCGAGGGCACGACGGACGTGCCCGAACAGCACGGCTGGGAGAAACCGGCGCGCGATGATCCGCGGCTGACCGTGTGCGAGCGCAAACACTATGACGAGCGGATCGGCCGGCTGACCGACGCGCAATATTGGAATTCGCGCGCGCGCGGGATGGGTGGCAACCTGACCAGCGCCGCGACCGAAAATCTGCTGGGGCTGCCGGGAACGCGTTATTACGGCGAAAACATCTTCGTCCACGAGTTCTCGCACGGCATCCTTCATGCCGCCCGCAAGGCCGATCCGGCGCTCTACGCCCGCGTCGAGCACGCCTATGCCGCGGCGCAGGCGAGCGGCCTGTGGAAGGGCGAGTACGGGATGACCACGATCGACGAATATTGGGCCGAGGGCACGCAATTCTGGTTCAACTCGAACAAGCGTGTGGTAATCGACGGGCGCATCATTCTCAACGACGCCGATCTGCTGGCGTATGACCCGGCGCTCTACAACGTGTTGTCGGAGGTGTACGGCGACAACCACCGGCTGTCCGGAGATGTCTTCTACATGCATCCCGCGCGGGTGCCGCCCGGCGCAGTGCCGGGCGCTCCTCCGCCGCCGACCGCAGAGGTCTGTTGAGAGCGGGGGAATGCCCCGCTTCCCGGACCTGTCGAACAAGGAAGGCCGACCTCCTGAACAGATGGTCGGCGTCTCGCGCCTGCCGCGCCCCTCATCACCCCGGACGTGAACCGGAGGCCTGCTTTTGTCTCGGCGGCGGCGGCCGAGAAGCGAGCCCCGGACGGGTCATAAGTGACGGGGGTTGTGATCCCCCAGCTTGATGGCGTCGTGCTCAGCCCTTCGCTGCGTCGCAGCCCCCGATAAACCCCGACCCCTTCTTCGCGGGTAACGAAGCACGGGGGGCAAGGGCTTCCCATTCCTGCACAGCGACTCCGGCATATTTGCCCGCTTGCCCGGAGGCGTCGAAGACCGCCCGCAGGCAGCGGGTGGTGATCGGTCGGAAGCGCACTGCCTGCCAGCCATCGACGACGGCGCCATAGCCGCTGGCGCCTGGGACCGGCTTCCACTCGTTGTCCCAATAGTCGAGATGCCAGGCGCGCGGTGGCGCGACGCCTTCGTCAGCGCCGGCGGGGTGGTCGCCCCAGAAGCGGATGCGGCTGCCGTCCAGCGTCACCGGCTTCGCCCAGCGATATTCGATCCATTGCTGCGGCGGGTTGTGCGGCGACCAGCTTCCCCACAGATCGGGCGGCAGCGGCGCGTCCTTCACTACGCCGTCGTTAAGCGACTTGATCCAATATTGCAGCGGGATCGGCTCGTTCGAGGCAGCAGCGTAGGCGGTCGCGGCGATGTTGCGCGTCGGGGCCGCGGGCGGCTGCGGGCGGCGGGTCGGGGTGACCGGGCGGATCGCGGCGGGGGTGACGCTGTCGTCCCAATCCATCCGGTCGATCGCGACGCTGCGGCGGAAATGCCCGCCGCCGACCGCATCGGCGGTATGGTAAGTGAGGTACCATTGCCCCTTGAACTCGACCGCGCCGGAATGGTCGGTGGTGGAGCTGACCGGCGGCAGCACGACGCCGCGATAGGTCCATGGGCCCAGCGGGGAGGGCGCGCTGCCATAGGCGATGCAGGCGTGATAGACGGCCGGGGTGCAGGGCGATTTCGGCCCCGCATGATTGGCCGCATAGAGCATGTAATAGGTGCCCTTGCGCTTCATTAGCCACGGCGCCTCGAAGAAGCCGGTCAGCGAGTTGACGCTGATCGCCTGACCCTTCGGCGTCACCATGTCCTGCGCCAGTTCGATGCCGCGCAACTGGCCGAACGTCCCCCAATAGAAGTAGACGCGCTTGTCGTCGTCGATCAGCACGGTAGGGTCGATGTTCTGGATGTCGTTGGGGACGCCGACGCGCTGCGAGATGATCGGGCCGGACGGATGCGCATCGCGCCACGGCCCGGTGATGCGGTCGGCGACCGCGACGCCGATCGCGAACCGGTCGCGCGCGTCGCTGTTCCGCTGCATCACCGGTGCGTACATGTAATAGCGGCCGTCGAAGCCCTTGACGATCTGCCCCGCATAGGCGCGGCCCGGCTCCGCCCAGGCGAACACCGCCTCCGGCCGCGCGATCGACGGATAGTGCCGCCAGCGACCCGAGGCCGGGTCTTTGGTCGACAGCAACTGCCATTCGTTCATGATGAAGTCGTTGACGTTCGGCGGGGCCTCGTCGCGACCGGCGAGGATCCACAAGGTGTCGCCATCGACGAACGGCGCGGGATCGGTCGAGTAATAGCGGCCGTCGGCGAGGATCGGATTGCCCGGCGCGACGACCGGAACGCCGTCCTGCGCGAGTAGCGCGGCGGGGGCCGCGGCGAGCGCGGCGGCGATGATGTAGCGGTTCACTTTACGGCTCCCTTTTCGGCGAGCAGCCGCGCCCCGAAGAGCGGGCCGGCGGTCTGTCCGTCATGCGGCACCACGCGGACGCGCAGCGCCGTCTTGCCGCGGGTCAGCGCCTGCGGCAGCGGATAGTCGATGTCGACGAAGCGGCCGGGTGCGCCGCCCTTGAGCAACTCGCTGGCGACCTTCACGTCGTCGACCAGGATGTCGAAACCGCGATTGCTGTCGTCGCCCCAATAGGTCGCCTGCAGCACCAGCGGGCCGGGTCGCGCCTTGAGCGTGAACGCCATGTAGCCGCCGGAGCGCACGTCGCGCCCGTTGCGGCCGCGATAGCTGACCGGCCACGACTTCTCGCTTTCGAGATTGTGGTCGCGCTCGGGCTGCATCTCGCCGAAGTGCATGACGTCGATCGAGCGTGCCGCCACATCCTGCTGACGCGCCTGTTCGGCGCGGAAGGCGGCCTCCTCGTTGCGCCACTCGCCCTCGGTGAACTCGCGGAAGTACACTGCGCTGCGGCGTTCGTACTGGCGGTAGAAGGGGACGAAGGTCAGGTCGCCGGGGCGACCCACGCCCTTCGTGGCGAAGGTGCCCGCCGCGCCCGCGACGGGGGTGAAGGCGGCGAGGACATTGTCGCCGACCAGCGCCGGCTCGGCGCCCTGCCACGGCGCCGTCGCCGGGCCCATGTCGGCGGCGAGCACCAGCGGGCCGCGCAGGACCGCGACCGGGCCGCCGCCCTGCGCGGTCTCGGTGCGCAACTCCAGCGGCAGCGTGATCGCGAGCGTGTCACCCGCCTTCCAGCGGCGCTCGACGATCGCATAGCCGCCGGCATGTTCGGTCGCGACCGGCTCGCCGTTGACGGTGACGCGCTCGGCGCCCGCTGCCCATGCGGGCACGCGCAGCGCGACCGGGAAGCGCCCGCGCTTGCCGAGCGTCGCGAAGGTCAGTCGCGCCTCGGGCTCATAGGGATAGCCGGTCGCCAGCGTCAGCGTCGCGTTGCGGGCGGGCCATTGCGCCTGCGCGGGAATGTAGAGGTTGACCAGCAACATGCCCTCGCCTTCCCAGAAGATCGAGTCGCCGTGCTTGGCGTGCGCCTCCATTCCGCTGCCGCCGCAGCAGACGAAGCCTTCCTGACCGGCCGGTGCGTGGTCGCGCGCCGCGCCCGACAGCATCGGGGTGAAATAGGTGAAGCCGCGCGTGCGCGGGTTGATCTGCGACAGCGTGTGGTTGAGGTGCGCGCGCTCGTAATAGTCGAAGTACGCGCCGTTCGGTGTCTGCGCGAACAATTGCCGCGACAGTTTGAGCATATTGTAGGTGTTGCAATGCTCGCAGGTCGCTTCGCTGAGGTTGCGCGCGATGCGATCCGGACCGAAGAAATATTCGCGATCGGCATTGCCGCCGATGACGTAGCTGTGATGCTTCGTCACGCGATCCCAGAAGAATTGCGACGCAGTGCGATAGCGTTGTTCGCCGGTCAGCTCGTAAAGGCGCGCCAGCCCGACCAGCTTGGGCACCTGCGTATTGGCGTGGAAGCCGGCGAGCTTGTCGTCCTGATTGGCGAGCGGATCGAGGACACGGCGATCGTAGATACGCTTTGCGACGGCGAGCCAGCGCGGGTCCCTGGTGCGCGCATAGAGTTCGGCATAGCTTTCGTTCAGCCCGCCATATTCGCAGCCCAGCACCTTCTGCATCTGCTCGTCGTCGAGCGCGGCGAACACGCGCTCGAAATAGGTGGCGAGCCCGAGCACCACCTTGAGCGCCTGCGCATTGCCCCAGGCGGCATGGACGTCGAGCAGCCCCGCGAAGAGCTTGTGCACGGTATAGAGCGGCGACCACGAACCGTTGAGGTCGAACCCGCCCGAGCGGATTTCTCCGCGCATCAGCTCGGGGAAGATTTCCTCGCCGTCGACGATCGCGGTCTCGCCCTTCCGCTTGCGGCCCAGCGCGCCGACATAGCCGGTGCCACGCTTCGCCTGCGCCTCGGCGAGTTCGGCGACGATGTAATCGGCGCGGCGGCGGCACTCGGCGTCGCCGGTCTGCTGATGCATCAGCACCAGCGCGGTCAGATAATGACCGAGCGTGTGGCCGGCGAGCGAGTCACTCTCCCACCCGCCGTAGATCTCGCCTTTCGGCTCAAGGCCGGCATATTTCCGGAAATTGTGGAGCAGCCGGTCAGCGCTGAGCCCGAGCAGGTAGGCGCGATCCGCCTCGACCGCGGTCGCGAAATCGGAGGGGGCGAGCCGGATGCCGGAAAGCGGCAGCGGTGTGGCCTGCGCCGGGAGGCGCGCGCGGCCCGCGGCCTGAAGGGCGCGCGGCAGCGCCGTCGCGGCCGTCAGGACAGCCGCCCCCGTCATCAGTGTGCGGCGGGTAAGGGCCGACATCCATGTACTCCTATTGATCGCTCAGCTCTACTTGGCCATAAAACGTATACGATATCTGTCGCGAAGCAAGTGTGACGGTTGGGTGGGGTGGAGGGCATAATGCGTAAATTCTGGATGGTGTTTTCAGTGATGGTCGCCGGTGTCCCCGTGGCGCCCGCGTTGGCGCGCGAGGCGGCGCCTGCGGTGCCGGTCAGGACGGGCGCGACCTTGCATGTCGCCTTCGACCAGCGTGCGCCGCGCCCGGGCGTGCGACTGCTCGAGCTGACGCGGACGCGCGCCGGATGGCAGGGGCAGCTCACCTCCGACTGGTATGGCGTGATGCCGATGCGGAACGTCGTCCGCCGCGGCAACGCCATCAGCTTCGACGTGCGCAACATCAACACGCCCGGCGTGCCCGTGCGGCGCTGGACGGCGACGCTGACGCCGACCAAGGTCGCGCTGACCGGCGGGATCTGGTTTTCGGAGGTGCGGCAGACCGGACGTGTGGTCGGGGCGGCGCGCGCCGCGACGCTGGCGCATCATGCGGTGGCGCTCCCGCCGCTCGGCACGATCGCACCCGATGGGCTGGCAGCGACGCCGCCGATGGGCTGGAGCAGCTGGAACAGGTTCGCCGAACGGATCGACGATCGCACGATCCGCGCGATCGCCGACGCGATGGTGTCGACCGGGCTGCGCGACGCCGGCTATCGCTACGTCAACATCGACGATGGCTGGCAGGGCAAGCGCGGCGCCGACGGTGAATTGCGGCCGAACGCGAAGTTTCCCGACATGAAGGCGCTGGCCGATTACGTCCATGCGCGCGGGCTGAAGCTGGGGCTCTACAGCTCGCCGGGGCTCAAGACCTGCGCAGGCTATACCGGCAGCTACGGCCATGTCGCGCAGGATGCCCGGACGTTCGCGCGCTGGGGCGTCGACTATCTGAAATACGACCTGTGCTCGGGCGAGTGGCAGTATGACAGCGCCGACACCGTGCGGCGCGCCTATTACGAGATGGGCACGGCGCTGAAGGCGACCGGGCGCGCGATCGTCTATTCGCTTTGCGAGTACGGACGTTTCGATGTGGCAGCGTGGGGGCGGTCGGTCGGCGGGCATCTGTGGCGCACCACCGGCGACATCACCGATGATTATGCCAAGATGAGCGAGATCGGCTTCGAGCGTAATCCGCGCTTCGGCCATGCCGGGCCGGGCGGATGGAACGATCCCGACATGCTCGAGATCGGCAACGGCGGGATGAGCGAGGACGAATATCGTACGCACATGACGTTGTGGGCGATGTCAGCGGCGCCGCTGATGATGGGGCATGACGTGCGCACGACCGGCCCGGCGGCGCTGGCGCTGCTGTCGCATCGCGCGGTGATCGCGATCGATCAGGATGCGGCGGGCGTGCAGGGCAAGGCGGTGCGCGTCGCCGGCAAGCAGGAGGTCTGGGCGAAGCGGCTCTCCGATGGCGGGGTGGCGCTTGCGCTCTTCAATCGCGGGGACGGGCCGGTGCAAATGACGGTGACGCCGGCGGATGCGGCCCTTACCCGCTTCGCTGCGGTGCGCGACCTGTGGCGCGATGCGGAGGTGCCGCTGTCCGCCACGACCTTTACCGTGCCGGCGCACGCAACCGTCCTGCTTAGGGCTGACGGCGAGCCGCGGTAAGCGGTATCTGTCCTTCAGCACGCGACATGGCGCGGCGGTGCCCCATCTGAAGGTTGATAATGGTTACGTCCTGCGTCTCGGATTGACCATGCCAATACAAGAACCCGCTTGAAATTGGTAAGCTTTTGGTTTCCAAGACTTGTCGTGGTTATGGGCGAGCGACTCCTGACCGGATCAAGTCACGGCACCGTCGTACTCCGTATACCATTGAAGAAAGTGTCCAGAAGCGTGACAGATCAAGCTGTTCGCTGCGGGTGGCGCTTGACAAAATTGCGGCGCTGCTCATTAAATAAAAAAGCCTTATTAAATAAAACGTGTTTTCAGGGATGAAGGGGAGGATCAATGCGTAAGATCACCATGCGCGGCGCCATGCTGGCCGCCGCCTCGCCGGTCGTGCTCACCATGGCGATGGCCGGAAGCGCCTCGGCGCAGACCACCACGCCCGACGCCGTGGCCACTTCGGCCGATCAGGTCGCTGCGCCGACGCAGGCCGATGACAGTGCGGGCGACATCGTCGTCACCGGCATCCGCGCGTCGCAGGCGCGTGCGATCGAGGTGAAGCGCAACGCTGACAGCGTCGTCGAGGCGATCAGCGCGCAGGACATCGGCAAGCTGCCCGACGTCACCATCTCGGACTCGCTCCAGCGTATCGCGGGCGTGCAGATCCGCCGTGACGCGGGCGAGGGCGCGGCGATCAACATCCGCGGCCTGCCGCAGGTGACGACGCTGCTCAACGGCGAGCAGTTCCTCGGCGCCAATTCGGTGACGAGCGTCCAGCCGAACTTCACCGACATTCCGTCGCAGCTCTTCTCGGGCGCGACCGTCTTCAAGTCGCCAACCGCCTCGCTGCAGCAGGCGGGCCTCTCGGGCACCGTCGATCTGCTGACGCGGCGTCCGTTCGACCTGAAGCGCGGAGTGACCTTCTCGGCTGCCGCTGAAGGGCAATATGGCGACAAGACCAAGAAGTGGAACCCGTCTGCCAACGGCCTGATCGCTTTCCATGGCGAGCGCATTGGCCTGCTGGTGTCGGCCGCGTACAGCGACCTGACCCTGGCCAACAGCTTCCGCGGGATCCAGGACTATGGTGTCGCGCTGAAGAACGAGAGCGGGAGCGCCACCAACGCCGGCGACTTCGCCACCGGCAACAACGGCGTCAGCCGTGGCACGCCGGTGCGTAACGGCAATGGCGCGATCGCCGGCTATGACGTCAATGGTGACGGTGATTCCAATGACGCGTTCATCACCCCGCAGTCGCATACCGCGTGGAACCGCATCACCGATCGCCAGCGCTTCGGCGCGAACGCGTCGCTGCAGTTCGAGATCAACGACGCGTTGCAGCTGACGGCCGATGGCTTCTACACGCGCCAGACGCAGTACGATCGCACCGCGGGCTTCCAGTTCCAGAACGTTGACTGGTTGTCGTCGCCGTTCCTGCCGACCAAGTCGCGCGACACCGGCGCGACGTCGGGTGGCTACAACGTCAACACCGTTCAGCAATACACCTACGGCCTGCCCAACTTCGACAGCTATTCGGAGACCTTCCGCACCAAGAGCGAGTCGCAGAACTATAACCTGCAGCTCGACTGGAAGCCGTCCGAGACTTTCAAGGCGACCGTGCGCGGTATCTACGGCAAGGCGTACAAGAATCGCGATCAGTCCTATACCCAGTTCAGCCTGACCAACGGCAAGCAGTGGGCGTATAACGGCGTCGGCAATTACCCCGGCGGCGACGTCACCTTCAATCCGACCGGCTATCAGATCTACAGCGACACCGCGACCGTCGACTATTCGAGCGGCGCGCCTGCCTTCGGCTTCTCGCCGGGCTTCCTTGCGCAGGCGTCCGATCCGTCGCGTTACGGCCTGAAGACGATCTCGTCGGAAGGAAACGTCTACCAGAAGGGCGACATCTGGGCGTTGCGCGCCGATGCCGAATGGCAGGCCAACGATCAGTTGAAGGTCGCATTCGGTGGCCGTTATGGCGAGCGCAGCGTCAACCAGTTCACCTTCGACCGCGTTTCGCCCTTCTATGCCGGCAACCGCGACAATGCGGCGAACCCGGCGGCGGGCTGCCTCGTCAAGTGGAAGGCGTTCGACGTCAACCTCAACGACAAGTCATGCCCGGTGCTCGACGCGCAGGGCAACGCTTATACCGCCGGTCTGACGCGGCAGGCGACCGACCCGATCTTCGCCGGGCTGATCAAGCAATATGCGCTGCCCGCCAACGGCGCGCCGAACCTCTATGCGCTCGATCCCAAGGCGATGGACGACAGCGAGGCGTGGCAGAACAAATTCTACCCGGGCAGCCAGAACCTCGTGAACCCGGCGTTGTCGTTCGACGTCCACACGCGCCAGATCTCCGGCTATGCGCAGGTGTCGGGTGAGGGCGAGCTGCTCGGGATGCCGTTCCGCGCGAACGGTGGTCTGCAGGTCGTCAATACGAAGCTCAACGTTCGTCAGAATATCGTCGGCAACCCGCAGCCCTATGGCGTATCGGGAGTGGATGCGGGTGACTTCGTGACCAAGCGCGAGTTCACCGACTTCCTGCCGTCGATCAACATCGCCTTTGACGTGACCAGCAAGCTGCGCGCGCGCGCCGCTTTCTCGAAGACGATGACGCTGCTCGACTTCCAGCAATGGGGTGGTGGTCTGAACGTCGGCTATGCGATCAACACCACGATCAACCCGGCGCGCTTCGAGGCGCAGACCGCGACTTCGGTCGGCAACCCGAACCTCAATCCATGGCGCGCGACCAACGTTGAAGGCAGCCTCGAATATTACACCGGCCGCTCCAGCCTGCTTGCGATCGGCGCCTTCTACATCGCGGTCGACAGCTTCATCGCCAACAGCACCGAGATCCGCAACGACATCCCCGACAATGACGGCGTGATCCGTCGTCCGGTCGTCACCAACACGCTGGCGCAGGGCGAGGGCGGCGTGCTGAAGGGGATCGAGGCGTCCGCGCGGCAGTCGCTGGCCGATTACGGCGTCAACGGCTTCTTCGGCGGCTTTGGCGTGGATGCGAACTACACCCTGTCGCTGGGTGATGCCGGGCTGGTCGATCTGGCCGGCAACAACCAGCCGTTCCAGGACAATTCCAAGCACCAGGTCAATGCGGCTTTGTGGTTCGAGAAGTACGGGTTGCAGGCGCGCGTTGCCTACAATTACCGCTCGAAGCGACTGGTGTCGTCGAACTACGGCGGGATCGTCGGGCTGGCGCAATATCAGGCGCCGACCAACTATCTCGATGCGTCGATCTCCTATGACGTGACGCCGTTCATCACGCTCTACGGGCAGGCGTCGAACCTGACCGGCGAGACCGAGCGTTATTACCTGACCTGGACCGATCAGGTGTTCAACGAGAACATCTACGAGCGGCGCTTCATCGCCGGCGCGCGCGTGCGTTTCTGATCGCAGGGGGGCGGGTCGTCACAGATTGACGACCCGCCTATTTGCTGCGTCATTGCGAACGGAGCGAACCGGTCCAGGGCGCGGCGTGTGATGCTCTGGATGGTTTCGCGCCGCTCGCACTGACGGGCAAGGGCGGGGACGATAAGCGACATGCGTGATCCGATACGATCGATCGTGATCGTCGGCGGGGGAACGGCAGGCTGGATGGCCGCGACGTTCCTTGCACGGCGGCTGGCGCATCTGCGGCTGGCGATCACCGTCGTCGAAAGCTCCGCGATCGGGACGATCGGGGTCGGCGAGGCCACCGTGCCCGCGATTCGCGACTTTTTCGCCGCGATCGAACTCGGCGAGGCGGACGTGCTTCGCGAGACCGAAGCGACGATCAAATACGGCATCCGCTTCGCGGGATGGAAAGAACGCGGGCACGACTTCTTCCATCCGTTCGGCCTTTACGGGGTCGGGGCGCATGGCGTGGCGTTCCATCATTACTGGCTGAAGCTGCGCGCGGGCGGCGACGCGACGCCGCTCGGCGCTTATTGCCTGGCGACGCAACTGGCGGAGCGCGGACTGTTCCTGCCGTCGGTGGACCGGCCGGCCAACGATCTGGGCGTGTTCAACTTTGCGGTACATTTCGACGCGTCGAAGTTCGCGGCGCTGCTGCGGCGGCTCGCGCTCGCGAATGGCGTGCAGCATGTCGACGCGCGGATCACCGATGTCATGCGCGACGGCGAGGACGGGCGCGTCACCGCGGTGACGCTCGACAGCGGACAGGACATCGCGGGCGATCTGTGGATCGACTGTTCGGGGTTCCGCAGCCTGTTGCTGGGCGAGGCGCTGGAGGTGCCGTTCGTCGACTGGCGGCGCTGGCTGCCGTGCGACCGTGCGGTGGCGATTCCGTGCAAGGCCGCGCAGGTGCATCGTCCGTTCACGACCGCGACCGCCACGAGCGCGGGATGGCGCTGGCATATCCCGCTGCGCCACCGCGTCGGCAACGGGCACGTCTATTGCTCCGAGTTCATCGACGACGCGGCGGCGGAGGATGAGCTACTGGGGGCGCTGGAGGGCGAGCCGATCGCCGCGCCGAACCGCATCCGCTTCACCCCCGGACATCGCGCGCGCTTTTGGGAGAAGAATGTCGTCGGGCTCGGGCTGTCGTCCGGGTTCCTCGAACCGCTTGAATCGACAAGCATCACACTGATCCAGTCGGGGCTGGAGCGGCTGATCCCGCTGTTCCCTACCCGCGACTTCGATCCGCGGCTGGCCGCGACCTACAATCGCCAATCGGTGCTGGAGTTCGAGCGGATCCGTGACTTCCTGATGCTGCATTACAGCGGCAACCGCCGTTTCGGTGAGCCCTTCTGGGATCATGTCCGCGCGATCGAGCCGACCGAGGGGTTGCAGGGCAAGCTCGATGCGTGGCGCGCGGCGGGCGAATTCGTGCGGCGTGAGTGGGATACGTTCCAGGATGCGAGCTGGCTGAGCATGTATGCGGGATTCGATGATCTGCCCGCACGTTACGCGCCACTGACGGACCAGATACCCGGGGCAGACCTGCGCGACAGCCTGATGCGGATGCGCGAGGCGATCGAAGGCACGCTGCGCCATGCCGAGCCGCATGCCGATTTCCTCACCCGCGTCCATGCAGGCCGGGCATGAACGTCTCGACGCTGTTGCGCCTCACCGGCGCCAATATTGAACATGCCGGACTCCACAACCAGCGCGTCGTGCTGCACGCGATCCGCGTCGCAGGCTCCGCGACGCGCGCCGAGGTGGCGGCGGTCACCGGGCTGACGACCGCGACCGTCACCAATATTACCAATCGCTTGCTCGAAGAGGGCCTGCTCGGCCGCGCCGGGCAGCGGCGCGGCGGGCGCGGGCAGCCGGCGACGCGGCTGTGCGTCAACCCCGATGGCGCGTTCGCGATCGGGGTGAATATCGATCGCGATCACCTGACCATGGTGGTGGTCGATTTCGAGGGACGCTCACGCGCGCGGATCAGTCGCGAGGTCGCCTATTCGAGCCCCGAGGACGTCCAGAGCTTCTATCGCGAACATGTCCATAAGCTGCTGGAACAGGGCGGGATCGCCGCGGAGGTGCTGAGCGGGATCGGGGTGGCGCGGCCGGACGATCTCGGCGCGATCGACCTGCCGGGACGACCGCGCGACTATGATTGCTGGTCGACGCACGATGTCGCCTCGCTGTTCTCCACGCCGCTCGATCTGCCGGTGACGGTCGAGAATGACGCCGCGGCCGCGGCGATCGGGGAGATGCAGTTCGGGCTCGGGCAGCAATATGCGAGCTTTTTCTATCTGTTGATTACGGTCGGGCTCGGCGGTGGGGTGGTGGTCAACTCGCTCTACGACAGGGGTGCGAACGGGCGGAGCGGCGAGATCGGCTTCCTGATGGTCGCGGACGGCGATGCGCGGCGAGTGCCGTTGCAGGAGGTGCTGTCGATCGGTGGGCTGGCGCGCTCGCTGGAGGCTAAGGGGCTGGGCGGGCAAGCGATTCACGCTCTGGATCTGGACGATCCGGCGGTGGCGGCGGTGACCGACGACTGGGTGGCGCGCGCTGCAGCGGCGCTGGCGCCGCCGCTGGTGGCGGTCAGTTGCCTGCTCAATCCCGGGGCGGTGCTGGTCGGCGGGCGGTTGCCGGTCCCTCTGGTCGAGCGGCTTGGGCAGGCGACCAGTGAATTGATGCAGCGTGATGGCGGCTATGCGCCTGTTCTAGCACCGATCCGTACCGCCGCGCTGGCGGAGGACTCGCCTGCGATCGGCGCGGCGCTACTGGCGTTCGGGCATCTGATGCTGCCTGCCGATACGCCGGGGCGGCAGCCTACAGCGATGATTTCACCGGACAAAAGGCGATAGATGATGCGCGCAACGAGGATGATCGCCGGGCTGTTACTGGCCGGAACCGTGCTGGCCGGGAGCGTGCGGGCGCAGGAAATCGGCAACGCGGGGCCGTATAATGCGCGCTTTTTGCAAGGCGGGATCGGGATCGAGCGGCCGCTGGAGCGGGCCGACGCGCTGGTGGCGGCGGGCGCGCCGTACACGATCGCGACTTGGGTCGACGCGGGTGCGCGCAATGACGCGTCGGGGACGCTGATCCGCCTCGGAATACCAGCCACCGGACGCGCCTTGTCGCTCGAAAACGGGCGTATGGTGCTGCGTGATGGCGCGTCGGTGCTGCGTGGTGCGGTTGTGCCGAAAGGTTGGCATCATCTCGCCGCGGTTTCGGACGGCGCGCGGGTGACGCTGTATCTCGACGGTCGTCGCGTGGGCGGCGGTGCGGCGCGGGCGAGTGCGGTCGCGCCGCAGATCGCGATTGCGCCGGCGGAGCACGGCCAGCCGCATTTCGGCGGCGAGTTGATCGACGCGCGCATCACCGGCGCGGTGCTCGACGCCCGGCAGGTCGCGGCGGTGGCACGCGCCAAGCCCGATGCGGCGCTGGTGCAGATGACCGAGGTCGGGGTCGGCTGGCCGTTCCAGAAGCAGGCCAATATCGGGCTGACGACGCAGCAGGACGCGTGGACGCTGCCACAGTCGCGCGATGGCGCCTATAGCGCGCCGGTCGCCAGGCCGGTCTCGAATGTCGCGGTGATGCAGCCGATCGCCGACAACCGCTGGCAGGTGAACGGCTGGACGCTCGCCGCCGCGCCCGAGGTGAAGGGGGACGGCGCGACATTGTCACGGCCCGGTTCGCCGTCGGGGACGTGGCGCGCGGCGACGGTGCCGGGGACGGTGTTGCAAACGCTGGTCGATCGCGGCGTCTATCCCGATCCCTATTACGGGCTGAACAACCTCAAGATCCCCGAAAGCCTCGCGCGGCAGGATTACTGGTATCGGACGCGCTTCACCGTCCCGGCTGCTGCCGCGGGCAAGCGGCTGACGTTGGTGTTCGGCGGGATCAATTACGCATCGGAAATCTGGGCGAATGGGCAGCGCGTCGGCGAGACGCATGGCGCGTTCGTGCGTGGGCAGTTCGATTACGTGCCGGTCGCGGGCGAGAATGTCATCGCGGTGCGCGTCTCGCCGCCGCCCCATCCCGGCATCCCGCACGAACAGTCGGTGAGCGCCGGGGTCGGCGAGAATGGCGGGCAGCTCGCGATCGATGGCCCGACCTTCGTCGCGACCGAGGGCTGGGACTGGATCCCCGGCATCCGCGACCGCAACACCGGGCTGTGGCGACCGGTTGAATTGATCGCGACCGGCGCGGTGCGGATCGGTGATCCGCATGTGGTCACTGACCTGCCGCTGCCGCGCACCGATCGTGCCGACGTCTATGTCACGGTGCCGCTCGACAATGCCGGTCCCGCAACGCCGGTGACGGTACGCGTCGCGTTCGAGGG
Source organism: Sphingomonas sp. 8AM (assembly GCF_902506455.1). Taxonomy (GTDB): domain Bacteria; phylum Pseudomonadota; class Alphaproteobacteria; order Sphingomonadales; family Sphingomonadaceae; genus Sphingomonas. The sequence goes on along the minus strand of NZ_LR733844.1, from coordinate 2,019,784 downwards.
TGTGACGGTCGAGAAGCAGGTGAATGCGCCTACGGGCAAGAGCGAGGTGAGGTTCACGCCCGCCGAGTTCCGGCAGTTGAGCGTCGCCAGTCCGAAGCTCTGGTGGCCGAACGGCTATGGCGAGCCGCATCTGTATGACGTGACCTATCAGGTTGCGGATGCGCGGGGCGTGTCCGACCAGCGCAAGGCGCGGTTCGGGATTCGGGAGGTCAGTTACGACCTGTCGCTGTTCGACGCCGCGGGGGCGCTGCGGCGCGTCAACGTCCAGACCACCGACGGCGGGCTGGCGGGGACGCCGCTGATCGACATTCGCCATGCCGCGATCAAGCAATCGCCGACCGGCTGGGCAGAGTCGCTGACACCGGCGGGCGAGCGGTCGCGCGGGGTGACGCCGATCACCGAAACCTTGCCGGAGCCGCATCTGACGATCCGCGTCAACGGCGTGCGGATCGCGGCGCGTGGCGGCAATTGGGGCATGGACGATGCGATGAAGCGCGTCAGCTATGAGCGGCTCGCGCCCTATTTCCGCCTCCAGCGCGAGGCACATATGAACATCATCCGCAACTGGATGGGCAATAACAACGAAGAGGAATTCTTCGACCTCGCCGACGAGAACGGCATGATGGTCCTCAACGACTTCTGGCAGTCGACGCAAAATTTCCAGATCGAGCCGGAAGATGCGTCGCTGTTCCTCGACAATGCGCGGGACACGATCGCGCGCTATCGCAACCATCCGTCGATCATCCTGTGGTTCGGGCGCAACGAGGGCGTGCCGTATCCGGTGCTCAACGAGGGGCTGGCGAAGGCGGTGTTCGAGCTGGACGGGACGCGCTGGTTCACCGGCAGCTCGAACGTCGTGAATTTGCAAGGGTCGGGGCCGTATAATTACCGCGCGCCGGTCGGCTATTTTACCGATCTCGCCACCGGTTTCTCGGTCGAGACCGGGACGCCGTCCTTCTCGACCGCGGAGTCGATCGCCAGCTATGTCCCGGCGGGCGACCGCTGGCCGCTGGGCGACGTGCTGGCGTATCACGACTGGCATTTCGGCGGGAACGGCGACACCAGGACGTTCATGGCCGCGCTCGACCGCATGTATGGCGCGGGCACCAGCTTTGCCGATTTCGAGCGCAAGGCGCAGATGATGAACCTCGAAACGCACAAGGCGATGTACGAGGGGTTCCTGGGGCATCTGTGGACCAAGAACTCGGGGCGCTTGCTGTGGATGACGCACCCGGCGTGGCCGTCGAACGCGTGGCAGATCTATTCGTGGGACTATGACACGCCGGCGTCCTATTACGGGGCGAAGAAGGCGGTCGAGCCGCTGCACGTCCAGCTCAACCTGCCCGGCAACGAACTGATCGTGCTCAACACCACGCAGGCCGATGCGAAGGGGCTGATTGCGCGGGTGAAGGTGGTGGGCCTCGATAATCGTGAATTGTTCGCCCGCGACACGAAGCTGGATGCGCTCGCCAATCGCGCGACCGCGCTGGCGGCGGTGCCGCTCGAGCGCTTGTTTGCGACGAACCCGATGGTGCTGGTCAAGCTGTCGCTGGTCGGTGCGGCCGGCGCGGCGGTGTCGGAGAACTTCTATTGGCGCGGGCGTGACGAGAGCGCGTACCGGGCGCTCAATACGCTGGCCCCGGCGGCGCTGACGGCGCGCGCGGCGGCGGCGGTGGTCGAGGGGGCGGACCGGGTCGTGCGGGTGACGCTGGCGAACGATACCGCGACCCCGGCGCTCAACGCCAAGCTGACGCTGGTCGATGCGCAGGGCAAGCGCATCCTGCCGGCGTTCTACGACGACAATTACGTGTCGTTGCTGCCCGGCGAGCGGCGGGTGATCGCGATCCGCTATCCGGTGGCGGTGGCGGCGACGCCGCGCGTGACGCTGGGCGGGTGGAACGTGCCCGCTGCGACGGTGCCGGCCGGGTGATTGACGACGCGGGACAAAAAGCGTTGGCTGCGGTCATGAACGATGATCGAACCCTGATGATGACGCGGCGCGCCTGCGTCGGTGGTCTGCTGGCGCTGGGCGCGTTGCCGGTGCGGGCGGCGGTCGCGGCGCCGGCGTTATGGGTCGGCACCTATGTCGCCGAGGGCGGGGCGGGCGTGATGCCGCTGCGCAAGGTTGGTGATGCGTGGGGGAGCGGCGCGGCGGTGCCGGGCATTCGCAACGCCTCGTTTGCGGTCGGCGGCGCGCGCGGGCTGCGCTACGTGCTCGATGAGCAGTGGAAGGGCGGGCTCGGCGTCTACGATCGTGGTTTCCGCCGGGTGGCGGTATCGCCGACGTTGGGCGCGGACCCGTGCCATGCCGCGCTGTCGCCGGATGGCGGGATGCTGGCGGCGGCCAATTATTCGAGCGGGAGCGTCGCCTTGTGGACGCTCGACCGTGCGACCGGGCTGCCGAAGGGGCCGGTGCTCGCGCTCCAGCACAAGGGCAGCGGTCCCAACAAGGAACGGCAGGCCGGGCCGCACGCGCATTGGGTCGGCTTCACGCGCGACGGGCGGACGCTGCATTCGGTCGATCTGGGCGCGGATGCGATCTTCGCGCACCGGCTCGGGCCGTCGGGCGTCACGAGTACTGACATCGCCTATCGCGCGGTGCCGGGATCGGGGCCGCGGCATCTGGCGCGGCATCCGCGCCTGCCGGTCGCCTATCTGGTCGCCGAGCTGGCGAACACGGTCACGGTGCTGCGCGCGCTGCCGGATGGGCGCTTCGTGGCGCGCAAGGTGGTTCCGACGGCGCCGGCCGGCTACCGTGGCGAGACCTATGCCGGGCATATCGCGATGAACGCGGCGGGGACGCGGCTGTACGTCTCGAACCGCGGGCACGACAGTATCGCGACCTTCGCGATCGATGGTCGGGGCGACCTGCGGCTGATCGGGCATGTCGCCAGCGGCGGGCATTGGCCGCGCTATTTCCGGTTGCTGGAGGAATCGGGCGAGTTGCTGGTCGCCAACCAGCGCTCGGGCGATGTCGCGCGGCTGCCGGTCGGGCGCGACGGCGTGGTGGCGCGCCCGACGCAGGTGGTGCGGATCCCGTCGGCGGTGTTCATCGGTATCTGACGACGATCTTCGCGCGCGGGGCTTCCGCCACGCGAAATGATTGTTATCCTGTGTTTCTGTCTGAAGATGGAGAGTGGGATGTCGATCGTCGTCAATGGCCTGGCGGTGGCACCGCCCGGCGATCCGCGCGTGTCGCTGCTGGATCACCTCCGCGAGACGTTGCACCTGACCGGTACCAAGAAGGGCTGCAACCAGGGCGCGTGCGGCGCGTGCACGGTGCTGGTCGACGGCGAGCGCATCCTGTCGTGCCTCGCGCTGGCGGTGCAATATGACGGGCGCGACGTGACGACGATCGAGGGGCTGGCGGAGGGCGACGCGCTGCATCCGTTGCAGGCCGCGTTCATCGAACATGACGGGTTCCAGTGCGGTTATTGCACGCCGGGGCAGATCTGCTCGGCGATCGGGATGGCCGAGGAGGCGAAGCGCGGGGTGCCGAGCCATGTCAGCGCGGACCTTGGCGGCGCGGTGACGCTGACGCGCGAGGAAGTGCAGGAGCGGATGAGCGGCAATCTGTGCCGCTGCGGCGCGCATAACGGGATCATCGACGCGATTCTGGAGACGGCCATGATGGAGGCGGGCGCATGACGCCGTTCAGCTATGACCGCGCGGGCGATGTCGCCGAGGCGGTGCGGATGGGGGCGGCGCCGGGCGCTGCTTATCTGGGCGGCGGGACCAATCTGGTCGACCTGCTCCGCGAGACGGTGGCGCGGCCGGAGCGGCTGGTCGATGTCTCGGCGCTGTCGGATGCGATCACCGAGACTGGCGAGGGCGGGCTGCTGATCGGGGCGGGGGTGCGCAACACCACGCTGGCGGCGCATCCGGTGGTGCGCGAGCGCTATCCGGTGTTGTCGCGCGCGATCCTTGCGGGGGCGTCGGCGCAGATCCGCAACATGGCGACGGTCGGCGGCAATCTGATGCAGCGGACGCGGTGCACCTATTTCTATGACACCGACGGGTCGCGCTGTAACAAGCGCGAACCGGGCAGCGGGTGTGATGCGCGCGGCGGCTTTACACGCATCCATGCGGTGCTGGGCGCGAGCGAGGCGTGCGTTGCGACGCATCCGTCCGATATGTGCGTGGCGCTCGCGGCGCTGGATGCGGTGGTGCATGTCGAGCGGGAGGGCACGGCGCGGACAGTGGCGTTCGGGGAGTTCCACCGCTTGCCGGGCGAGCGGCCCGATCTCGATACCGTGCTGGAGCCGGGCGAGCTGATTACCGCGGTCGAGCTGCCGGCGCTGCCGGTCGCGGGGCGGTCGACGTATCGCAAGGTGCGGGATCGCGCGAGCTACGCCTTTGCGCTGATCTCGGTGGCCGCGGCGCTGGAGATCGAGGGAGACCGGGTCGCGGATATCCGCGTCGCGTTCGGCGGGGTGGCGCACAAGCCGTGGCGCGCGACGCGGATCGAGGACGCGCTGCGCGGTGCGGCGCTGACCGACGAGGCGATCGGTGCGGCGGCGGCGCGGGAGTTCGCGGCGGCGCAGGTGTTGCGCGACAATGCGTTCAAGCCGGCGCTGGCGACGCGAACGCTGGTCGCGGTGCTGAACGCGCTGAAGACGGGAGAAACGGCATGAGCATCGTCAACGACGCCAAGCAGGCCGCACAGGGACTGATGATGAGCGCGATGCAGAAGCTGGTGCCGCTCGCGCCCGACAGCTGGATACCGGGCGGGGTGCCGGACCCGCTGATCGCGCGCAAGCACGGACTGATCGGGACGCCGGTGTCGCGGCGGGACGGGGCGCTGAAGGTGACGGGCGCGGCGGCGTTCGCGGCGGAATATCGCTTCGAGCACATGACCTATGCCGCTTTGGTCTATGCGCCGATCGCGCGCGGGCGGATTGCGGCGATCGACAGCGCGGCGGCGGAGAATGCGCCGGGCGTGGTGCTGGTGATGACGCACCTGAATGCGCCGCGGATGAAGGACATGCCGGTGTTCGGCTCGGCACCGAACGCGGTCGGGCCGCACAACCTGCCGGTCTTGCAGGACGATCGCATCCACTGGAACGGGCAGCCGGTCGCGTGCGTGCTTGGCGAGACGCAGGAGCAGGCCGATCACGCCGCCGCGCTGCTGGACGTCCGCTATGAGGCCGAGGCGTCGACCACCACGGTCGCGGAAGCGGTGGTGAACGGGACCGAGCAGGCGATGTTCTTCGGCCAGCCGCTGCGCAACGATGTCGGCGATGCCGACGCGCTGCTGGCGAAGGCGCCGGTCAAGGTCGATCGGGTCTATCGCACGCCGCGCCACAACCACAATCCGATCGAGCCGCACGCCGCGACGATCGCGTGGGTCGACGGCGGGCTGGTGATCCACGACGCCAGCCAGATGGTGTCGCAACAGGCCGAGTCGATCGGCGCGGTGTTCGGGCTGGCGGCGGACAAGGTGCGGCTGACCTCGCCCTATGTCGGCGGCGGGTTCGGCAGCAAGGGGCTGTGGGACCATCAGGTGATCGGTGCCGCCGCCGCCAAGCTCGCAGGACGCCCGGTGCGGATCACGCTGTCGCGCGAGGGCGTGTACCGCACGGTCGGCGGGCGGACGCTGACCGAGCAGCGCGTCGCGATCGGCGCGCAAGCGGACGGGACGTTCGACGCGATCGTCCACACCGGCATGTCGGTGATGACCCCGCACAACAACATGCCCGAGCCGTTCATCCTGGGCACGCGCTGCACCTATGCCGCGCGCAGCTTCGCGCTGAAGGTCGAGGTGGCGCGGATGAACATGCTCGCCAACACCTTCATGCGCGCGCCGGGCGAGGCGGTCGGCACCTTCGCGCTGGAGGTGGCGGTCGACGAACTGGCCGCCGAGCTGGGGATCGATCCGGTCGAGTTGCGGATCATCAACGAGCCGGAGAAGGACCCGCTGAGCGGGTTGCCGTTTTCTTCGCGGCATATCGTTACCGCATGGCGGCAGGGGGCGGAGCGGTTCGGCTGGGCCGGGCGCGATCCGCGTGCCGGCGTGCGGCGCGAGGGCGAGTGGCTGATCGGCACCGGCTGCGCGACGGGCACCTATCCCTATTACCGGATGCCGGGCGCGGAGGCGCGGATCACGCTGACGCGCGACGGCGATGCGGTACGCGCGCACGTCGAGGTCGCGGCGGCGGAGATGGGGATGGGCACCTCCACCACCACCGCGATCGTCGCGGCGGAGCGGCTGGCGCTGCCGATCGAGCAGGTCGAGGTCGGGTACGGCGACTCCTCGATCCCGGGCGCGATCATGGCGGGCGGGTCGCAACAGACCGCGGCGATCGGCGCGGCGGTGATCGCGGCGCATAATGCGCTGGTCGCCGACTTGCTGAAGCTGGCGGGCAACGACTCGCCGCTGGCGGGGCTGTCGGCGGACGAGGTCGGCAGCGTCGACGGCGGGCTGGCGAGCCGCACCGATCCGGCGCGGCGCGAGAGCTATGCGTCGATCCTGTCGCGCGCGCAGCGCGGCGCGGTATCGGTGACCAAGGCGGGATCGATGCCGCTGGAGCTGATGCACTGGTCGATGCATTCGCACAGCGCGATCTTCTGCGAGGTGCGCGTCAATGCGGTGACCGGCGAGCTGCGTGTCAGCCGCTTGCTGGGGTCGTTTGATTGCGGTCGCATCCTCAATCCGCGCACCGCCGCCAGCCAGTTCCGTGGCGGGATGATCATGGGGCTGGGGATGGCGTTGATGGAGGAGACGCAGTTCGACGAGCGCAACGGGCGGATCATGAACCCGAGCCTCGCCGAATATCATCTGCCCGTGCATATGGACGTGCCGGAGATCGACGTGCTGTGGACCGACATCCCCGATCCGCACACGCCGATGGGCGCGCACGGGATCGGCGAGATCGGGATCACCGGCGTCGCGGCGGCGGTCGCCAATGCGGTGTGGCATGCGACGGGCAAAAGGGTGCGGGAGCTGCCGATTACGTTGGACAAGTTGTTGTAGGTGGTTCGTTGATCCGCCGCTTCGTCATTGCGAGCGTAGCGAAGCAATCCAGCGCGTCCTGGTCCGGCTCTGGATTGCTTCGCTACGCTCGCAATGACGAGACTGCTGCTGGGGGAACTTGGGTCAGTGGCGTCGATCGTCGTTAGCCGAGATGCAGGCCGCGTTCGCCGATCGGGAGCGCGCCTTGCCCCCAGCGGGCGACGAGCGCGCTGGCGTCGCGATGGCCGGCGTCCCAGCGGCGGCGCACCGAGGCGGGGGAGAAGTCCATCGCCTTGCCCGCCACTTCCGGCTGCTGGTCGGCGTAGGTTAGCGGGCTGAGCGTCACCGCGCGCTCCGCGAACGCGGGATCGGTGGCGTAGCGTTCCCGCCACCGCGTGATGCTGCGGCGGGACTGGATCGCGAAGGTGAGGTCCTGGGCGCGTTCGGCCATCGCCCCAAGTGTCGCGGGGTTGTGCGCGGCGAGCGGGAGCAGGTCGATGGCGATGCACCATAGGGGGCGGTCGCCGGGGTCCGAGAGCAACGGGTCGAGCGGCAGGTTCGCCGACAGGCCGCCGTCGACATAGCGGACGCCATCGATGGTGACCGGCGGGAAGCCGGGCGGGAGCGAGCCGCTGGCGCAGATATGCGCGGGGGTGACGCGCAGCGCGGCGGTGTCGAAGGTCGCGTCGCAGCCGGTGTCGAGATCGACCGCGGTGGCCGTGTAGCGGATCGCGCCGGTGTTGAGCCGGTCGAAATCGATCGACTGCGCGAGCGTGCGCATCAGCGGCGCGGTATCGTAAAGCGCAGGGCGCCCGCCGGGCAGCGTCGCGCCGGGCGGCGAGAACATGCCCGCGCGGCCGCGGAGCATTGTGCCGAGCACCTCGCCCGTTCGTCGCCAGTCATCCGGGATCGCCAGCCAGTCGGCGGCGGCAGCGGGCGCGGGTCGCCAGAAATCGGCGAGCCGCGGCAGGCGGTCGGCGGGTGCGTTGCCGGCGATCAGTGCACCGTTGATCGCGCCAATCGAGGTGCCAACGATCCGGTCGGGGACGATCCCGGCGTCGTCGAGCGCCTGATATGCGCCGGCCTGATACGCGCCCAGCGCGTTGCCGCCGCTCAGCACCAGCGCGATGTCACAGGTGGGAGCGGTGGCCATAGAATATCCCGTGCGATTGGTGCCCGTGCCTTCAACCGTTGCGCGCCGCGAAAGGGTGCGGACGACGGCACCCGATCGCATGATGCGGCGTTCAGCGGCGATGACACAGGATGACGAACGCTGGATGCGCGAGGCGATCAAGGTCGCGCGGTCCAAGGGAAGCGACCCTTCCACCTCGCCGCTGGGAGCGGTGATCGTGCGCGGCGGGCGGGTGATCGCCGCCGAGCGCAACCAGACCCACGAACTGCCCGATGCCACCGCACATGCCGAGATGATGGCGATCCGGCGCGGCTGCGAGGCGGAGGGCGAACTGGAGCTGCGCGACGCGACGCTCTATTCGACGCTGCAACCGTGCGGGATGTGCACGATGGCGTCGATCTGGTCGAAGGTCGGGCGCGTCGTCTATGGCGCCGGGCGCGATGACGTTCACGAGATGTATTTCGAGGACAGGCACATCGATACGCTGTCGTTCATCGCGGACGCCTATCGCGATGACATCGTGATCGAGGGCGGGTGCCTGCGCGAGGAATGTGCGTCGCTCTACTATCCGCCCGACGCCGAGCTGCCGGAGGAGGAGCAGGCGAACCTGTAGAGCGGGATAACGTACCCCGCCGCTTGGCCGATGTGGTCATCCCGGACCCTTCGGGGCAGGCTCAGGACAGGCTTGATCCGGGTCCGGCTTTTTTTGTCATTGCGAGCGTAGCGAAGCAATCCAGGGCGTCGTGGTCCGGCACTGGATTGCTTCGCTGCGCTCGCAATGACGGCGGAAGGGTGTCGTATCTTCCTGCGGCGGCGGTAAGAAGCCGGCCTCGATCAAGCCTGTCCTGAGCCTGCCGAAGGGTCCGGGGTGACGGGCGATTGGTACGAAGCGCGGAGCACGCTTCATCAGCGTCCTCCACTAGACCCCGCCCTCGCCGGGGTGACGAGCCGGCTTCTGAATGCCGGTCAGCAATATAAATCAGGTTTCACCGGGATATTTCGAACTGTTGCCGGGTTGGGCGCGCGAACGATGGAGGAGCGCGGACCATGGCGACGGTGGCGGACACGCCTAGTGGAGCTTCACCGTCGCGTGACGACGAGCGGGAGCGCGCGACGCGCCCGCTGGAGGCGCTCAACTTCTTCATGGCGGACATGCAGGCAGGGATCGGCCCGTTTCTGGGCGTGTTCCTTCAGCAGCGCGGCTGGACCGCGGGGCCGATCGGGTCGGTGATGACCGCCGGCGGGGTTGCGGGCATGTTGATGACCGTTCCGGCCGGCGCGTTCATCGACCATACCGAGAAGAAGCGGCTGGTGGTGATCGTCACCGGCATCTGCACGGTGCTGGCGTCGTTCCTGATCCTGTTCTCGCAGGCCGGCTGGGTGGTGACGGTCAGCCAGGTCGCAACCGCGATCGCCGGTGCGGCGATCGGCCCGGCGGTGACGGGCATGACGCTGGGGATCGTCCGCCAGCGAGGCTTCAACGCGCAGAACGGGCGCAATCAGGCGTGGAACCATGCCGGCAACATGATCGGCGCGGGGCTGTCCGGCTATCTCGGCTGGCGGTTCGGGATGCCGGCGATCTTCTATCTCGCCGCGGTGTTCGGGGTGCTGGCGATCACCAGCGTGCTGATGATCCCGGAGAAAGCGATCGACCATCGTGCGGCGCGCGGGCTGGAAAAAGGCGATGACGAGGACGCGGAGGGCGGGCAGGCCGAAGGTTTTCGTGCGCTGCTCCGCAACAAGCCGATGCTGGTACTCGCCGCCGCGCTGGCGTGTTTCCATCTCGGCAACGGTGCGATGCTGCCGCTGTACGGGCTGGCGGTGGTCGGCGCGGGGAAGGGCAATGCTGCGATCTTCACCGCCGAGACCGTGGTGGTGGCGCAAGCGGTGATGATCGTCGCTTCGCTGATCGCGACGCGGATGTCGGCGGGGCGCGGATACTGGCTGGTGCTGCTGATCTCGTTCGCGGCGCTGCCGCTGCGCGGCGCGCTGGCGGGGACGTTTATCGAACATTGGGGCGTGTGGCCGGTGCAGGCGCTCGACGGGATCGGCGCGGGGTTGCAGAGCGTCGCGGTGCCGGGGCTGGTCGCGTGCCTGTTGAACGGCACCGGGCGGGTCAATGTCGGGCAGGGCGCGGTGATGACGGTGCAGGGCGTCGGCGCGTCGCTGAGCCCGGCGATCGGCGGGTGGCTGGCGCAGGAACTCGGCTATCACATTGCTTTCTATGTGCTGGGCAGCTTCGCATTGATCAGCGTGGCGTTGTGGGTCGTGTTCGCGGGCGTGGTGCGCGAGGCGTGCGCGACGGCGCAGGCGTGATGCGGGTGCTGGTGAAGCGGCGTGCGCTGGGGCAGGGGGGCGGTATGATGATGCTGTCCGGCCGTTCGCGATGATCCTTGCCACGGGTGCGACCTGGGGGATTTGTGCCGCCGCAACCGCGGGGGTGATCGCGCGACCGTTCCGCTGGCCGGAGGCGATCTGGGCGGTGGCGGGAGCGGGGGCGTTGCTGCTGTTCGGGCTGGTCAGCCCCGGCGACGCGCTGGGGGCGGTGGCGAAGGGCGGCGACGTCTATCTGTTCCTGATCGGCATGATGCTGTTGAGCGAGACCGCGCGTGAGCAGGGGCTGTTCGACTGGGTGGCGGCGACCGCGGTCGGCCATGCCGGGGGCTCGCCGACGCGGCTGTTCCTGCTGGTCTATGCGACGGGTGTGGTGACGACGACCTTCCTGTCGAACGACGCGACCGCGGTGGTGCTGACCCCGGCGGTTTATGCCGCCGCGCGCAAGGCGAAGGCCGAGCCGCTGCCGTTGCTGTTCGTCTGCGCGCTGATCGCCAATGCGGCGAGCTTCGTGCTGCCGATCTCGAACCCCGCGAACCTGGTGTTGTACGGGGGCAGGATGCCGCCGCTGGGGGCGTGGTTCGCGTCGTTCGCACTGCCGTCGGTGGCGGCGATCGTCGTGACGTTCCTTGCCTTGCGCTACGTCGAGCGCGCGCGGCTGCGGGGGACGTGCGAGGCGGCGGTGATGCGCGAGCCGCTGAGTGTGGCGGGCAAGGCGGCGCTGGCGGGGATTGCGGCGACGGCGTTGCTGTTGCTGGTCGTCTCGGCGCTCGACCGGCCGCTGGGATTGCCGACCTGTATCGCCGGCGTGGCGACGATGCTGGGGGTGGCGGCGCTGGTGCGGCGCTCGCCGCTCGCGACGGTGCGGGCGGTGTCGTGGAGCGTGCTGCCGCTGGTCGCGGGGCTGTTCGTGCTGGTCGAGGCGCTCGATCGCACCGGCGTGATCGCGTGGGTGGCGGACGGGCTGCGTGGGCTGGCGGCGGACCCGGTGCGCGGCGCGGCGTGGAGCGGGACGATCCTCGCCTTCGGGTCGAACCTGATGAACAACCTGCCCGCCGGGCTGATCGCGAGCACCGCGGTGGCGCAGGCGCAGCCGCCGCGGGTGATCGTCGATGCGCTGCTGATCGGGGTCGATCTGGGGCCGAACCTGTCGATCACCGGGAGCCTCGCGACGATCCTGTGGTTGCAGGCGATCCGGCGCGAGGGCGAGGATGTCGGGTTCTGGCGGTTCCTGAGGGTCGGTGCGGCGACGATGATCCCCGCGCTGGTCGCGGCGCTGGGGGTGAGGTTGTTGATCGGGTAAACCGTCATTGCGAGCGTAGCGAAGCAATCCAGGGCCGGATCAGGACGCCCTGGATTGCCGCGCTACGCTCGCAATGACGGGCCGGTCACCGTTGCGCGCTACGCAGTCTGGCGACGCCGATGCTGTCCATCATCAACTCGTATTGCGCGGGCGAGAAGCCGGCGCGGAGGAAGCGCTTCAGCTCGTCGGTCGGGATCGTATAGCCATAGTGCCAGCCGAGCACCGCGATGCGGCGCAGCGCCTCGAGCCGATCGTCGGCGAGCATGTGGTTGTGCGGCGGCTTGAAGAGCACCGACATCGCCCTGGCGATCCGGCCGGGCTTGTCGAGCGACCACAGCCGGTCCTTGCGCGCCAGCGCCACCACCGACCATTCGAGCGCGCTGAGCCGCGCGGGCGCGTCAGTCGGCAGCGGATCGGCGCACGGCGTGATGGCGGCGGGGAGGGGGGCGGTGGTGACAACCGAGCGATCGTCGTCGAGCATCAGATAGGCCATGGGCGAACTCCCTTGGAAACGGACGGGCGCAGCCGTTCCCGGCGTCGCGGACGACGGGTGGGAGCGCTGGCAGGTGGCAAACAAAGAACGGGCGGGTCGCGCGCCTCTCACGACGCGCCGGTACGAACGAAGCAACGAGGATCCATGAGCGGCTCCTGCGATGAGGAGGAACCGCGCTGGCTCCTCATTCCATACCGCGTGGTATATAAAGCGTCCGAACGCCCGTCAACGGCTTTGTGTACCGATCGGTAATTTATTTTACCGTCAGCTTGTCGGCCACATCGACAGCGCAATCGTCACCACGCCGTCGAGATCGTCGCGGGTCGCGCCGGAGGTGGCGAGCACCGCCATCCCCTGCAGGATCGCATAGAGGTAAAAAGCGAGCCCCTGCGGATCGAGGTGCTGCGGCAGGTCGCCATCCTGCCGCGCCTGCTCGAAGCGCGCGACCAGCGCGGCGTTCGAGGATTGCCGGCGCTGCATGATGTGCGCCTTGATCGAATCGCCCTCCGCGCCACACGCGCTGGCGCTCACCACGCCCATGCAGCCCTTGGGATCGCACGTGCTGGTCTGCGCCGCGACCGCGCCGCGCATGAAATGCTCCGCCACCGCGCGTGCGGTCGGCTGCTTCAGCGCCTCGCGGGTATAGGCCAGCTTCTCCGCCTCGTAGCGGTCGAGCGCCTGATGGAAGAGCTGTTCCTTGTTGCCGAACGCAGCGTAGAGGCTGGGCTTGGTGATGCCCATCGCGGCGGTCAGATCCGCCATCGACGCGCCGTCATAGCCCTTGGCCCAGAACACGCCGAGCGCCGCGGTGAGCGCGGCGTCGGGGCAGAATTCGCGCGGACGCCCCCGGGTGGGGGCAGGGGCGTCGGCGGTGGTGATCGATTCCATAACGGCCGGTATATAATGATGCCGACCCGCGCCGTCGAGGGGCGCTTGACCGGCCCCCTGCGCTCCCCGATACCGTCCCGGTCGATTTGGGAGAGACCGGGTGACGCCCGGCGCCGAAGGAGCAACCGCCCCGGAAACTCTCAGGCAGAAGGACCAGATCGACGACGGACATCTGGAGAGAGGCGCGAGGGGCAGTCCTCCTGGCGTCCGCCGACGGGATAGCGATCTCAGGCGCAAGGGACAGATGGGGCATGATGGCGCCGCGCGCGGCGTCCGGGGAGAGCACATGCACGCCGACACGACCCACAAGCCGCTCGATCGCTGCGCGACCCGCCCGATCAGCGTGGCCGAATTGTTCACGATTGGTGTCGGGCCGTCCAGCTCGCACACCGTCGGGCCGATGCGTGCGGCGTTCGACTTCGCGCAGCGGGCGGTCGGGCTGGCGCAGGACGTGGTCGCGGTGCGCTGCGACCTGTACGGCTCGCTGGCGCTGACCGGGCGCGGCCATGCCACCGATACCGCGGCGATCCTCGGGTTGGCGGGGTGGGAGCCGGAGCGCATCGACCCGGATGGAGCGCCCGCGATACTGGCGACGATCCGCGAGACCTCGCGACTGCGGCTGGCGGGCGCGCGTACGATCCCGTTCGCCGAGGCGGCGGACATCGTCTTCCATCCGCGCGACTTCCTGCCCGAACATCCCAATGGCATCAGCTTCACCGCGCGGCTGGCGGACGGGACCGGCTATGCCGAGACCTATTTCTCGATTGGCGGCGGTGCGATCCTGCGCAAGGGCGCGCCGGTCGCGGCGGAGAATATCGCGGTGCGGCATTCCTTCTCGTCGAGCGCCGAACTGCTGGCGCTGGGCGATGCGACCGGGCTGACGATCGCGCAACTGGTCCGCGCCAACGAGGAAGCGTGGCGCAGCGGCGCGGAGGCAGATGCGTTCCTCGACGCCGTGCACGCGGCAATGAACGCCTGCATCGATCGCGGTATCGCGCAGGACGGGCTGCTGCCCGGCGGGCTGAAGGTGCGCCGGCGCGCGCGCGCGCTGGAGCAGGCGCTGACCGGCAACACGCCGGGCCGCAACCCGGCGGAGGTGTTCGAATGGGTCAGCCTGTGGGCGCTGGCGGTCAATGAGGAAAATGCCGCCGGCGGGCGCGTCGTCACTGCGCCGACCAATGGCGCGGCGGGGGTGCTGCCGGCGGTGCTGCGCTTCTACGAGACGCTGGTCGCGCAGACCAAGCCCGCGCCGGTGCGGCAGCAGGGCGTGCGGTGCTTCCTCTACACCGCGGCGGCGATCGGGATGCTCTACAAGAAGCGCGCCTCGATCTCGGCGGCGGAAATGGGGTGCCAGGGCGAGGTCGGGGTCGCCTGCTCGATGGCGGCGGGGGCGCTGGCGGCGGCGCTCGGGGGCAGCAATCGGCAGATCGAGAATGCCGCCGAGATCGGCATGGAGCACAATCTCGGGCTCACCTGCGATCCGATCGGCGGGCTGGTGCAGATCCCGTGTATCGAGCGCAACACGATGGGCGCGGTCAAGGCGATCAACGCTGCCTATCTGGCGCTGCGCGGCGACGGCAGCCATGTCGTCAGCCTCGACGCGGTGATCGAGACGATGCGCCAGACCGGCGAGGACATGCGGACGCAGTATAAGGAGACCAGCCTTGGCGGGTTGGCGGTGAACGTGGTGGAGTGTTGATAGCCCGGCAACAGGCATCGCCCGGTTGCGGGGCACTCGGGCGAGCGAAGACGGTTGTAGAGGGGACGCCTTCGGGCGTAATCCAGATTTAGATCGTCCGGATCGGAGTATGCGTGACCCCCGAACTTCCTCCTGCGTTGCGCGAGTATCTGCGGCTGTCGCGGGTGGCGCTGGCGATCGCGACCGCCGATGACGACAACCACCTGCTCGCGGTCAGCGACCGTTTCAGCGCGCTGACCGGTTATGCGCCGGAGGATGTCGTTGGGCGCAACTGCCGGATGTTGCAGCGGTCGGCCGCCAACGAGGAGCCGCGTTCGCGATTGCGCGAGTTCCTGGGCAACCCGCGGCAGGAGAATGTCCGCACCTCGATCGTCAACTTTCGCAAGGATGGGACGCCGTTCGTCAACCTGCTTTATATGTCGCGGCTGCGGGCGCTCGACGGCACCGCCCGCTACATCTTCGCCTCGCAATTCGACGTCAGCCGCTCGCAGCCGGACCTGCTCAGCGACTATGACGACGAACTCGGGCGGACGCTGGGGCGGCTTACGCCGATCGCAGGGGATGCGGGGATCGTGGTGGAGGGCACGCTGCTGACGATCGCGAACAGCGCTGCAACCGTCGCACAGGCCAAGATGATGCTCGCCAGCCTCGAGTACGACCACAGTGCATAACGGCAGCGGGTCGCCCACCGCCTCCTCCGCGGACCGGCCAGCGGTGCCGGTGGTCGGGATCGGCGCGTCGGCGGGCGGGCTCGAGGCATTGCGCGAGATGCTGGCGCCGGCGCAGCGGCCGACCGGGCTGGCGTTCGTGGTCGTCCAGCATCTCGATCCCAATCACGAGAGCATGCTGGCCGAACTGCTCGATCGCGCGACGGCGCTGGACGTGCTGCAAAGCGCCGGTGGCGAGCGGATTGAGGCCGACACGGTCTATATCATTCCGCCCGGCCGCGGGCTGGCGATCCGCGACGGCGTGCTGGAGCTGACCGACTTCGCGCAGCCGCGCGGGCTGCGCCGCCCGATCGACGACTTCTTCCAGTCGCTGGCCGGCGACCAGCAGGCGAATGCCGCCTGCGTGATCCTGTCGGGCACCGGGGCGGACGGCACCACCGGGCTGCGCGCGATCAAGGAGAATGGCGGCGTCGCGGTCGTGCAGGAACCGGAGAGCGCGCGCTACGACGGGATGCCGACCTCGGCGGTCGGCACCGGGCTGATCGACTTCGTTAGGCCGCCCGGCGAGATCCTCGAATGTCTCCGCGGCTTCTTCCGGCGTCGCAGCACCGAGCCGGGTGAGCAGGAGGCGAGCGTCGTCGCCGATCATGTCGACGATCTTTGCCGCGTGTTGCGCAACGCGATCGGACATGATTTCTCGGGCTACAAGCGCTCGACGCTTATCCGGCGGGTCGAGCGGCGGATGCATGTGCTGGGGATCGGCACCGGTCGCGACTATCTGGCGCGGGTGCGCAGCGATGCCGATGAATGCGAGGCGCTGTTCCGCGATCTGCTCATCAACGTCACGCGCTTTTTCCGTGACGCCGAGGCATTCGAGACGCTGCGCACCCAGGTCATCGAGCCGTTGCTGCGCGAGCGCGCCACTGACGACGACCTGCGCGTCTGGGTGCCCGGCTGTTCGAGCGGGGAGGAAGCCTATACGATTGCGATGCTGTTCGCCGAGGCGGCGCGCACCTCGGGCCAGCCGCTGGCAGTGCAGATCTTCGCCACCGACATCGACGAGCAGATGCTGACGATCGCGCGCGAGGGGAGCTATCCGGCGGCGGCGCTGGTCGATCTGCCGCCCCATTTGCGCGAGCGCTACACCGTGCCGCACGCCGAGCGGTTCACGATCGCGGGGCAGATCCGGGACATGATCCGCTTTTCGAGCCACAGCCTGGTCAAGGATCCGCCGTTTTCGCGCGTCGATCTGGTCTCGTGCCGTAACCTCCTGATCTATTTCGACGATCGGCTGCAGCAGGCGGTCTTGCCGTTGTTCCATTATGCGCTGCGTCCCGGCGGTTTCCTGTTTCTGGGGCCGTCGGAGAGCATCGGGCGGTTCGAGCATCTGTTCTCCGTGGTCGACCAGCATGCGCGGCTGTTCGAGCGCGCGCCGGGCGCGCCGATCTACCCGATCGACCTGCCGGGCAACGCGCGCCCGACCGGGGCACGCCGCGAGCGCGACGGCCGCGGCGACAGCCCGGCGTTGACCAACGAGAGCGCCGCGATCCGGCGGATCGTCGACCGCTATGCGCCGGCCAGCCTGATCGTCGATCAGGACGGCGGGATTATCGCAGCCTATGGCAAGCTGAGCCGCTATTTCGACTTCCCGGTGACGCGGACGGGCGGCAGCAGCGCGGTGAACCTCGCCCGGCCCGGGTTGCGCACGGTGATCGGTCCGCTGCTGCGGCAGGCGCGCGACGAGCGTCGCCGTGTGGTGGCGCGCGACGTGGAGGTCGAAACCGATTACGGCATCCAGCCGGTCGAGGTGATTTGCGACCCGCTGGGCGACGGCACCTTGCTGTTCGTGTTCCGTGACAGCGGCGCGTTCCGGCCGTCGGACCAGGGCGAGCTGGAGGACCTGGCCGCCACCGACGACCATCTGGAGGCGATCGAGGACGAGCTACGGCTGACGCGCCACCGCTTGCGTACCGCGATCGAGGAACTGGAGACCGCGAACGAGGAGCTGAAAAGCTCCAACGAAGAAATGATGTCGATGAACGAGGAGCTTCAATCGACGAACGAGGAATTGTCGACCGTCAACGACGAGCTGAAGGGCAAGGTCGAGCAGCTGACGGTCGCCAATTCCGATCTGCGCAACTTCCATCAGTCGACCGAACTGGCGGTGGTGGTGCTCGATGCCGATCTGAAGGTGCGCAGCTACACCGAGGCGGCGGTCTCGATCTTCCCGTTGCAGCCCGCCGATCGCGGCCGGCCGCTGAGCGATGTCGCCAGCCGGTTGCGCGGTAACGAGTTCCTCGACGACGCCCGGGCGGTGGCGGCCGGGGCGCCGGCGACGCAGCGCCGCGTGACGACCAGCGACGGCGAACGCGTGCTGTCGCTGCGCGTGCTGCCGTATCGTACGCAGAGCGGCGCGGTCGACGGCACGACGCTGGTGCTGACCGACATCACCGAGGCGCTGTCGCTGGAGCGGCAG
The DNA here is from genome assembly GCF_902506455.1 of Sphingomonas sp. 8AM. Classification (GTDB taxonomy): domain Bacteria; phylum Pseudomonadota; class Alphaproteobacteria; order Sphingomonadales; family Sphingomonadaceae; genus Sphingomonas. The sequence continues at coordinate 2,001,839 of NZ_LR733844.1, read as the reverse complement.
CTCGCCGCCGAGCGCGAGCGGCTCGATCTGGCGATCAAGGCCGCCGGGATCGGCGTGTGGGAATATTGTCCGGAGACCGGCGAGACGGTGCTCGACGGTGTCGAGCAGCGCCTGTTCGATATCGCGGGTGAGGAAGCGACGCGGATCGACCCGCTGCTCGGCCGGATCGAGCCCGAGGATCGCGGTACGGTGGAAACCGCGCTCCGCCGCGCCGTGGAGCGCAACGGCGATTACGAGGCGACGTTCCGGTTGCGCCCGATCGACGGCGAGCCGCGCTGGGTCAAGGGCTTTGGCCGGGTCATCGCGGGGAGCAACCCGCCGCGGCTGGTCGGCGTGTCGATCGACGTGACGCCCGAATATACGCTGGCCGAAACGCGCGAGCTGATGCTGCGCGAGATGAACCACCGCGTGAAGAACCTGTTCGCGGTAATCGCGGGGATGATCACCGTCGCGGCGCGCAACCATGACGAGGTGCGGCCGTTCGCGACCGACCTGCGGCAGCGGATCGCGGCGCTGGGATCGGCGCATTCGCTGGCGGCACCGGCGGGTCAGCCGCAGGCGATCGCGCTCGACGAACTGGTGGCGGCGACGCTCGCGCCGTATCGCGATCATTCGCATATCACGATCGAGGGGCCGACGGTGGCGCTCAAGCGGCAGTGCCTGTCGTCGCTGGCGCTGGTCCTTCATGAGTGGGCGACCAACTCGGTCAAATACGGCGCCTTGTGCGGCGAAAACCGCGACGGTGAGGCCGATGGCGGCACCGGATTGACCGTGCGTTGGGAGGTGAACGACGACGGACTGGCGCTGGAGTGGGACGAGACCGGTCGCGCTGACGCCGGAGCCGATGCGGACGGCGCGCCGCGGGGCTTCGGATCGCTGCTGGTCCAGACAAGTGTCCGACAATTACTTGGCGAGGTACGGAGCGAGGTTGCTGGCCGATCGTTTCGGCTGCGAATGAAACTGCCTGCGAGTGTGCTTGCCCGTGACTGATCCTGCCGACATCGACGTCCTGCTGGTGGAGGACGAGTTGTTCATCGCGCTCGATCTTCAGGAAACGATCGAGGGTGCCGGCTTCCACGTGGTGGGGCCGTGCGCGACCGTCGTCGAGGCGGAGGCCGCGATCGAGACGCATGCCGCACGCTTCGCTGCGGCAGTGCTGGACGTGCGGCTGGCGGACGGGACCGTGTTCCCGGCGGCGGACCGGCTGCATGCGGCGGGGGTCCCGCTGCTGTTCCATTCGGGACATGCCGACGATGCGGCGCTGCGGTTGCGCTATCCCAGTGCGACGGTGTGTCCGAAGCCGAGTGCGCCGGATGCGCTGGCGGAGGCGCTGCGAGGCTGCGCGGCGCGGCGGGCGGCCTGATTTTCGCCGGTCGTCTAAGTGGCTGCAGACGAGAGCAGCGTTGCTCCGGGGTCAGGCCGGGGCAACGAAAAGGGGGGAGCTAAATGCTCCCCCCGTTCCTATTTACTTACCGCGCAGCGTGTTGAGCAGCGCGAGACCGATCACGCCGCCAACGGCGGCGGCAGCGAACGGCCGCTCGTTGACGAAGCGACGCGCCTGATCGATCAGCGGGCGGACATTGTCCTTGGCTTCACCATAGGTCTTCTGCACGGTGCCCTCGGCACGATCGGCCGAACCCTCGGCGCGCAGCTTGTCGTCGCCGAACGCCTTGCCGAGGCCTTCCTTCAGCTTGCCGCCCAGATCGGTGGTCGTGCCGGTCAGCGTATCGCTGTTCATCGAACATCTCCTTGGTTGCGATCCACCGCGCCGGAGTGTCCGTCGCGGGTTCGGGGGGCATAACCGGGATCAGGCCCGGTTCGTTCCGCCGACCCGTCATTGCGCGCGAGGCGAAGGAAGCGAGTGTCGGCTCAGGATGTGCTGGATTGCTTTGCTACGCTGGCACTGACGACGGGGTGGCCAGTTTCGCCGCCGCCGCTTCGTGGAGGTGCGCTTCCAGTTCGGCGGCGCGGTGGTGCGCGGTGTGCTCGGCGAGCACGCGGGCGCGGCCGGCGGTGCCGATCGCATCGAGATCGGGGCGGGCGAGCGCCGCCTCGACGTCGTCGCTGGTATCGGCGAGCAGGATCTCGGCATCCGGCGTCAGCAATTCGTCGATTCCCGGCCAGCGATCCGAGACGATCGGCGTGCCGCAGGCGGTCGCCTCGAACAGCCGCACCGACGGCGACCAGCCGGCGGCGATCATGTCGGCGCGGGTGACGTTGAGCGTGGCGCGGCTCGCCGAATAGAAATCGGCGTGGTCGGCGGGGGCGAGATGCTCGATCCGCTCGACGTTGGCGGGCCAGTCTATGGTGTCGGGGTATTGCGGGCCGGCGACGACGAAGCGCTTTTCCGGGTGACGTCGCGCGGGCTCGATCAGCAGGCGGTCGAGCGTCGGCTGGCGATCGTCGCTATAAGTGCCGAGATACGACAGGTCCCAGCGCTTGTCGACGCCGGTCGGGCGGTAGCGGTCAGCATCGACCGAGCAATAGAGCGCGCGCGCGGCGGGACTCTTGTAGCGCGCCTCGATCAGCCGCAGCGTCGGGCCGCCCGTGAACGAGCAATAGACGTCGTAGCCGGGGATGACCTCGGGCGAGACATAGTCGCACGCGCCGCGCGCGAGTTTTGCGAGCGTGACCGGCGTGTCGATGTCGTAGAAGGTCGTCACGCCGCGCGGCCATTGCTGGACCAGTCTGCCGATGTCGATTCCGTCGGGGACGTAGGAGCCGACCATCACCGCATCGGCCTGTTCGATCTCGGTGCGCCAATCGGCCAGCGCCGCGAGGCTGTCGTAGAGTTCGAGCCGGCAGTAATCGGGCGCGGGTTCGTCGCGGTGCGCGGCGTACCAGGGCATGTCGCGTTCGAGGAACAGCACGTCGTGCCCGCGCGCGGCAAAGGCGCGGAGCAGCGCGCGGAAGGTGGTGGCGTGGCCGTTGCCCCAGCTGGAGCTGAGCGAGAGGCCGAGGACGACGAGCTTCATCACGCAGCCTCGCGCTGGCGGGCGGCGTGCGCCTTGAACAAAGTGTCGACCTGCGCGCCGCGCAGATCATAGGTGTGTTCGGCGAGGACGCGCTTGAGTGCGGCTTGTCCGATCTGCTGCGCGCGTTCGGTGGTGAGCGCGGCGAGATGGTCGGCGACGTCCTGTCCGTCGCGCGCGACCAGCACTTCCTGATCGGGGATCAGGAACAGCTCGATCCCTTCCCAAGCGTCGGTGATGAGGCAGGCGGCGGCGCCGGCGGCCTCGAAGACGCGCGTGGCGGGCGAGAAGCCGATATGCGCCATCGAGTCACGCGCGACGTTGAGGACTGCGCGCGGCGTGCAGTTGAAGGCGTTGTGCTCGGCGGTGAAGACATGGCCGCGGTGGCGGACGTTGCAGGGCATGTGTTTGGAATCCCAGCCGTTGCCGCCGATCAGGAAGCTCTGCTGCGGGAGCAGGGCGGCGGGGCGGAGGAAGAACTCTTCGACGCGCGCCTCGCGGTCGGGGAGGCGGTTGCCGAGGAAGGCGAGGTCGCAGGCGAAGCGGTCGTCGGCAGGGACCGGGTGGTGGGTCTGCGGGTCCAAGGCGTTGTAAACGGGCACGCACTTCACCGCGCCGAACGCGCGATAGGCGTTCACGACCGGATCGCCGCCACCGTAGGTGAGCACCATGTCGAGGTGCGGCAGCGCGGCGGTGACCGGATGATCGGGGTCGGCGCGCATCTCATCGAGCGTCGCGGCGGCGTCGACGTCCCAGAAGATCTTGAGCGCATCGGGACGGGCGTGCGCGATGATGCCTTCGAGCAGTTCGCGATCGAAGACGCCGACGCCGTTCGCCTTGACGACGATGTCGGCGTCTGCCGCCTCGGCCAATACATCGCGCAGCGCATCGTGCGTCGCGGGATAGACGACGACCTTGGCATAGGCGGGCGGGTCGATGTCGCGATGCTGTTGCCGCTCGAACGCATCGGGTTCGTAGAAGGTGATGTCGTAGCCGCGCTCACCGAGCGCGCGCAGGATGCCGCGATAATAGGTCGCGGCGCCGTTCCAGTAGGAGGACAGCAGACTGGACCCGTAGAAGGCGATCTTCACGCTGGGATGCTCCGTAAATGGGAAGGGGCGTCGAGGCCGGCGAGGATTGCCAGCAGTTCGTCGACGCGGTGCGCGCAGGTGTGGCGCGCGTGGATGGTTTCGAGCCCGGCACTGGCCAGCGACGCGCGCAGACCGGCGTCGTGGCGCAGGTCGCCGAGGATGCGCGTCATGTCGTCGGGCGTCTGCGCGAACAGGAAGTCGGTGCCGGGGCGGAACAGATGCTCGGCATCGTCCCATGGCGCACTGGCGAGCGGCAGGCCGCAGGCGAGCGCCTCGAACATGCGGATCGTCGGGATGCCGGGCAGAATCGTCGTGTAATAGCGGCGGGGCACATGGACGGTCGCCAGTGCGCGCGCGAAAAGCGCGGGCGCGGCGGCGTTGGGTGCCCAGCCGTGATAGCGCGCGCCATACGCCGCGAGCATCGCCTTGCCCGCGTCGGGGTAGCGGACGCCGTAGATGTCGAGCGGCAGCCCGGCGTCGCGCGCGGGGGCGAGCAGATAGTTCTCGATCTCGGCAGTGCGCTCGCCATCGCCCCAATTGCCGATCCAGACGAGGCCGTCGCGCTCCGCGCTGTCGACCGGGAAGAAGCGGCGCGTATCGGCAGCTTCGTGCCACGTCCAGACACGGTCGCCCCAGCCCCAGTCGCGATAGACGCGCGACAGCGCCTCGCCGAACGCGAGCACGCCGTCGTACCCGTCGAGATCGTAGGCGCGCATCTCCTCGGGCGCGCTGACCGCGCGGTGATGCGTGTCGTGGAACAGCAGCGTGAAGCCTGCCCCGTCGCGGCGCAGCTTGCCGAGCGCGGCGACGAGATCGTGCGCGTTCCATTCGTGGACGATCACCACGTCCGCACCGTCGACCAGTTCGGTGAGATCGGCGTCGGGGGTGAAGGTGTGGGAGGACAGTTCAGGGTAGGCGGTGCGATAGGCGTCAAGCCCGGCGTCGCCGTTGTCGGCGAGCAGGTTTTCGAGGCTCCATGCGCCGGCCGGTTCGTAGACGCGCACGTCGTGCCCGCGCGCGATCAGTTCGGAGAGGACGCCGCGCAGGAAGTGTGCGTTGCCGTGGTTCCAGCACGAGGCGAGGCTGTGGGTGAAATAAACCAGCTTCATGCCGCGACCCGCTCGCCGGTGGTGGTGACGCGATCGAAAAGCGCGGCCATCGCGCGCGCGGTCCGTTCGGGCGCGTAATCGAGCGCGCGGGTGCGGGCGAGCGCGCCGCGTGCCAGCCGCAACTCGGTGTCGGCGGCGAGGTTGGCGATCGCGCGCGCGAAGCCCTCGGCGTCGTCGGCGGCGACGAAGGTCGCGACGCCGTCCCACAATTCGCGAAAGGTCGGGATGTCGGACAGTACCAGCGCGCAGCCGGTCAGCGCCGCTTCCAGCACCGCGAGCCCGAACGGCTCGTACCAGGCGGCGGAGGCGAAGATCGGGCGGGTCGACAGCGCGGCGGCGATCGCGGCGTCGCTGATCCGGCCGAGCGGTTCGAGGTGGTGGAGCTTGTGGTGTTCGCCGTGCGGACCGCGTGCGGGGCCGGCGGCGCGGAACGTCAGCGGCAGCGTGGCGGCGGCGCGGTCGAGCGTCGCGATGTTCTTGCCGCGATCCCACAGCCGCCCGGCGGTGAAGGCGCGCGCGTCGAGCGCGCCGGTGGCGGCCGGGAGCGTGCGACCGTTGTGGATCGCGCGCGGCGCGACCGGGAGCGCATAGAGCCGCTGGATCGTCGCGGCGAAGGCGCGGGTCGGGCAGACGATCGCGTCGGCCCGGGCGAGGCCGCGCGCGACCAGTTCGGTCTGCCAGGCGAGATCGGCGGGGAGCGGGCCTTGCTCGACCGCCTCCCACCAGCTTGCGACACAGCTATGGACGACCGCGACGACGGGCATGGCGAAATCGGCGATGGCGAGCGCGGGCTGGTTGAGCTGGACGACATCGACCGCGCGCGCGGCGGCGAGTGCGGCGATCGCATCGGCGGCGACGGCGACTGCCTGCGCATCCCTGGCGAGCCAGTCGAGCGGGAGACGCGTGTCGATCAGCGTGACGCCTGCCGCCCCGGCCTGCGCGTGGTGCGCGGGCGAGGGGGCGGGGCCGAGCGTGGCAAGGTCGACCGACCAGCCGGTGCGGACCAGATCGCCGGCGAGTTGAAGCGCATATTGCCATACCCCGCCGACGGCATCGGCGGTCATCAACAGCCGTCCTGTCACGCAGCGACCTCGATCGGGGTTGCGTCAGCGGTCGTGAGGGCGGCGGCATGTTCGCGCTGCAACCAGTCGGCGAGCGCGCCGACGCCCTCGCGCCAGTCGCGGCGTTCGGGCAACGCGAGCGTCGCTGCGGCAGCGCGCGCATCGGCGACGAAATAGCGCTGATCGCCGGCGCGCCAGCCGGAATAGCGGACATCGACCGGGCGGCCGGTGAGCGTCGCGATATGCGCGAGCAACTGGCGCAGGCTGACGGCATTGTCGGGGCCGCCGCCGAGATTGAAGGCGCGCCCGGCGACATCGTCGATCCGCCGCCACGCGGCGAGATAGGCGTTCACCGCATCGCGGACGTCGAGCACGTCGCGGACCTGATGCCCGTCGCCATACAAGGTGATCGGCTCGCCATTCAGCGCGCGGATCAGGAAATGTGCGACCCAGCCCTGATCCTCGGTGCCCATCTGGCGCTGGCCGTAGATGCAGCTCATTCGAAAGACGCAGGTCTTGAGCCCGAAGCTGCGTGCGTAATCGAGGACGTACTGGTCGGCGGCACCCTTCGACACGCCGTAAGGCGTGTGGAAGTCGAGCGGGCGCGCCTCGCCGATGCCGTGCGCGCGGACGTGCGGGTCGACGGGGTGATAGGCCTCGTTTTCCAGCACGAAGTCGAGGTCTGCGAGATCGCCGTACACTTTGTTCGTCGAGGCAAAGATCAGCGGCACTTCGGGTGCGCGGGTGCGGATTGCCTCCAGCAACTGGAAGGTGGCGGTGATGTTGGTGGTGAAATCGTCGGCGGGGTCGTCGAGGCTGGTGGTCACCGCCACCTGTGCGGCGAAGTGAAACACCGCCGATGCGCCCGCGACCTCGTCGGCGAGCCGCGCGGCGTCGCGGATGTCGGCGTGGACGAAGCGGATGCGCGTGCCGTGGCGCTGGCGCAGCCATGCGAGATTGCGCTCCACCCCGGCGCGGGCGAGCGCGTCGTAGATCACCACGTCATGCCCCTCACTCGCAAGCCGGTCGACGAGGTTGGAGCCGATGAACCCGGCGCCGCCGGTAACCAGCACCGGCCCGCTCATGCGACCAGCCCGCGGCGCTCGAGCTCGGCGCGCATCGTCGCGACCTTGTCCTCGGCGGTCTGTTCCGCGACCCATTCGGCGAGTTCGGCAAGGCCGGCGGTGAAGTCCTGCGTCGCGCGGAAGTCGAGCCGTTCCTGCGCGAGCGTGGTGTCGCAGAAGCAGTGGCGGATGTCGCCGATCCGCGCCTTGCCGACGATCTCCGGCGTCAGGTCGTTCTTGCCCATCGCCTTGGCGAGTTCGGTCGCGACTTCGGTGACCGAACGGTCGTGACCCGAGCCGATGTTGAACGTGCCGCCGACCGCCTGCGGAAGGAACAAGGCATCGGCGAAGCCACGCGCCACGTCGCTGACATGGACGAAGTCGCGGCGCTGCTCGCCGTCCTCGAAGATCATCGGCTTCTGGCCGTTGAGGAGACGCGACGCGAAGATTGCGAGCACGCCGGTATAGGGGTTGGAGAGCGCCTGGCCCGGGCCGTAGACATTGAACAGCCGCAGGCACACGCCTTCGATCCCATAGGGCGCGGCCATGATGTGCGTGGTGCGCTCCTGCACATATTTGTTGAGCGCGTAGATCGAGGCGAGGTTGGGCTGCTTCCACTCCGGCGTCGCGACGGGCGTCAGCGGACGACCCTGTGCATCGACCGGCTCCCAGTTGGTCAGCCCGTCGCGCAGCCCCTTGCGCTCGGCGTCCTGCACCAGATTGCCGTCGGCATCGCGGTACAGCCCCTCGCCATAGATCGACATCGAGGAGGCGGTGACGACGCGGCGGACCGGCTTGTCGATCAGCTTCTCGAAGAGCACGGCGGTGCCGACGTCGTTGGTGGAGGTGTAGCGTTCGACCTCGTACATCGACTGGCCGACGCCGACCTCGGCAGCGAGGTGGATGACGCTGTCGACGCCGTCGAGCGCCTTGCTGACGACATCGCCGTTGCGGATGTCGCCGCGGATCAGCTCGACCGCGTCGTTGAGGAGCGGCGGGCGCTCGCAATCGCCGTGGACTTGCTCGATCAGGCTGTCCAGTACCCGCACCTCATGGCCGCGTGCCAGCAGTTCATCGGCTACGAAACGACCGATGAAGCCGGCCCCGCCGGTGATGAGAATGGTTTCCACGAATGTTCCTCCGCCCCGCACTTGATCTCCATCAATGACACGCACGTTCATTGCTGGTTGATTGCGTCAGTAAGAACATCTTCTACTTAGCTTGGTTCCTGAAATTATTGCGCCAGCGTAATTTTCATGGACAGCGCTTCTGAACTGACGCAGATCAATCCGGAATGGCGAGAAGTATTTTGCTTGCCCGGCACGGGCATCACCAAGAAGTCGGCCGCGTTCTGAGCGGTCGTTCCAATATCTCCCTGAACCAGCAGGGACAGGCGGAGGCTGCCGCGCTTGCACGACTGGTGGCGGCGCGCGGGGTGAGGCGGATCGTAACGAGCCCGCGTGCACGGACCCGCGAAACGGCAGCGGTGGTCGCGGCGGCGTTGCAACTGCCGGTGATGGCGGACGCGGCGCTGGATGAAATCGACTTCGGTGATTTTACCGGACGGTCGTTCGCGGCGCTCGACGGCGATCCCGACTGGCAGCGCTGGAATGCCGAGCGCGGGACCGCGCGTTGTCCGGGCGGTGAGACGATGGCGGAGGCGGTGGCGCGCGCGGTCACGTTCGTCGCCGCGTGCGGGGAGGGTGTGACGTTATGTGTGTCGCATTGCGATGTGATCCGCGGGGTGGTGGCGCATTATCTCGGATTGCCGCTGGAGCGGATCTTCTCGCTGGGGTGCGATCCGGGGTCGGTGACGACGCTTTCGCTGGAGGGCGAGGGGGCGATGGTGGTGGCGGTGAATGAGCGTTGTATGTGACACATTGTCGTTGTGACCGGCGCGTCGTCGGGATGGACTTCACAGACATAGGCCCCTGCCTGCGCAGGGGCGACGGTTCTTCTTGTCGCCCCTGCGCAGGCAGGGGCCCATGTCTATCTAATCTAGCGGTGTTGTCGCCCCGAACACGCCGCGGCTGTGTCAAAAAAACTCAATTCACCGCCGCATAACTCTTCTCTTCGATCAGGTCCGATTCCAGCGCGACGTTGATGGCGCGCTTCAGTGCCGCGCGTTCGTCGTTCTTGACGTACACTGCGCGCGCCAGCCGGATGAACTCGCCGCCGAAGCTGCGTGCGGCTTCCTCGCGGCGGATCGCGTCCTCGATCTCCCACAGATCCTCGTTGACGGACTTCAGTCGCGCGTAGAGCGGCGCGACTTCGTCCTGCCCGAGCACCCCTGCGCCGATCCGCGACAACAGCGAATGTTCGCGCGCGACATTGGCGCGGGCGTCGGCACGGTCGATGCGGTGCTGCTTGATTTCGAGGATCGTGATCTTGTCGAGCAACTCACCCCAGGACACGGGCACGGACGGGCTGGGGAGGCTGGCCATGGTCTTCTCCTTGGATCATGTCGAGATCGCGCGCGATCGTGGCGAGCGGCGTCTGCCAGTCGCCCGCGGTCGGCTGTGCGTAGAGGCGGGTGTGCGGGTACCAGGCGCTGTCGCGGCGCGCGGGGTCCCAGCGCCAGTCGGGCGCGGCCTTGAGCAGCAGCCACGTCGGGCGCCCGAGCGCGCCAGCGAGATGCGCGATCATCGTGTCGACGGTGATGACCAGCGCGCAGCCCGCGACCAGCGCGGCGGTCGCGGCGAGGTCGAACGGGCAGCCTTCGGGGTTGATGACCGGTAGCGTGGTCGGCGCGCTCACCAGCGACAGGCAGCGGTGCCGCGCCGCGATCGGTTCGAGCAGCGCGGGGGGCACCCAGCGGTCGGCATCCCAGTCGCCGGCCTGCCAGCAGAGCCCGACCGTGTCGTGGGGGAGCGGGGCGGGGGTGGTGTGGAGATAGGGAACGGGTACGTCGCGAGGGGCACAGCGTAGCGCGAATGCCAGTTCGGTGATCTCGATGTCGCAGCCGGACGGCGGCAGCGGGTGTGCATCGTCGAACGCAGCCAGCGCGATGCCGGGGAAGCGCAGCAACGGGTGAAGTCGCGCGGGTGCCTCGACCGCCACCGACCGCGCGCGTCGTGCCAGCACTGGGAGAAACCGCGCGAATTGCAGCGTGTCGCCGAGCCCGTGATAGCAGCGCACCAGCACGTCGCGATCGTCGACCGCGCTTCCGTCCCAGACCCAGCGCTGGTGATAGGGGAGCGTCGGATCGTCGCATGTCGCCGGATCGCGCGCGGCGAGCACCGCGCGCTCGATCGCCCAGGCGTCCTCGTAGCGCTCCTCGCGCATCGCCCGGGTCCAGCCGTGATCGCTCATGCCGCCGCAAACGCGGCGCACCCCGGCGGCGGTTCCGCATTATAATATTGAGCGAGATCAGTAGGCGGAACGGGGCCTCGCAAGGATAGTTGATGCTGTCGATGGGTGACGGGGGATTGATGACCGAAGATTTGCGTGCGCGGGTCGCCGAGCTGGCCCCGTGGTTCCACAACATTCATCTGCCCGGCGGTGTGCAGACCGCGCCCGATCATTTTCTGCTCGATTATCCCGGCAACAAGTTCGCCGAATTCGGCGTCTGCCTGCCCGAGGATCTGACCGGCAAGACGGTGCTGGATGTCGGGTGCAACGCCGGCTTCTATTCGGTCGAGATGAAGCGTCGCGGCGCGGCGCGGGTGGTGGGGATCGATTCCGATGACCGCTATCTGGCGCAGGCGCGGCTGGCGAGCGAGGCTTTGGGGTTCGCCGGCAGCGTCGAGTTCCGTAACCTGTCGGTCTATGACGTCGCGCAGCTCGGCGAACGGTTCGATCTCGTGATCTTCATGGGGGTGCTGTATCACCTTCGGCATCCGCTGCTCGCGCTCGACCTGATCCGCGAGCATGTCGCCGGCGACCTGATGCTGTTCCAGACGATGCAGCAGGGGTCGAAGGACGACGCGCAGGTACCGGAGGATCACCCCTTCTACGTGCCCGGCACCTGGACCCCGCCCGAATATTTCGACGATCGCGACTATCCGAAGCTGCACTTCATCGAGCGCAAGTTCGCGGGCGACTGGACCAATTGGTGGGCGCCGAACCGCGCCTGCTCGGAAGCGATGCTGCGCGCGGCGGGCTTTACCGTGACGGCGCATCCGCAGGACGATGTCTATCTCTGCCGCATCAGCGACGTGCCCTTTGCCGAGCACGGGCCGGCGGCGGTCTATCCATCCACGGGGGGAGTGCGCGCGTGATCGAAGCCGCGATGATCTGGAACGAGCCGAACAACAAGTCGCATTGGGACCCGGAGGTCGACCCCGACTGGTCGCTGTTCGCCGATACCGTCAAGCGCGCCGGGACTTCGATCGCGGCGGTCAATCCGGCGGTGACGCGCGTGCTGGGGGGCATGTCGCCAATCGACCCGTTGTGGGTGAAGCGGCTGGAGGCACACGGCTGCCTCGACGCGGTCGACGTGCTGGCGGTGCACGGCTTTCCGCTCGACTGGAACCTGTGGTCGATCCACGACTGGCCCGCGAAGATCGCCGAGATCGAGGCGGTCACCGACAAGCCGGTGTGGGTCACCGAGGTCGGCGTCGGCTCGTTCGGCGCGGAGGAGGTGCAGGTGTTCGGGGTCGAGAAGACCGCCGAGCTGCTGATCGGGCGCGTGCCGCGCGTCTATTGGTATTCGCTGTTCGACCTGCCGCAGGAATGGGGCGCGACCACCCGCCATCGCGAGGCGGAGGGATCGAGCTATTACCGCCACTTCTACATGGGGCTGATCCGCGAGGACGGCACGCCCAAGCCGTCGCTCGACAGCTATGCCAGGGTCGCGTCGGAGATGGGGCTGATGCAATGGTTCCACTTCGAGGACCCGCGGCTCGACGACGCGGTCACGTGGATGAAGCGGCTGGGGACGAAGAAGCTGCGCACCGGGTTGAGCTGGGCCGACAGCTTCCGTCCCAATGCGACCGACTGGTTCGACCGGCAGATGGAAGCGCTCGCCGAGTTCGATACGACGGTGACGTTCTGCTTCACCCCCGAGCATCTCGGCATCCAGCCGCATCACACCAGCGCGGCGCGCGATCCGCAGGCCTTCGCGGATTTTTGCGCGTGGATGATCGACCGCTACGCGCCTGCGGCGGTCACGAGCCGGACGGCGACGGCATAACGCGGTCGAGCGTGTCGAGCACGTCTTCGGCGCGGACGTCGCGTTCGATCTCGGCGATGTCGTCGGGCGGTTCGACCCCGACCCGCTCGGCGATCTGGCGGACGACCGCGGTGAGCCGCGACAGTTCGTGCTCGGCGAGCAGGTTGATGTGGAGGTCGAGGTCGGCGCGCGCCTGTGCCTGCGCGGCCATGCGGTTCTGGCTGATGAGGACGAAGGTGGAAAGGAAGATCGCCTCCACCGACGCGATCATCGCCAGCACGACGAAGGTCGGGTCGAACTTGGGCGACAAATACAGGTTCCATACGATCCAGCCGCCAAAGTACGTCAGGTGGAGCGCGACGAAGGTCATCGACCCGGTGAAGCCGGTGATCCGGGCGGCCAGCCGGTCCGACCAGGGAGCATCGGCCTCGACGCGGCGCTGGCGCTCGGCAAGGCGGTGGATGTTGTCGGCGAGCGCGCCGTTCAGATCACGCGGTTCATTCATGGGAAGTCCAACGATTGTCGCACGATAATGGAAGCATGATGCCGGCGGCGGTGCTGGTGGCGCCCGGGCGGTTCGAGGTGCGCGACGCGCCGGTGCCGCAACCGGGCGCGGGCGAGGTGCGCGTGCGGCTGGAGGGCTGCGGCGTCTGCGCGTCGAACGTCGAGCCGTGGGAGGGACAACCGTGGTCGACCTATCCCAGTGAGACCGGCGGGATGGGGCATGAGGGCTGGGGCGTCGTCGATGCGCTGGGCGCGGGCGTCGACGACGTTGCGATCGGCGAGCGGGTGACGATGCTGTCGGGGCATAGCTTCGCGCCGTATGACGTGGCTTCGGTCGATCAACTGGTGCGGCTGCCAGCCGCGCTCGACGGGCAGGCGTTTCCGGGCGAGCCGCTGGCGTGCGCGATGAACATCTTCCGCCGCGCCGACGTGCTGCCTGGGCAGACGGTGGCGATCGTCGGGATCGGCTTTCTCGGCGCCGTACTGACGAAGCTGGCGAGCGACGCCGGGGCGCGGGTGATCGCGATCTCACGGCGTGAGGAGTCGCTGGCGCTGGCGCGCGCGAACGGTGCGGCCGAGACGATCGCGATGGACGATCACTGGGCGATCATCGAGCGGGTCAAGCAGCTGACCGGTGAGGCGTTGTGCGAACGCGTGATCGAGGCGGTCGGCAAGCAATGGCCGCTCGACCTCGCCTCGGCGATCGTCGGGTTCGGCGGGCGGCTGATGGTGGCGGGCTATCATCAGGACGGGCCGCGGCAGGTGAACATGCAGGACTGGAACTGGAAGGGCATCGACGTGATCAACGCGCATGAACGCGATCCGCGGGTGAATTTGCGCGGGCTCAACGAGGCGGTGGCAGCGGTGGCCGGGGGGCGCGTCGATCTGGCGGCGCTGCTGACGCATCGCTTTACGTTGGCGGAACTGAACGAGGCGGTTGCCGCGACGCGCGACAAGCCTGCCGGGTTCGTGAAGGCGGTGGTGACGTTCGGGTGACCACCGTCGTTCCCGCGCAGGCGAGACCGCTGCAAATGGCTCCTTCTTGTACCCCGGCGAAGGCCGGGGCCCAGTTGGGGCATGTTTGTAACTAACGGAAATACCTTCCCGACTTGACCCCGGCCTCTGCCGGGGAACGGCCGACAAAGGGCATGATCCCGCACTTTCGCAGAGGCCTCGCGAAGGCGGGACTCCGGAACCTCTGCGGCATTGAAAGACCCGCGACGTTGGCGTGTCTGGATTCCCGCCTGCGCGGGAATGACGGAAAGTAGATGAAGGACGATCTTTTCATGAGTCACGCCAAACCCCGTATCGGCTTCCTCGGCACCGGCTGGATCGGGCGGCACCGAATGGGCGCAATGGTCGGCAGCGGCGCGGTCGAGGCGGTCGCGATCAGCGATCCGTCGGTGGAGATGGCGGCGGCGGCGGTGCAGGACGCACCCGGCGCGCAGGTCTGCGCGTCACTGGAGGAGATGCTGGCGCTCGGGCTCGACGGGGTGGTGATCGCCAGCCCGAGCGCGCTCCATGCCGCGCAGTCGATCGTGGCGCTGGACGCCGGGGTGGCGGTGTTCTGCCAGAAGCCGCTCGGGCGCGATGCCGCCGAGAATGCGGCGGTGGTTGCGGCGGCACGGCGCGCCGACCGGTTGCTCGGGGTCGATCTGTCCTATCGCCACACCGCGGGAATGCGCGCGATCGCGCCGCTGGTGCGGAGCGGTGCGCTGGGAAAGCTGTTCGCGATCGATCTGACGTTCCACAATGCCTATGGCCCGGACAAGCCGTGGTTCTACGACCGCGCGCAGTCCGGCGGCGGGTGCGTCATGGATCTTGGCATCCACCTTGCCGACCTCGCCTTGTGGCTCAATCCGGGGGCGACGGCCGAGCGGGTCGGTGCTGCGCTCTACGCTGGCGGGGCGCCGGTCGCGGCGGACGCGGTCGAGGATTATGCGGCGGCGACGGTGCGGCTGGATAACGGCGTCGTCGTACGACTGGCCTGTTCGTGGCGGCTCCACGCCGGGCAGGATGCGGTGATCGAGGCGGCGTTCTATGGCACCGAGGGCGGCGCGGCGCTGCGCAACGTCGCGGGCTCGTTCTACGATTTCACCGCCGAGCATTTCCGCGGCACCGCGCGCGAGACGCTGGCGGTGCCGCCCGACGACTGGGGCGGGCGCGCCGCAGTCGACTGGGCGGAACGGCTGGCGGCTGGCGCACGGTTCGACGCGGCGGCGGAAGACCATGTCGCGACCGCGCGGGTGCTCGACGCGATCTATGCGGCGGGGCAGGATACGCACTAACGGTCATCCCGTCCCGACATCGCGGCCGTTGCCTTGATGCCGGGTACAGCGTCACTGCCGCGCGCTGCGACGAGGCGGAGCCGCGGGTCCGGCGCGGGACGACGGCGACTCGACGGGGCTGAGCTACCTAACGGCTTAGAAGTCTGCCCATTCCTCGTCCGCCACCGCCAGCGCGGTCCCGCGCGTGCCGGTAACCGGGCGCCGGGCGGAGCGGGCAAGGTCGCGTCCGGCCTGCGCGGCGCGCGCCTGAAGGTCGTGAACCGGCGAGGCGGGTGGACTGGCGACCGCGACCACCGGTCGTGTCACGGTCGTCCCCGTGCGGAAGCGCGCGACCTCACTCGTCAGGCGATCGGCCTCTTCGGCGAGGCTGCGTGCGGCCGCGGTCGCTTCCTCGACCATCGCGGCATTCTGCTGGGTCACGCCGTCCATTTCGGTAACGGCGGTGTTGACCTGCTGCAGGCCGGTCGCCTGCTGTTCGGCCGATTGCGCGATCGCGGAGACGAGCGTGCTGATCTCGCCGATCCGGGCGATGATGCGTTCGAGCGCCTTGCCGGTGTCGCTGACCAGCGTCACCCCGGCCTCGACCTGCTCGGACGAGGCGTTGATCTTGGTCTTGACGTCCTTGGCGGCGTCTGCCGAGCGCTGCGCCAGCGCGCGCACCTCGCTGGCGACGACCGCGAAGCCCTTGCCTGCATCGCCGGCCCGCGCCGCCTCGACCCCGGCGTTGAGCGCCAGAAGGTTGGTCTGAAATGCGATCCCGTCGATGACGCTGATGATCTCGCTGATCTCGGCCGAGGAGCGCTCGATCCCGCCCATCGCGTCGACCGCGCGCCGCACGACGTCGCCCGAGCTTTCCGCCTCGCTGCGCGCCTCGACGACGGCGTCATTGGCGCGGCGCGCGCCCGCAGCGGTCTCGCGCACGGTGGTGGTGATCTCGTCCATCGCGGCCGCGGTCTCTTCGAGCGAGGCGGCCTGCTGCTCGGTGCGCTGCGACAGGTCGTCCGACGCCTGGCGGATGTCGGCCGCGCCGCTGTTGATGCCGTTGCTCGCGGTCGCCACCGCCTCGATCGTGTTCGATACCGCCGTCATCGCGCGGTTGAAGTTGATGCGGAGCGTGTCGTAATCGGCCGGAAAGGGACGCTCGATCTGGAAGGTCAGGTCGTTGTCGGCGAGATGGCCGAGCCCGGCGCCGAGCGCCTCGACCACCGCGCGCTGGGTCTGCGCCGCCGTCAGCACCGCCTTGCCGTTGCGACGAAACACCTCCATCGCCTTGGTCATCCGCCCGACGCAGTCGCGATGGTCGGTGAAGGCGATCGCGGTGTCGAGGTCGTCGGCGGCGAGCGCTTCCATGCGGACGACGGTGGCGACATACGGGTCGCAGATCAGCGTGCGTGACACGACCGCGGTGGCGACCACCGCCGCCCATGCGAGCGTGGCGACAGTCATCGCGACGGTGCCGGACAGCAGCTCCTGCGCCGCGCCGATCGTCGCCGCCAGCGAAAGCGTCGAGAGGCTGCCGTAGAGCAGGGCGAGAATCGCAAATTTGACGCGAATCGGCGCATGTTGTTGAAACCACTTGAGCATTTCTATTCCTTCCGCACCTTGTCCCAAGCAATTCGACCAACCGAGATCAGTGATGCTGGTATTTGGCCCGACTTGTTAAATGCCGGGTTAAGATGAGTGCGATTGCCGGCCCTCGAAATAGCGACAAACTATTTCCGTTCAGGTCGGCAAAAAAGGCGCGCAAGCATGGTCCGATTTCAATCAGGATTGTTCTGAGCGGCTATGTGCTTAATCCAGCAAGGAAAGTGGCAGGCGCGGCGCCACCACCTCGCGCAGCACGAACCCGCTCTCCATCTGGGTGACCCCCGGCAGCCGCGACAGTTCGTCGCGATGAATATGTGCAAAATCGGTGAGGTCGCGCGCCTGAACCGTGACGAGATAGTCGTAGCTGCCCGACATCAGCTCGCATCGTGCCACCGAGGGGCTGGCGGCGATCGCGGTTTCGAATGCGTCGAGGACGTCGATCCGCTGGCTCTCCAGCGTCACCTTGATGTGAACGGTCATCTGGCGGCCCAGCCGGGCGAGATCGAGCCGCGCGGTATAGCCGGTGATGATCCCCGCCTCCTCCAGCGCCCGCTGCCGCCGCGCGACCGCGGTGGCGGAGCGACCGATCGCCTCGGCGAGCGTGAAAGCGGTGGCGCGCGCATTGTCGAGCAGCAGCGCAATCAACCGGCGGTCGATTCGGTCGGGAACGTAGCTTTCCTGCGTCATGCCAGGGGTTCATGCAGGATTTCGCCGACTTGTCACGCCGCCCGTGCGCAGTTCGCCCGGTTTCGGCGTCGCAATCGCGCTATGCTGTCGCCAAACGAGGAGATGGACCCATGCGCATCGGCGTGCCCAAGGAAATCAAGAACCACGAATATCGTGTCGGCCTCACCCCGGGCGCGGTGCGCGAGTATGTCGCACATGGCCATGAGGTGATCGTGCAGACCGGCGCGGGTGCCGGGATCGCCGCCGATGACGATGCCTATCGCGCCGCCCGTGCCAGGATCGTCGACACCGCCGAGGAAGTGTTCGCGACCGCGCAGATGGTGGTGAAGGTCAAGGAGCCGCAGCCGGGCGAGTGGGTGCAGCTGCGCGAGGACCAGATCCTGTTCACCTACCTCCACCTCGCGCCCGATCCCGAGCAGGCCAAGGGCTTGCAGGCGTCGGGTGTCACCGCAGTGGCGTATGAGACGGTGGCCGATGCGCGCGGGCACCTGCCGCTGCTTGCGCCGATGAGCGAGGTCGCCGGGCGACTGTCGATCGAGGCGGCGGGCACCGCGCTGAAGGCGGTCAACGGCGGCCGCGGCGTGCTGATCGGCGGCGTCCCCGGCGTGCAGCCGGCGCGGATCGTCGTGCTGGGCGGCGGCGTGGTCGGCACGCATGCGGCGCGAATGGCGGTCGGGCTCGGCGCGGAGGTGACGATCATCGATCGCTCGATCCCGCGGCTGCGCGAGCTGGACGAGCTGTTCCAGGGCCGCGTGCGGACGCGCGTGTCGACGCTGGAGTCGATCGAGCACGAGATTTCGGAGGCCGATGCGGTGATCGGCGCGGTGCTGATCCCCGGGGCTTCGGCGCCGAAGCTGGTGATGCGCCCGATGCTAAAGCTGATGAAGCCGCGTGCGGTGCTGGTCGATGTCGCGATCGATCAGGGCGGGTGTTTCGAGACCAGCCATGCCACCACCCATGCCGAGCCGACCTATGAGGTCGATGGCGTGATCCATTATTGCGTCGCGAACATGCCGGGTGCGGTGCCGCTGACCAGCAGCCACGCGCTCAACAATGCGACGCTGCCGTACGGGCTGGCGCTGGCCGATCGTGGCTATGCCGCGGCCGAGGCGGATGCCGGGTTAATGGCGGGCGTCAACGTGCGTGGCGGCAAGATTGTCAACAAGGTGGTGGCCGAGGCGCTCGGCGTCGCGGGGTAAGTAATTTCGTCGTCCCGGACTTGATCCGGACCGCGCTTCTCACCGGCGTTGGCAGAAGAAGCGCGGCCCCGGATCAAGTCCGGGGCGACGGTGGAGGGCAGGGTGTCGGCTGCCCTCGAACCGATCACTTCGTCTTGCGTGCGCGCTTCGGGGCGGCGGCCGCTGCAGCGTCCTCCTCCTCGTCATGTTCCTCTTCGCCCGCCTCGGTCAGTGCCTCGCCGAGCGACTTCAGCTTGTCCTGCGACTTCTCGGCCTTGTCGGCGATCCTGGTGGTCGCCGCGCCGAGCCGGTGGAGCAGCGCGTGCACGCGGTCGGCGTCGGGCGCGTCCTTCTCCAGTTGCTTGCGCAGCGAGCCGAGGTCGCGCAGGATGCCTTTCGCGCCGGGCGTATCGACGTCGGCGAGCGCGGCCTCCCAGTCCTCGATCATGTCGACGCCCTTGGCGGGCTTGGTCTCGTCGAGTCCGCGATTGATCGCGTTCATCGTTCCGGCGAATTTCACGGCCATCGGCGATTTCCTTTGTGGGAGAAAAGTCCCGGGCGGCGAACGACGGGCCGCTGCACTTGGGTCCGTGATGCAGATCAAGTTAAGAGATAAAGGTTCAACTGGCGGATGTGTCATTATCATTTCGCTTCGATGACGC
Source organism: Sphingomonas sp. 8AM (assembly GCF_902506455.1). Lineage (GTDB taxonomy): Bacteria > Pseudomonadota > Alphaproteobacteria > Sphingomonadales > Sphingomonadaceae > Sphingomonas. The sequence goes on along the minus strand of NZ_LR733844.1, from coordinate 1,982,523 downwards.
CGACCGTCACTCAATCGTCGTCACGCTGACACCTCGCCGTCGCACAAGGGTCCCGGTCCCAAGGCCCCGGCGGGGCTGCTCAGCGAAGGTAAGCGGCGGGAATGACAGCGACGATGACGACGGCCGGCGTGGCGCTGGCCTATGATCGGTGGGCACCGGTGTATGATCTGGTGTTCGGCCCGGTGTTTCGACAGGGCCGCGCGGCGGCGATCCGTGCCGCCGACCGGATCGGCGGGCGTATCCTGGAGGTCGGGGTCGGCACCGGCATCTCGCTGCCGCAATATGCCACCACCAGCCGCGTGACCGGCATCGATATCTCGGAGGACATGCTCGACAAGGCGCGCGCCCGCACCCGGCGGCTCAACCTGCCGAACATCGACGCGATCCGCGTCGGTGATGCCGAGGCGCTGGATTATCCGGACGAATCCTTCGATGTCGTGGTCGCGCAATATGTGGTGAGCGCGGTCGCCAACCCGCGGCGTGCGCTGGATGAATTCGCGCGCGTCTGCCGGCCGGGCGGCGAGATCATCATCACGACCCGCGTCGGCGCCGAGCAGGGGCTGCGCGGCGGGATCGAGCGCGCGCTGATGCCGATCACCGAGCGGCTCGGCTTCCGCACCGACTTCCCGTTCGCGCTCTATACCGACTGGATCGCGACGCGCAGCGACGTGTCGCTGACCGAGCGGCGCGCGATCCCGCCGTTCGGGCATTTCTCGCTGGTCCGTATCGCCAAGGAGAAGGCATGATGCCGTCGCTTCGCAAGCTCCGTTTCGAGGATGAGCAGGGCAATCCCGGGTTCCGCGCGCAACTGAAGGAGCAGCGCTGGGACGATCATCGTTATTACCACCACGATTTGATCAACCAGAGCCTGCATTTCGTCAGCGCCTGCACGTTCATCACCGCTTATGCGTTGCTGTTCGTCGACGCCGCTCTGGCGAGCCTGCTGGCGTGGGGCGTCGCGATGACCAGCCGGCAGGCGGGGCATTTCTTCTTCGAGCCGAAAGACTATGACGAAGAGAATGGCGTCACCAATGAATATAAGGAAGAAGTGAAGGTCGGCTATAACCTGATGCGCAAATATGTGCTGATGGGGCTGTGGCTGGCGATCCCGGTGGTGCTGGCGCTGTCGCCGACGTTGTTCGGTGTGCTGGAGCGGCCCGAGGGAGCGATGGACTTCCTGCGGCATGTCGGGTTCGGGTGGCTGTTCTTCGGCGTCGCGGCGATCCTGTTCCGCGTCGGGCAATTGTGGATCGAACGCGATCTGGAAACCGGGATCGTCTGGGCGACGAAGATCGTCACCGATCCGTTCAGCGACTTCCGCCTGTATCGCACCGCACCGGCGCGGTTGATCAAGCACGGGCGTAGCGACGACCATCACGCCGCGGCGTGAGGGCGGGGTCAGCGCGCGGAGTTTCTGTCTCGCGCCCTTATCGTCATTCCCGCGAAGGCGGGGATCCAGACGCGCGGTGGTCGGTGAGGATCGAGACGGTGGTTCCGATCGTCTCGATAGAGTCGTAACGACATGGCTTCTGGATTCCCGCCTTCGCGGGAATGACGGGTGGCGGCGGTTAGGGGGAGCGCGTTTCCTTGCCCGCCCCTCGACCTCCTCACCTTCGACGCTTCACCCTCCCGTGACCCGGGCCGCTAGCGACTCCCGCAACGCCTGCCGCTTCAACTGCTTGTTGCTCGCCACCGGCCCGTCCCACCAGCCGTCCGCCAGCATCGCGTGCCCGGCTGCGACGATCCGCGCGGCGATCTGCCCGAACAGCGCGTCATTGATGTCGAGGCTGAAGATCAACCGCCCGGTGCCGACCCACGACAGCGCCAGCCCCTCGGCGCGGAGGTAATATTGCAGCATCCAGTTATAGCGCGACGGGCGGGTGTAGAGGATCGTCCACACCGTTTCGAGATGCGCGACCGACAGCGGCAATCCCGCGGCCGCCATCAGCGCATTGAGCCGTACGGCTCGCGCGTTCCAGCGCGCGGTCATACCCTCGTACAGCGCAGCAACCTCGGGTGTGTCGAGCCGGCGCAGGAAGGCGTCGGTCGCGGCCATCACATAAGGGTGCGCGTTGAACGTCCCGCGCGCGAAGCAGATGTCGACCGGACGATCGTCGCGCCAGCGCTTCATCAACGCCGCGCGCCCGGTCAGCACGCCGATCGGCAGCCCGCCGCCCAGCGTCTTGCCCCAGACGATCATGTCCGGCGCGATCCCCCACGCGCGCGCGACGCTGCCCGGTGCGAGGCGGAAGCCCATGAACACCTCGTCGAAAATCAGCACGATGCCGTTCGCGCGGCACGTCTCGGCGAGGCGCCGGAGCCACGCGATATACGCGGGCAGGTCCGCCCCCGCCGCGCGTGCGCTGTCGACCAGCTGGCTGTCGGCCGGCGCGCCGCCGTTGGGGTGAAGCGCCTGCAACGGGTTGACCAGCACGCAGGCGATGTCCTTGCGAGTGGCGAGCACCGCCAGCGTCTGTTCGGACTCGTCGGCGAGCGTCAGCGTGTGGTCGGCGGGGACGGGGTTGCCGATGCCGGGCTGCACGTCGCCCCACCAGCCGTGGTACGCGCCCGCGAACCGCACCAGCCGGCGCTTGCCGGTGTGATAGCGCGCCAGCCGCACCGCCTGCATCACCGCCTCGGTGCCGGACATGTGGAACGACACCTCGTCGAGCCCGGACAAGGCGCGCAGGCGGCGGACGTTGTCGGCGACGACCGGGTGATAGCTGCCCAGCACGCCACCGAGCGGCTCGGCGGTGTCGAGCGCCTCGCGCATCGTCGCCTTGTAGAAATCGTTGCCGAGCACGTTGACGCCGTAGCTGCCGGTCAGGTCGATGAAGCGGTTGCCGTCGAGGTCGGTCAGCCACGCGCCGTCCGAGCGCGCCATGAACGCGCCGACCGGGAGATGCGCGCGCACCGTCGCCGCGAAGGGGAAGGGCACGCGGTAGCGGCCGGTGAATTGCAGGTCGGACAATCCCTGGCGCGTCTCCGCGGTCAGCGCGAGCGTCTTCGGGAAACGCTCGGCGTAGAGCGCCGTAAGCCGCTCGAACCCGGCGCGGCGGCGGGCGGCGACATCCGCGTCGCACGCATCGGCGCGGAAGAAGCGTTCCTCGACGTGAGCGTAATAAGGGATCTGTCCGGCGATCCGCTTCGCCATGCGGACGTGCCCGCCGGGGCCGGGGTGCTTGGCGCGCGACAGCGCGAGCCGCTCGCGGCCCTTGGTCGCGGCGAACAACGTGCCGGCGACGAGCCCGGCGACGGCGGCGAGGGTCTTTTTCTCCATGGCGCCACTACGCGCGCCGCGATGACGCAGGTGTGACAATGCGAACCGGACTGATGCGCGTGCTGATGCAGGAGGATCTCAATTTCTTGCTGACCAACCGGCTGCCGCGGCGCTGGGCGACGAAATTGGTCGGGCGGATCGCCGCGATCGAGCATCCGCTGGTGGCGAAGCCGGCGCTGGCGGCGTGGCGGTTGTTTTGCGACGTCGACCTGCGCGATGCCGAGACGACGCGCTTTGCCTCCCTGCGCGATGGATTCATCCGGCGGTTGCGCGATGGCGCGCGGGTGTTCGCGGGCGGCGACGATGTGGTGGCGAGTCCGTGCGACGCGATCGTCGGCGCTCATGGGCGGGTCGAGAACGGGCAACTCTATCAGGTGAAGGGGTTTCCTTATCGGCTTGACGAGCTGGTGCCCGATACGGCGCTGGCGGCCCGATTCGCGAATGGATGGTTCGTGACGTTGCGGCTGACCGCGGGAATGTATCACCGCTTCCATGCGCCCGCCGACCTGACGGTCGAGGCGGTGAGCTATCAATCGGGCGATTGCTGGAACGTCAATCCGATCGCGCTGCGCCGGGTCGAGCGCCTGTTCTGCCGCAACGAGCGGGCGGTGATCGAGGCGCGCGCGGCGGGCGGGCGTGAGCTGCTGCTGGTGCCGGTCGCGGCGGTGCTGGTGGCGAGCATCCGGCTGACCTTCCTCGATACCGAGCGGACGCTGCGCGAGCACGGACCGGGGCGGCGGGCGTGCGATGTGGCGGTGACCAAGGGCGCGGAGATGGGGTGGTTCGAGCATGGCTCGACAATCGTGATGTTCCTGCCGGCCGCAGCGTGGTTGCGCGAGGGATTGCAGGAGGGGCAGCCGATCCGCGCGGGCGAGGCGATTGCGGATTGGTGAGCGGTTCCTACCCTGCTTCGTCGCCCCGGACTTGATCCGGGGCCCCGCTTCTTACTCGCGGTCGAGGCAAGAAGAAGCGGGATCCCGGATCAAGTCCGGGATGACGGTTACGCAGCCGGCAACGTCAGCGTGACCAGCAGGCCGTGCGGAGCATTTTCCGCCAGCGTCACCGCCCCACCATATAGACTCGCCAGCTCCGCGACGATCGGCAGGCCGAAGCCGTGCCCGTCGCCGCGTTCGTCGAGCCGCGTTCCGGGTTGCAGCACCTGCGCGCGCGCGGCGGCGGGGATGCCGGGGCCGTCGTCGGCGATCGTCACCGCGACGCTGCGCCCGTCCCGGCGCGCGGCGACGGCGATCCGCGACGCAGCGTGGCGCGCGGCATTGTCGAGCAGGTTGCCGAGCAGTTCGTCGAGGTCCTGCGCGTCGACCGCGACGGCGATGTCGTCCGCGATCTCGCGGACGATCGTGAGCGGCGGACCGTCGTGGAGCCGCTCCACCACCACCGCGATGTCCGCGACCGCCGGGGCAAGCGGGGTGGCGACGCGGCGGTTGACCGCGGCGGCGCGCGCGCGGGCGAGATGGTGGCGGATCGTGCGGTCGATCCGCGCGACGGTCGCGGCGAGGTGGGGCTGATCGCGGAGGTCGATCGCCAGCGCGGCGACCGGGGTCTTGAGCGCATGGGCAAGGTTCGCGGCCGAGGCGCGCGCGGTCGCGAGCGCGGCGGCAGTGTCTGCCGTCAGCGCGTTGAGTTCGCTCGCCAATGGCGCGAGTTCCGCGGGCTGGTCTTCATCGACCCGGCCGCGCGCACCGGTACGGATCGCCGCGACCTGTTCGCGCAGCCGGTGCAGCGGCCGCAGCGCGACGCGGAGCTGGACGAGCAACGCCCCGGTGAGCAACGCCGCGACACCCGCGAGCGCCAGCAGTAGCGGCGCGAGCGCCCCTTCTATCGGGCGCGCGATCACGTCGCGCGGAGCGGCCGCGGTCAGCGTCACGTCGCCGCGGCGCGTGGTGAGCGTGATCGTGCGCGCGTGGAGTGCGCCACCATCCGCCGCCTTTGCCTCGACCGGGTGCGGGCCGGGCGGGCTCGGCGG